>CAVYRH010000001.1:0-9892 GCA_963770835.1 uncultured Pseudomonadota bacterium
TAATGAACAGTTGGGTTCAATCGAACACTCCATCAAGAAGCTTAAAGAGTGGCTAGCTAAAAAATGAGTGTGATATCCGTTAAATATCTTGCTGACCAGCAAGCCACCGAAATTTCTACAAATTCACCGACAACTGCATGGTTAGAAATCCGCCGAGCTTTTGAAGAGAGAACGGGGGAATTAGTAAATGTCTCTCCTGTTGTTTTTACCGTTCCTTGGTGGGTTTTTTTGTCCTGCCGTAAAGCTTTTAAATATTTAGTTGATAAACATAACCTGAGTTTAAATCTCCAAACTAAAGTAACTGACCTTTTAAAAAAAGCTTTAGAAAATGAAAAAACTTACGAATCTTCCTCTAAGGGAATTATTTTTAAAGATGAAGCTATAGAGCGAAAATTAACTGAAGTCGGTTTTTCAAGAATATTAACTCCAGAACAAAAGCGAAATATTTCTAAACTTTTAGGTTTAACCTCAAGTGCTGACTTCTCAGTTCCTGGATCCGGGAAAACCACCGAGGCTTTAGCATTTTTTTTCCTAAAAAAAACAAAAGATACCCGTTTATTGGTTATCGCGCCCAAAAACGCCTTTGCGGCTTGGGAAGAGCAAATAACTTTATGCGCACCTGGATCCGATTTAAAAATGGTCCGCTTGCGTGGTGGCGCGGAAAACATACGAGGTGTTTTAGAAACAAAACCGAAGTGTATGCTGGTTACCTATCATCAATTGATAAATATTAGAAATGAAATTGCTAGTTTTATGAGTGTTTTCCCAACAATTATGATTCTTGATGAAAGTCATCGAATCAAAAGAGGCTACGAAGGGGAGATAGGGTCTTCGGTCTTAAGTTTGTCACATATTCCAGTTTCTAAAATGATTCTGTCTGGGACACCTCTTCCAAATTTGGTTTCTGATTTGATCCCTCAATTTAGTTTTCTTTATCCTGAAATTTCTGTGGATGAGAATAACGTTACGGAACTGATTAAACCTATTTACGTTCGTACAACCAAGAATCAATTAAACCTCCCCCCTATTCAAAGAAAAATTATTGAAATTGAAATGAATCCGAATCAGAGGAAATTTTATCAGTTATTAAGGTATGAAGAAGCTCGTCAATTAGAAAAATCATTATCAACATTAGGTAGAATTGGGCTTCGTTATGTTGGCCGAAGTGTTTTAAAAGTACTTCAGTTAGTTTCAAATCCTTCCTTGCTAGCAAAATCGGATTTATCAGAAATAGAATTATTAAAAGAGGTATTGGACGAAGGAGATAGCCCTAAAATTCAGTTTGTTTGTAATAGAGCCCGACAATTAGCCAAAGAAGGAAAGAAAGTCGTAATTTGGTCTTCTTTCGTTGAAAACGTCGAATTGATTTCAAGACGACTTTCGGATTTAGGGGCCGATTACATTCATGGAAAGGTGGAAGCTGGTAGTGATGAAGAAGAAGATACGCGCGAAGCGAAAATAAAAAGATTCCACGATGATCCAAATGCTTTTGTGTTGGTGGCAAATCCGGCGGCTTGTGCAGAAGGAATAAGCCTACACACGGTTTGTCATCATGCCATATATCTTGATAGAAATTATAACGCAGCTCAATACCTTCAATCAGAAGATCGAATACATCGAATCGGACTAAAACCTGACCAATTGACGAAAATAGAAATCGTTCAATGTCCAGATAGCATTGATGATTCTGTAAACCATCGTCTACTAAAAAAGATCGCCGTTATGGCAAAAGTTTTAAGCGACCCTTCTTTAGAGGTTGAACCTGTTAATGAGGATTTAGATGAAGATGGAATAAATTCCGAAGACGTCCAAGATTTCTTAAAGCATTTAAAAGGTGAAACCGCATGAACTTTTCGGTTGGCCTTTTATATTCATCCCAAGAATTACTTAAGTTAATAAAGGCCAATAGTGGAGTCTCAAAAAATTTCGGAACAATTTTTTCTACTTTTCAAGTTGCTTCCGCAGATGAAGTATTAAAGCTAGCTCAAAATGGTAAATGGATAATATTTTCGCCAGATGGCCGCGCGGAAATTACAAAAGATGGATTGGAAGTTTTAAATAGTCCTACTCCAATAGAATCACTTCGTATTCAGTTGAAGCATTTAATTTGGGAATTACAACCAACTTGGGCACATCTTTTAATAAAAGGGCGTTTTGAAGCTAGTAAAGGATTTTCTCCGGAAATTCAACAATGCTTTAATGAAGCAGAACTATTTGAAAACTTAGATGATACGACTATTAATTGGTGGGATTCATTAGCTGCTACGGTACGATCCAAAAAGCAATTTGAGAATTTGCAAACTGGACGAAAGGGAGAGCGGTTAAGTTTAAAGTATGAAAAACTAAGAACTGGTCTAGAACCAATTTGGCAATGTATAGAATCCAACCACTCGGGTTTTGACGTTCTTTCCAAGATTTCAAAAATTGATCAACAAAATTTATTAATAGAGGTTAAAGCCTCTGAAAACCCCATTAAACAAGCAACATTTGTTATCAGTAGAAATGAATGGAACACTGCAGAAAATAATCCAAATGCGTATATTTTCCATCTTTGGTGTTTAAATGAACCCAAAGGCCCTGTTTTATTTGAGGCCCCAAAAGAAGCAGTAGAGAAACATATCCCTACTGATCAGGGAGTCGGAAATTGGGAAAATGTTCGCATTCGATTTGGACCAATTGTTAGCCAATTAAAACCAGTATATCTTTCATCTTAGGTTTGATTTTCTCCGTTTCTCTAATTCCCCGTAAAAATTAAAAAAATGTAAAAAAAGTCACATTTTAAATTTTTAAATACAAATATTTTTTAAAGTATGCCGTTTAATCAAGGTCCCCTTTAAAATCCAATAAATCCCCAAAAACTAAATAATGTCCTTTAGAATAAACGGCACACTTTATTCTGCTGATTAATTTTGACGTTTTTTCAAAGGAGGAATATAGATATGACAATGAAAAAGAAACAAGGTCGTGGGCGTCCAATACTGGAAGGGTAAGGTGGGGTAAGGCTAATGCTCCACGTTACCCCTGAAATGTTGGCGACCATTAACGAAAGGACGAGAGTAGAAAAGATAAAGAATGAGAAGATTAAGAGGGCGGACCTATTAAGGTACGCTCTTGCGGGCTTATTTTTACCCTCGCGGGTAAAAGAAGAAAATTAGATACAAAAAGGGAACCGACCAAGGAATAGCTTGGCGGGATACCGCCTGGCTTGATGTTCCGAGGGGTTTCCGGAAAGCCAGGTGCGGTATGTCGAAAGAATCAAGAAATTCATTTAATCAAATTATTAATGTTGGTGGTTTCTCCTCCGTTTTTATTCCTGCCTCTTTCCTGTTTTATCTCTCTTAATCTCCGGACGTCTTTATGATTCGGGCGATCCATGGTGAAGAACTCTTCCAAAACAGAATCCACATTCGGCCTATTCCATTTTGGGTTTTCATTTTTCCTTATGCCGTTCTTTTTTATTTCAGGAAGAACGAAAACATTTTTTTCCAAACAAATTGGTTTTTAGCGCCTCTATGGTAGTGGCCCTGCTTGACCCTTTGTTAGGTATTTTGACTGGACATACCTATTCACATTGGTGGTATTAACGGCGGGGGCCATGTGGGCCTTTTCTGGGAAATGACCATAAGAAAAAATGGATGACGGGGAAATATCCTTTGGCGATAGATCCCAAGCGAAAGAAGGAATTCCCAACCGCTTCCCTGCATAGAAAGTCCAGATTGTCGGCGGAACAGGAACCGGAAAGACCCATCATGTCATCAAGCCCTTCATCGAACAGACCATCGAGCAGGGTTTGGGTTGCTTTATCTACGATGTGAAAGGCAACATGGGTCCGGATGTGGCCTATTACGCCGAACATTTAACCGCTGCCGCACTCTTTATTACTTCACATTGGCCGACCCAAACGTTCCCAGACCTACAACCCACTTTATGGCAACAACCCGGATGAGATCGCCAACCGGGTATTCACGGCCCTCTATTACAACAACAAGAACACCGAACCCTACTACATGGAATTGGCCAACGCCTTCTCCACAACCTCATTGGGCTTATTGAAGAAGGAGATCAAAACCATCACTTTCCAGGACTTGCTTTTGGCAACCCAGGAAACAGACACTTTCCGGATCATCGGAGACTTCTGCGCTAAGTACCCGAATACGTCCAGGCGGGATATTTCCGAGATCCAATGGCTGAAAAAATCACCCAAACAGCGCCGGAGGAACTTTCGGGTTTGGTCAACAAACTCCAACGGTTTTGCAATAGGGAATGGTCGCACCTCTCTGAACGTCCAAAAACCTTCCATCCAAATGGAGGATGTTCTAGACCTGAATCAAATCCTGCTTTCTCGGCCGGCTTCGCCCGGTACCCGGAAGACGCCAAGGCGCTTTCCATCCTAGCCATGATGGATTTATCCAGCAAGTCGCCGACGCGGTATATGGACAAACCGGATGAAACCTTTCCGGGTTTTCCTGGACGAGTTCTACAACCTGTCCTACCCAGGTTTATCGACCTCATCAATAAGTGCCGGGAAGCCAAGGTGAACCTGTTCTTGGCCCACCAGTCTTTGGGAGACTTGAGGGCGTTTCCGAGGAGTTCATGGAACAGGTCATGAACACCGCCAGGAACAAGATCATCCTTGAGGTTGGATGACCCGGAGACGGCGGAATACTTCGCCAGGCAATTCGGAACCGACCCGGACTTGAACGCCAGGGTGACTTCTTATGACGTCAAAGCAACGTGGCCGGTTACTCCAAGCCCCATGGTGGAAAAGTTCCGGTTCCACCCCAACGAATCAAGGAACTGCCGGTAGGCCAAGCCATTGTCAGGATCGTCGGCAAAGGGGAAGCCCATATCTTCCAACGGCGTTAGGAACGGCTTTGGAGCTCCCTAGCGGGTTTACCTCTGGGAAAACATTCGACATTCCCGGCGTACCAGGAATCAGGAAAAATGAAACCTCCCTTGCCGGAATGATGAAGGCCGTGGGTAGCGGCCTGCCAAAAGGGCGCGGAAAGGCCCCGGTGGGGCCTCCATGGGGGACGCAGATGCAGCCTAAGTCACCCTACCCCAAGCCCGGTTGGGTCCCGATCCCGGACCCTTGACCCCAGGGACGTGGATACCCTGGCCTATATCCATTCCAACAAGTTCATCACAACAAAACTCTTCCACCAGAAGTTCCACCCCCACCATTCCTTGTGGACGGCCTGCCTCCATTTGAACCGCTTGGCGGAAAGGGGGCTGCTACTGAGGACAAGGAACCTTCCCAATGAGGATTCTTTCTACTGCCTAACCCGTCCGGCCTTAAGGCACCTGTCCGGGTTGGCGCGAATCCTCATTTCCTCGGAAGTCCGTTCCCCCCGTATCAACCCCTTTGAGAGGGAACATGACAAACGGGTATTGGCCATGCGTATCCAGATTGAGGAAGCCGGGGGCCTGGAAGGGCTGACCTGGCTTTCGGACTACGAGATGCGTTGCGGCTTGAGGATGGATTGGAAGAAGGCTTTGAGCCAGGGCCGGGGTTGGGACTTGGCCGGGGCCAGGCTTCACCGGGTCCACGACCGGACCCCGGACGGGTACTTTGAGGCCACCATTGAGGACAAGACCTATGGCTTTGTCTTGGAGTACGAGCATACCGCCTACAACCGGGAAAAGATGGCCGCCATGGTTTTGAACCTGACCAGGGATTTCCCAAGGGCCTTCCGGCTGGTCGTCAGCCGGGACAAGGACCATGCCGTAAGGATGCTTGAGGGTTTGGGAACCTTCCTCAAGGGTGATCCCCGGAACAAGGGGCTATGGGGCTTTTCCTTTTTCGGGAAGGTTTCCCGGATTCCCTTTCAGCGCGTTCCTTGGGTCAACTTGGAGGGTGACTACCTACCCTTCGTGAAAGACCCCATCCTGAAGAACACTTCCAGCTGGGAGACAGGCGAAGGAAACAGCATGAACCGGACGACCTAAAAACTTGACTCAGAGGTTGAATCAGACTCAACCCAAAATGAAAAGAAACGCCCACGAAAGAGGGCAATTTGGTTGTTCTGCGACGCCAGCCCCCACTCCCCCAGTATCATATTGAGTACTGGAAAACGGGAGTGGGGGCTGGCATCTATAACAACAGAATAGTCGTGGGCGTGGGCGTGAGGATATGAAGAAGTAGAAGAAGAAAAGACGAAAGGCGAAAGTCAAAAGCAAAGTCAAAACAACACCGTGGAAAACCCCCCGTTAGCTGTCCCTGACGGGACAGGCGGGGTTTTCCACACCTTTCCCCGAAGGGTTGTCCCCTTTGGGGTCATTTATTTTTTCAACCTCATATAAGAGGGTCCACCATGGAAGTTAAGGAAGCCGTTAGACCAACCTTTGGAGACGCCACGGCTTGGCTCAAGCCTTGGGTAGGGGAAGTTCAAAAAGGACTAAAAGACACCGATTCGACCTATTCATCAAACGGGCTTCATTACCGGGAGGAAGTCAAATCTGAGGAGTATGCGGTTGAGCTGATTGAGGGTTTCCTCGCCGATCTAACCGTCCAGATGGTTTGGCCGGAAGGCCGATTGAAGGAGTTAAAGAACGCCATATGGAAGTGTTTTTACGGATTAAGGGAACAGGCTAATAACGACGGGGTTCTCTATATAGAAGGATTCCAGGCTTCGAGGACCCCCGGCGGCTTGGCATTGTTTGAGGATATTGAATACGCCATTGATGATTTTTTACGGGACAAGACCACGTTTCAGCCAAAGGAATTGGTCGAGTTTTTCAACGCTTACCGGGACACCCATCACCTGGACAGATTCTCCCCCGAATACAAAATCCTCAAAACTACAGGTGCGAGATTGCCCCGGATTGCCCTCCTCTTGGCGGGGGACACGATTATGGACCCTGAACAGGCAGGGGAGTTTACGACTTACCTCAGGAATAGGATCGGGCTTTTAACCGATAGGCTCAAAAACTTGGATTACAGCAGGAGCGATATTTTTGATACCGGCCAATGCCTGGAGGCGGAAATAGCCGTCTACGAGGACGTATTGAGGCATTGCCCGGAAGAGTATCAGATTTTGCAAAAGGAGGTAAGCCATGGGCGAACGCAGGCAGTTTGACCGCAGGGCTAAGCAGCAGGATGTTCTAATGACGGACGGCGAGGTGGCTAAGTTGGCCGGGGTACCGGCCAGTACCGTTCGTTATTGGAGACATATGGGGACTTTGCCATATGTCAAGGTAGGGAAGCACACAAGGGTTTGGCTTTCGGAATTCCAAAGAATTTTTCAAAAGCCAACTCAAATTGAGTCTTTGGAAAAAGGGAACAATCCGTTAATATATTTCCCGCTGAGGACGTTAGGAGGGCAGCATGGGTAAACCTAACGCCAATGGGCTCCCGGATCATCTGAGAAAGGATGAACGGGGGCTTTTCATAGATTATTTTGTGCAGGAAGGGGGAATCAGAAAGCGTAAGCGGGTGCGGTTAGGCCATATTCCGGTAGCGCAGGCAAGACGGGTTTTGGCCCACCACATGGAGTCCATCGTTGAAGAGAAATTTTTAGCTCCTGAAAAGCCGAAAATAACTTTCAACGAAGCGGCCCAAGGGTTTCTCGCTTTTTCGGAGGCCAGGAAGAAGAGCTTCAGGTGTGACAAGCTGATAGTTGCCACCCTTGGGGAGTTCTTCAAAAACCAACCTCTGGAAAGCCTGTCGCTGGATCTGGTCGAAGCATATGTTTCGCTCAGGAAGAAACAGCGTCAGACCTTGAAAGGCTCAAGTTTGAACCGGGAGATCGCGTGCTTGAAGGCGATTATTAACCGCGCGATTAGAAACGGACAGCTTGAGAAAAATCCGATTGCGGGGGTGAAATTTTTTAAGGAGACACCCCGTAATAGGACGCTAACGCCGGATGAGTACAAGCGCTTGCTGGAGCAATGCTCAACGCACCTTAAGCCTATCGTGCGGTTGGCATATGTGACGGCAATGAGGCGAGGGGAGATTATAGGGCTTCGTTGGGATCAGGTTGACTTTCAAAATCGGGTGATAGTTCTGGAGGCCGCCGATACCAAGACCCAGGAGAAAAGGGAAGTGCCGTTGGACGAAGTGTTATTATCGATGCTTCGACAGGTTCCCAAAACTCTTGGAAGTCCATACGTGTTCAACTTTAAGGGCGAACACATCTGGGACATTAAGACCGGGTTTAATAGTGCGTGCAGGCGGGCTGGGATCAAGGATTGTCATTTTCATGATCTCAGGCATTGCGCCATCACGAACATGCGAAAGGCCGGGGTTCCTGATAATGTCATCATGAGCATCAGCGGTCACAAGACGACCTCGATGTTCAGGCGCTACGACGCAGTTGATCGAACGGACCGTCAACGTGCATTGGATCGTTTAAGGGAGTATGACACGGATATGACACGGACCGTTTTAGCGTCGGCGGTGAGTTAAGTTGCGTCGTTTGTTTACGTTACAGACAAACAAGTTTTGGACAGAAGCTGGGGTAGCTCAGCTGGTAGAGCAGCTGTTTCGTAAACAGCAGGTCGCCGGTTCGATCCCGGTCCCCAGCTCCATTTTTTATCTCTCTTGCGTGTCACTTTAACGCAGTAAAAAGTCGTAAAATCATTGTCCCTAGCGAATTTTAGAAGCCTCCGCCCGAAACATTATTTTGGACGGAGGTTTTTTTTTAGTGGCAGTCAGCGGCAGTCATGACCGACAAAAACCGGTAAAAACGGACTGCGAATGACACGTATATGACAGAAAAAGTCCGCTGCTCCATCGAGCACCGGTGTGTTACTCCGTTGCTCCACCCCCCTGTATTTGATTGAAAAGAATTGGTGGCCGATTTAAACCTGAATGTGATTTAGAAGAAAAATAATCACTGATAGAACGGCCCCATGATGTTTGGAAGTTTTTTTAAAGCAATTGAGAAGCACACTCCCCCTGTCCTAGCCGGATTTGGGGTCTATTCGGGCCTTAAATTCACCCTAGAGGTCCTAGGGATCATTTCCCCGTCCGTCACCCCCTTTGACACGGTTTCGGCCCTTTCCGTTGGTTTTCTCTACATGTTTGAGAAGCATGTCCGAATGACCCACCTCTTAGCCTTAGCCCCTGCCGTTATAGCCCTAGCCTTTTGCCATGACTTTTTCGGGGTGTTCCTGGGAACCGAGGGGTTCACGGGGGATGTGGTGATGGGGCTTTCCATCCTGATCGGCTTTTGCATTTATTTCATTCATTTCTTCATGAGGCATATCCCGGAACATCCGGGCGAGTCGCCCCGCCATGAAGGCGGAAAATTCTCTTTATACCTAGATGCGGAAAACAAGTTTTTCATTCCTGCTGAACTGCTCAAGTACCACACGGAAGTCATCGGATCTTCCGGCATGGGAAAAACCAACATCTTCAACCACATGATTGAGCAGGGGATCAGGAACGGTTTGGGGATGTTCGTTTTTGACGCCAAATCCAACTACAACAAACACATTCCCTATTACGCCCAGAAATACGGACGACTCCATGACCTCAAGTATTTTGATTTGGCAGATGTGAAAAGAAGCCAGACTTACAACCCGGACTTCAAGGACAAACCGGACGAGGTCTTCAATGGCCTCATGAAGTCGATCTTTTACGGGCCTGTGACCCAGGAATATTACCGGGACCAAGCCAGCGACGTTTTGAGCAACCTTACCAACCTTCTTTTCTTGGAGTTCAAGCACGTCACCAGGATGGATTACCAGAACCTTATCTCAAACGAGATCAGGTCGTTCGATTCGATCAAAGTCTTGGCTCGGAAACACGAGGACACCGTCTCGGGGAAATACTTCCTGGAAAAGTGGGTCAATATGTCGGAGAAGGACAGGGAGCTTAATCTTTCAGGCTTAACCAGCAAATTGGCGCGTTTCACCACCCGCGAATGGTCACCCCTTATCAATACCC
>CAVYRH010000002.1:0-237738 GCA_963770835.1 uncultured Pseudomonadota bacterium
TCTTTTAGCATTGGTTTTACTCAAATGCTGGGCACCATCAACCTCGACTATTAACTTTGCAGTCGGGGCATAAAAATCAACAATGTAGTTTCCTAGTGGCCTTTGGCGGTAAAACTGAATACCAAAAATCTGCTTTCCACGCAATTTCGACCACAACAACTTCTCAGCACCCGTCATGGTTGACCGCAATTTTCGCGAATAATGTTTAAGTTCAGGGTTATACCGCAAAACCAACTAAATCCCCCCTGCCCCCCTTTTTCAAAGTGGGGTTACTTTTTCTTAACGGCCCATTTCGAAACGGCCTTCACAAGCTCGGGCAGGATGAACTTTTTCGGTTGAACCACCACTCGCCCACCCCAGTGACGAACGGAGACGGCCGTGACTGGGCCGATAACCGCTACTGGAAGGGTTTTAAGCCACTTCCGCCTTTCGGCGGTCGTAAAGATGGAATAAAAATGATCCACCGCCGAGGAAGAAGCGAAGGTCACCAAATCAACTCCGCCTTCCTTCGAAAACAAATTCCGCAACCGGGCGGCAATGCCGGGCGGGACGCGATTTTCATAGAGCGGCCACAAATCCACCAACGCTTTCCTCTTTTTCAGGAAATCCAACAGCACTTCCCTACCTTCAGTAGCCCTGGCAAGAAGGACACGCTTGCCCCTAAGTGAACCCCGTTGAAAGGATTTCACCAATCCCTCTTGTTTGTATTCGCCCGGTATTAAATCCGTCTTGATTCCGAAGCCTTGGAGGGTTTTAGCGGTGCCCCCTCCCACACAGGCTGTTTTAACATTACCCAAATTCCGGACGTCCATTTTCGACTCAAAAAGGTGGCGCATAAAAATTTCAACCGCATTAGAGCTGGTGAAAACAAGCCAATCATACGAATCGATCTTTTGAATGAATTTTCTTCCTTTGGGAGTCAACGGCAGAGGATGGATTTCAATGGTGGGTATTTCAATAACTTCAGCCCCCTCTTCGGAAAACATTTCAGATAAGTAGTTAACCGGGGCACGACCCCGAGTCACGAGTACCCTTAGGCCCAAAAGCGGCTTTTTCGCGAACCATTGCAACCGGTCGGCCAAATTAACGACCTGTCCTACGATGACAGTTGCAGGTGGCTGAAAACTCGCTTTTCTGGCTATATCCGGCAGGGTTTCCAAGCTCCCTTTCACCATCCTCTGGCGGGGAGTGGTTCCCCATTGAATGACGGCCGCTGGGGTCTCGGGGTCTTTCCCTTCATCAACCAACCTTCGACAAAGCTGGGAAAGTGAATGGAGCCCCATGAGAAAAACAAGTGTTCCGGCATCTTTGGCCAAATGGCGCCAATCCACCTGGCTGTCATCCTTCGAGGGGTCCTCATGTCCCGTCACCACCGTAAAGGAAGAATTCATGGTCCGATGAGTCACGGGAATGCCGGCATAAGCGGCTACGGCAGTAGCGGAGGTGACGCCCGGAACAACCTCAAAAGGAATTTTATTTTCGGCCAACGCGAGGATTTCCTCGGCTCCACGGCCGAACACAAAGGGGTCACCGCCCTTGAGCCGAACCACTTGCTTACCCTGTTTGCCCAGTTTCACTAAAAAGGCGTTGATTTGGGACTGGCTGAGCGCCCCCTTCTTACCCCGGCTTCCGCGGAATATCTTTTTGGCCGTTGACGGAATAAACCATAGGATCCGGGGATGCACCAGCGCGTCATATAGGACCACTTCCGCCTTGGAAAGGACTTCCTTTCCCCGAAGGGTTAGGAGGCCCGGATCACCAGGTCCCGCGCCGACCAGATAAACTTTACCGCGACTCATGCAGTCTCCTAAAACCTCATTTACATATCAGTTTAATTACTCATTACCAAAAACCTCTTTGACTCTTCAGAGTCTCCTGATTGGGCAAGCGCTTGTAAAAGTCAAACCCGGATTCTAAATTTTCTTTCGATGAATAAAACCATTAATTTTCGAAGCGATTTCACGACTTAATAAACCCAACCCGGATAAAACCAGCACAAATGACCCCGTAAAAAATGGAGCAAATAACACCAAACCATTCCCGGCATAATCATTGCCAGGCTCAATAGTTGCGAGTGTACCAATTGCAAAGAAAAATGTACCAATGAATGTCCCAAGAACCCACATCAAAAAGTACTTTGGAAAAATAAATCCCAAGAAAAAATATAGCAAACAATAAGTTATGAGTATCCAATTTTCTACATTTGAGTTGAAGTTGTTTTCATTAGGCGCTAAAGACATAAAAAGGGTCACAAATAATGTATAACTCAAAAAGACATACCTTGAAGAACGGTCCATCATTTTCAAAAAATATTGAGAAGCAATCCCAAAAACAAAAAAGATAAATGACCAAATTAATATTTTGAAGGATTCTTGTAGCATGGATTGGAATTCAAAGTTATTTTCCTGAAGAACAAATAACCAAAGAAGATTAAAAAAAAGTGACCCAATAAAAATCCCAATAGGACAAACCCAAATTTTCTTTGGAAAAAAGAATCCTAAAAAAATCACTGCCACAAAAATAAGCAATCCCCAAAAACGAGAAACCAAATAATGTACATACAAGAAATGCGGATCAACATTTTCATTTAAAGAGATGGCGCATCCTATCAAAAAAAACAAAATTAATTCTATTTTTGAGAAATTTTTTGATTTCAATTGAATTAGATTCAAAATACGTCTCATTTTTTGGCAGTGCCTTTTAAAATTCTTGACCACAACAGATCCAGACTCGGAAAATCTTTTCTTTCACCAAGACGACCGGCCGAAGCCATTGAGAATTTCTTGGGCGCCGTTTCTCAAAAATTGTTGTGCCAGCTCGTTTCCTAACTCCATCGGCTTCTCGACCGATCCTCTTTGGCTGTTGCGCATGATTTGTTCACCGTTGGGATTGGCAATAACCCCCAAAAGAGTCAGGGTAGGACCCTCAATGGATGCCAAGGCCCCCACGGGGATGCGGCACCCCCCCTCCAAAGTCTTTAAAAAAGCCCGTTCTGCCTCGGCGCATATGCGGGTTGGCTTGTCATCCAGGAATTCCAAGGCTTTCTTCAATTCCAAATCTTCCTGCCTCAAAGTTACGCAAAGAACCCCTTGGGCCGGTGCGGGAAGCATGATTTCCGGGGATAAAAGCTCAGTCGCCTCTTTCTCGCGTCCCAGGCGTTTTAACCCCGCGGTCGCGATCACGATGGCTTCCATTTCTCTATCCTTCATTTTACGAAGCCGGGTATCCACATTACCCCGCAAGGGGACAACTTTCAGGTCGGATCGCAAGGCTCGGATTTGGGCTTCCCGGCGCGGCGAACTAGTTCCAACACGGGAACCGGTGGGGAGCTCGAAAAACTTGGCTCCCGACCCCGAAATCAAAGCATCCCGGGGATCTTCCCGTTTCAAAAAGACCCCGAACTGGATTCCAGCGGGTAATACGGTGGGAACATCCTTCAGGCTGTGAATGGCCGCCCGGACCTTCCCGGTCAGCAAGGCTTCATCCAATTCCTTGGTGAAAAGGCCTTGGGGGGCTTCCCCGGTTTCCTCAACCGCTTCTTTTGCGGAAAGCCGGTCGCCAAGGGTTTTCACTACTTCCAAGCGAACTTCTTCTCGGGTCCAGATTCGGGTGATTTGAACCCTTACACCTTCCGCCTGGGCCAAGGCCAATTGGCTGCCCCTTGTACCGATCAGAAGGCTCATAAAACCTCGCTATTACTCATGCTTGGAACGGTCCTTATTAAGAAAAATGTCGTCCAGCATCCGCGCATAGTCAAAGCGGTCTGCTTCATTGGAAAGCTCCTTCAAGTTCACCGAAGGATCGTGTAGGAATTTAGAAGTTAAATCGTGGGTCAGTCGCTCCACGGCCTTTTTTTCCTTTTCGGGAAGATCCCTGTTCTTTTCAAGGAACTCCTTCAATTCCGCCTGGCGGATTTCCTCGAAAGACTCCCGAAGACGGACAATTGTGGGCACCAGTTCCCGCGAGGAAAGCCAGGCACATAGTTTGTCCACTTCCTCCTTGAGGATCCCCTCCGCGACCTCAACCGCTTTTTGTCGTTCTCCCCGGTTGGCTTCGGCAACGGCCGAAAGGTCGTCGATGTTGTAAAGGTAAACCGACTCAATTCGGCCGGCTTCCGGTTCCACATTACGGGGTACCCCGGTGTCGATGATGAAAAGGGACCTGCCTTTCCGGTTTTTCATGGTCCCTTCCAAGTCGCTTCGAGTGAGGGGTAAGGAACCGCCACCCAAGGAGGTCAAAAGAATATCCACTTCCGCAATCCGGGAAAGGCCGTCGGAAAGCGATAGGGCTTTGCCGCCCAATCGGGAGGCCAAGGCCTGGG
Source organism: uncultured Pseudomonadota bacterium (assembly GCA_963770835.1). GTDB lineage: Bacteria > Oederibacteriota > Muellerivitia > Muellerivitales > Muellerivitaceae > JAJPJW01. The sequence continues at coordinate 4,322 of CAVYRH010000002.1, forward strand.
CCTTTTCCAAGGTCCGGTTGGCAATAAAAAAATCCCTCACACCCGCATCCACCAGGTATTTAGCCGTCAATTCACTCATTTCACCCGCGCCCAAAAGCAGCACCGCGTGCTCCGAAAGGGTGGTGAAAATTTTTCGGGCCAAGTCCACGGCCACACTGGAAACGTTGACGGGCATTCGAGCGATTTCGGTTTGGGAACGTACTCTCTTGGCCGCGCTGAAAGCCCGGTGGAAGACCCCGTTCAGGGTCGGACCCGCCATTCCCGCCTCGCGGGACTCTTGGTAGGCTTCCTTTACTTGGCCCAAGATCTGCGCCTCACCCACCACCATCGAATCCAACGACGACGCCACCCGAAAAAGGTGAAGAAACGCCTCGGGTCCTTCGTAAAAGTAGAAATATTTTTTTATCTCCGCTGGCTTCAACCGGTGGAAACGATTCAAGGTTTCACAAATTTCCTCCAGGCAGTTCCCTTCCTTCTCCGTGGCCAGGTAAAACTCTACCCGGTTGCAGGTGGAAAGGAAGGCCGCTTCCGGGGCGTGGGGCTTCAACCGGACCAGGACATCCCGCACCTTTTCCGGCGGCAAGGCGTATTTCTCCCGGACCGAGATGGGCGCCGTGACGTGGTTTAGGCCGTAAGCGATGAACTTCATGGGAGGGTCCTTGGGTCCTAAAAAACATGCTGGGTGGTCAGGAAAACCCGGACACCCACGAAGGTGAAAAGCGCCAGGACGTACCCGGACATGACCAGGATCATGGATTTTCGCCCCCGCATCTTGAACCCCCATCGCAGGAGGAAAAAACAGGCGTAAATCATCAAAACCAGGAAGGAACCGAGGATTTTGGGGTCCAAAACCGGTAGTTTGTTCCAAACCTCGAAGGCTTGGACGGTACCAAGACCCAGCCCGGCCAACCAGAAAAGAAAGCCCAAGCCGATATAAAAAACCGTCAATTGGTCCAGGGCTTCCAGGGCGGGAAGGCGGTAACCCCAGTTTTTGATCTGGTGATGCTTGAGCTGTCCTTCCCGAACCCAAAAAGCCACCCCCACCCCGAACCCAACCGTGAAGTGGGAAAAGCCTAAAAACGTAAGGAAAATATGACTGGCCATACCCAGGGTCATCAACCGGCTATCCATAATCGGGATGTCCTTCAAGCCAGCCAAAAAGGCAAGGAAAGCCACGAAGAAAATGAAAGGGGTGAAAAGGGACGTCAATACCGGCAAGGGGGTCTTGAGGCGGCCTATCAGGAGGGCCGCACTCAAGGAAAATGAAAAAGCGGTGAGGATACCTTCCAGGTTGTCCAATGGCGCATAGCCGTGGGCGGCCCACTCGCCCACCAGCGACAAGCCCTGCAGACAAAAAGCGAGTGAAAACCAGCGGATGGCCAATCGGTCGAAACTCTCATCCAGGCTCCGGTAATAACGGAAGGAAAAAACGCAGCTCAAAGCATAAAGGATGGTGATACTGCTTAAAACAATGTCATAAAGAATCATTCTTTTCTCCCTGGAAAGGGCTTCCGGGCCAGAAGCACCATCACTTTAATCCTTTTTAGATGCTTAAACAACTTCCCGACCCAAACGCGCAAATAAAAAAACCCCCGGACAGGACCAGAGGTTTAAACATGCTGGTGAAAGCCGCTTTAAAATTTAAAAGAGCGAACTGGCCGCCGCCTGGGCCACATTCATAATGGGAGTGGGCCAGAACCCCAGTGTGACCGTAAAAACCACGCAGACCACTAAGACGCCCTGTTCCAGGAGGCTCATTTCGATGGGCGAGGAGTCCTTGGCATCGACCACCAGGGCCTGCCGGACCACTTGAAGGTAGTAATAAAGCGAGATGACGCTGAAAACCATCCCCACGAGGGCCAGCCAAGTGTAACCCATTTTGACGGCGGCGCCAAAAAGATACCACTTGCCTGAAAACCCCGCAAAGGGCGGAACCCCGGCCAGGGAAAGAAGGCAGACGAGAAGAACCACCCCGATTAAGGGGGATCTTTTCCACATGCCCGCGTAATCCTCGATTTGGTCGCTACCGGTTTTCGCGGAAACAATGATGATTGCCAGGAAGGCTCCCAGGTTCGCGAAGAGATAGACGAACAAGTAGAAAAGCACGGCGGTCAACCCCAGCCGCCCACCCGCCAAAAACCCGGTAGAAATATAACCCGCCTGGGCGATGGAGGAGTAAGCCATCATGCGTTTGATGTTCCTTTGCGGCAGGGCCTCCAGGTTTCCGAGGATGATGCTCATGGCCGCCAGGACCGCGAAGAGTCCTACCCAAACCGGTGAAATGGCCTCAGAGGAAAGACCCACCCAGAAGAGGCGGACGAAAGCCGCAAAGCCCGCCGTCTTCGACGCGACGGAAAGGAATGCCGTAACGGGGGTTGGGGCTCCCTCGTAAACGTCGGGGGTCCACATATGGAAAGGTGCCAGGGATATTTTAAAGGCCAGCCCGGCGATCACCAGGATGACGGAAAGCACCAGTAAGGGGGAAACGGTTTGGGTGGCCAAGCTCTTGGCGATATCGGCGATTACGGTCGTCCCGGTTAAGCCATAAAGATAGGAAAAACCCAGGAGCAGCAGGGCGGACGAAAAGGCGCCGAGAAGAAGGTATTTCATGCCCGCCTCGTTGCTGCCCTTGTCCTTCTTCATGAAGGAAGCCAAAAGGTAGCTGCTGATGGTGAGCGTTTCCAACGAGATGTAAAGCGTGATGATTTCCTGGGAGGAGGCTAAGGCCGAAGCACCCGCCGCCGAAAACAAGAGGATAGCCAGGAATTCCGCCACGTAAGTTTTGTGGCTCTTAAAATATCGGATTGCCATTATCAAGGTTAAAAGGGTTGCCAAAAGAATGATTAACTTAAAGAAGAGGGCCAGAGAGTCGGTTTTCAAGAAGCCCGCGAAGGCCTCCACGGGCCCGGAACCCCCACAAGTTGAGAAAAGGCAGGTGCCGTTCAAACAGGCCAGTGAGAAGAGTGCGCCCAAAGTCCCCAGGCAGGCGATCCAATGGAGAAGACTCTTCCCCGCCTTTTCGCCGCGAAAGAGATCGACGACTAAAACAAGGATGGCCGTTCCCACCAGCCAAAGTTCAGGTAAAAAAGCGGAAACATGGATCACTTGAATCCTCCGATATGGTCGATAAGGGGAGCGATGGTCGCGTTGGAGAGGTCCACGAAAGGTTTGGGATAAAGCCCGACGGCAAGGGAAACCACTAGGAGGAAAGCGATGGGAAGAATCTCAATAAAGCTTCCGTCTTTCACCTCTTCCTTGAGGAGAGGATCCTTCATGGGACCGTAAAAAACCATCTGGACCAACCGCAGGTAATAAATCGCTGTCAGCACAATGGCCAGGATAGCCACAGGAAACAAAACCTGGAAAATATCGAAGCCTCCATGGAAACCGCTGCGGTAACTTCCCAGGAAAATCAGGAATTCGCCTACGAACCCGCTCAAACCCGGCAGCCCCACATTGGCCATGGCGGCCGCGACGAAAAGTCCTCCCAAGACCGGCATGGCGGCCCCCAGTCCCCCCAATTTGGAAAGTTCCCTGGTATGAGCTTTACCATAAACTATCCCCACTAGTGCGAAGGTCATGGCTGCCACTATACCGTGGGAAAGGGTTTGGATGACCGCACCGTTCAACCCCGCCACCTGCAACGTGCAAATGCCAAAAAGAATGGCGCCGCAGTGCGAGACGGACGAATAGGCAATCACGTACTTGAAATCCTTTTGCTTCAAAGCCACTACTGCGGCGTAGAGCATGTTGATGATCGTAAGGATGACCAGGATCGGCAGCCAATGCTTGGCACCCCCGGGCAAGGCCGGCAGCGCTACACGGATAATGCTGTAACCGCCCAGGCTCTTTAAGACACCCGCATGCAACATGGAAGCCGCCGTGGGGGCCGAACCGTATCCGTCCGGCGACCAAGTGTGAAAAGGAAAAATGGCCGAAATCACCCCAAAACCCAAGAACAGGAGGGGAAACCAGAAATTCTGGAATCCGGGATTAAAGCCCGTTTGGGCCAGGTCACCCAGGACGCGGATGTCGAATGTGTGGACGTTGGAGGTGAAATACATGGCGAGAAAGCCCACTAACATAAAGGCTGAACCCGCCAAGAGCATCAAGGTAAGTTTCATGGCGGCGTATTCCTTACGGCCGCTTCCCCAGATGCCAACTAAAAGATACATGGGCAATACGGCGAACTCATAAAAGAGGAAAAAGAAGAACAAATCCAAGCTCGTGTAGGCGCCTGCTACGCCGCCTACCAAGAGGGAGAAAAGGACAAAGTATTCCTTGGTCCGCATGCTGATGTTCCAGGAAATCAGGGAACCGGCGAAATACACGCAGGCCACTAACACCACCATGAGAGTGCTCATGCCATCAACGCCGAGGAGATATTGGATGCCGAAATTGTTGAGCCAGGGAACCTGCTCCACCAGCTGGAAGCCGCCAGCGGCGGTTTGGTAGATAGTAAAAACCCGGAAAGCGAGTCCTAATTCAAGGGAAGCCATGAATAGGTTTATCCAGCGGGTCCACTTCACGGAAGAAACCATGATGGCAAAGGCGGACAGATTTGGGATCAAGATGAAGCAGGTCAGGACGGGGAGGATGTTGGGATTGGCCGGAGTGGGATTATGAAAGAAAAGGAAAGCCGCTACAAAGGGGACCAAGATCGTGGCCATAACGGTAACAGGAAACATTATCGATTCCCTCCAGGGTTAGAAACTAACGAACAGGAAAATGACAGCAACCGCCCCAAATATGACCAGGGCGTAATTTTGAACGTATCCGGTCTGAGTGAGGCTTAAAAGCCCCCCCATCTTCCGGGAGAGCCAGCCCGTCCCGTCGACCATTCCGTCATCGACGACTTCATCGTCGAACCATGTGAGCACGAAGGCGAGGCCGAACAGAACCTTCTGGACCAACCAGCCGTACATCTCATCAAAGTAATACTTATTTTTGAGGAGCAAATAAACCAGTCGGAAAGTCTGTGCCATCTTCTCGGCAGAAAAAACCTTCCAATAGTAGAAGGCGGCGGACAAAAGGATACCGGCCACCGCCACGGCCAGCGAAGCGAAGGCCATAGTCCAGTTGAAAACCTCCTCGTGGTACTCGCCGTAATAAAGAAATTTGGAGTAGGCGTCAACCCCAGGCCAATTGAGCCAACCCACGCAAATGGAAAGCAGGGCCAGGACGACAAGGGGGCCGGTCATGGATATGGGCGACTCATGGGCGTGGTCATAGGCGTGGTGGTCGCGGGGTTCACCCAAGAAAACCACGAAGAAGAGGCGGAACATGTAAAAGGCCGTGAGGAAGGCCGTAAAAACTCCCATGTAATACAAAACGCAATGGCCCGGCACCGTGCTGTGGTAAACCGCATCCAAAATGGCATCCTTCGACCAAAAGCCGGCCAGCGGGTAGATTCCGGCGATGGCCAGAGTGGCGACGGCAAAGGTCAAAGTCGTCACTTTCATTTTTTTCCAGAGCCCGCCCATTTTCCAAATGTCCTGGTTATGGACACCGTGGATGACACTGCCAGCGCCCAGGAACAAGAGGGCCTTAAAACAAGCGTGGGTAGTCAGGTGGAACATGCCGGAGGTATAGCCACCCGCCCCCAGGGAAAGGATCATGTAACCCAATTGGGAAAGGGTGGAGTAGGCGAGGATGCGTTTGATGTCGTCCTGTGCCAGAGCAATGGTGGCTGCGAAACAGAGCCGTAAAACCGCCGACCCAAGCCACGACAGTCATGGAAAGGGGGTCGGCCGAGAAGAGGGTATAGGTACGGGCAACCATGTAAACACCCGCAGCTACCATGGTGGCGGCATGAATCAGGGCGGAAACGGGCGTCGGACCTTCCATGGCGTCGGGCAGCCAAACATGGAGCGGAAACTGGGCGCTCTTCCCCACCGCGCCGCAGAAAAGGAGGAGGGCTATTCCCGCGATGAAGGTTGTCTGATAAGTGTGATCGGCCAGGCCTTGGGTGACCAGCTTTTGCACCTCGGCGAAGTCAAAGGTCTGGAAGACCATGCCGATGGTGATGACCCCCATGATGAAGCCCATGTCCCCGATACGGTTCACGATGAATGCCTTTTTGCAGGCATCTGCCGCTTCCGGCTTGAAAAACCAAAAACCGATCAAAAGGTAGGAACAAAGCCCGACTAGTTCCCAGCCGATGAAAATCTGCAGGTAATTATTGGCCACCACCAATAGCAACATGGAAGCGGAAAAAAGGGATAGATAGGAATAATAAACTGAAAACCGCTCGTCATCGTGCATGTAGCCCAGAGAGTAAATTTGAACGAGAAGAGAAACCAAAGTGACTACCAGCAGCATATTGATGCACAAAGGATCGATCAAAACGCCCACGTGAGCGTTCCAGGGTGGCACTTGAAGCCAAGTCCAAGTCAGATTCGGAAGGGGTTGCGTTGGGTCCCTCTTGACGAATTCCAGCAAAATGCCGATTGAAAGAATAAAACAAGCCACCATTGTAAGGATGGAAATCCCCGCGGAAAGGGTCTTCGAGCGGCGGGTGAAAAGAATGATCACGGCGTAAGCCAGCGCCGGCATCACGGGTATCAGCCACGAATATTGGATCATACCTAATTCCTCAAACTGAAATCACAGCTCCGGCATACGGCGTTTCGGCACAATCATCGAAAGCTACAGAGACTTCAACCGGTTGGAAGGCTGGTCATCCACGCAAATAATGGGCGTCGTCTACGTTGGCGCTCTTCATCTGCCGATAGACAGAAATGACGATGGCCAGGGCCACAGCCGCTTCCGCCGCGGCAATGGTGATGACGAAAACCGCAAAAACGGGGCCGGTCAGGTTGCTTCCGCCCCAGTACTTGGCGAAAGCCAAGTAATTGATGTTCACGGCATTGAGCATCAATTCGATCCCCATGAGGACTGAAATGGCGTTTTTGCGGACCAAAACCCCAAAAAGCCCGATGCCGAAAAGAACGGCGGCCAGATAGAGGAAGTGAACGACAGGGACTTCGTTCATGCGGGGTCCTTTCGGGCCACCACCACCGCGCCGATAAGCGCGGAGAGGAGCAGGATAGAAACGAATTCAAAGGCGAAAGCAAAACCGTTTTGCGGCTTTAAAAGGCTTGATGCCAGGGAAGCTACCTCGCCCGCATAGGAGGCCTCCGAAGACGGCGCTGGGATTTGTGCCGCTTCACCCGTCGTGATTGTGGCGGCTGCCAGCGCAGGGTGGTTATTCGCCTGGAAAGTGGAATGGCTAATGACTTGGAATAAAACAAACATTACAGCCACCGCCGCGAGGAAGGAAAGCAAGACCTGGTTATTCATAACGCGCGCTTTTTCGTCCATAACCCTGCGGGTCAGCATGATGCCGAAAATAATCAAAACTGTCACGGCGCCCACATAGATGAGGACCTGCACGGCGGCCAGGAATTCCCAGCCCAGGTAAAGATAAACCCCCGAAACACCGAACATGGTCAGGGCCAGGGCCAAGGCGCAATGAAAAAGGTTGCGGACCATTACAACCAGGAGGGCCGAGGCCACGATGATACCGGCCAAGATGTAAAACAAGGTTTGGCTCACGCTTTGGCTCCTGCGGTTGCGGGAGTCGCGGCTTCTGACTTTGCGGGCTCTTCGGGTTTCGGGGCGAGATGGGCGGGCCTCGCCCATTTCATGGCCTGCTCGTCCTGCAGCAGGCTTCCTCGCTTATACACGGAATTCTCATATTCCTCGGACACAAAGGTTAGGGCGTCAAAACCGCAAGCTTCCACGCAATAGCCGCAAAAGATGCAGGTCGAGAAATCCAATTTGAAGGTCGTCATGCGGCGTTTTCCATCTGCTCCCCGCACCCCTTCTAACTTGATGCAGCTGTTGGGACAGGCCTTGGCGCACATCATGCAGGCGACGCAATTGAACTGGTCTTTTTCCCCATCGTAAATCAACTTGATCATGCTGCGGCTTCTCTCCGGAAGGGGCATCCGTTCCTCCGGATATTGCTGGGTATTCGTTTTTTTAAAAAGGTATCTTGTGGTGACCGAAAGACCCAGGGCGAGGTTCCAAAACCCCATCAGGATGTTTCTGAAATAGCGGAATATCGCGCCCATGCGTCAGGCCCCCTTCCCTAAAAGAAGAACAACAAAACCGGTAATGAGAATGTTAAGAATCGTGATAGGGATCAGGACTTTCCAACCGAAATCCATGAGCTGGTCTACCCGTAAACGCGGAAAGGTCCAGCGGAAGGCCATGATCATATAAATAATGAATAAAACTTTTAGCATAAACCAAATGAATCCCGGAATCGGGAGGAAGGCCAGGAAAGGAAGAGGTAGCCAGCCTCCCAGGAATAGAGTCGCGGCCACGGCGGAAGACACAACGACCGCCACGTATTCACCCAGGAAAAACATGGCGAATTTCACCCCCGAATATTCGGTATGAAATCCGCCTGTCAGTTCGGACTCGGCTTCGGGAATATCGAAAGGGGCACGGTTTGCCTCAGCAGTGGCCGAAGCAATGAAGGTGAAGAAAGCCACGAATTGCGGAATAACGAACCAATAGCCCGCCTGCTGCTGGTATTGCACAATGCCGCTAAAGTTGAGCTTGCCCGTAATCATGATGATGGGCACCATCGAAAGGACCAAGGGCACCTCATAACTAACAATTTGGGCCGCCGAACGGAACCCTCCCAAGAGAGAGTATTTATTGTTGGAACTCCAACCCGCCGACAGGATGGCGATCACGGTGAAGCTTGTGATAGCGATAATGTAAAGAACGCCGATATTTAAGTCCGCCACTACCACCTTGTTGTCAAAGGGAATCACCACCATCCCCATAAAAGTTGCGACGAAGGCCAGGATAGGAGCGATGAAATAAGGGATCTTATCGCGTTTGGCGGGATGAACATCTTCCTTAGTGGTGAGCTTGATGGCATCAGCAAGGGTCTGAAGGAGACCGAAAGGTCCTACCCGGTTGGGGCCGATGCGGCTTTGCATATGCGCCGAAACTTTCCTTTCCATCCAAACCAGGAACATCACGAACACGGCCACGAACCCGAACATGGCAACCGCACAAACGACCCGGTCCAGGATCCCAGAAAAAGCGGAAAGGCCTAGCAAAGCATAGCCTTGTTGTAAGAGGCCCGCCACCCACTGAACAATCTTGTCACCAGTCGGCATTATTTTCCTCTTTTAATTTCGCCTTAAAACCTTACCGATCAACTTCGGGAACGATCATATCCAGGCTTCCCAAGACCGCCATAATGTCGGCGACCTTCCAGCCACGGGTCAACTGGTCCAAGACAAAAGTATTACTGAACGAGGCACAACGATATTTGCATTTCCAGGGTTTGGGAGTCCCATCCCCCACCAGGTAGATACCCATTTCACCCCGGGAAGATTCAATGCGGGAGTAGATTTCACTTGCCGGAGGCGCTTTCAAAACGGGCGGAATCTTTGTCTCAATGGGTCCTGGCTCTAAGCAATCCAGAGATTGACGGATGATAGAGATACTTTCCCGCAATTCCGCCATCCGAACCTTGTAACGTGCCCAGCAGTCCCCGTCGTTTTCCAGGCATTCCTTGAACTTTACTTGGTCGTAGAAAAGGTAGGGCTGCTGCTTGCGGACATCGCACGAAACACCCGATCCCCGCAGCGAAGGGCCGCAAACTCCGCAGTTGATGCCGACTTCCGGCTGGATGACACCAACGCCTTTGGTCCGTTCCAGGAAAATGGGATTATAGGTTAAAAGCTCCTCGTATTCGTCGATCTTCGGCTCAAAATAATCGAGAAAGGCCCGACATTTCGGAATGAATTCGGGCAAGATATCGATCATCACTCCGCCGATTCGAATATAGTTATAAGTGAGCCTTTGGCCGCAGGTCATCTCGAAAAGGTCGAGAATGCGTTCACGTTCCCGCAAGCCATAGAGAAATGGAGTCAAGGCGCCAATGTCGCCAGCAAAGGCCCCCATCCACAAGAGATGGCTGGCCAAGCGTTGCAATTCCACAAAAATCATCCGGAGCCACTGGGCACGCGGCGGGGCTTCCAACCCCATTAACCTCTCGGTAGCCAGGGCGAAGGCCAGATTTACACTCATGGCCGAAACGTAATCCACCCGGTCGGTGTAGGTAATGCACTGGGGATAGGTGCGGTTTTCACATATTTTTTCGATGGACCGATGGAGATAGCCCAATACCGGCATGGTTTCCTTGACCGTCTCACCATCGAGCTTCACCACGAGCCGTAAAACGCCGTGGGTCGCGGGGTGCTGTGGTCCCATATTGACGACATATTCGTCCGTCCCAAATTGGGATTCGGCTCCGGGCTTAATTTGGCTTAATAATAAATCCGTCATCCGTAAAATCCTTCCTTAAAGGAAACTTGGCGTAGTCTTCAGGCATCATGATGCGGCGCAAGTCAGAATGGCCCTCAAAGACGACTCCATAAAGGTCGAACACTTCCCTTTCAAACCAATTGGCGCTCTTCCAAACGTTCTCGAGGGTGGGCGCCTTGGGGTTCGAGCGGTCAAGTTCAAGTTTGAGGGTGAGCTGGTGGCATTTTTGGTAGGACCACAAATGGCAGACGACCGTAATTTTATTCTCTTTTAGATAATCCACCGCTGTCAGACAGGAAAGATGTTGGAAATTATAGTCCAGCTTGCTTTTCAGATCCCGGCACAATGAAACATAGGCCTCCGGCTTGACGACTACAATGACTTCTTTTTGAGCTGAAACGATAATTGAATGAATTTTTTCTTTAAAATCCGATTCAATTTTCGATTTCAATTCGTCGTTGTTCATCTATTTCCTCGGCGACAAACGATTTGATCCTGGCCATCGCTTTAAGCAAGGCAAACCTGGTTAATCACGCATTTCTGCGGCGTCGAAAAATCGGTTCGTCTTCGATCTTCTTTTGAATAGCCATCAATCCGTGAAGAAGCGACTCGGGCCTCGGAGGGCATCCAGGAACATAAACGTCCACCGGAACAAAGGAATCGATTCCCTTCACCACTGTGTAGGAATCATAATAATAAGGCCCACCCGCAATGGTGCAGCTACCCATGGCGATCACCCAGCTGGGCTTGGGCATTTGTTCGTAAAGCCGCTTCAAGGCATAACCCATTTTTTCGGTAATAGTCCCTGCTGCAATGATAAGGTCCGCCTGGCGGGGCGAGGGCCGGAAAACCTCAGCTCCAAAACGAGCAATATCATAACGGCCGGCAGCCGTGGCCATCATTTCGATTGCACAACAAGCCGTTCCAAACTGGAGCGGCCAAAGAGAATTCTTGCGGGCCCAGCGGAAAATGAACCCGACGGCTTTTTCCAGGGTCCATAAGCCAGGTATCTTACTTTCGCTTTCCATCAATTCAATTTCAGGTTTGGGGATACCTTTCAATCCTACTCCCATTTCAGGGCCTCCTTTTTCCAAGCGTAAGCCAGCCCTACCAACAAGATAGCGATAAAAACGATCATTTCCAAGAAGCCAGACATTCCTAATTGTTTGAAGGAAACGGCCCAGGGATAAAGGAACACGGTTTCAATGTCAAAAATGACAAAAAGAAGGGCGTAAAGATAAAAGCTGACGTTGAACCTAAACCAAGAGGTGCCATAGGTTTCAACCCCGCACTCATAGGTATCCACCATGACTTCTTTTTTGTACTTGTATTTGACCCCCAACAGCCCGTTCGGACTCAAAACCCACCCGGTTATGAAGGCCATGAGAATGAAAAAAATCCCGGCAAGGAGGAAAACCAAAACATAACCATATTGTTCGAGCATGGGCCTCTCTCAACGGGGGGGTTTGAAAAGCAGACTATTCTATACACACCCAAAGATTAAATTTCAAGGAATAATTTCAAAACCGAGGCTGGGAACGGAAAATTTCAAAAATCCCGGTCGATTAAGAAATCGGCAAATTGAAGAAGTTCACTGATTGAATTATTTCCATTGAGCGGCGCAATTGCTCTTTTGGCCTTCTCGACAAAGAAGCGGGCTTTTTGAACAGAGAAATCGATGGCTTTGTATTTTTCGATGAGTGAATTTAGAAATTCGAAATCAGGCTCTTCTTTCACCTTGCTCAGGACGATTTCAACCAATTTTTCCTTTTCAGCCTTGGTTGCGGAATCAAGGCAATAAATTACCGGAAGAGTCAGTTTCCCTTCCTGGAAATCACTCATAACGGGTTTCCCGACTTTGGATTCCTTCCCCACGAAATCCAATGTATCGTCAATGACTTGAAAAGCCATGCCAATGCCCAAGCCAAACCGGTAGAGGTTCTCAATGACTGTTTCATCCCCTTCCGCAAGCATCGCGCCCGTCTGGCAGCTGGCCGCAAAGAGGCTGGCCGTTTTTTCCTCGATGACCTTGAAATACTGGCTTTCCGTAAGCCCCGCATTGAATCGGTGGAAGGTTTCCGAAATCTCCCCCCGGCAGATAATATTGGTCGTGTCGGCCAGCGTTCCAAGGACATTTTTGGGCAACTTTTTGGCCATCAGATAAAAGGATGAAGCAAACATGTAATCGCCCATCAAAACGGAAACTTCGTTCCCCCATTTAAAATTCAAGGTCTTTTGTTTACGGCGCACTTCCGAATTGTCGATGATATCATCATGGATGAGAGTGGCGACATGGATCATTTCCAGGGCTGCGCCTAGTCCAATGGTCTCTTCGGTAACCTCGCCACAATACTTGGCTGACAATATGGCTAAGGCGGGCCGAATCCTTTTGCCGCTGGAATCCGCGAGGTAATCCACCATTTGCTGGATAAAAAGATTTTCGGACCGGAGGGTTTCCGCGATCATCTGCTCGACGCGGTTTAAGTCTTTTTGAATCGGAGCAGTCAACTCGGCCAATATCACGCTTTTTCTCGATGATTGAAATTTACAACAAGGTATCGAAGGAGGCAAAGACGCTGCAGTTTGTCTTCCTCATCTAAATCTAAAACAACATCCATCCGAAAATCACGGCTTCTCTTTGTTTCATTGCCCCGGCATGGCGGGGTATTCCCGGAACCCTTCGGCTCATTGGCACGTGGAATTTCGGGAACAGGGTTTGAAACTTATTCCCCGAATTGTTCCTTCATTTCCAAGAATTTGATGAACTTCTCAAGACTGTCCAGGCTGGTAACAACAATAGTCTCCCCCGACAAATGAACGACCTTGGCTTTCATCAATTTATCGACAATCTCTTGGGTTTTCAGCATATCCAACCCGCACATCTTGCTCAATTCCGCGACCGTAAAGGGGATGTCGAGAGTAATGCCGCCAGGCCCTTCTTCCCCGTGTTTATGAACAACTAACAAAATGGTGTTGGCAACGAGGCGGTTAGAATCCTTAATCATCAAATTGGCGATTTGTTGGTTGGCATCACGCAAACGGGAGGTTAAATTTTTCAGGATTTTTTTGACGATCTTAGGGTTTGTCTGCATATGCATTTCAAACACTTCTTCATCCAAAGCGATCAAGCGGGACGGTTCGATAGCGATTGCATTGGCGGAACGAACATCCTTATCAATCACCGCCATTTCGCCGAAAAAATCACCCGGACCCAGAATCACAAGGGTCTTTTCAACCCCGTCCCTTAGTTGTTTTGTGATCTTTACCTTGCCGGACTGGATAATGAACATCTCATTTCCCATGTCGCCTTCGCGGAAAATAATGTCATTTGCGTTATACGTTCTTCCGCATTTTTCAAAGATTTCTTGTTCGGTGCTCATCTTAGCCCTCGGGGCGAAAGGTCAAAAATCAGTGGGATTCTAACAAAGCGTCAACGAAAGTCAACGACCCATCCTGTGCTTAAAAAGGAGTATAGAGAAAATCCGGGGGAAGACAATAAGGTTCAGAAATAAAAGTCCAGCGCAAAGTGGTGGTTGGATCCCAAGAACCCCGTGTTCGTCCAAGCATAATCCACACCGATGAAATCTTTAAATGCGGCGATTTTCACGCCGGCGCCCAAATAAAGTCCCGCCACACCTCCGATTCCGTATTGGTTTTGGTCGATGGACCCGGCGAATTGGTATCCAAACCTTCCTACGAGGGTGTCCTTGTACCAGTATTCCCCGCCCAGGCAATTGACCACGTAGGGATCATCAGTCGGGATATCCAAGTCATAATCCACCACGAAATCATCGTTGAACATTTTATAGGCAACGGCGACTTTGGCAGTGAAGGGAAGGGGGTCCGCCACCTGGTCGAATTTCAGCCCTGGACCCATGTTTTGAAGAACGAGGGCCGCCTGCAAGTGGGGGATAGGGGTATGGTACATGACACCGAAGTCGGCGGCGAATGTGGAGGCGCTGGTCCCTGAGAGATTTTTATTGATATATTTCGCCGTCAAGCCAATGTCAAAATAATAACTCAATCGATAGGCACCGGCCAAATCGATATCCATATAATTTTCGCCAACAAAACCGGGGCCATATTGGGGATTTCCGGACCCATCCACTCCCGTAACGGCTTGGTCCTGTCCGGTGGAAAGGATCTTGGCTCCAATGCCAATGGCGGCCTGATTCCCCAATTTGGTGGCGGCGGCGAAATAATCGTAACGGACCGTTTCAATGAAGACGTCATATTGGGCGGTCAGCTCAGTGCCACCCAGTTGATTGAGCCCCGCGGGATTCCAATAAACGGCGTTGGCATCGTCGGCCACGGCAGTAAAAGCCTGCCCCATGGCAATAGCCCGGGGTCCGACAGGGATTTTAAGCTCAACCGCACCGCTTGTACCTTGAGCCTGTGCCCTTTTGGGAGTCATTACCAGGAGAGAGATTGCGGATAAAAAAATTATGAAAACGATGGCCTGAAGATATTTCACACGTTTATTCAAATCGTAAACCCCTTTGAGAACAGCTTCTTTTAAAAATTATATCCTTGCCGGAAATGACCGTCAACGCGCAATATTCCCCACCATCTTAGGTTTATCTTGGTTTTTTATCCGGTTTTGATCTTTCTTGACCTTGTCGGCTAAAAACCGGCCCGTGTAAGACTTGGGGGTTGCCATCACTTGCCGCACCGTACCCTCGGCGATGATTTGTCCCCCATCCTCACCACCTTCCGGACCCAAATCCAATATAAAATCCGCCGTTTTAATAACATCCAAATTATGTTCAATAACAATGACCGTGTTGCCGGCCTCCACAAGTCTCTTTAACACAACAATTAAATGATGGACGTCGGCAAAATGCAAACCGGTCGTAGGCTCGTCGAGGATATAAACCGTCCGTCCGGTGCTCCTTTTCCCCAGTTCGGTAGACAATTTCACGCGCTGGGCTTCTCCACCGGAAAGGGTCGTAGCGGCTTGACCAAGTTTAATGTACCCCAAGCCGACGTCATGAAGGGTTTCTAATACTCGTTTAATTTTGGGAATAGCGGTAAAAAAGGGCAGGGCTTCCTCGACGCTCAAATCCAAGATCTCAGCAATGTTTTTTCCCTTATATTGGATTTCCAACGTCTCCCGGTTGTAGCGCTTTCCCTTGCAGATTTCGCAAGGGACATAAACGTCCGGCAGAAAATGCATCTCAATTTTGATGACACCGTCACCTTCACAAGCCTCGCAACGCCCTCCTTTTACATTGAAACTGAACCGGCCTTCCTTATAGCCCCTGGCTTTGGATTCTGGCAATCGGGCGAATAGGTCCCGGACTTGCGTGAAAGCCCCCGTATAAGTAGCCGGATTGGAGCGGGGCGTACGTCCGATAGGTGACTGGTCGATTTCGATCACTTTATCAATATATTCCACGCCTTCCAAAGATTCGTATCCCTCAGGTTTTAACCTCAATTGGTAGAGCCGGTGCAAAAGCGCCGGATAAAGCGTCTCCATAACCAAAGTGCTTTTCCCGGAGCCCGAAACCCCTGTTACGGCTACAAAGCCGCCCAGGGGTAGTTTGACGGTAATATTCTTAAGGTTATTCTTCGAAGCCCCTTTCAAAACGAGGAACTTCTCGAATTTTTTTTCAACGTCAAGCTTCGCTGGAATGGAAAGTCTTCCGGAAAGATACTGCCCTGTCAAGGAGCGGCGGTTTCCAATAATCTGGCCAAGCTCTCCCGCCGCGACCACTTCCCCGCCCTCAACTCCCGCACCGAGGCCCATATCCACAATGTAGTCCGCTGCCTCAATTGTGTCCTCATCGTGCTCCACCACAATAACCGTGTTCCCAATGTCCCGTAGTCGTTTCAGAGTATTCAACAACCGCATGTTGTCCCGCTGGTGAAGCCCAATGGAAGGTTCATCCAGGATGTAAAGAACACCCACCAGAGCGCTTCCGATTTGCGTGGCAAGATGAATTCGCTGGGCCTCCCCGCCGGAAAGACTGCCGGTCATGCGATCCAGAGTGAGATAGTCCAAGCCGACATTTTTCAGGAAAAACAACCGGTTTTTGACTTCCTTCAGTAACTGTCCGGCAATGGCCATGTTCTTGTCGTCCAACTCCAGTTGATCGAAAAACTCTAAGCATTTTTTAACCGAAAATTGCGTGAGATCAATGATGTTGCGGTCCTTCAGGGTGACCGCCAGGCTCTCAGGTTTTAAGCGGGTCCCCTTACAGGTCCGGCAAGGCTTGCTGACAAGGTATTTCTCGATTTCCTCGCGGATATATTCCGAATCCGTTTCGGTATAACGGCGTTCCAAATTGGGGATGACACCCTCAAAAGGACCCCAGTATTTTTGCTGATAACTTCCTTTTTGAATTTTAAATTCGATTTCTTCCGTCGTCCCATACAGAATAGCTTCCTTGACCTTCGGAGGCAGCTTTTTAAAGGGAATATCTTGTTTTACTCCGAAATGCCGGCAAACCCCTTCCAAAAGGTTCTGGTAATAAACGGCCTTGGGTGAATCGTAGGGGTCCACGGCCCCTTCCGAGATGGATTTTTCCGGGTCGATCACCAGGGATTCATCTGCCTCCATTTTGTGCCCCATACCCGTGCAGGCGGGGCAAGCTCCATGGGGATTGTTGAAAGAAAAGTTCCTCGGAGCCAGCTCCTCATAGCTGATCCCACAGTAAACGCAAGCGAAGTGTTCGGAAAAAAGAAACTCTTCCTCCTTGGCGCCAGATCCCGAAAGAACCTTGACGATACCCTCCCCATGTTTGGAGGCGGTTTCCAATGAATCGGCGAGCCGTTTTTTGATATCCGGCTTGATGACCAAACGGTCGACCACCACCTCGATATCATGTTTCCTGTTTTTTTCCAGATCGATTTTTTCTCCCAGGTCCATGATGGTTCCGTCCACCCGGACGCGCACAAAACCGTCCTTGCGGATTTGATCAAATATTTTTTTATACTCCCCTTTTCGACTGGAAATAAGTGGCGCCAGGATATGCAGTCTCGAGCCTTCGGGAAAAGAAAGAACTCTGTCCACGATTTGCTGGATGGTCTGGCGGGTGATGGGCCGGTTACAATTGGTGCAGTGCGGGACACCAACACGGGCGAAAAGAAGCCGAAAATAGTCGTAGATTTCAGTCGTTGTCCCGACCGTGGACCGGGGATTGCGGCTGCCAGCCTTTTGCTGGATTGCCACCGCCGGGGATAAGCCTTCGATCAGGTCCACATCCGGCTTTTCCATTAATCCGAGAAATTGGCGGGCATAGGCCGAAAGGGATTCAACATAGCGCCGCTGGCCTTCGGCGTAAAGGGTATCGAATGCCAAGGATGACTTCCCCGAACCCGAAACTCCCGTGATGACAACCAATTGGTCCCGGGGCATTTCGATGGAAATGTTCTTTAAATTGTGTTCACGTGCCCCTCGGACCACGATGCTGTTCTTTTTCAAACCTAGCCGTCCTTTCAAAAGAGCTGATTATTATTACGTATTAGTGGATGCTTTTTCCAGCGGTCAAATCTTCAAGACCACCGGAAAGCACCCAATCAAGTCCAGAGTCTCAAAACTGTTCATTCTTTTGATCCAGGGTATTTACGACATTACTGGAATTGGCTGGCGGCGCCGGTCAATCCCTGGTTCCTCAGACCATTCAAGCGCTGTAACTGGTCTTCCGAAACCGTTATGGGCCTGCCGGGGAAAGCCTTGAGGTTCAAGGTGAAGAAGAGACGCTTTCCTTGCACGGGATCCTCGGTGTACTGAACTTGGGCCTCCCAATCGTGCAAGTCACGGTAGATGCTGATACTGCGGGTTTCGAGCTGAGAATTGGTCAAATCGTAGCTTTCAATAAAGGAAAGCCGGTAGTTAGTGAAAAAGGAAAAATCCGCTTCTCCGGCGATCTCGAAGGTGGGTGGTAGCCCCGTGGTGACAGCCCCTTGGTTGGTGAAATTGGGATCGAGATAATCCCCCGAAATCCGAAAAAGCCACATGTTGTGCGGGCTGCGGATGTTCAAGATGGAGTTCAAATCTTTTAAGCCGTTTGACGCGATAGAGTAATCGCCGATCAGGGTGTAGTCCAGTTGGGGAGAAGCGGTCCAGTAAATCTCCTCGTGAAAGTACCCAAATTTTGGAGCATCCGTCATGATCAGCGGATTCGTCACCTGGGCGTTGAAATCGAATGTGGAACTGGTGGCTTCCCTCAAATCCGAACCGATGTCACATTCCATCCTCCCCGAAAGAAAATTGGTAGTAACTCCCGTGGGAGGGTCTGTGGGATACCGGTTGTTTAATTTCTGACTGAAATTATACGTGAAATTCGAATTAAAGTATTCGGACCACCGGGAAGTCAATGTGCTTTGGAGATTGACACTATGGGTTTCCCCTGCGCTGCCCGCCCCCACGGTAATTCCCTGGTCTGAGACATCTTGGAAAGATTCGTCCATCTCTACGCGCCCAAAAAGGCTCTGGGTCTGCTCGAAGGCGAGGGTCTGGCTCAATCCCACCGCCCCGGTTAAGTGGCTGACGTAAAAATTGTCGGCCTGGGTGTAGGTGTGGTCGCCTTCCATGGAAAGATCATATTTGGGTCCGTATTTCCAGAGCAGGGGCTGGGGAAAGAGCGAAAAGTTGGCTTGGGGAAGATTCTGAAGGCTTCTGATGAAATTTGAATAAAGCGTAACGGGGCTGGCAGAGTTGGGATTGATGATATTGGGATTGTTGATATTCGCTATTTCCTGCCGTCTCAACAGCAGCCCCAAGGTGTAATTCTGGTTGGTATAGGTCGTTGAGATGTCAAATTCCCTCACGGTCGAGACCAGACTCGGATCCCTACGAGCCACCGAATAATCATTGCTGAAATTGCCGTCCCCAGGCACGTCGGCCTCCACCCGGCCCTGGAAATTGGAGGAGAGTGCCCACAACATCCGGGCCCGGCCTTCCCATCGAAATTGATGACTTTCCTTTTCCTGGATGCCATATCCATACAACGACAACACCTGGTAGTCATTCAAGGCTATCTCGTGCCGCACGCCCAAACCCAACCCCTGTTTAAAAAAATAATCCGTATAAAGGGCCCCGTAGCTTTTGGGATTCAATAAATAATTGGTTGTGAGAAGGATGTAGTTCCCCAGGTAGTCGGTGGCTCCGGTTTCAATTGAAAGTGGAGTTTGCAGGTCGTGGACAGTCCTAACAAAAAACGGAAAATAAAAAACCGGTACTTTCCCGATGAAAAAAATGACGTTTTCCGCCACTAAATAGTCGCCGGAATAAATGGTGATCTTATCGGCCTTCATATAATAGTGGCGGTAGTCCTCTGGATAATCGCAGGTAGTGGTCACGGCGTCCTTAATGACGATTTTATGAGGAGAGATGTCGATTTCCGATCCCGTTGAAATCCAGGGCGGTGCGGTAGTTTTAATATTGTAGGCCTTCCCCATTCCCGTCTTCATGTTGTAATCGAGGCTTTTGGCTTCCACCTCCTGGCTCTCGTCCTGCCAGACTACATGGCCCTCCGCATGGACATCCTGTGCAACGTTGTCATACCGGATGGTGTCCGCGTAAAGGTGGACAAGGTCTTGTTGGATATGCACGTCTCCCTTACATATCACGAGGTTTTGATCCCGAAAGTATTGAATCGTATCAGCTTGGATGTGGACTTGGGAATTGAGCGAGAGGGATAGGTCGGCGTCCGCGGGTTCCACGGCCCACACCATAAAACACCAAACCGACAACGGGATGACCCCTAAGGGGATTTTGTTAAAGGGTTGGTTCATTTGGTAGTGACAACCTGTGACGAATGGTCTCCATCCTGCCCCACATTTCTTCCCCTCTTGGGGCGTAACAGGCTTCCCCAAAAATCAAGCCGGTGATTCAACCAATGAACCATAACCAACCCAACCGCAATCAAAACTCCGTTTGGCAGCCACATGGCCAAAAAAGGTGAAATGATCCCCCGGGGGCCTCCCTCTTGACCATAAATGATGAAAAGCCAGTAAACGACAATCAAGGCGAGGGCTGAAAAAAATCCGGTGATGAAACTAGTCCGGAACATGAGTCCCAAGGGGATACCGATAAAGGCAAAAGCAAGCATGGAAAAGGGAATGGAAAATTTCTTTTGGAACTCCAATTCATCATATCGCGTATCAGCTTTCGCCGCTTTTTCCTCTTTAATTTTAAGTGCCAAATCGCGGATTGAAATATTCCGGGCGTCGCTGAAATCCATCGGCCCGCTCTTCTTATGGGCGCTCAAGTCCAAAGTACAGTCCTTGAATTGCATGTTCAGAAATTCGCCAGGGGGTTCCGTAGGCCCCGCTTGATCCTGCTGCAGAATACCGTCGTTTAAGTCCAACATCACATGGAAGTTCCCATTGTCCTGCCTTAGGGTTCCTGTCTGAGCCAAAATGATGCGATACGGATGGGAGTTCGCGTCCAGAAACTCGACGGTTACGCCCTTTAACAGGTCTTTCTTATCATCCTTCTCCTTCGCGTATAAAAGGTAGCCCTCGAAATTCCGGATAAAGACTCTCTCGTGGACACTAATGGCGGACCTTTCGGTTAGGATTTTATACTGAAGCTTGAGATAGGAAGTATTTCCCCAGGGTAGGGTTTTATCCATCACTACGATCATGAGAACGCTCAGGGCCAGGGAAAGGCCAATCATGGGCCAAATGAGTACGGATGGCGAAACACCGGAGAATTCCAATGCCATCGCTTCTCTGTCTGCGCTCAGCCTGCCATAAACCACCAAAAGTGCCGTCAAATAGGCGATAGGAATCGCGATCACCAAGTAACTCGGCTGGATATACATAAGGAGTCGAAGGGAGTTGATAAATCCCGCGTGGTAACGAAAAACGAAGTCAAGAAAATCATAAATGGAATAAAGGAGGTTTAAGATGAAAAGCCAAATTCCCATCGCCAGGAAAAAAGGGGGCCAAACCGCCCTCACGTAGTAGCGCACCAAGACAGGAATCACTGGAACCCTCAAAAACGTTGTAGCCGCATCAAGCCCTGCCTGCCGGGATCCTTCAGCCGGCGAGCGGCCAAAGCTCTTGCATTCAAATTGAAATTGTTGTCGATTCCCCTTGGGCCGAAAAGCTGAATCAACTCTAGTTTAGACGATCAGGGGATGGTAAAGAGGCAGGTTTTTAGAGGGTCGGAACATCCTGCAAATATCCGCTTTTAATGGTACCTGGAACGGCTGGGAGGCCCAGTTCCGAAGCATGAGAAGCGGACACAGCTGGAGGATTCATGTTATTGGCAACGGGTGGGAGCGCCATGTCGTTTCCGGGAGTTTCCAACCCCGGCGGCAAGGCAACTTGATTTCCAGAAGAAAGATCAGTTGGAACCGGGGGCAAGCCGTTCGCAGGGCTGCCCAAGGCGGGAGGAGGCAAACTTTCCTCGACACCCGGCGCGGGTGGAAGGGATGAAGAAGCCACGGGTGGCATGGATGAATCGGGCAACGGAGGTGCACCAAGAGCTCCAAAAGAGCCTGGGGCTGGTGGAAGTGAGTTGTCGGCAACGGGTGGAAGGGATGTATCAGGCGACGGCGGCCCGCCGGTAGCGGGAGGCGACGAAGAATCGACTGTTGGAGGCACGCCTGGAGCGGTGGAAGAGTTGGGGACAGGTGGAAGATTGTTATCCGCCACCGGGGGAAGGAATATATCGGGTGAAGTTGGCGGTGGAAGGGCGCCATTATCCAATGGGGGCAAAGAGTTATCCGGTGTGGGTAGTTGAGCTGTCGGGGGGGGCAATGCGGCCGACCCCGAGGCATCCGGCAAGCCCGGAAGACCATTGTCCAAGGCCGGAGGAGGAGTGTTCATATCACCTGGTAATCCTGGCGCGGAAGCAGTGGGGCCCGGAAGCAATGGTTCTCCAGGATTCGGTATTGCAGGAAGACCGTTGTCCACCGATGGAGGAAGTGAGCTTGAGTCAGGAGGCAATCCAGGAACACCGGCCATGGGCTCAGGCGAAGTAGACGGTAATTGGGACTGGGGTGGTAAGGTTGGAGACCCAGGGTTAGTAGGATTGCCTTCCGGCAAAGGTGGAAGGGTTAAATCTCCTGAAGTAGACGCCGGAGCTGGTGCCGGAGGAGCCGTGGAAGCGTCCGGCAGTGTGGGCATGGAAGTATTGGTTTCCGCAGGGGGTGGCGAAAAGGCACCCGTATCGGGAGATCCGGAAGCTGGGGGAAGCGCCGGCAAACCGGAGTTATCCGGTGGCAATCCAGAAGAGGGAGAAACCCCCATCGGCGGCAAAGCATTATTCGTATCGGATGGGGTAGTAGGTGGAAGGGCTGGCAGGGTGGAATTATCAGGTGGCAGGCCTGGAGCGGTTGAAGGTGATTGTTCTACGGGAGAAGGATTATTAGCAGGAAGCGCCGGAAGACCCGAATCCGGAGTGCTTGTAGATGGCATAGGCGGCAAAGTCGAGTTATCTGAAGGCAAAGCCGGAACCGTTGACGGCAAGGCATTGGGGGATGAATTGTCTCCTGGCAAAGGCGGTAATCCCGAGGAGGGGTTGTTTTCCGCTCCCGGCAGAGAAGGCGGCGTGTTTTCACCAGGAGTAACCGGTTGAAGGCCGGTACCGTTGTTGGGAGCCTCCGGTAAGGGTGTTAGTCCACCGGCACCCGGAGCCGGGTTCGACGGGGCCAAAGCCCCGTTTCCTGAATTGTCCATCGGCAAAGGCGGAAGGGCGTTTGAAGAACTCGTGTTAGCCGTGCCGCTTTCCGGAAGAGGCGGCATATTGGTTCCACTAGGAGCCGAAGTTTCCCCTGAAGGCAATGGCGGCAGTGGTGTCTGTGTGGTAGCACCAACCGGGGGAACCCCCGGTGCGTTGCTTTTTTTATCCTCTAAAAGATTCGCTCTGCGGAAATGTTTCATGTCGGGGTAATAGACAAGATTCGCGGGAATCCGTCCCATAACTTCCAAAGTCACTTTTTTCGCGATCAATTGGTCCGAGGGGTCAACAGTTAATTCCATGAACTCAAATGAAGAGGTATACCGCTGAGTATTAACAATCCGGATAAACCCTACCGGTTCCCCTTGAGGGGTGAAGAGCGCGAGAACATCATTTTTCTTAACTCCTGCCAAATCCCCCGCGTCAATATAGTTTGCGTCATATTGGCGGCTTCCGGGCTGGTCACGAAGAGCGATGACTTGACCCCCGATGATAGTCCGGTTATCGAACAAGTGCTTCAGGAGGTTTCGCGTTTGTACCGAGTACGGAAGGTCGGCACCCGTGGAGGGAGACATTTGGTACGTCGTATAAGAAACGGCTGGCGAAGTTAAAAATCCGCCCGTTAAAAAAAGCAACACCGGAAGAATTAGTTTAGATTTCATTGACACCTCAAAGGGAAAATTGATCACCTTTGCAAACGATATGATAATCAAAAACAAAAAAAAGAGGGGATTTTTTTCAAAATCCCCTCAAGGCCGTCAACGAAAATTAAAGGCGAGTGATCAGCGAGATGTAATTGATTCCGCCGATGGAATTGCTGACATAGGCATAATCGATCTCGAACAAGTAGGCCCATATGCCTACACCCGCGGAAGGGGTGAAAGAATCATCGTCAAACTGAAGCCCCTTTGTTTCAAAACCGCCCCGAATCGCTACAAATTGGCGGTACCAATATTCCAAGCCAAAATGATAATTATTGAGGGATTCGCCTGCATAAAGGGTATCAGCGTCAAAATTCACTTCCAGGGTACTGACGGGAACCGCAGCCTCGCCTTGTTTTTGGCTCTTTCCAATTTCCTGCAGATAAGAAACGCCCAAGGTGACGCTAGGCTGTAAAACCTGAGTGGGATTGGTGGGAGTGTTCTGCCATTGGATATAAGAGCCTCCAGTGAAATCCCGGGCAACAAGTCCAAAAGTTAACTCTTTAATGGGCTTGAAAAGAAGGCCTAGGTCGGAACCGAATCCAAAGGCGGAAGCCGTATAAGCGTCCGTTTTCAGGAGCTTGATCGTTCCTCCAAAGGCGAATTGCTTTCCAATCTTCCATCCACCGGAAATCAATCCCGCTTGGTCGGTATAAGTGGTATTCCCAAAAACATTACCGCTTGAATCCGTAATGGTGATGTCATCAACACCCAACCGCATGTAGCTTAAGCAATAAGATCCGGCCGATTCGGTGTTGAATGCCAGATTCAGGAAATCGTAACTCTGTAGGTTGTTCTGTGTGGCATGCATGGTCGTTATTTCAATGTCGTCAATCAAGGCCAGGCCAGCGGGATTCCAGTAAGCGGCAGTCGCGTCATTGGCCGCAGCTGCAAAAGCCCCTCCCATGGCTAAAGGCCTCGCTCCAGCCCCCTTGGTCAAAACTTCTGCCGCGTAATTGACGGATTGGGCATGCACCCAAACCGGAAGCACAAAAACCACTGCGCCCAAGAGTGCCATTAGGTCAAATCGTTTTAAATTCACAGCTTTCTCCTCTCTGCAAAGAAGATTTAAATTGGGCGGTCATCTAGGGCAATAAAATCTTATCAATCCGTTCCGCAAAATTCAACTTGATAAACCCCTGTCATCCTCCGAGAAGCACAAGGAAATGGTGCGTTAAACCATTGGTTTTCACTATGATTCATCTCATTCATGAAAGCTTTGATTAAAAAAGTTTTTTCTTTTTGGATGAGATTGCTCCCTGTTGATACCAATGTAACTCTTTTTCAACCTTTGTCTTAGTCCTGTTTTCGATGTGGAATTCATCATTTTGCATTGATGGATGTTTTTGTTGTTGATTTGACAAAAGCTTTAGGGGGTAGGTATAGTTGACCGTCAAATCAGCGCAAAAATGGCTTTTATCCTGTTGAATCCCACCCAAGGAGAATTTGAATGCCGGAAATAAAGCTATGCGGAAAATGCGGTTTTAAGAATCCCGCTACCAATAACTTTTGCGAGCAATGTGGTTCGAAACTCCCGGCTACGGGGCAACCGGACAAAACACCTTCCAAACCGGCTCCATCTCCCAAAACGGTAAAATCAAATCCAGAGCCTGATTCCAAGGAAAAAAGCACGACCTCGGAAATCCCACCATCTTCCAAGAGAGCCTTTTCCTTTTCCTGGATGGAAATCGCCTATGCCATCTTGCTTTTAATCACTGTTTTCACACGTTTTGATCACCTTGGAGCAAAACCCCACCACCATGACGAAAGTATGCATTCCTTTTATTCCTATCAACTCTTTAAGGACGGAGACTATCACTATGATCCCATGATGCATGGGCCTTTCCAGTTCCATGGAAATGCTTTGATGTACTACTTTTTCGGGGTATCCAACGCCACTTCCAGGTACTTGGCCGCTTTCTTTGGAATTTTGACTGTGGTTTTGGCTATGTTTTTGAGGCCGTTTTTGGGCCGGTGGGGTGCCTTTCTGGCGACTGCCATGATCGTTTTTTCCCCCAGCTTTATGTATTTTGACCGGTTCTGCCGGGAAGATGCTTATATAGCTGGCGCTACTTTCCTCATGGTTGTTTTTCTTTTCCGTTACTATCGGTCACGACAGCCGTCGGACCTTTGGTGGGCGACGCTTGGATTTACCGTCGCTTTTTGTACCAAGGAGTCCATGTTCCTCACTTTGGCTGTCATCGGCACCTATCTATTTATCCGGCTGTTGCCTTGGGCCGATGTGCTCATCGCCGGGGGACTCACGGCTTTTGGCGTGATCACTCAAATTGTCCTTCCAAAGGGTGATGATTCCCAAGGTCCAGACGCCCGCACTTGGATTCTGATGGGAATTTTGGCAATTGCCTTTGGCTATACCGTCTTTCAGCTTTTTATGCGGTGGCAGGAAAACCTGAAAAAGAACAAGGCTGAAAGTTATTTATGGGAAATCATTTGTGGGTTCGGTTTTGAAAAAATCAGTTGGAGTCTTTTAGCCTTATGCGGTTGGTGGTTTGTGACTTTGCTGATTTTGCGGGTTTTCCCCCATTTCGGGATCACCTTTCCCATACCCTTTTCATTCCTTTGGCTCTTGGCTTATTTGGGCCTTGTTCTTTGGTTTTGTTGGTTGTGGCTTAAAAATACAGTTCCTGCTCTGACCGGTTCCATCGCCATCGGCAGTATCCTCTTCACCTTGCTGTTCACTACTTTTTTTACGGTCGGTGCCACCCAACCTGATTTCTGGTCACGCATGCACGCTCTGTTGAATGCCATTTACAATGGCGCCTTCGGGGGGTTGGAGTACTGGGCGGGCCAGCACAAAGTTCATCGCGGGGATGAGCCCTGGTATTACTACCTTGTCCAACTCCCCGCAAACGAGTTACTTTCTTTTCTCTTTTCCATTGTGGCTATGGTTTATTACGGAATATTCAAACACAAAAATTTGCCAATTTTCCTCGGCTACTGGTATGTAGGATCCTTGGTTCTGTTCTCTTGGGCGGGAGAAAAAATGCCCTGGCTCATCATTCATCCCCTTCTGCCAGCGCTCCTTTTATCGGCTTACTTCATGGGCCAAATCATAGAGACGGTCCCTACTGTACAGGTTTGGAAATCGGCCCGGTTTGCGGCCATAATGGGGTTCGGACTTTTGCTTTCTTATTCCCTTCACTCCGCCGTCCTCTTAAGTTTTTACCATGAGGCGAATCCAGTGGAGCCCCTTGTTTATGTCCAATCCGGGCCTGATTGCCAGGAAGTCGAACGCATCATTCGTGAAATTTCATATGGAGAAACCGGCGGGCCGAATCCGGATGCGCCACCGGCTGATCCAAACGCGCCCTCAGATACTCAAATGAAGGAAAACGCAATGCACGACGGCCTAGCACTAACCATTGAGGATAAATGCTCTTGGCCCTTTGCTTGGCAATTAAGGGACTTCTCAAGGAGGAATCACCCGTCCAGCATTACGATGGCGGATAATCCTATTGTTTTATCGGCCACTGAATCCGATGCCCAGGCCTACCCCATTTTGAGCCAAGCTGGTTACGTAAACCGTAAGTACAAATTAAGAATCTGGTGGGTTCCTTCCTGGTTTAAGAAGGGATTCCCCGCCACTGAAATCAATTCCAGCCTGTTTTTTACCTGGCTTTTCAGCAACTTCATTCCCATTTCCCCGGCCCGGCCCGACATGGTGGATTGGAGTGACCTGAAGAACTGGCTTCTTTACCGTCAGGTTTGGTCCGACTTGGGAAGCTATAACTTCCGTTTGTGGGTGAGGAAAGACCTTGCGGATAAGTATGGTTTCACCGAAACCAGCCGGACAGATATCCCGACCGATTATCCCCTTGCAGCACCGACCCCTGTCCCCACGCCTGAAAAAAAGGGCCGACATAGCCACAATCCTTAAAACTATCCAAAATAAAAAGGCGGCCTGCAAAAGGACCGCCTTTTTATTTTATATCCTATTACTTCGACCTAAAGACGTCCTAACCAGGAAAACCAGCGAAGCTTTAAAACCGTCCAACCGAATTCCCAAAGCTCCTGGAAATTCAATTTGCTCTCGCCCACATGCCGGTTCACAAAAATGATGGGAATTTCCATCACCTTCGCCCCCGCCCTTAAAGCCCTAAAGAGGATCTCCACTTGGAAGGAATAGCCCTTGGCAAAAATATTTTTCATTCCAATTTTCCGGAGCAACTCCGCGCGATAGCATTTGAATCCCCCCGAGCAATCCGCTTGGTTCAGGCCAAGGAACCAGCGGCAATAAAGGTTGGCAAGCTGGCTGATCAGGAACCTCCTTGCGTTCCAATTCACCATGCCGCCATCCTTCACATAGCGGGAGCCGATCACTAGGTCATATTGGCGGATTAAACCCAACATTTTGGGTAGGTTTGACGGATCATGGGATAAGTCGGCGTCCATAGCGATGACGTTTTGATAGCCCTTTTTCAGAGCATATTCCATACCTTGCACATAGGCCGACCCCAAACCCATCTTTCCCTTGCGATGAAGCACGAAAACCCGCTTGTCCTTCTTCGCCATGGCATCCGCTATCTGGCCGGTGCCATCGGGAGAATTATCGTCCACAATTAATAAGTGGCAGGACTTGGCGGCCTTGAATATCTTACGGTAAACCATTTCGATATTTCCCTTCTCGTTATAAGTCGGGACGACGATGATGGTTTTTCCCCTGCCAGTAGGTTTCATGGAATCCTTTGAGAAATAAACTGGGGAACATCAGGTGGTCTTAAAAAATTAAACAGATTTTGAAGGTCATTTCGTGGCCGGCATCGCGGGAACGGTAAACCGGGCAATTTTCCCAAGCCCTTTTTCGACCACGTAAATTCGGTTTTGGGTATCAATTGCAACTCCGGCCGCCCTCGAAAACCCATCCCCGTCTTTTTTAGGATCCTTGTTGTTTTTACGGCAAATGGCGATGAGCTGTCCCTTCGGGTCCAATTTCAAGACCGCGTTTTGGCTTGAATTGCTGGCGTAAAGAAAACCCTGACCAAAAGCCAAATATGGCACTTCATCATTTTTGCCCCGCCAAGTCGCGATTTTAATTGCGGCAATGAACTTCCCATTGGAATCGAATTTTTGAACCCGAAGATTGTCCGAGTCGGCGACATAGATGTTCCCCTGCGGGTCGGCTGTAATGCCGACCGGCTCGCGGAATTTCCCATCTCCCGTGCCCATGCCGCCCCACTCCCGGATGAAATTACCTTCGGCATCAAACTCTTGGATTTTATGATTCCCGGTATCTGAGACGTAAAACTGATTGTTGAAACCGACAATCGACCGGGGCCCAAAAAAACCGTGGGTCCATGCTTTCAAAAAATTTCCTTCGGGATCGAATTTCTGGATACGATGATTGAAGGTGTCACAAACGTAAATGTCGCCTTGTGCATCGATAAACAGTCCGCTAGGTTGCTCAAATTCCCCCTCACCCTTTCCTTCTTTACCAATTGATAATAGGAGAGCCCCGTTTGGATCGAACTTTTGCACTCGATGTGCACTGAAATCGCTGACGTAGAAGTTGCCTTGGGCGTCCATCGCCACATCCTGAGGCTCCTTGAATTGGCCCGGTCCATCACCCGGAGAGCCCCATTCCGCATCCGCAATCACCTGAATGGATTTGGATTCGTTGATAGCCTTATTGAGGACGCCAACGACCTGGTATAAAAGAATCGTCAAGAAAGCGAATCCAAAAAGAACCAAAAAAATCTTTAGTCCCTTTTTTGCCTTCTTTTTTATGACCGGTCTCTTTTTTAACTTCGGCATCCTGCCTCCTTAAATCCATCCTCGTTTGTTAATCAAATTTAATGGGTAACGCCTGATTGGAAATCCGACTGCCCTTTAACTTTAAGAATTTTACCGGCGGCGGCATCCACTACATATAGGTCTCCCTCTTTATCCACCGCCACGCCGATGGGTACCATGAACATGGGTGCGCCGGTGGTGTTCGTAGCAAGGGTGCTAACCAATGTTCCATCCAACTTATAGCAATACACAGCTTTCCCGCGCCCATCGGAAGCGTAAATCAATCCACGGGCTTGGTCCAGGGCTAGGTGGGGTTCCATGTCGATTTGTTCCGGCGACCACCCCTTGACTTTCCATTGACGGACAAATTGCCCTTCCGGACTAAACACCTGGATGCGAAAATTCAAGCGATCCGCCACATAGAGATTACCGGCTTGGTCCAAGGCCAATCCAATGGGCTCGTTAAATTGCCCTTCCTTGTCTCCTTTCGTGCCCCAAGCCAAGACCTTTTTTCCGTTTTTATCGAATTTAACAATCCTATGTTTCCCGGTATCGGCAACATAGGAAACCCCCGTAGGGTCCACTGCGATTTCCCGTGGTCCAAAAAAGCCGTCGTCAGTCGTATAGGCGAATTTGATCCTTCCCTTGGAACTAAAAACTTGAATGCGACTGTTCCAGGTATCAATCACGTAAACATTGTCGTAAGGGCCTATGGCAACACCGTTGGGCTCATGCAGCTTTCCAAGTGCCTCGGTCGTAAGTTTTTTCGCGTCCCCTCCGGCGGCCTTTGCCGCATCATAAAGCCCCCCGAATTCCGTAAGGTATTGCCAGTCGGACCCCCTGAATTTCTGGATGCGGTTGTTGCGGCTGTCGGCCACGTAGAAGTCGCCCTTGCTATCCACCGCGATTCCACGGGGATAGGCGAACTGTCCCGATCCCGCACCCGGCTGGCCTCCCTGCATCAATACTAACCCTTGTCCCGGGACCCCAATTTTAGGCTTGGGCTTGTTCCCCAGCATGTACCAAATAAGTGTCACAAACACCAAACCTAAAATAACGACGCCGGCAATTTCCTTGGGAGTCACTTCACGTTCGCCGATTTTCAACATATCTTCCTCCATCTAATGAATTTTCGGACTCGACCTAAGCCCGACGCCGTGCGTTTGAACGACGAAAGGCTTACGGGTTTATCTTATAAAGAACGGAATTCCCAAATTGCTGGGCAATAGTGCCTAAATTAGAAAATTTGGCCAAAATTTCCAAGTGATCTTTGTACTTTTCGCGCTCAATATCCCCGACATAGACATAATCCACCGCATATCTTTTGAGAAGGTCCCTGGTCTGGTTGAGGTCCGGCGATGTATAAATGGAGTCGACATCCGATCGGCGACGGAAAACGGTATCGTCCGGGTCCTGGCCGCGTACCACCGCTTGATCCCAGGAGCCCCGCCATTGGGCCTCGTGGAAATCCCATCCTAAAACGGTAGGGTAGCCGGTAACAGTGGCAATCCTCGCGTATTGTTGCTGATAAGAGCCGCCCCAAGCTTCCAAGATCACCGGCACTTTTCCCCCCAGGGGTTTGATGTTTTGTTTGATCCAAATCGCAGCCTGGTAATCCACGGGATAAGTGTGTTCGTAATAAGTTTCCCCGTTCATGGTGGCCATATCTGGGGAGGAACCCCGCATTCGAGCCGTAAAAGTGAGAATGGGATAGAAGGCGGCCCCCACAAAAGCAAAAATCGCCGCTCCCAACCAAATTGCCCTTTTCCAGGAAACCCACCGGGGCCATTGGTTTTCCATCAGCCATTTCAGCAAGGGCCCGGCGGCCAGACTGAGCAAAATCCAAACTTGATAATGAAACTTGAAAACGGTGTTCATACGGTAAAGGGCGCTATCGGAAAAATGATCCTTGATGAAAAGAACCTCGCAACCAAAAATCAAAAAAAACGCGATCATAACCATCATCATCGTAAAAACCATTTCTTTCGTTTCGGCTTTCGAGGCCAAAGCAATAATGCAAAAGAGGGAAATTAGGAGTCCCAACAGAATTGTCGACAGGGTTAGGGGGGCGAAATTCACTCCCAGTAAAAAGAGCACGATAATTCCAAGAGCCAACCATCCCCGATTGGAATCTGATTCGAGGAAAAACAACGAACCTGCTTTTTGGAGGACATCCCGTGTTTCATCGTCCGGCAAAGGGGTCACTTCCGATTGGGCTGACAAGGCTAGTTCACCCCCGCAATAGCCACAAAACTTCTTTCCGACCCCCTCCCTGCCGCAAACCACGCATTCCAATTCCTCGGAACGCTTGGGTTTAGGCTTCTGTGCTTTATCGCTTTTGGAGCCCAAGGCTTTACCGATAACCGCTGGGATTTCCAGGATGAAAAACAATCCGAAAATGACGACAAGATAATAAAGGTCCGTGCGGTCCTTGACGATTCCAAGGCCTTTCGCTTGGGATTGGAACTTCAAGTAAAAAGGGAGATAAAGCAAAAAGGCGGCAATCACGATGGGGACGCCAACCAACACGACCGATTTCGCCCAAACCATGAAGTTTTTCTCGTTGGTCCACCATTGCTGCAGGAACAGGCAAACGCCCAGGAGAAACATGAAGGTCGGGAAATCCCAACTATTCATGAAGGACAATGCACCGAAAACCAGGGCCACCAGCCCCCATTGCAGGAACTGCCAGGACCTCTGTCCGCCGAAGAGGCTCAAGCCCGGCAGAGGAGCCTTGAGCAGGTTGTAGGCCGTGGCAATGGCAAGGAGCACAAAAGGAATCGCCATGACATGGGGGTGCAAATCCGACAGGAAAAAACTAAAAGACGGAAACTCGTTGATGAGCTTGTCGGTGGGCGGGACTGGCACAATACGGGAAGCCTGAAAATAGTCCCAATTATGCTGCAAAGGGCTGAATAGAAATCCAAAGAAGGCCGAAACGCCCGTTTCAATCCCTGGATTGTTGGGGAAATTATAATAAGGGATCCGCAAGTCCCCAACTTGGAAGCTTTGAATGGCCCGGTGCCAATAGTCCATATTTCCAAAAAGAACCAAGCAGGCTGTCGAAAGAAGAGAGTACCGGTATCGGCGGGTCAGGGCATAGGCGATCGAAAAGGTACAAATGGCGGCTAGGGCCCAAAACAGGGCCACAGCCAGGTTATATCCTTCCCCCGAAGAAACGAAAGTAATCTTGCAAAGCATTGCAACGATGAAATAGCCAAAATAGTAATAGGAAATACTTCCCCCCGAAAGCCAGGGGTCCTGAGGCGGCATGGAAGGTGAAGCCAAGATGCCGTTGATCATGGCGAAGTCCATGGGTTTCTCCGTACCGGCAATCTCGTAGGTTCTCATTTTGTAGGCGCCTGCGACCAAAAGTGCCATCAAGAAAAAACACTCAATCAACAAAAAGAAGCCGATATTCTTGAAGAAAAATTCCTTAAAGGGCCGGCCGATCCAAGTCAAAAGAAGAGTGGCCGACAGTGCCGCTACCAAAATAAAGGAAAACAAAATGGTGCCGCCGCTGAAGGAAAAATATCCCAGGATCCAAGAAATATAGCCCACCAACAACAAGGCCAAAACCTTGCTGAAAACATACCCCTTGTCAGGCAAATGTTTCAGGGCCACGAAGGCAATGGGATAAGTCACCAGCCCCATCACCAACACCGCCAAGTACCAAATCAAAAGGGAAAACATTTCGTCTCCAAAAGGGGATTTTTAGTTCTGCGCCGAAGGTGGATTATAGTAAATTTCGACCTGGGGATTCTTGTAAATCAGTGGTAAAAAGCTCGAGAACTTGGCTAATCCTTCGGCGGGATAGCCGCCTTTTCGCCCTGGCACGCCATATCTTTCCACTGCCCCTACCATCACCAGCCGTACGCCATAGGCATCCAACATTTTTTTCACCAACTCGCTATCCGTCGACTTGAATATCTGGTCAGTCGCCAGAAATCTCTGACTGATATCGGCGTCCATCCCGGGCCGCCCCGTCAACCATTCCCGGACGTGGCCATCCCAACCCATCAGAGCAGGAATTCCGGTGAAAATGGAATACCTCGAACCCCAGGAATTATAGCCTTCCCCAACGAACTCCAACAGGCAAGGCTGGTCTGGAATATGGTTATTCAGGAAACGAATGGCTGCCGCATCGTAGGGGCTTTCCCGGGGGATATAAGCCAACCCGTCCAAAGTTAAATTTTCGGTGTAGCCCACCCATTGTTTTCGGAAAACATCCAAAAAGCCGTGACACTTGCGGATCGTAGCGGCGTAAGGATAAACGCAAACCATTATCGCGAACATCAACAACAAAGCCCGCCAGCTATTAAAAACCATCAATTGGCCAATATCCCTTTTCCCCTCCCAAAGCAAATAAAGCCCACCCAACACGGCAGCCGACAAAAGCGCCGGAAATAAAATTCCCGAATCAAAGTCCGAAACCCACCTTTGCGCTAGCCCTAAAACCGTCCCATAAGAAAATTGTGAAAACAGCGGCAGGAGTGAGAAAAGGCCTAGAATCCCACCCACTATCCCGATTGAGATTTTTAAAACTTGGTTCTTTACCCAGTCCTCCACCCAACACCATCCCACGAACCCAGCCACTAGAACCAAGTCCAAGACATAAACGATGGGGATTTCCATGGAGGGCAGGAAACTATCCAACAGACTTCGAAACAGCACAAACAAGATCGCCGTTGAAACCCCAATCAAAACAACCCTGGCGGAACGGACTTCTTTTTTAACTGTTTTTAAAAGAAACGCGAAAGAATCAAAAATCCTTGGCACAAAAACACCCACCATAATCGAAGCCAATTCCCAAGCGTTGATGCCAAATTTAAAAAGAGAGTTATTCCGCAGGTAATCGCCCCCCAGGTATTCCTTCATCACGAAAATTTCCAAAGTGGCGACGATGAAAAAGAAAAGTGAAACTAACAAATACGAATAGGAAAGTTTCCGATCTTTGAAAACTTTGAGCACCATTCCCAGGTATAGGAAAGCTGATAACCAAAGGATTGAAAAAAGGCCGAGCCCCAGGGTCAGGGGCGCGTCCTGGTAGAGATGGAAAACACGCAAAATCAAAGCTGTCACCCAAAGGAGACCGATCGACAAGACCGCAAGCCAAAATCCCCAAACAGTCCTGAAAACAATGGCAAGGGCCAGTACAATCGCCGCCGGAGTCGCGATCATAAGGGAGAAATAGGCTTTATCGACCGGGTCCGTCCAGTGGACCCAAGAAGCGCCCCAAATCACCGTCATAGTCACAATCCCGAAGAAAAGCACGCCAGAAATTGGATGTTGCGGAGAAATAAAGCGTTCTAAAAAACCAGTGAATTTGTCCAAAATTAGGTCGAAATTCAATCGCCCCTTTGCGGGCCTCCCAAGCCAGTCCACGAGTTCTTTATGGCTGCCAACTACAAAACTTAATCCCAGGACCGTTACGAACAGACCATAAATACCGAAAAAATCGCCCAGGGAAGTCCGTAAGCTTGGAGTCACCCACAAAACCTCGCTTTGCTGGGGGACGAAAGAAGAAAAAAACGGGCACCAAGTTACTAACATCACCAGTAAAATTCCCGCGAGGGCCAATCCCACAGCCGTCAAATGTTTCGCGAACCCCTTCGTGGCTTTTCGCACAAATAAAACGATGATGCCCGCCCCCAATGCCAGAAGAACAAAGCTAACCAAAAGATATTTGCTTCCCCCTAAGTTTTGATAGTCAAAACCTCGAAGAACGGTTGCCACCCAACCCAGCAGTGTCAATGATAAGATTAGAATCCCGAGAATCATCCCAAAGCCTTTTTGCAATACTTTCATCTGTAAGCCCACCACGCTCCGCAGCAAAAGTGCAAGTCCGGCAAGGATTAGCCAGGTTGGGACTTCCCAGGTATTAAGAAAAGCAATGCCACCCAATAAAAACCCAGTTGTCAAAAGTTTCGGCCAATCCTTGGACCAATCAAAAGGCTTGGCGTTTTCAGATAAATAATAGGAGCCCAAAACCGCTATCAGCAAAAGGGCAAAGGGCATGGCCAGGGTATGGGCATGCATATCCCCATAAAGCACACTGAAATAAGGAAATTCATTGATAGAGTTGGGGATCACCCTCGTCGGCCCCCAATAATCGTAAACATGCCCCAATAAGGGCCCCAAGTTGCCCGAGACAAAACATTGGTGAATGGCATCCAGGTATTGCCGGGCGCCCGCCGGATTACCGGCTGCAGCGCATAAAAGGCCCGCAATCCAGCCGCTGGTGAGTCTTCCCGATAATCCGAAAGCCACCCCGAAGGCGCCGGAGAAGATCAGGGCGAAAAGTGTGACAAGAGCAAGGTTATACGTCACTGCGGGAACCAAACCCAAAAATTTTGTGAGGATGCCCATCATCAGGTGGCCGTAATAAAAGGTATAGCCGATGGGTTGGCCCGCCATCCACATATTCTGTGGCGGAAAGGTTTCCCCCCGGACCACCGAGGCTAAGAAACCAAAATCCATTCCCGCTTCCCCGCCGCCGTTGTACCCTTCACCGCCTGGGTCGTGGATATGAGGGATGTACATTTTCACCAAGGTAAAAAGGAGGAACATCGAGGCAAAAGCACCTTCCTGGATCATCCAAACTTTCGACCACTTGGCATAAGCGGTCTTAATCGTCGATTGGTCATGCCAATATCCGAATAGGGAGAGGGCTGCCAATAAAAGAAACCAAACCCAACAGGAGGCAAAGGTAAAATGGCAGATTTTGAGGCTCGTCGAAAACCAAACCACCCAGGCGAAGATAAAGAAGCCAAGAATTTTACTTAAGGAATAAGCACCGGAAGGCAAAGACGATAAAATCCTCAGGGTCAAGGGAAGGGCCATCCATCCCAGAAGAATCAAGGCGATCACCCAGCTCAACCAAGCCCGGAGCTGATACCCCAACCCGTCCTCTTTATCCTGGGGAAGATTGGTAACGTCGTTCTCAATCACCGGATTTTTAGCGTAATCTTGGAGAACCTGTAGGGTTTTAGCATCGGGCGACCCGGGAACTGTCGCCGGGGCTTGAACCTTTATTTCAGGCGTCGGTTGGCTTGCCGGTACGGTCGTAGGTTCCGTGGAGGGCTTTTTCGCTTTGGGCGGAACAACTGGCGGAGGCTCCTGGACATTGGCAACAGCGGTAACAGTGGAGGCCCCCGGCTCTAATTGGGCCAACAGGCCGTGGTCTTTCAAATATTGCTGGCGCTCGGCGATGAAGGCGTCCACGTTATTTTCTGTTATGTCGCGCATTTGGTCCCGGGTGATGCCTTTGACGAAATCATCCGTTTCCAAAAGCTTGAGGATGCGCTCGGGGGAAACATCCTCCACCTTCTTGAACAAATAAACGCGAGGATGATCGTAAACAGAAAAGGATTCTTCCGCCATGTCGTCGGGGTGCTCCCATCCGAGAAGGGACGGAAAATTGTGAAACTCCTTCACCATCTTGTACCCTAAAAGGCCAGACCAAAGGCACCGGTAATAGCGGGAAGTTACTGGGTAGATGTTGAACCCGTGGTGACGGAACTCGGGAGTTTCATCCGTAAGCGTGTACCATAGTTTTTTCGAGGAAATGCTGATGTATTCGCCTTGGGGAAGCAAGTTTGCGTAATAATTTTTCTTAATGGGACTGTCATCCGTCGGAAAGCCGTGCATCTCGTAGGGTGTTATATCCTGGGACTGGTACAAACCTGGTGTCATGAGCCGGTCGATACGGGGGTCCTGAGAGGAATTGAGGTCGACGGGCAGGCCATCCCCCCAGGCTTCATTGAAGATTTTTGAACCAAATGGGATGTTTTTATATATCCAAACCGAAGATTCAATCCAGGGGTGTTGAAAACGGTATACATGCATGTAGGCGATCGAATAGAAAAGACTGGGACCCACCACAAGAATCCATAACGCCGGCCTTAAAAACCGGCCCAGAGAAAAACTCTTCGCCCATTGAATCAATGCCGTTAGAAACCGAGCCCCGAAAATGCAAAAGATCGGGATCAAGGGCACCATGTATCTGACGAATTTTGTATTCCAAGCGCCAATGAACCCAAAATAAGGGATGAACCAGACCAAAAGGAGAAGGTCCGGCAAACTGAATTCGAACCCCTTATCGCGGGTAAAGGGCAAGGGTAGAAGATATCCCTGCTTGACCGGCTTCACGAGGTTTGCCACGAAGCGGATCAAGACCCAAACCATTCCCAATACAGCCGCTATCCCAAGGGGCCACCAGAGTTCTACGCTCATCAGGTTTTTCAATTGATAGAGGTAGCGGGGCGTGTCCTTGAACTGCAGAACATAGCAAGCGTCTGCGATAGATACCGTGTGCCATTCATAGCTTTGGGAAATCATGAATCCGTTGAAATCCAGGAGGGACCAGGGGGAAAAAAGGCAAAAAAGGAAAAAAGCCAATCCGCCGGCGCCCATCAATTTAATCCATTGCGGCCCTTGAGCCCGCAAAACCTTGAATTCCATGATTCCCCAAACAAAAAAGACAATGCCCAATGTCATCAAGAGAATGAAAAGCGTCAACCAAAGAACTAGAGCGGTCTTTGGATCTGCCGAGAAAAGGTCTTGAAACACACCCCGAAATTTCAAACCAACGACCACAAAACTGCCCAACATGACTGTTAACAACACCCCGGCAAGGATGGAATAAAGGCCATCGTTTTCGTCTAGTTTCTTTCCGTCTTTTTCCCAATCCCTTGCCGATTTCCGGGAAAGCAAGACAAGATGGGCGATAAGGATGATGAAAAGGTAATAAAGCGAACTGGTTTTAGCGGCCATGGAAAGGCCAAAAGCGGCTCCGGCCACCAAATAGCTTTTCCAATCCCCCTTTTGAAGAATTTCCCAAGCGCAGAGTGCAATCACGACAAGCATGAACGTTATGAAGGATTCGGTGATGCAATAATGTGCCTGTTCAATGCTGACAACAGCGAACGCAAAGGAAGCGGAGGCCAGAAGAGCCATACCGACGTTTTGATAAATGCGCTTCACCAAATAATAAACCGCGACGATAGTGGCGGTGGAAAATGCGGCGGCCCAAACCCGGCCGATGGTCATGCAATCTCCATAACCGGCGTATTGTCGTCCCGCATGGTCAAAGGAAGCCAGGAATGCCCATAGAGTGAAGAGACCTAAAATCGTCCTTCCCCACCGCGAACTCCAGGCCCACCAGATCGCCAGCCCAACCACCAACAGCGCGAACAAGAGAACCCCAAACAGTCGAGTGACCGCGTCTCCCATGAACAAGGGAAAGACGCCGAAAACGAAAGTAGCCCCTGCAGCGGAGTAAAGCGGGATTTCCGACCATTCCATTTCCAGCTCTTCGGCGATCCAAAGGGACGACCCGAAGGAAACGACGAGTGCCAGGGCAAAAGTGGCGGCTTTCAGGGGAATATCGTTGAGTTGGTCGAACCAAATGGAAAAAATCTTGAAAAACTTGAAAAGCAGGAGGCAAGTGAAGAGAAAAGCCGAAGATCCGAAGGAGTAAAGGGACCACTTTACCCGAGAGAAAAACCAGGCGGCGGCACCCAATAACGCCGCAAGGAAAAACCAATACAGCCATTGGGACACCCCTTCATTGCCCCTGCAAAGATTCCAAAGGAAGGTCGGTGTGGAAAGAAGTTCGCCGGTGGCGCGATAAAGATAAACAGGAAGCTGGCCGTAAGCGAAAAACGTGACCTTATAGCCGGTGGAGGCTTGAATGCTGGCTGTTTGTCCCAAAATATTTCGTTCATCGGGATGAAATGACTTTTGGTAATCCCAATCAGGATTGTAAAAGCGGAAAGCTCCGCCAAGGAGGGTGATAAGGAGAAGCCAAAGAAGGGGCTTTTCAAGGTGAAAAGCGGTTGCGTTCCTTTTAACTTTCTTCCCCACTTCGTTTCCTTTTCGATGGTCGAATTAAATAAGAAAAATCCCGATAAAACCGCAAAAGCCTGAATTTTCAAACGGCGCTTAGTATAACTTATCAATGTGTCAATGCATACTTTCAAAACGGCGGGAAAAATGGGCTTATCGGCAATAGATCCGGAATTCACCCATGTTCAGGTTGTTACAAAAAGCCTTGAAAGTATAAACGCCCTTGGCTGGGAATAATATGCGCCACGCCGTAATCAAGTCATGCATTGGAAATTCCCCGTCAAATTGTATTTTCCGTGGGATGCTGTCTGAAATTTTTTCACTGTTTTCATTATAGAGTGATATATCGATTTGGAATTCCCCCTTCCCTTCATAAATAAACCGGGCAAAAGTCATGAATTCGGCGCCCCAAGGATAAGTGGGGGGACTGAATCCCTGGAAAACGCCCCTGAGGTCGTAATTCTTGGTAAGAACATCCTGTAGGATATTGTTGCAACAAAGGAACGAGGAAACTTTGGGTAAATTAAATTCCATCTTTCAGCCCTTGTTTTCTTATGGTTTTCTTGATTTCGGAAGTTTTAGGATATCCGGAAAGACTCCCACAAGAAGGATATATCCGTGGAAACCCTACAGAAATTATAAGTGCGGACCACCCGCAGGTAGTTGGTTTAGAAAAAGGACGTTAAATCCGTCCCAAGCCTAAGCGATATCGCCTTGAAGATCATTGTCAATTTTAAACCCAGAGTGGGACGAAATGAATGCTTTTCCACGACGTTTTATCTCATGCGGATAATGCCCACAAAATTCAACAACATGAAAATGCCCCTTTACCTTGATAAAAAATCAGGTAAGGGGCAAATTCTGTTGCTTCAAAATATCCTCACCCCTTCTCTCAAGGGTGAAGGTAAAAGCTATTGTTGGGTTATATCGATCCCAGCCGGTTAGTACTGGAAGAGCATTTCCCGGTATTTCGGCAGCGGCCAGAGGTCGTCGTCGACGATGGTTTCCAGCCAGTCGGCAATTTCCCGGACTTTCAACATGGCCGGAATGACTGAGTCCTTGAAGGATGCGGCTGTCTGGTGAAGGCTGGACCCGCCATTGGCGCTTTCAATAAGCTTGTCCAAAGCCTCCACAGCCTCGTACAAGTCGCTGGCGCCCTTGGCAACTTCCTCCAACAGGGCGTTTTGGCCCTTCTGGCTGGACTTGACCACGGCCGCGGTAGTCTGGACGGTCTGGGCCAATTCGCTCTGGTACTTGAGGACCGCCGGAAGGATCTGATTCTTGGCGATGTCCACCGTGGCGTTGGCCTCGATGTTGACCACCTTCACGTAACGCTCCCACATGATTTCCTCGCGGGCGTCATATTCCTTCTCGTTCAGGACCTTGTACTTAGCGAAGAGTTCCTTGTATTCCTTCTTTGGCATGGCCTTCAAGGCATCTACCGTGGATTTGAGGTTCGGCAACCCCCTCTTTTGCGCTTCCGCGTGCCAATCGGCGGCGTAGTTGTTGCCGTTAAAGAGTACTTTCTTGTGCTCCTTGATCTCCTTCTGGAGGATGGCGGCCAGGGTTTTGTTCAGATCCCCGCCCTTTTCCAGTTCAGTTGCAATACGGTCGATGGACTCGGCCACGATCGTATTGAGGATGGTGTTGGGCCAGTAAATGGCGGCCGTGGACCCCACCGCGCGGAACTCGAACTTGTTGCCCGTGAAGGCAAAGGGCGACGTACGGTTGCGGTCTGTGGCGTCCTTGGGGAGGGGCGGAAGGATGGAAACACCCAATTGCATGGTTCCCCCCGACTTGCTGGAGGAGGCCGGCCCCTTTTCCAACTGGTCGACGATGTCCTGAAGTTGGTCTCCCAGGAATACCGACATGATGGCGGGAGGAGCCTCATTGGCCCCCAACCGATGGTCGTTACCGGGCCCGCAAATCCCGATCCTGAGAAGTTCAGCGTACTTGTCCACCGCCGTAAACGTGGCCACCAAGAAGGCCAGGAACTGGGCGTTAGCATGGGGAGTCTTGCCTGGCTCCAAGAGATTCTCCCCCTCGTTTGTGGCCATGGACCAATTATTGTGCTTGCCGTTGCCATTGATCCCCGCGAAGGGCTTCTCGTGAAGCAGGCATACCAGTCCGTGGCGAAGAGCCACACGGCGCAACAGCTCCATGACGATCATGTTATGGTCCGCTGCGATGGAGGACTTTTCGAAAAGGGGCGCCATCTCGAATTGGGCCGGCGCCACTTCGTTATGCCGGGTCTTGGAGGGGATCCCCAGGCGCCACAGTTCCCGGTCCAGGTCCATCATATAGGCAAGGATGCGCTCGCGGATGGCCCCGAAGTAATGGTCTTCCAGTTCCTGCCCGCGGTAGGGAGGCGCGCCGAAAAGGGTCCGTCCCCCTGCGATCAGGTCCGGCCGAAGTTCAAAGTATTTTCGGTCGATTAGAAAATATTCCTGCTCGGGACCCATGGTGGTAAAAACATGCTTGGCGGTCTTGTTCCCGAAAACCCTCAGCAGGCGGACGGCCTGAGTGGATAAGCTTTCCATCGAGCGAAGGAGCGGGGTCTTGAGGTCGAGAGCTTCTTCAGTGTAACTCACGAAGGCCGTGGGAATAGTCAGGGTGGCTCCGTTCACTTCCTGCTGAATGAAGGCCGGGGTGGTGGGATCCCAAGCAGTGTAACCCCGGGCTTCAAAGGTGGAACGGGTTCCGCCCGAGGGGAAAGAAGACGCATCCGGTTCCCCTTTTATGAGGGTCTTACCCTCGAACTCAGCCAAAGCTCCGCCTTCCGGTGTGGGTTCTAGGAAGGTATCGTGCTTTTCCGCGCCCAATCCTGTCAGGGGAATAAACCAATGGGTATAGTGGGAGGCCCCGTGGGAGAGGGCCCATTCCTTCATTCCCTGGGCGACCTGGTCGGCAATGGAGGCGTCCAGCGGTTCCCCGCGAAAGGTGGTGGCCCGGAGCTTCTTATAAACATCCTTGGACAGGTACTGCTTTTGGGCTGCGTCGTTGAAAACCAGGGACCCGAAAATCTCGTTTCCCGGTTCGGACTTATAATTTTCAATCGGCGGGACTTCTTTCCCTATGGATAAGGCGACCTTCTGGCGGGACGATGACATGAGTTTGGCTCCTTACGAGTAGTTTGAACGGCGTAACGGCACCGGCAGAACCCCACACTGTTTGTTTCAGGGCGACGCGCTTTGGAAAGGCGTCGGTCAGCAAAAAACAAACCGAGGAACGTAAGAGTACTCTCACCCGAAAGAGTTCTTCAAGGGTTTTTCACAATCAATTTGGCGGGGCTCAACAAAACAACAAGGTGGTAGCACGGAACTGTACAGCCCTACAAAATCGTTTGTTTTTTGGAACCTACATGCCGAGAATAAGTAATTTTTGCAGGCATAACAAAAAAGCCCGGGCCCCTTAAGGGAACCCGGGCTTTTACTCCACAAAATCTTAAAACAAAAATTCTTCGTACGACTTCGATAAATCCGTGGTCGGTAGGTGGCTGGCATCCTCGTAAGGCACTCGAACCGGCGAGTATTTCTTAAGCATCGGCGCTTGGGCCTGCATGCGCTCCACATAGGTAGGCAGCTTGATCTCATAGAAAACCCCAACCGGAATACGGTCGCCGTGGTAATGGGCCAGTTCAAATGCCAATTTTTGCTTGGCGGCTACCTCGTCGAGGTTGGTGGGATCATTAACCGAACCGTCGTGCCCCGATTCGTTGGCGTTGAAGATGCGGGGCAGCATGGTATTCTCCCCTTCCCCCTTCACCTTCTTATTGAACCATTCGGCCGTGTGAAGGTCGTTGAAAGTGGGACAGGGTTGCAACACGTCCAAAAGGGCCATGCCCTTGTGCTCGATAGCCTTCTTGATCATTTCCTTCAGGTGTTTGCCGTCGAAGGCATAGCTGCGGCCGATCCAGGTGTAACCCGAACTCAAGGCCAAGGCCAGGGGTTGAATCGCGTCGTTCGTGTTTGGAAGTGGGAGGGATTTTGTTTGTTGGCCCCGGCCCAAGGTAGGTGCGGCCTGGCCTTTTGTCAGACCGTAAACCTCGTTCGTGAAAACAATATAGGCCATGTCCACATTCCGGCGTCCTGCGTGCACAAAATGTCCGGCGCCGATTCCATATCCATCACCATCTCCACCACAAGCTATCACTTCCAAGTCGGGATTGGCCAATTTGGCCCCCACCGCGAAAGGAAGAACTCTACCGTGAAGGGTATGAACCCCGTGGGAAGACATGTAATTGAAGGTCTTTCCCGAGCAGCCGATCCCGGCAAAAACCATGGTTTCCCACGGCGGCAATGCCAGTTCGGCGCAGGATTGCTGGATGGCCTGCAGGATGCCGAAGTCACCGCATCCAGGGCACCAGTCATTATGAACATCACTTTTGTATGCAGATACCGTTAACGGAGTTTGAAGTTTAGAGGCCATAGGTCAACACCACCTTTTCAATTGACATGCCGGTCAGTGGATCCACTTCCGGGGAAACCTGCTTCTTCATGATCTTCTCAACTGCGTCCAGAATCTCGTTCAAAGACATGGGCCTTCCGGTGTACTTCACAATTTGGCTGGGAATGAAGATGCCGGTCGCCATGCGGATCAGGTGACCTAACTGGGTGCCCCAGTTGTTTTCCACGATGACCAGCTTTTTAGCCTTCTTGAGGATTTTGTCTGTGGCAATCGGGAAAGGGTTCAGCATCCTGAAATGAAGGAAATTGGCGTTGATTCCCTTCTCCTTCAAAACTGGGAGGGCGTCCTCCAACACTCCGTAGGTCGTGCCCCAACAAATAAGAGTGATGTCCGCATTGGGGTCGCCGTGCAGGCTGTA
The DNA here is from genome assembly GCA_963770835.1 of uncultured Pseudomonadota bacterium. Lineage (GTDB taxonomy): Bacteria > Oederibacteriota > Muellerivitia > Muellerivitales > Muellerivitaceae > JAJPJW01. The sequence goes on from CAVYRH010000002.1 coordinate 48,390, forward strand.
CTGCCGGTCCTCGGGGATCTGTTCGAGCATCAGCCGGTACTTGGACATGCGCTTCTCGTGCATCTTCCTGCGGTTCTCGGGATTTTCCGTAATATGGCCGTAATCGTCGTGTTCGTCCCCAGTCATCCAATAAGGGCTACCCTCCTGCCCAGGATAGGGCCGGGGGGACAGGACCGTCTTGGGGTCGGGTCGAAAGCGAGGAAAGCCCTTGCCGTCGGCGATAGCGGCTTCCAGTTCCTTCGGCGTGGCCAGGCGGCCCCGATCGATGATCAGGTTGTCTTCCTTGAAGGGAGGAATCGTTTCAAGGCTGTGGGTCAAAAACTTGTCGTTCAGGATGATGACGGGAGTCTGGAACTTATCGGCGTAGTTGAAAGACTCAAATGCCATGTGGAAATGGTCATCGATGGTGGCTGGCGACATAACCAAGCGGGGATATTCGCCGTGTCCGCCGAATGTGGCGAACATCAGATCTCCCTGCTCGTGCCGAGTTGGAAGCCCGGTCGAGGGGCCGCCGCGTTGATAATTGAAAAGAACGATCGGCACTTCATTCATGCCGCCCCAGCCCAAGCCCTCCGCCATCAAGCAAAAACCAGGGCCAGAAGTGGCGGTGGAGGCGCGCACGCCCGTAGTGGCCGCGCCCAGCGCCATGTCGATGGCCGCGATTTCATCCTCGCATTGGACGACCGCGATCCCATATTCAGGATGGCTTTCCAAGTAATTGCTCTCGTCGGTCGCCGGGCTGATGGGGTAATAGGACTGGTACCGGCAACCCGCCTTCAATTTTCCCAAAGAGTTGGCTTGAGCGCCGTTGATCAAAAGGCGCTTGGGGGTGTTCTTTTGAGGTTCCAAATGGTAGGGGAACTGATTGTGCATTTCTTCCGGTAGGGCTTCCACCGCCTCATAAGCCTTTTTCGTGGCGGCCACGTTAGGGGCTACGAGCTTAGCCTTACGTCCCGTGTAGATGCGGGCCAGTGTTTCCTCGACGTGGGACATGTCCATCCGCAAAAGCGCCATGGAGGCGGCCACCGCGATGGTGTTCTTCATAAGGGATAGGGTGCCGTACTCCATGCCGGTGACTTCCGCGACGTGGCGGATGACCGAGTTAAAGTCAATGGGTAATGTGATGACACCGGATTTCAAGTTCAGATCGTCCAACGTTATTTTGGTGGGATCGTAAATAAGGGCCCCACTTTTCACCACTTCATGAGCGTGGAGGCGGGCCGTGGAATCCTCAAAGGTGGCCAGTATGTGGACTTCGTCGACATGGCTATGAATCGGCTTGTCCGAAACACGGACTTGGAAATAACTATGCTTTCCCTTGATGTTGGAGTGGTATTCGCGCTTGCCGAATATCCAGAGGCCGGCAGTGGCACAAGCCTGCGAAAAAAGGTTAGCGGAAGAGTCGACCCCTGTTCCCTGGGGGCCTCCGATCATCCAATTGACTTCGTTGACAACTTTCATTTTCAACTCCTACGGTAGGATGGAGACGTCAAGCCAGAAAAGAGCCCGACGCCAAAATAAAATATACGGGTTTCGCCCGCAAAAAACAATTCGATTAGTGGGCGTTTCACCCGGTGGATAAATGGCATCCAACCCAAGTTCCCCGAGAAGATTTTGAGGCTCAAACCGCGCCCCCAACATGATCAAAATCATATTTCTAGGCATGGAAACCAGGGTCAGCTCTCGAAGGGATCTCCGGCTTCCTTCTTCTTGATTCTTTCCATCAACTGGCGTTTAGCGGATTTTTGTACTCGGGATTGGGGCTTAATGGCCCAAACCTTGCGTGTTTTCTTGGGTTTCGGCTTTTTCATTTCAAAATTTCTCTCCTCCTACACTAAAATTCTCAAGGACATTCTACATCCAACTCCCTGAAGGAGGCCCTATTGGCGGTTCAATCCCGAAGAAACCCTTCCCGCCACAGCCTCCTACCCTGGTGGTTGGTTTCCTTTCTATTCTGCACCGTCTTTACGGTGTATACCTTAACGCTCAATCCCTCGCTCTTTAGGAACGACTCACCCGAAACCATCACCGCCTGCGTCACCCTGGGGGTTTGCCACCCGCCCGGTTATCCTCTACACACACTGCTGGGCCGCCTCTTTTCCCTAGTGGAACCAGGGAACCCGGCCATGGCTCTCAACTTTTTTTCGGCCATCCTAGGGGCGATTGGGACTTGCCTGTTGGCTGCCAATCTCTTCATTTTATCGGGAAGGTTCACCCCGATGAAGGGACACCGTAACCCAGCCCCCTTGATGGTAGCCTGCATGGTTGGTGCCCAGTCCTTCGCCTTCTCCAAAAGCTATTGGAGTGCCGCCTTGGCTGCAAAGGGCGGAATTTACGTGTTCCAAGCGGCCTTGGAGCTTGGAACGCTCCTTTATTTTCAACTGGAGGCCCAAAAGATAAAAAACTCTGGGGCTGCTATTTCATCCGGCTCTTTTTACTTTTTTGTTTTTCTTTTCTCCTTGGGCTTCGCCAACCAGTGGCCCACCCAAATGCTGTTGATACCTGTCATTAGCCTAGGAATTTTCATTTATTCCCGCCACAAACGGTTCAACCTTATAAAAAAAATTTCTTGGAAGTGGATTTGGAACGGTTTGACCATTGCGATGATCGTCCTGAGCCTTTATCTTTACCTCCCTCTTCGTGCCCACCTATATCCAGCCTTAAATTTCGGGGCGCCTTTCACCCTTCGCCGACTGGCAGTTTCTCTTTTACGGACTTCCTACTTTAAGAGGGAAACCCTGGCTTCCTTTATACCCACGGCCTTTTCCACGGTTCAGGAAAAGGCTTCATACATTTCCAACCGTTTCGGGAACGAATACAGCGTCTTGTTCAGCCTTTTGGCCCTCCTCGGCGGTTATTGGCTTTGGAAACGCGGGCTTAAAAACGAACTACTTTTTCTTCTCGTCTTGTTGCTCACCACCCTCGGGGCCAACCTACTCTACCTGCAGGTTTCGCCGATTGAGTTCTGGCACATGGACGACCATTTGATGACTGTCAATTGGGTGATGGCGATCCTGGGGTGCATGGGGGTTTACCGCCTTGGTACAATGGCGTCCGAACATGGGACCGTTAAATATGCTTTGTCCTTCCTGTTAGTCCTGCCCTTTTTTACCCTTCAAAAAAACCTCGCTCTGAATGACCAGAGCCGAGAATTCCTGTTTCATGGTTATGGGATGGAAGCCCTCCAATCCATGCGCAGAAACGCCCGCTATTTCGCCGAATCCGATTTCGATTATTTCTCAATACTGTACTTAAAGGAAGCAGAGCACAAACGGCCTGACGTTGACTTGACACTTACAACTTTTATGACCAAAAGTGCTTGGGAGGGTCTAGTTTGTCGCTTTTCTTCAACCCCGCCGGTCGGCAGCCAGCCTGTTTACTGCGCTTTCCCCAACGGGGACTTTGTTAACAGATACCTTTTCTTCGCCAAAACTGCTTTCTTCAGACCCCAGGGGACGATCACTGAGTTTATGCCCTTAAAATCGTCTGATAACCGCAAATCACTCCAACCGCTTGAAGGGCTCTGGGAAAGATATCTGGCCCCAGGGCGAAGAAGTATCAACCCGATCGATGGTTTTCTGTTGGAGCTTTGCGCCCATCCTTACCTCAACACTGCCGACTTCCTGAGACTGAGGGGCGACTTAACCTGTTGGGATCCGCTCTATGAAAAAGGCTTGAGCCTGATCAGTGAGAATCCCTGGCTGGCGGAAACCTGGGCCCGGCGTGCCGAAGGGGATGCCGCGCTCGGAGAAAAAAGAGAAGCCGCGGCGGACTATGAGATGGCGGCATTCCAATACCAGGGCGCAGGCCTTTCAGATAAGGCTCGGTTGAACCTTCAAAAAGCGCTGGCCTTGGACCCCTCCAATCCCGAGCTCCGGCAGGCCTTGACCGACATGGGCCGCCCCTGAAAATAAAAAAACCCGATCCCTCTTTCGAAGGGTCGGGTTCATTTAAAAATCCCGGCGACGTCCTACTCTCCCACACAAGACATGTGAAGTACCATCAGCGCTGGAGGGCTTAACTTCCGTGTTCGGAATGGGAACGGGTGTTTCCCCTCCGCTAAAATCACCGGGAAACAACGATCTCAATTACTGTACTGTTTATAACAGTAATGGATATTAATTCAACGATAGAAATACCACTTTCTTGAACCTTGAGTGCGATAGAAGATGCGATGGAAATGAAACATATGACCAAGCCTCACGGCGGATTAGTACTGGTCAGCTTAAACCCTTACGGGCCTTACACACCCAGCCTATCAACCTCGTAGTCTACGAGGAGCCTTTAGGGGACTTGCGTCCCGGGACATCTCATCTTGGGGTAAGTTTCACGCTTATATGCGTTCAGCGTTTATCTCGTCCGAATATAGCTACCCTGCAACCACCCTTGGCAGGATGACAGGAGTACCAGAGATTCGTCCTTCCCGGTCCTCTCGTACTAGGGAAAGCTCCCCTCAAATGTCCTACGCCCGCACCAGATAGAGACCGAACTGTCTCACGACGTTCTGAACCCAGCTCACGTACCACTTTAATAGGCGAACAGCCTAACCCTTGGAACCTACTTCAGCTCCAGGATGTGATGAGCCGACATCGAGGTGCCAAACCTTGCCGTCGATATGAACTCTTGGGCAAGATCAGCCTGTTATCCCCAGAGTAGCTTTTGTCCGTTGAGCGACGGCCCTCCCACGAGGTACCGCCGGATCACTAAGCCCTGCTTTCGCACCTGCTCGACGTGTCTGTCTCGCAGTTAAGCTCCCATATGCCTTTACACTCGTAAGCGCGATTTCCAACCGCGCTGAGGGAACCTTTGGGCGCCTCCGTTACAATTTGGGAGGCGACCGCCCCAGTCAAACTGTCCAGCAGACATTGTCCCTGGGCCGGATCACGGCCCTAGGTTAGAACTTCAATACAACAAGAGTGGTATTTCACTGACGACTCCGGGGAGGCTGGCGCCCCCCCATCAAAGTCTCCCACCTATGCTACACATGTTAAATCAAAGTTCAGTGTCAACTTGCAGTAAAGCTTCATGGGGTCTTTTCGTCTAGATGCGGGTATCGAGCATCTTCACTCGAACTACTATTTCGCCGAGCATGTTGCCGAGACAGTGCCCAGATCGTTACGCCATTCGTGCAGGTCGGAACTTACCCGACAAGGAATTTCGCTACCTTAGGACCGTTATAGTTACGGCCGCCGTTTACTGGGGCTTCGGTTCTGAGCTTCGCTTGCGCTAACCCATCCCCTTAACCTTCCAGCACCGGGCAGGCGTCACACCCTATACGTCGCCTTACGGCTTTGCAGAGTGCTGTGTTTTTGTTAAACAGTCGCCTGAGCCATTTCTCTGCGACCCCTTCACGCTTGCACGCTAGTGGGGCCTCTCTTTTCCCGAAGTTACGAGAGTAATTGGCCGAGTTCCTTGGCAACACATGACTCGAGCGCCTTAGGATTCTCTCCTCATCTACCTGAGTCGGTTTGCGGTACGGTCACCTAGGACTCCCTAGAGGATTTTCTTGGCAGCGTAGAGTCAAAGACTTCGCCTTGCGGCTCGAGTAGTCCCTTGGTGTTAATGGCCCGCGGATTTTCCTACGAGCCCACCTCAAAACTCCTCCCGGCACGACCAGCGGCCGGGTTCTCCTATCTTTCTGCGTCTCCCCATTCGGTGATAACGTCTTTCGGCGGTTCAGGAATTTTAACCTGACATCCATCATCTACGCTTTTCAGCCTCGACTTAGGAACCGACTTACCCTGAGCGGATTACCCTTGCTCGAGGAAACCTTAGATTTACGGCGAGCATGTTTTTCACACGCTTTTACGCTACTTAATCCGGAATGATCACTTCTGTTTCGTCCAGCTGTCCTTACGGTCAGCCTTCATCCTACGACAGAACGCTCCTCTACCAGATGCACCCTCCGAAGAAGGTGCAAATCCACAGCTTCGGTGACATGCTTGAGCCCCGTTAAATTGTCGGCGCAGAATCGCTCGAACAGTGAGCTGTTACGCACTCTTTAAATGATGGCTGCTTCTAAGCCAACATCCTGGTTGTTTAGGCGACTCCACATCCTTTACCACTTAGCATGTACTTGGGGACCTTAGCTGATGGGCTGGGTTGATTCCCTTTCGACCGTCAACCTTAGCGCTGACAGACTGACTCCCGGGATTACGTTAGCGGCATTCGGAGTTTGAAAGGATTTGGTAACCTGTTAAGGCCCCTAGCCCAATCAGTGCTCTACCACCGCTAACTACTTCCCGAGGCTATCCCTAAAGATATTTCGAGGAGAACCAGCTATCACGGAATTCGATTGGCTTTTCACCCCTATCCACAACTCATCCGAGCATTTTTCAACATACATCGGTTCGGGCCTCCACCTCGTGTTAACAAGGCTTCACCCTGGTCATGGCTAGATCATCCCGCTTCGGGTCTAATAAGTGATACTGAATCGCCCTTTTAAGACTCGCTTTCGCTACGGCTCCACCCCTCTGACGGGGCTTAACCTCGCATCACTCAATAACTCTCCGGATCATTATGCAAAAGGCACGCGGTTACACTGATAGGCGCCACTAACCCGTAGGCTAGCAACCTCCTAAAATAGTGCTTCCACTGATTGTAAGCGTATGATTTCAGGTACTATTTCACTCCCCTTCCGGGGTGCTTTTCACCTTTCCCTCACGGTACTGTTTCACTATCGGTCGTCAGCTTGTATTTAGCTTTGGACAGTGGTCTGCCCGGATTCCCACAAGGTTTCACGTGTCTCGTGGTACTCAGGAACTTGCATGGAGAGAGAGCAAATTTCGCCTACGGGGATTTCACCCTCTGTGTCGGACCGTCCCAGGCCCTTCGGCTATCCGTCTCCTTTGTAACTCCACGACCGCTCTGTAACGCGGCCACGCAAGCCCTACAACCCCTCATGTGCAACGCCTACAGGCTTACACACACAAGGTTTGAGCTGTTCCCCTTTCGCTCGCCACTACTGGGGGAATCTGTTCGATTTCTTTTCCTCTGGATACTGAGATGTTTCACTTCTCCAGGTCGGCTCACCCCGCCCTATGAATTCAGGCGGGAGTTATGGGGGTTTGCCCCATACGGTTCCCCGATTCGGACATTTCCGTTTCAATGCCTATTGCCGGCTCCACGGAACTTTTCGCAGGCTGTCACGTCCTTCATCGCCATCTGACGCCAAGGCATCCTTCATACGCTCTTAGTAGCTTGATCACATGTTTCTTCGCCACCGCATAAGAATCTTCTATGCACTCGGTTCAGCTTACATAGTAGTATTTCTATCGTTTTTCAAAGAACAAACCCGATCCCCCGAAGGAGATGCGCCCGACCCATTTGGCCGGAAGAAGCTTTTCGTCTTTCGACAAAAAAGCTCCATGAATCTTTCATGAACCCAAAAGATTCATGCAGCTTTTACTCTGGTGAACACATTCACCCAAATTGGTGGAGATGACCGGGATCGAACCGGTGACCCCCTGCTTGCAAAGCAGGTGCTCTCCCAACTGAGCTACATCCCCTCCGCTCAACATCGCCAGATCAGCCCACTCCCAAAAGATGGTGGGCCTAACTGGAGTCGAACCAGTCACCTCACCCTTATCAGGGGCGCGCTCTAACCAACTGAGCTATAGGCCCAATCCAGTTTGGCGAAGGGCACTGACATACACCCAAAAGTTCAACTTCAAATATTGAAAGAACCAATCGAATTGGCCTCTCAAAACTAAATAGCGCATAACTCGTTCGGGTATCCACTTGGAGTTACGGATAAAGCTAGCCCTTCAAAAAGGGTTACTCATCCATGGTCTCCATAGAAAGGAGGTGATCCAGCCGCACCTTCCGATACGGCTACCTTGTTACGACTTAGTCCCAATCACTAGTCATACCTTCGCAATCTGCCCCCCTTGCGGGTTAGCGCAATCGCTTCTGGTGCAACTGGCTTTCGTGACTTGACGGGCGGTGTGTACAAGGCCCGGGAACGTATTCACCGCGGCGTTCTGATCCGCGATTACTAGCAATTCCGGCTTCATGGAGTCGAGTTGCAGACTCCAATCTGAACTGGGGCGTACTTTTTGGGATTAGCTCCCCCTCGCGGGTTCGCAACCCTTTGTATACGCCATTGTAGCACGTGTGTAGCCCTGGATATAAAGGCCATGAGGACTTGACGTCATCCCCACCTTCCTCCGGTTTGTCACCGGCGGTCTCTTTAGAGTGCCCAGCTTGACCCGATGGCAACTAAAGATAAGGGTTGCGCTCGTTGCGGGACTTAACCCAACATCTCACGACACGAGCTGACGACAGCCATGCAGCACCTGTCTCTCTGCCCCTTGCGGGGAAACCTACTTTCATAGGCGGTCAGAGGATGTCAAACCCAGGTAAGGTTCTTCGCGTTGCGTCGAATTGAACCACATGCTCCACTGCTTGTGCGGGCCCCCGTCAATTTCTTTGAGTTTCAACCTTGCGGTCGTAGTCCCCAGGTGGAGTACTTAATGCGTTAGCTGCGGCACTAGAGGAGTGGATACCTCTAACACCTAGTACTCATCGTTTACGGCCAGGACTACCGGGGTATCTAATCCCGTTTGCTCCCCTGGCTTTCGCATCTCAGTGTCAGTTTCGGACCAGAAAGCCGCCTTCGCCACCGGTGTTCCTCCCAATATCTACGCATTTCACCGCTACACTGGGAATTCCGCTTTCCTCTTCCGTACTCAAGTCCTGCAGTTTCAAAGGCAATGACCTGGTTAAGCCGGGCCATTTCACCTTTGACTTACAAAACCACCTACATGCCCTTTACACCCAATAAATCCGGACAACGTTTGCCACCTCTGTATTACCGCGGCTGCTGGCACAGAGTTAGCCGTGGCTTATTTTACCTATACTGTCAAACTGCAGGATTATTTACCCTGCAGCCTTCATCTAGGTCTAAAGAAGTTTACAATCCGAAGACCTTCATCCTTCACGCGGTGTCGCTCCATCAGGCTTTCGCCCATTGTGGAATATTCCAAACTGCTGCCTCCCGTAGGAGTCTGGGCCGTATCTCAGTCCCAGTGTGGCCGATCACCCTCTCAGGCCGGCTAACCATCGTAGCCTTGGTGGGCCGTTACCCCGCCAACTAGCTAATGGTGCTTGAGCCGATCTCCCAGTGATAGCTTGCGCCATCTTTTACCCCAGCCCCCGGAGGGGCCGTGGTCATATCCGGTATTAGCACGCCTTTCGGCGCGTTATCCCAATCTAGGAGGGACGTTACCCAAGTATTACTCACCCGTTCGCCGCTTTACTCACCCTTGCGGGCTTTCACGCTCGACTTGCATGTCTAAGACGCACCGCCAACGTTTGTCCTGAGCCAGAATCAAACTCTCCATAAGAAGACTTTGAGGCTCTAACAACTCAAACTACTTTTGACTTGCACCCAAACTTGTTTCGTATGCACTATTTAGTTTTCAAAGACCAATACCGACAAGCATCCATTCGATGCTTACCCCAGGGGTGAAAAGGGACAACAAAACTCACCGCTGCGATGAGCACCGCAATCGAAAACAACTTTCTAACTTCCGATTGTTATTGGTTTAGCACTTCAAAGAACATCTCTTCCAACGAGGGAAGCAGGCCACAAGCCTTAGTGGCCCGGGGGTGTATTTATACTAAAAGGCTCAAGTGCTGTCAACAAATAATTAAACTTTTTCAATTAAAGTCAAGTTTTAATGGGTTACAGAAGCTTTGTAGCAGCCGGAACTGGCGAAACCTTTGAAATTGGCGTATTTTCAGTAGAAGATTGCGATATCCAACTGGAAATAAAATCCTTAGCCTGCCGATAATTCGTTACCAAGTCCCCAAAACTCTTAATTTTCCTGCAGTCTTTTGAGAATATAGCCGGGCCGTAAATAAAAGGCCCTATAGGCCATTTTCCGAGCTTCTTGAAGCTGTTCCATCGACAATCCCGGCATGTTTAAAATGGGTTGGTTTAATTCGTATTTCGCGTAATCTTCGGTTGTAATCCAACCTTCTTTTTTACCCATTGCTTCTAATTCTGTTTTGGGGAAAGGAATGGCGCAATAAAACTGGGCATAGTCAGGATCCAATTCTTTTACGTATTGGATGGTTTCTTTTATTGTTTCCATCGTTTCACCGGGAAGACCGAAAATAATATGCGTTAGAACTTCGATTCCGGCTTCTTTTGTCTGTTTCACGGCGATTCGAGCTTGTTCAGCCGTGGCGCCTTTCTTCATGTTCTTTAAGATTTCTTCCACGCCCGATTCCACCCCATAAGAAACACCGATGCAGCCAGAAGAACGCATTTCTCTCAAAACCTCCGGATCCACGTGGTCCACTCGACTATTGGCCATCCACCTGATCTTTTTCTCCAGTCCCCGTTTTTTAAGTTCAGTGCAGACTTCCATGACGAATTTTCTGTTCTGGTTGAAGGTGTCAGACCACATGGTGAAATTGCGAAGTCCATGTTTTTCAAGGCATTCTTGCATTTCATCCACCACATTTTCAGCGCTGCGCAGGCGAACTTTCTTGCCGTAATACTGGTAGGCCGTGCAATAAATGCAGGAATAAGGGCATCCGCGGCTTGTAATAATGAGGGTATAAGGTTCATTGATAACCGGAAGAGTATACTTCGCATTGTCCAACAAATGCCGCGCCGCGAAGGGCAGGTCATCCAAATTCTCATTAAACGGCCTGTCCTCGTTGTGAAGGATGGTCCCGTCGACTTTTTTAAATGAAATCCCCAAAACTTTCAGGAGATCCCTTCCTGTATCAATGGCATCCACCAAATCCTGAGCTGTCAATTCAGGCTCCCTGCGGATGACCGAATCCAAACCAGAGGCAGATAATACTTCCTCAGGCAATGAGGTGGCATGGTTGCCGATCACCGTGAAATGGGCCTTCGTCAGCGGACGCATCATATTAATGACTTCAACATCACTAGAGGAAGTGGCAGTCGACATGTTGAAAAGAACAAAGGAAGGATCGAATTCTTGGATAGCTTTTTTTAAACCTTTCACATCCACATCGTTGGCGATACAATCCAGAAGTTTCACTTCGTGTTTTTGGGCTTCCAAGGCTCCCGCGATCATGGGAAGAGAAATAGGAACCATCACATATTGAAAGGAATTTAATCGCTGCTCACAGCGCCCTTCCCGGATGTATTTCATACCGGTGCATGTCGGGGGGTTCACAATCATGGTTTTCAAGAAACACCTCCTAAACTTAATGGGAAAAGTTGGAAAACAATAACAACCAGGCATCACATGGGATTTTCATGGATTTCAAGAGACGGGCAGGCCCCTAACTACAGGTTAATTATAACGCCAAACCTGACTACTTTCATTCAAATACCACATAACTGGGATTTCAAAGGCGATCCCACTTCCAACAAGCCACTTTCCATTCATTTTCGTTACATATAAGCTCTTGCTTTTCAACCCGGCAGCGGCCTTCAGCAAATGCACAGCGCGGGTGAAAGGAGCATCCAGAAGGAATTTGTGCCGGATTAGGTGGTTCCCCCTTGATTTTGACTCCCTTCCCTTCGCTAGCTTCCAGTAAAACTCGGGTATAGGGATGTCGGGGCCTGTCTAACACCTCGTCTGTTTTCCCCTCCTCTACCACCTTTCCTAAATACATCACCAGAACACGTTGGCTGAGGTAACCCACCACCTGCAGATCATGGGAAATAAACAGGTAGGCTATTTTCTTTTCCTGATTTAGGCGGGAAAGAAGATTCAATATTGAAGCCTGGACTGAAACATCCAGCGAAGAAACAGGTTCATCCAAAACAATTAGCTCCGGTTGACAGGCAAGAGCGCGGGCTAGACCTATTCGTTGGCATTGCCCTCCAGAAAATTCATGCGGATATTTCTTTAAATCTCCTTCCGATAGGCCCACTTGCCAGAGTAGGGCCTTTACAAAGCTAGTTCTTTCCGAAGACCCCAACAAATCATGCACTTCCAAAGGTTCTCGAAGAAGGTCTCCAACCCTCTGGCGGGGATTTAAGGAAGCATAAGGGTTTTGAAAAACCATCTGAAACTTCTTTTGAAGCGATCTTCTTTGGAGGTCTCCAAGTTTTTTCCCTTCGAGACCATCCCACCAAACAGCCCCCGAGGTTGGTTCATAAAGTCCAACCGCACAATGGCCCAAGGTGCTCTTACCGCATCCCGACTCACCCACCACGCCGACAATCTGCCCGGTTTCAATATCAACGGAAACGTCATCAACGGCTTTCACAAAAACCGTGGGACGGCCCAGTAAGCCGCGTTGCACCGGAAAATGTTTAGCTATCTTTTGGATGGATAAAAGCATCGAACCCTGTGGTCTTTCCTTATTTCATCCAATATCGGACTTTCTTCGCGACATCGAGTGTCTGCCCGGGGGCACCGGTTCGCGAAAGCGCATCCAGTTAAGGCTTCAAAGGGTGTCGGAATGACTCCGCCAATGGTGAAAAGTGGGCGGCCCTTATTGGAAAACTCCGGCAGGGACGCCAATAACCCTTCCGTATAGGGATGCTGGGGATGGTTAAATATCTCTCCCGGCACTCCCTCTTCCACCACTAATCCCAGGTATAAAATCGCCACGCGGTCAGCATGACCTCGCACAATTTTGAGGTTGTGCGTAATGAACAGCACGGATAATCGGTGCTGTTCTGTCATCCGGAATAGAAGATCCAGGATTTGGGTTTGGACCGTGACATCCAACGCGGTTGTGGGTTCATCCGCAATGAGTAACGAAGGCTCGCAGGCAATGGCCATAGCAATCATAATCCGTTGACACATTCCCCCTGAAAGCTGATGTGGATATTGATGCATAATGCGGTCAGGGTCGGGCAACCCGACCTCCACCAAGAGAGAACCAATTTTCAGCCGAATCTCCGAATCCGAAAGAACGGTATGGGTTCGCAAGATCTCTGCTATTTGTGTCCCGACCGGGATAACCGGGTTCAAAGAGCTGGTAGGTTCTTGAAAAATCATCCCAATCTTTCGACCTCGAATTTTCCTCCATTCTAATTCCGGGATCGTACCCAAGTCCTGGCCTTTGAGCTTTATCTTTCCTTCCACCATCTCCATTGGGGGTTTGGGCAGCAGGTTCAGGATCGAGAGCGCCGTCATGCTCTTTCCGCATCCCGATTCCCCCACCAGCGCCAGTCGTTCCCCTTCCCCCAAAGAAAGGTCAATCCCTCTCAACACCCATCCTTGCCGACCTGTTTCAAGGTTTTTTAGGCCGACTTTCAAATTTTGAATGGATAGCAGTTCGGGCAACTTGGGATACTCTTTCAGATCTACGTTTTTAGAATGGTTGAGGTTGCTTCTGTTAAAGTGAACTCGCGTTTTTAAACTGAATATCCATGGAAGGATATTCAATGGTGGCATAGTGTCCCTCAAAAAAGGGCCCCGGATTCACCACCACCGCTTCTCCCAATTTCACTGTACCTTGTCCCGATTTTGCCCTACCGCATAAAACCAGCTTGGGAGAAACTTTTTCGATCAGCTCATTAATCAGAAGAACTCCGCAATGTTCGTCACCGGACCGGTCCAACCGGCAAACAGGCGGCGAATGAAACAAAAGTATTTTTTCCCCAGGGAAATATTCAATACGCCTCAAGGCAAATTCCACCCACATACGGGAATATTGGAGAACCAGTTCCCGGTTGTCCTCACTGACGTTCATGTCGCCGCCGAATCCAGCCACCATGAATTGGTCTTCCCGGTACATCATTTCATGGACCGGCCGTAAATTGGGATAGATGTGCGCATAGTTGTAGATCGTCTTGAAATAAAGTGATTCCGGGGCGTCGTTATAACCGGGAACAGCATAAATCACTCTTTGGGTATCCGCCAAAGCCAGTAAAAATTGCTGCAGGTGTTCGATGTCCCGGGATATCTCTGCTTGGATTTCTGGATTTTCCACATCGGGTTTGCTGTGGAAACGGCGGGCCGTTTCATATTCCTGAAGCCGTTGGTCGCCTTTCATGGATCCACCGCAATAAAAAACAGCATCAGGATCTTCCCGTTCGAATATCCGGGGGATAGCGGGCAAATATTCACCGGCGCCGTGATAATCGGTCAAGCACACAAACTTCACTGGGATCCCCCTCAAAAAATCGGGTGGGCGGCATATTCCTAGACCGCCTTATTTTGCCAAACCGTTATCTTAATTGCGACATTCTAGAGTCTCCGATACAATTTTGCTCTATTAAATTCCCAGTTGATCGGCCCTGAAATCCTCAAGTCGAATTAATGATTAAATTTATTCGAGTTCGGTCGATACAAAGACAATCCTTGACCCCCGTTATTAATTAAGAAAGACTCATCTCATGCCAAAATACCAGAACCCATATTTCACCTTGCCCGATGGAACCTTAAAGCACATCAACCCCCTTACCGGTACTGAAGTCTGGACCGTACCCACAAGGGCTCATCGTCCATTCTATAATCGCTCCCTAAAACCTTCGAAACCCTTACCGAAAATTCAAAAAGAGAATTACTGCGACTTTTGCCAAACCGAGTATTTTCGTACCCCTCCCGAAAAAGCAAGGATCAACCAAACTTTCGATGGAAACTACCAAAAACTTGAAAAGTTAAACCCAGACCTCTTAGAGGGTTCTTACGCCATTTTCCGCAGGGTGGCCAACCTTTTTGAGATTGTCACCATTGAATACTGGATCAAAAACCATGGTTTCGAGTTCTCCAATGCCCAATCACTATGGAAACGGAACTATCTGGATAATCCGCGTGGGCTGGAACATGTGCTCCAACTTATCGACGTGAAATTAAAGCTCTCTGGAAAACCGGATGATGAAATCGCCAAAATGTCAATTCAGGAAAAATTAAATTTGGCCGACAGCTTTTTCGCGGGGGCCCACGAGCTGATTATTTCCGGCCGGCATTACCGACCTGGTGCCGAATGGGACAATGAACTTTATTCCTCCGGCGAAATGAGCCCGGAGGAACATTACCGCTACATGCGGTTTACCATAGACGCCATGATGGATATTTATTCCAATAACCGTTACGTCCGTTATGTCACCGTTTTTCAAAACTGGCTTCAGGATGCTGGCGCTTCTTTTGACCACTTACATAAGCAATTGGTGGGACTGGATGAATGGGGAACTTCCATCCAAGCGGAACTGGAAGTTGTTCGGGAAAATCCAACGATTTATAACGACTCCATCGTGAATTTTTCGGCTTACCACAACCTTGTCTTTGCCGAAAACAACCACGCCATCGCGTTATCCGAAATCGGGCACCGTTATCCAACCCTGGCCATTTATTCTAAAAGCAGAAACGCGCGGCCGGACGAACATACCGAGGAGGAGCTGAGAGGATTTTCCGACTTAGTTCACGCTTGCCACGCCGCCATGGGAAGCCATATCCCTTGCAACGAGGAATGGTATTATTCCCCCCGGGACTCCGTCCAGGTTATGCCATGGCACATTTTAATTAAATGGAGGACCGTAAATCCTGCGGGATTTGAGGGTGGGACTAAAATTTTCATCAATCCCGTTTCACCCGTTGCCTTGAGGAATCAAGTGGTTCCCCGCTTATACGAATTGAGAACCCAGGGAAAAATCAAAAACATCCGAATCGCAACCGAATGTGAATTGAATCCCAATCCGCTTCTTTACGGTCAAAAGTAACATTCTTTAGGCATTCGTCGAATTAAAGTCAGGCTTCCAATTCCTTTTTTCTTGAAGCCCAGGCAATTGATCAAGCTTTCTCGGTTTCTTCAATTGCGTTTTTCGAATCTTGTAGACGATGCTATTTTCACCTCTCTCCACGGGCTCCATAAAACATTCCCAAAATCGAACATATTCCTGAACCGGCATCCCTTCGAGGGTGAAATCCCTTTCCATCCGGGACATAGCCGTGGCTTCCCACTGCTGATACAGAAAATATTCAACTCCCTCTTCGTGAAGTTTTTGAGCCAGTTGTTCAGCCGTCTGGCAGCGAGAAGCCCATTGCAAGAAGATAGGCCTTTTCCATTTGAAATCAACATAGGCCGTTCTTTGGAGTGGATAGGTCTGGAACACGGCAAAAGCCATTACCTTATCCCTAGGGTCTGAATGATTTTCGATGAAACGATAAGCTGTATAAGTATCCGTATCATAGGTGTAGTGCCTCTTAAGCCTCAAGAGGGGGTCTTCTAAACCTAGGGCCGAAGCATATGGTGCAGTGGTGGTGAGTTGGGCCGAAAGACAAAGCCAAAAACTCAAGGCCGTTCCCGTCACGAACAGGAACTTTGATCCTGACTTTTTGTCTCGAAAGGCCGCCTCCCATGCCATCGCCGCCAATAAAATTAACCCCATCGTTCCACCGGAAGCATGCCGAAGGTTGGTACACAAAAATATCCAGCCTCCCAAAAACATCGCGCTGAATAAGGCAAGAAAAGCGCCTAAACGGTCTTTAAGAACTTTCCAGGCCCAGGGCAAACTCATAAAAAAAAGCGGAGTCCAGGAGGCCGCAATCCCATTTTCACTCGTAAAAAAAGCTTTCCAAAATAAACTGAGGCGGCCCAATACTCCTAGCCCCTGTGCCAAGCCTGTATCTTGCCAGAGGTCCCTCTCCATTCCGGGCCCATAACCAAAAGGCGTTCCAAATAGAGAGGTAGCCAAAGGATAGAGGGGATTTCCATAAGCCAACCAGCCTTTAAGAAGCCATGGGAAAAGAGGCACTATAAAAATTATTGAAAAGAGCCAATTAATTTTTAAATTTCTTTTCAGCCTAAACTTTCCATAAAGCCAAAGAATGGCAATTGGAGCTAAAGCTAATAGGGCCGTGTATTTAATGGCGAAGGCAAATCCCAGGGAAAAAGCTGTCAAAAAGGGCCAAATCATTTTTTCGGGTTGGACTAGGACTTTCCACAAGCAATAAACGGCCAACAACTCATAAAGGGCCAAAAACCCTTCAACATAACCCCAGGAAAACAGTGCAAGAAAAATGGGAGTGGTTAAAAAAATCCAGCTAAGCTTAACGGCGCTTCCTTTCCACTCCCTTGAGAAAAGGCACAACAACCAAATGATACAAACCGCCGCCAATGAGCTAGAAAGCTTCGAAAATGTCTCTCCTCCCATGCTCCAAAACCCGGCCAGAACTAATTCGGCGCCCTTGGGCATGTCCCCCGTGTGATTGATCCAATGAAATGGAATCTGATGCAGTCTTGAAACTTCCCGGGCGTATCGAAAATGGTCTAAAATCGCGTCCCAAATGATGGGAGCGGACAGATATTCCGAGAACCACAAAAAGAACGGCAATGCGAAGAGCCATAATCGCTTATCTTTCCAAATTTTTTCCCAAGAAAAAGAAAGGCCCTTCCATTCCAACCACCCTCTCCACAAGGCAGGGACAAAGAAAAGGAATACAAGTGGTCCGTATAGAATCTCATTAATCGAAAGACCAAAAACATAAATCGAAAAAAGTGAAATGCTCAGGGAAAAAGCAAGCGGTTTGGCGATCCTGTTTTCAACCTTGGGAAATAAAGAATTTTGGAGAAAACCCGTCCAACCGACGAATCCAAAACTAATCGGAATTAATAGAAAAAGGGCCGAAACCTTCTCGCTTCCTTGTTCCCATAAAAGTGAAAAATCCCACTGGGTGTCCTGCAAAAGTCTTAAGGAGGGAAAAAGCGCGTGAGCGCCGGTTCCGTAAAAACCGATACCGAAGACGAAGAGGGCAAGGATCAGGAAGGAAGCCAGGGTTTTGATCAACCATTCCACCTTGTGGTGAGTCTGCCAACCCGGACTCTAAGGCTTTTTGGCCACTGCCGAAAGGGTTGATTATCAGGAGTCGCCCGTTATAATACGCTTCCTCGCTTTTGTAAAAAACTAGCTTTTTCAAGCGAAGCCCGGGTGGTGAAATGGCAGACACGTACGCTTGAGGTGCGTATGGGGAAACCCGTGCGGGTTCGAGTCCCGCCTCGGGCACCATTTTCGACATATCTAAATCGAAGCTGAAGACTTCGCATACGGAAAAAGTGTAATGCTTGGCCGAAGGCCAGCGCACACCATTTTTCTCAAATAAAAAGCCCTGGAACAGATTAAGCTCCAAGGCTTTTACATTTCAAAAACTTTAAACCATCCTATTTCATCTTTTCCTTCAACGCCAAAGCATCCGGGTTGTCCGCTTGAAAAGACAGTGCAATCTTCAAGTAATAACCAGAGTCTTTCTTGCTCCCCATATCCAAAAGGGTGGTGGCCACTGCCGCGTAGTAGCTTGATCTCATATCATTGATAGTCTTGGCATCCACCTTTTGTTTTTGCAGTTCCGCGAATAGGGTCTTTGCCTTTTGCCCCAAAACCGCAATTTGTCCTTTTTTAATCAAGCTCGGAACCAAATCGGTATCCAACTTTGCGGAAGCCGCTTGTGGATCCAATGGTTCGTCCCACCAACCGTTTTTCGAAGGATGGCTCGGTTTTGCGGCATTGGGGTTGGATACCGATGCCACTGTTGTCGGGTTCGACTCAACTTTAGGTTGCGCGATGGAATCGCCCGACCATCCTGCTAAACCACCGGCTGCCGGTTTGGTTTCGGTGAACGAGTCCCTGGTCCCATCCCACGCCAATACGTGTTCGGCCTCGCTCTCGTCCTTTGGAAAAGCCTTGGAAGAACACCAAATATCAACGCCTTCAAACCGGGCGAACACCTGGGGTGCCGTTGCATCCAAAACTTGTTTCATTTTTCCGTCTTGATAAACGAAACCTTTCAGGATCTGGCTACCCTTCAGGTCATCCCGTTGGAACACAAGGACAGGAGCGTTCTTTTCCGGGATTTTAAAAAGCCTTATCCACTGGACTGTTCCGCCTTCATCCTGAAAACTTTTTTCATACTTCTTTTGTTCCGGATTGTAGAAACAAACGTTAAAGGTTTGGTTATGGGGTTTGTCCAGCTCGCTCACCGGCGCTGATTGTCGGTAAATGAGCAAAAGATCCTTTTGGCCGATTCCCCGCATGTCCTCGAAGTCAAATAGGCCCTTGCTATCGATTTTGCCATCCTCATCCATCCAAGGAAGGTTTTCCAAAAGATGATCCGGCGGGAGGATAGAATCCATCCATTGATTCTGGGCCATGGCCGCCCCGGTTACGGCACAGTAAAATCCCACCGATAAAAGAATTGTTTTAGCATCAGTAAGTTTCATTTCTTGTCTCCCAAATACTTAAGTTCAGCATACCAGCTCACAGACAGGTTGATCAGGCTTTGCGACCAATGCCGCCGATTGTCAAGGTTTCAACCAATCCGCCGAATGGTAAAACTCGACTGCTTTTTTTATTCCACGTCGGATGTCAAATTTGGGCTTGAACCCCAGTTCTCGCTGGATTTTCCGGTTACTGCAAACCCAACCAGTCGCCTGGCCTTCTTTGATCTTGTCGCTGCTTACAATGGGCGGAAGGAAGGATTTCCCAGTGCACCGAGCGAACAGGTCTCCCAAAGAAGCCACCATTCTAACGATTCCAAGGGGAACATTGAATGTTTTATATGGTTTTTTGAGTTCCCAGCCGATATGAGCGGACAGTTCGTTCCAATCCAGGCTTTTCCCGTCAGAAACAAAGTATATTTGGCCCTTTGCCTTGGAAGAATGAGCGGCCAGTAAGATGGCTTCTACTAAATCTTCCACATAAATGAAACTGACCTTTTGGGTTCCATCTCCATTGTTGACTACCAGCCCTTGGCGGACCATTTTAAAGTATTCGAAGATATCCGTTTCCCGCGGACCATAAACCGCTCCCGGCCTCAAAATCGTCACCTCGAACTTTCTTCTATAAGAAAGAACTATTTCCTCTCCCATCCTCTTGGTTTGTCCATAAAAGCTGACCGGGTGGCAAACCATTTTTTCATCAATCTCGCCGCCCTTGGTTGAGGGTCCTGCAGCGGAAAGCGAACTGACGTAAACCAGTCGCTTGATTCCCTTTTCCGTTTCGGCGGCCCGACAGACATTTTTTGTCCCTTCGGCGTTCACTTTTTCATAGGCTGAAAAATCTGCCCCCCTAAGAAGCCCGGCCAAGTGGTAGACAATCTTGACTCCCCGCACGGCTTTCCGAAGGGATTCCAAATCCGTCACATCGCCATAGCACAATTCCATGGAAGAGGCCGGTTCGAAAGGTAAACGACTTGTCGATCTGACCAGGAGTTTGACCTTGGCCTTTTGGCGGACGAGAGCTTCGGCCAAGTGGCTTCCTACAAAACCACTGGCTCCAGTGATTAAAACAGGTGTTAATAACTTCACGTTAACCTTCCAAAATGGACGGGACAGCAGCTCCCGCTTCGTTAATTCTGTGTATTTGCTAAAGGAGAATAAGCCTCTCCGTGTTTCACGAAATGGCAAAATGTTTGAATCGCAAGGGGGCCTATGCTTATAATGCCCACCGCTTTACCTCCAAACCTAATGGACAAGTTTTCCAAAGTCTTGAAGGCCGGATGTCTTTTACCACAAAAACGTCAAACCGTCAGCCTTTGGACAAGGGCTTTAAACCGCAAGAAGAAGTTGCCCATTGTGCGGAAAACTGCCTTTGCGACATTGTTTCTGGGTTGTTAAACAAACCTGAATAACTAGAGGAATCATGGACATTTTCGATAAAGCCAATAGTTGGACCGCTGCGGATGACGTCCGGAAAGCGGGTGTTTATCCGTACTTCCGCCCCAACACCGCACAATTAGGGACGGAGGTCACTATTGGCGGCAAGAAAATGATCATGGTAGGTTCCAACAATTACCTGGGATTGGTCACCCACCCTGAAGTGCTGGAGGCCATGATCCAGGCCATCCGCAAGTATGGCTCGGCCTGCACCGGTTCCCCCTTTCTGAATGGCACATTGGATATCCGGATAGAGTTGGAAGAAAAGCTTGCTGATTTTGTCCATATGGAGTCGGCTCTGGTTTATTCCACCGGATTCCTGGCCAACCTGGGCGCTCTCTCGACCATCGCCACCCGTGGAGATTACATCATATCCGACCGGGATAACCACGCTTCCATCGTGGACGGACAAAAGCTTTCCTATGCCAAGACTGTCAAATATGAGCACAACAACATGGAAGACCTCGAAAGGGTCCTCTCAAACCACAATGACAATCCCAAGTTGATCGTCACAGACGGGGTCTTTTCCATGGGCGGCGACCTCTGTAACCTACCCAAGATCGTGGAATTAAAGAAAAAGTACAACGCCCGGCTCATGGTGGACGAAGCTCATTCTCTCGGAGTTTTGGGCCCCAATGGCGAGGGCACCGGTGCCCATTTTGGCGTTCAAAAAGATGTGGATATGATCATGGGCACTTTCTCCAAGTCCCTGGTTTCCATCGGAGGGTTCATTGCCTCCACCCATAAAGTCATCGACTACCTCCGGCACAATAGCCGCCCCTTGATCTTCACGGCCAGCCTTTCTCCCGCCGATACGGCGGCGGCCCTGAAAAGCTTGGAAATCATCAAGCGGGAACCGGACCGCCGAGTACGCCTTTGGGCGATCATCAAACGGATGCGCTCGGAGTTCAAGGCCATGGGCTGGAACACCCTCAACACCAACTCCGCCATTATTCCTCTCATGGTGGGTGACAACATGAAAACCTTCGCAGTGACCAAAGAACTGGGGGAAATGGGCGTTTTTGCGACCCCCGTGGTTTCTCCCGCGGTTCCTCCCGAGCAGACCCTGATCCGCACCAGCTACACCGCAACCCATACAGATGCCCAACTCGACCATGTCTTGGAGAGTTTCCATAAAGTGGGGCGGAAATATGGCATCATCCCGGCGGGTGTAGCCGTCTAAAGGCGGCCGACCCTCGCACGAAAATCAATTTTTTTTACTCCCCGGCAACAAGCGATCCGCTAAAATCTTTCCGGTTTTCATTTCAACCAGATTTTGGAAGCCCAAAATGGATTTGCTTTTGCCATTCTCCATCCCCAGGCTTCGTTTCAAAAATTCAATTCATTTTCTCTTGAAGGAGAATCCCAATGGCTGTTACCGTCAAGCCGATTGATCTGAACGACAATAAAGGTATCGAAACCTTCCTGCATCTTCCCTGGAAAGTATATGTCTCCCCTGAAGGCAAGCGTGATCCCAACTGGGTTCCCCCCTTCCTCGACGACCAACGCAGCCTTTTAAGCCTTCAAAAAAACCCTTACCATCAGCACAGCCGCACCAAGCTTTTCCTGGCCCTCAACGAGAAAAACGAGCCTGTGGGCCGTCTTTCCGTCAGCGTGGACGACAACTTTATCAAGTTCTGGAACGAAAAGATCGGTTTCTTCGGCTGGTTTGAATGCGTTAACGACGCCTCCGTTGCCCAAGCCCTTTTCCAAGAAGCGGAAAAGTTCATGAAAGAACAGGGTATGACAGCCGTCCGCGGACCCGCCAGCTTTACCTCCAACGACGACTATTTCGGCTTCCTTTTGGAAGGTTATGACTCCCCCGCCCGCATTGCCATGACCTACAACCCACCCTATTACCTCCAGTTGGCTGAAAAATGTGGCTATGCCAAGGCCAAGGACCTTTACGCCTGGTACCTCCCCGCTGCCGGGCCCTTACCGGAGCGCATGGTCAAGATCGCCGAACGCACTATGAAACGTGAAAGGATCACCGTCCGCCCCCTGGACATGAAGAACTTCGAGCGTGACACCAACATTATCCGCGAGCTTTACAACAAGATATGGGAAAAGAACTGGGGTTTCGTGCCTTTGACGGAAGCCGAGTTCCAATACCAGGCTAAGAAGCTCAAGGACATCATCTGGAACGACTTTATCCATATCGCCGAGGTGGACGGCAAAGCCGTCGGGTTCAACTTGGTGGTCAAGGATGTCAACCTAGCCCTCATTAAGATGGACGGCGAATTATTCAAATGGTCCGATCCCTTTGCCCTCGTCAAGTTCCTTTTCACGAAGTTCGACGACACAAGGGAAATGGCCATGGGTGTTCATCCCGACTATCGCAAAAAAGGCCTGGAAGTGATCCTCTATTTGGAGGCCTTAAAGACCGGCATCAAACGCAAAATCAAGGGCGGCGAGTTATCCTGGACGTTGGAAGACAACGAAGGCATCAACAACGGCATCACGGCCATGGGGGGCAAGGTTATTAAGAAATACCGCATCTACGAGAAAAAACTCTAAAGCGATTCGCTGAAATTTGTTCACGATTCTGGCCTGGATTCTTTAAGCCTTTGACTTTGTACCGGCTTTCAAATCCCAAAAATCATTCCCAATTCAAATGGCATCACAATGGTGGGGCTATCCGTCGAACCATATCCCGCAAAAGAGGATGACGTAAAATCGTAGGTTAGCTTTCCTTGTAAAAAGGTGGTAATCCCTCCACCCACACGCATTTCAAGCCCGATTCCTCCTTCAGCCAAAAAATCGAATTCGTAGGCGTTAATGGGTATGTAGGCGTAGTCGATGTCGTAGTCAACAATGGCACCCTGGTTGCTCCGGTATTCGTTATAGGAAATTCCCGGCCCGATGAAAACATAAGGGCTGATATCCGAATTGAAGATTCGGTACCGGGCCCAAAAAGCCGCTTCGATTAGGGTGAAATCACTGTAATTGGTTAGCTGGTCGTTTTGGGAGTTGAAGAGGCCCAGGTTAAAATCCAGCCAAACCGAAAATTGGTCTGTGATCTTGAGGCCGCTTCCCAGGTCCGCGTAGAGGCTTCCGGAGTAAGCTGTTTGCAAGTTCTTGCTCTTGGGAATATCCACCCCAACACCCGCCGAGGACATCCAAGGCGATGGTTTTTTAGGCTTCATGGCCTCCGGAACCGGCCCTGCGGACATCGGCGCCCAGGTAGGGGCCATAATTGGGGTGGAGGTGGGCCAGGGTGTGAAAGTGGGCGTGGAAGTATCACTGGTCGCTGGCGCACCCGACAAAATCACGGTAGGAGTCGGCGACGGATCGCAAAAACCTATCGATAGCGCCCATGCGTGTATCAGGATTCCTAAAACCAGCGCCCAAAATATCTTTATTTTCATGTCCAGTAGTTTAACCCAGCTAGAAAACATTCACAACGAAGGCTGGATTTTTCATACCATCCGGTGAAAATAAGCCTATCCAACATCAAGGAACCAAACCATGTCCATCGAATCTTACGAAGTGCTTATCCGGGAATCACATTTGGACACTTTCGGCCACGTGAACAACGCGGCCTACCTGGCCCTTTTCGAGGAAGCCCGCTGGGACTACATCACGAAGAACGGCTATGGCCTGAAAAAGGTGCAAGAACTCCAGCAGGGGCCGGTCGTGCTAGAACTCAGCATGAAATTTAAAAAGGAAATTACCCTGCGGGAAAAGATCAAAATCACAATGGAACTATTGGATCACCGGGGAAAAATCAGTCATTTTCAGCAAGAAATGATCAAGGAAGACGGAACGATCACCACTGAGCTGGAATTGACCTTCGGCCTTTTTGACCTTAAAACTCGACGCTTGATTGATCCCACCCCCGAATGGAAAAAGGCGATCGGACTGCCATAGCCTATCGGGTTTTCTGGGTTCGAATCGCCTTCACGAACTCGCCCAAAACTTCCCTCAAAGTTTTTGAAATCTCAGGATGGGCCACAACTTCCTCCGTCGCCATGGTTTTTCCCAAAAGCGGAACCGACACGGAAGCTTCGGAAACAAAACGGGCCGACATGGTGAGGAGCGTTTCCTTCAGGGAATCCTGGGCATGGATGGCCCTCGGCGAGGCACTGAAAAGGGCCACCGGTTTCCCCACCATTTCACTTCCGCTTACCAGCCAATCCAGAGCATTTTTCAACGTTCCGGGTACGCCGTGGGCATATTCAGGGCTGGAAATCAGGAACCCGTCCGAAGCCCGCAACCGCTCCTTCAACGCCGTCACCCCAGGCGCTTCAATTTCCAAATCAGGGTTAAAATGCGGCAAGAGCCCGATGTCCTCATAAATCCAGATTTCAACGCCCGCCGGAGCCAAAAGGACTGCGGCCTGAAGCAGGATTTTATTTGTAGAATTCTTCCGAAGGCTTCCTGGAACCGCTAGTATCTTGATCATCGGATTTCTTTCAGATTTGAAAGAATGAAAAACCATAAGGTCAGACAAACGCCATTTCAACTTGAGCCGAATCGGCTCATGAACCTCCGGAGGATAAAACAATGAGCACCAAATGGTGTTTCGGGCCCTTCGTTTTCGTCGTAGTACTCATGAGTTTCATTCCAGATGCCTTCGCAGCCTTGCGAGTGGATGATTTTGCGGCCAGCGGCCTAGGCGGCCGTTGGGTTTCCTATGCGGATCCCCATTCCTATGTTTCCCCTCATCCATTTTCCCCGACGGGCGGGGGCCACGGCTCGGATCAATGTGCCCGGTTGGAATTCGAGTTGAAACAGGGTGTCCAATATCCCTTCGCGGGCATGAGCGACAGCTTCACGGCCCAAAACCTTTCCACTTACGAGGGGGTTCGCTTTTGGGCCAAGGGCCAGGGCCTTTGGAACTGCATGATCCCCATTCCCGCCACCGCCGCCGAATACAACCATTATTCCGCGCCATTCACCCCCGGGCTCGATTGGAAGCTCTACGAAATTCCCTTCTCCAAACTCAAGCAAACCTGGGGTACCTCCAAGCCCTGGGATCCCTCGGCCGTCACCGGTATCCAGTTCAGCGCCGGGACAATGGCTGGGGACAAAGGTTTCATTTGTGTGGATGAAATTGAGTTTTACAAGAAAGGCGAGGAACGAACCAAATTCGTAGTGAACAACCCCATTCTGAAAGACCCCAAGGTCAACCAGGACGGCTACCTGCCCCAGGATGAGAAATATTTCGTTCTCAGCGAATCGGCGGGGGCTACCCAGGGCGAGGCCTTCCAAGTTCTCGACCCTGCGGAAAAAACCGCCTTTTCGGGTATTCTCCCCCTTAGCCCTAGCGACGATAACCCCTCTACGGGTGAAAAGGTCTTTCGGGTAGATTTCAGCGGCCTTACCCTTCCCGGCCGCTATACGGTTTCAGTGGGCGACTTGAACTCACTCCCCTTCACCATCACGGGCAATCTGTACGAAAGCCTCTTCCGCGATTCCCTCCGGTGCTTTTATCTCATCCGTTGTGGTACGGCCATTGACGACAAGGTGACCGGCATCAAACACGATGCTTGCCACATGAAAGATGCGCCCTTTCAGTCCGACACCGGAAAAAGCGGAGATTTCACCGGAGGGTGGCACAACGCCGGCGACTACGGCAAATGGACCCACATGGAAGCCATCTCCTGCGCCTGGATGATGTGGCTTTACGATCTGAAATCAAAGGAGATGGCGGGGTTGCAGAACAACATCCCGGAATCCGGAAATGGGATGTCCGACCTTTTGAACGAAGCCAAATGGGGCCTTACTTGGCTTTTAAAAATGCAGGCGCCCGACGGCGGGGTTTATCACAAGGTGGATTCCGAAGACCACTTTTGTTTCGGCACCGGACCGGATAAAGACCCCACCGGCCGCTATCTACAGGGCGAGGGCTGCATCGACGCCGGGGACTTCACCGGCGTCATGTGCCAGGCCGCCCGGATTTATAAGGCCCTTGACCCCGCTTTTGCGGCGAAATGCCAGAATGCGGCCGTCCGTTCCTGGGCCTGGTTGGGCAAGCACCCGGATGCCCGTTTCCACGACCCCGATTATGGGGACGACGATCCTTCCCAAGAGGAACTTTGGGCCCTGGGCGAAATGGCGCGAATGACCGGCGACAAAACCTTGGAAACCCGTTTCGCGCAGGAGGCCACCCCCAATAAGCTTCAAACTGTCTCCTGGATGACTCCCCAGTTTTTCGGTTATATGGCCCAAGTTTGCGGAAACAATACCAGCGTGGAAGAAAAGCAAGTCATTCTAAAAGCCCTGACCAGCATCGGGGATGACTTGGTTCAAAATGCCGACTCCAACGGTTATGGGGTCTGCCTCACGCCGAACGAATATTATTGGGGCTCAAATGAAAACATCTTGAATAAGACCGGCGCTCTTTTATTCACCTACCACTTGACGGGTGACAAGAAATATCGGGAGACCGCCCTGCGGCAGATGAACTATATCCTGGGTTTAAACAGCTTGGAGACTTCCTTCGTGACGGGCCACGGGGCAAGGGCCGAGTCCCACCCCCACCACTGGGATTACGCGACCTATCAAATCGTCATGCCGGGTTGGGTGGGTGGTGGCGCGAACCAATATCCGACAGGAGCCGATCCGACTCTTTTGGGGCTCATAAACACCGGCACTCCCCCCGCCAAGTGCTTCTTCGACGGGCCCGGGGCTACTTCCTGGGCTTCCAACGAGGGCCAGACGGTCGAAAACGCGGCTTTGGTCTTTGACGCGGGGTATTTTGCGGCCGAGCGCTAAAAACCACGGTTATGGCTTATCTTACACGACGTACTTCCCTTGTTTGTAATTCAGTGAAAACTTATCCCAAGGGCTCGACGATTGCCCCGTCGCCCCCGTCGGCGGCGGAACACTGTAATAAAGTCCCGAGAGGGTGCTTCCGTCCACTTCCAACTTCAGGAACCCGTAGTTGGTGTCGTCGTAGGAATTTAAGATCAAACTGTTGCTGATGGTTTCAGGCGCCACAGGCTTGTTGCCGTTGGGGTCCGTAGCCATAGGATGCAGGTTGTGGTAGCCGCCATTTCCCATCACGATGCAAGGCACTTCCTGGCCGTTCAAGGTCCAGGTAAACCGCTGGTAATTATGAACGTGGCCGGAAAGCATCAAATCCGGGACACGTTTGGCCTTGGAGAAGGTGTTCTGGAGCAAGGACAACATCACCGGACTTCCTGCGTGGAACTTGTCCAATGAATAGATGGGATGGTGAAAACTCAGGATGAGCGCCTTGTTCTGGGGGGCGTTCTGCATTTCGTTGAGGAGCCAGGCTTGCTGGTCGGCGTCCACCTGGCCGTGTTCCGGGACGTTGGTATAAAGCCCCACCAGTGTGGCAAAAGGTGTATCTAGCGTCCAATAGCAATAGGGTTGGGTCATCGCCATACGTCTGGCCTCGCCCGCTTCCGGAAGAATGGAAGGAGTCGGGGCGCAAAAATTTTCCATAAAAGCCTGCAGGCTCGGGACCTGGGTTGCGGGGTCAAACTCACCGTCGTGGTTCCCCGGAATGGCGAAAATAGGGGCCGGATAATGCTCATAGGGCAGGTAGAACTGGGGAAAATATTGCGTGGACTGGCCCGTAAAGTAGACAACGTCCCCTACTAGGTACATGAAAGCGGGTTGAGCATCGTTCCCGGGATTGGTGATGTCCGTTTCCATTTCGTCCGCCACTGCCTGCTGGGGTTTGGGGTCTTGAATGCCGCCCACATCCCCGTTGACGTGGAAGGCCATCTTGCCCGCGTTTTGGATCTGCTTCATCTGAGCCGGGGTCAGCACCGTTCCCAGGTCCATGTGAAAGTTGGAGTTGCTCGGCGGTGCTGGAAGGGGCTGGTAGCGCGTGTCTCGAACTTCCCCGGCCGGACGGGTGGGGACCCAGTTTTTGCCATTATGTCCGATCGGCCTTTTTTCGCTGAAGGTGCGCTTTGGAGTGATGGCGGAACCGGTGGATGAAGTGGAACTTTTACGCCTGGGGGGCATGTTTTTCTCCTTGAGCGGTTAATGGATAAGCAGGGCTAACCTAGCCGGGGCCACAAGGAGGGACAAGAAAACTGTGGGTTAAATGGAAATTTCCAGTTTGTTTCTCAGGATCGGAAGTTTAAATCGGACAATAAAATGACGGTTTTAATCCCGTCCCAACTCAATGAGTGCACCAACAACTTTCCAAGTACGGGCCGTACCATAAACATCGAGCACCTTCTCGAAGTTGATGTTCCGTCTTTTTCCGCCCCATTCTTTGGAATACGCGTAGTAAAACACCTTGTCCCAAAAAGCGAAACGATATTCCGGTTTTTGCATTTCCATCACGGATTTTTGGTGGACCGCGTCGGGTTTCTTTGAAAGGAACATCAGTTGGCATTGTTGGTTCTTTTCAGGCTTGAAAGGATTATGGTCAGCGGCCTTTTGAAGCTGGTCTGAGGAAAATACAAAAACCTTGAGTTCCTTTCCCCAAGAGGTTTTGATGCCTTTCTCGATCTTGACCGCCAGCTTTTCCGCACTACTTTCCTTCGACTTGAAGATGACATTTCCGCTTTGGATGTAGGTAGAAACCTCATCCAAACCGAAAGATTCGAACATTTTCTTTAAATCGGTCATCTTAATGATCGCGTTGCCGCCTACGTTGACACCCCGTAGCAAGGCCGCATACTTAGTCATTGCTTCGCCTCAAAACCTGCCCTGGATACCGTCCAGAAAAGCTGTTTTTGAGGTCATAAACCAACTTGCCGTTCACGAAGACCATCCTGATGCCTGTGGGGGGCACCCAAGGATTAACCGCCGTGGCGTGGTCCCCCATGGTCTTGAGGTCAAACACCACCACGTCACCCCAGTACCCTTCTTTCAACAATCCCCTATCCTTCAACCCCAAGAGTTTGGCGGGTTCTTCCGTAAGCCGATTGATGGCTTCCGAAAGCCGAATCACCCGCTTATCCCGCACATAAGTGCTCAAGAGCCTTGGGAAAGCCCCCACATCGCGGGGGTGGGGGATGGTACCGCTAGAATCCGATCCAAAAAGGATAAAGGGCGCCTGTATTTTCTTGATCAGACCTTCTTCTGAGAGCCCGTGATAGCAAATCCTGGCATATTCCCCGTTCTCCATCAAAAGGGCCAGGACCGCCTGTTCCTCTGAAATATTTCTTTGTTTGGCCATATCGGCGATCGTATCGCCCAAGAAGCTTTTGAAGGCCCTGGATTTGACCCGGGTGATTTCAATCTTGTCCCCCCCGCCGTATTCCTGCAGGCGCTTGTGGATTTGCGCGAGGATGTCGGTGGTCTTGCTGTTGGTACGGTAATAGCCCAAATTAGCGTCTTCTGACTTCAAATAGAGGAACTGATAGAGGGGTATTTGTACTTCGTTGCCCCAGAAGTCGTAAGGATAAACCGTGGCGTAAACGGACTGGCCCCTGGCCTCGGCTTCCTCCAACAATAACAACCCGCTTTCGGTCTGGTCCCAATTGCTCGGAAGCTTGAACAAAAGATGCTGGATGACCACCGGAACCTTATCGTCTTGGCCCAGTTGGATGGCTTCCTTGATGGCCTCTAAAACGCTCGATCGGTAATTGCGGATGTGGGTGTAATAGGTGGCATGGGGATAGTGGGAAAGAACCGAAGCCAGGTCTTCCAGTTCGGCGGGCTGGCACCACTCGCCGGGCTCGTAACCCAAGCCGCTGGAAAGGCCGAAAGCCCCAGCCTGTAATGCACCTTGGAGGAACAACTTCATGACGGCCATTTCCTGGGGCGTCGCCGGCTTTTGCTTGTTGGTCTTGACGAACCAATCGCGCAAGGTTCCCTGGCCGATAAGGGTGCCCACGTTCAAAAGGCCTGGGTACTTTTGAAGCTTCGCCAGGTTCTTATCCACATCCAGCACTGAAAAGCCGCAGTTGCCCGTGAGGCCGGTTGTGATCCCTTCCCGGATAGCCCGCTCTTGCGCGGTGAGGGTCCAAAGAAGGTCATTATGGCGGAGAAGATCGATAAATCCTGGGGCCACCACCAAACCCGAGGCATCCACCTCATAATCGGCCTGGGAGGGGTCTAAATGCCCGATTTTGGCGATTTTACCGCCCTCTAAGGCCACATCCGCCTGGTAGGGTGGTAAACCCGTTCCGTCCACCACCAAGCCGTTTTTGAGGAGGATGTCGTAATGGGCTTCCTCTGCGGCGATCGGAAGGGGGTGCAAAAGAAAAGAGAGAAGGAACAGCCAAGACAGTTTCAAACAAGTCACTCCCAAACAAGGTATTAAGGCGCTGAAAGTATAAAAGAGCTTCAGGGGGACTTCAACAAAGGCATCTTGCTGAAAGCAAAAATCATCATCAAGAACTTTGCAGGATCGCGAGGAACCCGCCATCGTGGTCGGCGGTTGGCAGGAAGGTCATCCCCCATTCGTCCGTCAAAATCTCAGACTGATTCCCCGGCAAGGCAGGTGACATAACCTTGTACTCCGAATGGCTCCTCAGAAAAGCCTGGATCACCTGCTGGTTTTCCTCTTTCTCCAAGGAGCAAGTGCTGTAAACAAGATAACCTTTGGGATAAAGATGGCCCTGGGCCCCTTCCAGCAGTTCCCTTTGTTGGGGCGCGTGGGTTTCAATTTCCTTCGGGATAAGTTTCCACCGCAAGTCCGCCCGGCGGGAGAGGACTCCCGTACCGGTGCAAGGCGCGTCCACCCAAATGAGGTCAAACTTCTGGGAAGGCGGCAGCTTGGCGGCCTCACCGTCATGAACCTGGACCTGTTTCAACCCCGTTCGTTTCAGGTTTTCCGCCAGTTTCTTACGCCTTTCGGAGGAAGCATCGCTGGCCATTACCTGGCCCTTTTCCCCCAGTTTCCAGGCCAGCCCCACGGTTTTGCCACCGGGTGCAGCACACATGTCCCAGGCCCTTTGGCCCTCGGAAAGGGGCAATAATTCCAACATGGCCTGGGGCGTCCAATCCTGGACGATCCAATCCCCTTTTTGGAAACTCTCCCCAGAAAAAAGTCCGCCCTCGTGGCTTCTCAGGCTGAAAGTCCGGGCGGGCCAATCCACGGCTTGAAGTCGGATATTCTGTTTTTCCAACTCGCTCTTAACCGATTCCTCGGAACCCGGCTTGACGTGCAAATAAACAGGATGGGGCTGGTTATCGGCTTTTAATATTCTTTCCAGCCGTTCAGAGCCGAATTGTTTTTCCCACCTTTTGGTGAGCCAGGTCGGGTGGGAATATCGGAGGGCCAGGGTGTCGATATCGCTGTCACCCTGGACTAAAAAGGACTCTTTCTTGGTCTCGGCGTTCCTCAGGACGGCGTTCACAAAACCGCTCAAGGCCTCCTGCCCACCTTTTTTAGCCAGATTGACGGATTCATGGACCGCCGCATGGGCCGGAACCCGGTCGAGGAAAAGGAGCTGATAAAGACCCAACCGCAGACTGATTTTCACTTCCACTGGAAGTTTCTCGAAAGGGGTCTGGCAAAGCGAATTCAAGTGGTAGTCCAATAATCTCTTTTGGCGGGTACAGCCATAGACCAATTCGCGTAAAAGAGCCTCATCCTCGGGCTTGAGCCACTTCGGGTTCGCTAGGACATCCGCGATTTTAGTGCCCTTCTCAATGGAATAAAGGGCCCGGGCGGCTTCCAGGCGGGAAGGGGATATTTCATCCGGCCTTCTGGGCGGCTGATCAGCTGAGGACCTCCGATCGGGATGGTTCGACCGATTCCCCCCTTGTCCCCCTTTGATAACCGGAGGGCGGGGAGGGGATGTTGCGTTGCCGTCACGGCGGGGTGGGCGTGGTCCATTAAGGCGGCCCTGCGGTTTACCGCCATGTCGGCTTTTTGTTGGTTTGTAACGGCCTTTTGCACGGCCACTGTTTCGTTGGGGAGTTGGGCTCATGAAAGGACCACTCCTGGCTTAAAGTCAGGATGTCCTAAGGTGAAATCAAAAGCGTTCATTTTTTTCTTTCCGGGTGGTTGAATTTCGACAAGCCGAACCGCATCCATGCCAGCCGCCACCACAACGCCATGCTTGGACACTTCTAACACCTCGCCTGGTTTGCCCTGGCGGCCCTCCAGCGATGTTTTGTGAACCTTTAGTTCCATTCCCTTCCAACTGGTTTCCGCGCCAGGCCATGGGCTTAAACCCCTTACATGGTTAAAAACACCGACAGCGGGGGATCCCCAATCCAACCGGCAAAACTCGCGCTTAATGGAAGGCGCGTAAGTGGCTTGGGAGTGGTCTTGGGGAACCCGGGGGGCCTTCCCTTCCCTCAAAAGGTTCAAAGCTTCCAGCAACCCCTCCGCACCCAGGAAAGCCAGTCGGTCATGGACTTCGCCGGTGGTTTCTTCGGGGCCAATGGGAGTTTTCTTGACCAGGAGCATATCACCTTCGTCCATCTTCTCGTTCATGTACATGATGGTCACGCCAGTCTCTTTCTCACCCGCGATGACCGCGTAATGGATGGGCGCCGCGCCCCGGTATTTCGGAAGAATTGAACCATGAATGTTAAGGCAGGCGACCTTGGGGATTTGGAGGACAACGGACGGAAGTATCTGCCCATAGGCGGCCACCACCGTCACGTCGGGTTCGGCTTTACGGAGGGATTCCACCGCGTCCGGCGCCTTGATTTTATCGGGTTGGAATACCACAATCCCCAGTTCTACCGCCTTGTTCTTGACGGGGGAGGCTTTTAGTTCCAAACCCCTGCCGGCGGGCTTGTCCGGCTGGGTGACGGCCAGTTGGACGGCATAGCCCGCTGAATGGAGCGCTTGAAGCGCGGGCACGGCAAAATCCGAAGTGCCTATGAAAAGAATACGCAAAGGTTGATTCACCGGGTTCCTTAGATTGGAAAAAGCGTTGATGACGCTGGAGCCATTTTAGGGAAAAAGCTGGAAGACGTCATTGGTTCATCAGCGTCGTAGTCGCTCCAGAAAGCACAGTAATTCCTTTTGACAAAGGGAGCCCGGGGATAATCACTCCTGAAACCGTGGCCAGTAAAAGGCTGGGGCTTGGAGGATTTCCGTCGGAGGCGCATATCCAAACTTTCACCGACACCTGGCGGGCTCCGGTGTTGCCCCCCACCGGACTGACTTGAACCTGCCGCAAGTAACGCCAGTGGCCGTTCGCTTGTCGGTTGCCGCTTAAGGGGTCGCCAGGGTCGCTTACCGATTTATCTGTCGTCAGGTTCAAGTTGAAACTGACCCCGTCGTTAAAACTGTCGAGGATCGCCCCTCCGTAAAAGGGATTGCTATTGGCCTGGGCTTCCAGTTCGTCCATCATTTGAAGCCCTTTGAGGCGGGCGTAGCTTTGGTCCATCTGACGGGTGATTTTACGGGCCAACACCATCTGCATCATCACAATCGATTCAGCTAGGAAGGTTAAAATGAGTATACCGAATAAGAGCTCCACCATGCCTATTCCCTTGGCATCGAGAGTCTTCATCGTTCACCCGGCTTGATTGAAAAAGGATTATTAACAGGGTGCTAAAAAAATGGCTTTATACCCTGTCGACAGCCACGAGCTTGGAGCGAATCGCTTCGAACCCCTTGGTTTTCAAGGGGTGATTCGCGACACCGATATGAAAAAGTCCATCTTTGGGACTTTTTCGTCCTACTGTCAAAGAGAAACCGTCTCTTTGAAGCTCTTCTTAAGCTGGTCGAGTTGCTTTTTGAGGAACAGGCGCTTGACGGCGGGAACCTTTTGGATGAAAAGAAGCCCGTTCATATGATCGATCTCGTGCAGGATGCAACGGGCTAGGAGCCCCTCGTATTCGGAGACTTGTTCCTTGCCGTCCAGGTCCTGGTATTTCACCTTGACCTTGAAGGACCTCTCAATTTCCTCGCGAACGTCGGGGATGGACAAACAGCCTTCCTCAATGGTCTCGGAGCCTTCTTCCTGTAAAACCTCCGGGTTGAACAGGACCCGGGCCTCGCCCTTATCCTCCAGGTCGTAATGCTCGTCCATGACCATCATCCGGATGGGTTCGCCGATCTGAATGGCGGCTAGGCCCACGCCGTTGGCGTTTCTCATGGTTTCAGTCATATCAGCGGCCAGTTGCTTGAATGCAGGCGCGAACTGGGTGACGGATTTGCTCTTCATTTTGAGCCTGGGATCGGGATAAAGGACGATGGGGAGAAGCATCTAAAAACCTCGAATATTTAAATCTTATGTAAATTATAGACTTTCAGAAGGTAAAAACAAGGTTTCCGGGCCAATAAGCTTTTATCGGGCGGAAAGCCTACAGCTGATATTTCTGAAGCATTTCCTTAAATTCTCCCGCCACTTTTGGGACGTTAAGGGTTTTCACAATTCCCGTTACCACCGCCACCCGGCGGGCACCCACCATCAAAACCTCTTCCAAATTGTGCAGTTTGATTCCGCCGATGGCGAAAAAGGGGAGGCCAAGCCCGGAAGCGACAACCTGTTTGACGTAATCCAAAGTAACCGGCGGTACGACGTTTTGCTTCGTTTGGGTGGGATAAACAGGTCCCACCCCAATGTAATCAACCCCATCCGAAACGGCTTGCTTCGCTTGGTCCATGCCATGGGTGGAAACCCCGACTAGTTTTCCTTCCCCCAGGATTTTCCGGGCCTCGGCCACCGGCAAATCGTCCTGCCCCAAGTGCACCCCGTCCGCGTCCGATAACCGGGCGATATCAGGCCGGTTGTTCACGATGAAGAGGGCGCTATAGGCCCGGGTCATCTTCCGCACTTGGTGGGCCATTGCCAATAACTCTGAATCGTTCAGGGAATACTCGCGCAATTGGACAATGTCCACGCCGCCCTTGAGGGCATCCTCAACGGTCGTGAGGGTATCGTGATTCTCGGAAAGTTCCTGGTCGGTTACTAAATAAAGGCGGACTTTCGCTAAATGAGCTTTGAGGTCAGTCATGGAAGCTATTAAAAATCTTTATTTGGAGTCGAGGCCTGGGCGTAAAGCTTCTTGGGGATGCGACCCGCCAGGTAGGAAAGCCGTCCCGCTTCGGTGGCATGCCGCATGGCGTTTGCCATCTTGAGGGGATCTTTGGCATGGGCGATGGCCGTGTTCAAAAGAACGGCTACCACCCCTAGTTCCATGGCCACCGCCACATCCGAGGCCGAACCCACCCCGGCGTCGATCAAAACCGGGCATTTCAACTTCTCCAGGATGATCCGGATGTTATTGGGGTTCAAAACACCCTGACCCGAGCCAATCGGCGAACCCGCGGGCATTACCGCATGGGCACCGGCCTGTTCCAGTTTTTGGGCCATAACGGGGTCGTCGGAAGTGTAGGTCATCACCGTAAAGCCCTCCTTCACCAACACCTTGGTGGCATCCAAGGTGGCAAGGGGGTCGGGCAGGAGGGTTTTTTCATCGAAAAGGACTTCCAGTTTCACGAAATCCGAAATGCCAGTGGCACGGGCCAGGTGGGCCACCCGGATGGCCTCTTCGGCGCTATAACAACCAGCCGTATTGGGGAGAAGGGTGTATTTCCTGGGGTTAATATAGTCAAGCAAGGTCTTTTCGCCCTTGTTGTCCAGGTTGACCCGACGCAGGGCCACTGTCACGATCTCCGTGCCCGAAGCTTCCAGGCATTGGGCCATCAAGTCGTTCGTAGCGTACTTTCCCGTTCCTACCAGTAGGCGGGAATGGAATGTCTTGCCGTTGATTTCATAGGTATCCTCGGATTTTACTTGTTCTAAGGTTGTCGTCATCAGCCGCCTCCAACGAATTGAATGAGTTCCACTTGGTCGCCGTCCGAAAGTTTCCAACCGGACCTTTGTTCGTTTTGCACGATTTGCCGGTTCACTTCCGCCACAACGGTTTCCTTCCGAACGCCCAACTGTCGGATTAAATCTTCCAGGGAAATACCATCTGAAAATTCCTTGTTTTCGCCGTTAATGAGAAGTTTCATTGAAAAACCTTTTAAAATCGCTGTCATTGCGAGGAGCGAACTTTGCGACGAAGCAAACTAAGTTCATGGGTGGTTTTGAAGAGTGCTGTGGAAGGCATTATTTAAGACTGTGGTTGCTTCGTCAAGACCACCCGCCTATTCGGCGAGTTTTCCTCGCAATGACAGCAATTCAAATTTTTTCAGGAACGGTTTTTATGTTGCCGAAGTATTTCGTTGATCTTGGTTTCCATCTCGTTTTCTTCGGCGGTGTTCTCAAGGTTTAAGAACCGGTTAAGCGCGATGCGGGTGACCACGCTTCCTCTAAGGCGTTTGTCCTCGGCGAGGAGTTGTTCCAGGATTCGGATTTGCAGGAAGCGGAGTTTTGAGCTCTTTTGTTTGCCGTCGATTTTGACGCGCCGGGAACCAGCGGGTTTCTGGGACGCGTCCCGCATGGCCATCAATCTTTCGGCTGTCTTTTCGGCCTGTGTTTTTGCCGGGAAATAGGCCTTTTCGGCCGATTCCTTGGTAGTCTCTTCCCTCACCTGGCGCAGGGCTTCCAAACGCCGGATTTGTTTTTCGGCCTCAGTTAAAGGCTTCTCGGGGTCGCTCACGGGCAAATCCCTCTTCATCGAAGATGAAAGGCCACTTCTTTTCCAGCCAAGGAGCCACGAAATAACAGCATAAACCTACCCCCAAACCGGCAACCACATCAACGAAATAATGATAACGCCCGTAGATGGTGCCCGCAAACAACATAATGGTTAAAAGAAGGACACCAAATCGCCATCTCCCGAGGTAGGGAAAAACCATGAGGCAGATCACCGAGGCGGCGATATGGGAGCTGGGGAAGGACCCGCCTGGAAAGGCGTTTTGCTCCACCGCCGATTGAAGCCAATCGGACACCCAATAGCCTTGAAGGGATTCCCCCAAACCCGGCATATAAAATCGGGGACTTTCCGCCGGGAGAAAAACAAAAAGGATATAGTGCAGGAAATAAGTGAAGGTTAGGGAAAACATGAAGGTGCGGAACTTGGAAAGGGGCGCGCGAAAATAAAGCACCAGGGCGGAGAGGGGCAGGAGGAGAAAATAAAAGCTGTAGCCGATGCTAAAAAATTCGTTTAAAAGGCGGCTTGGGGGATAAAACTGCTGCTGGTTCCAAACGCGCATCCCAATCTTTCCCATCTCGTTATCGACGCTAAAAAGCCATTCATCCAGGGTCCAGTCAAAATACTGGTGCACCAAAAGCCCCACTTCGCGGTAGAAAAAAATCATGACGATAAGGGGATAAAATTCGCGGGCAAAAGACACGACGGGATTGGAAAAATTCCTTAGATTCCAAAGGAAAACCGACAAGGCCAGGAAGACCAACGCGTGGAGCCCCACCAAGTGTAGCTTCTCCTCAAAGGAAAGGTTGCCGGCCAGGATAAGGCCCGACATCAATACTTGGTAAATCAGCACGAGTGAGTCCACCGGTTTAATCCAGGGCTCTCCGGCTTTTCGGGGCTTCGGCGGATTACTTTTTGGAGTTGTCATTGTGGGCACGCTTTTTTAGACGCCTTATTTCACTTTTAGTATTAAAAAATTAATTTCAAGTCAAAGTTTTCCGGAATTACCACGGCTTAATAACGGAACTCTTCGGTTCCTGGCCCGCCAGGGCCATCTTCAACATGTAGACCAGCGCTTCGCCCGCCGAGCGGTTCCCTTTAATTTTTAAAAGGCTGATGGAATAGGAGGGAATCTCAAAATCATACCGCTGGTCGAGGCCCGCCTCCACGCTCAGTTCGGCATCACTCCCGTTCAAAAGGGTTTTGGGCCTCCAATAGCGGTCGCCTTTGTTGATGATCATCAGGGTGACATCCTTGGATTTGGGGTCCTGGGTGGCGTAAACGGACATTTCGGGGTTTTGGATCTGGGCCGGTACGACCTTACCATGGATCATTTGTCCCCAGAGTTTCAAGGCCCAGTAAGAGGGTAGGGCTTGAAAAGAGACTCCCGCCGAAGCGCCCCGCCAAGAATAGGAGGAGGCATCCATGGCCAAATGTTTATTGAGGAATTCCCCCTTTTTATCAGCCTCCCAAAGGGCTTCCCACATCTGGATCGTCACCCCGGCCTCCTTGGTCGTGGATATGACGGCGGCGGCGCAAGCGCTTTCCCCTGTTACCAAGAGGGGCAAATCAAAATCCGTGTTCTGGTAAATCTTGTCCCGTAGGGCTTGAACCAGGGAGTCTTCCTGGCGGAGATCGACCCGGATAGACACCGGCAGGTTGGCGGCTTGAAAGGAAGCATAACGGTGGATCGAAATGCCCTCAACAATATCCCCGTTGTACCGCAGGAAAGAGCTGATCCAGTCGTTTTCGTCCCGGCTGTATTTCGACGCCGCTTCGGGACCCAATACGATGATCGAAGGGTCTTCCCGCTTCATGGCGTTGTAGAGAATGCGGAAGTCGTTGACGTAATCGTAGGCATTGTAGTTTTCTACGCCTTTCACGCCCATGTCCGGCTCATCACCCACCGCCCAAAACCGGATATTGTAATTTTTCACCACGTTGGCGTAATGCACCCACTGGGCCGGCCCTTCCAAATCGGCACGGTTGATGGGAACCACTACCATCGTTTCCGCCCCGATTTTCCGGGCGTAAACGGCGAAATGGTCCAGCAGGGTTTCTCTATCTTCCAAGTCCGGCTGGGACGCGGACAGGTTCAACCGGATCAACCCGGGATTTAGTGGGTTTAACAGTGGGGCAAGGGTGTCGAATTGTTCAGCGGACCCCGGCGGGATGGACTGTCCAAAAAAGAAAGGACTCACGCTGACCAAGGAAGAACCAAAGCCTGCCGGCAGGGGAGATAAGCGCAGGGTGACCGCTTTGGCATGGAGCTCCAAAGGGGAAACCGAGACTACGTTACCATTCAGCCGCCCATAAAAGACCGTCTTATCGTAGATTTTAATCTTGGGGAGCTGGAAGGTGCCTTGGGAGTCGGTTCGGGTTTGTTGGGTCTTGGGCCAAGTAGAAACGAGGACTCCCGACAAAGGTTTCCCAGCCGCATCCAACGCGACGCCGGCGATGGTCTTGATTCCGCCGTAAGTAGCGCCACGGGTTCCATCGTGGACTAATTCAGCGTAAAGATCCTCGGACTGCTCGAAAGGAACCGCCTGCTCGATTTTTCCGATCCACTGGGCCCGGGGCCAAGTCGAGGGGTCTTCTGGATCCGAACCCTTCCCCGCGTAATCCAGTTCGACGATCCGGTAACCGCTGAGCGCCCCGCCCTTGTCCAGGGCGGCGTCAAGCCTGAGAGGTTTGCCTGCTCCCAGGTCGAGGCCCTGGAAATACGCCAGGGGAATGCAAGCTTCCATCAAATACCCTTTGAGTGTCTTGCGGGCGACAAGCCGCGAACCCGAAATAGTCTCGTCCCTGTTAAAGCAATACATCAGGGGGCTTTTGCAATCAGCTCCTGGCGAAAGGCCGATATGGTAGTCCCCCTTGGCTAGGTGGGACGGGCTTACGAGTTCAGAACGTGTAGAGAAGAACAATTCCAAGCAATCGCCGTTCCAAAGTGACCGCAGATCGCTGGCATTGACCACATTGTTGCTCTTCTGAAGGGCACTAAGATTAACGGTATCGACGACACTGCCGGCTTTTTGGACGATGGCCGCCACATAAAGATACTGTTCGTCGTAGGTAACGAAAACGCGGCCATTGAAATCGTCCTCTCCCTTCCAAAAATTCTTTCCAAGGACGACTTGGTCCTTCAGGCCCAGGTAGATCATCCGCGCCTCGGGCCAGTCGTTCAGGTGGCCATCCACCCGGATGGGAACATTAGTCTGGTTGATGGTCAGGGGGGTGGTTGTCGGTAAGGGGGTTTGGCCGAAAACCGGAACAACAACGGCAAATTCCACCACAAAGACGTAGAGACGCCAAGTTTTAAGATTCATTTAAAACCTTTAAAACAATGAATAAACACCAAACATTCTAACCACTTGACTTAAAACAAAAAAGACGAACCCAAGTCTGCTTTTAAGCACGACTTAAAAGTCCGTCTTCCATAAGTCTTTCTTGAAGTCTTGGGGGCTAAATTGGTTCTTCTAAAGCGGACTGGGAAGCGTCGTCTCCCCCATCAGCCACAGGTCGCAGCCCCGGGCCGCGGCGCGGCCCTCGGCAATGGCCCAGACGATCAAGGATTGGCCGCGGGTCATGTCTCCGGCCACGAAGACACCCGGCACGCTGGTCATCTTGTTTGCGTCGGCCTTGACGTTAGATCGTTGATCCAGTTCGATCCCCAACTTCTCGAACAGCGGGTTCTTTTCCGGACCCAGGAAACCCATGGCCAAAAGCACCAAATCGGCCGGAATTTCGAATTCGCTTCCGGCGATTTCCTGCAGCTTCGGGGGACCCGAGGGTTGGGGAATCCATTCCACCTTCACGCCCTTGAGTTTCTTCACCACGCCGTTTTCACCCGTGAATTCCTTGGTGGAGACGCTGTAAAGAATCTCCCCGCCTTCCTCATGGGCCGGAGCCACGCGTAAAATGCGGGCCCATTGGGGCCACGGATTATCCGTGGCCCTTTCGGCTGGAGGCTTGGGAAGGACTTCCAGGGAAGTGACGCTTTTGGCGCCCTGGCGGTGGGCGGTACCAATACAGTCCGCGCCCGTGTCGCCGCCGCCGATCACGATGACGTGCTTGTCCTTGGCCGTAATCTGGTTTTCGACCTTATCGCCTTCCCGCACCTTGTTGGACTGGGTCAGGTATTCCATGGCGAAATGAACGCCTTTCAGTTCCCTTCCTGGAACGGGCAGGTTGCGGGGCTGGGTGGCCCCTCCCGCCAGGACAATGGCGTCGAAATTCTTTTTTAGATCCTCAATGGGCACATTGTGGCCGATGTTGGCGCTGGTCTTGAACTCCACGCCCTCCGCCTTCATTTGTTCCATCCGCCGGTCCACATGCCGCTTTTCCATCTTGAATTCGGGAATGCCGTAGCGGAGCAGCCCGCCGATGCGGTCCGCGCGCTCGAATACCGTCACCCGGTGCCCCACCCGGGCCAG
Source organism: uncultured Pseudomonadota bacterium (assembly GCA_963770835.1). GTDB lineage: Bacteria > Oederibacteriota > Muellerivitia > Muellerivitales > Muellerivitaceae > JAJPJW01. The sequence continues at coordinate 89,768 of CAVYRH010000002.1, forward strand.
TTGTTGTGCGGCCGCCAGGCCCGCCGGGCCCGAACCCACCACGGCCACTTTCTTGCCGGTGAGGTTCTTGGGCGGCATGGGCTTGACCCAGCCTTCCTTCCAGGCGTGGTCGATGATGGAAACTTCGATGTTCTTGATGGTGACCGGCTGTTTGTACACGTCCAGGCCGAGCACGCAGGAATTTTCGCAAGGGGCCGGGCAAAGACGGCCGGTGAATTCGGGGAAATTATTGGTGGCGTGCAGGCGTTCAATGGCTTCCCGCCAGCGGTCGCGGTAGACCAGGTCGTTCCAATCCGGGATGATGTTGCCCAGGGGACAGCCCTGGTGGCAGAAAGGCACGCCGCAATCCATACAGCGGGCGGCCTGGCTCTTCAGCTCGGCCGGGTCGGCGGGCAGCACGTATTCTTTCCAGTCCTTGACGCGCTCCACCACGGGCCGCTTGTGGGGCATCTCCCGTCCCGTTTCCATGAATCCTGTCGGTTTTCCCATTTTTCCCTCAGATAAAGCTGACAGTTGTCAGCGGATAGTTGCCGGCCGGCTTAAGCCACTGCCACCGGTTTGGCCGCGGCGTCTTTTTGTGCCTGCAGGGCCTTTTTATAATCCACCGGCATGACCTTTACGAACTGTTTGGACAGCTTGTCCCAATCCTTCAGGAGAACCCCAGCCACCGTGCTCCCGGTAAATTCCTGGTGTTTGCGCAGCATGTTCTGGATGAATTTCAGGTCCTCGTCTTCCAACTCCTCCAGGGCCACCATTTCCTTGTTACACCGGATGTCGAAGTCGCCGGTTTTGTTCCAAACATAGGCGATGCCGCCCGACATTCCAGCCGCGAAATTGCGTCCGGTGTCGCCGATCACCACCACCTTGCCGCCGGTCATGTACTCGCAGCCGTGGTCGCCCACGCCCTCCACCACAGCTTCCACACCCGAGTTGCGCACGCCGAAGCGCTCCCCGGCCTTGCCGCGGATATAAACCTCGCCGCTGGTGGCGCCGTAAAGAAGCACATTGCCCACGATGATGTTTTCCTCCGGCACGAAAGTGGCGTCCTTGGGCGGATACACCATGATTTTGCCGCCGCAAAGGCCCTTGCCCAAATAGTCGTTGGCGTCCCCTTCCAGGCGAAGGGTCATCCCCTTGGGCACGAAGGCGGCGAAACTGTTTCCCGCGGACCCCTTGAAGGTGATCTGGATGGTGTCATCGGGCAGTCCTTTGGCACCGTGTTTGCGGGATATTTCCGCGCCGACCATGGTTCCCACCGTGCGATTGATGTTGCGGATGGGCACCTCAAACTTAACGGGTTTTTTCTCCTCGATAGCCGGCTTGCAACGCTCCATCAAAACTTCGTTGTCCAAGGCTTTGTCCAGGCCGTGGTCCTGTTTTTGAACGCAGTAAACCGGGCCCAGATTGGATTCCCCTGGCTTGTAGAAGATGGCCGACAAATCCAGGCCCTTGGATTTCCAATGGGCGATGGCCTCGTTCATTTCCAACAGTTCCGAATGGCCCACCATCTCATTAATGGTCTTGAAACCCAGTTCGGCCATGATTTCGCGCATCTCCTCGGCGATGAACATCATGAAATTGACCACATATTCGGGCTTGCCCGTGAACTTCTTGCGGAGCTCGGGATTTTGGGTGGCAATGCCTACCGGGCAGGTGTCCAGGTGGCAAACCCTCATCATGATGCAACCCTCGGCGACGAGGGCGGCGGTGGCGAAACCGTACTCCTCGGCGCCCAAGAGGCAGGCAATGGCCACGTCCCGGCCGGTCTTCAATTGGCCGTCGGTCTGGACCGTGATGCGGTCCCGAAGGCGGTTTTTGACCAGGATCTGGTGGGTTTCGGCCAAGCCTAGTTCCCAGGGCGCGCCAGCGAACTTGATGGAGGTCAGGGGGGAGGCGCCCGTGCCGCCGTCATGCCCGCTGATCAAGCACATGGTCCGCGTGGGCCTTGCAAACCCCCGCCGCGACCGTCCCTACCCCGATCTCGGCCACCAGCTTGACCGAAATGCGGGCGTATTTATTGGCGTTTTTCAGATCGTGGATGAGCTGGGCCAGATCCTCAATGGAGTAAATGTCGTGGTGCGGCGGGGGCGAAATGAGGCCCACGAAAGGCGTCGCGAACCGGGTCTTGGCGATCCAGGGATAAACTTTCTTGCCGGGCAATTGGCCGCCCTCCCCCGGCTTGGCGCCTTGCGCCATCTTGATTTGAAGCTCCTTGGCGTTGACCATGTAATGGCTGGTCACGCCGAAACGGCCCGAGGCCACCTGCTTGATGGCCGAATTGCGGGAGTCGCCGTTGGGCTCGGGAATATAACGGTCCTCATCCTCGCCGCCCTCGCCCGTGTTGGATTTGCCGCCGATGCGGTTCATGGCGATGGCGAGCGTCTGGTGGGCTTCCTGGCTGATGGAGCCATAGGACATGGCCCCGGTGGCGAAGCGCTTCACGATCTCGGAAGCGGGTTCCACCTGGTCGAGCGGGATGGGGTTTCCCTTCTTGAACTTGAACAAGCCCCGCAGGGTGGCCAGGGCGCGGCGATTGCTCGTTCACTTCGGAGGAATAAGCCTTGAAAATCTTGTAGTTGCTGGTCCGTACCGCGTTCTGGAGTTTATGGACCGTATCGGGGTTGAAGAGATGCTTTTCCCCGTCGCGGCGCCATTGGTAGCGTCCGCCCCAGTCCAAGTCCAGTTCGCGGGCGGGCCTTTCCGGGAAGGCGCCCCGGTGCCGTTTCTCGGATTCGGCGGCCACTTCGTTGATGCCGATTCCCTGGATGCGGCTGGCGGTCCAAGTGAAATACTTGTCGATGAATTCGGAATTGAGTCCCACGGCCTCGAAGATCTGCGCGCCCCGGTAGCTTTGGATGGTCGAAATGCCCATCTTGGACATGACCTTGACGATGCCCTTGTTGGCGGCCTTGATGTATTTCTTCACGGCCGTCTTATGGTCGATGTCGGAAGGCAGGATGCCGCGGCGGATCATGTCGTCCAGGGTCTCGAAGGCCAGGTAGGGGTTGATGGCGTTGGCGCCATAGCCCAACAGCAAGCGCGAAATGGTGGACTTCCCGGGGTTCCCCCGATTCCACGATCAAGTCCCACTTTGGTCCGTTCGCCCTTTTTGATCAGATGGTGGTGCACGCCGGAGGTGGCCAGGAGGCTCGGGATAGGGGCATTGTCGTGATCCAGGCCCCGGTCGGTCAGGATGATGATCTGGTACCCCTCCTTGCACGGCCCTGCTGGCCTTTTCGCAGGTACTTGCTCAATGGCCTTGGCCAATCCGGCGCCGCCTTCCGCCACCTTATAAAGGATGGGCAGGGTGACGGCTTTGTAGTTCTTGAACTTCGATATGGGTGAACTTGGCCAATTCGTCGTTGTCCAGCACCGGGCTCTTCAGTTCGATCTGGCGGCAGGACTCGGGGGTTGGCTTCAGCAGGTTCCCCTCGGGGCCGACGGTGGTATTGACCGAAGTCACCAGTTCCTCGCGGATGGCGTCCAAGGGCGGGTTGGTGACCTGGGCGAACAACTGGTTGAAGTAGTTGAAGAGGGGTTGGGCCTGGTTGGACAAGACGGCCAGGGGCGTGTCATCCCCCATGCGATCCGATGGCTTCTTCCCCGTTGGTGGCCATGGGGGCCATCAGGATACGGACGTCCTCGTGGGTATAGCCGAAGGCCTTCTGGCGTTTCAGGACCGTTTCGTGGTCCGGTTCGGGCACGTGCGGCGCCTCGGGCAGCTTGTCCAGGGAAGTCAGGTTTTCCTTCAGCCACTCGCCATAAGGCTGCGCCTTGGAGATTTTTTCCTTCAATTCAACGTCGTCAATGATGCGGCCCTCATTCAAGTCGATCAGGAACATCTTGCCGGGTTCCAAGCGGCCCTTTTTCAAGACCCGCTGGGAAGGTCGATATCCAGGACACCCACTTCGGAGGCCATGATGACCAGATCGTCCTTGGTCACGTAATAGCGCGAGGGCCTGAGGCCGTTGCGATCCAGGACCGCGCCGATGACTTTGCCGTCGGTAAAGGCGATGGAAGCCGGGCCGTCCCAGGGCTCCATCAGGCAGGAATGGTAGTGGTAGAAGTCCTTCTTGTACTGGGGCATGGTGGCGTGGCCCGTCCAGGCCTCGGGAATCATCATCATCATGGCATGGGGCAGGCTGCGGCCCGCCATGACCAATATTTCCAGCGCGTTGTCGAAAGTGGCCGAGTCGGACTGACCTTCCCGGACGATGGGCAGGAGCTTTTTCATTTCCTCCGGGGTGTAGTGGTCGCTTGCGAAGAGCGCTTCCCGCGCGTGCATCCAGTTGATGTTTCCGCGCAGCGTGTTGATTTCCCCGTTGTGGGCGATATAGCGGAAAGGATGGGCCAGGTCCCAGGAGGGGAAGGTGTTGGTGGAAAACCTGGAATGGACCAGGGCCAGGGCCGACTCCACTCGCAGTGTCCCGGAGATCGCGGAAATAGGGGGCCACCTGGCCGGGCGTCAGCATGCCCTTTGTAGACCAGCGTGCGGCAGGAAAGGCTGGCGACGTAGAAAAGGTGTTTCTCGGTGAGGATGGACGCGGCCACGGTGTTTTCAACCCTCTTGCGGATGAGGAAAAGCTTCCGCTCGAAAGCGTCCTGGTCCTTGATGTCCTTGGACTTGCCGATGAAGACCTGCTTCATGACTGGTTCGGCGGCGCGGGCCGTCGGCCCGACTTCGCTGTTATCGGTGGGAACCAGGCGCCAGCCCAGGAGGGTTTGCCCCTCTTCCTTCACAACCTTGCTCAAAAACATCCTCGCAAAACTTGATGTGGTCGGCCAGCTTGGGCAGGAAAACCACGCCTACCCCGTAGTCCCCCTCCGGCGGCAAGGTCAGGTTGAAGACCGCCGCATTCTTGCGGAAAAACTTGTCAGGGATTTGGATCAAGATCCCGGCGCCGTCGCCCGTATTGGTCTCGCAACCGCAGGCGCCCCGGTGGGAAAGGTTGAGAAGAATCTCGACGCCCTGCTGGACGATCTCATGGGATTTCTTGTTCTTCATGTTGGCGACAAAACCCACACCGCAGGAATCTTTACCGGCGTCGAAAGGGGCGATCAGGTTTTCGTTGGGATTGGCTTGAATCGGTCGGTCGGACATCTTTTCTTCTCCTAGAACCCTCGGGATTGCGAACCGCATTTTCAGGGTTAAAAAAAGCGGCCTCTTTGGGGGGCCGCTAGCTACCTCCAGCATCGAATGGGGGAGTTAAATTACAGTATATAGTATGTATTTTCAAGCAAACTTCATACCACTCGTGGTGTCAACCCCGGACCCGGAAACATCAGAAAAAAATCGGAATCTAGCGGATCAAGGGCAATGGGTCGGTCCTGTTAGACCATCAAAAAAAGGCCTGCCAGAACAAAATTGTCGTAAAACGCTAACGATCCAACCTCAAGGACGGATATCCGCCTGGGGCAGGCCCCCCTCATTTCCCCGCCGCGTCCAAGGCTTGGAGATTCTCCCGGGCCGGTGTTACTTTCAGCGCGTCCCCTTTTGTGGCCTTTTCAAAAACCTTCCTCGCCTCCGAGTATTGCCCCATTTGAACTAAAATGACCCCCTGTTCGTTGTACATATGCGGCAAAGGATAGCCTCTCAAAACACAGTTTTGTGCCGCCTCCAGGCAGCCTGGAGCGTCCTTATCCATGGCCCGATTATCAAAGACCTTCTCCCAAAATACGGATTCTAAAAAAGGATCACCCCAAACTTTATCTTGCGACCGTTCCATTTGCGCGACGAGGCCTTCCCTCGAGTCGCCGGGCATGGCATCGATCATTTCCGGGGTTAAGGCCTGCAAGTTGCGGTTAAGGGCAAACCAATTTTCCAAGGTTGACATGTTGGAGGGCTGGATAGGAATGACCCCTAAGGCCCACCAACCGTAGGCTTCCCGAGGACAAAGCCAATAAAACCTCCCCTCCGGAAACCGGGTGGACAAAAACGGCAGATAATTGGCGTCCACCAGCACCGCAACCCACTTGGCATCCGCGAAGGAAAGAGATGGATTGATGGCTACGTCAAAGGAATAAGCGGCCACTTCGGGGGTTACATCGACCACATGGGCCCGAAGGTCGAACAAGAGGGCGCCCGGTCCCATTTGCGAATCGGCCTTCCGTAGAATCTCGTAGGATTTCCAAAGCTCGTATTGCTTCCCGAAGTTCCAGGCGTTTCCCGGCGTTCCCCAATAATGGGGAAACCGGTTGAACAGATGGTAGGAATCCAGACCCATGGAAACCCCCAAGAGTAGGAAGGCCAAACCAATCCTTTTTCCGTCTTTTAGCTTTTCCAAAACCACCTGCAATCCGGAGACCACCAAGATCAAGGCTGGAAGAAAAGCCATCAGGACGCGAAAACTGTCATAACCGCGGGCCAGTGCAGCCGGCAAGAAAGCCAACCCCAGGGACAGGAAAGTCCATCGCACGAAGGGACGGCTCTGAAACCGGCACAACTCCAAAGCACCGGTTAAAAGCAAAGCTCCCAATACCGGGTTCAGCAGCCCACCCCAAACCGGTCCATAAAGGCGCCTCCAGTTAAAACCCCACAAAAGAGCTTGAACATGGGAGAAAAAGTCTTTGCACACCTGCCCCGGGTCCATGCCCGGATGAAAAACCCAAAGGACGTTTATGTACCGGCCATTTTTTTGAAATACGGATTCCACAAGGAAAGGCATTACCGTGACCAGGAAAGACGTGAGGAACCTCCAAAGCGAACCCTCCCCCCGCAGCCCTTTCCAATGGCGGTAAAGGAAAACCGAAAATACCGAGAGAGCGACCACGGGCCAGGCAATGGCGACGTAAAACCCAAGACCTGTCACAACCCCACAGGCCCAAGCCCATCGTTGGCGACCCTTCACCTGGTCCGCCCTTAAATAGGCGGCCAAAAAGGCAAAACCCAAGACTTCAGTCAAAAGCATGGCGGAAGTGGGCTGACAGATCCTTCCGGCGTAAAGGGGCCAAAAGCTGAAACCCAGGAGCATCATTCCCAAAAACGCGAAGGACTTCGGGAAGTAATTCCTAAACCCTGGAAGCGCGGCCCAAACGGCCGATGCCGAAAGAAGGGCGGGAAAAAGCCAAAGGGTTTGTAACGAGGGGGTAAAGGCCTTGAAGAAAAGGGCAAACCCCCAATTAAAGGCGGGTGGGTGTTGTCCTAGGGCGAAGAAAAACTTCCAATCCCAGTGTTTCAGGAGTTCCAGGGAATAATAAGAAAAATAACCTTCATCGGTGAAAGGCCATTGGGAGAGGCTGGTCAGGTGGAAAAATCGCGGAGCCATAGACAGAAACGCGACCAAGGCCAAAACCCAAGAAGGCAAGGTGGGAAAAAGCTCTTTCTCGTAGGGCGCCTTATCCTGGAATTCCGCCGGTTTCGCGGCGAAAAAGAAGACCAAACCCGGCAAGGCTAAGCCCGCAAAGGCAATCCACAATTTCACAGTCAGCGGCAGAAAAAAATAGGACAACAGGGTGTTGGCAAGGAAGCTGATGGCAAAAAAAAGAACCGGGTTGTAGCGGATTCCGCTATTTCCTTGAATCTGGCTCATACCCCGTTTGATCAAGGGGCCTCGAACCAAACCGTGGCCAGGGGCGGCAGGGAAATCACTACTGAATAGGGCTGACCGTGACAGGGGATGGGTTCGGCGTGGACTCCGCCGTTGTTGCCGAAGTTGGAGCCGCCGTAGAGGTGGGAATCGGTGTTCAGGAGTTCGCGGTAAAAACCCGGCTTGGGCACGCCCACCCGGTAACCGTTACGGATAACCGGTGAGAAATTGCCCGTCACCAGGATTTGCTTCCCCGTGGAAGGCGACTTCCTCAGGAAAGCCACCGCGTTGTCGTCCGCGTTGCTGGAGTCTACCCATTGGAAGCCTGCGGGGTCGACATCCGCCTCATGCAAGGCGGGGTGGCTCTTATAGAGCCGGTTCAAGTCCGAGACCAGGTTCTGCATGCGCCAATGGTCGGCCCATTGGGTCAAGTGCCAGTCCAGGCTTTGCTCGTGGTTCCATTCGTAAAACTGCGCGAATTCGCAGCCCATGAAGAGGAGTTTCTTCCCGGGATGGGCCCACATATAGCCGTAAAGGGACCGCAGGTTTGCGAACTTTTGCCACCGTTCCCCGGGCATCTTGTCGATCATGGAGCACTTGCCGTGCACCACCTCGTCGTGGGAAATGGGGAGGATGAAATTCTCGCTCCAGGCGTAGAGGAAGCCGAAGGTCAGGTTGTTGTGGTCGTACCGGCGGTAAACGGGGTCGCGGCTGAAGTAAAAGAGCGTGTCGTGCATCCAGCCCATGTTCCACTTGAAACCGAAACCCAGGCCTCCCGTGTAGGTGGGACGGCTTACGCCCGGCCAAGCCGTGGATTCTTCCGCCGACCATGAGAACCCCCGGGAACTGGGCGTAGACCAGCTCATTGAGTTTTTTTAAAAAGCTGATGGCTTCCAGGTTCTCGTTGCCGCCGAACTGGTTGGGAATCCATTCCCCCTCCTTGCGACTGTAATCCAGGTAAAGCATGGAGGCCACCGCGTCCAGCCGCAGGCCGTCCACATGGTATTCCGAAAGCCAGAACAAGGCGTTGGAAAGGAGAAAATTCCTCACCTCATTCCGGCCGAAATTAAAAACGTAGGTTCCCCAATCGGGGTGCTCCCCCTGGCGGGGATCGAGGTGTTCATAAAGGGCCGTTCCGTCAAAGCGTCCGAGGGCGAATTCATCCTTGGGAAAATGGGCTGGGACCCAGTCCAGAATCACCCCGATGCCTTTCTGGTGCAGGTAATCCACCAGGTATTTAAAATCATCCGGCGGCCCAAAGCGTGCGGTCGGCGCGAAGTAGGATGAAACCTGGTACCCCCAGGACCCGCCGAAGGGGTGCTCCATGACGGGCATGAATTCCACGTGGGTAAACCCTAACTCCTGGACGTAGTCGGCCAATTGAACCGCCATTTCCTTGTAGGTCAGAGGCCGGTTGTCTTCCTCCGGTACCTTGCGCCAGGACTCCAAGTGGACCTCATAGATGGAAAGGGGTTTGCGCAGGGAGTCCCCTTTCTCCCGGTTGCGCATCCATTCCTGGTCCTTAAACTCATAGTGGGTGCGGTGGGCGACGGAAGCGGTCAGGGGCGGTTTTTCGGTGGCGAAGGCGTAGGGGTCGGCTTTTAAAAGCCTCCGGCCGTCGTGAGTGCGGATTTCGAATTTGTAATTCATCCCCTCGCTGATCTCGGGGATGAAGATTTCCCAGATGCCGGAGGCACCCATGCGGCGCATGGTATGAAGGCGGCCATCCCAGCCGTTGAAATCGCCGACGACACTGACGCCCTTGGCGCCCGGCGCCCAAACGGCGAAAGAAAGGCCTTCGACCCCCTGGTGTTGCAGGAAATGGGCCCCCATCTTTTCATGGAGCTTTTGATGGTTCCCTTCCCCCAGGAGATAAAGGTCCATTTCCCCCAAGGTCGGCCAAAAGGCGTAGGGATCCCAATAAGTGAAGACTTTTGGCCCCGGGTATTCCACCTTCACGCGGTAAGGGCCGATTTCCTTTTTGCCATCCAAAAAACCCTCGAAAAGGCCCGCGGGAGAACAGAGGGAAAGGAGAATTTCCTTGCCCTTACCCTCCAGGAAAATAGAAACCGAAAGGGCGTCCGGGCGAAACACCCGCACGCACACGCCCGTCTTTTGGGGGTGGATTCCTAAAACCGAATGGGGATCCCCATGGCTTAAGGAAATAAAGCTTTCAAGTTCTTGATTCGACAGGGTGGCTTTGGCGTGGGGCTGCTTTTTCTTCGTCGTTGGCATGGACACGTCCTCGGAACCGTTTTGGGCTATTGACCTTCACGACGCGGCGTTTTATGCGACTTCGATGTCATCCGTATGCAGCGATTTCTTAAGCTTGTCGTTCTCATCGAGCAGAGTGTCCGTTTTGAGGTCCAGCAGTTCGGACAATTCCACCAGTTTGTCGAATTGTAGGGATTTTTCCGCGGCCTCGAAAACCGCCTCCTGGGCCAGGTAAAGGTTGTATTCCAGCCCCAGTTTCTTGGTCAACTGTACCACAGCGATGGCCGCCCGGACGTTTTCCTCGGTGGGTTTCGCCACGGCTATTTCCACGATTTCCGTGATCAGGTTCCGGAAAGTGTGTTCGGCCACGAACCGGTCGATGCGGTACCCATGGCGGGTCACCTCGTCGGCGAGGGAAATGAGGTTTCGGTAGGCATCCGGATCCTTGAACCACTCCCTCCGTTGGATTTCCTCCTCAAAAAGCTTGCCGAAGGTGAATTCCGCCGCGGCCCGGATCTCCCGGGGCAGCTCAAACCCCACGGACTGCAGCATTTCCAGGTTGCGTCGGTTGTCCTCGTAAAGGCGGACATATTGTTCCGAGAAACGTTCCACCAGGCTTCCGAACACTTCCTTGAAGATCTTCTGGCGGCTCTCCGGCAGCAGCTGTTCCACGCCGAATTCCTCGGGCCCGAACTCCTCCTGCATGAGCCTGAGGAGCTTGGGCAGGGAAACCAGGTAAAACTGGTCCCAGAGGTGCCGGGAGGACTTGTCGAAATTTTCCTTGCGCAGGAAGGGGCGGACGGCGCCGTAAAAGTCAATGCCGCCCAGGTGAAGCCCCGCGAAGGCGTAGCGGAAGTGCTGCCGCGTCATGGCTTCCTGGAGCGAAACATGCCCGGTCATCAAGGTAAAGCGGCCGTGCTCCTCCTTGCGGTTATCCAGCATCTCAAAAAGATATCCCCCCGCCTCCCCGCTTTCGGCCACGTGGTTGACGAGGGAGGAAATGGCCAAGTGGGCCACCACCCCTTGGGGCGTGACGCGGGTGGGCTCGGCGAAGCGGCGGTACACGTCGGCGCCGGTGCCGAACTCGGGGACATTGCTCTTGGCCTCGGCCAGGATGTCGAGGAAGGCTGTTTCGGGGGACTCGAACCCCAGGGTTTCCATCAGGTCGAAAATGCGGGCGGCGTATTTCATGACCTGCACGGTCTCAATGCCGGAGATCTCGGTAAAGAACCAGCCGCAGCTGGTGTACATGAGCATGGCGTTTCGTTGGATTTCCAAGTGGGTGAGGGCCTTTACTTGCTCCAGTTCGGACAATTCCCTTCCCGCATGTTTTTCAAGGAATTCCTTGCGGGAAGCCTGGGGATCCAACACCAGCTGGATGTAAGCGTTGCGGGCCGCCCAGGGGTCGTTGAAAAGCTTGCCCCTTTCTTGGTCGAAATACCCGTGCACCCGGTCCCGGAGGAAATCAAAGGCCTTGCGCAGGGGCCCCCGCCAGGCCTGGTTCCATCCTTCCCGGCCGCCGGTTTGGCAGCCGCAATCCCGGTACCAGCGCCCGACGCCGTGGGCGCAGCTCCAGGAAGTCCCATTGCCGTCCGGTCCCTTTTTGATCTCGGCTTCCCAGGTGGGAGGGTGTTTTTCCAGGTAAGCGCCGTAGTTGGTGACCCAATAGTCGCCCTGTGTCGCTTCCACCTTGAGCGCGTAGGCCAGGCTGCGGTCGCCGAACTTCGTGTGGTGGCCGTAGGACTCGCCGTCGGTGGCGGTCTGCACGATGCGGCCTTCTCCCCGGCCCACCCGGCCGATGCGGTCGATGAAAGCCTGGCTGGAAATGAGGGACCCCTCGAAGGCGACCCCGCGCGCGATGCCCATGTCGTAGAAAAAGATATCGATGAACCGCTTGGAGCCGTCCCGGTGGAAATAGCGGTAAGGCATGGCCGGGTCGATCCTTCCGTTCGAGACGTCGGTCCAGTCGCCATCGCCCAAGGGGCGGACGCGCTCAGCCTGTTCGGGAGACAGGATGACGTATTTGAGGTTATGGTCGATCAGGACCGAAAGGGTGGCGTCGTTGCAGGCGGTTTCCGGCAGCCAGAGGGACTCGGGCTCCCGGTTGAACCGGTGCTTGAAGTCCTCGATGCCCCACTTCACCTGGGTGATGCGGTCCGCTTCGTTGCAAAGGGGCAGGATGGTGTGGTTATAACCCTGGGCGATGGCGTTGCCGTGGCCGCCATTCTTCTTGGCGCTCTTTTTGTCCGCCTCCAGGATTTTCTCATAGGTCCCGATGTGGTATTTCTCCATCCAGGAAAGGAGCGTGGGGCCGAAATTGAAGCTGATGGACTCGTAATTGTTGATGATTCCCTCGATCCGGCCGCTCTTCAGGTCGAATACCCGGGCGAATGCGTTGGGGCGGTAACACTCGTAATAAACGCGGTCGTTCCAATTGGGGAAAGGCTGGGCGCTGGGCTGGTCGTCAATGACACCCGTCCAGGGGTTTTCCCGGGGAGGCTGGTAGAAATGGCCGTGGATGACGAGTGCGGTTGGCATCAGTTCCTCATTGGGACGGCCTAGGAGAGACCGCCGAATCAGCTTCTGATTTTAATGGCAAAAAGCCCGATTGGGTGAACTATCCATTAGGGACAAACCACAGGCGTCCCAATTCCCGTATCTTGACATGGTAATTATTTTGAATTTCCTCTACCACCGGCTTGGGAAGCAGGTACTGCTCCGGCCTGTCGTACAATTCGATCGTGGAGAATTTTTTTGACCGAATGTCACCGATAAGGGGCTCTTCGCTCCAAATTCCCCTTTTCACCATGGCCGTGTATTCGGCGGGTTGGATCCAGATTTTCTTTCCGGCCATCACCGGCAGGTCCAAATCCAGGGCCAAGTGGTTTTCCCCGGTTTCATAAATCTTAGAGGCGGCTAATTTCGCATCCCTCTCTTCGGCAGGGGGTGTGGTGGGCCATTTACCGGCGGGCAAAAAAACGTAGAGGGCCACACCCAAAAGCACCCTGCCCCAGACCGCGGTTTTTCCACCGGGGCTCCAACGGAAGATCCCATTCCAGGGAGAAACCCAAGCCTCCCCGATAAAAAAAATCCCATAAAGAAGGAATTCCAGCCAGTAGTTTTCGGCGCCCAAAACCCGCCCCAAGGATAAAAGGCTTAGGCCGGAAAAAACAATTTGGATCTTGGGGAGCAAGGGGACGCGCTTGACCGCCCAAAGAAGCAGGACAGCGGCGGAAAGGGCCCCCCCTTCCCTCCAAAAAACCCGTGAAATCAAATACCAAAAAGCCCTCATGTCGAATCCCGTGTTCGCCCAAGCCACGGTATGTTCGTAAAACAATCCCTTCGTTTGAACCTGTTCGATCGCGAAAACAACCGTCAAAGGCGCCAGGAAAAAAAGGGCGTAATCCCCCAGCCGGGCCCATTGCCGCCGGGCCACGCAATAGAGGCCGTAAACCACCGCCAGGGCCAGGGTGCTTTGCTTGATGAGGACCGCAGCCGCGTTGAATAAACCCGCGGCGGCGATCCCCATCCTTCCCTTGGCGGGTTTAAGGGAATCCCCGTAAAGCAACAGAAAAGCGGCGAAGTGGAAGAAAAGCGCCAAGGCATCGCATCGCACCATGGTCCCCCATTCGGCCCAGGTCGGAAAAATCCAAAGCAGAAGGGCCGAAAAAACGGCCCACACCCATCCCCATCGCCGGAACCCCCAGGCCCCCAAAAGGATCCCGCATCCCAAATAGCCCGCGAAAGCCAGGAACCTGCCGGGTTGCCACACCAAGCCGGTAGCCTTGAGAAGCCCAGCCTCCAGCCAAGAAAAAAGGGGCGGATAAACCGAATAAAGGTAGGGACCGCCCTTGGCGCTGTCAGGATAAAGGTTCTCTCCTCGCAAAAGGATTAGGCCCTTTTCCACGTTGATCGCTTCCCCTTGTTCCACTTGCAGGGGATAGGTAAGCCGGTGGTAAAGGGCGGGAAGTCCGAGGAGGAAGGTCGCGGCAACGAAAACGGCAGGAAGAAAAAGGATCATTCGGTAGAAGTAATCATTGGCCGGAAAAGAGGGGTTGCTTACCTGTTGGGAGAAGGCTCGTCCCTTGGCTGCCATCTTCTCCACCCTTTGATTATTCAACAATCATCCCTGCGCCCACGGTGTTGTTGGTAAGCTCGTCGATGAGGATGAAGCTGCCGGTCGCCCAGTTGCGGTCATAGGGGTCGAAGCAGATGGGTTTGAGCGTCTGGACGTTCACACGGGCGATGTCGTTGAGGTTCAACTGTTCGGCCAAATTTTTGTCGAGGGTCTTCATGTCCCTTACCCAAAGGATATTGTCCACCAGGGCCTTGGTCTCGCCGGTGGCCAGCTTCAAAAGATACTTTTTCTTCAACGTCAGGGGTTCCTTGACCATCCAGCACAGGTGAGCCTGGAATTGCCGCTCGCATTGGGGTTCGTTGCCGGGATAGGCCAGCATATCGCCGCGGGAAATGTCGATCTCGTCGTTTAAGCGCAAGGTCACGCTCATGGGGGGATAGGCTTCTTCCAACTCCCCGTCGAAGGTGTCGATGGAGCGGATGGTGGAGGTGGCCCCGGAAGGCAGCGCCACGACCTTTTGTCCTTTTCGGGCGATACCGGAGGCGACTTTCCCGGCGAACCCCCGGTAATCCAGGTTTGGCCGCAGGACGATCTGGACCGGAAAACGGAAATCGTCCAGATTCCGGTCCTTGGAAATCTCGATGGTCTCCAAATGGTCCAATAGGGCCTTCCCCTTGTACCAGGGCATGGCGGGGCTTTTCACGGTGACGTTGTCGCCCTTCAAGGCGGAAATGGGGATGAATTCCAGGTTCTTCAGCGAGGGCGGCGCGGGATTTTCCTCCACCAGGCGCTGGAAGAAGGCCTCATAGTCGGCCTTGATCTTCTCGAAAACCTCTTCCTTGAAGTCCACCAGGTCCATCTTGTTGATGGCCACGACGATATGTGGGATGCCCAGGAGCTTGGCGATATAGCCGTGCCGCTTGGACTGGATCATGACCCCGTTGCGGGCGTCGATGAGGATGATGGCCAGATCCGCCGTGGAGGCGCCGGTGACCATGTTGCGGGTGTATTGCTCGTGTCCCGGAGTGTCGGCGATGATGAACTTCCGTTTAGAAGTGGCGAAATAGCGGTAGGCTACGTCGATGGTAATTCCCTGTTCCCGCTCCGCCGCCAACCCGTCGGTAATCAGGGCAAAATCGATGTCCTCCCCACCCTTTTTCCGGGTGGTCTTGCGGATGGCATCCAATTGGTCCTCAAAGACTCCCTTGGAATCGAAAAGAAGCCTGCCGATGAGGGTGGATTTGCCGTCGTCCACAGACCCGGCCGTCGAGAACCGCAGCATGTCCATCTTTTCGTAGTTTAATAGCGTCTTTGCGTTTAGCGTCATGTGCAATATTTCTCCGCCAAGAAAATAAAACTAGCCGGCCCTCGAATTTTGAATGTTGAATTCTCAATTATGAATTTTTTGAAATTTTCTTCCGGCCCACCGGAAGAAAATATCCATAATTTAAGATTCAAAATCGCCCTTAGAAGTAGCCTTCCTTCTTCTTCTGTTCCATCGAGCTGTCCGAACCGTGGTCGATGATACGATTTTCCCGTTCGCTCTTGCGGGTGCCGATCAAGTCCTCGATGATGCCCCTCAAGTCATGGACTTCGGGCTCGGACTGGACGGCGCCCGTGCAGGACATGCAGCCCAAAGAGCGAAACCGCACCCGCATGTCCTTGACCTCGTCCCCTGGCAGGATCGGGATATGGGAAACCCAGGGGATGAGCAACTCCTTGCGCTTGATGATCTTGCGGGTGTGGGTGAAATAAATGGGGACAACGGGTATTTTTTCCATCTCGATATAGAGCCAGATATCCAGCTCGGTCCAATTGGAAAGGGGGAAAACCCGGATGGACTCCCCTTCGTTGACCTTGGAGTTGTAAAGGTCCCACAATTCGGGCCGCTGGTTCTTGGGGTCCCACTGGCCAAAGGAATCCCGGAAGGAATAAACCCTCTCCTTGGCCCTGGACTTTTCCTCTTCCCGCCGCGCCCCGCCGAAAGCCGCGTCGAATCCGTGTTTGGTCAGGGCATCCAAGAGTCCCTGGGTTTTCAGCAGGCCGCAGCATTTCTGGACCCCGTACTTAAAGGGGCTGGAACCGCCCGCAATGGCTTCCTCGTTACGTTCCACCAGAAGCTTGGCGCCGATTTCCTGGATAAACTTGTCCCGGAACTCGTACATCTCGGGGAATTTGTAGCCGGTATCCACATGCAGGAGGGGAAAGGGGATCTTGCCGGGGTGGAAGGCCTTTTGGGCCAGGCGCACCATGACGCTGGAATCCTTGCCCACCGAATAAAGCATGACCGGGTTTTTAAACTCGGCCGCCACTTCCCGGATAATAAAGATGCTTTCCGCTTCCAGTTGTTTTAGGTGGGAGAGGGTTTTAGCGTCGGTTGAGGTCGGCATTTTTCTCTCTTCTTACAGGTTCCAGGCCATTATTCGGACTTTGCGCTGCCAAAATCCAGGGCAAGGCCAAAAGCCCAACAAAAATACACTTTTCCGGGTTTTTACTCAATCCAAAAGCCTAGGAGCCTTAGAGGGGAAATACATGGAAGGCGGTAATGGCGGCATAAACCTCCTGGCCTTCCTTGAAACCGCTGGCCAGGGCCACGCCCTTGGGAACCTGCGCCGAAATATTCTTGTCTTCCCCGATATCGAGTTTGTATTCGATCACCGTGCCCTTGAACCGGGTTTTGGCGATCTTGGCCCTTACCTGCAGGGTCTCGAACTGGGCGGTCATGTAAACGTCGTTGGGCCGGAAATAAATGCGGATCTTTTGCTTCACCGGCAGGCTGGGGTTCACCGGAAAGCCGGAAAGGCCCCCATACGCGCCAGCCCCTTTTCGGCGACTTCCGTGTCGATGAAGTTGGTTTCCCCCACGAATTGGGCGATGAAATGGGTCGCCGGCTTGTCGAAAATCTCGATGGGAGAGTCCCGTCCTGCTCGATCTCCCCCTGGTTCATGATGAGGATGCGGCTGGCCACTTCCATGGCCTCCTGCTGGTCGTGGGTGACGAAAAGGGTGGTCACGTTGGTTTCCTCGTGGAGCCTCAGTATCCATTCCCGCAATTCCTCCCGCACCTTGGCGTCCAGGGCCCCGAAAGGCTCGTCCAAAAGCAGCACCTCGGGCCGGGGGGCCAGGGCCCTGGCCACGGCCACCCTTTGGCGTTGCCCGCCGGAAAGCTGGGAGGGATAGCGTTTCTCGTAACCGTTCAGCTGGATCAGGTTCAAAAGCTCATAAACCCTGGCCCTGAATTTCCTTTTCGGCTTGTTTGCGCACCCTTAGGCCGAAGGCGATGTTCTCGAAAACGTTCATGTGCTTGAAAAGGGCGTAATGCTGGAAAACAAACCCGACATTGCGCTCCTTGGCCGAGGCATAGGTGGCTTCCCGGCCGGTCAAATGGATTTCCCCCGCGTCGGGGATCTCCAGCCCCGCGATCATGCGCAGCAGGGTGCTCTTGCCCTGATCCCGAAGGGCCCAGGAGCGCCGTCAGGGAGCCCGTTTCCAGCTTCGGCGCTCACCTTATGGACGGCCTTGAAGCCGTTGAAGATCTTAGTGAGATCCGCGGACTTCAATACTCATGTCGGGCTCACTTTCAAGGTGCGTCGGCAACATCCGGCTTTCCCTTTCGTATTCGGGCGCTCACCATGCTCTTGGCGATCAGGGTTAAAACGGCCAGGAAGGTCAAAAGGGACGCCACGGCAAAAGCCGCCGTGAAATTGTAATCGTTATAAAGGATTTCCACGTGCAGGGGCAGGGTGTTGGTCAGGCCCCGGATATGCCCCGAAACCACGGACACCGCCCCGAATTCCCCCATGGCCCGGGCGTTGCAAAGAATGATGCCATAAAGAAGGCCCCACTGGATATTCGGCAGGGTCACTCTCCAGAAAATCTGCGTGGCCGTTGGCGCCCAACACCATGGCCGCTTCTTCCTCTTCCGAGCCCTGTTCCTGCATGAGGGGGATCAGTTCCCGGGAAACGAAGGGAAAGGTCACGAAGATCGTGGCCAGGACGATGCCCGGGCACGGCGAAAATGATTTGGATGTTGTGGTCCTTCAGCCAATGCCCCATCAGCCCCTGCAGCCCGAACAAAAGAACGTAAATCAACCCCGAAACCACGGGCGAAACCGTAAAAGGAAGGTCGATCAGGGTGATCAGGAGGTTCTTGCCCGGGAAATTGGAATTTGGTGATGGCCCAGGCCGAGGCCAAGCCGAAGACGGAATTGAAAAAAATCGAAAAGAAAGCCGTGATCAGGGTCAACTTGATGGCGGACAAGTGCGTCGGGTTCCCGGATGGCGTCGAAGTAATAGGCAGATCCCCTTATCCAGGGCGGAAGTGAAAACCTGGGCCAAGGGTACTAATAGGAACAGGGCGATAAAAAGCAGGGCCACGGAGGTCAAGGTCCACCGGACCCAACGAGGCTCGGTAAGGGCCCGGGCTGGGTCCGATAATCGGTCGCCTTTTAAGCTGAGGATGAGTGTTTCTTTCGTCACGTCTCCGCCTTTTCTATTACTTACCTGCGAACTGCCGACTGGTTTTTTTCCTCGTGTCTTTCGCTTTTTCTGTTCCTTGCCTGCGAACTGCCAACCGTCGACTGCCGACTGGTTCTAATGAATCCGGTGCAGGCCGGTGCGCGACTGCAGCCAGTTGATGGTCAATAAAAGCGTAAAGGAAATCACCAGCATCACCACCCCGATGGAGGTGGCTCCCGCGTAATCGTATTGTTCCAGTTTGGTGATGATCAAAAGGGGCGTGATTTCGGTCTTCATGGGCATGTTGCCGGCGATGAACACCACCGAGCCGTATTCCCCCACCGCCCGGGCAAAGGCCAGGGAAAAACCCGTGATCCAGGCCGGCACCAAGGTGGGCAGGACCACCCGCGTGACGGTGTACCAGCGGTTCGCCCCCAGGCTGACCGCCGCTTTTTCCATTTCGGGGTCCAGGGACTCCAATACGGGCTGAAGGGTCCGCACGACGAAGGGCAATCCGATGAAGGTCAGGGCCACCACCACGCCCAGGGGCGTATAGGCCACTTTGATTCCCAGGGGCTCCAAGCGGCTCCCGATCCAACCGTTCGGCGCGTAAATCGCCGTCAAGGTAATACCCGCCACCGCCGTTGGCAGGGCAAAGGGCAGGTCTACCATGGCATCGATTAGTTTTTTGCCCGGAAACTCGTAACGCACCAACACCCAAGCCACGATTACCCCAAAGATGGAATTGATGACCGCGCCGATGAAGGAAGCTCCGAAGGTCAGCTTATAGGAGGCCATGACGCGGGGGCCGGTTACTTCCGAGAGGAATTGGGCCCAGGTCAGGGTGGTGGACTTTAGAGATGAGGGCGGCCAGGGGGATGAGGACGATCAGGCTCAAATAAGTCAGGGTAAATCCCATGGTCAGGCCGAAACCCGGCAACACACCGACGGATTTCATTTTTTTCATTTCCCGCTTCTTTCCCAGCCCCTCAATAATTCACGAATGGCCTGGATGGCCTCGGATGCGTCCTCGCCCTCGGCCGAAAACTCCAGTACCGTACCATAAATGGCGCCGATGGTTAAGAGTTCCAAAAGGCTCTTGGCATTTACTGCCCTCAACCCGTTGGAAACACGAATGTTGCTTTTAAAACGGCAGGCCGTTTTGGCTAATTGGGCTCCCGCTCTCAAGTGCATCCCCAAGCGGTGAAGAATCGGAATTTTTTCAATGACACTCATATGATTCCCTCGAACCTTTAAAAAAGGTTCACTATGGGTTAGGTGGATTTCCATGGATTCCTCGAACATCGGATCGTTTGAGGGGCCGGCTAAATCGACGCCCCTTCATTTCTCCGGTTTCATTTCATCCCCGTCTGATAAATCTGGTCGAAAACCCCCCCATCGCCGAAATAAGTTGGTTGGGCTTTTTTCCAGCCGCCGAACAGCTTGTCGACGGTGAATAAGTTTGATCTTCGGGAACTGCTTGGCGTATTTGGCCGCCACCTTCTTGTCCCGGGGCCGGTAGTAATTGCGCGCGGCGACTTCCTGGCCCTTCCTTCGTGTACAGGTAATTCAAGTAGGCCTTGGCCAATTCGGTGGTCCCGTGCTTCTCGGTGTTTTTGTCCACCCAGGCCACCGTAGGCTCGGCCAGGATGCTGACCGAAGGATTCACAATCTCGAACTGGCCCTTGCCGAGTTCATTCACGGCCAAGTAGGCCTCATTTTCCCAGGCGATCAAGACGTCGCCGATTCCCCGCTCCACGAAGGTGGTAGTGGAACCCCGCGCGCCCGAATCCAGGACCGCCACGTTCTGGTAAAGCTTGGTCACGAATTCCCGGGCTTTGTCCTCAGTCCCGTACTTCTTCAAGGCATAACCCCAGGCCGCCAGGAAATTCCAGCGGGCCCCGCCGGAGGTCTTGGGGTTGGGCGTGATGACCGAAACGTCCGGCCTCACCAGGTCGTCCCAATCCTTGATGTCCTTCGGGTTCCCCGTCCTCACCAAAAGCACGATGGTGGAGGTATAGGGCGCGCTGTTGTCGGGCAGGCGGGTCTGCCAGTCCTCCGGCAGCAGCTGGGCCTTGGTGGCGATGGCGTCGATATCCCCCGCATATGCCCAAGGTGGCCACATCGGCCTCCAGCCCGTCGATGATGGCGCGGGCCTGCTTGCCCGAGCCCCCGTTGGAGACGTTCACGGTCAAATCCTGGCCCGTTTCTTTCTTCCAGTACTCGGCGAAGACCTTGTCATAGTCCTCGTAAAGCTCCCGGGTCGGGTCATAGGACACGTTCAGGATCTGGGCCGGCCCCGCCGGGGCGCCCTGGGCGTGAACCCAAGGAGCCGGCTGCGAGGTTGATCAGAAATAACGCAGTAAAAAATTTCTTTTCTTCATGATATCTCCTTGGTTAAAAGTTGGCCTGGGCCCGGACCGTGAAGACATCCTCCGGCAAAAGGCTGGCCAGCGCTTCGGCCACACCGGAGTACCTGGGCCCCCTCCACGAAATCCGTCTCTTCCCAGTCGAAGACCAGTTTGAAATGGGGGTTGAAAATCCAGTTCAGGCCCGCCCCGAAAGCCGTGGCTTGCTGGGCCGAATTGGTGGCCGCTAAGTTGGATGCCGCCGTCGCGCTGAAGGCGTTCGGGTCGATGCGTCAGTTGGTGCACGCGCACCGCCACTTCCAAGGCGCCCCAATGGCCCTTGCGCAGGTCCAAATCCTTATCCGCGATGGCACCCTGGTAAGGAAGCCTTTCCGCCGATGACCCAGGAAGCCCGCCAACTGCCAGGCCTGGTTGGCCACATTGACGGCGTTCGCCTTGCTGGTGCCCACGTCCTGGGTCGACTGCACGTATTCCCCCAATAGCCCGAAGGGGCCGTTGGAGTAGTAGAGCCTGCGGGGAGCAATGGTAGAAATCGCCCTGGGGCGAAACGCCCGTGCGGTAGGCAAAGAACTGTTGCTGCCCCAGGGAAGTGACGAAGTAATTGGGAAAGGCGTTGGTGTTCCAGTTCACATTCCAGGACCAGTCTCCCCGAAATTCCGAACCCGAGGTCTTGCAGGAAGGAATCCTCTCCCTTGAAGAGGGTCAGGAAAAGCCTGCCCGAGAGTTCCTTGCCGTTGGTCAGGCTCTGGTCGTCCGCGTTATTGGGCGTGTAGTTGTCGGGCGTCCCGGCGGTGAGGGCCACTGCGTAATTGACGCCGTTCCAGGGGCTGCCCGTGGCCTCGGCGCCCAGGTCCCGGTTGGGGACCAGGTCCGTCGGCAGGGCCCTTTCCACGAAAAGGTTATCCGTGTCGTTTTGCAGCCTTTCCAGGCCGATCGGCACCTTGAATTTTCCCGCTTGGAATTGCAGGGCAGGGTCCGCCTTGATGAAGGCATAGGCGTCCTGGATGGCGTAGCCGGTGGACCCCAATTCGGCCTGGTAGCGGAACCCCACCAAGTGGTCGAAAATGGCGATCAGGTCCAGCCTCGTTTTGCGGTTCAGGAAGGTGCTGGTGGACTTACTGGTCGTGGCCCCGGCCGCGCCCTCCTCGGGTTCGTCGGTGCTTCCGATCGGCACATAGTCGAAATAGGACGTACTGGGCTGGAAATAGCTCCGGTAATCCTCCTGGACATTGCCCCCGATCTTGAAAATCACGTCCCCGGACGGGTCCGAAAGGTCCAGGTAGTTATGCTCGGTGGTAAGCACCACCTCGCTTTTTTCCAGCTGGTTCAGGCGGTTGTTAAGCCCCTCCACGCCTGCGAAAGGCGTCAACGCCGGCGTGGGCTGCGCCTCGTCCCCCCCTGAGGGCGTCCCAGCCGCCGCAGTGGTTTTACCGCCCGTGGAATCCTGCGCCCAAGACCTTGCCGAACTAAGAATCCCAACCAAAACCAAGACAGCTAAAGCAAATACCGACTTTCGACTTTTCATGACAAACCCCTTTTATTTTATTTACCCTTTTTGTATCGCGGAGGGTTTCCGCTCGGGGTCTTCGGAATAATCCGACCCCGCTTCTTCAGCGGGCCGGGATATAAGATATCTCGAAGACCGCTTTAGCGCCCTGTTTGGTTTCTTTCGAAACACCGGTCGGGGCAAGTTGGCAATTAAATCCCACCGTAAAACTTTTAAACTCCGAACTTCTTACACCTCCCAAAATAATCTTGAACCACCAAGGTCACCAAGAAAAGCAAAAATTGAATATCGGATCTTCAGCATATAAGAATCTTTGCCTTTAGTCTTTCTTGGTGACCTTGGTGGTGAAAAAAGTTTAGCTTTTGCCTTTTAATTCGAATGCACCGTTTCCTTCGCCTGGCCCTTGTTCGGCTGGGGCGTCAAGCGCAGGTAAGGCCTCACCGCCTTGTAACCCTTCGGGAAACGTTCCTTCAGTTCCTTCTCGTCCTTCAAGGCCGGGACGATGACCACGTCATCCCCGTCCTTCCAATTCACCGGGGTAGCGACCTTGTAATTGTCCGTCAATTGCAAGGAATCGATGACTCGCAGGATTTCGTTGAAATTGCGGCCCGTGCTGGCCGGGTAGGTGATGGTGGCGCGGACTTTCTTATCGCCATCGATGATGAAGACCGACCGGACGGTGGCGTTGGCCAGAGAGTTGGGATGGATCAGGTCGTACAGCAGCGAAACTTCGTGGTCGTGGTCCGCCAAAATCGGAAAATTCACATGGGTTTTCTGGGTCTCGTTGATGTCCGGAATCCAGCCCTTGTGGTTTTCCACCGTATCGACCGAAAGGGCGATCACCTTCACGCCCCTCTTCTCGAATTCGGGCTTCAACCGGGCCGTTTCACCCAATTCAGTGGTGCAAACGGGCGTGAAATCCGCGGGATGGGAAAACAAAACCACCCAGGACTTACCTGCCCATTCGTAAAAACGGATCTTCCCTTCGCTGGACTCCTGCGTGAAATCCGGCGCTACGTCTCCTAGTCTTAAAGCCATGACATGCCTCCTGTTTTAAATGTTCACCTTTTTTGGTTTCCCAAAAACCTTGCGGTGAAATTGTTTGTATGCGGCCGGGATACAAAAAAACCCGAGACCGCTTTGGTGGCGGCTCGGGTTTCCGAATTTCTGGAAAGCAGGCGCCGCTTTAGCTCCCTGTTCATTAATTTCCTAAGAATCTCCCAGGAAACCAACCCGGCCGGGGCAAGTTGACGAAAACCCTTGTTTTTCAGCGGTTTCCGGGGTCCCTCTCGGAACCCGCATTAAAGCCTCGCCGTACATCCAATGAGAAAACACCCGTAAAACAAAAAACCCGGGCCGCTTTTAGGCGGTCCGGGTTTAGGAGGTGTCTCTTAAACTTTAACCGCTTTAGCTCGCTGTTCGACCCCTTTCAGGAATCACGCCGGAGCAAGTTGGAACTTAAAGCCCGCGTTCAATGTTGGAACTGTACCGAACTGCCTTTTCAATGTCAATAGAACTTTTAAATTTTTTTATTCTCCTTTCCGCCCTTCTTTTTACACGAAAAAATGATCCAAAAGGCCCAGGCCCAACAAAGCAGGACCCGGAAAAGTTCTACGCGGTTGCCGTGGGCGGCGACGGTCCCCACCAGGTTGACGCTGAAATGCAGGAGGATGGCCGAAAGGATGCTGCGGTTCGTCATGTCGTAGATCCAGGTGATCACCACGGATAATGGAATGATGGCCCCAAAGAAAAGGAAGAACCCGGCGGTGCCGAAGCCCAGGGTGGACTGATAGGCCCCTTTGAGGAAAAACAACGGGAGATGCCAGAGCCCCCATAAAAGCCCCAGGATCAAGCTGGCCTTCAGTGAACCGTGCCGGGCCCGCAGGCGGTCCAAGGCGTAGCCCCGCCAACCCAGTTCCTCGGGAACGGGCCCGAACAAAAACATGAAGATGAGAAATAGGAGGGTCCCCAAAACTACGGAGAAGTGTTGGGTGAAAAAGTTGAGGGTCGTCAAATCCAGCTTTATGCCACCGCCCCTCAGGGTCTTATCCATCCAGCCCGCCGGCAATGTCAGTAGCGGAACCGTCAGGAGGGACAAAAACCAACCCCGGAAACCCAAGCGCTTCCAATCCACGACCCGGAGCCAGTAATCCCGCCGGACTTTATCCCCGCCCTCCCGATAGGTGAAATAGACGCCGAAAACCATGGGGCCGACCCCGCCCAGGGCAAAACCCAATTGGGTGATCAGGTGGGTGGCATCCGGCGCCCAGAGGGCGGTGGGAATCCAGAAAGCCCAGCTCCAGGTGAATGTGAGGGCGAAGAAAAGCCAGGGGGATGTTGAACTCGATTTTTTCATAGGTGTCTCATGGATCGTCCTATAGTTTATGGGAACCCCCTCCAGAATGGCCAACCGGGTTTTGT
Organism: uncultured Pseudomonadota bacterium; assembly: GCA_963770835.1. GTDB lineage: Bacteria > Oederibacteriota > Muellerivitia > Muellerivitales > Muellerivitaceae > JAJPJW01. Next base: position 114,340 of record CAVYRH010000002.1, read on the forward strand.
TGCAAAACGGTTTCAAGGCCTTTAACCTGCCGGGTGGGCTTTTAGCTCACGTTTTAATTTTCCCGGAAAAGAAATGATAAAAAAACATTTTCTTTTAAAAACCTTCGTCTTTTGGTTTTGCCTTACCACGGCACAAGCCGCCCAAGTCGGTGAACCCGCCCCGGCCTTCACGGGCAAGGACACCCACGGAAAAACCCATCAGCTTTCCGGTTACCAGGGCAAGTTCGTGGTATTGGAATGGCACAACCACGACTGCCCTTTCACGATGAGCCAGTACAAAGGCAAGATGCAAAAACTCCAGCAGGAATGGACGGGCCGGGGCGTTATATGGTTAAGGGTGATTTCCTCAGCGCCCGGTAAGGAAGGTTACGTAACGGCCAAAAGGGCCAACCTGGACGCGGTCCGGAACGGTACCGCCGCCACCGCCACCCTCTTAGACCCAGAGGGTGTTATCGGGCACGCCTATGGAGCCAAGACCACACCCCATATGTTCATCATCGACCCCAAGGGAACCCTGATTTATGACGGCGCGGCGGACAACGCGCCTTTGGAGGATGGAATGTCGGAACACACGGGGGATGGAAAGCCTTATGTGAATTATGTGGATCAGGCGCTTCAGGATGCCACCTCGGGGCGGGATGTTTTAATCAAAACAACGGTCCCTTACGGCTGCGGCGTCAAATACAAGAATCCCTAAAGGGTTGGGCCTACAGGGCTACTTTTTATATTTCTTCAACAGTTCCTTGGCTGGAATCGCCTTGTTTTGACGTGTGGTGCGCTCGGCGATCGCCTCGATCTCCTTGGCTTCTTCAGGCGTCGGCTTGATGAAAGTCAGCTCCGCATGGTCGGCCACGGCGCGATAGACGATGTCGGCGATCTTCTTGGCCAGGGGATGGTGGCCGAATTCCTCACTCAAAGCCTGGGCCACGGCATGGTCGATGAACTGGTTGATGCTTTTGTAATGCAACTTGTTCTTCACCAGGCTTTCCAGCTTATGTTTCCCCATTCTCGGCCGGTAACTGATGACGCCTTCCATAAGAACCCCCGGGCCCCTGCTGGCGGGCACGGTTTAATTGTATGCCCGATGTATGCTTTTTTCAAGGAGGATGGGGGGCGGGGCTCTTGGGTCGAAAACGGGTGATCAGGACCCTCTCGACGGCCTGGCTTTTACCGTAATAGATCCTGCCTTGGATATCAAAGGGGATATGGTGGTCGGACTTGAAGACGTCCCCGCCCAGGCGGCGGTGGATATCCAGCCAGTCCTCGGGTGGAAAATGGACCAGGTCCTCCAGGTACCGGCGGGCCCAATCCCGCAAAATGGGCCTGGCCTGTTGTTGGAGATCCTTAAACTCCTTTTCCGCTTCGGGGCTGAACAGGATTTCCACTTCGGCGCGCTTCATAGGCGTCCCCTTCTCCCGGCCGGAAGAACCTTTTCAGGGGCTTGAGGAGGCCAGGAGAAAAGTATACGCTTGTATTCTTTTTATTTTCAAGTGGATTTCGAATCCAAGATAAACTTTTTTGGGAAAAAACAGGACGGAAACCTTGCGGTTTTTAGGCGGAAAATTATTTGGTTCTGCAGGCTGTTTCGGCCATTTCTTCTTCGGCCATCTTCTTTCCGCAAGCCTCACAGGCGGGGTTGCGCTGGGGGACGATGGACCTTGCTTCCCTCTTCTGGATATCCACTTTCCAAAGCCGGAAAGGACCCCGGCCTTCGGCCAGCCGCAGGGCCTCATGGGCCTGGAGATAGCCGATGGCTTGCGAGAAGGAACCCAGGACCCCCGCTTCCTGGCAGGTGGGCATGGCAAAAGGCGGCGGTATTTGGGGGATAAGGCACCGCAGGCAGGCGGTTTTCCCCGGCAGCACGGGCAATACTTGCCCCTCGAACTTGACCACCCCCGCGTGAACGTAAGGTTTCCCCAACTTGACGCACCAGTCGTTCAGGAAGAATTTTTTTTCGAGACGGTCAAGGCCGTCAATCACAAGGTCATATTGGGAAAGGATTTTTTCCGCGTTGGAGGCGCCAAGCGCTTCCGGAATGAGGTTGGTGGCGGTCCGGGGATGGTGCTTTTTCAGGAAATCCGCGGCGGCCTCGGCCTTAGGCCTACCCAGGTCGCTTTCGGAGTAAAGGATCTGCCGGTGCAAGTTGGACAACTCGACTTTATCGGGGTCCATGAGGCCGAGGGTTTCCACACCCGCTTCGGCCAGGACTAAAGAAGCGGGGCATCCCAAACCGCCCACCCCCACGATCAATATCTTTTTTTTCATAAATTCCTCACAGCAATCCGATGACCATCATCACGGCTCCACTAGCCATCAGGGAAAAAGAAACAACCAAGAGTATCAAGTAAGGTAACGGCGTGCCCTTATCGTTCTGGGCCTTATACAGGCCAAAAAGCTGGGAGAATTGGTAGATTAAAAAACCCAAAATAACCAGGCAAAGTCCCGCTAAAAAGTTAGCCATTTAATATTTCCATACCTGTTTTTCCTTGGCTTTCCCCTTCAAGGGTCCGCCGTCTTTACGAGAACAAGCTTGTTGAGCGCCCTGCCATCCTTGGTATACAGGACCGTATATTGGCCTGTCGGCATTTCCCGCCCCGAATCATCCTTTCCATCCCACTCGACCCAATCATCCGGCTGGGCCACAACATGCTTTTCGAACAGATTCCTCAAATGACTACCGGAAGCATCCACCACTTCCAGGCGGTAAACCCCGGGCCCATCCGCGAAGCTAATGTAAATATTAGCAGGCTGATTTTCGAAAACAATGGTCTGGGCTTGGTTGGCGACGGGGGCGGGGGTCACCCCGGAGGTTGGAGTCGGCGTTGATGCCTTGGCCGCCACCGGCGGGGCCGCTTTCTCAACCAGCTCCGCCCGGCTTGAAACCCCGAATTTAGGAATGGGAGTGGGCGTAGGTTTCTTGAATTTTCTCCGTATTTGGAAAGTCCTGGCCGGTACAGGAGAAATCGTAGGGGTCGGCGAAGGCCGAACTACCCCGATTGGAACAGAAGTAAAGGTGGGACTAGCTGTTGGTGGAAGAACTGGAGTCCAGGCGGGAGCGGGACTTGGGATGGTAGTAGCGGTCGGCGTAAGGATCGGCTTCCAAGTATAAACCGGCTTTGGGATGGGCGTATCAATCGGAAAAGAAGTAAAAGTCGGCGTAGTCAAAACGGGTTGAGTTTTGGGAGTGGGTTTAGGCAACATCGCCCGAACTTCGGCCCTCGGTTTCTCTTGAGCCCAATTCTTTTCAGGCGCACAAAGCGGGTTGGGCCCGATGTTCAGGTAAAATTTCTGGCGGTAAAGGTGACGTTCACCCGGGTATTCGGCTTTTGGCGTCATGCCCGAAGCCGATAGAAATTGGATTTCCTGCCGGTTTTCCGGATCTGTAAGAAGCGCCACACCCGGAACCGTTGTGCCGATGGCATAAGGCGGGGGCCAATTCACGTCGTTAAAAGACATTCGATGCCAATCTTCAGGTTCCCCCATCTCCCGGCCCGGAAGGTAATAGGACTTATGGTCCGTCCTATCGTTGCTGGATAAAGTTCGCTCCGTACCGTCCGAAAAACGCAGTTTAAGAACATAGGCGATGCCGATTTGCCCCCTCAACGGGGGTTGGCTGTTGAAGGCATTGGCGTTTTCGATCGCCAAGATATTTTCATTTTGAAAATAGCAAAGATGTTTCGGGAGGCATTGGATGGTCTGGAACCCTTTAGATTCGGGTGTCGATGGCTGGCTTTCCCTTATCGGAATTCCATTGAGCCAAATATCAGCCCAACCATCGACTGAAATGTAAAAGGTAGCCGACTTCAAATAAGGGGGGGCAACTTGGGCAATAGCCGCCGGGGAAAATCCCAGACCAACCGGTAGAAGAGTGAACAAAAAGGCTCTTTTCCTGAAAAAGCTCCAGTTGGGCGGGGTCATGCCCTTATATATAACCCATTTTCCCCCGCTGTGGATGCTCCCGGTTTTTTAAGCGCGGGACGTTTCCGGTATCAAGACCCCTGCAAGCGGCGCTGTTGGACGAAAAACGTCACCTCGGCCCCGAACAAGAGGATGGTCCAGGAAAGGTAGAACCAGACGAGGATCACGGGAATCATCCATAAAGCCCCGTAAACATGGCTTCGCTCAAAGACTTTCAACGCGTACAAATTCATCCCCCACCGGGCCGTTTGCAGCAGTACGGTCGCCACCAACCCGGTTAAGGCCGCCGCCCGGGGGTCCACCCGGGCGTTGGGTATCCAGACATAGATCCAAAAACAAGCGGCCCACAAAACCACAAAAGGAAGGGCGGTGGCGAAAAGCCAATGGTGGAAGGATGGGTGAAAAAGGTTCAAGCTTCCCGCCCAGCCTTTCACGGTTAGGAGCAATATCCCCAACAAGGGCAGGCCAATGAAAAAGGTCGCGTGCCGTACCATTTGGGCCATAATCCGGCGGGGTTTTTCCACCCCCCAAAGGTAATTGAAAGAATGCTCCACATCCCGCAGCAAAAGAAAAACAATCAAAAGAAAACCCAAAAAACCCACGAGGCCCACCTTCTGGGAAAAAAACGCGAACTTTCTCATGGAGATGCGGATTTGCTGTTTGCCCACTTGGTTCAACTGTTGGAGGTTTTGCGGTTCGGAAGGATCCAGTAACGAATTGTTGGATTGGGTCTGGACGGGATAAATAGCGTCGACGATCTGGTCGAGAAGCTGTTCCCTTTTTTGGGCGAAGGCGTCATTGGAGAGAACCGCCATGATGATGGCCAAAGCCGGCACCAGGGCCAGGATGGTTTTGAAGGCAAGGGAGCTGGCATAAAGGCGCTTGTGGCCCCGGCTGGGTTGGTTTCCATTGTTCAATACTTTGCCGCTGGCCCAAACGATGGCTTTCAGGTCCTCCCAAATCGCGATCGGACGTGGAGGCTGTTTTTGAAGCCGGTGATGACCGTGAAAATAATTGGCCAAGGATTTCCTTCACGAAAGGTAGAATGGCTCCATTGTAAGCGAAACCGGCTATGGGAATGTCCTGATTTACCCATCCCTGTGGTAAGGATTAAATTTTGGTAAACAAGAAAATACTGCCCTTAAAATATCAAACCCCGGCTGAATGGGGCGGGCAGGTTCTTCGGCAGCCCCTGGCCCTCCTTTCGGACCAGGCCTATTTGGAAAAGAAAGCCGCCAATAACGCCCTGGAATTCCTGAACCTTTGGCCCGGCGCCAAGGCCCCTGCCCATTGGCTTTCTTCCGTGGCCGCCATCGCAAGCGATGAAACCGCCCACCTGAAAATGGTTTTACGGCTTTTGGAAAAGAAGGGGGGCGCGCTTGAGGGGTCGCACAAAAACCCTTACGCGGTGGATTTGCACCGGTTGGTCCGGCGCGGCAAGGGAAAGCAGGATCTGGCGGACCGGCTTCTCATTTCCGCCCTCATTGAGGCACGGTCCTGCGAAAGATTTGAGAGATTGGTGGAAGCCTGCGGCGACGCCGAACTATCGAAATTTTACGCGGGTTTGATCGAGTCCGAGAACGGTCATTACCGGCTTTTCGTGGAATTGGCCAAAAAGGTCCTGCCCCCGCGCGAAGCCGAAACCCGGTGGGTCCAGTTGGTGGGACAAGAAGCCGAAATTATCCAGGCTCAGCCGCCCGGCCCAAGAATCCACAGTGGGATGGCCTAGTTCCAGGGCTTTTTCCCAGAAGACTTACTTCGACGCCTCTTCCAGGGCTTTGACAAAGGTTTCAACGCTTTGGGCCCCTGAAACCGCGAACTTATGGTTAAAGACGAAAAAAGGCACGCCGTTGACCCCCAAGTCATAGGCCTTTTCTTCCGCTTCGCGGACCTCTTCCTCGCCTTCACGTCCGGCTAGGAGTTTTTCCACCTTTGTCTTGTCCAATCCGGCCGCACCCGCCAATTCCGTTAAGGCCTTTTTATCCCCGAGGTCCTTTCCCTCGGTGAAATAGGCCTTAAAAAAGACGTTTTGGGCCTCATTTCCCTTTCCTTCTTTCTCGGCCAGCCATAGCACCCGATGCGCGTTAAAGGTATTGGGCGTCCTTTCAATGGAGTCGAACTGGTAATCAATTCCCACTTCCTTTCCAAGGGCCGTCAGCCGGGCGTGAGCCTCGTCCAGCACATGCGTTCCCCCGAATTTAGCCGCCAGGTGGGCTTTGTGATCCAGGCCTCCCTCGGGGGTGGCCGGATTCAACTCGTAAGGCAAAAACCGCACTTGGGCCTGTGCGCTTTTACCCCCAACCTCCAAGGCCGCCTCCAAGCGTTTTTTCCCCAGGTAACACCAAGGGCAAATAACGTCGGAATAAATTTCGATTTTAAGAGGCTCCATCTTCACTCCTTGATATCCAGTTTTTTAAAATAAGCATTTGATAGCCGCATGACAAGTTAAACACATCAAAATCAATCCCCCCAACTCAAAAACACGGACTTTTAATTGGCAACCGATTCACCATTTTAAATTTTTAAACTTCTGGTCGAACCAAGTTGGTTTAATTCACGGGGGCAAGACAGGCGGGGTAAAGATTTCTTCGCAAAAACTACGAGTAGTGAGTGGTAAAAATTCTAAATTAACCCTAAGTTAAATTTATGAACAGCCACGCGATCATAAAGCAATTCGGGTCGAATGTCCGAAAACTAAGGTTGAAAAGGCGCTGGACCCAGGAACATCTGGCCCAACACGCGGGGTTGACCCCCAACTACATCGGTTTTGTCGAAAGAGGGGAAAGGAACATCACCCTCAAAAACGCCGTCAAAATCGCAAGGGGCCTCAACTACCCGGTCCACAAGTTATTCGACGGAATTTTACAGTCGATAAAGTAGCGCTTTGACGGTTCTCCCGCCCCGGTGCCCGGATGGATCATTTTTTCATCCCCTTGTAAACAACCCTTTCAACGGGCCAGTTTTTTTCCCGAAGGCATCGCCGGAATGCCTGGGCCGAATCCTCCGCTTTGACTTCATAAATTTCTTCCATCCCCATGAGTTGGAAAATAAATATCTGTGGGTCTTCTGGCACTTTTCCTCCCAGGATTTTTCACAAGGGGGGTTAATGTGCATGAACCGGAACTCATTGACCACTCACTACTCGTAGTTTTTAACGGGTAATACCGAATAATGCCGACGGGGAAACAGGAATGAATCCGAGTTATTTTTAGGTCTTCAACCATTATGATGGCGCCATGAAGGTGATAAAACTCCAGACTGACCGGCGGGAACAAATCCTGGACATCACAGGGCCTATCCAGGATTTCGTTGATAAAAACGGCTCTTCATCAGGCTTATTGGCGGTTTTTTGCCCCCACACCACCGCGGCCGTCTCCATCAATGAAAACGCCGATCCGGACGTGAAAAGGGATATTCTTTACCATCTCAAGAAAACCATTCCCCAATCCCCGGATTTCAAGCATTTTGAGGACAATGCGGACGCCCACATCAAATCAGTATTAACGGGCTTTTCGTTGGTTTTAATCGTGGAAAAAGGACGAATCCAGCTGGGCCGTTGGCAGGGAATCTATTTTTGCGAGTTCGACGGGCCTAAAGAGCGGGAAATATGGCTTAAATGGATTCCGGATACGGGCGCTTAAAAAACTGAAATCTCCTTAGACGGCATCCGAATGCCCGTCCCGCTCGAATTCCTCTTCCAGGCTGAAATATCTCTCACCCATGTCACAGCAAATGGTGGCCACGCGGGCGTCGGGGCCCAACTTCTTGGCGATTTTAACGGCGGCCGCCACATTGGCCCCGGAAGAAATTCCCAAAAGCAGCCCTTCTTCGCGAGCCAAGCGCTTGGTCATGCGGTAGGCTTCCTGATCCTCAACGGTGATGATTTCATCCACAACCGACCGGTTGAAGACCGACGGCACGAAGCCGGCGCCGATTCCCTGGATCCGGTGGGTTCCGGCTTTTCCGCCCGAAATCACCGCCGAGGCCGCCGGTTCCACGCCCACGATTTTGATTTTGGGGTTTTTCGCCTTGAAGTATTCCCCCACTCCCGTGATGGTCCCACCCGTCCCGATACCCGCCACGAAAGCATCCAGCCTCCCCTGGGTATCCTTGTCAATCTCGGGCGCCGTCGTCTTTTTATGGGCTTCCGGATTGGCCCGGTTGGCGAATTGCTCCGGCATGAAATACTCCGGGTGTTGTTCCTTGATTTCCTTGGCCTTGCGGACAGCTTCAGTCATTAACCCTTTCGCCGAGGTTAAAACCAATTCCGCCCCATAAGCCTTTAATAGCACCCGCCGTTCCTGGCTCATATCCTCCGGCATGACCAGGATGAGCTTATAGCCCCTCTGGGCACAGACCAGGGCAAGGCCGATGCCCGTATTGCCGCTGGTGGGTTCCACCAGGGTGCCACCGGGTTTTAAGATTCCCCGCTGTTCCGCGCCCTCGATCATGGCCAATGCGATCCGGTCCTTGACGCTGCCACCCGGATTGTAAAACTCCAGTTTGCAAAGGATCTGGGCCCCACCCTTTTCCGGGATGCGCTGGAGCCTCAAAAGGGGCGTCTGACCGATGAGGTGCGTGATATTGGTGGCCAAGGGGTAACGGTTATAAGTCATGGGGTGACGGGAGCCCTTCTTCCAACAAGCGGGCCGGGCATTTATAAGTCGGCTGGACTTCATGGTGGAATGAACCTCCCATTTCCAGGGAAGTTATCCATACCTTCCCTTCGAGGGGTGAATTCCCGTTCAAAATCCACTGGAGCGCCTCGGAAGCGGCCATCGCCCCGATCATGCGTTGGAGGGAGGCCGTTCCCTTCGTGAAAGCTTTGGGGTTCATGACTTCAAAACATTCCAAACAGGGGCACTGCCCCCCTTCGATGGCGAACCGTCAGAAGGGCGAATCCGCTGCCCGCGGGCCAAGCAAATAAAGCGGGCCGGGCGTGGTGCCGGAGCCAACGGCTGAGACGCCGCCGGATTTCCTTGTTATCGTTTAAAACCAGAACGGCCGAAGTCTCGGGCAACTGTTCAAAATCCTCAGGCAAAACGTCCACTTGAAGGCCGGGAAATTGGGAAGTCAGGGAAAAGGAATCGAAGTGCCCCAAGGGGATAACGAAAATCTTGGAAAGGCCGACCGAGGCCAGGGCAACGGCGGCGGATTGGAGGGCAACTCCCTCTCCCACCAATAAGGCCGAGGCTTTCGACCATTTCTTTTGGCCTTCCGGACCAACGGAAGGGAGGATGGCCTGGCGTGAAAAGCGTTCATCGGATAACGGCCCCGGGCTTGCGGGGGGCGCGCGGAGGATGGCATGGAGGTTACTCGACGATGTCTTTGACGATCGGATTAACATCGATGCCCTGTTTGGAAAGATTTCCAGGGCTTTCCTGATTTCTTTTTCCTCGCCCACGATTTCCATTTGGACATACCCGAAGCCCTTGGTGATGGAAGCCCGGCGGATATTAACGGTCATATCATGTTTTTTGATCATGCTGGACAGGACCGGTTCGGTGACGAGTTCGGTGGGATAATCCAATTCGACGAGTTTTTTAATAGCGGTCACGAAATAGCTCCTTGTGGGACGTTCAAAAGGGCGGATTTAAATTTGAATTCCGCCCGCGATGGCCGGCACGATGGAAACCTGGTCCCCGCCTTGACCGCGGTGGCTTCTCCTTGCAGGAAACGGATGTCTTCTTCGTTCAGATAGATATTCACGAACCGGCGGATTTTGCCGTTTTCATCGCAAAGCCGATCTTTCAGACCATTGTAATTTTTGCCCAGGTCGTTGATGAGATCGGACATGGTAGTGCCTTCGGCGTTCACTTCCGCTTGGTTGTTGGTGAGGTTTCGTAACGGGGTCGGGATGAGCACTTTCACTGCCATGAAAATTCCTCCTGAAACGTAGGTTGAGGCTGAATTATGACCGAAGAAGCCCCTCTGTTTCCAGGGGAAAAGCGAAGGCCCGCCTAAGCGGCTGGGGTTGATTCTATGGCTTTCCCATCGGCAAAACCGTTGGAGACAAAATAGGCCGACTCATTTCTTGTTTCATTTCAACAAGGGGAATTCCGTCACCCTTAAGCGCGTGGAACCATAAGGCACGAGGAGCAAAGATTCCATTGGTTCGGCGCTTTCAACGGGGCTCTGGGGTGGTGGTTCCGCAGCGCCCTGCGTAAAAGCCCAATCGTTCAAACGCTTGCCGTTAACAGTCAGCTTGAGGGGGGCACCCTCCAAGGTGAAGGGGTCTCCCTTTAAACCTATGTTTTGAAGCGTCAATGACTTTTCAGGGTCTCCTGGATTAAGCACCAAAGCATAGTTCCAGGGCGTTTGTGGAATGACAAAGTAGTCGTATTTGGGTTCCCCCTTCGGCTGATAGGGGAATGGCTGGGCGGGTTTCCACGTTTCTTGAAGTCCCAGGCTGTAAACCAAGGGGCCCCTTTCCACGCTGACCGAATCGCGAAAACCCCTTCGGACCTTAAACGACATGGGCAGTTGAAGTTGAAGGGTGTCCCCTTCTTTCCATTGGCGAACAATTTTTTGAAAGGTTCCGGAAGCCATCCTTTGTTTTGTTCCATCCGGCAAGGTGAGGGTCGCTTGATCGCACCATTGCGGCACCCGCAAATAAAGAGGGAACTCAATGGGTTTGAGAGTTGATACTTTAAAAGTCAACTCCTCGCTGAACGGATAATCAGTTGTTAATTCGACCCTTACGGGTTGACCCGAGACCTCGGCTTCAACCACCGAAGGGGCATAAATCACGGCAGCCAAGCCTCCGTCCGGGGTCGTCATCCATAAATGGGAGGTGAATTTGGGCCAGCCTTGGTGAAAATTGGCAGTGCAACAACCGTATTGGGGTTCCAGGCCAAACAGATTAGCCGTTCCACGGTTGGTGGTATAAACAGGCCGCGGAACGTAAACACAGGCCACCTGATTGGCCTGTTCATCATACTGGTGCTGCCAATAATTCGCCGTGCAGGCGGCTGGCAAGGCATTGAAGGCTATTTTTTCAAGGCGGTCCGCGTCCTCCACGTTCCCCAAAACGGACAAATCCGTTTCGAGTGAAAACATCGTTTCAACGATGGCGCAAAGTTCGGTCCCCTGGGAAGGGCTTTTTCCAGCCAGGCATTCATCCGCGCTGAAAAGGCCGTTGGCTTCGCCATGATAACGGTACAGTTCCTCGAGGGCCTCGGAAGAGAGCTTTTTATATTTTTCCTCGCCGGTCAGGCGGAAAAGGAGCGCCGGAACCTTCAAACCCATGGCGTTGTTCACCCCGTGTCCCGGCCAATTCCAACCCGGGGACTTTTCCTTAATGGGCAAATTGGAAAAATGTTTTGGCCAGTTATAACCCTGGTTCGCCGCCTTGACGGCCAATTCTAGGAGCCAGGGTTCCCGGGTACGGTCATAGAGCCAGAAAACGCTTACAAGCAGGTCGCCCCAGCGGAAATAATTCCAGTCGAAAAGCGGCCTTTGGCTCAATTGGTTGTTGAGGCTCCAAAGGTCTTTTTCCATGGCCGAGATGACTCGTGGATCCCCTGTGGCCTCTTCATATTGGGCCAGAACTTTCAGGATGATGAACTGCGGCCAGGGATCCCGGGTCGCAGGTGGCTCGGCATTGGGAGGGGCGCCACTGGGGGGAGGGCTTTGCTCCGGGCCAAGCCAGCCATCCGGTAACTGATGCCCCAGGATATAGTCCATCCACCGCCTGGACTTTTGTTGAAGTTTTTGATCGTCGGTGAGATAAGCCAGTGGCACGAAACCATCCAGCCAATAGGGGGCCCGCTCCCAGCCTTCCGCCTTTCCTCCAATCCATCCACTGTTTTTGACATCCGGCCAAAACTCATCCAAATGCCCGGAAAGACCACCCGCCTGGAGCTGAAGCTGTTCTAAGAGCCACCCTTTGGGCTTCACGTGCCCCAAAGGCAATGGTTGGAAGGCCGTCGGCTCTAAACCCATCGGCCGGTTTTCTTTTCTCTCTTGTTGGCCCCGGAGGTAAATAGCCCAGGTAAACCCCATCAAAACCACGACTATCAGGGCGATCAAAGATTTTGTTGGAAAATTTTTCTTGGATCTTGGTGGTTCCAGGCTTGTTTCCGTCATGATTGACTATTCTATTCGAAAGAACGAAAAAACTTGACGGAACTCTTGCGCGAAAGATTGAAAGAAGATGTTCATTAAACTTCACCGATGAAGAATGAAAGGAGTTTGGTAAACGATTCTTTCTCAATTAAATATCCGGCCGGTAACAATTCCAATGAACTTTCTTTTAAATTAAGCGATAAAGAGATATGGTTGTTAGTCGGATTTTTTTATTTCAACCGATCACTATGAATGTTCTTGAACGAGCTCAATGCTGAAAAAATTTGCCTAACCGCCTTTTGTTTAACTACTAATCCTTCCTTGGTTTTTTCAATTCAAAAGTAACCCTATAAGAGAGTCTCCATGCCGTCCTATATTCAACACTCGAACTCAGACCACCAATTCCTAAAAAAAGTCGGCCGGAAGATCAATGAGGTCCGGTTGCAAATGGGTTACACCCAATCCCAGTTGGCCGAACAGGCTGGAGTCTCCATCCAAATGGTCCAATACTGGGAGTCGGGGCGAAACATCACTTTGAGGACCCTTTATAACCTCGCTTATCAGCTCGGATGCCCCGTCCGCAGTTTCTTCAAAGAACCCCGGAATATGACTGCTCAACGGGGAAGGCCCCGGACTACCGGTGGAAAAACAAAAAAGCCCAAATCCCGCGAGGAAAACAAGCCACGCCGAATTCCGCAGTCTTAAATCACAAATAAGCTGTCCGTAATCAAAAAATCCTTATGAGTCAGCCATCCATCGTTTCCCGGTCTTTGGTTTTAAGGTTTGGAAGGGGTATGGGAGGGGCGAAGCTTGTACCCCCAGGTTCGGTAGGCCATCCACCCCAGGTTCACCAACGAAAGAAGGATGGCGATAACCGGCATTAGGCCCGTTGCGGGACCTTTGGAAGCCCAAGGACTGTCACTCCTGATTTTAGAAATGAACTTGCGCAAATCGGGATTGTCCGGATGAAGCTTGAGACTTTGTTCCATCGCCAACACCGCTTCGGTGCGGTTGGAATTTTGGTAATAGGCCTCTCCAAGGAATTGGTAGGCCTGCCAATAATCGGGGCGTTCATCCACCGCCGCCTTGAAATATTGGACGGCCTTCTCATAATCCCGACCCTTGAACAAATCCATCCCTGCGTTGTAATAGTCTTCCGGCGCAATGGCCCAAACCCAGACCGGAGCCAAAACGACGAGGGCGCTTAATATTATTTTTTTCATTCGGTTATGCGGGAATCATCTGGGTAGCTTCAAAAGCCGCCAAATTAGGCTGGATCACTTTGACTTCCCGCAGGTGACCGGTCACCGCTTCCTGGGTTTTGAGGCCCGTTCCCGTGATATAGGCCACTGTCACGGCATCAGGGTCAAGTGCCCCCGATTCAGCCAGTTTCTTCAGGCAGCCGATAGTGACGCCCCCGGCCGTTTCGGCGAAGATACCCTCCGTGCGGGCCAAAAGCTTGATACCTTCGACGATTTCATCATCCGTCACCATTTCGGCCCCGCCATTGGAATCGGCGATGGTCCTCAAGGCATAAAAACCGTCGGCGGGATTACCGATGGCCAGGGACTTGGCGATAGTATTGGGTTTCACGGGCCGGAAGGTATCGGTCTTGGCCTTATAAGCGGTCGTCACAGGGGAACAACCAGCGGCCTGGGCGCCGAATACCCTCATAGGTTTCTTCTCGATCAGTCCGACCTTGACGAATTCCTGGGTTCCCTTCCAAATCTTGGTCAAAAGCGACCCGGAGGCCACCGGTACCACCACCTGGTCCGGCGCTTTCCAACCCAATTGTTCGGCCACCTCAAAGGCCAGGGTCTTGGAACCTTCGGCGTAATAAGGCCGCATGTTGATGTTCACGAAAGCCCATTTGTATTTTCCGGCGATCTCGCTGCAAAGCCGGTTCACATCGTCGTAATTGCCGTTCACCCCGATCAGGTTGGGGTCATAGATGAGCGAAGCCGGTCACCTTGCTGGGTTCCAGGTTGGAGGGGATGAAAACAAAGCGTTTCATGCCGCCCCTGGCGCCATAGGCCGAAACGGCGTTGGCCAGATTGCCCGTCGAGGCGCAGGCCAGGGTGTCAAAACCCAGTTCCAGGGCCCGGGTGGAGGCCACCGCCACCACCCGATCCTTGAAGGAATGGGTGGGGTTGGCGCAGTCATTTTTGATGTAGAGGTTGGAAAGCCCCAGCTCTTCGCCCAAGCCGTTCGGCCCGGATGAGGGGGGTATAGCCTTCCTCCAGGGTGTTGTACGTGTCCCCTTCCACCGGCAGGAACTCGCGGTAACGCCAAATGTTCAGGGGCCGGGAGGCGATCTTCTCCCGGGAAATGTCCTTCTTGATCTTGTCGTAATCGTAGGCCGCTTCCAGGGGCCCAAAGCAAAACTCGCAGACGTATTTGGCGGCTTTTTCGTATTCCTGGCCGCATTCACGGCATTTCAAGGCTTTCACATAACTCATCTTTCTCTCCTGGCCGCTCCCGAATGAGCCCTCAAAACAAAAAGGCCTCCATCTCGAGATGGAAGCCTTTGGTCATTGGGTTTTCCATCTCTCATCTCACCCCGGTTTTAAAGACCGAAGCAGGAATTGGCACCTAACAGTTCCTGATGGAACCTGGTTGCCGTGGCATCGCAGGGCCTGTCCCTCCGCCACTCTGGATAAGAGCGTTAAATTGTTCTTTGATAGTTACCGGGTGCCGCCACCCGGTGTCAAGGCCGCTTTAGTCTGCGGCCACCTCGATCTTGAGGATCTGGTACTGTAAAAGCCCCGCGGGGATTTGGATGTCGACTTTGTCTCCGATCTTTTTACCCATCATTCCGCGGGCAATGGGCGTGCGCAAGAGAAATCTTGTTCTGGGCGAAATCCGCTTCCTCCTCCCCCACAATCCGGTAGATCTCCTCCTGTTTGGTCTTAAGGTCCTTCACCGTCACCACACAGCCGATGGAAACATGCTCGCCGGTGATGTTCTCGTCCTCCAGAATGCGGACGCGGGCCAGTTTGTCCTCCAACTCGCGGATGCGGGCTTCCAAAAGTCCCTGTTCCTGCTTGGCGGCGTCATATTCGGCGTTTTCCTTCAAGTCGCCATGGGCCCGCGCCTCCTCAAGGGCCTTGGCCACTTGGGGCCGCCGGACCGTTTTAAGTTTATTCAGCTCCTCCTGAAGTTTGTCCCGGGTGGCCCGGGAGACGAGAAAGTCCGACATTTTATTCTCCTGATACTATTAGAATGTTACTTCCCGCTTTTCTGGCACTTTTGGCACAAGCCCATAAAGCTGCATCCGGTGGGAAGTGATCTTAAAACCATGCTTGCGACTGACTTGCTCCTGTAGTTCCTCGATTTGGGGGTTCAGAAACTCGATGTAAGCTCCCGCAGTTGGTGCAAATCATGTGGTCATGGTGCTGGCGGTTGAATTCCGGTTCGTATTTGATCCGCCCGTCCCCGAAATCCAGTTCGCGCGCCAAACCGCATTGGGTCAGATGTTTCAAGGTGCGGTAAACGGTGGCGAACCCCACATGGGACTGCTTTTCCCGGGCCCTTTGGAACAGCTCCTCCGCCGAAATATGGCCCCGGTGGTCCAGAAAAGCTTCTAAAATCAACTCGCGCTGGGCCGTCAGCTTGAGGTCTCTTTCCTTTAAGTACTGGCTGAATACCTCGTATTCCCTTGTCCGGCTTTTGTCTTTGACCACGCTTTTCATAAAAAGGCATCTCCGCAATAGGCCATGTCCGGCGAAGGGCTGAGTAGATTTTAGAGGATTTTTTAGTTAACATGACCGGCATCAAAACATTGGAACGGACCACGTGTTGGAAAGCCCCCGCGATATTATCCGTCACATCGCTTAGGGTTTGCAGGTAATCTTCCTCCACTTCCCGGCTGTCCACCAAGAAAGAGGTTTTCAAAAGACCGAAATTGGCCCTTGATCACCTTGGAGACGCGGAGCATCTCGTTCCGGAAATAATCCGGATGGTCCTTCCGGACCCTTTTCACCGTGCGCGGCTTGGTATACTTCTTTTGGCTGACGGCAATCGAGGCGATCATTTGGGCCAAGTGATTTTCCAACATGGCCCGCTCCACATGCTGGCCATGTACCAGACGTTCAATGACCACTTCCAGATAGGAAACGTGGGAAAAAAGCTCCCGGTAAAGCTCAAGGAAACCCTCCCGCACATCGGAGTCCTGTGATGGACCCATGGCATCCCCCGAACGGCTTGTTTTCGAAATTATACCCCTTTTCGCACCCCAAAAAAAGCGCTGCAAAGGATACGCGGCTCAATGTTATTCCGCCAAAAGTTTTTCAATGGCGTCGGCAAAATCCTCTTCCGGATGAACGCCGACAAAGGACAAGGCGATTCTTCCCGATTTGTCGATGAAGAATGTGGTCGGGATCGGATTAATGCCATAGGACTTCAACGTATTCATGTTGGCAAGCCCGACCGGATACGGAATGTTGAAATCGGAGATGAATTTATTGAAATAGTCTTTCGATTGGCCATCCTTGGCCTCCACCGAAAGTCCCCAAAGTTCCAAACCCCTGGGGTGATAAGTAGCGTACATCTTCACAAGGATCGGAATCTCCATGCGGCAAGGACCGCACCAAGTGGCCCAGAAATCCACCACCAGCACCTTCCCTTTCACTTGCGACAAACTTAGTTTGTTGGAAATATTTAAATAATCGGCTTCCACTTCAGTGGCTGGCGGCCGCTTGTCGACCGGAATAAGGTCAACGTTGTTTCCTTTCCCACACCCGGCGAGACACAGCATCAAAAGCGTGATAGGAATTACTTTTGGATTCATCTTAAATTTCCCGGAGAAATGCTTTGTAGGAGTTCTTCGTGCAAAAGATATGATTTGATTCCGACTATTTCTTAAAAGAATCCCATGTACTGGACGCGAACAATCCTGGAGAACAAATCGCCCCGGTTGATATCCCGGAAGTCGACCCCCACCCGCAAGGGGTTATCCACGTTGAACATCACATTGGCGTTAAATTGCCAGTAACTGCTTAAAAGCTTATCCATCTCGAGGTTGAACATCAAGGGTTGGGCGACGGCGAAGGAGGTACCGAAGAAAGCCCCCAAATCCTCATTGGAATCGAAATTGTCGAATGTCACCGCGTTGACACCCGCATGGACCTGTAAATAACCTGCTTCCTTAAACTCATGGCTTACGACTGAATAAAACCCTTTTTGGGTTCCGGGGAAAAATCTTCCATCAACCTGGGTTCCATAACCCCGGTTGTCCCAACCGACCGCCACCGCCACCGGCGCCACCTTCTCGTCCAAAACCTTAAATTTGAGGCCAATCCCCGGTGTTTGGATTTGAATGGTTCCCTGGCCCACGACATTAGTGGCGTTGGCAGAGAAGCCGAACATGAAAAAATCCTTGAAACCGACGTTTCCCCGGACAAATAAGCCGCCATTTTCATACATCCTCGTGACGAGGTCATAACCGCCGTGCATGAGGATATAAGCGGTCGGGGCTTCCACCATTTCATAGTTGGTCGGGGAAGAGGCTATCTCGTCTTTGGCCCAAACCAAAGGGACTGGAAGCAGGAGAAGAAAGATAACGGAGAATCGAAAATGTTTAACGGAAGGCCTCCAAATTTTCATCATTTTAGGATGAAAGCACCAATGTCAACCAAGCCCGATGCGAGCCACGAACGGCAAACCGATTAATATTTTTCGATGAATATCTTCTCAACCTTTGCGATATGGCGGCCCAGGAAACGTTGGGCCTGTTCCTTGAACTTCCGCGAAAGGTCGCTGACGTAATATTGGCTCGCCCCCCTTCCGTTCATGGGAACGCCATGGGTTTCAAGGTTACGGTGAAGGCTCCGGGCCGTTTCCTCGGCCGAATCCACGATCTTGACTCTTTTCCCTGTCACTTTGGCGAGTACGCTCTTCAAGAGAGGGTAATGGGTGCAGCCCAGGAGCAAAGTATCGATTCCCGCTTTCAGCAGCGGCCTCAAGTATTCCCGGGCCACTGCCTCGGTCAGCGGGCCCGGAGAGCTTCCCTTCTTCGACCAATGGAACGAAAAGAGGGCAGGCCTTCGTGAAGACCTTGAAATGGGAATTCAATTCATGGATAGCTTCCGGATAGGCTCCAGAATAAATGGTTCCTTCCGTGCCGATGACCCCAATTTGTCCATTACGCGTGACGTTCACGGCCGCATAAGCGCCCGGCTCGATGACCCCCAGAATAGGAATGTCGAATTCCTTCCGGAGGTCTTTCAAAGCCCAGGCCGAGGAGGTATTGCAGGCCACCACGACCGCCTTGACCTTTTCCCGTTTCAGGAGGAACCGGACGATCTGCGGGCGTAATGGAGGATGGTTTCCGGGCTCTTGGTTCCATAGGGAATCCGGGCCGTATCCCCGAAGTAAACGAGTTTTTCGTTCGGAAGTTCCTTTTGGATGGCCTTGACGACGGTCAAACCGCCCAATCCGGAATCAAAGATGCCGATGGGCCCAATGTTCGCCTTGGAAATGGAACGACGCTTCAATGGCTCGCTCTTTTGGAGGCTTTCTTTGTGCCGCTGTCCTTCAGGAGCTTGTAATCAATTGAATCCACCAATGCGTCCCACGAGGCTTCGATGATGTTTTCCGACACTCCCACCGTTCCCCAGCTATCCTTCTTGTCGCGGCTTTCGATTAAAACGCGCACCTTGGCGGCCGTGCCTTCCTTGGCGTCCAGCACACGCACCTTGAAATCGGTCAGGTGGACTTCGCTCAAGGAGGGATAAAACTTGGTCAGGGCTTTGCGCAGGGCCTGGTCCAGGGCGTTGACGGGGCCGTCCCCTTCCCCCACGGTGTTTTCCAGAACCCCGTTCACCTTGACCTTGATAGTGGCTTCGGAAACCAGTTTGCCGTCACCACGGTTTTCCACGATCACGCGGAAGCTGATGAGGTCGAAAAAATTGCGGTGCTTGCCCAGGGCCTTCTTCAGCAGGATTTCAAAGGAAGCCTCCGCCCCTTCGAATTGGTAGCCTTCGCTTTCCATTTTTTTGACTTGTTCGATGATTGCCTTGGCTTCGGGAGTGTCCTTGCCCAGCTTGATTCGCCGCTCACCCGCTTGATGCAAAACGGCTGACACGCCCGCCTGGTCGGACAAGACCAGCTTGCGCTGGTTGCCCACCTGGTCCGGTTCCACGTGCTCATAGGCCTTGCGTGGACTTTTGCATGGCGGAGATATGCATCCCGCCCTTATGGGTAAAGGCATTCTTGCCGACATAGGGCGCGTTGGCCCGGGGAGGCAGGTTGAGGATTTCATCCACCCGATGGGAGACTTCCGTGAGTTTTTCAAGCTTTACGGGCCGCAGGAAGGAATAACCCGTTTTCAGGGCAAGGTTGGCGATCAGGGAAGTGAGATTGGTGTTCCCTACCCGTTCGCCATAGCCATTCATGCAGCCTTGCACCTGGGTGGCACCCGCCTGCGAGGGCGGCCAAGGTGTTGGCCACCGCCAGGTCGCCGTCATTGTGGCAATGGATGCCGATGGCCGCTTCGGGAAACCGTTGGCCCACCCGGGTGACCACCGCCTCGATATCATCAGGCATGGAACCCCCGTTGGTGTCGCAAAGCACCAGGCAATCTGCCCCGCCTTCCAGGGCCGCTTCCAGACACTTCAGGGAAAATTCGGGATTGTTATTGTAACCGTCGAAAAAATGCTCGGCGTCGAAGAACACCTCCTCGGTCTTCGACTTGAGGAATTTGAGCGAGTCATAAGATGATCTCGAGGTTTTGCTCAAGGGTGATTCCCAAGGCCTTGGTAACATGGAAATCCCATGTTTTACCCACGACCGTGATGGTGGAAACCCCGGAGCGGACGAGGTTCACGAGGTTGGTATCCTCATGGGCTTTATGCCGGGCGCGCCGGGTCATGCCGAATGCGGACAAGCGGGCCTTGAGCTTGAGCTTCTTCACCCTTTGGAAGAAAACGGTGTCTTTGGGGTTGGCGCCGGGCCAGCCACCCTCCAGGTAATGAAGGCCCAGGTCATCCAGGGCTTGGGCGAGCGCAAGCTTATCCTCGACCGATAGGTTGATTCCTTGGGTCTGGGGACCTTCTCTCAATAAGGCGTCATAAAGAACGATCTTTTTATCCACGGACTCCCGCTACTTTCTTGCCCAAATTGAATTTCTTATGGATGGCCGCCACCGCCTTGGCCACATCTTTCTCGTCGATCACGACCGAAATCTTGATCTCCGAAGTGGAGATCATCTCGATGTTCACTCCCTCTTCCGCCAGGGCTTTGAACATATTGGCCGCGACCCCCGAATGGGAACGCATCCCCACCCCGACCACCGAAACTTTGGCGATATCCTCGTCCGACAGGATGCCCGCTGGCTTGAGCGTTTTGGAAGCGTCCCCGACCACTTTCATGGCCTTCTTGAGCTCGGATTGTATCCACGGTGAAGGAAACGTCCGAATGGCCCTTTTCCCCGATGTTCTGGATGATCATATCCACGTTGACCCCGGCCTTGCCCAGTTTCGAGAAGAGAATGGAGGCGATACCGGGCCGGTCTGGGACCCCCCGCACCGTGATCTTGGCCTCGTTTTTGTTGTAGGTCACCCCGCTGATGACCACCTTTTCCATGGCTTTGGTTTCCTGCATGACGATCGTCCCTTCTTTTTCGTTGAATGTCGGCCTCACATGGATCTTGATGCCGAAGTTTTTCGCGAACTCCACCGAACGGGCGTTCAACACCTGGGCGCCCGCGCTGGCCATTTCCAGCATTTCATCATAACTGATGAAGCGAAAGCTTCCGGGCGTCCTTTACCAATGCCCGGATTGGCCGTGAAAACACCGTCCACATCCTTGTAAAACTCGCAAACGTCGGCCTTCAAGGCCGCCGCGATGGCCACGGCCGTCAGGTCGCTTCCCCCGCGCCCAAGGGTCGTGATTTCGTGTTCCTTGTTCTCGCCCTGGAACCCCGCCACGATCACCACCTTGCCTAGGTTCAAGGCGGACCGGATCTTCGAATCCCCCACCTTGACGATCCGGGCCTTGGTATGGACGTCGTCGGTCACAATCCCCACCTGGGGGCCGGTAAAGGAAATGGCGTCGCAGCCCAGGCTCTTGAGGGCGATGGAAAGGAGCGCGATGGATTGCTGTTCGCCGGTGGCCAGGAGAACATCCATTTCCCGCTCATCGGGCGTGTCGGTGATTTGGTGGGCCTTGGCGATGAGTTCGTCCGTGGTATCCCCCGGCGCCGAAACGACGACCACCACTTCGTTTTTCTCGCGGCGGGTCTTGGCGATGCGCCCCGCCACTTCCAGCATTTTGGCGGCGTCCGCCACCGATGACCCACCGAATTTTTGGACGATCAAAGCCACAGTAACCTCTATTTTACCGCCAAGACACATGCCTGCCCTTGGCGGTAATGGTCTTTAAAGTTTTAGGACCTTCAGGATTTCATTCATTTCGGGCTTAATCACGATCGGCTTGTGGCTCAAGGAAACCGCCCGGTCGGGGTCCTTCAACCCGTGGCCGGTCAAGGTGCAGACGATGCGCCTTTTGCCCTCGGTGAAGTAGTTCTGCTTGTTCTTTTTAATAACCCCCGCCAAAGACGCCGCCGAGGCCGGTTCGCAAAAGATGCCCTCCATCGCGGCCATCATCTGATAGGCCTCCAGGATTTCGTCGTCCGTCACCGCCTCGATCAAGCCGCCGGACTCGTCCCGCGCAGCCTCCGCGTTTTTCCAGGAAAAAGGGTTGCCGATCTTGATAGCCGTGGCAATGGTATGGGGATCCTCAATGATCCGGCCCTCCACGATAGGGGCCGAACCCGCGGCCTGGAACCCGCACATGCGGGGCAGTTTCTGGAACTTTCCCTTTTGGTGGTATTCCTTATAGCCCTTCCAATAGGCCGTGATATTGCCGGCGTTGCCCACGGGAATGGCGTGGTACTCGGGAGCGTTCCCAATCGTATCCACGATCTCGAAAGCCGCGGTTTTTTGACCCTCGATACGATAAGGATTGTTGGAGTTCACCATGGTCACCGGCTGCGTGTCCGCCAGTTCCCTTGTTAGTTTCAGGGCCTTGTCGAAACTCCCCTCAATGGCAATCACCTTGGCACCATAAATCAGGGATTGGGCCATCTTGCCCAGGGCGATGGACCCGTGCGGCAGGAAAACAGCGCAGGAAACGCCGGCATGGGCCGCGTAAGCCGCCGCGGCCGCCGAGGTGTTGCCGGTGGAGGCGCAAACCACGACTTTGGCCCCATCCTCCACGGCCTTGGACATGGCCATGGTCATTCCCCGGTCCTTGAAGGAACCCGTCGGGTTCAACCCTTCGAACTTCAGGTGGATGTCCAAACCATTGCCGAGCTTCTTGGAGAGGTTTTTGGCGTGGATCAGCGGTGTATCGCCCTCTTTAAGGGTAATAACGGGGGTCTTTTCCGTGACCGGCAAATAAGCCCGGTACTCCTCGATGACGCCTTTCCAATAAGCCATGGTTTTTCGCTTTCGTTGTTTATTCTGTCAACTGCCGAGTGAGGACTGATTGCCTGTTTTTATTCCCCACGGTCCATACGAATCAGGAGTGTTTCTTCCTGGATGAAGGGCAAGCCGTTGATCTTCTTGAGCGCATCCTGCACGTTCTTTTCAACCGCCTCATAAGTCACAATGACCACCGGAACCTTATCGCCCTTCTTTTGCTCCTTCTGGATGACCGAAGCGATGGAAATCTGGTGCTCGCCCAGGATACGGGAAATGGCCGAAAGCACGCCCACCTGGTCCAGCACCGAGAACTTCAGGTAATAACGAGATTTGATGTCGCCCATTTTTTTGATGCGTTTGATTTGGGGGTTGTCCGACAGGAACCAGCAGTTGGAAATCTCGCCCGCCACGTTGTCGTGCACGCTCCGGCAGACGTAAATGAGGTCGCTCATGACTGCCGAGGCTGTGGGTTTGTTGCCTGCCCCTAGCCCGTAGTACATGGTGGTTCCCACGAAATCGCCCGTTACGAGCACACCATTGTACTCGCCGTCAACCTTAGCCAAAAGATGCTCCTGCGGGATGAGCGTGGGATTAACCCTAACCTCCAACTCGTCCCCTTCCACTTCGGCGATGGCGAAAAGCTTCACTACCCGGCCGAATTCCTCCCGGGCGAATTCGATATCCTGCAGGGAGATACGCTCGATGCCTTCCACGTAAATGTCCTCCACCTTGACCCGCTTGGAAAAGGCCAGGGAGGCCAGGATGGCCAGTTTGTGGGCCGAATCCATGCCGTTGATGTCCAGGGTCGGATCGGCCTCGGCCAAGCCCTTTTTCTGGGCCATTTGGAGGGCTTCCTTAAAACTCTTCTTTTCCTCGGTCATCTTTTGCAGGATAAAGTTGGTGGTGCCGTTGACGATTCCATAAATGGACGTGATGTTGTTGGGAGCAAGGCCGTCGTTGATAGCCTGGATAACCGGGATGCCGCCGCAAACCGCCGCCTCGAAATAAATGTCCACCTTGTGTTGGCGGGCCGTCTGGATGATTTCGTCCCAATGAACCGAAAGGACCGCCTTGTTGGCCGTCACGATGTGCTTACCCCGGCGCATGGCGTCCAAAAGATAGGTGCGGGCGGGTTCCAGGCCTCCCATCAGTTCCAGGACGACATCGATATCCGGGTCCGTCACCAAGTCGTCGTAATTGGTAGTCAACATTCCCTCAGGCACGGTCACGTCGCGCGGTTTGGCCAAGTCCCTGACGACGATCTTCTTAAGGCGCAATTGCGCCCCGACTTTGGCTTCGATGAGGGCGCGGTTTTTCTCCAGCAGGCGGTAAACCCCCTGCCCCACGTTGCCGAAACCGATCATTCCGATCTGGATTACCGACTTGCCTTCATCCATGACTTTCTCCGTTTTATTAAAACCTATTCAACCGCCAAGACGCCAAGAAAGGCAAAAATAGAGGGCCAAGCCAAAACATTTAAATGCTTGTGTCTTTCGCTTTTCTTGGCGTCTTGGCGGTAAAAATCGCCTTTGTTTTGGGTTCTAAATAGCAAAACGCCCCGCGCTTGCCTAAAAGCCGGGGCGTTTGCTTGAAAAGTGGCTATAGATTATAGGAAAGGGGGGGTGCTTTCAAGGAAAAGGCGGGTAAAAACCCTATTGGACCGCCGCCTTGATGCGGCTTAATCCCTCAAGAATGACCTTCTCACCGGTGGCGTAGGACATCCGCATGAAGCCTTCCGCGCCGAAGGCGATGCCGGATGTCAGGGCGACCTTGGCCTTGTCCAGCAGGAAGTCGGAAAGCTCCATAGAGTTGGAACGACCCGGCTTGAAGATCCCCTTGACGTTGGGAAACACATAAAAGGCCCCCGCCGGCTTCAGGCATTTGACGCCGGGGATGGCGTTCAAGCCGTCTACGATCATATCCCGCCGTTTTTGGAATACCGAAACTATCTTCTGGATTTCCGAATCAGGCAGGGCCAAAGCGGCGACCCCGGCTTTCTGGGAAATGGAAGAAGCATGGGAAGTCGTGCTGCTTTGGAAATCGGTGATGACTTTCATAATGTTCGAGGGTCCAGCCGCATACCCCAGCCGCCAACCCGTCATGGCATAGGTCTTGGACATGCCGTTGACGAGGACAGTCTGGGCCGCCACTTCCTTGGAGAGAGCCGGGAAGCAAACGTGTTCTTCCCCATAAATCAGTTTGCTGTAAATTTCGTCCGAAACCACCCAAAGCTTGTGTTTTAAGACCAGCTCGGCGATACCTTCCATGGCCTTTCGTCCCACTACCGCGCCGGTGGGATTGCTGGGGGAATTCAGGATTAGCCCCTTTGTCTTGGATGTGATCTTGGCCTTCAAGGCTGAGGGCGTCAGCTTGAACTCATCGGCTTCGGAGCATTCCACTGCGACCGGAATCCCTCCCGCGAACTTCACTTGTTCCGGATAACTGACCCAATAGGGGGCCGGGACCAAAACCTCGTCTCCTGGGTTGATCAAGGCCAAAAAAGCGTTATAAAGGGAATGCTTGGCCCCGCTGGAAACCACGATGTCGGTCGGTTGATACTGGACCTTGTATTGCTTTTCAAGGTACTGACTAATGGCCTTGCGCAATTCGAGGGTCCCGGCTACAGCTGTGTATTTATGATGGCCTTCGTCAATGGCCTTCTTGGCTGCCTCGCAGATGGGCGCGGGTGTGTTAAAATCGGGCTCCCCAGCACCGAAGTTGAGGACGTCCACTCCCTCGGTTTGAAGCTTCTTGGCCTTCGCATCGATAGCCAGTGTCATCGACGGGGCGATTTGTTTCATGCGTTCAGAGATGTCCATTTTCCACTCCAATTTTCAGCTTTTGGCCTTCAGTCAAGATTCCGGCAACCCCAATCTAATCAATTGCCCGAAAAACGGATGATTTCAACAGAACAATAATAGCCGGTTTCCCATTAGGCGCAACGAACTCAACCTCGTATCCAGCGCTTTTCGTATGAACCGTCACAATCGTACCAACAGCACCACGATTCAAATGATGCTGGGGTAATGCTTTTTTTAAGATAACCATATCCAATTCCCTAAACATTCAACCTCCCAAATTTAAGAATCACTGTCTTAGGAAAACAACTTCTTTATATTCCTCAAGGCCTGGCGGATACGATCCTTGTTCTCGACAAGGGCTATGCGCACATAACCCTCGCCCATGCTTCCGAAGCCGGAACCGGGCGAAATCGACACCGCCGCTTCCTTCAACAACATCATCGAAAAATCCAGCGAGTTCATCTTGGCGTAGCGCTGGGGTGTCTTCGCCCAAAGGTACATGGCGGCCTTGGGTTTATCGACGGGCCAGCCCATCTTGTTCATTCCATCCGCCATGATGTCCCGGCGTTCCTGGTAAACCGCCGCCAGCTTCCGCAAATTTTCCTCGGGACTGTCCAGGGCGGTGATGGCCGCCACCTGGATGGGTGTGAAAATTCCATAATCCATATAGCTTTTGATCTTCGCCAAGGAGGCGATGACTTTCGGGTTCCCCGCGAGGAATCCTACCCTCCATCCCGCCATGTTATAAGATTTGGAAAGGGTGAAGGATTCCACGCCAATGTCTTTGGCGCCGGGAGTCGCCAAAAAACTCGGGGATTTATAGCCGTCGAAAACGATGTCGGCATAGGCCAGGTCGTGCACCACCAACACGTTGTTTTTCTTGGCCCACTTGACGATTTCCTTGAAAAACTCCGCTTCGACGCAAACCGTCGTGGGGTTGTGAGGGAAATTGATGATCAGTATTTTGGGTTTGGGACGGGCTTTCGAATAGGCCTTGCCCAGGTTTCTCAGGAAAGCCTCGGGCCCATCCAGGATGGAAATGGGAACCAGGGTTCCACCGGCGATGATGACGCTGTAATGATGGATGGGATAGGTGGGCGTGGGGGTGAGAACCTTGTCTCCCCGGTTGATGACCGCCAGCCCCAAATGGGCCAAGCCCTCTTTGGAGCCGATGGCCGATACGGCCTCGGTGTAGGGGTTGATCGAGACGCCGTACTTGCGGTCGTACCAGCGCGAAACAGCCTTCAGGAAGGCCGGGATTCCCTTGGAGGTGGAATAGCGGTGGGATTTCTTGTCCCTTACCACTTCGATCAGCTTATCCACGATAGGCTGCGGCGTGGGGTTGTCGGGGTTACCCATGCTGAAGTCGATGACGTCTTCCCCTTTATGGCGCGCGGCCAGTTTTTCCGCGTTCAGGCGCGCGAATAGATAGGGTGGGAATTTTTTAATAAGATTCGCTTCTGTTTGTAACGGCACTTTGAACACCTTAATTTTAAATTTTTAATTTTGAATTCTAAATTAAAAATCTCAACAATTTAAAATTCAAAATTCATAACTAAGAATTAGATCCTCACCTTCGGGATGCTCGCGAAACGGTGGTATTCGGCCGCCCGTTTTTTGAGTTTAGCTTTGTTCAGGGCCGCGATGGTCTTGGTACCGAACCCCTGGACCGTAAAAGAAGCCACCAGGTTACCCGCAATGACAGCCTGTTTCAGTATCTCCGGCGTCAGCTTGCCGTATCTAGCCACGTAGCCGATAAAGGCCCCCGCGAAAGTATCCCCTGCTCCTGTGGGGTCCACCACGTAATCCAGCGGCACCGCGGGCGAAAGGAAGGTCCAACCCTGGCCAAAGAGCATGGCACCATGCTCCCCCTTCTTTACAATAACGGTTTTGGGCCCCATTTTCTGCAGGGCGCGGGCGCCCTTCATCAAGTGCATTTCACCCGTCAAAAGGCGAATTTCCTGGTCGTTCACCACCACCAAATCGGTCTTTTTCAATACCTTTAAAAGGGCCGGCTTGGTGATGTTGATCCAAAGGTCCCGGGTATCCAAAACCACGAATTTGGGTTTCACCATCTGATTCAAGACGTTCATCTGCAAATCGGGGTGGATGGCCGCCAAAAAAACGAAGGGAATATTGCGGGAACGGCCCGTTATGCGGGGGTCAAACCGCTCAAAAACGCCAAGGTCGATCTTGACCGTATGGGCCACCGCCATATCGTTTTCGTAATAGCCCTTCCAATAGAAGGTTTTTCCCTTTTCCTGGGTGACCAGGTCCGTATTGATGCAATGGCGTTTGATCATCGCCATGTCCACATCCTTGAAGTCGTTCCCCACCACGCCCACCATTTTGACGGACGCGAAAAGCGAGGCGGCCAGGCTGGAATAAGTGGCGGCGCCCCCCAAAATCCGTTCAACGGAACCATAGGGAGTTTTCAGGCCGTCATAGGCCACGGAACCAACGATTAAAACTTCGGACATTTTTTACCTCTTGAAATTTAATTGCGGCCATTGCGAGGAATGCTCCCTGAATAGGGGCGATTATGACGAAACAGCCTAAATCTAATTAAGAATTTCCATCAAACAAAACGTACTTCCGGTTCGCGCAAAAGACGATAAACACCAAAACCGCCAGGAGAGTGTCCCCTGTGAGCCTCAGGATCAAGGGATTGTCCTCGTGCTTGTTGCACTTCACCCTCAATCCATGGGCCGTTTCGCCCACGAAGTAATAGTGTTTTTCCGGGTCGTAGGAAAGAGGCTTTAAAAAGCCAGCTTGAACCAACGCATTCTCGTCGATATCTTCCGTAACGGGCTTGGAAGGGTTGGCCGCATCCCATTCGTCCACGGCCTTCTGGAGGGTGATCACGCGGGCATAGCAATCCAACTCATCACGGGGGATCAAAACCTGGCGCAAGATGTAGACCGCCGCGAAGGTGGCCACCCAGCAAACCGCGTAAATCGGCAAGGCGCTTTTCCAGGTCAGTTTTTTGGGTTTGGAATCCATTTTTTCCTCGAAAATTTGAAAAAGTATAGCAAGGAAAATGTGGTTTAGCTGAAAAACCTTTACCCCCTTCCCGTCACCAAGACCGGCCGGCGGTTGGCGTAGGAAATGTTCAACAGGATGCCCACAGCCGCGTAGCTAAAGACGAGGGAGGAACCGCCGTAGCTGATGAAAGGAAGGGTGAGGCCGGTGACGGGCAGGAGACCCACCGTCATGCCGACGTTGATGATGATCTGCACCGCGAACATGGAGGCAATCCCCAAGGCCAACAACGATCCCTCCCTGTCCCTCGCCTTCCGGGAAATTTCAAAGGACCTTTGGATCATAAAGTAATAAAGCACCAGGATGATGACGCAACCCACGAAACCCCATTCCTCTCCCACAACCGAGAAAATAAAATCCGTATGGTGTTCCGGGATGAAAGAGAGCTGGGTCTGGGTTCCCTGCATGTAACCCTTGCCCGAAATGCCGCCCGACCCGATGGCAATCACGGACTGAATGATGTTGTACCCCGCGCCTAAAGGGTCGTCCTGGGGATTCACGAAAACTTCCAGTCTTTCCCGTTGGTAATCCTTCAGAAAATGCCAAACCAAAGGGCAGGAAGCCAGCCCTATGACCAACAGCCAGGTCAGCCATTTGAAAGGGATTCCACCCACGTACATGAGGATGATGGAAACCGGCACCAAAAGAAGCGCCGAACCCAAGTCGGGTTGTTTCAGGATCAGGATCAAGGGAATTCCCAACAAGGCCATCAGTTGCAAAAACCTTCCCAGGAAAAAGAGCTCAATAGTTTTACTTCCGATGTAACGGGCAAGGATCAAAAGAACCGACAATTTTGCCAATTCGGATGGTTGATAGGAAAGAATCCCCAGTTTGATCCATCGCCTGGCGCCGTTGGTTTCGTCCCCGATCACTAAAACCGCCAGGAGGGAAAGAATGGAAACCCAATAAAAAATATAGGAAGCCTCGATCCAAAACCGGTAATCAATCTTGGAAAAGAGCCACATTCCGAAGAGGGAGATAAAAAACCAGAACAACTGTTTCTTCCAAAGCTGGGAAATATCGGCGTTATGCGAAGTGGCGGAAAAAACCACGAAAATGCCGATGGCTGACAGGGCCAGGACCTCTGTCACCAGGGCCCAGTCCATGCCTTTCAAGTAGGTTTTAATTGCTCCGGGCATAGCAGACACCTCTCAAGACTTTCAAAAATTCGCCTTTACAATAATAGCGCAAACAAGTTTTTCATTAGGGAGCGACCCCCGTAACAACCGTGGGTGCGGGAACCGGAGTTCCGGAAAACGTTCCAGGCGTGGGGGTTTCCCAGGGTGTGACTTCCTGGCCCAATTCCAGCTCCATCAGCCTCTTGGCGATGGGCGCCGCCACGATACCGCCTTCCCCGCCGTTTTCCACCATCACCAAGGCCGCCACCTTGGGTTCTTCTGCGGGGGCATAACACATGAACCACCCGTGATCGTCTCCAAAGGGATTCTCGGCGCTCCCGGTCTTACCGGCAACCCGGACCCCCGGTATCCGGGCCTTTTTTCCCGTTCCGTGGGGTGAACTGACCACCTTTTCCAGGGTGGACTTGAGAAAAGCCAGGTCCTTGGGGACAAATTCCGCCTCCCGCAGTACCTCGGGCGGGTTCTCGTAAACGGTCCTCTCCGTGTTTCGGTCCACGACCCGGTACATGAGATGGGGTCGGAAAATCTTTCCGTCCATAGCGATACAACTGATGACATCCAGCATCTGGATGGGGGTCGTCAAAAGATAGCCCTGCCCAAAGCTCATCTGCATTGTATTGCCGGGGAACCAAGGCATATGTTGGGTGCTCTCCTTCCAACGGGGATTAGGGACAAGTCCCGATAATTCCGAATCCAAATCAATTTGCGTGCGACTCCCCAGGCCGAACCGCCGGGCCACACGGTATATCTTATCCACCTTGACCAGAAGCCCGACCTGGCAGAAAAAGATGTCGCAGGATTCAATGATAGCCCTCTCGAGGTTGACCCAGCCGTGTCCCGCGTGGTTGTGGCAGCGGTAGGGTGTGGTCTTGTACCAGAAAATCCCGGTGCAAAGGAAAACCTTGCTCAAGTCGATCACGTTGTCCTCCAGGGCCGCCAGGGCCGTAATCGGCTTGAAGATGGAACCCGGCGGATACTGGCCCTGGATGGCCCGGTCCTGCAGCGGATGGAGCTTATCCTTCATTAAGGCGTTCCAGTCCTTGTAGGAAATGCCGCTCACGAAGTCGTTGGGGTCGAAGTTGGGGCGGCTGACCAGGGCCAGGATTTCCCCATTTTGGGGGTTGGTGACGATAATGGACCCGACTTGGTCTCCCATGAGGTCCTCCGCCAGTTTTTGGAGCTTCCAGTCGATGGAAAGTTTGACGGTCTGGCCCTGGAGAGGTTTCCGGTAGGCCAAAGTTCGGCGCTGGACGCCCGATGCGTCCACCTCCACTTCCACTCCCCCGTTTTCCCCCCGGAGAATTTGGTCATAAGTCTTCTCCACGCCCATTTTCCCAATTAAGTCGCCCTCCGAATAACCATTGTCCTTAAGTCGGGTGAGTTCGTCCTCGTTGATTTCTCCGATATAACCGAGAACATGGGAAGCCAAATCACCCTTGGGGTAATACCGTTCAGGCTCCATTTGAATATAGACCCCGGGCAGGTGGACACGGTTTTCCTCGATCTGGGCGACCAGATCCGGGTCCAAGTGGGATTGAAGGCGAATGGGTTCAAACTTCCGGCGCTGGCGCCGACTTTCAACAAGGCTCTCCAACGACGATAAAGGCTCCCCCAGGATTTGGCTTAACCGCACCAGGGAAGAGCCATAGGCCTTCATATCTGCCGGGACTAGAAATAATGAATAAGTGGGCACATTCGTTGCCAAAACTTCGTTGTTGCGGTCAGTGATAATGCCACGGGGAGCCCTTTGAGGGATCAAGCGGAGACTGTTGGTGTCCGAAAGGCTTCGATAAAAAGGGTAATTCAGGATTTGAAGGTAAAAAAGTTTCAAGAAAATACCGGCAAAGGCGAGCGTCACCAGGCCTAAGAGAAATCCCATCTTTTTTTCGGGGGAACCGCCGAACCTGCCCCGTGGAAACTTTAAAGCCACTGACCACTCCTAAAAAACAGTCGTGAATTTTCAATTATGAATGTTGAATTATAAATGTCGAAATTTTCACTTCGTGAAAATAACCTGAATTCAAAATTGCCTTTCAAGCCGTTGCCGGGTCAAACCGCCGTTTCCGGAATCGCACCACGAAGAAACAAACGACAGACCCCATGACGGTTGTCGTCAAAAGGGTTTTTAAGACAATCCCAAAAGCATCCACGAAAGACGGGGAGGTTCCATCCCATTTCAGCAAAATCCAGATAAAAACTTGATGAAACATCGTGGCGAAAAAAATCAGGAACGTTTGCGTTAGAACCCTCTCACGGTAAATATGTTTCTTTAATAATGAGGCCAGAATTCCCGTAAGGGTTTTGGCGATAGTGTTGGGGCCAATCCAACTAGACGACAAAAGGTCCTGAAGAAGGCCCAATATAAACCCCCATCCGGCGGCTTTCGGAGTGTCGGTTCTCAAACCCACGAGGACGACAAAAAGGAGGGGCAAATCAATTCCCCAGGAGGCTACGCCCGGAAGCTGCTGGATAAAAAAAAGGGCTAAAATCCAAATAATTTCTCTCGGAATTCTCATTGCTTTGGGTTCTCTGCTTCTTTAAAACCGCGGGGGACCATGGGAAAAAGGTCGCGCTTCACCGGATCAAGGCTGCTCGCGGGACCAATGGCTTCTCCCGATGTCCTCATTGGTAAATATCCACAGGCGGAAGAATGAAAACATAGTCCAATGCTGCGAAGTCCACGACCGGAGCCACCTCAATTTCAATGGTCAGCCCGTTTTCCGACTCTGTTTTCTTGACTACCGTTCCAAGGGGATACCCCTTTGGAAATATTCCCCCGAGACCCGAGGAAACCAAGACGTCGTTCTTTTGCACGTCCTCGCTCGAGTTGACATAGGCATATCTAAGCTGGTTACGACCCGTTCCCTGGACGATGCCAGTCACTTGGGATCTCTCGTCAATGCCCGCCACGCTGGATCCGCTGTCCGTCGCCAAGAGCACCTTTGAATTTTTGGGGGTAACCTCCAAAACACGGCCCACCAAACCTTGCTCAGAGATAACCGGTGAATCCTCCTGGATGCCATCGTTCGACCCCAAATCCACGACGAAGCTGCTGTTCCAAGTGCTGGGATCGTGCGCGACGATACGGGCGATCTTGGCGGTGTGGGGCAACCGGGCCTTCAATTGTAAAACCTCCTGCAGATGGGACAACTCGGACTCGACCGATTTATGGTTGGCCAGCTCCAGGCGCAAAGATTGGTTTTCCAACTGGAGCCGTTCCACCTCCTGCCGCAAGGTTCTTAATTCGCGGATAGCATTCAGGGTATTCTCCGGGAATGTGATAAGCCAAGTAACGGATTTTTGGAACGGAAGCCAAACAGAAAGAGACATATCTTTTAATACGGTACCCGACTCGCTGCGGTGACCGTTCCTCTGTACCAGAAGCCATACGCAAAGCAAGAGGACGAAAGCGAGGAAAAATTTGGAGAGATTTTTGAGGAAAAATTTCAGCATGAAACCCCAAGACCATCTGTCAGCTTTCAGTCCTCAGTCGTTAGCTGAGACCTGACAACCGAGGACTGACGACAGTATTTAAATGTATTCTTTCTCGAGGACGGAAATGCGTTTGAGAAAATCCATGGAACGGTCCAATAAATGCCCCGCGCCCATGGCGACCGCCGTGGTGGGATCGTCCGCCAAGTTCACCGGCACGCCTGTTTCATCCCTCAGGCGTTCATCTAAATTCTTCAAAAGGGAGGAACCGCCGGCGAGAATAATGCCCCGGTCCACGATATCCGCCGCCAGCTCGGGAGGCGTGCGCTCCAGTGTCATCTTGATGCACTCGATGATGGGAATCAAAGGTTCTTCCAGGGCGCCGCGCACTTCCTCGCTTGTCAACTCAATGGTCTTCGGCAGTCCGGTCACCAGGTCGCGACCCTTGATTTGCATGCGCAATTCCTGCTCCAGGGGGAAAGCCGATCCAATCTGAATTTTGATGTCCTCGGCGGTTCTTTCCCCAACCAGGATGTTATAGGTACGTTTGATGTAGTTGATAATGGCCTCGTCCAGTTCATCCCCGGCCACGCGAATGGACTTCCCGTAAACGATATCGCCTAAGGAAATGACCGCCACCTCGGTTGTTCCCCCGCCGATATCCACGATCATATTGCCCTGGGGTTCGGCGATGGGCATACCCGCCCCAATGGCCGCCGCCATGGGCTCCTCCACAAGGTAGACTTCCCGGGCGCCCGCTTGTTCCGCTGAATCGCGCACGGCGCGTTTTTCAACCTCGGTGCAACCGGACGGTATGGCCACGACGATGCGGGGGCGGATCAAGGACCGGCGGTTGTGCACCTTGGAAATGAAGTACCGAAGCATTCGCTCCGTCACCTCGAAGTCGGCAATGACGCCGTCCTTCATTGGTCGGATGGAGACAATGGAGCCGGGGGTTCTGCCCAGCATCAACTTGGCGTCATTTCCAACCGCCAAGATTTGGTTGGTGCTCTTATGCACGACGACAAGGGACGGTTCTTGAAGGACAATACCGCGTCCCTTGACATAAACCAGCGTGGTGGCTGTCCCCAAGTCAATGGCCACGTCACTGGAGAATAATCCTAAAAGAAAGTTTAACAATCTCAGCTCCTTGGTGTCCCTACACTCAACTCAATCCAGGTTCGAAATAAAATTAAAAGACACACAACATACGTTGTTGCGTCCCCGTTTTCCTAATGTTTGCAGGGCAAAAAAGAACCCCAGTTGAAAAACCGGGGAATTTTGAAAAAAAAAGGAAAGCCTTGAAATCAGAGGTTGTAATATAACATAGTGGCTAAGGTAGTCCAATCCTTTTCACCAATCCCCTTCTTGCCACCGTTGAAAAGACAGTGGAATTGGAAATTAAAGTGTTGAGGGTCCTCAGGCTCGCGTTTAAACCACTACTTCTTTTCAATATTGGTAGGCAGGGGAGCGGAATCGGCCTTCTTGGATTTTTCCTTTAAGATACGCTCAAACAACTTGAGGTATTCTTTTTTGAGGTCGGCAGTGCTGAAGTTCCGGTATTGTCCTTCATTGTATTTCTCCCCCAAATATTCCTTGCTCTGGCGGATAAAAGTAAGGACCGCACCGATATTTTCATCCATCTCGCCAGTACCAGCCGAGGGAGTCTCAATGACAACCCGTTGAAGAATGCCTTCGCGATATCGGCCGATCTGGTCTTCGGTGGGATTGACGATACCGGTAACCTTGCCCGAGAAGTTCTCGATGAAGAAAAGTACTTCCACTTCCTTTCCATATAACTCGGAAATAGCCAATACAGAAGGAGACTTGGGCTTAGCTTGTAAGTCAGCCCCGCATTGACTGCAAAACTTGCTTTGGGGGTCGTTTTTAGTACCGCACTGGCTGCATTTCATGAAAGGTGCTCTCCATTTAATAAACGGGGCTAACTATACCACGACCTTTTCCCGTTGCAAGGCCTTTTACCCTGGTTTTCACGTTTTTCTTTCCTAGCCCTAACGGTTTTTTGCGTCGTTACTTGAACTTTTTCATGCAACTTTAAATTTTCACGATTCCTCCCCGTTGTTAAGGTTCCGTAAAAACCAAGAAGGTGCTTTTGGGAGTCTTCGTTAAAAATCGTTTGCAGAAATTAAGTTTCTCTAAAGCGAGAGATAGAACTTCAAAATATTTTTTGTTCATTTTCAAGCTCAACCTAAACTGACAAAAATTCAAATTTGTTATTGAACCCCTTTACAATCCGATATAGCTTTAAACCATGTTCTTTTATCAACGCCGAAGCAAAATAGATGCTTCGGGACAAGCGGCAGTGGAATATCTTCTGACATTAACGGTGGTTTTCATCGCTTTCGCCGGAGTGTCGGTTTTATTTTCGAACCAGGTGAACCATTATCTTTCCCTGCTGTTCGACATGATTGTTCTGCCGTTTTAATTTGAAAGGAGAAGTCAGATGAAGAAGCTAAATCAAAAAGGCCAAGGCATGACTGAGTATATTTTGATTGTTGCCCTGATTGCAGTGGCAGTAATAGGCGCTGTTAAAATCTTTGGCGGAAAAGTACATGAAGGTTTTGACAATGCTACCACCCAGGTGGGAAAAGCCATTCCAACCCCGAATTAATCGAGTGATTTCTTTCCGGAAGAAGGTACCAAAGGGACAATCAGCCGTTGAATTCGTCTTGATTGCCCCTTTGCTTTTTCTTATCTTTTTTGGCATTATTCAACTCTCTTATATGGCCTATGTGTCTTTAGCCGTGCAACGCGCTGCTTTAGCCGTGGCTCGCAATGCATCCCTATCTGGCCGAGATAATTCCTTAGCCTTCAAAACCCAATTGGTTATTTCTCTTTTTCCGATTACCAATTTGAGCTCCAAAACACTTTCGACTATTCTAGCCAGTGATTACAAAATCACCTTTTCTTCTGATTACCAAGAAATTACCGCACAAGTCCGTTATCCCATGCCCATTTGGGTACCCCTCGTCCAAAACTTTTTGGGGGAGGACTTGGCATCTCCCGGTGACACCGACCAAACGTCGGAGGGCGAGGCGATTATTGCCGTTTATCGATTTTTAGGCAAAACCCCGCCTGATTTGTCATTTCAAGGACTTCACCAGCCCGTCGTCTGGCTCAACTACCAAGTAACAACCTTCAACGAGGGTTACTAGTTCAAATGAAAGAATTGCGCACCCTCAGCCAAAAGCCCCTCGGTCAAGTCCTGCTTGCAACCCTTCTTTTTTGTTTCATATTTTTGGCCCTTTTCGTTGGGCTTTACAAAAGCGGGATCGCCTATATCGGCAAGGAGCGCGCCAGGCGATCCACCAATCTTACTGCGTTAACTGCGGGAGCGGTTTATGCCAACGGCCTTCAGATGGTCCGCGAAAGCAACTTTCTCCTAATGTTTTTAGTGAGCGCTGATCTTTATAAGGACGGACTAGCAGCGGCCGCAGCAGCGGAAGGTGGCCCCCCCGCCATGGTTGCGGCGGCTTTAGCGGCTGATAAAGTCAACTCCCGGACCCCTTTCCAAAAATTTCAGAGTATTTTTTTCGGTATTGACACTCCTCCGGGCGCATATCCCTTGCTTATTGAAGGCCAAGCATTAGCCACCGCCAACGAAAACCAACTTTCTTTCCTCCCAGCCTATGCTTACAACTACGAAACCGCGACCGCAGAGAACGTGTTAATTCCCAATATGGCCCTTCGATTTAGAACCGCTGCGGAACTTCTTCCGGAACCTCAAAAGGGGACATATTCCTTGCTTCACAATGGAGAAAGGCAGTATTTTTCATCGGAGGAGGTCGAATCGGCCCACAATCCAAGGCATCCGAACCAAATGCGGGTCAAGAAAAACTCTAATTCGGACTTTGCGGGTTGGTGGGTTCGAAAGGAAAAAAACGGATCTGATACGGGAAAAGAATCCGGTTCTTTATCAGGTTCAGCGGATTTTCTCAACAGCCTGAAAGATTTCTTTAAACAATTCAAGCTGGACGTGACGGATAGGGATGACCCACCCTGCCACACCTTCTCGCTATTTAGCTCAATGAAATCAAAATTGGGGGATGAAGAAAAGAATTTTTACCAAGCCGGCGAAATTCGCGTGGATACCTACGGCCTAGCGGCTTGGGACACCCTTCCCTTGCAGGTTTATATGGAGAAGGTGGACATAAGTAGCTTGCCTGTCATTCGAGACACCCTTGAAAAGTTCAACGGTTTTCCCTTAACAGACCAAATATTAAAAAAGTCGGATATATTAAACGGCCTATGAAAAACCAGCCAAAAACCAAGGGGCAATGCGGCCAAGCAATGGTTGAAATGCTGATTTGCATTCCCATCCTATTTTTGTTCCTGGCCTGGATCGTTCAATTTTTCATTCTTTTCGAATCTCGTGTTCAATTCGAACATTCCTGCGGTGAAGCTGCCAGGCAATACTGTCGGGGCCTCATTGACAAAGACTCCCTCGGGCCCAAGATTTACGAAAACTTGGGTTCTGTTCAAAAATATTTCGACCCCCAAACCATAACCGTCACCATTCAACAACCCAGCTCCACGGCGGATTCGGCGATTGATAAGGTAAGAAACGCCGTTCGTTTTATTCCCTTTACATTAAATTACGATGGTTACGAGTGGGCTGTGGACGCCAATTGCGCTCCACCTTTTTTTCTAAAGATCATCTTCCCATCCGGAATCACTTTTCATTCCATCATGCAGGTTTACAGGTATCCGGGGTGAGACATGGTTAAATTCAAATGGTTTTGGATTACATTTATTGTCTGGTGTCTCCTTGGCGGTGTAGGGGCTTGGGCATTGATTTTTTCCCCTTTTTCCTTCACGTCAACAAAAGTCACAGAATTCAAAGCGGAAATCAACGGCGGTACTGCCGAAAGTCAAATCCTGGTCAGTTCCGCATCGCTAGGTTCATCCCTTGATTCCTTAACCAAGGAATGGCAAGCCGAAGGGTGGAATCGCGTTTCCGGAAACTTAAACTTGGCCTCTATCCTTCTCGATATGCCCAAGGGATATGCAAGGGTTTTGGATTCCATTGTTCAAGTACAAATGTTCCAAAGCAAAGACTCTTTCCGTCTCTTAGGCCTCTGGAGCGATTTTAATGATCACCAAACTTATGAATGGGTTACCGATGTGCCTCAAAAAATCATGAAATCTCAGAAACCCGCTGACGTGGATTTTCCATTAAAACCGCCTGCGAAGGCCGCTAACGTCTTAACTATCAAATCAGGGAAAATAGAGGTTTGTTCTTGGTCTCTTGCTTCCCAAACAGAATCCCCCGCCCAATTCACGAGCATCTTCGCTTTGGAGGGTTTTAATAGCTACCTTTGGTCAAAACAGCCTGGGGAATGGTTTTACATCCTTAATCGAGGTTCCATTAAATTGTTGGCTGTGGTACAGACGAAAGGCGAAGAAAATTTAATATCTTTGGTGAAACTCGACAAAAATTAGTTTAATATTTCGTACATTTCTTGCTGGGGATGCTTTTAGTTATTTGCCTTTCAAACGTCACTATTTATTGCTGATACGGAAAATAATTCATGAACAATCGAAACTCAATAATCGCATTGGTTATCGGGGTCTTGTTCGGGAGCTTAGCTTTCTTCTTGTTATACCAGCAGGCCTCGGAAGTTGAGAAAAAAACTACGCCCGTGCAAATCCTAGTCGCCACGCAGTACATTCCGGCTGGTGTTTTTTTGAAGCCCGACATAGTCGAAAGAAAGGCCATTCCCGATTCCTATGTCAGCCCCAGCGCCATCCGGGACTTGAAGGAAGTGGATGGCTTGATGACTTTGGTTCCTGTCTCAGCCGGCGAGCAGATACTTTCTAACAAATTCGGCGAAGGGGAGGCCACACTTGCCTTGGCCCTCAACCCTGGTTATCGCGCATACACCCTTGCTATTGACGAAACCACGGGAGTTGGTAACCTTCTAAAGCCCGGCAATCATGTGGACATTCTCACGAAGCTTGAGTCTGAAAAACGAATCGTAACCTCCTTTGTTTTTCAAAACATCCAAATCTTAGCTGTAGGCCAAAAGCTTAATTGGCGTCATATTTCTCAAAAGTCATCGGATTCAAAACAGAGTGATGGCGACTCTGGTTATGGAACAGTCACTCTAGCTGTAACACCGGAGCAAGCGGAAACCTTGATGTACCTTGAAGGCCGCCCTTTACGTTTGATCCTGAGAGGGCCCAACGACGAAGAAATCGTTTCCATCCCTTCCCAAAGCGAATCGGAAGTGCTGTCCAAACTGGGGCACTTCACCCCTTCGGCCAAGCGCGGAATACAAATCATTCACGGAGCTTCAAAAACAGGAGAATAAAACTTGAAAAAATTTCTAGTCGGATTTTTGATCCTAGGCTTTATGGGCCCCCTTCAAGCTTTTGCCGACTCAGGTCCTATTTATTTGACGATCGGCGAATCCAAACTCATTCACGTGGAATCCGCCAAGAAAGTCGCAATTGGCAACCCGGAAATCGCTGACGTTACCGGGGTTAGCGACCAGGAAATTCTCCTATCCGCCAAATCTGCGGGGAATACCAATTTGATTTTCATTTCCCCGGACGGTGAAAAGGAAACACGCATGGTCACCGTATCCGCACACAATTTGAAGAAATCAATGGTCGAAGTGGATGTGGAAGTCATGGAGATAGATTCTCAAAGTGCGCTTAAAGCGGGATTAAGTTGGGGCTCGGTAACCTCTTCTAATTCGGGATCTTCGAGCGGGACGGTAACCCCGAACAACCTTACGATCGGGGAAAATAGTCCCCCGCCCCTCGTGGCATTTGGTTCGTTTTCTCGTCAGAGTTTGACGGCTAGCATCCAGCTTTTAATCGACCGCGGCAAAGCTAAAATCCTTTCCAAACCAAAGCTGTTGGCGGTTAGTGGATCAGAGGCCAGCTTTCTTTCGGGTGGCGAGATTCCCTATGTTTCCGAAAGCAATCTGGGCTCCACCAACGTCCAATGGAAGCCCTATGGCGTTAAATTGAAGATCAAGCCGAGCATTGATGGGGAGGACAATATTTCCGCCGACCTGCGCGTGGAGGTAAGCGGCATCGACAATGCCAATGGAGTTTCTACCGGCAACGGCATCATCATTCCCGCATTGAGCACCCGGTGGGCCGAAACCTCGGTCTATATGAAAAGCGGAAGCACGCTCGTCATTGCCGGACTCATCAATGAGAACGACCAAAAACTAACGTCCGGCGTACCCCTTTTGAGCGACATCCCGATCCTCGGGGAACTTTTCCGATTCACGAATGATTCAAAAACTCAAACCGAATTGGTTATTTTCGTAACACCTTCGTTGGTGGGTCAGTCAGAAAATGAAAGCTAAAAACTAAGCGGCTTTATAAAAGCCGATACTCCTTCTCCTTATTCGGCTGGGGGGGCGTTTAAAGCGCCTTCTACCGTATCCCCTGGTTTTAACCCCTCTTTTGTGAACCAACCCGCGTTCATTTCCAAGGCATATTTAGCCGGGCCCTTGGACCAAATACTTTCCTCGTTTTGGGGTTGCATTTCGGCTATGTTTTCAATAATCCCCTTTTCGTCCATGAAAGCGATACTCAGTGGGATCACTGTGTTTTTCATCCAAAAAGCTCGTGTCGCCGAATCAGGAAAAACAAATAACATTCCGCTGTTCCAATCCATGGCCTGCCGAAACATCAACCCCAAATCTCGAGTAGCTTCCTTATTGGCCACCTCCACCCAAATTTCTTGTCCGCCCAATTTCAAAGAAACGATCGGGAGGTCGCTCTTGGGTTTGGGGTGGCGGGATGAGCAGCCCAAAAGGAGTGCTATGCCCAAGAGAAGAAATATAAATAAAGAACGGTGTAGTTTTATCATGAGGTTCGAACCTTTACCCCTAAAATTGATCCGCTACTTCTAGTCCTAAAAGTGAAATAAATTGACGCTTTTCGAGGGGTTGTCTTAATATATCTTATATGAAAAGGCTTTGCTTAACTTTTGCTTTTCTTTTCCTCCTTGCGCCATTTTTATCTTCAGCCGCTTATTCCGCCACATCGAAGAAAAAGAAGTCTTCCAAGAAAAAAACACATTCTCATTCTGTAGTAGCCAAGAAGAAAACCACTTCCGAAGCCCAAACCACTGAAGTCGCCCCAACAGTTGAGCGAAACCACGGAATACCCCGCACCAAATTGACAGATGCTTATAATTACGCCAAAGGCCTATATGAGGCCCAGCAGTTCGATAAGGCGAAAGAAATCTTTAAAAAGCTGGTGTTGGCCGCCACTGATTCCGATCTCAACGCCAATTCCCTTTACCTTTATTCCCAGTGCTCTTTTCATACCGAGGATTTCTTAGGATGCGTAAAAGCCTTGAACATCCTGGTCAAGCGGTGGCCTGATTGCCCCATCGTCAAAACGGGCTATGTGGCCCGCTTTTGTTCCCACCTAATTAACGATGAAGCCAATCTTCAAACAAGCTGGGACTACATGCGCTTTGAATCACGGTTCGATGATAAAGGCAATCCAGTTTGGAAGGAAAGCATCCCCCCCGGATTCAAACTGAAGCGAATCAATTTCAAATTGGCTTTTGGACTTTACGGGGTTTTGAAAACGCTCCAACCCGACTCAACCCAATCCACAACCGCCAAGCAAGAATTGGAAACCATGCTCAATGCGCCTATTACTATGGTCTGGGTGGATGAAAAGGCACCTCCAACTCGTTTTGGCCATCCCGCTGATTTCTTTTCAATCTTCTCGATAAATGAAAAAAAGGATTTTTCCAAGCTTATTTGCCAGAGAATGTTCTTTGATTGGCAAAGCGAAAAGCTTTACCAGTTTTTGGACATGTACGACGACGTGCGCAATTTAAAACCCCGCTTCGTTGCGCGAAGCAAACCCCCTGAAGAAGCGGTAACCCAATCGGGCCCCATCACCACATCTGGGAATCAAGTTTTAGTCCCCATTGCAGCTGGACCTTCCGCCTCGACGCCC
This sequence comes from uncultured Pseudomonadota bacterium, assembly GCA_963770835.1. Taxonomy (GTDB): domain Bacteria; phylum Oederibacteriota; class Muellerivitia; order Muellerivitales; family Muellerivitaceae; genus JAJPJW01. The sequence continues at coordinate 156,133 of CAVYRH010000002.1, forward strand.
ATCCAGCAAGATCCATTGGCCGTTTTGACCCTGTCCAAGCTTTTTCAATTATCCGGCTATAATCCTTACACCGACAGCTTCACCAACGTGATTGAAACTTCACCCACCGAATTGAACCTTTGACCGTAAATGAAACTTAACTCTTCATCCTTTCTAGTCTTGCTCCTTTTCCCTCTTTTCGTGTGTAGCACTGCCCGCGCCGACAGTAATCAACCCGCTTCTGATGATAAAACTGTAACGGCCGCCCCATCTCCCACTGAGGATGCTAGCTCCGTCCAGGCTAGCAACATCAACCACTCCTCCAGCGCCATCAAAGCTTTGATTGTGCACAAACCCATGCCATCCCCTTCCTGGGGCCGGGTTATCCAATACCACCGCCAGGAAAATTTCGTGCTTTCAGATAAAAATCGGGAAACTTTGCACGAGTTCCTTTTTCAGGACGAAGCCGGCATCGTTAGGACCGCCGTGTTCCACGAAAACGCCTCGGGTGACGGCTATTGGGAGGTGTGGGTGTGGGACCAACCATAGACAACGGGGGCCAATTAACTTCCTTTTTGGGGGTCAAGGGTGGTGTAGGTTGTTCCATCCTTTCCTCACTTCTGGCCCGCGCCTGGGCTAAAAAAAGCCAAAAGAAGATCGCCCTCGTTGATGCTATTCCTTCCGCTTATTCCCTGCTTCCCTCTTACTTAAGCATTTCCTCCGTTACCCGCCAGCTAGGGCAGTTGCGGCCTTACCAAGACCGGTTGACGCCGAAGATGGTGGAAACTTTTTTTTCCTTGTCGCCGGAAGGAGTCGCTTTCGTGCCGGTCAGGGCCAACGATGAAACACCTGCCTCGTTCCCGGAAATCTTTCCCCTGCTCCAAAAATTGGGGCAATGGTTCGACGATACGTTTATCGACCTTTCGGGTTTTCCCAACAACGATTATTTTTCATTCCTTGAACGAAGTCATCGGGTTTTCTTCATCTCCTCCACCGATCCAACTTCCCTGGCCGCCCTCAAACAGTGGGAAAAACGACTTTTGCCCTTTCACTTCCAGCTTCAAAATTTTGGGATTATTTTCAATCAGGAAGATCCATCCCAGTCCCTTCCCAGGGACATTTCCGCTTGGGTGAAACACTTTCAACACACAGGAAACATCCCCTTTTTAGGAGAAAGCCTCTCCATCGACCTGTTGGAAAACCGTTCCGTTATGCCCTCACTGGAAAAATTCCTGATACCTGTCTTGGCGAAACTCTCGTCAAGCGATGGGATTCTCCCGTCTAGCAATTCTCCAAATTCGCTATCCTCCGTTTCGGAAAATGTCCAAACAGCTCCAATTCCAATCTCCTTAGAGCAGATTCACCAACTTCACCAGAAATTATTGGAACAGCTGAGAAAAACCGGGGCTCTCAAGGACCAAAAAAACACCGAGATGCTGCAACGGCAGGCATTGGAACCCAATGCCCGGGAGATATTGGAGCAACTCATCCAAGGAATGGAAATTCAAAGCCGGGAAATGCGTCAACAATTGGTGAACGAAACCTTAAATCTTGCTTTCGGCTTGGGCCCCTTGGAGCCCCTTCTGCAAAACGCGGACATCACCGAAATTATGGTGAACGGCCCCGGCCGGATTTACGTGGAAAAACGGGGGCGATTGGAAAAAACCGACGTCCGGTTCCTCAATGACCTTCAATTGCGCACCGTCATCGAGAGAATATTGGCGCCCATTGGCCGCCGCATCGATGAAAGCCAGCCATATGTGGATGGGCGGCTCTTGGACGGGTCCCGCGTAAACGCCGTCATTCCCCCGTTGAGCCTGAATGGACCGATTTTGACAATCCGCAAGTTTTCGAAGCGGAAACTGGGGGTTGACGACCTTGTCCAATTCGGATCCTTGACTCGGGAGGCGGCCGATTTCTTGGGTGCTTGCGTGCGAGCCAAGAAAAACATTGTTGTTTCAGGGGGCACCGGGTCCGGGAAAACCACCCTCCTGAATATTCTCTCGAACTTTATTCCATCCCATGAACGAATCGTCACCATTGAGGATTCGGCTGAATTACAGTTGTCCCAAGACCATGTCGTCCGCCTGGAAAGCCGTCCAGCCAACCTCGAAGGCAAAGGGCAGGTCGCCATCCGCGATTTGGTTATCAACGCCCTTCGGATGCGTCCCGACCGCATCGTGGTGGGAGAATGCCGTGGAGGAGAAGCGCTCGATATGCTGCAAGCCATGAACACGGGCCATGACGGTTCCCTCACGACCGCCCATGCCAATTCGCCACGAGACGTGCTTTCCAGGCTGGAAACCATGTGCCTATTCACGGGTTTGGACCTTCCCCTAAAGGCGATTCGGGAACAGATTGCGAGGGCCGTGCACCTGGTCGTCCAGCAAAGCCGCCTTCCCGACGGGAAGCGGTCCGTGACTCAGGTATCTGAAATCCAGGGTATGGAAGGGGACGTCATCATCACTCAGGATATTTTCACTTATGAGGAAGGAAAGGGGCTGGGGCGCCGCCCCTTCGCGCCTTCCTTTATTGCGGACTTAAACGCGGTGGGTTATCAGTGGCCGGGATATTCGGAGAAAGTAAAGGCCTGACTTACTTTTTACTCTTTTTCAACATTCCTTGTTCGGTGGCCGTCAAGGGGGCCGGCTGGTAGGTGGTATCTCCGACCGGGGTGATCTGGGCAACCTCGGCCTGGTATTTCCCGTATTCCGCCGCGCGGGTCTGTCGCACGTCCGCGTCCAAGGGACCTTCAGGCGGGACCCAATCGCCTAGATAGGCCCGGCAGATGAATTCCTTTTCCGCGGCCAAATTCACCCAGTGGGTATGGGGCGGAGTATAAAACTCCTGGACCTCCTGGTAATCCCACATTGCTTCCTTATATTTCTTATCCTGGAAATGGGCCTCTCCCCGTTCGTAGGCGTTATAGGCCCTTCGGATGACCTCCAGGTAGGCCATTCCAATAGCGATGGCAAAAGTCGCCACAATGAGCATGGCGGTTCTGAACCCTTTCTTCTGGAAAAAGGATGGTTGTTCATCGTTGATAACGGCCACGCGGAACCTCCGTTAAAATTGCCTTAAAAACCTCAAATCATTCTGGTAAAACAGGCGAATATCGTCGATATCATACTTGAACATGGCCACCCGTTCCACGCCCATGCCGAAGGCGAACCCGGACCACTTTTCGGGGTCTACCTTACAGTTCTCCAAAACTGCGGGGTGGATCATCCCACAGCCCATGATTTCCACCCAGCCCGATTGCTTGCAGATCCGGCAGCCCTTACCTTGGCAAAAGACACAGGAAATATCCACTTCGGCGCTGGGTTCGGTGAAGGGGAAGAAACTGGGCCTAAACCGTGTCTCTACCTTGGAGCCGAAGAACTTCTTGACCCAATTGTCCAGGATCCCCTTCAAATGCCCGAAATGGACCCCTTCCGCCACTAAAAAACCGTCGACTTGGTGGAAAATGTGGTGGTGGGTGGCGTCCACGGCCTCATTGCGGTAGACCTTTCCGGGCGCCACGATCTTTAAGGGTGGGGGGTGATTCTCCATCACATGAACTTGGAGGGTGGTGGTATGGGTTCTCAACAGAAGCTCATCCGACAGGTAAAAAGTGTCATGGGCGTCCCGGGCAGGGTGGTCCAAGGGGAAATTGAGCCCCCGGAAATTGTAATAGTCCGTTTCAACGTCCGGGCCTTCCACCTGGTCAAACCCGAAACTCTTGAAGATGTCGCAAATTTCATGCTGGACCCGGGTGAGGGGATGCATTTTCCCCATGGGGGTTTGCCGTCCCGGCAGGGTGGGGTCCCATCCCTGGGGTAGTTCGGACCCGCCCTTACTTTCAAACTCCTCTTTTTTGTTCTCAAGAAGTTCGGCGATGCGGTTTTTAACGTCATTAGAGGCTTTGCCGACCTGCGGCCTCATTTCCGGCGCGACTTGGTTCAAACCCTTGAGGATGTCGGTCACGAGGCCGTTTTTACCGAGGTATTTGACCCGGGTTTCCTCTAAGGCTTTGGAATCCCCAGCGTTTTGGATGGCTTGTTCGGCTTCTTTTAAGAGAAGTTCAAGACGTTCAATCAAATGATTCCCCAATGGCAAATATGTTACGGACGCGCGAGGGTGTATTATTTAGATTTCAGGCGGAAATTTCACTAAGAAAACGCTGGATTAGGAAAGGAAGGGCAGGCCGGATGGTTCTAATTCTTCGGACTTTTGGACTTTTTGAAGGTAGCGTAGATAAGCTTTGACCGAACCCGTTCTTTCAAAATCCTCCCACAAGGTTTCGGCGCTCTTATCGACCGTCAGTTCGAATTCGGTTGGAATGATTTTCATGTTCAATTCTTCAGCTTTTTACTTGATTTTTGAAGTCTATCACCGCCCCACCACAGCGTCAAGAAAGGGGGGCCTGAAAATGCGCCCAAAACATGGCGATACTTGTCGCAACTCCCACATTGAGGGACTCCACTTGCCCGGCCATGGGGATACGGATGGGCTCGCAAACTTTCAATAGTTCTTCCGGTAACCCTGCGCCTTCCGACCCCACCCAAAATGCCATGGGTGTTGAAAACTGCACTTCCTGCAATGGCCGCGCGGCTTGGGCCGCCAGGGCGTAAGAGTGGAAGCTTTTTTCGCCAAGCCAATCCTGGCAGTCTTCCCATTTCTCATTTTGGATAAATGGTATGCGGAACAAGGAACCCATGGAAGCCCGGACGACTTTCGGGTTGAAAGGATCACAGCACCCCCCAGTTAAAAACACCGACTGGATCCCAAAAGCCTCAGCGGACCGGAAAAGCGTGCCCATGTTGCCGGCGTCCTGCACTTGATAAACGGCCAAAATTCGGGAGAAAGGTTCCATGGGCCACTGTGCCGCCATTTTCCCGACCACCGCCAGGATGCCTTGGGGCGTGACCGTGTCGGAAACGTAGGAAATGATCTTGGAGGTTACTTCAAAACAGCGGACCTTTTCACGGTGGGCGGAGGCCAGGATTTCCTTCCCTTCCAGGTGATTCCAAGCTTCTTTTGTTGCGAAGATGAACCGGCACTTCAAACCGCTTTTCAAAGCCTCCTTTACTAAATGAAACCCCTCGCAGAGAAAATCCTCCAAATCCTTGGATTTCTTGGGGATTTTCAAGGAATAGGCGTGCTTGACCATGGAGTTCTGCACGCTTTCGATTTTGGTTAACTGTGTCATGTCATTCTCATTTTTATGCCCACGGTGATTCAACACCCTGGATAATTATGACCTCAAATAAACAACTTCTGAAAACAAAAAAGCACCCCTCACATTCGCAGCGATGAAGGGTGCTTTTTTGCTGAATCTATTGACTAGCTTAAGAAACCTTGGCTTTTTTTGCTTCTTCCACCAACTGGCGGAAAGCCTTGGGATCGGTAATGGCCAAATCGGCCAGGACCTTGCGGTCCAGGTCCACCGAGGCCAGTTTCAGCCCCCGGATGAACTGGCTGTACGACATCCCGTGCTCGCGGGTGGCCGCGTTGATGCGGGTGATCCAAAGGCGGCGGAAATCCCTTTTGCGGGCCTTGCGGTCGCGGAAAGCGTAATTCCCGGACCTTTTGGTTGCTTCCCGTACCGTGCGGTATTGGCGGCTCTTGGCCCCGAAATACCCTTTGGTGAGCTTGAAAAATTTCTTTTTTCTTTTTCTTTTCGCGACGGCGCGTTTGATTCTTGCCATGGTCTCTCTCCCCTTAAATCATCATCATTTTTTTCATACTGCGGGTGGCAGTGGGCCCAAGACGGGCTGCCGCTTCAATTGCCGCTTACGCTTGGACGACTTGTGGGCCAATAGATGGCTCCGCCCGGATGTTTTTTTCACCATCAGTTTCCCGGTACCCGTCACTTTGAACCTTTTCAGCATGCTGTTTCTTGTCTTAGAACCTTTAGCCATTTTCCTCTTCCTTTTCTGTTAGCTGCTTCTTTCGACGGAGCCTTTGGGGCTTCGGCCTTGGCGGTGAAAACTGCCACGATCTGCATCCCTTCATCCTTCGGCGGGGCTTCCAAATCGGCGATTTCGCCCAAATCCAAAATCACCCGGTCCATCAGCTGGCGCCCCAATTCCTTGTGGCTCATTTCCCTTCCGCGGAACAGCAAGCTCACTTTTACCTTGTCCCCATGGTCGAAAAACTTCCAGGCCATGTGGAGCTTGGTCTGGTAGTCGTGTTCGTCGATCTTCGGGCGGATTTTGAGTTCTTTGACCCTGATGATCCGTTGCTTCTTGGACGCTTCCTTTTCTTTTTTCCGTTGGGCGTACCTGAATTTGCCGTAATTCAAGATACGGCAAACCGGCGGAACCCCTTCTGGGGCCACTTCCACCAGGTCGAGGTTCCTTTCACGGGCGATTGTGAGAGCCTTGCTTAAATCAACGATTCCGAGTTGTTCACCGGCGTCACCAACCAGGCGGACCTGCCGGGCACGAATTTGATGATTGATCCTTAATTCCTTTGACGAAGAAATGTGGGTTACCTCCTGTAATTAGGGTTAAAACAAAAAAACGGACCTCGCAAAGCAAGGTCCGTCCTTTAAATGAAAATATCCAAAACAAAAATTGTGGATACCATCAAAACCCGTTTGCACCTAAAAGGGCTGCGGGTGAGGGACGGAGGCCCCTGCTTACCCTCATTTTCCTTGTCATTTCGGGCAAAGCCCGAACAGGGTAAATGAGGGTGACACAGTCTCCATTCGGGGCCAAAGGCCCCACCTGCCAAGGAAGAACTGTGTAGAGGGGAGAATATTAGCGGTTGGGACTTTTTTTGTAAAGCCCTTTGAAGGGTTGGTTAAAGCGGCAATTCCACATCTTCGAAATTATCCATGGTTCGCAACTGAATCATTTGGGCAAGTATCCCTTTGGCTTTTTCGGACGGAACTTGGACTTGTTTTTCAACGGCATAGCGGCGCCAGGTGACCGTCTGGTCCTTCACCTCATTGGCCCCGACGATCCAAATATTGGGGATCTTCTTGGTGACGGCGTTCCGGACCTTTTTACCGAAGGAATCATTGGTCGGGTCCACTTCGGAGCGGATCATTTGATCCCGCAACTCGGCGGAAAGTTTCTCGGCATAGGGCAAAAATTCCTCCGCCACGGGGACAATTCTCACCTGGACAGGCGAAAGCCATGTTGGAAAAGCTCCCCCAAACCTTTCAATCAGGAACGAAATAAACCGTTCATGGGTCCCCAGGGGGGCGCGATGGATTACCAAGGGCCTTTGCTTGGATCCATCGGCCGCGGTGAACTCTAATTTAAACCGTTCCGGCGCGGTAAAATCCAGCTGGATCGTCGAAAGCGTCTCTTCCCTTCCAATCACGTTTTCCGTTTGGTAGTCCAATTTGGGCCCGTAAAAGGCGGCTTCGCCGGTGGCCTCTTCATAATCCACCTTCAATTCTTTCAACACCTCACGTAAGGTGTTCTCCGTTTTGACCCATAGTTCTTCATTATCAACGAATTTTTCCTTGTCCTGGTCATGCAGGGACAGGCGGACCCAAACCTTTCCATGCGGAATTTCTTATAATAAAACTCCTGCATGGCGACGATCTTCTTGATCTCTTCCTTGACTTGATCCACGGTGCAATAAATGTGGGCGTCATTCATGGCGAGGGACCGCACCCGCAAAAGTCCCGCCAATTGCCCCGATTTCTCGAAACGGTAACAAGTGCCGTATTCGGCCAACCTCAATGGCAATTCCCTGTAGCTGCGCGGCCGGTTCAGGTAAATCATGTGGTGGTGGGGACAGTTCATGGGTTTCAAATAAAACTCTTCCGCGGGGGAATCCGCGTCCTTTTCCACAGTGCGCATTGGCGGAAACATGATGTCCTTGTAAAGCTGGAGATGGCCGGAAAGTTTATAAAGCTCCCCGTTGGCGATATTGGGCGTTGCGACCCGGACATAGCCGTCCTTGAATTCCAACTCCTTGGCCAATTTTTCCAGTTCTTCGCGGATAACCGTTCCGTTGGGAAGCCATAAGGGGAGGCCTTTCCCCACATGTTCATCAATGGTGAAGAGTTCCAGTTCCTGGCCTAGTTTTCGGTGGTCGCGCTTCAGCGCCAGTTCCCGGTTTTTGATAAATTCCTTGAGTTCATTTTCCGAGGGAAAAGCCAAGCCGTAAATGCGGGTCAGCATGGGGCGTTTGGAATCGCCCCGCCAATAGCTCCCGGCAACCGAATCCAGTTTGAAGGACATGACCGGAATTTTTGAAGTGTCGGGAACATGGGGTCCCTCGCACATGTCCACGAAGGGCCCACTGCTGTAGAAGCTCAACGATTCACCGGCATTTAAAAGTTCCTGGGCGTATTCCACTTTCAATTCCTGGCCCATACCTTCCAATTTCTTGAGGGCCTGTTCCTTGGGAAGGTCTTCCCTTTTGAATTCCTGCTTTTCCTGGATAATCTTGCGCATGCGTTTTTCGATGTCAGGCAGGTCGGTCTCGGTCAGAGGTTCGTCGAGCTTGAAATCGTAGTAAAAACCCGTGCGGATGGGGGGGCCGAATCCCAATTGGGCCTTGGGGCGCACTTGGAGAACCGCCTCCGCTAGGATATGGGCCAGGGAATGCCGCATCCGGAAAAGCGATTCGTCCATTTTATGTTTTGGTTCGTATTTTTCGGACATGGGATTCGCCTATCGAGGATAAAAGATGACCTGCCATACGATGCCGCAATATTCAGGCCTAGCCCCCCCTACGCTGAAGCTCCGGAGGGCATACTTCGCAACAGATTGACTGTTGAAGGAAGCGAAGTATGGTGGGCGTAACTGGACTCGAACCAGTGACCCCTTCCATGTCAAGGAAGTACTCTAACCAGCTGAGCTATACGCCCACGTACCTAAAAACGGCTTTTCAAACATCTTCCCGAAAAGGGACTATTCTTATAAGGCTTTCACCGGCATGTTTCAACAGTTTTGAGGCCTTATTGTGCCAGGATGCCCTTGATCCCTTCCGAAATGTCCAGGAACTTGTCGTTGTAATCCGCCTGGCTTAAGCGGATCACCTCGAAAGCCTCGTCCCGGCCGTAGGTGTGGGTGATTTCCGTCCTGCCCAGGCTCACGGAGGGAAAATCCTTGTAGGTCAAAAAATAATGGCGCAAGCGGTCAATGAGGTTGTGGGGACAGTCATTGATGTCGGTCATATTCCCATAGACCAAGTCCCCCCGTAACACTGCGATGATTTTGTCATCCGCTTCGCCATTGTCGATCATTCGCAAGCCGCCAATGGGCTTGGCCTCCACCATGATGTCGCTTTTGAAAATGGGCCTTTCGGACAAAATACAGATGTCCAGGGGATCCAAATCGCCGCTGATGCGGTCCAATTTCATTTTTTTGGCGAAGAATTCGGCCACTTTGGGCCCGCAATAGGTCCGTGGAATGAAGCCATAAAGAGAAGGGCATTGGCTGGAAAAAGCCTGCGGACGGTCCAGTTTCAGGAAGCCTGTCGCCTTGTCCACCTCATATTTGACCGTGTCCGTGGGAGTAATCTCAACATAGGCGTTAACAACCGTGGGGGCATTCTTCCCAAGGTCCATTCCATGCCATGGATGATGCCGAAAAAGGAACTTTGCGTATTTGGAAAAAACCTCATCCGCCATTTATGTCTCCTCCGTGATGCCCCTCAAGTCGTTCCATCCGGTAAAGCTCCAGAGATTCCTTGATGTCCTTAAAAAAGGGAAGATTTTTGTCTTTTTCCGACAAAGTGGGATTGGAGACAGGCCATTGGATTTTCAAGTCCGGATCATCCCAACGGACTCCGATCTCGTCCGAGGCGTCGTAATGATCCGTGCACTTATATTCCACTTCAGCTGAAGGGCTGATTACGCAAAACCCATGAAAAAAACGAGGAGGCACGAAAAGCTGGAGGAAATTCTCGTGGGACAACAGCTCTCCCACCCACTGACCGAAAGTCGGTGAATCGGGCCGGGCATCCACGGCCACATCGAAAATCTCACCTTGGACCACCCGGATGAGTTTGCCTTGGGGCTTTCGAAGCTGGGCATGCAGGCCCCGCAAAGTTCCCTTCATGGAATGGGAATGGTTGTCTTGGACAAAACGAACTTTTATGCCCGCTTCCTCGTATTTTTGGGAATCATAGGACTCTAGAAAAAAACCGCGTTTGTCCCTATAAACATCCGGTTGAACTAAAATGACATCCTTGATTTGGGTCGGTGTGAAACGCATCAATCGTCCTGTTTCAAGATGGTTTCGAGATACTGGGCGTAGCCGCTGGGACTGATCTTGCGGATCAGCGCTTCGAGTTCCCCCCGGGTGATAAAACCCTGTTTATAGGCGATTTCTTCCACGCAAGCCACTTTCAATCCTTGCCGGTCCTCGATGGTTTGGATGAATTGGGAAGCTTGCATCAAGGATTCGGGAGTCCCCGTGTCCAGCCACGCCACACCCCGGCCCAGTTTTTCAACTTTCAAATGCCCAAGCCTCAGGTAAGCCCGGTTCACGTCCGTGATCTCCAACTCCCCCCGGGCCGATGGCTTCAAGGAAGCGGCGATGGAAACTACTTGGTTGTCGTAAAAGTAAAGACCCGTGACGGCAAAGGGTGATTTTGGTTTGATGGGTTTTTCCCGGATGTCCAAGGCTTTCCCATTACGGTCAAACTCTACTACCCCATAGCGTTCGGGGTCCCTGACCCAATAGGCGAAGATGGTGGCGCCCGACTTCTGCCGCGCGGCTTGTTGGAGCTGTCCCGTCAAACCATAGCCGTAGAAAATGTTATCGCCGAGCACAAGGGCCACTGGGTCCTTGCCGATGAACTTTTTCCCGATGCGGAAAGCCTGGGCGATCCCTCCGGGGCGCTTTTGCGCCGCATATTGAAGCCGAAGTCCCAGGGAACGCCCGTCCCCCAGGAGTTTCCGGAAATGGGGCAAGTCGTGGGGCGTTGAAATCACAAGAATTTCACGGATCCCCGCGAGCATCAAAACCGAAAGGGGATAATAAATCATGGGTTTGTTGTAGACCGGGAGGAGCTGTTTACTGACCGCCTTCGTTATCGGATAAAGGCGCGTGCCCGTGCCCCCGGCCAAAAGAATGCCCTTCATTTTTACCTTTCCCACGGCGTAGGTTTAAAAACCGTGGCTTTTCAAATACCTATCGTTAGGCCAATAGTCCCAGTCTTTGCCGCCGATAATTTCCTTCTTGGACCTTCCGGCACCAATCCAAGTGGCCCAAGTACCACCGCACGGTCGCTTCCATACCCGTCTCAAAGGAATGGCGCGGTTTCCACCCCAATTCCAGGCGTATCTTGGTGGCATCGATAGCATACCGCCTGTCATGCCCCGGACGGTCCTTCACAAACGACACGAGATTACTATAGTCCGATAGCCCTTTTTTCAAAAGTGCCGGGTTGCCGGACGCAGGAAAAATCTTCTGTAATTGCCGGCAGAGGGTTTGCACGACCTCCAGGTTTGTTTTTTCACTGTTCCCCCCAACGTTGTACTTTTCCCCCGGCCGCCCGTGGCTCATAACCCGCCAAAGAGCCTCGCAATGGTCTTCCACGTAAAGCCAGTCCCGGACGTTTTTACCATCACCGTAAACCGGCAAAGGCTTACCCTCCAGTGCGTTCAAGATCATTAAGGGAATCAGCTTTTCAGGGAATTGGAAGGGCCCATAATTATTCGAGCAGTTAGTCAACACGGCCGGCAGCCCATAGGTTTCGTGGTATGCCCTTACCAAGTGGTCGGCTCCCGCCTTTGTTGCGGCGTAAGGCGAATTGGGGGCATATGGGGTGTTTTCCGAGAAAAACCCCTTCGGTCCCAGGCTTCCGTAGACCTCGTCGGTGGAAACGTGTAAAAACCGGAACCTCCTTCGGGCCGGTCCTTGAAGCCCCGCCCAATAAAACCGGGCCGCCTCCAAGAGCTGGAAAGTTCCCTCGACATTGGTGCGGACAAAAGCGTCGGGGTCCTCGATAGACCGGTCGACGTGGCTTTCGGCGGCGAAATTAAAAATCAACCGCGGCTGGAATCGCCGGTAAAGGGCCCGGACTTGGCTCGGAAGGGCCACATCCCCCTTTACAAAAAAAAGCTTCCCGCTTTTAAGGGCTTTTTGAAGGTTGAGTTTGTTTCCCGCATAGGTCAGTTTGTCGAAGACAACAATACGGTAAGCGGGTGCATGGGAAAGAAGGTAATAAACGAAGTTGGAGCCGATGAACCCCGCCCCGCCCGTCACGATGATGGTTTGCATAGAGTACCTGTCGGCTGAAATGGCGGCGTTTAATTATAACGAAACGGACCTGGAGACGGCCAGATTACTGGTGGGCCGGTTTTAAAAGATCGAATACGCTCTTGACGGGGTTGAAGGTTTCCAAGGGGACCTCCACAAACAGGGTGATCCAATGGGCCATGGCCCCATTCCAAAGGCCCGGCAACTCAAGGGCCTTCAGTTCCCGTCCACCCAGTGACTTTGTGCTGATAAAGATGGCGCTGGGGTCGGTGTATTTCTTCAAATTGAAGGGTTTTCCCTTCCAATCCCGGACCCCGCAAACCAAGTCCACGGGATTGAAATGGGTGGATCTTTCGAAGATTTCCCTTTGGTCCTTGCGCTCCAGGTCGATTTGGGGTTTTTCCACGATCTGAAGCGAAATTCCCCCCCCCGAATCCCTCAACCAGTAAGGCCCGCCACCAGGTTCCCCCTGGGCCGGTACGGCGCCGCAAACCCGCAAAGGACGGTTTAAAAGCTCCTTCAGGCGGCGGACTTGGACTTTCTCCGGAAGGTTTTTAAAATCCTCTCCCAAATCCAGACCCAGTTCCCCTTGGGCGAATAGGATGGCCTGTCGGAGGGTCCGGGGAGGAACCTTTTTGGCATGGAGTCTTTTCAGTGTCTTGAAGATTCCTTCCTGGACCTTGACCAAGTACCCCCCCAAGGCCTTTTTCCAGTGGACCGTCGTTTCCAATCGGTGCTCCAGGGTTACGTTGTCGATGTTTTTGATATAGACCAGGTCGGCCTTGAGCCGGTTGAGGTTTTCCAAAAGGGCGCCATGGCCCGCGGGACGGAACACCAGTTTCCCTCTCTCGTCGCGGAAGGGCTGATTTCCCTTATCCACCGCCAGGGTGTTAGTACCCGAGCCTTGGACGGAAAAATCCAGGTCAAATTCTACCTTGTATTTTTTCTCGTAATTCTCCCTCACTGTCATGAAATGGCCGCGGCAAGCCTCCTCATGCTCCTCAGAGACCGTGAAGTGGATACGGCACCGCTTTGAGCGGTCTTTCACATATTGGACTCCTTCCACAAGTTGTTCCTCCAAGGGAGTCCTTTCCCCGGAGGGGTAGCCGTGGAACTGGACCAGCCCTTTGGGCTTTTGTGCGTAATTAAGTCCCTCGGGTAGGAGAAGGATGCGGAGGATATCCTGGAACCGGCCCTCCCGGCGAAGAGTCTCCAAATTCTGGTCGTGCTTGGAAAGGACCCGGCCCAATTCGTTGAAGAAGGCGAACCGGGAAAGGGCATCCATGAACCCCAGGAATTGCCTGCTTTCTTCCTCACCTGCCAGCACTTCCCTTTTCAAATCTTCGGCCGAAAAGGGTTCCCGTTGGAAAAACTTCATCAACAAGTGGAACATGCGGCTGGCGGCCCCCGATGCGGGGACGAATTTGCTGAACCGCCCCTGTAGCGCGGCTTTTCTATACTTTTTAAGGGATTGCTTTTGACGGGCGGGATTCAACCGCCGGATACCGTCGCCTAGCGTGGCGGGCCGGACCAACTCGGCAAAGGGAGGAGGATTCCGGAAAAGCTCTATTTGCCGGGAGGCTTCGGCCGGATCAACCCCCAGCGCCTTCATTTGGTTTAAGTCGTCGGTGGTCCAAGAAATGGAAGCCATGAAAAGTCCATGAGAAGGATGCGTTTTTCAGAGTTAGTGCCTTGAGTTTAAGGGAAGATCGTGAACTTAAACCCGTATTTAAAAAAGTGGAGGCGGCAGGCGGATTTGAACCGCCGAATCGCGGTTTTGCAGACCGCTCCCTTAACCACTTGGGTATGCCGCCCCGTCCCCACGAAATAAGGGCCTAAAAGCAACAAGCCCAGGCTAAACCTGGGCATGTCGGACAGCCAATGCGTATTTTCAGCCTCCCGCCGGAGGAACAAATGGAGCGGGAAACGGGATTCGAACCCGCGACTTCAACCTTGGCAAGGTTGCACTCTACCACTGAGTTATTCCCGCATTTCAGGCTTTTCTGCGCTTTTTTAGTTCGCCAAGACCTGTGGCAAAGCTGTGGCAAACTCATTTTCGGTCTTTCCGTAGGACTTCTCCACCAGCTCCACCGCTTCCACCAGGTCGTTCTCCACCAAACCCACATAATAATCTGTGGAGCGCCTGTCCCGGTGGCCGGCAAAGCGGCCAAGTATCCTATCCCCCACCCTTTGTAGGGCCAATCTGGTCAAGCAAAGGTGGCGGAGATCGTAAAAGCGGAGGCCTTTTTCCTTCAAATTCGGCATTGTCTGGGAAGTCAGGGCGATAGTTTTACCAAATAATCGCCTCATATTGCAAGTTTTTAAACGCTTCCCGTCGACGGTAAACAAAAAATCCCCGGGCCCTTTACCCGTAACATTCCGTCTGACAATATCCTCAACCATCTTCAGAAGGGGGATAGTCCTTCCTTCCCCCGTCTTTCCAGGTTTAATGAAGACAAAGTACCTGTATCCCACGTACCGGTTATCCCGATCCTTAACTTCCTTCCTGGAAAAATCGCTGATTTGGATATCAAGGGCTTCCTGGACCCTCGTCCCCTGGTACAAGCGGAACAAGAACACATCCCGGAACAATGCCACCGGTATCCTATCCGGACGGGCTCCGTGTTGGTTTTGCTGTTCTTCCAGTTTGTCCATCGCGTCCAGCATCGCGGTTATTTCCTCATCCCTTACCGTTATCACGGGGCGCTTTGGAGGGGTCGGAAAAAATTTCGGGTTTGAATCAAGGATTTCACGGACGGGGTTTTCCCGGCCGATCTTTTTTCGAATCGCCCAACGGAACAACCGATCCAAATAGCCCTTGTATTCCAAAAGGTTCCACGCGTTCGTACAAACCTCGCGGTCCCTCTCGTCCCGCAACAGCTTCCGCCTGGCATTGAACCATTCCGAGACCCTTTTCACCGACATCCGGCGGATTTCCAAATTCCCGAACTCCGCCTTCAGGAGATCAAGCTTCGGCTTGATATTCCTGGGGAAAGAAGGTTTCTCCCGGATATTCAACACGGGATCGTCAAGATATTGTTCAACGACCTCCGAAAACTTCATGTTTCCGACTGGGACCCTGGTTGGGTCAAACCCGTCATTGAGCCGGGTTTGTAACTCGGCCCGCGCCCGCTCAAGCACGGCAGCTTTCTTGGCGGACAAATCCGGGTAGTCAACGACCGGAAAGCGGGTCGATTTGAAGCGAGCCCTGCCTTCCGGATCCAACCAGTAGAAATACCAGTGGGGCCGCGGTTGTTTATCGCGGCCAATTCTTGTTTTAAGCTGGACGTTGATTGGCATTTCTGCCTCCCTTCGCCCCAGCCTCCTGACCCCCTGATAATATCAAATCGATGGAATGTTGGGAACTTGGAACAGCCGGCATCCGTTGGATCGACCATTTAAGGGACCCGAAACTGATCCGTGGATTCTTCCCAAAAAGATAACGCGCTTTCAACTTCCCGGATTTGACCCACCGGATGATGGTACGACGGGAAACACCGGCATACCCCGCCGCTTCCCCATAGGTCAGCATTCTTTCTTCCGAGTCCCTCCTGCGGTCCCCACCTTTTCTACGTTCTTCCATGGGGTCCTCCTCATCTCTTCGAATCAATTGAAGGATTTTGAAAAACCTTCAGGAATAAAGAATGCCAAACACGGGGGTGTCTCCCCACTTTCACAAAGGGGAGAACGCCGGCCTGCCGCCAATACCTGACCGTATTTGGGGAGACTTTCGCCAATTGGGCTACATCTCTATCAGTCATGAGGTAATCCCGGTCTTTGCTCCGGCGGCCCGGAGAATTCCTGCGGTTTTTCATAAAAACCTCCAGCCACAAGGGCCAATCAGAATCCAATAAGCCTGTGAATCCCATCATGGGCAATATCGTTGGCCATGCTATTCAACATCCCGTCCAAGACCTTATTGAGATCCACGTTGAAGTTGGTCAGGGATTTCTCCATTGAGCAGTTCAAATAAGCCAAGACATAGGTGGAAAGGGGCCCCTCAACATAAGCCTGGGCAATGGGCTGGCCGGTTTTCCTTTGGAACTCCAGACGGTCCTTGGTCAATATGTCGTAATCCGCCTTCAGGCAGGCCTTCTTGAATTCGCCCATGTGATAGTCGTTCTTGTCATCCCCTGACCCCCATTGGTTGATCCATCCTTGGCAGAGTTTCTTGACGTGGGTCACATAAGCATCGTCCTGATCCCCAGGGGTTTTAACCGGGTTAGGCCCAAGGTCCTTTCCCTTGCTTGCCTCCCAATCTTTTTGAATATCGTCCATCACGGAATGACGCACTTTATCGGCCATGCCGGAATTGGCACCGTCCAGAACTCCCTTGGGGTCCTTCAGTTCCTCATCCGTCAGGTGGACCATGAAAGGGGTATTCTTGTTTTCATCCGCGAAATTAGCCCGCCAATTGGCTAATTTGAGGGCTCCGGCGTAAGTCTCTACAGCATCCTTGTTGAGTTTGCCTTTGAACACCTCATCGCTAACTCGGTTGAAATCCTTTTGGAAAAATTCATCCTTGGCCTCGTCAAACAGACTATCCGGTACCCGGCCTCCGTAGGCTTTCCTCAACTTCTTTTCGAATCCTTCCAATCGGAAGTAGATTTCATTGGCCGACATCCTTTTGGCGGCCAGGTTCTCGTCCTGGTCCACACCCTTCTTTTTCCCCTCTTCCAAGCCCTCCGTAATTTGTTTCCGGATAACCCCAATGGCGTCTTTTTTTTCAAGGATTGTGGGTTCGTAAATTGAGGTTGGTTGGGTGTCGGTTTGAGCCCACCCCCTTAATACCCCCAAACTGAACACCGCCACAAATAATCCAATAGTAAAAACAGAAAAGTTACGCATATCGCCTCCTAAAATATTGAGCTGGTTATAAAAATCAGGTTGGCGGCTTTCGACAATTCCTAAAAGCCGCCAACGAAATTGACCTACATATCTTGAAACCGACCGTCCTTATGAACCGGTCTGCACCTCCGCTTCCATGAGCTTCATCTTCTTGTTGAAGGAAGCGATTGCCGCCTTCTGGATTTCCTTCTTGGTTTGGGAGTCGGTGTAGGAATAATCGAAGTAGGCCCCTTCCTCCGTTCCCGGCTTGCTGGGATTGGCGCTGAATAACTCGCCGGTTTCCTTGTTCCTCACGAGCCTCATATCGTTGAACCCGAAAACCCTTTTCCCCAAGGTCACCTTGACGTCGAAAAAGGCCTTCACGTTGCCTTCTCCCTCATAGGGGTACATCCTTTTGATAATGATTCGAAACATGACTTTCCTCCTTGAAATAAATTCAGCTAAATAAACAGCGTTACATTCCTTGTGGTTTCACCCCCTTTTCGGTGTTCCTCGCGTATTCCAAAACCTCTTCCCGCGCTTTTTCGGACAAGCCAGCGGAATACTCCCACCAGTCTTTGGCCCCTTTTGGGGCCGCGTACTGGTGGAGCACTTCAAGCAGTTCCTTGGTGTAATGGACAGGCTTTTTCCCCTGAAAATGGACAATTCCCCGGAAAACAATCGCGTTTCGGCCAGTCGCTTTTGCGCCATACAAGCCGTCGTCAGCTGCCGTGACAAGAGTCTCCAGGTTCACCCCATCCTCCCCCCACTCCACAATGGCCTGGGAAATAGTGACGGGGTAATGGATCACGTAAAGGTCATCCTTTTTGTGGCCCGTTCCATCCGTAAAATGCCGGATGTTCTCGGCCTTGATGATCTCATTGGCCTCCGCCACCACCTTCTCCTCGACGTATTTGCGGAATTCCCCCGCTTTCTCCAGGGCTTCTTTTTCATCCCCGTCCAGGATCCAAATGACCTCCTCGCCCCCATACCGCCAAATTCGTTCCTTGGAAAAGATCCCCTGGCCCGCCTTGGCTAATGTTCTCAAGACGGCGTTCCCCACTTGGTGGTTGGAATGCACATCATTGAAACTTTTGAAATAGTCGATATCGGCCATGCAAAGGTAAATCTTGGCTTTCTTCTTGGCGGCATAGGCGGGAATCTGGTTTCTCGCCGCGCGGAAGTTCAAAAGGCCCGTGAGGTCATCCATCACAGTTTGCTTGACGAGGTTTTCCTTTGTGGTTTTGTCCTGGCAATCCGCCGCTGTATCCAGGATGAAAGGGAACATTTGGGCCAAGAGCCATTTGCCAGGCTTTGTTTTCCTCAATTTCCCCAAGGTTGCTCTCTTTTCCAGTTTTTGGGCCTTCTCCAGCAAGGCCTTGATCCTCGGGTCTTTCATCCCCGCATCCCTCAAAACGGAACAAACGTGGACCGTCCAGTGGAATTTCCCCAGTGAGAAATAAGCCGAAGCCAAAAGAACCAGGTACTCGGGTTCCTTGGGGAACCTCATATTCAGGCTTTGGAGCATCTCAACCGCCGTCTCGGCCCTGCCGGTCAGGGTGAAAAGTTCCGCTTGCAGGGCCACCGCTTCGGGGAAATCCCGCACAGCCTCGAAAATTTCCTTGAGCGTGGTTTCGCATTCGGCGTATTGGGCCTTCAAAAGATAGGCTTTCGCCAGCAGAACCCGGCTTTCGGATGACGGGTGGGAAAAGTTATGTAGCCTTTCGATGACCTTGAGGATGGAATTAGGTTTATTTAATTTGGCGTAGATCTTCCCGGCTTCCAGATAGGCTTCCACGTTGTGGGGCTGGTAGGAGTGGATCACCTCGTCAAAAAATGGAAAGGGCCTTCCGGTACGATTTGGCCTTCATGTAGAGATGCGCGGCCTGGAGGCTTTGGCGGGCCAATTCGGGATTGAGAGTTTCCATGTCAAAACTCCTGGAAGTTTGATATTTGCAGGGTTCCGTTGTCGTCTTTCACCACGACCAAAAGGTTCATGGGCAGCTCCAATTGGGAGGGAGGATTGGTGTTGTCGGAGTTGTAGATGCTTTTCCCGATGACCTTGACCCAATAATGGGTTCCATCGGAATTGACGACACTGGAGCGGTCGATCCTCTGGTAGATGACGTAGGCCTTGGACTGCCTAATGAATTCCACCCATTTGGGGTCCAGGAACGCCTCGCTATATTGGGACATGAGGTTGTCCACCATGAGGCCGGATACTTTGTCCGTCTGGCGGTCGATGTCCGTGTAGCTCAGGTTGAAGGCCATGATGGAGAACTTCTCGGCAAAATCGATGACCCCGGTGTCTTGGGTCGCCGTTTCAACCGCCTGAAAGTCCTTGTTCTCCTGGGGGTGGGTTACAACAGCGCCAATCCTCGCCTTACCCCACCAAAGGGTGAAAAGGATCCCGGATAGGGTGATGGCCACAACCAATAGGATCATCGGCCATGCCTTATTGCCCTTGCGTTCTTCCTCCACCTCATCCAAAAAATTCATTTCCTTTTTCTCATTCATATATCACCTCGAATATTTCCCGTCATATCAGCCGGCTTTCATTACCTTGTTGTTTTCCTTGTCGTCGATCCATTGGCAGATGGCGGATAGGACTTTTTCAGGGTCCTCATCCTTGGCGTAGGCCTCCAAATACCGGTCCCTGACCGCCGCCTCGGGGCCATAGGTGGTGGCGATGTGGTAGGAGAGTTCATCGGGATAAATGTTGACGATCCCCTGGCGGTGGGTCTGGTGGATCATGGCCTGGGAATAGACCCCTTTGACCTGGTGGAGGCCCGAAACCATGTCCATCTGGGTTGGATTGAGTTGAAGGAGGTTTTTGGCGTGGCGGACATCGTCCCCGACGAGTTTCAACAGAATCTTAGTGGCGGTATTCTTGAGGATGGCTTCCACCCCCTTAACCCCATTGAATTCCCCGATTTCCTGGGTAGCGAAGATGGGTTGGAGCCTCAGGTGCCGGGCCGTTTTCGCGATCCTCAAAAGGAAGGAAAGACCAGTGGGGAATTGGGCCAAATGCCAAGCTTCGTCAAGGACCAGTTGGGAGAGACGGTTCAAACCCATATTTTCCTTGGCTTTTCTCAAGCAGTAGTTGGAGATGACGAAAACGGCTAGGCCAATGGCCTTCTTGTCGTTGTCACTAATGCCGGAGGTATCGAATACAGTGAAATTGTCGTCCCCCTCAACGGTGGATTCCCGGTCAGTCAGGTTGGCGTAGATTCCTTTTCCCGTATAGAGCTTCAGGATTTCAGCCTGCTTGCGGCATATATATTGGAACTGGACAGGCGTCTTTTTCTCTTCCGACATCCTTATCAATGTTTCCTTGAGGTCCGAGAGAAGGGGAACCCGGTTTTGGGATATGACGTTCCGGTAAGTCGTCTTTATCGCTTCCTGAAGCAAGGCCTTGTCCAGTTCCTCCGCTTCCTCGATTGAGTTGCCCTTGACGTTGGCAAGCACGACCCCCAAGAACATGATGATGCTGGAGATTTGGTCGGGGTCGATTTCGCCGTCCAATTCCTTTATTTCATCCAAGGGATAATCAAAGATGTTCAGGTGGTGGCGGCTGTCCAGGTCGTAATTGAGGTACTTGCCCCCGGACAAAAGGCAGAGAGTTTTGTACGATTTCGATTTGTCGATGACCATCACGTAGGGGTTCAGGTGCCTGTTTCGGATCAAGAGCTGGTTGATGGTGAAGGATTTGCCGGTACCCGAACTTCCCACCACCAGGAAGTTCCAGTTTTCCGCCTCCTTTCCCCACAAGTCCAAATGGACCATCTGGTTGGAAAGGGTTTTCCCGATGGGCACACCGTCCGTTTCGGCGATGGGCTCGTATAAAACAGGAATCGCGTTGGCGATAACGGCCGTGGCTTGCAGGTGCTCGTGGGAAGCGTAATCGGTGGCCTGGGGCGTGGTGGAAAGGAAAAGCCTCTTTTGTTCCGCGTAACCAGACAAGGGGTGGACGTTCTTGAACTTCCGGGCCAGGTTCTCGTAAATCGTCAGGAGGGATTCTTTTGTGTCCGCGAACAAGGTCACGTAAAGGGAAAACTTGGCAAGGGAGGTCTTCTTCTCCGAGACCATGGACAACACTTCCTGGCGGTAATCCAGGTTGGCCTGGGCCTCGAAATTGACCACGTTTTTGCGCTTCCAAAGGGCCCCCTGGTCGGCCTGGATTTGGCGCTCAACCACCCCCTGGGCCCGGAACAAATCCACCCCTTTCACGAACAAGGAAACCTTGAAATCATCCGTTTCCCCGTAAAGTTCCTGGAAGAAAAGGCTTTGTTCGTTGAAAGACGGGAATTCGGTCACGTAGAGGGTCTTGGCCAACTTGTCCCCAATCTTGAAAAAATGGGGGTTGGTGAAATCCCAGGGGACCGTGGAGAGCATTTCCCGGAGTGTCTGGAACCCGAATTCCCCACCCGACATGGAAATACCCCGTTTGAAAAGGGACGGATTCCCGTGGAATTTCCTAAGCGAGAATTCCTCATATAAGAGGGTGTAAATCTCCTCCTCACTAGCCTCTTCCAGTTCCATCCCCAAGAGTGATAGCTGGGAAGCCCAGGATTTGGCCCTCCTCAATACCTCCTCAAGGGGTCCAAAGGACCCCTTTTCATCTTTTGCGGGATTTGAAGGAATTACGGTGAACAGGACATACGAAAGAAAGCGGCAAATACGGTGGTCCTTGTAAAACAGCCGCAAGGAGTTTTCCAGGAACCGGGGATACTGGTTTTTGAAGATCGTCGGCGCGTTTTCGTGGATATGGCCCTTGAACTTATCGATTCCCACCTCAACATCCGCAGGGACCCTTTTGGTGAGGAACTGGACTTGCTCGTCTTTCCGCAAGTCCCCCAAAGCTGAGTTCAATTTCATCACTTTCTCGCCCAATACCTCCGGGTCTTCCATCCAGGGATTGAGCCCGCCTTCAACCTTGAATACGGCCACGAACTGGCGGGGGTTCCTCAAAACAAGGAATCCCGGGCCAACCGATGAAATCCTCAAGAGTTCGGGAATGACGTTTTTCATGTTCAAACCTCGCTTTCTTCCCCGCCACTGTTGTAATACCGTGGTTCCCGGTGGAACCGGACGATGTTCTCGAAATGTTTCTCAGGCCAGAAACTCTTCAAAACGTAAAAAACGGTGGCCACAACTAAAGCCGAGAAGAATAGAACCAGGCTCCCTTCTAGGCCCCAAACACTGAAAAGCAATATGAACCCGAAGGCGTCGGCGATGAAGATGAACATCAAGCGAGTGAAGTCCGAGGCATAGAACAAGCCCCACATCCTGGATTCCTTCTCAAGTGGGATTGCCATCGCCGCCCCTCCTTTCCTTGCCCATGCCCCTGACCGTGGGCGGAGGCCCGCCCCTTTGAAGGCGTTTGGCGTAGGAGCCGATCAAGCGCCGCTTCTCCATTTCCTCCTTGGAGAAATCCCCCTTGCTCCTGGTGAATTCCTTGTCCATTCCCTTGGAGATGCTGTCCCCGGCGAATTTCCGCACCAAACCTGAGACGGGGTTGTCCGTTCCTTCCCCGCCCCGGTCGCGGCCTCCGATTCCCCCAACGTTTCCGATCATGTTGAGGCCCTTGACGAATCGCCCCCCGGCCACGGCTCCGGCTGTGGTTCCGACAAAAGGGATGATGGAACCCACCGCCGCCCCCGCCGCCGTCCCCACCGCCTGCCCTGTTTCACCCGTCGCGGCCTTGATGCCCCCGGCGGTCTTGAGCCTAGCCGCGTTCATGGCCCCCATCGCGGCCAGGTTGTCCCTTGCGAAATCCTTGATTCCGTCCCCCCGTAAGTTCCCTCCTTGGAAGGTGGTGAAAAGGGAGGCGAACTCCTGGACATTGGCGATCATCTGGAGCCCCGCGATAACCGCGCAGGCGGTTAAGAGGCTGTTCACCCCGATGGTTTCGATCCCCCAATCGATGTTGGGAATGAGGTAAAGCCCTACCAGGGTGATGGCCCAAAAGACGGAATATAGGAGTTGTTTTACGAAGTACCGGAGAGCCCCCCAGAAAATGGGGGCGGTCGCTGGGTGCCCCAGGCAACCGATAAAAGCGGGCCCCAGGAGGAACAGGACCCAGAGATTCAAGACTTGGAAAAACTTCGCAAAAATGACAGAAAAACAGACGATTAAACCCCAGAGAGCGGCCCCGCATTTGAGTAAGCCCCCTCCAAACTTGGCGATGCGGCTCTCATCCTGCGGCTGGTTGCCTGCCGTTGCGAGATTGGGGCCTGATGATGCCTGTTGGGGCGGGTATTGGACGCCGTTGTTACCCATCAACCCTTGGACCGAATAAGGAACCAGTGTTTCCCCGGATATGGCCGGGGTGCTTCCCACCGTGTCGGCCCCTCTCGCCAAAAGGACGTGGACAAGGGTGGGGACGCTCAAAATCAGGATGATCCCGGAAACCGCCTGGATGAATTTGTAATTGCCGCTTTTGGAGTCCCCTGCCGCCACCGCCGAGTAACAGTTGTAAAAACCCAGGATGACCAGGGAAAGGGAAACGAGGAAGAAAAAGTCCCAGATAATCCCCTGGGTTTTGATGAAGTTCCCCCGAAAGTCGATCTGGTTCACCTGAACCGCACTCAAGCCTGAAGGCCCGCCCAAGTTGATGTCGGCGAACCCTTCCAGGACCCCGCTGGTTTTGAGGGTATTTTGGTTGTAGAGGTAGTACCCCAAAGCTGTCACACCGTTGGTCAAAAGGGAATGGATGAAAGGCCAGGCGAAGATGGCGGTGAAAGCGCCCACAAAGACAAGGACCATCGAGGGCTCAACCGGCCTCCCCCAAAACCCTGAGGAGCGCTGGCCCACGTCCACCAGGAAAAAAACAAGGAGAAGATAGAGCCCGAAGCCGCTGGTTATCTTGAGCAGGTTCAAAACCTCGGCCACGGCTAGGGAGGCCTCACCGGCCAT
The DNA here is from genome assembly GCA_963770835.1 of uncultured Pseudomonadota bacterium. GTDB lineage: Bacteria > Oederibacteriota > Muellerivitia > Muellerivitales > Muellerivitaceae > JAJPJW01. The sequence goes on from CAVYRH010000002.1 coordinate 180,021, forward strand.
CCCCGGTTGTTTGGACATGGCGGTGTAGGTGATAGGCGAGGCCAAATCCGGAATCTTGATGAGGAATGTCCCAATGTACTTGTCGTATACGTCGAAGAGGGTTTGAAGGGCCCAATTGCCTAGGCTGTCCATTCCGTTGGCGACCCAATCCGCCGCGTTCTTGGCGACGGTTTCCACGATTCCTTGGGATACCCCCTGCTGGATGGCGCCTTCCGAAGGGCCGCTATCGGTCGAGAGGACCGTAACGGCGCCCGCGCCCGGCGCCACCATCAGGGTCAAACCCGCTATATATAAAAGCTTCTTCATATGAAACCTTCCAAATATCAAACTGCTTTAAGGGGGATATGCCCCCGTTCACTTCATAAACCGTCAATTACCCGCCAACACCGAGGAAACCGGACGAGCCCCGAATTCCCCGGCTTTCAGGATGAGGACGTTCACCACCACCCCCACCATGAGAATCCCCACGAAAGCCAGGACCGAGTTCCATACCCTGTCCTTGGCCGTCGTGTCCCCCTTGCTGGAATCCGCCAGGTGGTCGAAAACGTTCTTGATGCAGCCGAACAATTTCCAGAGCCCGTAGGCGTCCAGGACGAAAAGGATCAGCGTCTTGACCGGCGAAAGCTCCGGGATGCTGACCACGGCTTGGGCGAAGGCTGCCTCGGCCTCCAAAAAGATCCAAAGCGCCAAAACCACCCTTTTCTTCCCCTTAAATATTTCTTTCTTCATATCGAACCTCCGAAATAAAACATCAATACACATTCCTCATTGGGCCGGCGGTGCGCCTCCGGCATTTGCCGAGTTCTGGGGCTCTCGGGGTTGGACATTGACGGTCCCCAATTGCTGGATGGCGACCGAACCCCCGGTTTGAACGGCAACTGCCCCCGCAGTGTTCAACCCTTGGACCCCATTGCCGCTTGTGGCGATGTTGGAACCCGTTGACTGCCCCAAGCCGACCAGGGATCCCAGGTTCGTGATGCCAAGGGAGGAGAGGATCTGGGACACCACCAGGGACCCGATGACGCCTCCTAGGGCCGCAATCGCGGTCCCAATGACCTGGTTGAAGGCCGAAACCAAGGCGCTTTCCTGGCTGGTTGGTTGGTATCCAGGGGCGACGGTGGGCCCAGGAAGGGCCGATATCTGCCCTGAAATCGTATTGGCCTGGGCAACGTTCCCTGTCTGGATGGCCTGTGCTTCCTGCTGGTAAAGGCCCCCGATCTGTTGGAAATCCGGGTCGCTACTCCCCTGAAGCTGGACGGAATAACCCTGGAGTTCCGTGACAGACTGGGGCGCGAAAGCCGTTCCCACCGTTTGGGAAAGTTGGGCGCTCAAGGTGGCAAGGCCGCTCATGACCTGGCTCTTCACCCAATCGGACTTCGCCGCCTGGTTGTATTGGGTGGACGTGAAGGGACAGGGTTTCCTCGTGCCCCGCGAAACAACCCCCGTTGGGACGTAACGCCTTGCCGATTCCTTGGGAAACACCAATTCCTTCATGAGAAAATCCCTGAACCCAACCACGTTTTGCCTTATCTCATCGTTGGTCTTGGAGTCGTCCGAAAAGGTATCGGCCGATAGGGGCTGTACGCAAAACAAGAAGATAATTGAAATCCATATACCTTTCATTCAGCCCCTCCCTTCTTGAGGGCCAGGATGAACTGGGCAACCTCAAACGGGTTTTCCACTCCCTGGAAGGCCATCTCGAATTGCCCCCGCCTGTCGGATGCCCCGGCGGTCTTGATGAAGATGTTCCCGATTCCAAAGGGCTTCTGGAGAAGGGTTTGTTCGACTGTGACATCCACTATTTTTTCAATCGGGATGCTCCTGACCTCCCTCACCAGGATTCCCTCCCTCTGCTCGACCAAGTCCTTCTTGACGACGTAAATTGTGTTGGAGAGGGCCGCCCAAGAGAAAACAGCCAACAAGGATTCCAAGAGAATAAACAACGAGAGAACCAGCAAGGGGTCTACCCCAAGCGGTATGAGGCAAAGGAAAACCAAAGGGGCGGCAAGGACATCCAGGTAATGCGGGAAGGAAGGGTGAAGAACCTTCAGGACTTCAAATTTGATTTCGTTCAAGTTCTTTTCCATGTCAGCACCTCAAAAAAGCCGGACGTAGGCCGGATCGCTGTCTTCCGTCACGAAAACCGTGATTCCAAAATCGGGAAAATAGGGCCGGTTGACCCGGATTCGAAGCTTGCGGGCTCCCGACGCCACGCCTTTCCCAAAAACCTGCCGTGTGGACTGCCGCCTCAAAATCCACCCCTGGATGGCTTGGTCGCTCGATAAGTCGAGGATGAATCCACCATCGAGTGAGGTCAGGGTGACTTCGATTTTTGCCTTGTCCGTCTCCGTCCCGAATTCAAGGGTCTGGGTTTTGAAAGGAACCGCTACCTGGGCCGTTCTTTTCCTTGTTGGCCCCGCAAACTTTGGCGGCTGGTGGTACTGGCCCAATTCCTCGATGGCCCATTGGTACCGGTCCCTGACCACGTCGAAGGGGTTATCAGTGGCCAGGACCAGCCCTGGAACAAAAAGGACTAAAGATGATATAAAGGCAGCTTTGCTGCTCAAAATGACACCCCCATATCGACGGCAACAGCGGGATTGACGTAGCTGGTTGAGGAAAGCGGCAATTCCAATCCATCAGTTTCGTTTCCCTTCCCCACCGGCAGGGGTAAGGGGAAATTTGTGTTCGAAGTATTCAAGCGGGCCAAGGTGAAGTCGTTCATCGAATTGGTTATTTGCAGATCAATGAAGATGGAACGGATTCGAATCCGAGCTTTCCCATACCAGGCCATTTGGGGTAAGCCCGCCAGGGAGGGATTGATGCCGTTCCCGCCCGTAAAGGGGTTGTTTAAGTTGGAACACAAGGGAACCTGGCTCTCAAACGTCACCTCATCCAGTGACAGGAACTCCCAGGAAAAGAGGTGTCCTATTCTTGCCCCAAAGGTGAAGGCGTTCGTGTCGAAGCTGCGGGCTGAATCCTCAACGCCATATTCGAAATAAAGCTCGTAATTCCCGGAGAGATCCGCTTTCCCGCAGATGGAATAAGACGGGTTCCCGCTTAACGATCCGTAGGTGAAGTAGTCGGAAGTACTTTCCGCCATATTGAAAAGAAGGACGGTTGTGAGGTCTTTCCCGAAATCGAGCTTCATCCGGGCCTGGCCCATGAAAAAACCCTGGGAGCCGTCCAAAACCGCGTTATCCTCAGCCAACAGGGTCGGGAAGTAAAAGAAGCTCAAGGAAGTCGGCGGGCTTGAGAGGCCCTTGTCGTCCTCCAAGCCGAAGGAGAACTTGAACGGGATATAGACCTTTATCCCGTCCAGCCTCCTTTCCCCCATCAAGGGATACCGCCCGAAAAAGCTCGTTGGGGAGACGATGCCGGACAAATCCATGCGGCCGGCCCGGGCCTCGAACCAGGGCTCGGACAGGGAGATATTCGCCTCCCTCACTTCAACCGTTTCCACCCCATCGGAAGACGAAAGGCTTTTCCCGAAACGGATGCGGCCTTCCGCCGACACGTCGTTTTCATCGATGGGGCGTACAACCGACAAATCCACCAGGGAACCGGCTTCGCCGTTTGAGTAGGCGAGGGCCACGGTCGAGCTGACTGCTCCACTCTGCGTCTCAGGGGTCAACGCCGCCGTTGGCGTGGGCATAACCATTGGAGCCGGTGTGGGTGTGGTTTTACCCATGGCGGCTGGGACGGATACCGCGACTATCAAACACAAAATAAAGAGCGTCTTCATTTTCATATCCTCTCAATAACTGGTGTTCAATACGGTGAAGGACCCGTTCCCAACCGAGGCGCTGCCCGTTGCCCCGTTGGAACCGCATGACGCGTGGAAGGCCGGGAATCCCCCGTCGCTGTAATAGCTGCAAGAGTAGTTGCCGGGGGAAAAGGTGATGACCCCGCCCTCGGCGTTGGTGTTCCCATTCGGGGTGTCAAAATAACCGGAGGTGCAGTTGGTGGAAGGTTCGTTGATCCACACCCTTACGGTGGCGCAGGAATTACTGCTTGAGACCGTCAAGGTTCCGTTGGCCTGTTTGACGAGGTTGCAAGAGTCATAATTGTTGAAATTAGGCTGGCTCCAGGTGACGGTCACGGTACTCGTGAAGTTTTTGGCGATGGTCTGAGGGGAACTTTCCGCTCTTGGGTAGGGAGTGGGCTCCAAGTCCAGTGCCGTCACCGAGAAGTATGCCGGCTCGTCCACGCAACCGCTCCCCGTTACCGTCACCGCCGCCGTGTCGTCCTCAAGGTAGCCAATAGTCGTTGGCCCATATCTCGTATTCCAACCCGAGGGTAGTTGGGAAAGCTTGAGCGTCACGGGAACCAGCAGGCTTCCCTGGTTGTAGGAGAGGCCGTAAAGGAAGATTCCGCCGTTGGTGCCGCTGATGCCGCTTGGAACCGGCGGCGTCAACTGAAGGGTCGCCCCCGACGTGGTGAACTGGACTTCCTCAAACGACTGGGTAACCCCCATCGTCACCGTGGAGGGTGCATAGGGAAAAGGCGTCTGGGCCGGAATTACGAAGGTCCAGGTTCCAACTTCCAAATAAGGCGGGTTGAAGGTCGCAATTCCGGTTGTTGTGGTGGGAGCCGAAAAAGTCGTGGAGCCGGAGGGAGGTATTGCCTCAACCGTCAAACCCGCCACGCCCGCCCCCTTATCCACCACCGCGACCTGGACAGAGCCGGTGATCCTGGCAATAGGCGTGGGCGTCGGAGAAAAGGCCGTGTCTAGGGGTGAGGAAGGACTATTGGAGTGGCACCCCACCATGATTCCAACAATTCCAACCGGAAAGAGCATCAAAAGCACCAAGTAAACAAACGCGTTCCTCATATCGAACCTCCTATACCTTTTCTTTGAACCCGTGATTCCCCGGCGGATTCCGCTTGAGGAACGGGGATTCAATTGTTCAAATACGCTTCCTTGCGGGCCAAGGCATCCAATATCCAGCTAGGTTCCTTTTCCTGGCCGGCTTCTCCCACGGACGGATCGGCTTTTCCAATAACGCTTGGCGAGGCAGATTGGGTTTTACGCAAGACGAAAACCAAGGTGTGTTTCTTTTTGTGCGGGGTGGCGCAAGATGAAGCGCCCTGTTTCGAGGGAGTTCCTTTTTTCTCCAGGAAGGCAATGAGGAAGACGGTGGGGGAATTCAGCCGGAGGGCGGCCGAAAGCAACCCGGACGCCCCACGGCCGGTGAATCCCAATGCCGTAAGAACGGACCCCACCTTGAAATATACGACTCCGGCTAATACCGGCTTTTCCTGGTTCATATGGTTCACCCAATATTCCCGTTTCACTTTTTATGGCATCGACGGGAGGCCGCAAGAAAGAATACCTTTGTATACTTCCTTGAACATAGAAAGCCTTTCCCTCTTAGTCAATGCTCGCTGAAAAATATTTCCGGGATTTGTCAAAAACCTGGAAAGGAATGGGAAGACGCGGTGTTGTTCCGGTTTTTCTTGGGCCCCAAGGTTTCGCTTCTTGAAAGCCGAAGGGATTAAGACGGACGGCCCTAGGAAAAGTTCCAAGATTTCAAAAATATTTTTTCCGGCAGTTATGCCGCTTTTTGTGCGGCCTCTAAGTTATCCACCGTTGTTCGTCCCTAAATTCACGGGTCCACCGTTAAACGGACGGGTTATCCACAATCATCAGTTACCAGCGTTAACCGTCATTTATACGGGCCGATATTCCACGGTTTAGTGGCGCAATTTGAATTTGTTGATACAAGGAAATGAAAATTTGGGTGGGTGGGAATTCACGGAAAACTAATCGTCCAGGCTTCCCTCGTACTCAAAGGAACTTTCGATCTTCTTCTCGTGCCCGCAGGAGGAACAAGCCCAGACTTCCTTGAGGGAAGTTTCAACATACGGCATATCCACCGGGTGGATGAACTCAATATCCTGGTTGGGCGAAAAAAGCCGGTTGGAATAAAGAACCCCTCTTTCCGTTCGGGGGATGGCCCTGACCACTTCCCTCTCTTGGGTCACCTCGGTCTTGACCCGGTGAAGGGCGAAAAACTGGCCGCAGTTGGGACAGCGGGATTTGATAACTTTTTTGATACCGTAGACGATGGGGCCCAAGGTCAGGACATAAAGCGGGTTCAAGATATAAAAAACCGCCGTCCCGGCGTCAAAAACGAATTTGAGGATGTAGCCCATGATCCCTAGGGCCACAAAGGCACCGATTGAGAGGAAAAAAGAAAAGATAAAAAAATGATGAGTCATCAGTCACCGCCCAGCGCCACTCATTTCTTGATTCAATGCTATTACCCGAAGTAACCAGGGTCAAGAGAGGGAATAAACGGGCAAACGATTTTATTTTTAACCGCCTCTTTTTTGACCCAACCGTCTAAGAACTATCTTTCAATCCAATTCCCGGCGGTGAGTGACGCTCATGAGTTACCTCACTGGTACCGGATGCGCATCAAAGGATATATTCTTTTTTGGCCGTCCTGGCTTCTTGTACGGACGCCAATCCAAGGCCGTTGGGTTGAAGGGCGCAAACCAGTAATAGGTAATAGAGCCGGGGGCCTTTAATGTCCTTGTGTATTGCAAGTAATGGTTCCGGTGCCTGAACTTTAATACTTCCATGATCCACTTGCGCCCCTTGCCCTTTCGATGGGCCCATAAAAGGAAGCTGGCTTTAATCATCTTATAAGGGAATCCGGTTTTCCAGAGATCGTTCAGGGCCTTGCTTTGCATTAATGTTATTTTTGGTCCGAATCCCCTTTTGTTCCAGAAGCGAAAAAACCTGTGGCCGAAAGGTTCCTGGGGGTGCCTTTCCTTGATTTTTTGCCAGGTGTACCTCCAACCTATTGATTTCCCTTTCCCGAACAACTTGCAAAAGTACCAATAAACGTTGTTCCTGTGGGCATTCATTGCCTTGGCGCTTCGGGCTAGGTTTCCTTCGTGGAGGGCAAACCATGTCATGTGATGGTGGAAGCGGAATACCTCGGGAGGGTTGCCGGCTTCCCATAGGGTGTTTAGGGTTTCTAAACCCTTTCTCAAATCCTTAAGAGAGTAGACGGGTTCAAAGACTGCATCCTTTAGTTTAAAAGGTCTTTTACGGGTGGTCATGATGGGGCCTAGTTTTTTTACACTCTCGGCCCTTAAAGCGGGCTAGGCATGACGAAAATTTCATAAGGCCGGAGAAACTACCCAAGAACTCAAAAAAAGAATACCGCTCGTAACTCTCGGGCTTTGGGTGAAATATTTTTTCATTTTTCAATCCTCGGCCTTCCCTTCATTCCCTTAGGATACCAATCCCCTATCGAAGGATTAAGCGGTTGGAGCCATTTCCAGGCCGGGGAACCCCTTTTGACAGCGGCAAAACGAATACGGTGGAGTGTCCGCAAATTGAATCTCAGCCGTTTTATAACCTCATCCCAACCCATTCCCCTCCTGAAAGACCAAAGAACATAATGCGACCTCAAAAGTTTGTAAGGAAACCCAGTCAGCCAAAAATCCACCAGGACCCGGTTTTCGGGAATGTTCAATCGCGGGCGTCCACCAGCGAATTTATATAATTCCAAAACCATTAAAGGGAAGGGCCAGACCGGCTTCTTTTTGCATAAGGAATTCCATTTGGCCCTGAACCGGTAGGTCTTGGGCGTTCCCACCAAAGCCTTGAAGACATATAAAATTTTGTTACGGTGGAATCCAGTGATCCGGGCCATAGCAGTCACGTAGCCATTAGTCTGGGCGAACCATGTGAAGTAAAAATGGAATTTTAAATCCTTGGGGGTGAGTCCCTTCGACCAAAGCCGGTCTAAAACCTTAAAGCCGTTTCTTAAAGCCCCGCCCTTCCCTTTGCGGTTATCCATTTCGACAAAAGGGATATTGTTCCACATCCTCTTACTCAAAACTTATTCCCCCTTATACTCGATTCCGATATTTTTAAAATAATTGACGATCCGGCGCTTCATCAGATTCAACTCAAGGGGGTTCGGCCCCCTTCCCAAAACGCCGTAAACTTCCAAACTGGCCATCCGGAAAAGTTCACAGAAGGTGTATTCCACCCATTGCCGTTTTCCATCCCCGTCCAGGTCGTCGTAATCGCGTTGAAGGCTTTCCGGGCAAGGAATCTCCTCGAGGATTTCCAATGATAAATAACCATTCATGAACCTGGCTACCCGCTCGATATCGGATGTTTTCTTGTCCTTCGGGTTGTAGGGGGCTGGGACTTCCGACATTAAACCTCCACCAAGTAAGTATTTTGATATTTTAACCTATCCAAATAAAAAAAGGGTTAGCCCTCGGAGCTAACCCCAATTCCCAACAGTTTCAATTTCCAATCCCTCAACGCCGCCACCTTTGGTCACAAAGGACACACCGGCAAAGGTGGCGGTTAACTCCCTTGTTTACACCGGCAAGGCATGATGACCCCATAATTCCTCTGGTTGCCCTCGCCCTTGTTATTGGTGACTCGGATTGCCTCAAAAGTTATCAAGTTTCCCTTCCCGTCAAGGGGAAGGTGAAGCTTGACGCTCCCCTCATACCCTATGGCCCGGGCCAGACGGAATAGGAGCCCTGGGTCCAGGGCCAGGACTGACTCCCGGCGCTCCCCCGGTACGACGTTCTGCCATTTGGGGAACTCGCAATCCTTCAAGGGTCGCTCCGCCTTTAGAAGGCCTTCCTTCCGGTGTTGCCCTTCCAAGTCCCCGTTGGCCGACAGGTATACCGCATTTCCACATGAGGTGGTCCCTGCCCTCAACCGTTTCAAAAAGGAACCCGAAATATACCCTGGCGTGTCGTTCTGACCCCCATCCACAGGTATCACCGCCAGAATGTTTCCATCGGTCGCGACAACCTCCTTTCCCGTGAAATAAGGCTCCGATAAGGCCTCTTTATCCGGCGAGGCCGCAAATTCGATTTTGCAGTCGTTTTGAATGATCATTTTTCCGTTCCTTTCCGTTCCATTTCGAATTCCTTAATTTTTGAATCCAGGCATTCCAACAAAGCCCCGCAAACATCCCAGCCCCTGGCCTCACTCAAACCCGTGAAGCTGAAATCCCCCCTGTCCAGATCGACCTCCCCGAAAGCTTCCTCGGTTTTATCCCAAAAGTAGTTTTTCAACTGTTCTAATAAGACCCCTATCCCCCGCTTGCGGATGAGGTAAGCCAACACGCCGTAAACGTCGGCTTCCTTGAGCCTTAACGGCTTCAACCTCCTTTCCATGCGTTTTTCCAGTTCCCGGAGTTTCTTCTGCGTTTCCATGGTTCCCTCCCCTTTTCGATTGAACAACATTCCTGAAAATCCGCCTGGTGTTCTTCGGGGAAAATTCAGCTTCCCCCCAAATGCCGACATAAGCAGGTTCGTAATTCTTCTTCCCTTCGCCGTTATCTTGTAAAACCCGCTTGATCTCCCCCCGCTTACCCCCCTCGGTGTCGTAGTCCACCAGTGCCACCCGGATGCAGGGTTTATTGGCAAGGATGGACTGAACGTTGCCGCCTTCCAGCACAAGGACGATCCGGGTGGGTTCCTGGTTCACGCTCACCAGGGAAAACAGGAGAAAGGCCAACCTCTCAGCCTCCACCTTTGAAATCCTCAAGGAAATAGGTTCAGTCTTTCCCGGCTTTTTGGACAAAACCGAAAGGTTGATCTCTCCTCTCACGTTCTTGAAAAGCTCCACCTTGCGGGGTACGAAGTAACCGTTCCTCCCCCGCGCCCACCCAATTCCGTTTAAATTTATTTCCTTTACCATTTTCTTACTCCTTCCAGAGGCGCCCGCTTTACAAGCGTCCCTTATTTAGTCCGGCTTACAACCCGCGCCGGGCATAAGCCCGACAACTTCGATCACCTGGGCCACACGTGGGAAAATCTCGTTGAAACGAACCGGGCTCGCCCAATGAACCGGCTGGTTTGAGTCCGTTGGGTCCCACACCACGAACATGGCCGCCCTCATGCCAACCGCCGCCGTCCTTGCCTCCTCCCGGACGGCCTCGTAAACCTCCGGCCAAAGCTCCCTTGCGATTTCCTTAGTCATGCTCTTTCCTCCTTTCCTAAAGAATCCGGCCCATGCTGTTCAGGCCGCCGCCTTCTCCAATTTGGTTTTAAAAATAAAGTCCATCGCGGCCTGGGCCTTTGCCGCCGCTGACAAAATGGCCCGCTTGTCATCCTTCAAGACCCGAATCCAATCCCCGATGTAATCAGAGTGCTGGGTGGCATAGGGGATTCCGACCGAGGCGCAAAGGAAAGCCGCCCCCATTTCCGCCACCAGTTCCTCGAAAGCGTAGGCCCTGTCCCCGAAACGCTTCCCGTTTTCCCGGTCCAGGCGGCTCCCGTGGCCGGTCCAATGATGTTGATTCCCCGGTAGGGTTTCCTCGTGCTGGCGTTGACGGGAAGGGGAAGCCCCCTTCCCTCCCCCCAGGGCTTCTCCCAAGGGGCGACACCCCGCCCCAAATCCCCCAAAACCCTGCTGGTGATTTCCTCCGCAATGTTCCTCATTTCTTTTCCTCCCATCTGTGCCCCGGCTACTAGCTGGGGCAAACGGTTTGATTGTGCCGGGCCTCAAACAAAGGCCCGGCTTAAGTTCCTTAAAGTGACTCAACAAGCCTTTGGAACTCCAAAAGCTCCAAGGGGTCCAGGGCGCATCCCACCGCCCCCAGAAACTCCGCCTCGGTCAGGCCGTCTTTCGAGTCCACCAGGGCGCGGTTCTCCATGGTCCTCCATCTCGTAAAAGAAGAAGCCTCCGGCCCTCCTTCCCAAAGTGGATTTCGTACCGGCCCCAAACCTTGAAGCTCCCAGACCCGAAACGATGGATGCGCCATAACCCCTCCTCAAAAACTCCAACCTTCCTCAAGCTTCCGGATGACCCGGTCGATCTCCTCATCCGAAACCTTCCAGTCCCCTTTGGGCCTTCGGCTCCTCGGCCTGACCCCCCTTCCGGTTTTCTTTCCTGCTTCTTTTCCTCTTCCATTCCCATCACCCCCTTTCTTTTTGGTTTTTTTTGATGGCTTCGCATTCAAAAAACCGCCTTCCCCCTCCCCCCTCAAAAACCAGAGGGGGGAGGGGAAGGCAAAGCGGGAGTTTTGGGAGATCGTGAGTGGAAAGCGCGAAACTGCCGGAGGGAGAAAAAGGAAGGCCACCCTTTACTTTTGTGCGCCGCGCCTTTTGCTGGCGCAAAAGTTGCCGTGCAAGGGTGGCCGTGTAAGTAAACAAAGCCCTATGGGGCCTCGGGACGGGCTCCCGAAACTATCCGTCGTCCAAAGACCTCAAGTCCCGGACTTCACTGTCTGCTTTGGAGTTTGCTTTTAAACAGCCAAGGAAGGAACGAGCCAGATCTACCGGGAAGGTTTGAAAGGAATCCCCGCTACCCGAAGGCCCTTTCCCCGGCGGCAAACCGAGGCGGTTTTTTCATGTCACGCCGAAATTTGCCGCTGGGGAAAGGGCTTACTGAGGCCTCAAACGCCCCATCCATTTATCGGCGGCGTGCCAGGGCCGCATTTGGCGGTGGCCCAGGCGTGCCGCCGCCTTTGCGGGGGGACCAATCCGAAATCCCCCTCACCGGATTGTCGACTCCAAAACACCTTCCCCCGGAGGGCTAACTTACTTTGGCTGGCGGGCAAACCGGTGAGGGGGATTTCGGCTTGGTGGGGACCCCAAAGGAAAATGGATGGGAGGTGTGTCCGTGAACACCAAACCCCCAAGCGCGGTTTTGGGAGTCAAAGAGGGGCTTTACCCCTCTTTTAGGGGTTTGGGGGCGACGCCCCCCAAGGAAAGGGGTGGGCCAAGATCATCCCACAGTCTTTGTGGGATAGCTTGGCCCAGGGGGAAGGCCCACGTTCCAAGGCGCTTTCCCTTGGAACGTTCCCCCAAACAAACAAAACACTGAATCGCCTATGACCGGCCCCCCAAGTTTGTGCCACCAATTAAGTCACTCCCGGAGTAGGAGTTCCTGAGGTCGTCATGGGCAAGGTGTTGCCTTTGGGCCCCATGACGACCGCCTCCGGGGCAGGCGGTTTATACCCCAGAGAGCTGTGCGGCCGTTTCGTATTGTACTCCTTCCTCCACCTCTCAGCGAGCACTCGGCCTTCCCACACCGTGTCGAGCAGTTCGCCGTTCAATAGTTCGTCCCTGAATTTGCCGTTGAAGCTTTCGTTATAGCCGTTCTCCCAAGGGCTTCCCGGTTCGATGAAAAGGGTCTTTACTCCCACCTTCGGGAGCCAGTCCTTCACCCTCTCCGCTGTGAATTCAGGCCCATTGTCGGAGCGGATGTGCTCCGGCACTCCCCGTTGGACGAACAAGTCCGTCAGCACTGCCTGCACGTCGTCCGCCGTAAACTTCCGAGCTACCGGCAGGGCCAGGCATTCACGGGTGAACTCATCGATCAGCGTCAGGAACCGAAGAGGCCGTCCGTCGCTGGTCCTCTCGGCGACGAAGTCATAGCTCCAAACGTGGTTGGGGTGTTCCGCCCTCAACCTGACACAGGAACCATCCGTAAACCACAACCTCCTTCGTTTCGGCTGTTTTTTCGGTACTTTCAACCCTTCCTGCTTCCAAATCCTTTCCACCCGCTTCTTGTTGACCCTCCAGCCCTCCTCCTGAAGCATCTTGGTAATCCGCTTATACCCATACCGCCCGTACTGGCAGGCCAGCCGGAGAATGGCGGTCGTCAGGAGGTCCTCATCGGGCAGGATCTGAGGGATATATCGCTGGGTGCTCCGGGGTTGGCCGAGGGCCCGGCATACGCGCCGCTGGGAGGCTCGGTGGGTTTCACACGCTTCCCGAACCGCTTTTCGGCGCTTTTCCGGGCTTAGGAGTTTCCCCGGGCCAAGTCTTTCAGGATGCGGTTATCCAGGGAGAGGTCGGCCACCACCCGCTTGAGCTGGGTATTCTCTTTCTCCAATTCCTTTAGGCGTTTGGCCTGGTCCAGCTTGAGACCGCCGTATTCTTTTCGCCAGCGGTAGTAGGTATGTGGGGTTATTTGAAGCTCACGGCAGACTTCTTCAACAGCACGGCCTTTGGACTGCTCAACCTCGGCCTGGCGCAACATGGAAATGATCTGCTCGGCGTTGTGTTTCTTCCTTGGCATAAATGCCCCCTTTTTCTTGGCCCATTATAGAAAAGTATGACTTTTCAACTGGACCAGGTTGAGGGGGGCGGGTCAAAGAAGGGTCGGAGACCATGAAATCATCAACAAAACAAACTTTTCCGCCCGGGTTATAGACTGGCGGGGAATTGACGACGGCCCCAATGATGAAACCGTTGATCTTTTGCGCACCATCCCCATATATCAAGGCGATCACGTTCTCCTTCGACAGGAAGTCTTTCAAAAAAACGGTTTGCAACTCAACTGCGCCTTCAGCCTCTTTATGGAATTGTGGCTGGTAATTTTCATACTGCTTTCTTTTGAGGGCGGAAAGGGACGCAATGATCTTTACATCATCGGTGGTAGCTTTTCGGATAGTCATTCTCTTCTCCTGATGGACTTAAACCGTAAATCATTGTCCACGATGGCTCCCCGTCGTGGACAACCAGCCTATAGGTTTTTCAGAAAATTGGACGGATTCACGACTTTTACATTTTGGTAAACCCCAACATCCAACAAAGCATTATCACCCGAGACGATGAATTCAGCGCCCCCCGCCAATGCCGCTGCAATAAACTTATCATCATCTGGGTCTTTGCAAATACCTTGGACAGGCTTGGCGTTCACCAGTTCGCAATTCAACTCGATGATTTCAAGTATGGTCCCAACCTCAACGCCAGGGTGTCGTTTAGCTAAGTCTTCCAAAACGCGGTGGTACTCCTCAAGGATTTCCGGGGATGCCAATAACTTGAAGTCACCTCGTTCCCAAGATTCAATGACTTGGTAAGGCTTCCCCTTCCAGAAGATTCCAGAAACAAGAACATTCGTGTCTATTACAACAATCCTTTTCATTTACCGCGCCGGACACGGGTTATGGCGGTCTTCACGTCCGACGGACGCAATCCAGCTTCACTCGCTTGCTTTCGTGCGGTGGCAAGTAAACCGCCCAGATGGCTTAAGGATGGCGGGGTGATCGCTCTGAAAATCACCGAATCACCTTGGCCGACAACGACGAACTGATCCCCTTCTTTGAGATGCAGACTTTTGCGGATGGATTCGGGAATAACTACCTGCCCTTTCGAGGAAAGCTTTGTGGTTGCTATGGTCATAGGTCACCTCCCAGTAATCTTACTGGTAAGAATATACGTAAATCCAGGTCATTTCAACTGTCTGTTTTCATGTCCAATAGGGGTCCCGTAGGGTCGAGGACTGGTGCGGTGGCCTTCTGGCTCCGTTTCCAGTCCCCGCCTCCTCGAACGTAGCGTGCGGATTTCCCGCACTACGCTCACCTGTTGCTTTCCTGTCAAAGTTTATGTGACCTATCAGACGGGTAGCGCTTTCGGTTCTTGGTAATATCGTATTTGGTAGCTTCTGTACAACCCCAGATACTTATATATCCACTCCCTACTCCACCTATCCCGCCCAAAACCGTCGAGCTTCTTCGCACGCATCATATGCCGTCTGATTTTATTCTCGACCCATCTTTCCACGTAGTTAAAACAGCGCCTAGAATTCCCTATCCGAAAGTAATTCACCCACCCACGCAGTTTGGGATTGATAATCTCAATCACCCTCTGCACCGGCTGAGATTGGAAGCTTCCAAATGTTTCCTTGAGCTTACCCAGAAGTGTTGCTCGCGCCTTCATTTTCGGCGTGAACTTCACCCCCCATTTCCCTCGACGGGTTTTCACCTGTCGAAAGTCAAACCCCAGAAACCCGAAACTTTCACCTTTCGTTAAGTCTGCTATCCGCGTCTTGTCCGTGTTGATTTGCAAGTCGAGCTTGGTCAATTCTTCAAGTAACCTTCGGTAGGCAGCCTTTGCCAACCATTCCCATTGCGGATATCCATTAACAAGGATCACCATATCGTCAGCGAACCTCGCATATTCGATATAGTTGTTCTTCCCTTGCCGAGTCACTTCTTTTGCCTTTTCCAGCATCTTATCCACCTCGTTGAGGTAGAGATTAGCCAGAAGAGGGGAAATAACCCCTCCCTGCGGGACTCCTCTTTTGCCGCTGGCCTTCAGGATCATCCTCAACAATCTCAACACCGTTTCATCCTCAACCCTTCGGGCAACTTTCTTCATCAGAAGGTCGTGCCTTACCGTGTCGAAATATGCCTTGAGGTCTACATCAATGACTCGGGTTTTTCTACAGACGATTGCCGATGCTACCCTGTTCACAGCCGCATGAGCGGTCCGCTTGGGTCGATACCCATAGGACCCTTCTTGAAAATCGGCCTCAAAAATCGGTTCCAGAATAAACTTCAGTGCTCCCTGGACTACTCTATCCCGAATGTTGGGTATCCCAAGGACTCTTACCTTCCCATTTCCCTTGGGTATTTCCTTCTTCCGGTTTCGAACGGGCTTATACGTGCCTTGAACTAATTCACCCCGGATGCTTTCCAGAAACGACTCCACTCCGGCCTCCTCAATGGCATCAAACGTCACCCCATCTATTCCAGGGGCTCCGTTATTTACCTTAGCCATTCGGTAAGCCTGTTGAAGCGTTTCCATCTTGCAAACATGGGTGTACAGTCCCCAGAAACTCCAGTTCTTTTCAGCCTTCGCTTTGACGTATATCTCTCGTCTCAGGTCTTGCAGGTTAATTGACGTCTTTTTCATACCGTCACTGCCTTCCGTTTTGTCGAGGGACTTAACAACAGCAGGGTTCCTTCGCTCCACGGGCATTACCCCGCTTCATCGCTACCATGAACCCATCCTAAACCCTCTCACCTTCGACCGTTTTCCCGCGTCACGGTTATACGGCCTACCTTTCTCCAAGCATTTCTGCCTGGGGCAAGGAGGGTTTCTCCAGTTGCTTGGCGTGTCCTTGTCTTCGTGCCGTTGCTATCACCCCGTCGGAGTGTTCCAGCGCTTCAGCCATTTCTCCGCGCTGTCCCATGATGCTTTCGTCCCACGACGGCGGACTCAGCCTCCGAGGCAAGTGTTTTCGGGGCCACCTGTGCATTTACTTTCGTTACGGCCCGACGACTCGCTCACCATCCTTTCGATGGCTTTGTTGATGGGCTTCAGGCATTTGGTTTCCCGCTTGCCTGCCATCCTAGCTAATGGGCTTTGGCTATTACCCATGCAAGACTATCTCTTGCTGAACACACCTGCCTTTTCTGGACGCACCGTCGTGGACAACCTCAAAAGCGACTTTGATTTTTCACCTTTTGTTAAATAATTCTTTGATCGTCTTAATGGGCAAAAATAAGGTTTTAGGATCGCTCGACAATGGGACAAACCCATATTTCCGATAAAATCGGACGGCGTTTTCATCCTTGGCGTCAACCACCACGGCATATATGCCAACTTCTTCCGATAAGCGATCGGCCTTGCCAAGGGCATTCCATAAAAGCTCTCCCCCGATTCCTTGGCCTTTGTGATGCTTGTCTACCCCTAACCTTCCAATTCTAACGGCAGGGACGGGATAGCGAGGTAGGTGTTTAGAGTGGATTGCAGGAATACTTTGGGCGTCAATCTCGGAAGCAACAAGGGTGTAAAAGCCCAATGCCTTCCGGCCCCCCTGCGCCGAGGTCTCAAACCGAGGCTCTCGCTTGGGTTGTGCCGGTTCCAAATGGGAACCGGCCCCGCCCTTTTCCACGGCCACAAAAGTTTTGCTGATATTCCGATCGTGATTTTGCCGGGCGTATTTTTGGAGATAGTCATTCAGGGCCGGTGCGCCGCAATCGAAAGACCCCAAGTCCAAATGGCGGGATATTGGCTGAATGTCCATATTCAAAGGTTTTTCAGAATGGCTCAAGCGCGGCTATGCTTCTTGGCGAGGGCCAAAAGGGCCTTAGTGGGGCGGGGCGGATGCTCCATGACTTTCATGAAGGAATTCCACTCGTTTTCCGAAAGGGTGATGCGGCTTTGGGCCGTAAGCCCTTCCTGGGCGGCTTTCAAAGAATTAAAAAGCATGAAGGCGCTGAGACTTAGCCCGAAGATCGAGGCGGCTTTTTCAAGCATGGCCTTGTCCTTCGGTCGGATGCGAATTTCGATTCGTTGTTCCCTTGATTGCGTTTCCGTCGCCATAAACCCTCCTTATACCTTTAAAAGAAGTATACATTAACGTACGGATGATGTCCACACATAAGGTGTAGAGTAGAACACAGGCGCAGTAATGTGCAGGTTAACCCTTGGCTTGTTTCCCTGTTTCCAGTTCCGTGCCCGTTTAGGATCGCCCATCATTCCGTTTCCTGCATCCCCTCATCAAACCGTACGTGACCTTTTCGATCATACGGCTTTCCGACAACCTTTCATCCGGCGGCATACGAGCTAAAAGTTGGAATCCAGTTCAAACCAAGGCGTTTCACTTCCTCGATCGGCCATGTTCGTCCTTCCCAGGCGTACTTACGCCTCCGGAACAAAGTCAGCCTCTCCAGTACGTAAAATTGGAGCTTAGAAAAGTACTGCTGGCTATCCCCGATACGAAAATAGTTGGCCCATCCCCTCAACACCGGGTTCAAAGCCTTCGCTAAATCCTCCATTGGAGATAAGAGTCGCTCTCGGCCCGCCGTCATCTGCTTCACCTTCTCGGCGATTTTCTTCATAGCCTTCCGACTCGGCCAGCTCAGGCAACAGGTCTTTCCCAATCCTACCACTGGCATACCTACTTGAAAATGAAACCCCAGGAAGTCAAAACCTTCCTTTGCAGGCCCCATTTCCACCAGCCGTGTCTTTTCCGGGTGCAGTTCGAGCCCCATACGTCCCATCAATTGCTTGATGACCTCCAGGCTCTTTTCCGCATTGGCTTGGCTACCGCACAGCACCACAAAATCATCTGCGTACCGTACCAGCCTTCCCAATTTCCTGTGCCTCTTATTCCAAACCTTGTCCAACAAGTGGAGGTAAACATTGGATAACAGCGGTGAAATTACTCCGCCTTGGGGCGTCCCTTGGACGGTCGGCCTAAGCCTACCTTCCTCAAACACACCCGCCTTCAGCCACCCTTGGATCAGGTTCAAAATATTCCTGTCACTG
Organism: uncultured Pseudomonadota bacterium; assembly: GCA_963770835.1. Taxonomy (GTDB): domain Bacteria; phylum Oederibacteriota; class Muellerivitia; order Muellerivitales; family Muellerivitaceae; genus JAJPJW01. Next base: position 198,039 of record CAVYRH010000002.1, read on the forward strand.
ACCCTCTGGCGCACTAGCACCATCAGTTTGTCATGGTCGATGGAATCGAAATACTTCCTGATGTCTCCATCCACTACCCATGTGTACCCCCCGTTGATCCACTTCTTGATCTCCCGGTGGGCCTGTTGGGCTCCGCGTTTTGGCCGAAATCCAAACGAGCCTTCCAGAAAGTCCGCCTCAAAAATAGGTTCTACCACCTTCCGGCAAGCCGCTTGGACTACCCGATCCCGGATTACCGGAATTCCCAACGGTCTCTTACTTCCGTCAGGCTTGGGTATTTCCACTCGTCTCACCGGCTTAGGCCGGTACTTCCCAGATTTGAGTTCCTCCTGGATTCCCTTCAGGAATGGAATAATCCCTACCTTCTTTTCAATCCATTCCAGTGTTTCCCCGTCCACTCCTCCTTGGCCTTTGTTAGCCTTCACCTGTTTCCATGCCGCTACCAGGACATCCCATCGGGTCATCCTGTCGTACAGCACATGGAACCTTCGGTTCGGGCTCCTCTTGGCCGCTCGGTATAGCTCCCTTTGAAGGATTCGCGCCTTGTCTTCGGAGATAACATGAATGAGCCAGCGGCCTGCGTAAAATAAAACGGGCCTTGTTGAAGGGCCCTAATTCGCGGGTTGCTCCTTGAGGGAGCCTATCCGCATACGGAGGGCTGGCTCATGGAAAATAATATCACGGTGGTCGGGTTGGATGTCCATAAGGATACGGTGGTAGGTGCGGTCCTGCCGGCTAGGGCCGAAAATGTGAAGGATATTTTTACAATCGAGAACACCCCAAAAGCATTGGGGAAAATGCTGGGTAAGTACGAAGGACGAGGGTCAATAACGTTTGTGTACGAGGCGGGCCCTTGTGGATATGACATCCACCGGCAATTAACCCAAAAGGGGTTGAAGTGCGTCGTAATCGCCCCTGGGAAAATTCCAGTGAAAGCCGGGGATCGGGTGAAGACAGACCGCCGAGATGCGGAAAAGTTGGCCCGTCTTTGGAGGGCGGGAGAGCTGACGGAAGTGCGGGTTCCGACCATCCAAGAGGAAGCCTGTCGGGATCTGGTTCGAGTTCGTGAGGATGCCCTAGAAGACCGGCAAAAGGCCCGGCACCGGTTGTCGAATTTCTTTCTTCGGCAAGGTCGTATCTTTCGAGAAGCTAAGAATTGGAGATCAGCCCATGAGGCATGGCTGAAAACCCAAAAGTTCGAACCTCTGGAACTGCATGAGACTTTCGAGGCATATGTCCGCGGGAAGCAAGAGGCAGATGAGCGGTTGAGGAGTTTGACGAGCCGAGTGGAGGAGATGGCCAGCCAAGAACCCTACAGGAAACTGGTCAAGCATTTGAGGTGCCTGAAAGGGGTTGATACCTTGAGCGCCATGACCTTGGCGGTGGAAGGCCAAGATTTGAGGCGATTTGAGAGCGCTCGTAATTTCATGGGTTACGCGGGTTTGGGGATATGTGAAAGCAGTTCAGGTGGAAAAATCCGTCGGGGAGGAATCACCAAGACCGGGAACGCCCATTTGAGACGGATTCTTGTGGAATCGGCTTGGAGTTACCGCCATGGGAAGTCGGTCGGCGTGGTTTTAGAAAAAAGGCGGGAGGGTTGTCCGGTGGAGATTTTAAAGATCGCCCGCAGAGCACAGGATCGTCTGTACAAAAAGTTTCTAAAAATGACCCAACGTAACAAGCCCATCCAAAAAGTAGTGGTGGCCGTAGCCCGGGAGTTGGCTGGATTTGTGTGGGCCATCGCCCAGGAAACAACAGGAATGGTTTAACAAGGTCATGAAGGAAGAACCCTGTTTCCGGAAGCTTGGCAACGATTTGGAGAACCCTCGGTACAACTCTGTGGCGCAAAGGCCTAAGCCTGCGACGACCCACGATCAGAGATCGAGGCAGCTCCCGACGAATGAAAATCTTGCGTCCCTGGAACCAGCAATGGGTCTAACACGCGAATATCAGTTTGATTCATCGTCGAAACAAGCCGGGCTTTCGAGATCAGGGCTTTTCGCAGGGCCTTGAGGTGGAAAAGAGTAGGATAAAACCAAAGGAAAAACCAGCGGGCTTGACTGGCTCATTCATATCAGTTGTTGGCCTTTTGGGGCATGCTCCAGCGCCTCCCTTTTCCGGTTGCTTGGTTGAAGCAGGGGTCCTTCCCTCCAGGTGGTTTTGTTGTCCACCCTTCAGCGGTAGTGTGACCCCCTCCGACTTCCTCTCGCCCTTACCACTTTTCGGTTTTAGCCTTATAGCGGCAAGTCTTTTGGCGGGTAGGATCTCCCAGGTTGCTTGCATAGCCTTTCCAACATTCCGTTCCCCATACGCCGGAGGATTTGCCCCGCTTGCTCCAGATTCTTTAGCGGGATAATAGCCTTCGCCGGTAGACACGCGGCTCGGCATCCTCTTGCACCTTTCGGTGTCCCTTTCACGACGCGGCAAGATTCACTTGATGTTGCGGACTGCTGAATTGTTCCCTCACCAAATGAGGTTTATGACCCCGTTTCGGGCAGGACCTCTCGGCCCTACGCCGGGGGCTGACTTCCAGGCTCTCTGGCGATTACCTGGTCAGGACTTGGGCTGGCCCTCCTCGACCTACTCCCTCACCTGCTGGCTCTGCAAACCTTCGCTGGCACGCTGTCCACGAAGGGTCCCCGTCGTGGACAACAAACATAATTAGGTTGCACATTACACAAGAGACACAAATTTGATCCAAAGAATGCTTTGCCACATCTTTGACAAAAATAAAAAAATTTTAAAACATCTAAAATCTAAGCCGAATTCACGGAGTAAGTGCAACACTTCGCCGGAAGACTTCCGCCGGAGTTTGAAAGCCCAGACACTTCTTAGGCCTGTTATTGAGGGACCTTTCGATTGCCTTGAGCTTCTTGGAGGACACTTTAGCAAGGTCAGTCTTTTTTGGCAAATAGCGGCGAACAAGACCAATGATATTTTCCACGGAACCTTTTTCCCAACTGTGGAAAGGAGCGCAGAAAAAGGATTTTGTACCAAGGACTTGATTGGTTTCCAGATGGTTGGTGTTTTCGGTTCCATTGTCATAGGTCAGACTCAGGCGAGCCTGTTGCGGGAAGCGGCTTAAAGTACGGTTAAGGCTATGACTCATTTGGAGAGCTGTCTTTCGTTTGAGCTTTCCCAGCTTGGAGAACCGGCTTTGACGCTCGACGAGAGCGCGTACAGCAGCCTTACTTTGACGGGAAACCATAGTGTCCGTTTCCCAATGGCCAAACTGCTTGCGATGCTTGACGGTCTCTGGTCTCTTGTCGATGGAAACACGGCCTGGGATATGGCTTTTGGCGTGCCTGTGGCTGTGACCAAAGGCGAGCCGCCGCCGGTGGTGACGGACCAGGCAAGGAATCAGATCAGTGGCCTCAGCGTAAATCCACTGGTAGATGGCTTCGGGACCAATGGTTTGCTTAGGCCGCAGGTGGCCTAAACGGCCTGAAATGAGTTCGGGAGACCAACCGCGTTTCAATTGGCGACGGACGTAGGCACGAATTCGTTTTGTTTTCAGGCGTAAACGACGAGCCCGTTGTTGGTTACGGGCCACATACCGTTGATGGGCCCGATGGGAAAGATAGTAACCAGAACGGATGGGGGGAGCGTTGCGCTTGAGTTCCCTGGAGAGGGTGGAAGGAGACCTCTTCAAGGCGCGGGAGATGGCCCGAAGGCTAAGGCCTTTTCCCTTCAAGACGGATAAATGATCTCTTTCCTCAACACTTAAATGCTTGTAGTTCTTTTTCATGGCCGCATATCCTATGGATGCGGCCTTCTTCAGGCACTAAGTGTTGCACTTACTAATGGAACTCGGGTAATAAATTTTCATTATTAAAATAACATTGGGAATTTTGGGGATAACTGCAACTGTGCGAGGTTGCATTCAACTACAACAATTTGTAGTAAGTGGCAACCAACTCCAACCTGTTGAAATGTTGGAACACACAATCGGTTTTCAATATTGGGGTTTGTGGCTAAGGGGTGGCAAAGTTTTGGTGTCACACCCTGTCATTTACTGGCATTTTGTGACACCTTGACTTTGTCTTGTGGTTAGGAGGCAGGAGCAAAAAAATTTAAATTTTTATTTGTTTACAATGCTTTTTACAGAAGAGAGTGAAACCGGGAAATGGCATTGGCAAGGTTGCACTCTACCACTGAGTTATTCCCGCGTTTCCGGGCCTTGGAAGGCCTTGTGAACGGAGCGAAATTATACTTTTCACGGCACCGGGAGTCAATAAAAGTGGATCAACCTCTACCCAAACCTCGAGGCTATAACCGCCGGAGAACCAAAGGGTTTAGTCCTTTTTCAAGCCCAAATCCTTCACCACTTGTTCAATGATGTCGGCGTCGATTTGTTCCCGTTTCAACAAGATAGCCCTCCAACATCGCGTTGTCGCAAGTGGTATTGATAAGCCTGGGAATGCCCTTGGTGTAGTCGAATATCCTTTGGTAGGCGTTGGGCGTGAAAACTTCCTTCTCACAACCCGCCACGCTCAACCGGTGCTTGCAATATTGCTCGCTGGTCTCCCGCGTGAGGGATTTGATGAAAAATTTCATTGCCACCCGTTGGAGCAAAGGCGGATCCAGACCCAGGTAGGTTTCCAATTCAGGGAGCCCCAAAAGCACGATGGAAATGAGCTTGCGGCCCGGAACCTCCAAATTCAAGAGGCCACGGAACTCCTCAAAAATTTCCTTTTTCTGGAGCATGTTGGCCTCGTCGATCAAGACCACCGCCTTACGTCCCTCCTCGTAAATTTTCATGAGGCGTTCGTAAAGCTGCGAGATGACCTGGCCCTTGGTTTCCGCCGGCGAGTCCACGCCCAATTGATGGGCTATCTTTTTGAGCATCCATTCGGCCGAAATCTCGCTATGGACAATGACGAGGAGGGTGGCTTCGTATTGGGGATCTTGCTCGAGTTTTTCGAGCGCTTTACGGGCCAGGAGGGTTTTGCCTGCGCCGATATCGCCCACCACCACTGTAAGGCCCTTCATGGTGTCCACCGCATGAAGCATGCGCACCATGGCCTCGGCGTGTTGGCTGCTCTCGTAATAAAAACGGCTGTCCGGCGCGTTGGAAAAGGCTTGCTCTTTTAAACCGTAGAAGTTCTCGTAGCTCATCGGGCAGTCCTTGGAACAGGCAAGAGCTACTCAACAGCCTGTCTTCCCGGTCGGGCCACCGGAAGGAGCTCCAGGCCCGGGATTCGTCGAATACGGGAAAAAGCCCTTCAACTAAGGCTTTTCCGCCTAAAATCAGACGTAGCCTACCCTATTTGATTTCTTTTTGCCACCCGAATCTTTTTCCGGCTCAGTTGGATGGTTAGCCGGCGCAGGAGTCTCAATAGGCTTGGCGGACCCGGGGCTTGTGGGAGCGGCCTGGGAGGCCGCAGGTTTTTCAGGAACGCCGCCGGCGCCCTTGGCTTTGATCAAGGCTTCTACATCCCCCAATTTCTTCTTGGCTTCCAGGTTATCCGGTTCCGTTTGTGTAATACGGCGGTAAATCTTGGCAGCCTCCTCCAAAAGCCCCTGGCGCACGTAAATATCAGCCACGGCGATCGTCATGAATTCGTCCCGACTATCCTCCAGTGAGTCTCCCCGCGATGGCGGCGGCGTACGGGAGGTCGCCGTTAGGCTGTTCGCAGCGGACTTTTCCCTTTCATCCCGCACCCTTTTCTCAACTTCTTCCCGGATTTTCCGATCGGTCGCGTCTTGCGATTCCCGCGCCTTCCGTTCAGCCTCTTCTTGGGCCTTTTTAAGCGTGTCATCCCTAAGACGTCTTTCTAATTCTTCCTTGTATTTTTTCTCAGCTTCCGCCTTGGCCAGCCGTTCCATTTCTTCCTGGGCCTTCTTCTCCGCTTCCTCCCGGGCCTTTTTCTCCAGCTCGGCCCTGGCCCTTTTATCCGCTTCTTGGCGCGCCTTCATCTCCAATTCTTCACGAAGGTGCTTGGCTTCCTCCTGGGCCTTTCTCTCCATCTCGGCCCTCAGGTGTTTTTCTTCCTCTTCTTTGGCCTTCTTTTCGGCCTCCAGTGCGCCGATGACATCTTCACCGGTTTTGACGTAGGCAGTATAGGCCTGGTTTAACTTTTGTTTCACTTGGGCGTCATGGGGATGGGCTTCCGCCATTTGCTGATAAATTTCGATGGCTTCCTCCACCATACCTTGCTTCAAGTAATTATCGGCGATGGCGAGCTGGGCTTTCAGCTCTTCCTGTGAATCCATTTCAGCGGAAAGCCCTGCTTTTTCCAAAGTTTCAGCCGGGGGAGGGGTGGCCGCCGGCCTCGGTGGCTGTGAAAAAGGTTTCGCGACTTCCTGTTCCAAATCCAAAACACCGGCGGTCGGGGTTTTGGATTCCGGGGTTTTCGCATGACCGGCATCGGCCTTTACCGAAGATGCCGGCGTCGATACCACCATGGGCTCGGCGGATTTCGCGGGAGCCGCAGTCCCAGTGGCGACTTCTCCCATCACCCTTTTCTGGGCTTCGGAATGGCTAGGGTTCAATTCCAAAGTTTTATGGACTGCCTCCATCATGGGTTCCTTCTTACCTTGCTTCTCATAGAGAAGGGCCAACTTGAAATAAGCGTCGGAGGCGCCTTGCGTGTCCCCGATTTGTCTTAGGGCCTCGGCTAGTTTGGAATGAGCCGAAATTGAATTTTCATCCAGGGAAAGCAGCGCCCGGGCGAACTCAGCGGTTTTGGCATGGTCGTTTTTGGAGGCATAATGGTCGATCAGTGTTCCTAAATTGGTAATAGCATCGTGCTTACTCCCCTTTTTAATGCAAAGCTCCACCCAGGCTTCCAAGGCGGCGGGGTTGTCCTTCTCGAGTTTCAGGGCTTTCTGGATATTCTCCGAGGCCTTGTCCGCCTGGTTAAGTTCCAGAAGAACCCTCCCCAGGTTCGTCAGCGCCCCTACATGGGCCACTTTGAAGCGCAGGAGACTCTCGAATTCCGCCTTGGCTTCGGATAGTTTTTGTTTTTTGAAAAACACCATGCCAAGGACGTAATGGGCCTCGATACTCTTAAGTTCCACCGCCTTAGCGGCATAAGTGTTGGCGTTTTCCAGGTCCCCGGTGTTAAGGGCTTGTTCGGCGGCGTTCAGGTATTCTTTTTTGGCTTCCCCATCCGAACCCTGTTTGATGTGGATTTGGGCCAGATTGACCCGGGCCTCGATGTTGTTGGGGTCCAGCAGAACCACTTTCTGGAAAATCTCTTGGGCTTTTTTGAAGAGACGATTTTTCAGGAAGGCCCCGCCCAGCATCTGGTACTGTTTGAGGGCTTCGGGGATTTGCCCCTTCTTTTCGTACAGCTCGCCTAATTTGTAGAAGGCGGCGAGATTCTCGAGGTCGAGCTTCAACACCTCCGTCAAGGCCTCAATGGCGACGTCCATATCGCCTTGTTCCATGGCCGTCTCGGCTTTAAGGGTCTGCTTGATGAGGTTTTGTTTTTTTTGGGCTTCGGCGGGAAGGAGGCTCGCGTCAAGCGCGGCAATCTTTTTGTTGACGATGACAGCCTTGTCGGTTTGGCCGCGGGAGGAGAAATCCGTGGAAACCTTGATATATTCCTCGAAGGCTTCCCGGCTAGACCCCTTCTTGACGTAAACATCCCCCAGCATGTTATGGGTGTTGATATCCTCAGGATCCAGGGCGAGGAGTTTTTTATATTCCTCAATGGCCTTATCCCAGCGCCCTTCCTGGAAATAAATATAGGCCATTTTAACGATATTTTTTTTATCCCCACCTGCTGGAGTGCTCATAAAACCTCAGGGAATCTGGCAGTAAGGGAAAAAAACCTTACCCGGCCCGACGCAAAAGCCGAATGTTTATCGGAGTTAAAATCGGCTAAAAATTAATGGTTTTGTCCGATTGCAAAACTGAAAGAAGGACCTGCATCCCGCAAAAATCCTTTAATTCACTATAACATCGGCATTTTACCAACGCAAGAAAAGAGGCTCATGGCCGCCGTAAAGGAATAAAGAAGATCCAAAAACATCCTTGGGGGCAAACCAGCGCGGCAGGATCGGGAAAACCCCTTTCTTTCTGCTTCGAAAGCGCCGGGTAAGTCGACCGAGCCGAAATCGAAGCCGGACTGGGTTCCTTCGCGCCAAATTTTCGAAACTTGGATATCGGATAACCCTAGGTTTTCCAGGTAAATTTGAGCTGCCGGTGTCGGAAACAGGTTGTGACATGGTCGTTGACCATGCCCACCGCCTGCATATGGGCGTAAACGACCGTAGGCCCCAGGAACTTGAACCCCTTTGCCTTAAGGTCTTTCGCCCAACCTTCAGCTTCCTTGGTAAAAGCCGGATAATCCCTCAAACGCCGGTACCGGTGGACAATAGGCCTTTCCTTAACCCAAGACCACATATACCGCGAAAAGGTCCCGAATTCGCGCCGTACTTCCTGGAACCTTCTGGCGTTGTGGATTGCCGCAACAATTTTGGCCCGGTTGCGGATAATGCCCTTGTCCCGAAGAAGGCGGGCTATTTCCTTCGCTCCAAACTTGGCAACCTTCCGAAAATCAAACGCCGCGAAGGCTTTGCGGAAATTTTCCCGTTTGTACAGAACCGTTCTCCAGGACAATCCAGCCTGAAAGGTTTCCAAAACGAGGAACTCGTAGATCTTCCGGTCGTCACGGAGGGGTTTCCCCCATTCTTTGTCATGGTAGGCGGTCATTAGCGGATCATCGGAGGGCCAGGGACAGCGGGAGAGGGACTTCTTCATGAAATTAACCGCAGGTCGTGGTATTTGAACATGTTTTTTCCTCTCCATGGAGTTTTGGTGAGTTCTATAATCCGCTTCAACGTCACTTTAACCTAACCTTCAATTCCAACAGTGGCAACACCGCTACGACCAACGCTTCTTCCTAGGGTTTGCTGCTTTCCGGCTATCCTAAAAAAAATCCGCCTTTATACCGTACTTGAATAATTGCTTTTTAAATGTTAAAGAATTCCCATGCATAAGGGAAGGTTGGAAGCTTTCAGCGACGGCGTCATCGCCATCATCATCACCATCATGGTGTTGAACCTGCAGCCTCCCCAGGGCGCCGATACCTCCGCCCTAGCGCCCCTTCTCCCCCGCCTGGCTGGCTATGCCCTCAGTTTTGTTTTCCTGGGCATTTATTGGAGCAACCACCATCACCTCTTGCAAGCAGCCCAAAAGGTGAACGGCGCCATCCTTTGGGCCAACCTTCATTTGCTGTTCTGGCTTTCCCTGACACCCTTCGTGACGGCCTGGATGGATGAAACCGGTTTCGCGGCCCTGCCCACGGCCCTCTATGGGGTAATCCTGTTCCTGGCGGCGGTGGCCTATTACATCCTGGTGCGTGCCCTTATCGCCCATCACGGCAAAAATTCAACCCTAGCTCAGGCAATCGGCCAGGATTTCAAGGGCAAGTTGTCGGTCATCCTTTATGCCGCGGCGATCCCCCTTTCCTTCCTTCAACACTCGGTCGCTTTGGGAATCTACGTCTTGGTGGCCGTCATTTGGCTCGTTCCCGACCAGCGCATTGAGAAGAATCTGTCGGCCTGACTTACGGCGCCGAAGACATATCTCATCCGATATACCCGCCCTTCTGAAGATTCCAAAGTTTCCGGTAAAGGCCCGGCTTCCGGATCAATTCCCGGTGATTCCCCTGCTGGACCACCCTGCCTTTGTCTAAGACGACGATGATATCCGCGCTCATGATGGTGGAAAGACGGTGGGCGATGAGGATGCAGGTCCTTCCTTTCATCAAGTCCTTCAAACCCTTTTGAATTTCATGCTCCGTTTCCGAATCCAGCGAGGAAGTGGCTTCGTCCAGGATGAGGATTTTCTTGTCCGCGAGGAGGGCCCGGGCAATGGAAACCCTCTGCTTTTCCCCACCGGAAAGTTTCACCCCCCGCTCCCCCACGATGGTTTTTTCCTTGGAAGGCAGGCCCTCGATGAATTTCGCGAGTTGGGCGAACCGGATGGCGGCGAAAACCTGTTGGCGGGAGGCCCCGGGGTTGGAGAAGGCGATATTGTTGTAGAGGGTGTCATCGAAGAGAATGCATTCTTGCGGCACCATGGAAAGGGAATCCCGGAGGGAGGTTTGGGTCACCTCCCGGACACCCTGCCCATCCAATCGGATAGAACCCTTTTCCACATCGTAAAGCCGGTAGAGAAGGCGAATCAGGGTGGTCTTGCCCGCGCCCGAGGGCCCGACCACCGCCACCCTCTTATGCGCGGGTACTTTGAGGGTAAATCCGGCAAGAATGGGCCTTTTTCGGTAAGTAAAGACCACATCCTTGAACTCGATGGTCCCTTTCTCCAAATGAAGCGCCTTGGCACCCGGTTTGTCCTTGATCTCATTGCCGGTCTTTCCGTATTGGAACAAGTCCTCGAAGTCGGCGACGGCCCGGTACATATTGCGGATGCCCATGACGAAGCCTGAAAGGTACTGGAGGAGCGTTCCAAATTGGGTGAAGACGAAAACAAACTCGCCCATGCTCAGGGTTTTGTCCTTAATGTCCTCCATGGAAAAATAAATGAGGAAAAAAGTCCCCATCCCAACAATGAAGTACTGACCAGCCTCCGAAAGCTTGTACTGGTCCCAAAAATGCAGCTGGAGCTCCCGGGTCTTCTCGCTGATGTCGAAAAAACGCCTCTCCACGTCCCTTTCCTTGGCGAAATACTTGATGGACTCGATATTGGTGAAGACGTCGCTGATGTTAGCCTTCTCGATGTCGGAGATGTTGTTGTACATGGCGTTGGGTTTCCTTTGCCGCAAAACGAAGTAATAGGAAAAACCCATGTAGGACACCACCGTCGCCAGCACCACACACCCCACCTGCCGGGTGAAATGGGCGATGAGGACGCCCGAAAGGGCCATCTGGAAAAGAATGGGGATGAACTGGAAAACGAAGACGTCGGTCATGGTTTCAACCGCCCCCGACCCGCGGATCAGTCGCGAAATGAGCGACCCGGTCTTGTGGGAGGTATGGAAGCCGTGGGAAAGCGCGAGGATATGGTTAAAAAAATGGCGTTTGATGTCGGCGATCAGGCGGGATTCGAGCCGGTTAATCCAGGAAAGGTTCTGCCAACGCGCCAGCGCCCGGGCAAAGGGAATAGCCAGGAGAACCCATAGGAGGGGCTGGAGAAGATCCTCGAATTCCCCCAGGGTCTTTTGATGATTCAGGTATTGGGTGGCCGCGTCCACGACCCGCCCGAAGTAAATGTTGAAAAGGGGATCCAGGGCCGTGACAAAAAAGATCAACCCGGCCAAGAAGAAACATCCCCATTTATACTTCTTCAAGAACCCGAAATAGACCTTGAAGTTGTACCGGAAGTCGATGAATTCCTTGTCAGAGACTTCAATGTCCGACATAGATGAAAGCCCTCTTTAACCCATGATGGATGATATTTTTACCGGCTTTGACTAATGAACAAGCACATTTATGAATCCCAAGACAGCATCTTAGAATAATAAAATTGATTTGAGCGGGTGAGAAAATGGGTAAAAAGAGGTTCTCACGCCAAAAAGGACAGTTTATTTAAATAAAAAACAAAATAAACGTCCAGACCCAGATTTATAAACTTAACAGATCGATTAAGGTCCAAACAAACACCGTTGAGTCGGGTAAAACCTTGAGCGGCGGAAAAGAAGAAGCTTATGATCCAGTCCATGCAAAAAATTCCTGTCCGATTTACAATGGTGCGAATGGATGGCACTGCATGAAGAAGGACAACCTTCGAAAAAACAAGCGGCTCTCGGTCCGGACACCGGTCGAAATCTATCCCGTGTTCCCGAGCTATGAGGAATGGCTGGCGGATTCAGGTAGGAATTATTTGACGGGCCGTTTGAACGACTTAAGCCGGGGCGGATTGGGCCTGACCTCGAAAAGGCGTCTCTTGGAGGGCTCCGTCCTCAAGTTCCGTTTTTCCCTCCGGGGGAACCGGCGGGTGGAGATTTTCGGAAAAATCGTCTGGGCTCGGCGCCAGCGGGCCGGCGCGAGGTTTTTTTTACTGGTGGGGGATTCGTCAAAAACCGATGCGACCCAGCTTTCACCCATCGGAGCCGGACCCCTACTATTATCCCTTTCTTAAAACGAGAAAACCGGTGTATGCCAGGCTTCGTCCCGGCACATATCAAATTTCAATATTAATAGCTCTTGCCAAGCGTTTTTCTCCAGGAAAATTTAGGCCCGAGGTCGGACTTGAACCGACATGACCGTGAGGTCGATAGATTTTGAGAGTCGCAATGGGTTGCTTGATTTTGTTTTCTTAAAGCTTCTAAAACCCTTACAGCTAAAGCGAAAAACGAACTTTTTTCCTTCTCCTTTCCCGCCCCGAAAAGGGCGTTTGTCATTCCCGTGTCATTCAGGTCCCGAATTTGGTGTCATTGAACACCCGAACTCGCTCTAAAGCCAATTTTCGGTCTTCCCTATCAACCTTGTCATATCGCCTGAAAACCGCGTTGGTCTTATGCCCGCTGACGCTCATGATGACCGAATCTGGCACCCCCGCCTTGCGCATATTCGTGATCGCGCAATGTCGAAGGTCGTGAAAATGGAAATTATCCAATCCGGCCTTTTGACAGGCGTTTTTGAACCCGGTCTTACAAGCCGTTAGCCTCTTTCCTTTATAAGTGAAAACTAACGGGCTACCTATTGTCTTGGGAACCCTTTTGATGATTTCCTTTAACTTCTCATCAACTGGTATTTCCCTCTTTTCCTGAGTCTTCGTATCCTCCGCCTCAAGAAAAATAACACCCTTTTGGAAATCCACCTGATCCCATCTTAGACCTAGGATTTCACCCTTCCTCATGGCCGTGTAGTAAGCCAACTCGACCATTGATTTCAGGTGAGGCGGACAGCATTCCAAAAGCCGTTTAATCTCAGCCGGTGAAAGGGTCCTATCCCTGGGGATTTCCTTAAATAACCTGATCCCCTCGATTGGATTCCTGTCGATCTGCCTGTTTAACTTCGCTCTATTAATAATCGTTTTTAAGCAGGCAATATCCCGGTTGAGGGTGGCCGCCTTCATTTCCTCCCCTTTGGGTTTTCCGGTTTTCCTTCTCCAAGTTAAATACTTTTCAGCCAGGTCAAGGTTCAGGCTTTCCAAAAGCTTATCGCCAAAAAAAGCCTTAAGGTTTGCCACGTAATACTTGTCCCGATGAAAACTTCTCTTCCTGGACACCGAATAAGCCATAAAGGAATCGGCGGCTTCGTTGAAAGTGATCTTCGGCTTATCCTGCGCCAAATAACTGTTTTCAACGATCTCTTGCATGTGTTGGGCCAAGACCTTCTTTGCCTGAGGCAAAGGGATCTGTCCCAAACGCACTCTTTTACGTTTATTAACTCCTTCCTCCTGGATAAAAAAATCCAGGAAATATCCCCCTCTATCTTTCCGAAGATGTTGGGGCAATCCGTGAACATTAGGCTTACTCATACTGCCTCCTAATGTCCCTTGCTTTTTGGCATTTTACCAAATTTCGAAATAAATTCCTTAAGCAGTTGGATTCATTTTTTTGAAATAAACGATATCCGCCACGGCACCTTAAAAACGGTTATTCCATTAACTTTGTGCCAGTTTCATCCACCAAGGCGGTTGAAGTTCATGTGGCTTTCGCCCCACAGCAAAGGGAGCGAGATCCAGTTCCGTCTTCCTATCCAAGATCAATTGGGCCATCAGATATCCGCTGGCGGCCGCAAGCAGATGGCCGTGCGTGTGGTGTCCGGCGGCAATGTAAAGTCCTTCCGTACCTGGGACAGTGCCCAAAAAAGGATGGCCATCCACCGAACCGGGGCGGAAACCAGAGAAATAACCCGATACCCGTAGCGGTGACAAAACCGGTGCCATGCGTCTGGCTGCGGTCGCCAGCGTCGCAATGCCTTCAGGCGTCACGGCTCGTTCAAACCCAGCTTTTTCCAAGGTACTGCCGACGTACAATTCGCCGCCCCGGCGCGGCACCATGTAGTAACCGGATGCGAAAAGAATGTGCTTGATCCCTGAAAGGGGCCCTTGAAGGAGCAGCACCTGTCCCCGAAGGGGATACACGGGCAACCGGATTCCCAAGGGGCTTAACAGTTCCGGAGCCCAAGCCCCGGTGGCCAACACCACGGCCTCGGCCTTGATGGTCCGCATTGCGGTTTTGACGCCTTCCACCCGCCCAGCGCGCACCACTAACCGCTCCACCGGTTCGTTGGTATGGATGGGCACCCTTGCGCGCCGCACCGCTTCCACCGTCGTCCGGCACATGGCGGACGGGCGAATCTGCGTGGTATCGGGCAGGAACATGGCCCTTCGAACGTCTTTCGGCAAGGCGGGTTCCTTGCGGCGGGCTTCCTTGCCACCCAACCATACAACCTCCATGCCCAATTTCACCAGGCGTTTGGAGAGCATCCGCGCGTTCTTTTCTTCGTTTTCGGAAAACAAAAGCCCCATCGATCCCGACGTTTCCCATTCGGGGTCCAACCCAGAAGCACGTTTTAATTCCTTCACCCAGGACGGGTACAGGCGGTAGGACAAACGGCTCAGCTCATAGAGTTCCGGGGTGTCGAATGCCACACTGTGGAGCGGCAACATCCCCGCCCCTGCGGCGGAAGCTTCTTGCGCGGGCGCTTGACGATCCAGAACGATGGGGCGCGCGCCGCGTTTTTTGAGATGCCAGGCGACGGAGAGGCCGACGAGACCGCCACCAATAACTATAATTTTCGGGTTTTTCATGATTTCTCTCAATTTTTTGAATCGTTGAAGGCGAGGATGAGATGCGCGCTTTCGAGGCGTCTTTCGATATGAAACATTTACTTTCCGAAGAGCGAATCGGACCCCTGATCAAAAGAGCTTCATTTTAAAGTTTTTTTGGGGCGCGAGTTGAAATAGTTTCTTTTATGAATGGAGACCAGCTTGTATATTTCAAGTTTAACGCAGTTCAACAATTTAAGTTCCTCCGGCTCTTTCTTTAGCAGCTTCTTCCTTGCCGAAACAACTCCGGCTCATACTGGTCGTTACTAATTCTCACGTGAGACCTTTAAAAACACCGGATCGAGCTGGATTTCAGGAGAAGATATATCTTCTTACCCTGGACAAGTCCCAACTGCTCCACAGCGTCCGGAGTCAACCTCACCCTCAAGGAAAAACCGGCCCAAACCTTTAGCAAAACGGTTCCTCCAAAGCTTTCTAATGATTCCAGATGTCCTTCAAGTATGTTTCTGGCCGATATATCCGCCGGGGAAGACAGGGCCACCAGAATATCCTCCGATGGAATGTCCACTTGAATCCGGGTCCCCCGGGACACATCCAACAAGGGAGTCCAAAGGAAGGTTTCACCCACCCGAACCCGGCTCATGCCCTTTTCGGGAAAATGCGATTCCACTTCCCCAAGCAATAGGTTTTCAACGGGCTGAGAGACCCATTGGGCCAATACATCGGTTTTTTTCAAGGTCCGTTCCGGTTCGCCCTGGGCCACCACCTTTCCCTTTTCCAAAATGATAATTTCGTCCCCCAAAGCTAAAATGTCGGAAACGTCGTGGGTGACATACAGGATGGGAATATGGAAATCATCCCGAATAAGGTTCAAATAGGGAAGGATGCGGGTTTTCAATCCCCTATCCAGCGAAGAAAAGGGCTCATCCAACAACAGCAAATTCGGCGACGCCATCAAGGCACGGGCCAAACCCACCCTTTGCTTTTCTCCGCCGGAAATTTCTCCGGGGGAAGAATCCATCAAATCACCGATTTCCAAAGTTTCCACTGCCGTCTTGAAGGACAGCCCGTTCGGGGCGACGCGGCTTGCCCCATAGAGGATGTTTTCCCGGACAGTGCGATGAGGAAAAAGAAGGACATCTTGAGGTAAGAAACCTATCATCCGTTTTTCGGGAGGAAGCCTGCGCTTACCGGTTGTATCTTCCAAGACCCTGCCCCTCACGGTCACATAGGCGAAGGAAGGCTTGCGGAGTCCCGCCACCAGCTCCAAGAGGGAGGTTTTTCCTGAACCCGAGGGCCCTAAAACGGCCGTGACGGGTTCGCGCAAGACTAAATCCACATCCAGGAAAAAAGAATCCAATGGAAGTTGGGCCCTCACCTCCAATACCGGGGGAAGGCTCATGGTGTTTCTCTCGGTGCAACCCTGCTTTTTTTACCCCTATGCTTGGCCGTTAGATATCCCGCCGCCCCGATAGCCAAGAAAGCCAACAGAATCGATATTCCCATTAACCGCCAGGCCTCGTCATCCTTGCCCAATTCAATCATTTGAAAGATGTCGACGGCCAAAGTGGTTGTCCTGCCGGGGATATTTCCGGCCACCAAAACTGTCGCACCGAATTCTCCAAGAGCCCTGGCGAAAGCCAACACCAAGCCCGCGGCCACACCCTTTTTGGAAAGGGGTAGCGTCACCGTCCAAAAAACCCAAAAGGGTCCCGCTCCCAAGGTCCGGGCCACTTCTTCCAGCCGGGGGTCCACACTCTCAAAAGCCGTCCGGGCCGTCCTCATTAAAAGGGGAAATGACATCACCGCCATGGCCAAAACGACGGCCTTCCAGGTGAAGATCACATCCCAGCCGAAATAACCCTCAAGGACCGAACCCAAGGGGCCTCTCCGACCGAAAAGTTTGAGAAGAATCAAGCCCGTCGCCACCGGGGGCATAACCAGGGGAAGGGAGGCCGCCGTTTCCACCAATGCTTTGCCCCGCCATTCTTTGCGGGCCAAGATCCAAGCCAATCCAACACCAAACGGCGCTATCAGGGCCATAGCAAGGAAAGCCGTTTCTAAAGTGAACCACAGGACTTGCCACTCCTCGGGATTCATGCCGGATCACCGAGTTGCCAGGGTAAGGAACCCGTACTTTTTGAATATTGCCAGTCCCACTTTGGATTCCAAATATCCCAAAAAAGACTTCGCCGCACTAGTGTCTTTCGATGCTTTTATAACCGCCGCCGGATATACAATTCGAGGCGCATTCTCCCCGGGAACCTCAAAAGCGACTCTCACCTTGGAAGAAATGGCGGCATCGGTTTTGAAAACCACACCGGCGTCTGCGTCTCCACATTCCACCGCAGACAAAGCGATCCTTACGTTTTGGGCAGGGACAACCCTGTCCTTCACTTTGTCCCAAACGCCCTTGTTCTCGAAATATTTGCGGGCGTAGGTACCGGCGGGCACACCCTCTGGATCAGCCAAAGCGAGTTTTTGTACTTGAGCCCCAATTAAAGCCTCAAGATTCGGAATATCCAACCCGCCCGATTTGGGCACAATCGCAACCAATGAATTGGAAAGAATATCCTTTCGGGAATCCTTCAATAACAGGTCTTTTTTTTGGAGTTTATTCATTTTGGCCTCACCTGCCGGAATATAGAGATCCGCCGGTATCCGGTTCTCGATTTGACGGCCAAGATAATTAGAGCCCGCGAAATTAAAATATACCTTTACCGCAGGATGTACTGCTTCATAGGCCTTTCCAATCTCCCTCAAGACATCCGTCAGGCTGGTTGCCGCGAAGACCATCACGCTTCTATTAGGGGCCATAACACGCACCTTCTTACCTCGGGTTTATATTTGGATAAAAACTCTATTCCCGTTATCGGCTAATTCCCTTACCTGTGCGGATTTTCTCGCTCAAAAACATTCATAGGATCAAAAAAGGCTCAATCCACGCCGATCATCACGTTGGATGACTTGACGATTGCATAAGCCGTGATACCCGGCTTGAGGCCGAGACTTTTCACCGAACTTTTGGTAATGATCGAAGTGATCGATTCCCCGCCGGGAAGTTGAACCACCACTTCACAGTTGATGGGGCCCGCCGTGATCTTCTTAACTTTTCCCTTGAGCTGGTTCTTCGCGCTGATTCTCATGATGCCCTCCAAATAGTTGATGGATTGCGATGGTCCTGCTGTTCTGAAGCCATCCTACAGGCCCGTCCAAGGCGGAAGCCATCCCCTAAGGCTTTAGGAGCGTGACAAACCCATATTTTTCAAACACCGCCAGGCCTTCTTTTGACTCCAAGTATGCCAGGAAATTTTCGGTTTCATCCCTTTCTTTCGATCCTTTCAAAACCGCCACAGGATAGGCGATGGTGGGCGCATCCCCTGCGGGAACCTCGTACGCCACCTTGACCTTGGGGGATATGGCCGCATCGGTCTTGAAAACAACGCCCGCATCCACATTGCCCGATTCCACGGCGGCAAGCGCGGCCCGGACGTTCAAAGTGGATACCACCCGGTCCTTTAATTTGTCCCAAACCCCCTTTTTCTCAAAATATTTCTTGGCGTAGATTCCACAGGGCACCCCGTTCGTATCAGCCAGGGCGAGTTTGCGGACCTTCGGCCCCGTCAGGGCGTCCAGCCCAGGAATATCCAGTCCTCCCAATTTTTCCACGACCACCACCAAGGAATTTGAAAGAAGGTCCTTGCGGGAACCATTCAACAGGAGACCCTTTTTCTCAAGTTCATCCATCTTGGCTTCGTCTGCCGAGAGGAAGAGGTCCGCCGGGGCCCCCGCCTCGATCTGCCGGACCAGGAGATTGGATCCCCCGAAGTTGAAAACCACTTTCTCACCGGGATGCCCTCTTTCACAAGCTTTCCCGATCTCCTGGAGCACATCCGTCAAGCTGGCGGCCCCGAAAACCGTCACTTCTCCGGCTCGGGCCCAACCAAAAAGAGATAAAAAGGCGGCCACCCCAAAAATGCATATTGTTGATCTTCTTTTTGGGGCCATTGTTAACACCTTAGTTAACAATCCGATAATAATCTTTGGCCTTTCTTGAGCCAAATAACTGTTTTCAACGATGGCTTGCATATGTTGGGCCAAAACCTTCTTTGCCTGAGGCAAAGGTATCTGTCCCAAACGCACTCTTTTACGTTTATTAACCCCTTTCTCCTGGATAAAAAAATCCAGGAAATATCCCCCTCTATCTTTCCGAAGATGTTGGGGAAGTCCGTGAACATTAGGCTTACTCATACTGCCTCCTAATGTCCCTTGCCAATTGCATTTTACCAGGCAGTTAAATGAATTTCAGGTGAGATTTTTATTAGGGGAGAACTGCGATACGAACAAGTGAATTGTCTGGAATAAATCGAAAACTAAACTTGTTCATATTTGGAAAGAGGTGAAATTGGGCTTCGCGCTAGGAAGACCTGGCCCGGGTTACCCCGGTAACCAGGTCGCCGCTTCGCACTATAGATTATTTAGACCATGCCTTTAAAATCACGCGAGGTCGAAGCGGTCCAAATTCATCACCTTAACCCAGGCTCCCACGAAATCCTGCACGAACTTTTCCTTCGCGTCGTCCTGCGCATAAACCTCGGCCAAGGCTCGCAACTGAGAGTTCGACCCAAAAACCAGGTCCACGCGGGTGGCGGTCCATTTCAATTCCCCGCTCTTGCGGTCCGTGCCCTCGAACTCCTGCGCAGCCTCCGAAGTGGGCTTCCAAACGGTGTCCATATCGACAAGATTCGCAAAGAAATCGTTGGTCAAGGTCTGGGGCTTTTTCGTCAAGACCCCGTTCTTGGGCCCGCCCATGTTGGCACCCAAAACCCTTAACCCCCCTACGAGTACCGTCATTTCTGGCGCGCTGAGGGTGAGGAGTTGGGCTTTGTCCACCAGAAGTTCCTCCGCCGGGACGCGGTAGGTTTTTTTCTGGTAGTTGCGGAAGCCGTCCGCCTGGGGTTCCAGCACCGCGAAACCAGTCACGTCCGTCTGCTCTTGCGTGGCATCAACGCGACCCGGTGTGAATGGCACCACCACCTTATGGCCCGCAGCCTTGGTCGCCGCCTCAATCGCGGCACAACCGCCCAGCACAATCAGGTCGGCCATCGAGACCTTCTTAGTTCCTTTTTTGTTGAAGGCCTGCTGTACCTTCTCCAAGGCGGCGAGCACCTTGGATAATTGAGCGGGCTGGTTGGCTTCCCAGTCCTTTTGCGGGGCTAGGCGAATACGCCCGCCGTTAGCTCCCCCGCGTTTGTCCGAGCCCCGGAATGTGGAGGCCGAAGCCCAAGCCGTGGAAACCAACTCCGAGATTGTGAGACCCGAGGCCATGATCTTGGCCTTCAGGTTGGCGGCATCCTTGGGGCTGATCGGTTTGCCTTTTGCGGGGGAAAGCGGGTCCTGCCAGATCAGGTCTTCTGCGGGTACTTCCGGCCCGAGGTAACGGGACTTGGGTCCCATGTCCCGGTGGGTCAGCTTGAACCAGGCCCGGGCGAAGGCGTCGGCGAAGGCCTTGGGGTCCTGGTGGAAGCGGCGCGCGATGGGCTCATAGATGGGGTCGAACAAAAGCGATAGGTCAGCCGTGGTCATCATGGGCGCGTGCTTCTTCGAGGGGTCGTGAGCATCGGGGATCAGATGCTCCGGCTTGACGTTCTTCGCCACCCACTGTTGGGCTCCCGCCGGGCTCTTGGTCAGCTCCCATTGGTAAGTAAACAGCATGTCGAAATAGCCGTTGTCCCACTGGGTGGGGTTGGGTTTCCAAGCCCCCTCAATGCCGCTGGTGGTGGTGTCCCCTCCCTTGCCGGTGCCGTGTCGATTGATCCAACCCAGGCCCTGCGCCTCCAGGGGCGCGGCTTCAGGCTCCGGGCCCACCAGCTTTGGATCACCCGCCCCGTGGGCCTTGCCAAAGGTGTGGCCGCCCGCGACCAGCGCCACCGTTTCCGCATCGTTCATCCCCATCCGGGCGAAGGTTTCTCGAACGTCCCGGCCCGAGGCAACCGGATCGGGGTGACCATTAGGGCCCTCCGGATTAACATAGATGAGGCCCATCTGCACGGCGGCCAGAGGGTTCTCCAAATCCCGGTCCCCGCTGTAGCGCTTGTCTCCCAACCAGGTATCTTCCTTGCCCCAATAAATGTCCTCTTCCGGTTGGTAAATATCCGCTCGCCCACCACCGAAACCGAAAGTTTTGAAACCCATGGACTCCAACGCGCAGTTACCGGCCAAGATCAGGAGGTCCGCCCAGGATAGGCTGTTGCCGTATTTTTTCTTGATGGGCCAGAGCAAGCGGCGGGCCTTGTCCAGGTTGCCGTTATCGGGCCAGCTATTCACCGGCGCGAAACGCTGGTTGCCGGTTCCTGCGCCGCCCCGACCGTCGCCGGTCCGATAGGTTCCGGCGCTATGCCACGCCATCCGAATGAAGAGACCCCCATAGTGGCCCCAGTCGGCTGGCCACCAGTCCTGCGAATCTTTCAGCACCTTATAAAGATCCTTCTTCACGGCCTTGAGGTCTAGCTTCTTGAAAGCCTTGGTGTAATTGAACGTTGGGTCCATGGGATTGGACGAGGGATGGTGCTGATGCAAAATCTTTAAGTTGAGTTGATTGGGCCACCAATCAGCATTTGTACGAGTGCCTGCGGTTGTATGATTCATACCGCCGTGCGGAAACGGGCATTGGGATTCGTTTGACATTCTTTCCTCCTCAAATATTCTTCTATCTACCTATCAATAAAGTATAAACCCGGAAAAAAACACGGCCCATATTATAAAATTCTAGGCAATTAGACCGATCCCCTTCCACTAACTTTCATTCGATTTCATTGATTGATCATCTTCAACTCGAACTTCCCTTACCCGAATATCTTCTCTAAGAAAGGCAACATGCTTATTACGCCTGTTACAAAAATTAAAATGATAGTGATCCAATAGATGTATTTATTGATCCCCTTCAAAATAAAGTCGCCCATTAATTTTTTGTTGGAAGCAATCATTCCCAAAATGATCGCGGGCGCGATCAGCACGACAATCTGTAAAACCATCAAGTCGAGGGCAAGCTTGATGAGGTTGTAGGAAAAGAGCGGGATGATCACGGCGGGAAGGGACTCAACCAGATAAACCTTGAACCAGTGCTTCCGGCCCCAACCCATGGCCTCCGTCACCCCCCAGCAGCTCCCAAGGGAAATAACAATAAGGGCGATAAAAGACGCTGTAACGAGGCCGGTTCCAAACACATAAGGGGCATAATGCCCGGCCACCGAAGAGAGGCTTTGGGAGAGGCCTTTGGGCGACGTAAAATCCAACACGGCGGCGTTTATACCGATGGCAGATATGGCTATGGCAACCATAATTAATTCGGAAAAGAGGGCGCCCACCATGGTTTCAAACCGTATGGCCCAAATACTGCCTTTACCCGTGCCCTTTTCCGCCGTTGCGGAAACTTGGTAAAAGAGCATAAAAGGCATGATCACGGCCCCGATATTGGCGGCTAGCATGAAAATAAAGTCGGAGGACGTGGAGAAATAAAACGGCGTGAGAACAACGTTCCCGTTCCGGGCCGTCATAAATGCGGCCACGATCCATACCACCGTAAAAATGACGGAGATGACAAGCAAAGGCTTCTCCGCCTCCACATACTTCCTCTTATATACCACAATCACATGGGCCAGGAAGGCGATGGGGATTGATACCCAGGGAGAAACACCCATCATCTCAAAACCAACCGCGATGCCGGTATACTCAACGACATAACTGATGATGTCCACCAGAGCCATCGGTACGGCACAAAACACCGCGACACGACGGCTGTAATTCTCCCGAATCAGTTCCCCCAGCCCTTTGCCCGCAACAGCTCCCACGCGGCCCGCCACTTCCTGGATCACGTACAAAGGGAATGTCAGCACCATGATGAACCAAACGAGTTTGGTGCCATATTGTGCCCCGCTTTCGGCGGCGGTTATGGCGCTGGCCGCATCTACATCCGCGATCATGACAAGCCAAGCCGGGCCCCACGTCTTTGCGATACGGCCCAATTTTTCCTTTAACTCCCTTACCATGGCGCGACCTCGTTTCCACAATGTTTGCTCACCAACTCAACCCGCAAGTCAAATGATAACCATTCTCAAATAATTGCCGCATGACTTGTGTCACACACCATCGAAGAGCCCCCGGCTTTATTCGAACAATTCCTGGCCGATGTATTTTCCCGGCTGGGCCCCCGGCGGACAGGCGAAGATGCCGCTGCCCACGTGGGTTAAAAACTGGTTCATCATGTCGAAGCGCGACATTTTTTCAAACATCGGGATAAAGGCCTTGCGGGGGTCTTTTTGATAGCACTGGAACAGAAGGCCCGCGTCCATTTCCATGCCCTGCCGCCAGGGCGGCCACCGTTCGGCGGTAAAAACCAGGTTGTTGTCATAGGAATAAGCTCGACGAAGCATCTGAGCACCGTTATTTTCCTCGGGAGCGCCCAGCCTAGCATGGGAGTTTTCGGGGATCACGGAGTTCCCTTCCTTGTCGTTAGCGGCCAAATCCAATTTGTCGTTTTCGTTCTGACCGGTGAGTGGGGCCCCCGAATATTTTTTACGCCCCACAGTTTGTTCTTGGAAAGACTTTTTCATCCGATCCCAATGTTCCAGGGAGATTCGGATTGGCCTTACCACCATATAGGACCCCCCGCGCATCCATGCAGGCCCCTCTTGACCCACCCAAACGAATTTATCCATGGCTACGGGGTCGTCGGTCTTTGGATTCATGGTGCCATCCTTGAAACCCATCAAATTGCGCGGGGTTTGTCCTTTGGGTGTCTTGGGCACGAAACCATTTTGTTCCCAACGTAAAGTCGCTACGCCATCCGCCAAGCGAGTTAATTGACGCACTGCGTGCAAAGCTACCTCGGCGTCATCTGAACAGGCTTGAACCGAGAGGTCACCACCCGTGTGGCTCTCAATTAACTGTTCCCCCGGAAAACGGGGCAGGTCAACGAGAGCGGGAGGGCGATGCCCTGCCAACCCATAGCGGTCCTTCCCGTCCTTGACGAATATTCCCGGCCCGAAACCAAAGGTAATGGTCAGCCGGCCTGGGGAAATATCCAGAACATCACCCGAATCCCCCGGGACTTGTTGCGGATCGGTCCCCAGGTCCTGACCGGTTTTACCACTAGTCATCCGCGCGGAGGATTTAGTCCAGCTTTTCAGCAGAGCAATGAGTTGCTTACGGTCTTTTGCGGTAAGGTCGAAAACCGCGAAACAGGTATAGGTTTGCATCGGCGTGAGAATGCCCCCCTGATGGCTGCCATTGAAAGGCTCGATCTCGGAGGCTGGAAAATCGTTCGCTTCGGGTACCGCGTCTTGTTCGCTGACAGAAGCCCCGGGCGGCAAATCCTGGTCCGTGACGGCTGTCGCCGGGGAGGCATAGTCGTTGTCCGTTCCCGCACGACAAAACGGCGCCCCCCAAAAAACACTGACAGCCATCAACACAGAAAACGTGAAATGGGATTTTTTCATGGGATAGCTTCCATCAGCGTATTGGTATCGTCCTGGACATAGTAGAAACCCGTGCCATCCGGCGTCATGGCCAAGCCAAAGAGATCTCCGTTACCCGGTGGGGTCTGGGCCTGATCGGGGTCGATCCACTGCGCGTAGATCTGTTGGCCCGTGATCGGGTCCACTTCCACGGCCTTGCCGTCCTTGCCGTTACAAACCAACAAATGGCCCTCGGGGGTCATGACCATCGCGAGAGGCCAAACCAATTGCCCGTTTTGAGTGACGACTTTTCCCGTACCGGCGCTATCCGCGCGGGTAGCCGGGTCTGAAATAGCCGCGATGAGATTGTCCAAGCCGTCGGTCACATAAAGGGTTTTCTGGTCCTGTGAAAGCACCAAGCCCGTGGGGCCAAACAGGAAATTGTCCCGGTCCGCGCGTTGCGAAAAGCCGCTCCCAATAACGGTCTGATCAACCAACACGGGAGGCTTGCCTTCTTCGATGGATAGCTTGAGCCGCAAAACGGTTGAACTGTGCAAAATAGGCGGATAGCCTGTCTTGGGATCGGTCACATCAGGCCCGGGCACATCAAACCCAGCCATGCTGATGAACAACACTGCGCTGTCGCCGTTATCGATCACCGCCATGTCACCCCAGGGACCATTGATGTTCTTGTCGGTCCAAACCGAAACCAAATGGCCATTCGCATCCAGGACCAAAAGGCAGCCGTCCCCTTTGGTCTTGGTCGTTCCATCCGTGCTGGGCATACTGCCCACGATGACCCAACCGCTCTTGAGCATGGCCATCGCAGTCGTCAAACCCACGCCTACTGGGCTTTGAGGCAGTTTTTGAGGGATCGTCGCGAAGAGGGTCATTTTTTTAGTCGAGGGCCGGTAGTCCATCAATGTCGTGCCGGTACCTTGCAGGTTGGAAATGGAATTAAAGTTAGAGATGAGAACATCACCCTTTTCAATAATTCCCGCCGAGACTGGCGCCACGATGACAGCGTAAGGATTCACATCCCCGTTATCCGGAATGGTGGAACCCAGGGTAATGTGCTTATGAAGGGTTTCTAAGAACCCCTTTCGGCCATTGGCCTGAACGGTCGGTGGGAGCCCGGAGGGTAGGACGGTTGGCGTGGATTGGGAGGCCGCATCCGAACCATAATCCCCCCCGTCACCTGAGCTTCTGGACGCCGACATGGAAGGCGCCGTCACAAGGGCTCCAATCAATAAAAAGAATGTGGTGGTTTTTTTCAGTTTCATTTTTTCTCCTTTTTTTATACTTCGGATCACAATTGCAAAATACTGCGAACACCCACAACTAATTCATTGTTGATGAGTTGTCCCGGCGCGTTGGGGTTTTCTATGCCGCCCGCCGGGTTAAAAATGTACTGTAGATCGGGCTGAAGCTGGAACCACGTAAAGACAAAATATTGATAGGTTGCTTCAATAAATGCCTCACCCGAAGGCTGCGGGTTAAAGGTGCCTGGATTAAAAGAACCCGTATCCGACGCCAAACCTGCCAATGCGGGGCTGAGATGGGCATAGCCCATTCCCAGTCCAAAAACATCGTCAGTGCGATAAGTAAATGGGTCTTTGAGTATTAAGCAAAAGTTCGCGCTGAAATCCACAGAGTTTCTGTCCGAGGGAGCCCACATGGCGCGTGCGAATAAACTTAAAGTACGGTTCGGATCTTTACCACTGCGCCAGATCATTTGATCACCCACCCCATAGATGGAGTAATCGCCAGCATGATTTTGCGGATTGCCGTCGCTGTTGGGGTCGGCCAAAGACAAACCCTGGTCATCGTAGCGCAAGTCCGCGAAATTCTCGGTGTTATACCAAGCGCCTAACCTGTAGGTGCCCGAGAGGGCGGGAGTAGAGCTGTAAACCATATCGCCAAGGGCTGGAAATGAATATTGCAGTTCGGCTATGGCCAGCACCCCGCCATTGAGCGGGAAACTTAACCCGTATTTGTCCTCCTGCTGGGAGTCGCCGCCGGATAAAGGCGACGGACTGCCATTGAACACCCCAGCGAGGATCTTGATCGAATCCGTTGCTTTCCATTGAAGTCGCGCCCCCAAGTCGGAGAGTGGATAAGCCGGGCCACCACCCGGCAGGTCGGCTGAAGGCAACATGGGCCAGCCGAACATGGTATTGGCGAAATAAGTGGCGTTGATGCTGTCCATGAATTCCTGGTCTAGACTTTGTTGGCCTACCTTGAGGTCGAGGCGGCTCACTCCGCTATCGTCATAAAACTTCTGGTCATACCAAATCTCCCAAAAGCGGAAACCGTCTTCAGCCTCAATACCACTGGCGGTTTGAAGGTTGCCGAGGTTCTGCTGGCTTAAATTCACACCGTGAACATTCAAGCCACTGATGTTCAATAGCCCGCCAGGCAGCCGAAAGGCCCGAGCCGTGTCGAGTTGGAGTACAGCCTGGGTTAACCCGTCATAGGTGCCACCCTGTTGGATTCCTCCTGTCAAATTACCCAGAACCTCGCTGGTTTCTTGAAGACTCAGGGACATACCGTTACCGCTCAACCATTTGCGAAAACCCCATAGGTCACCGAAAAGATAGCTGCTGCGGCCAATCCCATCCAAGAAACCAAAAAACCCTTCCGAAGGATTTGACAGGCTGGTGTAGTCAACTGGTGCTGAAATGGGAGGTGGCGCGGCGAAAGATGTGCCCGATCTGATCCAGAAAAAGAAAGCCAAAAAGAGGATCACCGCTAATGTTTTAGAAGATCTATTCGCCATTTCTCATCTCTTTCAATTCAAGGAAAGTTTCGACTTTCATTGAATGCCAAAAATTAAATTCACGATATTACCCATCACAAAAGCCACCTTTTGGTTTGAATAAAAAAACCAGGTAAAGGCTTTCACCTCCCTGGCTTGCAGTTAAGCTGGCTGGGTTTTTACAAGATGAAATGGGTTTGATAGTTACTGAATTCAACCCCTGTCTTGCCTCTATCTAATTGATAATGATTATCAATTAGAATTTATTCCTGTCAACTAAAAACTTTCTTCAATAACCCTCAGCGGAGAGCCAAATTTATAATTTCGAGGTTATACGAAGGGAAATTGGCTCAACAGGATGAAACATAAAGTCACTCACTGGTTCCGATTCCCCCTTTAACTGGGTGGCGTAGTAATAAGTAATATCGTCATCCTAGGCTCTGAAGAGATTGAAGAAGGTGAATTCCAACGAAGCGTCGCCCTGGTTGTATTCGGCTTTACGGTTGATCATCCATCAGCTTGAAGCGAATGGGAATGTCCACGCTCGTGGAAACCGCAATTCCAGCCAATCGGGCGGGTTTGAAACGCCAAGTCTTGACCGTTTGGAGTGCCAAATCATCCAAAAAACCGGAACCGGAACTTTGCTTCAAAGCTACCGATGTAACTTGGCCTTTATCATCCACATCCGCCGTGAGCAGGACGGAACCTTCCAGTTTCTGGCGCCGGGCCTCCAGGGGGTAAGGTGGGGGCGGGTTGCGGAAATAGGACGGGACTTCTAAAGCCCCCCCTGAATGGGTGGTGGATCGGCCCGGATCGGGCAAAGGGGCAGGCGTGGAAACGGGATGAGGGCGCCGTTCCGTGGGCGCGTCATCAGAAAAATCCTCCAAATCCACCGTCTCACCAGCCTGGGAAACCACTGCTTTCGTCTCCTCACCCGAGACCGCTCCGGCCATTCCGAACTGGGCCTGGGTGGCCAAACCCAAACTACCGACCAAGAAAAGAAGTCCGTGCAAAGTGAAAGCGACAGCGAAGCTGATTCTTAGTCGTTTGGCGCCTTCCCCGTTCTTCCCGTACTGCCTCCAAGGCGTCATCTTCTTATTTCCTCGATACAATAGTTCGTATAGCGGTTCGTTTAATGCCGGATTTTCGTACCGAGTCCAACACGGAAACCACTAGGCCAAACGGTGCTTCTTTGTCGCCGTGGATGAAAACCTTCGCCTCGCCGTCCGATGATTTTAAGGCATTAAGCCTTCCAGAAAGTTCATCCAAGGCGGTTTCCTCCTTGTCCCAGAAGATTTTTCCTTCCTTCGTCACGGCGATGACCGCCGAGACTTGGGCCGAATCCGACTTGGCCGATAGGGCCGAAGGGAGGTTCACGGGCACACTCAGGTTTTGGATCATGGCCAGGGAAACCATCATGAAGGTCGCCAGAAGGAAAAACATGATATCGATGAGTGGGATGATCTCAATGCGGGCTTTTCGCCTGGAAAGCGGGGGCGGGATGCGCATGTCAGTCCCCGATCTGCCGCAGGATCAGTTCCATTTGGGTTCCCGTATCCTCCAACTCATGCCGGGTCCTTTCCAATTGGGAATTCAGGTAATTGAAGGGGATCAGGGCCGTGATCGCGATGACCAAGCCAAAAGCAGTATTCACCAGGGCCTCGGCGATGCCGCCAGTGAGGGCCATCGGGGCTTGGATCTGGTCCTCCCCCAAAAGCCCGAATGAATGGATCAAGCCGGTGACAGTGCCCAGCAGGCCCAGGAGAGGTGCCAGGGTGATCATGGTGTCCAGGACCGGGAGACCACGGCTGAACCGCCCCAGTTCCCGGTTGGCGGCCTGGAGAAAGGCGTTAGAAAGGGATTTATCCCTGTTCTCCAACGCATAGGCCAGCGTCCTCGCGATGAAATCTGTTGAACGGCGTCCCCGGTCAAGACACTCCTTGATCTTCTTTTTCTCCAGGTCCTCCAGAAAGACGTCCACGTCCTGAGGCCGACGAAGCCGCGATTCGCGGAGGTAAAACCAGACCCGCTCCAACACGACGGACACCGTCACGATGGAAGCCAGCAAGAGGGGCCACATGACGGGTCCACCCTTGGCGAAAAGTTGAATCATTTTTTCCTCCTAAAAATAAATGATGGATTCTTGTGGCAAGGATACAACCGAGGTAGAAGCCTAGGAAGACCCCGCTCGCGCAGTACCCCCGAAGGGCTTCTTTTCCCAAGAGCCCTGAGGTGGGTATTAGATGCGCAACTTCAAAGTGGCCCGCAGGGCGAAAGGCTCCACGGGATGGAACATGTTGTCATACACTCCTTGCGATGGTTCCCCCGGCAACCGGCTGATGTCCCAATAGGTGATGTCGTCAGCCTGGGTATTGAAGAGGTTGAAGAACTCCAGGGCCAGGGAGGCATCGCCACGGGTGTATTCGGCTCCGGCGTTGACCAGAGCCGTGTCTTGGGAATAATGGTCGCCTGTCTCGTCCGATCCCAGGAACCTCGGCCCGAAATAGCGCAAGCGTATCTCGAATTTGAAGTCCAGGGGAGCTTTCACGCAAAGCCCGGCGCTGAACACATCGGCGACCGCCTCCGGCACTTGGAGGCCGTAAGTGGCGGTATCGAAGTAATGGGCTTGGCTGGTAGAAAGGTCCGCGTCCAAGATGACCCAATCGAGAGGCCGCCAA
Source organism: uncultured Pseudomonadota bacterium (assembly GCA_963770835.1). Lineage (GTDB taxonomy): Bacteria > Oederibacteriota > Muellerivitia > Muellerivitales > Muellerivitaceae > JAJPJW01. The sequence continues at coordinate 227,586 of CAVYRH010000002.1, forward strand.
TCGTTGGCCCATTCGATACCGATGCGGCGAGTAGCGCCGGAGGGGTCGGTGGTACCGTCGTCGCCGTTGAAAACCAGTTCCGAATCAAGATCCAAAAGCCAGAGGGAGACGGTGCTCTTTAAGTTGGGCACGGATTCGCACCGGATTCCGAATTCCGCGCCCCGGGACTGCACCAGGGCTGGATAGTCGGCATCCGGGTTCGCCGCCGTCACGGGCCCGCCATTTTGAGTGGTCACGTCCCAGTTCTTAGTCGTGCCCCGTGCGTCGTTAGAATGGTAGTCGAACCCGCCGCTTAAGTAGAGCTCGGTCCCGCCCCAGGGGCCGAAAACCAAGTTGGCCTTAGGGCTTAAGAGCGCCCCCGTGGCCGTGCCCGAGTTGCCCGACACGTTGGCGGTGACGTCATACCTCACCGCATCGCCCCGTATGCCGATGGTGGTTCGGAACCATTCGTTCCAATGGGTGAGGTTGGAGACGTAAAGCCCGCCGCTGAGTAAATTTACTTGGTCGTCCGAATCCGTGGAGAACCGGACCCGGTTCTCGGTGTTGTAAAGCCCAATATGAAGGAAGTCGTTGCGAATCTGGAACCCGGCGGTAGTGCGAGAATCGGCTCCCAGAAGGTCGTGGCTCCAGGCCTGGACGAATTGGCCTCCGAGGATGTTGCGGTCGTCATACTGTTCGAACTGGTCGCCCTGCACCGGGTTGTTATAGAAGAGAGAAAAATTGCTGAAAAGATCGAGATAGCTCCTGACGCAATAGACCTGCACAGTGGTGGCCGCCGATGAACTGTTGTCCCGCCATTCGCCCGAGAGGCTCAAACGGTAGCTTTTCCCCCCGTCGGTGGGGCTGAAGCTCCCAAAACGGTCGATCAACCCTTCCTCAATTGCCCTCTCCGGAATCTGGTTGGTGGCGTTCCAATCGCCCTCGTAACCCATGGCGGTCAAATCCCATCCTTTTTGGGCATCCCCCGAAATGTAACGAATAAGGCCATTGTATTTCTTGAAGTTCTCCGGCACGTCCCAAGGTCCGTCCATATGCTCGGTTTCCATGGCGTAAACCAGGTTGTCCGACCCGAATGTTGAGCTATCCACCGCCACGGCGCGCTGGTATCCGAAATATCCCGAGGTGACATCGGCCAAGCCGTGAGAGAGACTACGGAAGGTTCGAATCTGCGCGGCACCCGCCGAGGAAAAATCCCCATCCTCAGCGTAATAGGGGCCTTTCTGGTAATTCACGCTTTCCACCAGTTCGGGGATCATGAAATTGAGGTCCATGTAACCCTGCCCATGGGCCTGGGTGGGTAAGTTGGTCGGCATACCGTCGATCCAGGTAGCGAAGTCTGTGCCGTGGTCCAAGTTGAAGCCACGTAGGAAATACTGGTTGGCCTTACCATCGCCCGAGTGTTGGGTGACGATCATGCCTGGAACGTTTTCCATCACTTCTCCGGGCCTCAGGAGCGGGCGATTAGACAAGTCATCCTGGCCCACATATCCCTCGCTGGCCGAATCGGCTGTGCCGATAAGGCTCTCGGACCGCCCTATTACCAGTACTTCCGGTAATTGAAAAATGGATTTGTCCGTTACCGGCCCATTGTCCGTCGGACTTGGCGTAAGCGTTGGTGAAGGTGTCGTCGGGGAAACTGTTTCTAGGGTCTGTGCTTGTGTTTGCGTATAAACAGTCAATACGAGAAGAAAAACCATCCCTTTCGTTAATTTAAAATTTCGTCCAATCCTTTGGAAAACCATTAGCACCTCCATGTAATACTAATTTTTTATTCGTAATACTTATAAAGCAAAAAAAATTAGGCCCCGGTTTTCTCGAAACCCTGCATCCGGTAGATACAAACCGAAAGAAGCCAACCCACCACGAAGACCCCAACCACCACGAACCCGAAGTTCGCCAGATCATCGTTCAAGGACCCAATCAGGCCAAAAGCCCCGCCATGGAGATTGAGTTTGTCGGCGATCAGTCCAAGACCTTCAATGGAGCCGATCAAAAGTGCCACCAGCACGGAAAGCGAAGTAAGGGTCAGGTTGTACCAAAGTTTTCTTAAGGGGTGGATAAAGGCCCAGCCATAGACACCGGTCATCAAAACACTGTCGGTGGTATCCACCAGCGACATACCGGCGGTGAAAAGAACCGGAAAGACCATGGTCGTTCCAAAGGACGATCCCTGGGCGGCCTGGGAGGCTGCGATACCTAAAAGACCAATCTCGGTGGCCGTATCAAAGCCCAATCCAAAAAGAAAACCCACCAGGTACATATGCCGGCTTTTCGAAGACCCCATTCAGGAAAGGTTTAAAGATGCGCGAAAGGAAACCCCGGTCCCAAAGGAGTCCGTCCAATTCTTCCGGGTTACTTGTTTCTCCCCGTTGTTCGCGTCGAAAGGCCCGCCAGATGCTCTTCAAGACGAAGAGATTGGCCAGCCCGATACCGACAAGGAAGAAGGCCGAGATCGCGGTGCCCAAGACTCCGCCGATGTTCTTCAGCCCTTCCAGCCGGTCCTGCGACGAGCCAATGGCGGCGGCAAGGGACGCCGAGGCCAAAACGACAATCGTGGAGTGTCCGAGGGAAAAGAAGAACCCCACCGAAATTGGTCGGCGGCCGTTTTGCATTAGCTTTCTCACCACGTTGTCGATGGCCGCAATATGGTCCGCGTCGACCGCATGGCGAAGTCCAAAGATATAGGCCAGAAAGGCTGTCCCTAATAACGCCGGGTTGTGGGCGAAAGCGGTGAAAGCCCAGGCCCAGGCACCTAGGTTGAAAAGGACGAGCCAAAAGTAAAGTGCAGAGGTCTTGGCCCTAACGCCCTCAATTCCATCATCGAACAGTTTGAGCCACATTGTTAAAGTCCCTTTTGCCTATTAATGTTTTTTATTGCCAACCAGATAAAACCATTAGCCTAATTGACCACCCAACGATCCTAAGGAAATGGAAGCGTGCAGAACCCCTTTTTCCTGGCGCATATGGTCAAACAGGTGACGAATATCAGAAGCCTTTCCTTTAACCATAATCATCTCGGCGCAAATGCGCTCATCCAGATGCACGTGGGTAGAGGCTAATACCTGCGCCGCGTGGTGGTGTTGAACCTCGATCAACTTCTCACTTAATCGTCGTTTGTGGTGGTCATACAAAAGGGAGATCGTACCCAGCGCTTCCCCACCTTCCTTATCCCATTCCTCGGATACCATTTTCCCGCGCACCAAATCCCGTATAAACTCGGACCGGTTCTCATAATGACTTTCTCGAATCATTTTTTCGAGTTTATCGGCCAAGGGTTTCTCGATGGAAAAACTGAATCGGCTTAGTTGGGGCATGGCACAAGACCTCCAAATGAGTTTGAGTTTATTCAATAATAGAATAGGCCTTCATGATTAAAATCATACGTTTTTTTTATTTTTCATACCGGTGGCGCATTTCATTAGGTGATGACACATGGGACAATTACTAAACACGTGATTTTCTTAGATTTGCAATAAAGAAATGAAGTGTTATCGAGCCGGTCTAAGAAATATTGTGTTCCAATTTCATCTTCTCCAAAAACTCTTTTGCGGAATTATTAGTCGATACCGATCCGCTGTATTCGTAAAACTTGGCACCACCGTTAAAAAAACTGTGCCCCAAAATCCTCTTGGCTGTTGGTTGAATAGCCTCGATAAACTCATGCCACTTAGGGTCTTCGTTCCTCAAGGACGAATGAAAGGCAGAATCCACTGCGCCCCGGACAAATGAGGAAAAATCTTTTATCCCAAATTTCCTTGTCATTTGTTTCCAATATTTTGCCTGGCTCGGCTTGACCCGTAGGGAAACCACCTGTTCGACTTCATTCTTAACCCGGATAGTCGAATGAGACAACCTGTCCTTTTTAATGATTTTCATGATTCCCCCCTTAACGAATTGTATTAAGTTTCAAGTTTACGTGATTTTCTTTTCGGTATTCACTCACTAACGCTCATAAACCAGTAATGACCATCCAAAGGATTTTTAAATCGGAGATGTCCGTCGAGAGGCGCATTCGTGTCCTATCGGAGTCATATTCTGTCGGTTTTTGCCGCCTCTGACTGCATTTGACTGCCACAAACAACAAAGTGTCATTTTGCGTAAAATGCAATCCGACTGTTACTTAGAACCTTTACGACCTTGGCTATATCAACCCATCTTTGAAAAGCCTCTCGACTAGCCAATGCCCTTTTTAATTCCCAAACCGACATTTTCGCTTTCTTCGCAAAGGTTTCAATCCCCCCAAGCTGCTCTACTATTTCCACAACCGCTTCCTGGAACAACTCCGCTTTTCCGGAATTCAACCCCACAGTCAAGAGTTTGGCCCCTAGTTTTCTACATCCTTTATTTCCCATTCCGTTGTCCTTTGTACGAAAGAACGTTATAAGCAAACATAAAAATTCTAATGACGTTCAAGTAAATTGAATAGGCTTTAAATGGAATATATCGGCCAACACACGCCACAGAAAGTCTACTGAGCCTTATGGCCTTATACGGTAAAAATTTTAATTACACGCCCAAAACAAATCTTTTCTTAAACACATTACCTCAATAGATTTTTTCCTCAAAATTATGTAGAGTAGAGCACTGGCGCAGTAACCCACAGGAAGACCCTTGTCTGTATCCACCGTTTCCAGTTTCGTGCCCGTTTAGGGTTCTCCGTAGTCCTGTTTCCAGCGCCCCCTCATCAAACCGTACGTGACCTTTTCGATCATACGGCTTTCCGACAACCTTTATTTCGGCGGCATTCAAGCTCTTTGGGCTTGGTGGGACAGGAAATAAAGGCCAAGACGTTTGAATTCATCTCCGTTCATAGACCAATTTCGTGCCCGTAAGCCATGCTTATGCTTTCGGAACAAAACCAGTCTTGTGACCGTATAAGAATCAATATTGGAAAACTGTTTCCAGCTTGTGCCCACTTTGAAGTATTGGGCCCATCCCCTCAATATCGGGTTCAGGGTTTTCACCAATTCCTCCAATGAGAGCGAGAGCCTCCACCCTTCAGAAGTCACCGCCTTGATCTTCTCGGTAATCTTCTTCATGGCTTTTCGGCTCGGCCAGCTTCGAACGTATGCCTTCCACCCCTTCTTCCTTGGTTGGCACATCTGATAATGAAAGCCGAGAAAGTCAAAACCGTCCTTCCCTAGGCCCATCTCTACCAGCTTCGTCTTTTCCGGGTGTAGTTCCAATCCCATCCGCTCAAGTAGACCCTTGAGCACCTTCAGGCTTTCTTCCGCCTTTTGATGGGTTGGACATACCACCACGAAGTCGTCCGCATAACGAATCAGTTTCCCTAATTTCTTGTGCCTCTTGTCCCAAATCTTGTCCAGCAGGTGAAGGAATATATTGGAGAGAAGAGGAGAGATTACCCCTCCCTGAGGTGTGCCTTCTTGGGTCAGCAAAAGCTTCCCCTCTGTTAGCACTTCCGCTTTCAGCCATCCCTCGATCAGCTTCAAAACTTTCTTGTCACTGATCCTTTGTCGCACCAGCACCATTAATTTGGCGTGATCAATGGAGTCGAAATACTTTCGAATATCTCCATCCACCACAAACCGATACCCTCGGTTCACCCATTTCAGAATTTCACCGTGGGCTTGATGGGCTCCGCGCTTGGGCCGAAAGCCGTAAGAACCTTCCAGGAAGTCAGCCTCAAAGATAGGTTCGACCATCTTCCGGCAGGCCGCCTGCACCACTCGGTCCCGTATGACCGGTATACCTAATGGTCGCTTCCCGCCGTCCGGTTTCGGGATTTCCACCCGTTTGACTGGTTTTGGCCGATATGTCCCCGCCTTGAGTTCTTCCTGGATTTGCTTGAGAAAGAGTCTTACCCCTTCTTTCTCTATCTTCTCCAAACTTTCTCCATCCACCCCTCCACGCCCTCGATTCGCCTTGACCTGTTTCCACGCCTCGATGAGTACATCCCCTTGGATGAGCTTGTCGTACAACGCATGGAAACGCCGGTTCGGGCTTCTCTTGGCCGCTCGATATAGCTCCCTCTGGAAGTGGCGCACTTTGTCTTCTGAGTTATTAGCCTTTTCAGGCATTCCCCATGCTCCTCTTCTTTTGGTCGCTTGGTTGAAGCAGGGGCCCTTCCCTCTGGGAAGTTTTGTTGTCTTCCCTTCATCGGTATTACTGCCCCCTCCGACTTCCTCCTGCCACGTTTCCCCTTCAGTGCCACCTTATAGGAAGCGCTCTTTTAGCAGGTAGGATCTCCCAGGTTGATATATCAGCCTTTCCCACATTCCGTTCCCTCATACGCCGGAGGATTTGCCCCATCCATTCCCGTTTTACCGGATGGGATTGTTGCCTTCGCCGTAAGACACGCGGCTCGGCCTCCTCTGTAGCCTTTCGGCGGACACTTCACGACGCGGCAGGATTCACTTCATGTTACGGACTGCGGGATCGTTCCCTTTCTCATCAAAGGTTTATGACCTCGTTTCGGACAAGGCCTCTCGACCTTGCCACGGAGGCTGACTTCGGGGCCCTCGGGCGGTTACCCCGTCAGGATTTGGCTCATATCAAGCCTCACCTGCTGGCTGCTACACCCTTATTCCTGGCACGCTGTCATATACGTGTCATTCGCATTTGTGAGGGCCATTGACACAAACAAAAAAACTTCCGACAAGTTCGGAGATTCGTAGGAAAAATTATTTTTTAAATTTTTTATTGAGCGAAAAAAGAAAATTGGTGCCCGAGGTCGGACTTGAACCGACATGGGATTGCTCCCGATAGATTTTGAGTCTATTGCGTCTGCCAATTTCGCCACTCGGGCTAACGGGTGGGAAGGCCCCAAGGATGGGGCAAGGTTGGTTATTTTATGGGAACACTAAGCAAAGTCAAGGGACACGCGTGAACCCCGCGGCGGCATGGCCCAAAGGAACATTGAAATAATCCACGGCGTTGAAAAAGCAGGTGTCCTGCGCCAGTTTTCCCAAAAGCTCCCTGTCGTCGGGCACAAGGCCTTTCTCAACATCCTGGCCCAGGAGGTTACAAACCAGCCGCCGGAAATAATCGTGGCGTGAAAACGAAAGGAAGCTGCGGGAATCGGTGGTCATGCCCACGAACCGCGAAAGCAATCCCAGGTTGGACAGCACCCGTAAGTGGGCCTCCATGCCGTCCTTCTGGTCCAGGAACCACCAGGCGGGCCCCCATTGGACCTTCCCCGGCGTAGAGCCGTCCTGGAAGTTGCCGCACATAGCCGCGAAGACTTCGTTGTCGGCGGGGTTCAGGTTAAAGAGGATGGTCTTGGCCAGTTGATTCGAAGAATCCAAGCGGTCCAGGAACCGGGAGAGGGTTTGAGCCTGCGGGAAATCCCCAATGGAGTCGGCGCCAATATTGAGACCTGCTTGAGTCCTCAAGCGGGAGCTGTTGTCGCGCAGGGCGCCCAGGTGGAACTGTTGGACCCATCCCCGGCTATGGTCCAAAAGAGCCAAATGGTAAAGCAGGTAGGATTTAAGATCCAGGGCCTTGTCCGGTTCCAATCCACCGCCCGAACGAAGGCGGTTGAAGGCGGTGGAAGCCTCCTGGTCGGTAAAGGGTTCGGAATGGGCGCACTCTAAGCCGTGGTCAGAGGATCGGCATCCCTGGTCGTGGAAAAAACCGTGGCGTTTCTCCAGCGCCTCCAAAAACGAGTTTAGGGACCCGACGGCTATGTCCGAAACCGTCTCCAGTTGTCCCACCCAGTCGTTCCAGGCTTTGGGGTCTTCAACCGCCAAGGCCTTGTCGGGACGCCAAGTCGGGTAAACGCGGGTGGCTGGATCCTTCTTTAAGGCCAGCCATTCATGGTGTTCCAAGGAATCCACGGGGTCGTCGGTGGTACAGACCACCGCCACCTTGAACTTTTCCAGGAGCCCCAGGGTGGAAAAACCGGGCTGGGAAAGCAGTTGTCCCGCCTTGTCGTAAATTTCCCTGCCCATCCGCGAGTCGAGGAGGACATCGATGCCAAAGGGACGTCGAAGTTCCATGTGCGTCCAGTGATAGAGGGGGTTGCGGAGTGTTTTGGGCATCGTGGCTGCCCAAGCCTCGAATTTCTCCCAGTCGGACGTATCTTTGCCCGTGCAATAGCGCTCAGCGACGCCATTGGCGCGCATGGCCCGCCACTTGTAATGGTCGTCCGAGAGCCAGATTTCGGTGAGGGAGGAAAAACGGTGGTCCTCCGCGATCATCTTCGGGGAAAGGTGGTTGTGGTAGTCCAGGATGGGCAAGGGCTCGGCATAGCGGTGGTAAAGCTCCTCCGCGACCGAGTTTTCCAAGAGGAAGTTGTCGTTGATGAAGTTTTTGATGAATTGCCTCCCCAACTTTTGACGCGGTTATTTAAAAATGGACAAACCCCAAATGCGACCGGCTTAGAAATAACCACGCGAACAAGATAACAACTCCAACTTGGACCAGGGCAACGAGGATGGCTTTTATAAATTTGCCAATCCCAGGAGAGTCACGATCCTCAGATTCATCTTCATCTAACACCGATAGGCTCCCCACTCATTTTTCAAGTTCAAATCGGCAACTAGGCGAAGACAAAGACGATCCGATATTCTTTTTTTCGCCCCTTTTTCCAAACCCAGGCCGGGTCGCTAGCCTCACCCCGGGTCACAAAGGCGTGGAGGAAAGGTGTCCACTGGCGGTTATCCTGCAGGACCAGATGAAGTCCAGGAGCCTGGATCTTGAGAGTCTTTCCACCTAATAAGGGATGGGGCCCTAACCTCAAGGCCTTGGTTTTCCCTTCCGCCATTTTGATGTCGGCCGGAGTTTTTTGGGGAATCACTCCTTTTTTCTTGCCGAACTCGAATGCCTTCCCGGCCCAGTCCTTATAGGGCAGGTTCACGACCTGGCGGACATGGATGAGTTTTACGTCCGACAAGGGCATCACCACCACCCGGACTTCCAGTCCCTTCGGAATGAATTTAACGGTTGTTTTCAAACCAATGAGGCCATCCGGCAGTTTCACCAATCCCTGCGGGGCCTTGCCTTTCGGGGAGGGCCGGGCGGTGTTCTTGACCCAACCCTCGATAAAAAGCTCGGGGGTGACAACCGCGATTTTCTTCGGCCCGTAAAAAAGGGCCGCGCTCCCCTCATCCAGGATTTTCGCCGTTAAAAGCGTTGGATTCGATTTTTCGGGTTTCATAGTTCCCTTTTGTTTTTTCCGGTTGGGATAGGCTCCAGCCGGGGAGCCAGGGCCTGGATCGCGGCTAGGGCGGCAAGATAGGCGAAACCGGCCACCAGGAAAACCGGCGTATAGCTTCCAGTCCATTGGAGAAGGTAGCCCACGGCCGTCGCGATCACCATGCCGCTGAGCGCCCCCCCAAAACTGCCGAAACCCACGGCCGAGCCCACGGCCCGGCGCGGAAACATGTCCGAAACCAGGGTATAGAGGTTGGCCGACCAGCCCTGGTGGGCCGCCGCAGCCAGGCCGATCAAGGCCACCGCCCCCCAGACCGTGGTGGCGTTCGCAACGAAAACAATGGGGACCACGCAGAGGGCGCAGGACAGGAGGGCGGTCTTGCGGCTTGAGTTCAGGCTCCATCCCCGTTTAATCAAAGAGGAGGAAAGCCATCCTCCCGCGACGCTCCCCAAGTCCGCCATGAGGTAAATGGTGATAAGGGGAAGCCGTATTTCAGAGAGGGAGATGCTGTATTTCTCGTTGAGGAACTTCGGTAGCCAGGCAAGGTAGAACCACCATAGGGCACCTGGTGAGAAACTTGCCAGCGGCAAAGGCCCCTAGGTTTGCCGGAAACGGACCAAGGCCGCCCAGGGCATGGGTTTTTCCAGTTTCTCGGAGTCGCTGCGGATGTAGCGGAACTCGGCCTTGGAAAGCCGGGGGTGGGATTCGGGTGCCCGGTAGAAAACCCACCAAAAACTCAGCCAAAGAAACCCGAGCGTCCCGGTTGCCACAAAGGTCCAGGGCCATCCCAAAAGAGAGGGTAAGGGAAGGAACGAGGGCGGCCGCAACCAGTATTCCAACATTGCTGCCGGCATTGAAGAGGCCGGTGGCCAGGGCCCTTTCCTTTTTGGGGAACCATTGGGTGATGGTTTTGACGGCCGCCGGGAAATTCGCCCCTTCCCCGAGTCCCAGCCAAAAGCGGGCCACCCCAAAACCGAAAGGGCTGCGGGCCAGGGCTTGGCCTATGGCGGCCAGGCTCCAAAGGCCGATGGCCAG
>CAVYRH010000003.1:0-420503 GCA_963770835.1 uncultured Pseudomonadota bacterium
CTGGAACACCAAAATATCCTGGGCAAAACCATTGAAAAAATCGCCTGGGAAAAAGCCGGGATTTTGAAGAAAGGCTGCCTGGCGGCAACCCTCCAGCCCCATTCCTCCGCGGCCCAAGTCATTGACCGGACGGCGCGGGAAAAAGGATCTTTGCTTTGGCTGGAAGGCCGTGATTTTACTTACCGAAAGACGCACCAATGTTTTCATTGGGAAGGGCCCGGGCTTAGCCTGCATTTTAAAATGGCGGGTTTTCCGGAGTATCAAACCGCCAACGCATCGCTGGCCCTGGCGGGAATCCAATGTTTGAGGGCCTACGGTGTTCATGGGAGCGGCCAAGCTATCCGGGAGTCTTTTTCGAATACCCGCTGGCCCGGACGGTTGGAGGAAATCAGCCGGAAGCCCCTCGTCATTTTGGACGGAGCCCATAATCCCGAGGCGGCCGGGGTTCTTTTAAGTTCCTTAAAAACGCGTTATCCCCGACGGAGATGGATTGTCTTAAACGGTTTTTTGACCGATAAGGATTATGGGGCTTTTGCGGGGATTCTGCGGCCTTTAAGCGACCTGTCCATCGTGACGGAACCCCAGAGTGAAAGGGCCGAGGCCGCCCCAAAGGTTTTTAAGGCTTGGGAGGGGCAGGGGGTGCCGGCGTTATTAGTCAAAGACGGGGAGAAGGCCCTGAACTTGGCCCTTTCCAAATTGAGCCAATATAAACAGGCCGCGGGCCTTTTGATCACGGGTTCCCTCTATTTAGTCGGGGCTTGCCGGAAACAGCTGGTGGGCCTCAAGGGATTGGCGCATTTAAGCTAAGCCTTGTGAATTTGATCAAAGATTCCAGCGTAAAGATTTAAACTGGTCCCGCCACTGAGGGCCCAAATTGAAAACCGCCTCCCGGAGGAATTCGTTGCGAAAGAAAAACAGGCAACCGACGTTATCCATTATTGTCCCCGTCTTCAACGAGGAAAAAACCCTTTTGCACCTTTTGAAAAAGGTTCAAAAGGTAAAACTAAAGGGCTTGCGGAAGCAAATCGTGGTGGTGGACGACGGGTCAACCGACAAGACCCGGGCCTTGTTGAAGAAAATAAAAATGCCCAACGTCGAGATTTATTACCATGAAAAAAACAAGGGGAAAGGCGCGGCCATCCGCACGGCCATCCCGCATACGACGGGGGATTATGTGGTTGTCCAGGACGCGGACCTTGAGTATGACCCCGCCGATTACGAGAAATTATTGGTTCCGCTCTTGGACGGCCTGGCGGACGTGGTTTACGGGTCGAGGTTCATGGGCACGCACCGGGCCTTCATGTTCATGCACTATATGGGGAACATCTTCCTCAGTGTCGTGACTAGTGTCCTTTACGGGACCATCCTGACTGATATGGAAACCTGTTATAAGGTTTTCAAGGGCGACATCCTCCGGGGGCTCACCTTGCGCTCAAACCGGTTCGAGTTCGAGCCCGAGGTCACAGCCAAGCTTTTGAAGAAAAACTACAAGATTTTTGAAATGCCCATTTCCTACCGGGGAAGAAGTTTTTCCGAAGGAAAGAAGATCACCTGGCGGGACGGGATAACGGCCTTGGTGACGCTTATCCGCTACCGGTTCTCGGATTAAGAAGGTTCCCCGGGGGTAGGACTACGTTATTATTCACAAAGAAGGAAAAGCCTCAAATGGCATTTCCGTAATCCACTTCTCGGCTGGCCATTAAAAAGTTTGTCCACGACGGTGCGTCCAGAAAAGGCAGGTGTGTTCAGCAAGAGATAGTCTTGCATGGGTAATAGCCAAAGCCCATTAGCTAGGATGGCAGGCAAGCGGGAAACCAAATGCCTGAAGCCCATCAACAAAGCCATCGAAAGGATGGTGAGCGAGTCGTCGGGCCGTAACGAAAGTAAATGCACAGGTGGCCCCGAAAACACTTGCCTCGGAGGCTGAGTCCGCCGTCGTGGGACGAAAGCATCATGGGACAGCGCGGAGAAATGGCTGAAGCGCTGGAACACTCCGACGGGGTGATAGCAACGGCACGAAGACAAGGACACGCCAAGCAACTGGAGAAACCCTCCTTGCCCCAGGCAGAAATGCTTGGAGAAAGGTAGGCCGTATAACCGTGACGCGGGAAAACGGTCGAAGGTGAGAGGGTTTAGGATGGGTTCATGGTAGCGATGAAGCGGGGTAATGCCCGTGGAGCGAAGGAACCCTGCTGTTGTTAAGTCCCTCGACAAAACGGAAGGCAGTGACGGTATGAAAAAGACGTCAATTAACCTGCAAGACCTGAGACGAGAGATATACGTCAAAGCGAAGGCTGAAAAGAACTGGAGTTTCTGGGGACTGTACACCCATGTTTGCAAGATGGAAACGCTTCAACAGGCTTACCGAATGGCTAAGGTAAATAACGGAGCCCCTGGAATAGATGGGGTGACGTTTGATGCCATTGAGGAGGCCGGAGTGGAGTCGTTTCTGGAAAGCATCCGGGGTGAATTAGTTCAAGGCACGTATAAGCCCGTTCGAAACCGGAAGAAGGAAATACCCAAGGGAAATGGGAAGGTAAGAGTCCTTGGGATACCCAACATTCGGGATAGAGTAGTCCAGGGAGCACTGAAGTTTATTCTGGAACCGATTTTTGAGGCCGATTTTCAAGAAGGGTCCTATGGGTATCGACCCAAGCGGACCGCTCATGCGGCTGTGAACAGGGTAGCATCGGCAATCGTCTGTAGAAAAACCCGAGTCATTGATGTAGACCTCAAGGCATATTTCGACACGGTAAGGCACGACCTTCTGATGAAGAAAGTTGCCCGAAGGGTTGAGGATGAAACGGTGTTGAGATTGTTGAGGATGATCCTGAAGGCCAGCGGCAAAAGAGGAGTCCCGCAGGGAGGGGTTATTTCCCCTCTTCTGGCTAATCTCTACCTCAACGAGGTGGATAAGATGCTGGAAAAGGCAAAAGAAGTGACTCGGCAAGGGAAGAACAACTATATCGAATATGCGAGGTTCGCTGACGATATGGTGATCCTTGTTAATGGATATCCGCAATGGGAATGGTTGGCAAAGGCTGCCTACCGAAGGTTACTTGAAGAATTGACCAAGCTCGACTTGCAAATCAACACGGACAAGACGCGGATAGCAGACTTAACGAAAGGTGAAAGTTTCGGGTTTCTGGGGTTTGACTTTCGACAGGTGAAAACCCGTCGAGGGAAATGGGGGGTGAAGTTCACGCCGAAAATGAAGGCGCGAGCAACACTTCTGGGTAAGCTCAAGGAAACATTTGGAAGCTTCCAATCTCAGCCGGTGCAGAGGGTGATTGAGATTATCAATCCCAAACTGCGTGGGTGGGTGAATTACTTTCGGATAGGGAATTCTAGGCGCTGTTTTAACTACGTGGAAAGATGGGTCGAGAATAAAATCAGACGGCATATGATGCGTGCGAAGAAGCTCGACGGTTTTGGGCGGGATAGGTGGAGTAGGGAGTGGATATATAAGTATCTGGGGTTGTACAGAAGCTACCAAATACGATATTACCAAGAACCGAAAGCGCTACCCGTCTGATAGGTCACATAAACTTTGACAGGAAAGCAACAGGTGAGCGTAGTGCGGGAAATCCGCACGCTACGTTCGAGGAGGCGGGGACTGGAAACGGAGCCAGAAGGCCACCGCACCAGTCCTCGACCCTACGGGACCCATCGTGGACATCGTGCCAGAGGAGGGTTTGCAGAGCCAGCAGGTGAGGGAGTAGGCCGATGAGGGTCAACCCAAGTCCTGACCAGGTAATCACCAGAGAGCCTGGAAGTCAGCCCCCGGCGTAGGATCGAGAGGTCCTGCCCGAAACGGGGTCATAAACCTCATTTAGTGAGGGAACAATCCAGCAGTCCGCAACATCAAGTGAATCCTGCCGCTTCGTGAATGGGACACCGAAAGGTGCAAGGGGATGCCGAGCCGCGTGTCTACTGGCGAAGGCCACGATCCCGCTGAAGAATCTGGTAGCAAGCGGGGCAAGTCCTCCGGAGTATGGGGAACGGAATGTTGGAAAGGCTATGCAAGCAAGCTGGGAGATCCTACCCGCCAAAAGACTTGCCGCTATAAGGCTAAAACCGAAAAGAGGCAAGGGTGGGAGGAAGTCGGAGGGGGTCACAGTACCGATGAAGGGGTGGACAACAAAACCACCCTGAGGGAAGGACCCCTGCTTCAACCATGTGTCTCAAAGAAGGTAGGCGCTGGAGCATGCCCCAAAAGGGCCAACAACTCTGTAGTACCAAAGCGCGAGGCCTTTGACAACAGGCACTATGCCGAGCGGCCAAGGGGGAAGTCGAACCTGTAAAGCCGCCGGAGGAGAGGTTGTCGGAAAGCCGTATGATCGAAAAGGTCACGTACGGTTTGACGAGGGGGCGCTGGAAACGAAGTGATGAGGGAACCTCGTTGGGGCACGGAACCGGAAACGGGGAAACAGATCAAGGAACCCTCTGCACACCATCGCGCCAGTGCTCTACTCTGCAGGGTTCGGGAAGGGAGAAGCAGTTTATAGATCCGGTACAAATGATTTGAAGTGCAGGTAAGGCCTTTATAGATAGTTTGAAGCGTGGGGTTAATCTCCCCTCGTTCAATGAAGCCGATTTGGCCGAAGTCCAAACCACAGCTTTCTCCAAATTCTTCCTGTGTCAGTTCTAATTTGAGGCGGTCGTCGCCTGACCCATTTGTTCCCAGGACTATTTTCTGTCGTAAGCCCATCGAGGCATTTATACTTTAGCCGAAATTAATTTTTTGAAGCGAGAGAACGAATGGCCTTTATCAGTAAAAACCAACTGCTCAAATTTGAAAAAAGTCTCAAACGGGAAAAAGTTTTAAAACAAGAAATCCTCATGTTTCAGCAAGTCGTGGAGGCCCTTCGCCTGGGTTTGAGCCAGGAAAATCTGTTCAAATTGATCCTTCGTTCCGTCACTAAGGGATTGGGTTTTAAACGGTGCGGCATTTTCCTTTTGGAACCCGGCAGCCGTTATATCAAATTGGTCTTGGGAATTGATAAAAATGGGCGCTTTGAAAGAAACAAAGACCGGCTGCCACTTTACGGCCCCAAAGCGCACAATTTCTTTAAGAACATCGTCGTTGGCCGAAAAAAATATTTCCTGAGCAATAACACTGACAAACGTATCCCCAAACAGTATCAATACCGAGTTCCGGTCATGAACAACGCTATGGTTCCAATCCAAGTAGGAAAAGGTCGAATCATTGGCACCTTGGCGGTGGACAACCTCAACACTTACCGCTTCATTTCCCGCTCGGACGTGGCCATGCTGACGAACTACGCCACGCAGGTGGGGCTGGCGATCCAATCACTGAAAACCCATACGGAAATGGCGAAAATGGCGACCATTGACGCTTTAACGGGCCTGCACAATCGCCGGTATTTCGACCAGACGTTGATCAGCGAATTTAAACGCTGCCAACGCTATGAACGGTGCTTCAGCCTGATCCTTGCCGATGTTGATTTTTTTAAACGTGTCAACGACACCTACGGCCATTCTGCGGGGGACGCGATCTTGAAATGGCTGGCCACGCTGTTCCAGAATAACGTTCGAAACATGGACCTTGTGGCGCGGGTGGGAGGTGAGGAATTCGCCGTGTTATTGCCGGAAACACCGCCTAATGTCCTTTCGGTGGTTATCCGGCGTTTATTAAAAGCCGTGAGGGAAGGCATCCCTCCTGTCCCCGCGATGGTCTGCGAAAAGAAAGGGATCACCATCAGTTTGGGAATTGCCAGTTTTCGAAAGGGATCGACCACGGCCCAGCAAATCTACAAGCTGGCTGATCAAAGCCTTTACCAGGCCAAAAATAAGGGCCGCAACCGCGCCGGCCGGGTTCTTACGGTCACTCCAAAAGGATAAATGCCGGTACAAATCTCTTTTTAATTAGGTCGGAAACCTGTCCACGACTGGGAGGTGTAATGACCAGGTGGACAATGGGAGTCCAACCGATGGCTTATTCGTCCCTTCTTCAAAAAAGGGTTTGGGGGAACATAGTTAAAACCATTTCTCGGGAGCGGTCTTGAAAACAAATGCGCACAACCTCAGAATCCTAGTCACGGGAGTCACAGCCGACCCTCCCGGCGCGACTTATGGGCCCCGGGTAGCCAATAATTACGAATTGATATGGATTATGGAGGGCGAGGTCCATGCGACCTTTGGCCGGACGCTGATCCAGGGTAAAGAAGGTACGATTCTCTTCCGTTATCCCGGAGTCAGGGATTATTACGAATGGTCCAAACAGGGCCGGACAGTCCATGCCTATGTTCAATTCGAGATTCCTCAGAAAAACGGATTTGAGATCCCCCCCAAAGGAGTCCCCCTGTTCCGGCACATGCCGCCGAATGATGTGCTCAGGCCCTTGTTCGGTTATTTCTTGAGATTGGATGAGTTGAAAGGCAAAAAAATAAACGATTTGATGAGCGCGACTTTGGAGTTGATGTTGAATAGTTATTTTTCCGGAAAGATAGAAGTCAAAGCCCTGCTGCCATCGCAATTTCCCGAATTGGTCGAGCGAACGATCGAATTCATCACCAGTCACAACGAAAAAGATCCGACCGGAAAATTCAATCTGACCGAATTATCCCGGTTGGTTCATTCCTCGCCGGAAAATTTATGCCGTCTTTTCCAAAAGACACTCCATTTGGGTCCCCTTGAATACGTCAAAATGCTTCGGCTGGACAGGGCCGCCAATCTTTTGCGCCGTTCGAACCATAGTCTTAAAGAAATTGCCGCCCAGACCGGGTTCTATGATTCTTTCCATCTTTCCAAGAGTTTCAAGAAGGTTTATGGACTTTCGCCAAAGGATTTCAAAGTATCTCCCTTCAATGAATGGATCTGTCAAAAAAACCCCATCATCCGCACCCTTTACAGCCGGTCGGACCTCAAGGCCCTCACCGCTTCCCAAGCCCATTCGGGAAAAAGCTGAATATCGTTCTCTTTCTGGATGCCATCAAAATCTTCTATCCATTCGTCAGTCCTGTACATGGCCTAAACTCCAATACCCGATAAACTGAAACTGTTAGAGGCCGTCCTTACGGGGCCGGCTCAAAACAGTTTTGCGGGATGGCTTATGTGGACTGAAATCCAGAAAAAATCAAACTCTTTAAAGAGCCTCTTTCTCTTTTTTTTATTTTCCTCGTTGTTATCGTTATCTGTTCAACCCGCCTTGGCAGACCCGCAATGGACCATGGTATGGAATGATGAATTCAATGGCGCCGCCGGTTCCGCCCCCGACCCAACCCATTGGACTTATGACACGGGTGGTGGCGGCTGGGGAAACGGGGAATTAGAAACTTATACCAACACCACAGCGAACGCTTATCTGGACGGAAGCGGACATCTGGTCATTCAGGCTTTGGATAGTGGGGGCAATTATACTTCAGCCCGCATGAAGACCCAGGGGGTCTTTGACCAGGCTTACGGCATGATCGAAGCTTCCATTCAACTTCCCGCGGGCGGCTCGGGCATTTGGCCGGCTTGGTGGATGCTGGGGCAAAATATTGGAACCGTCAGCTGGCCGGCTTGCGGTGAAATTGACATGCTGGAAGATGGGCTGCCCTGGTCCAACACCGTTATCGGAGAACATGTGCACGGCCCGGTAGGCGGCGGTGATTACAACGGTGGAGCGGGAGTGGGAAACAATTATTCGTTGCCCAGCGGAACGGTTAACAGCGGGTTTCATACTTACGGTGTGCAATGGAGTCCCAATCAGATCCAATTCTTCATCGACGGCACGATTGAACAGACCCTGACTCCCGGCTCTATTCCGGGCGGCGGTACGTACGTTTTTAACCATCCTTTCTTTATGCTTTTGAACCTGGCGATCGGCGGCCCCTCGGGAAGCCCCGCGGGTGTTTCATTTCCCCAGCAGATGTTGGTGGATTATGTGCGTGTTTACAAGCTCACGGATAACGGCACTTCACCCTATGGCGGTACGGCGGCAGTCGTACCGGGAACTATTCAGGCGGAAAATTTTGATACCTATAACGACACCAACGATCCGGTAGAGCCCGGCGAGGGTTTTGCTTACAACTCATTGCCAACTACCAACGTTAGCGGACAGTACCGCACAGGCGACGCCATTAGTGAGGAGGCCTGCAGTGATACGGGTGGCGGCTACGATGTGGACTATACCAGCCCGGGCCAATGGCTTCAGTACACGATTAATGTGACTCAAAGCGGAACCTATAATCTGGATGCCCGGGTGGCCAGCAGCGGCCAGGGCGGCACTTTCCATTTTGATTTGGACGGCAACGCCATTACGGGTGAGACGACCTGTCCCAATACGGGCGGATGGCAGAGCTGGCAGGATGTGGTAGTTAATGTCGGAAACATCAACGCCGGTCAGCACGTTCTGCTTTTAGTTGAGGACACTATGGGGGCGGGTAATTTGGGCGTTTGTAATTTTAATTATGTCAATCTGAGCCTTGCCAACCCGCCCACGCCCACCCCCACCTTTACGCCGGTGGTTTCCGCCACTTGGCGGGTGAACGCGGGCGGTCCCAGTTATCTCGACACTCAGGGCAATACCTGGTCCGCGGATACTAATTACACAGGCGGTACGGGTAATACGATTGGCGGCGCCATTAGTGGAACCGCGGACGCCACTCTTTACGACTCTCAGCGCTATGGTGCCAGCTTTAATTACATCTTTAATGTACCAGCGGGTTCTTATCAGGTTACGTTAAAGTTTGCCGAGACTTACTCAGGGGATTTCGGGGTGGGCGACAGGCTTTTCAACGTTTCCATTAATGGTACACAGGTTTTGTCAAACTTCGACATTTACGCCAAGGTAGGCGCTAACGCGGCATTGGATGAGATTTTCAATAACATTGCCCCCAGCGGGGGCGCCATTACCATCCAATTCAATGGTACAACCAGCCCGGATCCCATCGCGGTGATTGAAGCCATTGCGGTTATTCCGCAGCCCGCCACAGCCACCCCGACTTATACAGTGACTAATACAACTACCAATACGCCAGCCTATACGTTCACGAATACGTCTACTAATACTCCAACTTCAACCGCGACCAATACAGTCACCAACACTTTCACAAAGACAGCGACCAATACCCCAACCAATACTCTGACCAATACCTCCACAGGAACCGCTCAACCCACCAACACTTTCACTAACACCGCTACTGAAACTTCTACAAATACGCCGACGGCAACCGCGACTAACATCGTGACCAATACGGTTACGAACACGAACACAGGAACCGCTCAGCAAACGAATACAGCCACAAATACGCCGATGAACACTTATACTTTGACAGTGACAAATACTCCTACCAATACCGCCACTAAAACAGACACCAATACATCCACTAATACGCCGACGAGCACTTCTACCTCGACGATGACCTACACGCCTACCAACACTCCCACTAAAACCCTTACGAACACCCCAACCCATACGCCCACGGATACAACAACCTCAACACCGACCAATTCGCCCACCAGTACCCGCACTAATACTCTGACCAACACGGCGACGAATACCCCAACCGTTACAACAACTTTTACGAGAACCAATACATCCACAGCAACGTCAACCTTTACTTCTACCAGTACTTCTAGTCACACGAATACTCTTACCATTACACCGACTTACACGCCGACGATCACCGAGAACATTGTGATCGCCGAGCCTTACCCAAATCCCTCCAGCGGATCGCCGATTACGTTTAATGTTCAGGTGCCAGGTGAATCGACGGTGACGCTGGATGTGTTTACGCTGGCCTTCCGAAAAGTGTACACGGAAACAATTCGTGCTTACGGCCCTGTGACCCTTCAATGGGACTTAAGAGACGTTTCAGGAGCTCTGGTTTCGAACGGGGTTTATTATGCGCGTGTTCATGTCGCGGGCAGTCAATCGGCGACAAAAATTCTTAAAGTCCTCATCCTGAGATAAAATTTATTTGGAAACAAAACGTCTGACCACCACCTGTCCAGAACGGGGAACGCCACGCACCGCAGCTTGACGCAGTGGCATTGGACGAATTCTTATGATTCAAACCTGTCGTCAAAAATTGTCACTTTCAGTTTAGGTTTCTAGCCTTTCCTTAGCCTTGAGGCCACCATCAATTCCATCCATTCCTTAGATAATTCCGTCCATTTTGTTTTTCCGGCAAAGGCAGTATTTTGTTTTTCAAGGAATTGGGCGGAGGGGGAAATGCCGAAAACTAAAATAGTCATTAACCGCAGGGTTAATCCCCGGGTTTTGATCAAGGTCCCCGTTAAATTCGTTCCGGCAGAAGATAAAAAAGTCTCCAAAAAGATCGAGGATTGGCGCGAATCCAAGAAATGTGGATTCACTCTTGATTTGAGCACTGGCGGCATGCAGCTTGCTGCGGACCATCACTTGACGGTCGGCAGCGTGTTGGAATTTAACATTTACATCTTGGACAAGGTGAAGGTCGTGACCGTCTATGCCAAGGTGGTGTGGACGAATAAGAATAGCACCGGACTTCATTTCCTTCTGATTAAACCCGCCGAAATGGACGCCTTGACGTCTTTCCTTCAAAAGGCTTCTTAACGCAACGTTTATATAGTTTCTAACCCGATTTTTGACCCCGGTTAATCCCATCCATCCTTTTGATAATTCCGTCAATTCTTATTAACGGACTTCTTTGCGATCATTACGTCACGGGTTGGTCCGAGGCCGTCTGAAAACGCTTCGGGCAAATGATCGCAGGGGCGAAATGAAAATGTTTTTGAATCAAAACTTTCTGAACCAAAGTTTGAATCGATTTCAAGTAAAAATCGTTTTATGTTCCGCGCGCCTTTTCATTTTGATAGCGCTCTGGGGTTGTCTCCTTTTTCTTCCGGCCTCCAGGGTCCAGGCCCAGCCGCTCATCAACCTCAACGGCGGGGAAGTCATGACCTGCCAGTTTGTCAATAACACCACCGTGCCCAACAACCAGGTTTACATCTGTGTGCTGGCCAATAACGCCTACCTTACTCCGGGCGGTACGATGAACGCCATTGTGCCTGGGCAGAACGCCAGCAACTACACCATGACCTTGGCTCAGATCGACGCGTTGAGTCCCGCCGGGCTGCAGTTCCCCGTGATGGGCTCAGGCCGCATATGGTTTTCTTTTTACTCGCCCCTGAACATGCCCATCGTGGCGGGGCCGGGCATTGTACAGCCCAACATCGGCAACCCGACCGACCCCAACATCAATACGGTCTTCGACTGGATGGAGTTCGACGAGGGCAGCGATTACATTTACTGCAACACCACCCAGGTGAATATGTTCGGCATTCCCTACACCATGGGTTTGTACAACGTCGGCGGGGGGCTCAACGGCACCAGCGGCATCGCGGATTGCTACAGCGACATCGTGGCCAAGTACGAGGCTTATATGAATTCCATACCTGGCGCGTCCATCTTCAACTCTCTGGTGGGGTCAGTGCGCATCGTGGCTCCTGCGGATGGCACTTTCGCGGCGGGCGCGGCCAACGGCACTTACTTTGACAGCTATATTTCCCAGCTCTGGACCGAGTACGCGTCTACGCCCTTGGTCATCAGCACGGGGGGCAATACCTACTCGGGCACCACGACGGGCCCGGGAAGCCAGATGACTTTTACCGGCCCGGGCGGGCCATACACTGTGGGCTATCCCACCACGCAGGACGCGCTGGCCGCTTCCGGCGTCTTCGCCAACGGAAATCCCACGGAGCTGGGGTTGGAAGTGGTGATGGCCGCGGGCATTAACCGCCACGTTCTCGACAATGCCGCCAATCTCAACAACCCCGCGGCCTTTTATCAAACCGCCCCCAGCAATTATTACGCGGCTTTCTGGCACTCGGTCAATCTTAACAACCTGGCCTATGGATTTCCCTATGACGATGATGACAATCAAAGCGACCTTCTGGTCAGCGCCAACGCCCGTGCGTTGGCGATTACTTTCAGCGGCTGCAATTCCACGCCCACCAATACTTTTACGCCTTCTCCCACGGCTACCTTTACCAACAGCCCCACGGCCACTAATACTTTCACCCATACCGCTACTTCCACCTTTACGCCTACTAACACCGCCACCAAGACCAGTACCAATACGGCAACCAACACTTCCACCAATAAAGCCACCCATACCACGACTTCCACCTCAACGCCGACCAATACCGCCACCAACACCAGTACCAACACTTCCACCTATACTTCCACCAACACAGCGACTTTCACTTTTACGCCGACTAACACCGCCACCAACACTCCTACCAATACAGCAACCAACACTTTCACCAATACTTCTACCAACACCGTGACTTCCACCTTTACGCCGACTAGTACGGCCACCAACACCAGTACCTATACAGCAACGAACACTCCTACCAATACGGCAACCTATACTTCCGTCAATACCGCTACGACCACCGCTACAAATACGCCGACCCCAACTTCAACGCGCACCGCCACTCCCACATCGATGAATACACCTACCGCGACATCGACTGTGACGCCCCTCAAAACACCCACCCCCGCCCTGACGCCGACGCCGTCAGCCACGGCCACCGTTACCCCGGTCAATACCCTTACGAACCTCTGGACTCCGACGGTTCCGGCGGATGTTTTCCAGATCTGCAAGAACGTTTTTAACGAAACCAGCGATGGGACGGTCTGCATCACGCTCTCATCTTCCCAATATCCCGGTCCGGTGGCTTTGAGGATTTACAACTCGGTGGGGGAGCACGTTAAAACGCTCTTCGAAGAACAGCTGACTCAGCCGCTCTCGCTCACGGTGGTGAATTGGGATGGAACCAACAAATTCGGCCAGAAAGTCGCCAGCGGTATTTACATTGTTTATCTCACGAAACCCACCAGCGTCGCCACCGGCCGACTGGTGGTTCTTCGTTGAAACAGCATGAGGTTGAGGTCAACCATTTCAAGGGGAGTTGTCGGTGAAACAGTTATTTCTAAAATTCTCGAAATTTTTTTTAAACACGCCTTCCCGAATCGTTTCATTTACCGCCTTGTTTTTTCTGGCTCCTTCCGCCTGGGCCAAGCCCCCCTACCTCGTTTTCGGATATCTTCCGGATTACGACACCGTCACCTTAAGCGCCCTTTCCTGGGGCGACATGACCCATGTGTTGGAAGCCTTCGCTGAGTTAGACGTAAATTACAACGTCACCTTTCCCTATGGCCAGAGGGCCAACCTGGTTTCCACCGCCCATTCCAACAACACGCGGTGCCTGCTTTCCTTCGGGGGGGAAGGTTCGGGCAGCGGCTACTGGCCCGCGCCCGGTGCCTCCATGATTACGGCAGTGAATAACATCATGGCGGTGGTCAACTCCAATGGTTACGACGGCGTGGATATCGACTGGGAATTTCCCACAGCGAGCAACGAATCCGACTTCATGGGTTTAATGACGGCGCTGGCCGGCGCTCTCCACGTCACGAACGGCTATGACGGCAAACCCCGGCAGCTGACCTTTACCATCAGCGCGGGCGCGAATATCTGCGGCATCAACTGGGCCACCATCGGGCAGTATGCCGATTTCGGAATTCTCATGGGGTACAGCTATGGATTGGACCAATTCAACGGTCCCATGATCGATACCGCCGAATACGGGGACTGCGCCGGCAACTACAACATACTGGGCGACATTGTGGACTCGGTGAGGCGGGTGACGGGCTGGGGACTTTCCTCCGGTCAAATCATTCTGGCCTGTCCTCTCTATTCCAACCAGGGGAACACGCTGACGACCATCCTTGCGGGTACTTTGACCAACTTTTACACTCCCCAGGACGAGGCCTCCTACAGCAGCGGCGACACCGGTGTGGAAAACGCGCAAACCTATTGCGATAAGATCAATTGGTGCGGGACGCAGTCGCCCCCGCTTCCTGGCATCGGACTATGGGAAATTTCCCAGGCCTATCCGCCTACCGCCAACGCGGGGATATCCCAAGTATGGGCTGTGATCGGGGCGCGCAGTTCCTGCGTGACCTACGGCGGCGCCACCCCGACTCATACGGCTACCAATACCGCCATCTCCACCGCCACTCAAACCTCCACCCATACCGCGACCAATAGCCCCACCAATACGTTTTTCCCCACGGGGACAAGTACTCCTACGGGTACCGCGACAAACAAAACGACGAACACGCCTACGGTCACTCCAACTCCAACCACCACTCATACAGCGACCAATACAGCCAGTTCAACTGCGACTCAAACCTCCATGAGCATCGCGTCTTCAACAGCGACCCATACGTTGACGGCTACGCCGTCAAATACTCCTACGGGCACACCCACTTTAACCGCTACCTATACGCCAACTAGCACACCTGCGAAAACTTCTACCGATTCTCCAACGAATACGCCCTCGGACACACCGACTTCAACGAACACTCATACTTCTACCAACAGCCCGACCAATACCGCGACCAATACGTTGTCCCTTACGGGGACAAGTACTCCTACGGGCACACCTACAGCCACAGCGACCAGCACTCGTACGAATACACGGACGATTACCTCCACCAGTAGCCCCACCGATACGGCGTCGAATACTTTGACGCCTTCGGCGACAGCGACCGTGACCCACACAGCCACTATTACTCCCACCGATACCGCGACGATCGCGTCGGTGGTTGTGATCTCCGCCCCCTATCCGAATCCTTCAAGGGGATTGCCTATTTCATTTAATGTCTCGGTGCCGGGTGAATCGACGTTGACGCTGGATGTGTTTACCTTGGCTTTCCGCAAGATATACAGCGAAATGATCCAGGCTGATGGCTCTTTAACCCTTCGGTGGGATTTAAGGGATGTTTCGGGAATACAGGTGGCGAATGGGGTTTATTACGTTCGTATCCACGTCGCGGGCAGCCAATCGGCGACAAAAATTCTTAAAGTACTCATCCTGAGATAAAATTCATTCTGAAACAAAATATTCGACCACCGTCTGTCCACGACAGGGACCCGTCGTGGACGAAGGAAAAAGTAGAAGGGGGCGAAGCTTCCCGGGAGGCAAGAAGATAACCTGGCGTGACTAGATCACGGCTTAAGTGACCCTAATCCGGTACCGGTTCACGGACTGAAATCTTCCAAAGGCATAGTTGCAATCCCAAAAGGAAAAATTGGACGTTCATGAATTGGTGGCTGAAAGTATATTCGGTTAATCCCCAGGCCAAAATGGCCGAAAAGACACTTAAAAAAGCCCAATTCAAATCCCTCCATTCCGGCCCTCCCCCCCTCATTTTTAATGCGGACCAGTAGTAGCTGAAAATCCAAAACAAGTAGGCGACTAACCCTATCCACCCGTTTTGGGCGGTAAGTTGGAGAAAATTATCGTGGAGATGCGGAACGGTGGGCTCGAAATAAATGAATTGCGAACGGTATTTTGGGTAAATTTTCTCGACATTTCCTTGGCCCACTCCCCAAGGATAGTCCTTGATGATTTTGACGCCCGAGTCCCAAATGAGAATCCGGGTTTCACTGGCGTTGTCGATTCGGTGATCTTTAATACCAAAGTTAACATTAAAAATGCTTTTTACACGCTCCCGCAATGCTTGCGGCATCAAAACATAAGAAACGAGCAGGGCGACGAAGCCGACCAGGAGCCACTTCTTTCCCAGGCGCCACATTAAAATCAAAAAACCAAAAAGGAATCCGACCCAAGCCCCCCGGGTTTCGGTCAAAAGAAGGCCGAATCCAATCAAGGAAAAGGAAAGCCAATGCCACGGATTTTTAGGTTCGTTTTTTAAGAAATATATTTGCAGGAGCATGGCCACCATCAACATCCCACCGAACACCATCTTGTCCCCAGAAAAAGAATTGATACGGTCTTCGTGCAGGAAAAAATGCTTGCCGATCCCGAAGAGGGCGCAAAAAGCCGCGCCGTAGGTAAAAAACAGTAAAAGTTTTTGAATCTCCTTGTACTGAAGGGTCATTGCGCTGATGGGGAAGATGAGCAGTAAAGTCAGGTATTTATGGACGGTATGAAAACTGTTGGCGGGATCGATTCCGGCCACGGCGCCAAGGAAAAAGGTGAAAAGAAAGAAAAGGGTCGCCCGGGGAAAAAGACCCTGGGGCCAATCGATTTTCCGGCGGTCCTTGAAGTGGGCGAACAAAAACAAGGCAACGGCCGGCCAGATCAATAGGTTTTGAAGGGCGATGGAAGCAACGGCAGAGGCGGCGAAGGCGAGAAGAATCCAAAAGAGCTGGCGGGAATAAGGAAGTTGGTTTTCCATGAAATGAATTATAAAGCGCTCCATTCCCTTTTCGACAAAAAACCCAGTAAAACCAACCTCTTGTTCGTTGACAGCCCTCCGCTTCGATGTTTAAATACCGATGCTTTTGGTCGCCTGACGGCGGAACGATGGGCCGGCGGCGAATTTGGTTCTGAGCGGTTCCCAAGATTTTCTGGGGCGGTTCGGTTCCTGGACATGGAGGAATTTCAATGTCGAAAGTGGTACTCAAGAACGTCAACAAGGTTTACGCGAACAACGTCGTCGCGGTCAACAACGTCAACATCGAGATCGCGGACAAAGAATTTTTAATCCTGGTGGGCCCCTCGGGTTGCGGCAAATCCACCACCCTGCGCATGGTGGCCGGGCTGGAGGAACTTTCCGGCGGCGAAATCCGCATCGATGACGTCCTCGTCAATGACGTCCCCCCCAAGGACCGGGATATCGCCATGGTATTCCAAAATTACGCCCTTTACCCCCACATGACGGTGTTCGATAACATGGCTTTCGGGTTGAAACTGCGCAAGTACCCCAAAGAAGAGATCAAACAGCGCGTTTACGAAGCCGCCAATATCCTGGGCATCCAGGAGCTGCTGAACCGCCGCCCGAAGGAACTCTCCGGCGGCCAGCGCCAGCGCGTGGCCGTGGGCCGGGCCATCGTGCGCAAGCCCAAGGTGTTCCTCTTCGACGAACCCCTTTCCAACCTGGACGCCAAGCTGCGCGTGCAGATGAGGGCGGAAATCTCCAAGCTCCACACCCGCCTCCAGGCCACCATGATTTACGTGACCCACGACCAGTTGGAAGCCATGACCATGGGAGACCGCATCGCCGTCATGAAGGACGGTTACGTCCAGCAGATCGCCGACCCGATCACCCTTTACGAAAAGCCCGTCAACAAGTTCGTGGCCGGGTTCATCGGCACCCCCGCCATGAATTTCATGGAAGGAAGCCTCAACAAAAAGCGCACGGGCATCTACTTCAACGAGGAAAACTTCGAGATCAAGCTGCCGGACAACTTCGCCCCCCAAGTGGAAAGCCACATCGGCCGGGACGTCATCCTGGGCGTGCGCCCGGAGGACATCCACGACAAGATGGACGCCGCCAACGCGGGTCCGGACAACACCATCAGCGCCACGGTGGAGATCATCGAGCCCCTGGGCGCGGAAGCCTACCTCTACCTGACGACGGGCAAGAGCCCCTTCATCGCCAGGATCACCAACCACGAGCAGATCGAGATCAACCAGGACATCGAACTGGTCTTCAACATGCAAAAGGCCCACATCTTCGACAAGGAAACGGAGAAGTGCCTTACCAACTGAAGGCAGTTCGCGGCTGACAGTTGGCAGCTGACAGGGAAAGCAAAACGAAAGTTGAAAAAAACCGGGGTGAAAAACCGCCCCGGTTTTTGTTTTTTAGGTACAATCTTTTGGCCCGTGGTCCAAAGGCTGTGTTTTCCGGCGCTTGGCCACGGTACGGATAGGGTGGGTTGATTTTCCGGCTGCGAGCTGCCAGCTGTGAACCGCCAACTGACTTTTAAGGGGACATCATGAAAATCGCGGTGGTAGGAACGGGCTACGTGGGCCTGGTGACCGGCGCCTGCTTCGCCGATCTGGGCAACGTGGTGACCTGCGTGGACGTGGACCGGGCGAAGGTCCTGAAGTTGAAAAAGGGCCTCGTGCCCATCTACGAACCCGGGCTGTCGGAAATCATCCACCGCAACCGCAGCAAGCGCCTTTCTTTCACCACGGACCTCTCCCGGGCGGTCCAAACCTCCGATTTCATCTTCATCGCCGTCAGCACCCCCCCGGGGGCGGACGGGGAAGCGGACATTTCCAACGTCAAGGCCGTGGCCCAGGGCATCGCCAAGGCCATCAACCGCTACAAGATCATCATCAACAAAAGCACGGTTCCCATCGGCATGGGCGACGTCGTCACCCAGATCATCATCAAACACGGGCCTAAGGACGTTTCCTTCGACGTGGTTTCCAACCCCGAGTTCCTGCGGGAAGGCTCGGCGGTCTCCGACCTCCTGAAGCCGGACCGCATCGTGATCGGCGCCACCCGGCGCACCGCGGCGCAGAAGGTGGCCGAAATCTACAAGCCCCTCCACAGCCCCATCCTCATCACGGACCTGAAGAGCGCGGAAATGATCAAATACGCCTCCAACGCCTTCCTGGCCACGAAGATCTCCTACATCAACGAAATCGCCAACCTCTGCGACAAGGTGGGCGCGGACATCCTGCAAGTGACCCGGGGCATGAGCTACGACCCCCGCATCGGCGGGCAGTTCTTTAACTCGGGCCTGGGCTTCGGCGGGAGCTGTTTCCCCAAGGACGTGGCGGCGCTGGTCCACATCGGCAAGGCCAACCGCTATCCCTTCCGCATCCTTCCCAACGTGCTGGCCGTCAACGACTACCAGCGCAAGCTCTTCGTGCAGAAAACACAAAAAGCCGTGGGAAGCCTGAAGGGGAAGACCCTGGCGGTTTGGGGCCTTTCCTTCAAGCCCAACACGGACGACATGCGGGAAGCCCCGGCCCTTACGATTATCCCGGCCTTAAGGGCCAAAGGCGCCAAACTCAAGCTTTACGACCCGGTATCCATGGAGAAGGCCAAGGGGCTGTTCAAGGGCGTCAAATTCTCCAAGAATCCCTATGAGGCGGCCCAAGGGGCCGACGCGGTCCTGGTTTTGACCGACTGGAATGAATTCAAACAAATCGACTTCCAGAAACTCAAAAGCGTGGTCCGCCAGCCCTTGATGATCGACGGCCGGAACATGTACGAATCCCAGGAAATGGCCGAAAAAGGTTTCGTGTACCACGGCATCGGGCGGGGGGAAGTTTCCACATTCTGACGAATGTGGAGTGCGGAGTCCTAAGTGGTAAGTTTTGAGTTGTTGAATGTTTTTGAACCAGGGGTTCAAAACATACCTTCACTTAAAACTTCGAACTTCGCACTTCGAACCAAAATGACAGTTCGCTTATTATCCGCACAGTTGGTCCAGGAGTGTGGCACGTGAAGATAGCACTTTTAGGGGCCTCCGGCATGCTGGGCCATAAGATCACCGAAGCCTTCAAGGCCAAGGGGCAGGAACTGGTCACCCCGGCCCATTCGGAAGCCGATTTAAACTCCCCCCATACGCTCGAGAAATTCTTCAATTCCAATGCCTTCGATGTCCTGGTCAATTGCGCGGCCTTCACCCGGGTGGATGCCTGCGAGGAACCGTCGAAATTCTCCATGGTCCTCAACGTCAACGGCACCGCCGTGGGGTGGCTGGCCCAGCTTTGCAAAAAAACAAACCGCACCCTGGTCCACTATTCCACGGATTACGTTTTCGACGGAAGCAAGGAAGAACCCTACCGGGAAACGGACCCGGTCTCCCCGATCAATACTTACGGGAGGACCAAAAGCCAGGGCGAGAAGCTCATTCCCATGGAAAACCCCTTCTATTACCTCATCCGGTCCTCCTGGGTTTACGGCCCCCATGGCCGGAATTTCGTCGACACGATGACGGGGCTCTTGAAAACCAAGAACCGCGTCGAAGTGGTGGATGACCAAATAGGGGGGCCGACCTATACCGGCGACTTGGCCCAATTCACTTGGGACCTTTTGGAAAAAAAGGCCGCGCCCGGCACCTATCATTTCGCCAATTCGGGCTTCGTTTCCTGGTACGGTTTCGCCAAGGAAATCCAGAAACAAACGGGGCTGAAAGGCTGCGAGATCGTTCCGGTCAGCAGCAGCCGTATTTTCAGGCCGGCCGAGCGCCCGGCCAATTCCCGCTTCGACTTGTCCAAAGCCGCCCAAGCCCTGGGCCAGGCCCCCCGCCCCTGGCCGGAAGCCCTGAGGGAATACTTGAGCAAGGAACTTCAAATTGAAGCGGCCTGAGCTCTCCGTCGTCATCCCCGTCTACAACGAGGAGGCCCGGATCGGGCCGACGCTGGGGGGCGCCTTGCGCTATTTAAAGGCCAAGAAGATCGCCGCGGAGATCCTGGTGGTGGACGACGGCTCGAAGGATAAGACCTTGGAAGTGGTCGGCCGGTTCCAGAAGCAGGCTTCCGGGCGGCTTTCCCTCAAGATCCTGGGGCAGGGGAACAACAAGGGGAAGGGCGCGGCGGTTCGCATCGGCGCCCTGGCCGCCAAGGGCGAAGCGGTGCTTTACATGGACGGCGACAACGCCACGCCCCTTTCCGAATATGAGAAATTCAGGCCCGTTCTTAAAAGCGGCGTTCAGGTGGTGGTGGGGAGCCGGGCCGTGGACCGTTCCCAAGTGAAGATCGCCCAGCCCCTTTACCGCCAGGCCCTGGGCCGCCTGGCCAACCTCCTCATCCAGTTTATGGTGGTGCCCGGCATCTGGGACACCCAGTGCGGCTTCAAGGCCTTTTCCCGCAAGGCCGCCCTCAAGATTTTCCCCCGGCAGACCATCCAGCGGTTCGGGTTCGATTTCGAGCTTCTTTTCCTCGCCCACAAATACGGCTTCTCGATCAAGGAAGTGTCGGTGCAATGGTTCAATTCGCCCTTTTCCAAGGTGAGGCTGGGGGATTACCCGCACACCCTGTTCGAATTGTTTTTGATCCGGTGGAATGATTTGAAGGGGATTTATGAGGGGAAAAAAGCAGAGAAATGAAAATGTCACCCAAAAGATAGGTTACTGTCCCACTGCAATCCCATTTTCTTTAATTGATCAGCGGTATTTAAAAGGCAATATTCATTAAAAAAGACACCAAGGTCATTCACCCACCGTAAATTATTGGATATCAGTGTCGTCATTCCCTGCCTAAATGAGGAACAGACCGTAGGTGGCTGTGTCCACACGGCCAAGAATGCCATAGCCAGGATGCGGATCATCGGTGAGGTTTTGGTTGTGGATAACGGGTCGAGTGACCGGTCCATTCCGGAAGCTAGAAAAGCCGGTGGGCGGATAATCACCTGCACGGTCAAGGGGTACGGCGCGGCTCTTCGCAAAGGAATCAACCAAGCTAAAGGGCGCTGGATCGTCATCGGTGACGCCGACAACACCTATGATTTCAACGAGATTCCCAAATTGACCGCCCTGTTAGAAGAAGGGGCGGACTTTGTTATGGGAAGCCGCATTACGGGAAAAATCCATGAACAGGCTATGCCCTGGTTACATCGGTGGGTGGGCACTCCGTTTCTCACAACTTTGGTCAATTTTTTCTTCAAGTGCGATATCACGGATGTGAATTGCGGGTTTCGAGCCTTTACCCGGGATGCCGTTAGGCTTATGAATTTACAAAGTAACGGTATGGAATTTGCCACCGAGATGGTGATCAAGGCCGCGAACCTGAGGATGCGAATCAAGGAAACACCCATCCATTACCATCCACCTATAAAAGGCCGGGTATCCAAACTGAAGACCTTGCGAGACGGTTGGCGCCATTTCAGGTATGTGATGGCATCGGCTCGATAAGATGCTTTTAATAATTAATTCACGATTTCTTTTCTAATGTTTTTTCATCGTATGGTTGAATTACATGATCCCAATCCTGGAATTTTGAGTTGTAAAGATATAACGACCTCCCGGGAAAGCGGGTAATGATTTCACGGTTTTTGTACACCCCGAGGTTTCTGACCAACAACACTGGCCCGTTAAAATCCAACCCATTGCGGATGAAGTATTTTGGATATTGGGGGTCCTCGATGAAAACGATGGCATTTGACAGCCGATGAAAAGTTTCAAATATCCTGACTTGGTTTTGAATTGTCTCGCGATAGATGGCGGTTTCGTTGACGAATTTGGAAATATTTAATAATAAAAAAACGGCTATCCCCAAGGGAATCCAGCGCTTAGTAATGAGCAGGCCCAATGCCGCAGGAATAAGAATCAACGAGAAAGATTCATACAGATACCTGGGCCCACATTGGGTAATCCCGCTTCCTGAATAGAAAAAGTAACCAGCGAGAAGACATAGAAACGGAACGCACAAGAGAAGCCCTTTCTTGTAATCCGAACCGAGCGTCCTCCCTTTCGACCAAAACAATAGGAGGGATAGGGGCATCCATCCAGTCCATGTTGTCCAGTCCGCAACTCTTTCAAAGATATTCTGTTTTAGGCGGCCCCAATATTCATCCCCTGTATGGGTAAAAAAACCCAAACGTTCCCACGGAGCATAGACCTCAAAGGGTTGCACAAGTGGATGACCGGTTTGGGCGTAGTTATAAAACAGGTATAAAACAAAAAAAAACGAGGCAACTGGAACGGCGCCAATTGAGAAATTCTTGATCCAGAACCGGTCCCCTCGACGAATAGCCGAACCGACCGAGAAAAGAACCAGCGGCGCAAGAACCAATACCGCCGTAAAGGGCCGAATCAGGAACGAAAAACCTGAAGTCATACCCAAACCAAGGGCGGATTCCAAACTGAATTCCGCCACTAGAAGGAAATAGGCAGCTAAAGTCAAGAAAAGCAACCCGCTCGCATGAGACATGAGGCAAGCCGAATTGAAAATGAAATAGGGGCAAAAGAGGGTCATCGCCACTGTGATATTTGCCATTTGTGGCGAAAAGAGCGCCCGTGCCATCGCGAACAAAAGGATAAGGGTGAAGAGACCAAAAAACGGATTCACCCACCATTCCGCGCCCAAGTATTTTCCCAATGCGAGTAAGAGGGGCCAACCCGGCGGATATTTCCCGTAATAGGTTCCGTTGTTGACGATATTCGCCGAATCGAAAAATTCGCGCGGCTCGGGAGAAGGGATGTGAAGTCTTCCAGTTGAAAAGAGTTCCGCCGAAACCTGGTAAGAATATTCATCCGGGGAGGACGGAAAGTTTTGAAAGGTGACATGGGTGGTATAGAGAATAAGACTGCCGTTAACCAGAATTGCCGCGTAAAGCCAGGCATAGGTTTTTGTGTTTAACCATCGACTGAAGAAACCTTCATCCATTTATCGACCCCGAATAACTAATAAGATTTTTTTCTTCCAGACACCTAAAAAACACATCATTTTCCGGACGTTTTAGGCCTATTCCATTTATCAGGTTGGTTGTATCATTTGTCCTTGGAATGATTCGTTTTCTCCTTGGAAAACGAAGAAATCGTATCAGCCATTTTAAACGAAAAGGTCGGCATATGAAAAAACTGATGAGATTTATCGTTTTGGTTTGTTTAATGGTGATTGTAGTCGGGGTTTTGACTTTGTGTTCGGTGCTATCCCTAAGTTGCGGCAATAAAACCCCGGCGGTGCCGCAAAACCTAAATTCATCTCAATCCAAAGTTAGCGCAAAGGATACAACCTGTACTGACTTTTGCGGGAATCCATTTCCTTGTAATTGTTATCAAATTTTTGATTCATCGGCTCCTAACCCCATTTGTACCATTGTTTGCCCCACACAGACACCTTGTGTGACTTGAGCGGCAATCCCGCCGGTGCACTATAAACAAAATGATCCCAGTTGGGCGGCTGAAGCCTTGGGTTTTGCCGATCTGAGTGTCCATCCCAAATGGACGATCGGAAAGAAGGGTTGCTTATTGACTTGCTGGGCGATGATCTATGGTGATACTCCTGCATACATGAATACCATATTTAAAGACGGAGACCCGGTTTTTGGCACTCCGCCGGCGTTCGACCAGCAAACCCACAGCTGTGACCTGAACCAGGTCATCGCCGGTGAGATTACCAGTATGGGTGTTGTTTGGGAGGGATTTTACGACAGCAACATTGAGGATATCCTTTGCCGTTTGTCCCATCCGGATACACCCCAATGGTGTATTTGCCATTGCAAACATAGGCACATCACAGCAGGCCAATTCGGGAACCACTTTACCCTGATTGTCCAACAACAAAACGATCCTAATACCCAAAGATGCAGATGGGTTACGATGGATCCTGCGGAGAATAACCCACAATTCATCGATGATACGACAGTTTATGCATCTGTATTTCAAAACGACGGTCTCGAAGATATTTCACAATTAATCGATTCTCATTAATTTATTACCCGGAGGAATAAAATGAACCAATTATCAAAAATGACTGTGGGAGCCTTTTTGCTTTTCTTTCCGCTTTTCGCCATGGCGCAAAACACGGGTTTTACATTCAACCCACAAACCGATACGATCCTTACCATCGACTTGCACACTCCCCCGGCCCTTCTTTGGGTTGTTGATTCGAACGGCCTGATGACAGGGGCCAATCCAAACCTCCCCGTGGATGCCTATGGTATGCAGGAGTCAACTTATCCCAACGGACCCTTGACCCAGATCCCAAACTCTAATTCCATGCAAACTAACCTTGAAGACGACGATAACAACGATAATTCTATCTCGACATTTTGGGAAAATGACTTTGTCGTCAATTCACCCCAAATCTATACGGTCAACTTACTGGGAATCACCACGGGGATCGCGCATTTCCGGGTCACCGGCTTCATCCCGCATCACCGCACGAATTTCGAAAACGTCAATATCCTTCTTCAGGCCGGGGCGACGCGCCAGATTACGGTCAACTTCAATACTCAACGAGATTCCCTGTCGGTTGACGAAGTGGTGGCACCCGGAGACTTGTTGAACGATGTGAAGATGGTTTGTTCCCTTGGATACGCCGACATCAGAAACTGCCGGCATCTTGAGGAATTGGCCGAGGCCATCACGGATGCCATCAATGACCACCACTGTGATAAGGAAAGATTGCTGATCCTTCAGTTCATCGATTCCTTGGATGGGTGTCGCGGCGATATTGATTTTCGCAGGCTTCCAGTAATAGAAGACGAATCCGCCCAGGAGATGGCTTTAAGAAACCTTATGGATGAAGCAAAGGCCCTTCTCGTAAGTCTGTCCGATTGTGGACAACAAAATAAATGATTTCTTAATTCCTTTAAAAAACGCCAACCGTTTTAATTAAAATTCAAAAAGCCGACTTGAATAGTGTGATAGGCGATATTCGCCCCACGGTTTTTCTTCCATTCTTCATGAACCGGCCTTTCGTATGCGTATAGCCCCTTTTGATATCTGAAATCGCCGGTGTTTAAAAGATGGGGGACATCCACCGGTTCGAGTTCGATTTCGAGCTTCTTTTCCTCGCCCACAAATACGGCTTTTCCATCAAGGAAGTGTCGGTGCAATGGTTCAATTCGCCCTTTTCTAAGGCGAGGCTGGGGGATTACCCGCATACCCTGTTTGAGCTTTTCGCCATCCGGTGGAATGATTTGAAGGGTCTTTATCGATCACACTGATGATTTGTGTTTGGCTACTTTTTTGTAGGGAATCCAACGGATAATTTCATTGAGACATGGTTCGCCGATCCGCTTATAAATTTGGCTGTTAAAAGCCACTTCTTCCTCAATGGGGTCGCTTTTGTAGCCGATAAGAGCGATTTTTTCCGCTTGAGAAACCATATCAGGATATTGGGGAATGAGGTCCCCGTCACGTCCACCGATGATAATCTCCTCGTTGCTCAAGGCATTAATACTGTAGTTGGGACCATAGTAGGAGATGCCCCGGTTAAGTCCCTCCTGTTTCATGGACTGAATCACCCACCGCAATTCCCGCAAACCGTCCGGTCGTTTTAAAAAAATGTATTGGTGATAAGCGGCCCTGAGGGGAAAAAGAAAACTGATTCCGATTAAAGCCAATTTTAAATACCGGCTTTTTGCCTTTAGTAAATGAAAAGTGAAAAGGTATCCGGTAAGGAGGGAAAGAGTGATGGCTGAAGTATGAAGATACCTGCGGACGTTAAAAATATTTTGAACGGATTCCTTGCTGACCACCACCGCCCCGATATTCAGGAAAACAAGGGCCGCGAATAGAAAAAGTCCTGCGTTTTTTTCAGCGAAGGACCGCTTAAGGATTTGGTACGAAAAGATGAGGACTGCAAAACCTACAGCGGCAAATAAAAGGTCTATGGGCCCGGCACAGTGGACACCCCAATAAGGAATTGCATGATAAAAATAAATATCAGTGGGAATCCGGGAAAAGGGATGGGCGTCGAAATAGGCAAAGAGGGCTTTTCGGCACTCTTTTAAATTGCCGAACATTCCCATGGGGGTCGCCAGATTGGAAAAGTCACGATAGTGGTCGTGCGTTGCCCGGTACAAAATTTCAGGCCAATATCCCAATAAAAATCCAAAAAGAGCCGGAAATCCCAATGAAGGGCGCAAAAGCCGGCGGATGTCACAGGCCGGGGTGCGGATGATGAACAAGGCCAAAAAAGAAGCGGCGACGGCCGGCAGGCATTGTTTCCCGACGAACAGGCCGGTGCCAATCACGAAAGCGAACCAAAAAATGCGCCAAAGCGATGGGCCCTTTTCCAGGATAAAAAAGGCCTGCAGAAGGAGAAGCATGGTTATGAGAAAACTTCCTGGATAGCCGATATAAGGGACGGTTACATAGATGAGAGTGTAAGGAACGCCAATAGCGGCGATCAAACCCGCAAATATGCCGTGGAATTTTGAGGTGGAACGGATAAAAAGATAAACACCCAAAGCCACCGCGGTTGACCACAAGAACAGGCTTTGGGCGGCGGCCAAGGGTATGGAAGGGCCAAAAAGCTTAAAAAGCAGCGCCGTAAAATAAGATTCGGTCGCCCCCTGGTGGGTTTCCCCGTAAAAATAAAAAGGCCGGTCACCATGAAGGATGTGGCAGGGCATGAGATAACAAATCCCAGGATCGGATCCGAAAAAAAGATCGTACCGGAAAACAAAAGGGAGGCGTAAAAGGAAGGTTAGCCCGCCAAAAAGACAGGCTATCATTTTCGGCGAATAGGGGCAGTCATCAAGGAAATTTTTAATTCTTTCTATCATGAAAATCCTAGTCCGTTCGGGATTGATGCCGCGGGAGTCCAGAAAAACGCGATGTTTTTGAAAAAGGTTGGGATAGGCTAACTCAATATGGTTTTTCTGTCACGAAAAAGAGAATCGGTGTTAAAGTTTCAGCGCGGAATAAATAATGCCAGGGGATTTAATGAATCAGCCTGAGGGCCGTTCGCGGCGGGTAACCCACAATACTTTGTTCTTATACGGAGCCGAGGCGTCCGCCCGGCTGTTTTCTTGGATCCTGCTGGCTTATTTAACCCGCCATTGGACGGATGTCGGTACTTACGGTCAATATGCCCTTGCGATCAATTGGGTCTCCATCGTGGCTATTTTCAGTGACCTGGGATTGAACGTGTTGGTCGTCCGGGAAGTGGCCCACCGGCGGGAACAAGCTCTCTTTTACCTACGCTATGCCATCGCAATCCGCGTTGTTTTCTCCCTGGTTTTTTGGGCAGGGTTAATCGGCATCTCCTTCGCGCTTGGGTACGAGCCAATTCTGAAGATCGGAATGGCGGTTATGGGGCTTCGAATCCTTTTGGACTCCATCGCCGGAGGATATGTTTATCTTTTCCAGTCCCACGAAATAATGGGTTTTTATTCCTTGAGCAATGTTTTGTCCGCCGCGGTCCGGTTGCTGGGAATAGTGGTTGTGGTTGAAATGGGCGGGGGGGTTGTGGAAGCTTGCGCCATTTGGACCGTGGCTAGCGCGGTTACGCTTTTGGTTCTTATATGGAAGGGCCATCAATTGGGATGGAAACCCCAGTTTTCCCAGTTGCGCTTGGATGAGGCACTTTCCATATTGCGCCAGTCCATTCCACTGGCGACCTTTGGCTCCTTGCAAATGCTTTATTACAGGGTGGACTCGGTCATTTTGAAGAGCCTCTCGGGAAATGAGGCTGTTGGATATTATGATTTAGCCGCAAAGGTTATCTTTGTCGTCCTGGCTTTTTCCCAAATTTTTGGAACGGCCATTTTCCCGGTTTTTTCATCGGTCCGGGATGATGCGCGGGCTTTTGGCCGAATGTCCGAGAAGGCGATTAAATTCCTCCTCTTTTTGGGGGTTCCCGCAACCGTTGGGGGGATTTATTTAGCCAAACCCATCATTCTTTTAATTTCCGGACAAAAATATTTTCTATCCGTGCCGATGTTCGCCGTGCTTATGCTTTCGGTTAGTTCCTATTTTCTGAGCCACGTCTATGTGATTACATTGGCCATTTACAACGTTATTCGGCTCAACCTTCAATTCGCCCTTCTTTTTGTATTGAATGTGGCGTTGAATTTTATCCTTATCCCGCGAATGGGCGGGGTGGGGGCATCTTGGGCGACCGTCCTGTGCGAAATTTTCGGCTTAATATTGGGTTTTAGCTTGTCGGCCCCCTACCTAAAAGGCCTCCGCTGGCCATCCCTGGTGCGGCCTCTCCTGGCTTGCTTAACCGCTTCAGCGATTATGGGCTTAGGAATATGGTGGGACAGCCGGCTCTACTGGTTGGCATTGGGACCCGTGGTGTATGGGCTCGGGCTTTGGGTCTTCCGCGCATTGGACCAGGATGATTGGAACAGCTTGAGGTCCATTGTCCGGCTGAAAAAGGCCTGACCCGATTATTGTTCGTGTTGTTTTTGATTTGGGTTTGCGGATGTAGGGGCGATCCTCCGTGATCGCCCGGCCTTTGTTTTAATGTTTTTTACTTTGGGCAGCCACGGAGGGCTGCCCCTACAAAAGCAATTTTTAACATTCGTAAAAGTCGAGGCCTGACTTGAAAACCCCGCTTCCTTCCTTCTTCGCCGTGAAACCGCCCGGCCCCTACGCTTTCAAGTCGCCCCTCAAGCGTGCCCTCGTCCACGGGATGGACGCCCTCGGTTCCTTGCTGATGCAACCCCCCCGGAAGCCCATTGATTGGCTCTTCGTCCAGCGCGTCGCGGTGCTGAGGCTGGACCATTTGGGGGACGTGCTTTTGACCCTGCCAGCCTTGAAGGCCCTGCGCGAGGAACTGCCCCGGGCCCAAATCGACTTCATCACCGGGCCCTGGGGACTGGAAGCCGCCAAAATGGGGGGACAAGCGGACAGGGTTTTGGTATTCGAGGCCCCCTGGTTCGCGCGGCCCGCCCGGGCAGGGGTTTGGGGCGCCACGGAAGCCCTCTCCCGCCTTTTGAGGGCGGGCGGCTATGACGCGGTCATCGATTTTCGCGGGGACCTCCGCCACGCCTGGGCCGCCCGAAAGGCGGGCATCCCCCTCCGCATCGGACAAGCCCTGACGGGCGGGCGTTTTTTACTGACCCATCCCGCCCGGTATTACTCCAACCTCCATGAGATAGAACAAAACATCAGCCTTCTCCGGCAGGCCGGCCTCTTTCCGAGGGCCCTGCCCTCTTGGCCGGTCTTCAAGGCGGGGGAAGAAGATACCCGCACCGTGGAAAAGGTGAAAAGGGAACTGGGATTGGGCGAAAATTTCATCGTTCTCCATCCGCTTCCGGCGACCCCCGCCAAGCGGTGGATGGCGGAAAAGTGGGGCCAATTGATCGACGGCTTGCCCGGGGATTTTGACGTTGTCATGATCGGCGTCCAGACCGACGCGGCTTATTTAGAAGAGATCCAGAAGGGCTGCCGCCGGAAAGTTATTTCGGCGGCGGGGCTTTTCACCCTGCCCCAATTGGCGGCGTTCTTGGGGCAATGCCGCTTGTTCATCGGGGTGGATTCAGGCCCGGCCCATATCGCGGCGGCGGTGGGTGTGCCGGTGATTTCCCTTTTCTCGGGCACCAACCGCGTCTGTCAGTGGGCCCCCTGGGGCTCCCAGGTGACGGTCCTCCAGAAAGAGACGGAATGTTCGCCCTGCGAGCTTCAGGAATGCCCGTTTGGGAATGAGTGCATGAGAAGGATTGAGGTGGGTGAGGTTTTAAGTCTTGTGAAACCGTTTCTTTAACGAGAAAAAGCAATATTAAGGTTAAAAATTAAGCTTTAAAAGTTTTTAACAAAAACGTTGACCGACCAAAATTCAGTAATAGAATTAGTGCACTTTCGATTTGGAAGTCTATTAAAATTTTGTTTGTTTTCAAATTGGGCGTTGAAATACATGAAAAAAAAATTCACACTTTTGCTGCCTTTTATTTTGTTTTCTTTTTCGGCGAGTTCTTGCAAAAATTCAGCATTAAGTTCCCCTGCCCCCGGCCCCACTTTTGTCCCATTAATTCCTTATAACTTTTCCAAGTTACTGGGTGGCAGTGTGACAGGAAACCGAACAATTGGCACCTGACCAGCCCCAAGTTGAAAAATTGAAGAAAATTATTCAGTCGGATTATTCGGATGTGCTGGTGAGCTTGGGCGTCCAAAAAGCCAAGGAACAATTCGACCAAGGGAACAATGAAATGGCCTTGGAGATTTTGGGGCATATCCTTGAAAACCCCCCCCAAAGTAAAGCGGCCCTTGAGTTGCAAAATAAAATTAATGAATCGGAAGAAAAGGACAAGAAAGACATCGCCCACGCGGAATTGAACAAAGGACGGGATGAGGAAGAAAAAAACAATTTTCTTGATTCGAAAAAATGTTATGAGAACGCTTTGAAAGCTGATCCGGAAAATAAAGAAGCTTCCGAGGGGTTGAAGCGTGCTTCGGGCCTGGTCGATCCGGTAAAACAAAAGGAAAGAGAATTGGAAAAAAACATACAAACTAAACGGAAGGCCAAGGCGGAAGTTTGTTTGGAAGAGATAAAAACGATGTCGCCGGATTACCCGAGGCTGAAGTATTGGGAAAAAAGAATAGCAGAATTAAAAAACGACAATGAGCAATCTTACGATTCCCAAGCCGAGGCCGATGAAACATATAATTTGGGTCTTGAAAGCTATCGGAATGGAGATTTGGCCAATGCTGTCAAATTTTGGAAAGAAACCCTCAATTTCAACCCTAATCACGAACAGGCCAAAAGGAATTTGGACCGTCTTCTCCAAGAACACCCCGAGTTGAAGTAAGCACCTTAAAAATACATTTTGCTCGTTCGCTATTTCTTCGGGAATGAGCCTAGGGACTGATTGTGATGGAGGCAGTTCTAATAGCCGATTCTGAGTTCCACGGGCTTGCCCGAGGGTTTTTGACGTTGTTATGATCGGCGTCCAAAGTGATCGGGCTTATTTGGAAGAGATCCAAAAAGGCTACCAATGGAAAACCCATTTGGCCGCGGGGCTTTTGAGCCTGCCGCAATTAGCGGCAGGCTTGAAACAATACCGGTTGTTCATCGGGGGGGATCCGGGCCCGGCGCATATCGTGGTGGCGGTCGGTGTACCGGTGGTTTCGCTTTTCTCGGGCACTAACCGCGCCAGCCAGTGGGATCCCTGGGGCCTCCCGGGTGACGGTCCTCCGGGGGAAGACGGGGTGCTCGCCTTGCGAGTGGCAGGAATGCCCTTTTGAAAATGAGTGCATGGGAAAAATCGAAGCGCGGAAAGTTTTGCTGAATTCAGGGGCATTCTGAAGGGACATTCTGGTGAAATGGACAACTTGTGTCGCTATTCCAACCTATAACCGGGAAGAAATCCTGGTTAAAACATTGGGGTCTGTGCTGGAAATGGATCCTCCGCCCGATGAAATATTAATTGTCGACCAAACGCTGGAACACGAAAAAAACACCGAGCAATTCCTGGAATCGGCCCAACAAAAAGGGCGTGTGCGGTTGATACGCCAGCAGCCTCCCAGCCTGACCGCCGCCCGCAACCGGGCGGTCATGGAGGCCAAAAGCGACATCCTTATTTTTATTGATGACGATGTGGAATTGCCTAAGGATTTTGTCCTTACCCATTTACGGAATTATGGGGATGACCGGGTACAGGCCGTGGCGGGGAAGGTCCGGCAGGAAAATCAGCCGAGATACCCGGAACCCCCGCGGGGGGGGAAATGGCCGCGGCTCCTGGACTATAAATATTTCTCCGTGTACAGCCAACAAAGGACGGAAGACGTCGCGACTTTCATGGGTTGCAACCACTCGGCAAGAACGGCAATCCTAAGGCGGTTGGGGGGGTATGATACCAATTATATCGGCTCCGCTTTTAGGGAGGATACGGACATGGCCATCCGGATTTGGAAATCAGGCGGGTTGATCATTTTCGATCCGGAAGCTTGGCTGACTCATTTGGCGGCGCCGACGGGAGGGTGCCGCATCAACGCCCCAGTGAAGGCCAATCCGGAATGGTGGGTGCCCTTTAACCGCCTTTATTTCGCTTTCCGGCATCTTTTTCCCACGATGGAATTTTGGAAGAGCGTTTTTTTCGTGGATTTCCGCCAGACCGTCCTGCGAAAGGCCCATTTGTCCAGGCCGTGGAAGATACCCGGCGCCGCTTTTTCTTATTTTTATTCGGCTTCCCGGGCCGTCCGGGCGGCTTTGGAAAAGGGCCGGCAGGAACGCGGGGCCTAGGGGCCCATCGCCTGGTTTTTCCCAACCCGAAAATGGAATTTTCTGTAGAATCGGCGCACCATGAAAAACAGTTTTGAGCTGGCCAAAACCCTCTCCGGGCGTTTTTCCATCCTCCTTGAGGCCGACCAAAGGGAGATTGATAATCCGGATCCCCATCAACCCGCCTGCCGCAATTACATGGACCGCATCGAAAAGGTGGTGGACCTCGTCCAGGGGAGATTGCGCGAGGGCGGGACCGTGGCTGAAATCGGGTGCGCCCAAGGCAACATGAGCCTGTTATTGGCCGAAAGGGGTTACAAAGTCCGGGCCATCGACCTCAATCCCGAATTCCTCAATTATTCAAGGTTGAAATATGAAAAAGGGGAAATGGAGTGGGTCCACTCCAATCTCCAGGACCTGGAGGCGGACGTCCGGTTTGATGCCATTATCCTGGCCGAGATCATCGAGCATTGCGCCTGGCCGGAGAAGGTAATCCAAGGCGCCCTGGACCGCCTCCATCCGGGCGGGTTCCTCGTCGTCACCACCCCCAACGCCGAAAAGGTGGGGGAACACCTGCCGACTTTTTCGCGCTTCAACGGCGAGGAAAAACGGCGGGAACTGGAAAAGATGCAGTTCGGCCCGACGGGGGAGGACCACCTCTTCCTCTTTACCATGAAAGAAATGACGGGCCTGGTCCCGCAGGGCGCGGGTTTGGTGGAACAAGGTTACCTGGGCGGAAGCCTGGCCTTCAACAGCATCACCCACCGGTTCTTCCGCTTCCTGCCCGTAAAAACCTACAAAGGCCTCATCCGGTCGCTGGCGGTGATACCGGTCTTCAACCGGTTCAGCTTCCATAACATTTACATGGTCCTCCAAAAGCCGTCCTAGGGCGGGCGTACAAAAGGAAAGGGAAAATCGTGGGAATTTTTGAAGGCCGCAAACAAAGCAGGATCTGGTTCGCTGGATTTCTCCTTTTTTACGCCGTCTTTGCCCTCGCCACTTTCCGCCAGTACGGAGACACCTGCGACGAGGTCGACTGTTATTCCGGCGGAGGGGTCATGCTGAGATATTATGCGGGCCACAGCACGGAAGTCCTCAATCCCGAATGGGCCTCCCATAACTACATTTATCCGGCTTTTTTGCGCGTCCTCTCCCTCAACAAAGGGATTATTTTAGAACGGCTTCACCTGCTCAACTTGCTGTTCGCGGCCCTGGTTTTTTGGGCCTTTTACGAGCTTTTGTTTTTATATTTAGGGGACGGCCGGTGGGCCCTGATGGGGCCGATAGCCCTTTTCCTCATGCCGCGGTTCCTGGGTGATATCCCCGCCAACCCCAAGGACGCCACCTTCGCGGTGATCTATTTTTGTGGGTTGGCGGCCATGATCCTGGCCAAGGAATGGTTCCACAGGCCATGGGCCCGGATTCTCTTCCTGGGTTTGATTTTCGGTTTCGCCTTTTGCCACCGGGTCGTCGGCCTGACCTTGTTCCCCCTTTACGCCTTCTTCCGGATCTATGAGGAAGCGGCCATTGAGCGGAATATTCCCCGCATCGGCTGGAAGAGATGGTTGTTCGGTGAGATCGGTAATGGAGCGTTGATTTTCCTGGCTTCCCAGCTTTTAGCCTGCGCCTTTTGGCCCTACCTGGCCACGGATTATTTTGCCCATTTCCGGGAGGCCTTGGCGCAGGGCCAAAAGTTCGAATGGGACAGCCCCATCCTTTTTGGGGGCGGGTTTGTCCAGCCTTCCCACCTCCCCTGGACCTACCTGCCCGGGTGGATCGCCGTCACCACCCCTCTTTTCCTTTTGGCGTTCTTCCTGTGGCGGTTGTTGCGTTGGAAGGGGTTTTTGAAGGATAGGATACTGGTCCTGATGACGGCGGCTTTTGTCTTCAACTTTTCCCTGTATCTTTTCCTGCGCCCCGTTATTTACAACGCCTACCGCCATTTCATGTACTTGGCCCCGATCCTTG
This sequence comes from uncultured Pseudomonadota bacterium, assembly GCA_963770835.1. Taxonomy (GTDB): domain Bacteria; phylum Oederibacteriota; class Muellerivitia; order Muellerivitales; family Muellerivitaceae; genus JAJPJW01. Next base: position 34,309 of record CAVYRH010000003.1, read on the forward strand.
TCTTCATTGCTTGTTTGGGGGCCGTGGATTTTTACCGGAGCGTCAGGAACGGACCCGCCCGTTGGGTGGTGGCCGGCTTGTTGGCGGTGAACATCCTGGTGGTGGCTTCCCATTTGGTGCGCCTTTGTCCCTATTTCTATGTTTATTTCAACGAGGTGGTCGGCGGCGTACCGGGGGCCAACGGGAAATTTGAAATGGATTATTGGGGGCAGAGCCTGCGGGAAGCCAGCCTTTGGATGAAAGACAATATTCCAAAGGTTCCGGGGAAAACCTACCAGGTCAAACTGGACGGAAGCCCGTGGCAGGAGACGAATTATTTCCCGGCGTATATGACCGGCGCCGTCAAACTCAAACCCGGGAACGCCGACTATTACGTGGTCTTGAACGGCCTGAAGGGGGCCGACCTGCCCGAGGGAGGACGGGTAATCCATATCGTGGAAAGGGAAGGCGTCCCCCTAACCTATGTCCTTCAAATGAAAGGGAAACGGTAAGAAACGGTTTAGGAGTGGCTCCCGTGGCCTGCCGATAGGTTCCTATAGATCCCGTAGATCTGGCCGGCGATCTTTTGATTGGTGTAAAGGCCCAAGACGCGCTTCCGGCCTTTGCGGCCTAGGGATTTCCGCAGCGTTGAGGAACCCGCCAGCTTTTTAAGCAATCCCGCCAATTTCAACACGTTGCCCTCGGGAAAGATCAGGCCCGCCTTATCAATCACTTCCGGGATGGCGCCCGAATCGGAGCCGATGACCGGCACCTCGCAGGCCTGGGCCTCGATGATGACCCTTCCAAACTGCTCCTTCCAGCGCTCCGTGGTGAGGGAAGGCAGGACCAGGACATCCATGCAGTTCAAGTAATCGGGAAGCTGGGGTTGGTTCATGGCCTTTACGAATCGGGTTTTATCCGCGATCCCCAGAGCCTTGGCTTTTTCCTCCAACTCCTCCCGCAGGGGGCCGTTGCCGATAATGAGCAGGTTCGAGGCGGGGCGGGCCAGTTTCGAGAAGGCCTCCAACAGGTGGCCGATGCCTTTTTCCGGGACCAGCCGGCCGACGTAGCCCACCGTGAAAGACCCCAAACCCAATTGTTTCTTGAGTTTCCGGGAATCCTTTTTTTGGAACAGCTTGGGGTTGACGCCGTATTGGGGGATCACCGAGGTGCGGGCCGGGGGATAACCGGCTTTCTTCAGCAATTGGGCGGCTTCCTGGTCGCCGGCGATGGCGTGGTCCGCGCGGCCAAGGACGTAGCCGCGGATATGCTGGTGGGGGAACTCGAAACGCTCCAGCAGGTTTTCCCAGGTGAAAAACACCAGCTTGGCCCGTAGTTTTTGGGCGGCGCGGGCGGCCTGCCAGGCCACAAGGCTGAAGGGTTCCTCCTCGACGTGGATGATGTCGGGCTTGGCATCCAGGACATGCGTGAAAAAGAAAGGGTAAAAATGGCGCTTGATGCGGCCCTCGAAGACGAGGGGGGCAGTGATGACGCGGAACCCCTCCGTTTCCGGCGGCTGGGGCTGGGGGAAAACCCTCTGCCCGGCCTCGGGCCAGGCCTTGGGCAGCAGGAGGGTCAATTCCACATCCCTCCTTTGGCAAAGAAGGCGCAGTTTTTCGCGGTAGGTGGGGATGACGGAGCTGTGGGAGATAAAAAATATCTTCATGGGATGGTGATTGGATTATATTGAATGAACTTTTCAAATCCATTGAAATTCGGGTGGCGTATCGGTTTGCCATTCCGAGCTTTGAACTGCGAAAAGGCAGGTAATACAGCGCAGGAACAACCACCCTCATCCCAACCTTCTCCCCTTAAGGGAGAAGGAGCCAGTCTCCCTCGCCCCTTGGGGGAGAGGGTGGGGTGAGGGGTGCCTTGGAGGTTGTTCCTTAGTAAGGAAAAAAGTCGATAGGCTTGGTTTGCGACAAGCTTGTGGCGCGTTGGCCCAAAACGACGAAAAACCTGAGGTTGCCACGTCGGCAATCGCCCCGATTGGGGCGCCTCCTCGCAATGACACCAATCATTACGACATGGTTCAAGGTTCTCGCAATGACAACTTAAATAAAAGGCAGGGAAGTGCCGTGAAAGTTCTCATTGTGAAAATCGCCGCGGTCGGGGACGTGGTCATGGCCCTTGCCATGCTGGAACCCTTCCTCCAAAAGGACCCGGACGCCCAAATTACCTGGGTTTGTGGCAAGACGGTTGAACCCCTCCTGCGGCAGGTTGGAAAAATACATGAACTCATCGTGGTGGATGAAGCCAAGCTGTTGAAGGGCGGGTTCATCCCAAAAGCCCTGGCCTTGGCCGGCGTTTGGGCCAAGCTTTTGGGGAGGCGGTTTGATTTGGCGGTGACGGGCCACTCGGACCCGCGCTACCGGCTTTTAAGCCTTCCGGCCTCCGCGGCAATCCGCCGGGGTTTCGGCAAACAAGCGGACGGAAGAACAGGGCCGGTGAGCGGACGGTATCACGCGGATGAATATGCCCGCCTGGCGACGGGGGCGGACGGCCCAACGGCGGTAAAAGCTTCCATCCCCATCCTTCGGCTGCCTTTACCGGCGGAGTTGGAACAGATTCTCCAGCCGGGAAAGAAAATCGTCGCCCTCGCCCCGGGCGGCGCCAGGAACATCCTGAGGGATGACGCCCTCAGGCGATGGCCGCTGGAAAATTACGCCCAATTGGCGGAAAAGTTCCTGCGGGACGGGTTTCAAGTGCTGGTGACGGGCTCTTTATCGGACTTTTGGATCAGGGAATCCTTCAAAAATATGGCCGTCACCGATTTAGTGGGCCAAACACCCCTTCCGGACTTGATCGCCCTTTATGGGAAATGCCATCTGGTGGTCACGCACGACAGCGGGCCGCTTCACCTGGCTGTCGCATCGGGCGTTCCGGTTTTAGCCCTCTTCGGCCCCACCGTTCCGATGGAGAAGGTTCCCGTCAGTGAAAAAGTCAGCGTGATTTGGGGCGGAGAACATTTGGCCTGCCGGCCCTGTTACGATGGAAAAAATTACGCCGATTGCAACGACAACCAGTGCCTGAAAAGCGTCGGGGTGGAACGGGTTTATGCCGAGGCCAGCCGGATGCTCCGCGGATAGGACCCGCATTGGACAGTCAAAAGTAAGTTGGAGTGGCATTTTGGAAAATCAAATTGACATAAAAGAGACCATGAAAGTCCTTTTGAACGCCTGGTGTGACCGTCGTTGCTTCCGTGCACTTCGGTTCATTTTACAAGGATGGCCGATGCCCATGGGTTTGACTGACGATGTGAACAACTTATTAACCGCCCTGAAACACGTCCGGTCAATGGCAAGGGATGAGTTGACTGAAAAGGAGCTATATCAAGTTGACGCCATAGTGATTCAAGTTGAGAAAGCCTTAAACCGGTGAATTGAACAATTTGAAGTTGTCCACGATAGGGACCCGGATTGGACAAGGAATCATGGTAAAGATAGAACCGTTTTAATAAGAAGAAGGAAAATCGATGATTCGCTTGAGGGAACTGGTTGAGGGGGATGCGGATATTCTTTTTCCCTTAATTTTTAAAACGCCTGTTACCGCTACCATATTGTGGGACGGACCCGATTCCATTGATTCTTACAGGAAAGCTATGGATTTGCGGCAAGCGCAGACACGGAACGGGGAAGCCCATTTTTTCGTCATCACTGAAGTAAGCACAAATAAACCTATCGGAACTATAACGATTCGCCCGGAAGAGAATAAGCTCCGGGGCGATATAGGACTTTGGATTGGGTTGCCCTTTCAGAGAAAGGGTTATGGTACCCAAGCCGTGAAAGATATTGTGAAATACGGTTTCGAAAAATTAAGGCTTCAGAAAATTGAGGCGACAGTCTTTTTGGGTAATTTGGGCAGCCGAAGAATTTTCGAAAAAAACGGGTTCGTTTTAGAAGGAACAATCCGAAAGGCCTCATTAAAGCGTGGGAAGCTTATTGATGAATGGCTTTTAGGGATTGTTGAGTAAATATCTTTTCAATAGTCTAAGTTTGCCTACGACGGGGACCCAGAGTGGACATCGTGCCAGAGGAGGGTTTGCAGAGCCAGCAGGTGAGGGAGTAGGCCGATGAGGGTCAACCCAAGTCCTGACCAGGTAATCACCAGAGAGCCTGGAAGTCAGCCCCCGGCGTAGGATCGAGAGGTCCTGCCCGAAACGGGGTCATAAACCTCATTTAGTGAGGGAACAATCCAGCAGTCCGCAACATCAAGTGAATCCTGCCGCTTCGTGAATGGGACACCGAAAGGTGCAAGGGGATGCCGAGCCGCGTGTCTACTGGCGAAGGCCACGATCCCGCTGAAGAATCTGGTAGCAAGCGGGGCAAGTCCTCCGGAGTATGGGGAACGGAATGTTGGAAAGGCTATGCAAGCAAGCTGGGAGATCCTACCCGCCAAAAGACTTGCCGCTATAAGGCTAAAACCGAAAAGAGGCAAGGGTGGGAGGAAGTCGGAGGGGGTCACAGTACCGATGAAGGGGTGGACAACAAAACCACCCTGAGGGAAGGACCCCTGCTTCAACCATGTGTCTCAAAGAAGGTAGGCGCTGGAGCATGCCCCAAAAGGGCCAACAACTCTGTAGTACCAAAGCGCGAGGCCTTTGACAACAGGCACTATGCCGAGCGGCCAAGGGGGAAGTCGAACCTGTAAAGCCGCCGGAGGAGAGGTTGTCGGAAAGCCGTATGATCGAAAAGGTCACGTACGGTTTGACGAGGGGGCGCTGGAAACGAAGTGATGAGGGAACCTCGTTGGGGCACGGAACCGGAAACGGGGAAACAGATCAAGGAACCCTCTGCACACCATCGCGCCAGTGCTCTACTCTGCAGCCTAGAAAGAGGAAACTATGAAGAAATCTGTAACGCAGCCCTGGAACAAAAAGAAGGCCATCCAGGTCGGTGGTCCGCACACGGGCATCGAATTCTTAAAAATCCCCAAGCCCGCGCAAAGGGCCCTTCTCAACAATGGCATCCGCACCATTGCCGATCTTTCAAAAAGAACAGTGGAAGAGGTGAAAAAGTTCCATGGAATCGGGCCTTCGACCTTTCTGGTTTTGAAACAAGCGCTTCGCCAGAACGGGATAACTTTTAAAGAGTCTTAATAACCTACCGTTTTAAACTGTCATGGAAGTTGTCCACGACGGGGACCCGTCGTGGACATCGTGCCAGCGAAGGTTTGTAGAGCCAGCAGGTGAGGGAGTAGGCCGAAGAGGGCCAGCCCAAATCCTGACCAGGTAATCGCCAGAGAGCCTGGAAGTCAGCCCCCGGCGTAGGATCGAGAGGTTCTGCCCGAAACGGGGTCATAAACCTCATGCAGTGAGGGAACCATCCAGCAGTCCGCAACATCAAGTGAATCCTGCCGCGTCGTGAATGGGACACCGAAAGGTGCAAGAGGATGCCGAGCCGCGTGTCTACCGGCGAAGGCCATGATCCCGCTGAAGAATCTGGAGCAAGCGGGGCAAGTCCTCCGGCGTACGGGGAACGGAATGTTGGAAAGGCTTTGCAGGCAACCTGGGAGATCCTACCCGCCAAAAGACTTGCCGCTATAAGGCTAAAACCGAAAAGGGGCAAGGGCGGGAGGAAGTCGGAGGGGGTCACAGTACCGTTGAAGGGTGGACAACAAAACCACCTGGAGGGAAGGACCCCTGCTTCAACCAAGCAACCGGAAAAGGGAGGCGCTGGAGCATGCTCCAAAGGGCCAACAACTGATATGAATGAGCCAGTCAAGCCCGCTGGTTTTTCCTTTGGTTTTATCCTACTCTTTTCCACCTCAAGGCCCTGCGAAAAGCCCTGATCTCGAAAGCCCGGCTTGTTTCGACGATGAATCAAACTGATATTCGCGTGTTAGACCCATTGCTGGTTCCAGGGACGCAAGATTTTCATTCGTCGGGAGCTGCCTCGATCTCTGATCGTGGGTCGTCGCAGGCTTAGGCCTTTGCGCCACAGAGTTGTACCGAGGGTTCTCCAAATCGTTGCCAAGCTTCCGGAAACAGGGTTCTTCCTTCATGACCTTGTTAAACCATTCCTGTTGTTTCCTGGGCGATGGCCCACACAAATCCAGCCAACTCCCGGGCTACGGCCACCACTACTTTTTGGATGGGCTTGTTACGTTGGGTCATTTTTAGAAACTTTTTGTACAGACGATCCTGTGCTCTGCGGGCGATCTTTAAAATCTCCACCGGACAACCCTCCCGCCTTTTTTCTAAAACCACGCCGACCGACTTCCCATGGCGGTAACTCCAAGCCGATTCCACAAGAATCCGTCTCAAATGGGCGTTCCCGGTCTTGGTGATTCCTCCCCGACGGATTTTTCCACCTGAACTGCTTTCACATATCCCCAAACCCGCGTAACCCATGAAATTACGAGCGCTCTCAAATCGCCTCAAATCTTGGCCTTCCACCGCCAAGGTCATGGCGCTCAAGGTATCAACCCCTTTCAGGCACCTCAAATGCTTGACCAGTTTCCTGTAGGGTTCTTGGCTGGCCATCTCCTCCACTCGGCTCGTCAAACTCCTCAACCGCTCATCTGCCTCTTGCTTCCCGCGGACATATGCCTCGAAAGTCTCATGCAGTTCCAGAGGTTCGAACTTTTGGGTTTTCAGCCATGCCTCATGGGCTGATCTCCAATTCTTAGCTTCTCGAAAGATACGACCTTGCCGAAGAAAGAAATTCGACAACCGGTGCCGGGCCTTTTGCCGGTCTTCTAGGGCATCCTCACGAACTCGAACCAGATCCCGACAGGCTTCCTCTTGGATGGTCGGAACCCGCACTTCCGTCAGCTCTCCCGCCCTCCAAAGACGGGCCAACTTTTCCGCATCTCGGCGGTCTGTCTTCACCCGATCCCCGGCTTTCACTGGAATTTTCCCAGGGGCGATTACGACGCACTTCAACCCCTTTTGGGTTAATTGCCGGTGGATGTCATATCCACAAGGGCCCGCCTCGTACACAAACGTTATTGACCCTCGTCCTTCGTACTTACCCAGCATTTTCCCCAATGCTTTTGGGGTGTTCTCGATTGTAAAAATATCCTTCACATTTTCGGCCCTAGCCGGCAGGACCGCACCTACCACCGTATCCTTATGGACATCCAACCCGACCACCGTGATATTATTTTCCATGAGCCAGCCCTCCGTATGCGGATAGGCTCCCTCAAGGAGCAACCCGCGAATTAGGGCCCTTCAACAAGGCCCGTTTTATTTTACGCAGGCCGCTGGCTCATTCATGTTATCTCCGAAGACAAGGCGCGAACCCTTCAAAGGGCGCTATACCGAGCGGCCAAGAGGAGCCCAAGCCGAAGATTTCATGTACTGCATGACAGGATGACCCGATGGGATGTCCTGACAGCGGCATGGAAACAGGTGAAGGCTAATAAAGGCCAAGGAGGAGTGGACGGGGAAACGCTGGAATGGATTGAAGAGAAAGTGGGGACTATTCCATTCCTGAAGGGCATTCAGGAAGAACTCAAGGCTGGGAAGTATCTGCCTAAACCTGTGAGACGAGTGGAAATACCCAAACCCGATGGTAGCAAGAGGCCGTTGGGAATCCCGGTGATTCGGGATCGGGTAGTTCAAGCGGCTTGCCGGAAGTTGGTGGAACCCATCTTTGAGGCGGACTTTCTGGAAGGCTCGTTTGGATTTCGGCCAAAACGCGGAGCCCAACAGGCCCACCGGGAGATCAAGAAGTGGATCAACGGGGGGTACACATGGGTGGTCGATGGAGATATTAGGAAGTACTTCGATTCCATCGACCACGACAAACTGATGGTGCTTGTGCGCCAGAGGGTCAGTGATCGAAAGGTTCTGAAACTGATCCAAGGGTGGCTGAAGGCGGGTGTGTTTGAGGAAGGAAGGCTTACGCCGACTCTCCGAGGGACACCGCAAGGCGGGGTGATCTCACCGCTGTTATCCAATGTTTACCTTCACTTGCTGGACAAGGTTTGGAATAAGAGGCACAGGAAACTGGGTAGGCTGGTGCGCTACGCCGACGATTTTGTGGTGTTGTGCGGAAGCCAAGCCCATGCGGAAAAGAGCCTGGAAGTCATCAAGGAATTGATGGGACGACTAGGGCTTGAACTGCACCCCGAAAAGACACGGCTGGTGGAAATGGGGCCTGGGAAGGAAGGGTTTGACTTCCTTGGGTTCCACTTTCGAGTAGGTATGCCGGTGGTAGGATTGGGTAAGACCTGTTGCCTGAGCTGGCCGAGCCGGAAGGCCATGAAGAAAATCGCCGAGAAAGTGAAGCAGATGACGGCGGGCCGAGAGCGGCTCTTATCTCCAATGGAGGATGTAGCGAAGGCTTTGAACCCGGTGTTAAGGGGGTGGGTCAACTATTTCCGAATTGGGGACAGCCAGCCATACTTTTCCAAGCTTCAATTTTACGTACTCGAAAGGCTGACTTTGTTCCGGAGGCGTAAGTACGCCTGGGAAGGACGAACATGGTCGATCGAGGAAGTGAAACGCCTTGGTTTGAACTGGATTCCAGCTTTTGCCTTGAATGCTGCCGGTTGAAAGGTTGTCGGAAAGCCGTATGATCGAAAAGGTCACGTACGGTTTGATGAGGGGGCGCTGGAAACGTGGTGATGAGAGCCGGACTGAGGCCCAATCCGAAAGGGTTGGATTCGCCACCGTACTCTAAGGCATACGCGCCAGCGCTCTACTCTGCGGTAGAAAAAGCTTACGAAGCCTCGAAGCATATGGGGGGGGGTGAATTCTTATCATGAGGCGTTTGAATACAATGGAGATATTCCAGACATACTCATCGATAACACTTCTCTTGAGGACTGGAAACGGATGATGGAATACGCCCTTCGTTTTGGCGCACGACTTCATTTTCAAGCGGAAGGTGAAGACGAAGAAAAATCTATTTCAACCGATTTCAAATTTTTGTTCGGTCCGAAAAAACCCTATGTAGATATATTCATCGACTTCGATGAGATGGGGATAATCGGGCGTGCATTCTCTCCTGAATCAATTCTCATGGATGTGGACCTACGCGAAATTAATTCTTCTCAAAAAGAGGAAGCGTTCATCAAGTTTTTTCAGGGTTTAACCAATGCCCTCGGCAAAGAATGCGGCGTCAGCGAAAATGCCAATTATCCACCTTTTCTTAAATTCCTCCCCGGGGGAGACAATCCGATTTACGAACCTTCTTGTAAGATAAAACCGTAAATTTGTCCACGACGGGGACCCGTCGTGGACAACAAAGAATTGTAAAAAAGGTCATTTCAAAGGGTGCCCGCAACTCTCATGCCTCTTAAATTTGTATTTTGAGGTAATCTTTATTGGTCTCACGTCCTTAGGAACGTTAGTATTTCGAGAATTATTGATTGGGTGACACCAGTGAAATGTCTGTCGCAAAAGAAAACCGTCGGCTTTTCGCGAAAATCGGTTTTAAAAACTTTAGCGTTTTCTTTTATAACCTTTTGCCTATTGTTCGTCCATTCTTCAACCTGGGCCATCCCGACTTCTGGTACCAATTTCTGGCTGTGCTTTCCATATGCTGAACCTTCAGCCGAGCAATACATTGTTTTGCTTCTCGCCAGCAATATCGCCACTACCGCTACTGTTTTGGATCCTACTGCGGGAACCGCAACTTATACCATCACACCCGGCTCTACGACCGCGGTAACGCTTCTACTTGCCGACCAAATGAACCCGGCCAACGATGATACGGTCACGCACTTAGGGATCCAGGTTACATCCCTGGATGCTATTTCGGTCTATGGAATCAATTACATTCAATTTAACACGGACGGTTACCTAGCATTGCCGGTCAACGCCCTGGGAAACAGTTATATCGTGGTCAATTACGAATGTGAGGGAAGCGGCTTTGAAGTTCAAAGTGAATTTTCGATCGTTGGGACCCAAAACGCAACCAGCGTGACCATCACACCTTCCGCCGCCGCGGATTCCCAGACTGCGGGAATCCCTTACGTCATTGCCTTGAACCAGGGTGATACTTATGAATTGGGCACGACCATCATCGGTGATGACTTAACTGGAACCCTGATCCAGTCAAACCAGCCCATCGCGGTCTTTGGGGATAATGCCGTAGCCCAGGTTCCCACTGCCTATCCTTCAGGAAACCAGTTACTTGAGGAGCTTTGGCCCGTCAACGATTGGGGCACAAATTTCGTGACCCTCCCTTTGGCTACCCGGACAGGAGGAGACACCTTCCGATTCTTGGCTTCGGTCAACGGAACCACAGTGAACGTCAATGGAACAGTTTTACCAGTGCTCAACCAGGGCCAATTCGCCGAGCAGATCATCGCGGCCCCGGGATGGATCACGGCCAACAATCCCATTTACGTCACCCAATATTCCAATAGCCACAGTTACGATTGCGGCCTTGGCCTTGTTTGTATGGATGCGGATCCTTTCATGATCACGGTCCCGCCGACGAGCCAATACGGGAACAATTACTTGACCAGCGTTTTGCCCCCGAGTTTTGGATTCTCGCCCAATTATGAAAATTTACTCGTTCCCACCTCGGCGGTTGGCGCGGTCTCGCTGGATGGAGCAGCAATTCCAGCGGCCAGTTTCGTTCCTATCGGGGCTAGCGGTTATTCAGGTGCGGCTGTATCGGTTTCGGCGGCGGAACATGTGCTCGTAGGCGTGGCGCCTTTCGGCGCCTTGGTTTATGGATTCAATACCTCGGATGGGTATGGTTATCCCGCTGGGTCTTTGGTGAGTAGCGCCACCGCCACCGCGACCGTACTTCCTACTTCGATCCCCACGTCCCCCTGTGCCATCCATGTTTGGCCCGATCCCTTTAACCCCCAATATGCTATTGGCGGAACCTTAAAAGTCGGCTGTCTCCCGCCCGGGGCCACGGTGTCTTTTTATACTGTTTCGGGAGAACTGGTGAGCCAAGTGAACGAAGCCGGTGGAATGGCTCAATGGGCTGGAACCAACCGCCAGAACCTATTGGTTTCGTCGGGAATTTATTTCTACGTCATCCAAAACGGAAGTAATGTTCTGGGGCGGGGCAAGTTTCTGATTAACCGTTGATTTTGGCTGTCCGCGACGGGGACCCATCGTGGACAGGTAACATGATGGCCATTCCACCGCCGGGATTAAACTATTCCCGGTGAGTAGCCACTCATAAGGAGGAATGACCATGAAACAGATTAGCAAAAAAGGATTCCAAGGCAAGGAGGTATCCAAGCGGGACGCCGTGTTTGTGGGGCTCGATGTCCACAAACGAAGTATTTACGTAGCAATCAGGATCAATGGAAAGGAAACCGGAACCAAGTCTGTGCCCGCGGATTGGGAAGCTGTGGTGAAGGTTCTGGAGCCTTACCGAAAAGGGTTAAAAAAGGTCGTCTACGAGGCAGGACCTACTGGCTTTGGCTTGGCACGTCGCCTTCGGGAAGTGGGATACCCATTGGACGTCATCGCCCCGAACAAAACACCTCGTGTAGCTCAGTTGGAAACAAAATCCGACCGGTTGGACTGCCGCAAGCTGGCGGAGTACGCCGAAAAGGATCTCTTGCGGGCTGTGGCGATCCCAACCCTCCAGGAAGAAGCGGATCGGCAAGTGGTGCGTTTGAGAAACGCGATGGTGGAACAAAAACGCAAGGCCAAACAAAGGATCAAAAGCTTTTTCCTCCAATATGGATTCAAGGAACCTAGAGGGCTGGATTACTGGACCCACGAGGCCATCGGAGTTTTGCGGGATATGGAACTGCCGCCGGCCCTGAGATTCACGTTGGATAGCCTATTGGAAGATCTCTTTTACTTTGATAGGCAGCTTAAAGACGTGAACATACGTTTGCGGGTCATGATGAAGGACAAGGCCTACGAGAAAAAGGCTAAGATCCTCAGGTCCCACCCGGGAGTGGGTGAAGTAACGACCCTGCAAATGTTAACGGAGATTTACCAGCCGGAGCGCTTTCAAAACGCCAAACAGGTGGCGGCTTACGTGGGGTTGGCCCCAAGGATCAGGCAAAGCGGAGAAACTCGAAAGGAAGGCCATTTGCAGAAGGCCGGAAAAGGAACCTTGAGGGCTACCTTAGTTGAAGCTGCCTGGTCATGGATTCAAAAGGATACCCAGGCCAACCGCGTTTTCCGCCGGTTCGTCCGTAATACGGGGCATGTCAACAAAGCGATTGTGGCAATGGCTCACAAGCTTTTGATTCACCTTTGGACTATGTTGGTTCGAAAGGAAGTTTATCGGCCCATGCTCTAAAGAGGTTTCAGCCTCAGTTTCGTGATTCGACCCCTTAGGAATGACCACGAGTTTTAGCTGTGCCTTAGGCACGTTGGACAGGTGGTGGCTTCCCTCAGGATTATCGAATTCTTATCTTGTGCCTCGAGCACGAATAGCAGCGTGAATCCACGAAACCAAAAGGCTGACCGTAGGAGAAAATTGGACTTGAGGAATGGCCTCATAGCAGGAATGGCCTCATAGCAGGTAAAATTGGCTCAGCTGGGGGTTGGTCAACATGACCTGGGGGGATAAAAAATGGAAGATTTGAAAGAAATCGCCCAAACGATATGCCGGTACCCCCTCATATCGGACAAATCGATTCAAGATTATTTAAAAGAATCCGGATTTATGGACCACCGGAAGAACATTTGTGTTGAAGACTTCAAAGAATATTTAGAAGGCCACAAGGATTTAATAGATAAATGGATTGGGTGGTCAGACAAACGAACGGATTTTGGGTGGACATTCAGCAGTTGGGGGCAGGATGGATATTATCGGATCACTGGATATGGCATCAAAGATCCCAAACCGAATCTGGGCCATGAATTAACATTTAAAAGTTCAATTGATGCGGTTGCGACCTATATCAGTCTCGAAATGAATGCTTGGGCTCAGTTTAACGAAAATAAGCAACCCGGAAAATGGTGGTAACGGATTTTTGATAGTTCATGGTTGTCCGCGACGGGGACCCTTCGTGAACAACGAAAATAATGGATAATGGTATTCAGGCACTTTCAGCATAAAGATGGTTTACAAAATTTGGGGGGCAGACCACATGGACTTGCTTATTGATACTTACGGTACCAAGATCGGCGTAAATGGCGAGCGCATCGTCCTTTCTTTTCCGAAAGTTAAAGAGAAAAAAGAATACCCCATCCATAGACTGGAGAAAATAGTCATACTGCGGCCGGCCTCGCTCACGACTCACGCGGTTCAGCTCGCGATTGAGCACGATGTTGATATCGTCTATCTCGGTTCTTTTGGCAAGCCCATCGGAAGACTATTTTCAAGCGAACCAAAAGGGCTGGCGAGTCTTCGTAAAGCGCAACTGGAAGCGTCAACTTCGCTTGAGCGATCGTTCAAAATCGCGAAAGAATTAGTGCGGGGCAAATGCGCTAATCAGCTCGATCTACTCCGATATCTCGCGTACCGATATAAAAAGGATGTGGGGACCGAACTCTTACAAGCGCAGACCCTTTTTGATGTCTTGGACAATGTCCCGTGTTCGGAGAAAGGCAAGGAGCAACTCCTTGGTACGGAAGGATACATCGCGGACAAATATTTCAGCGGGTTAAAAAAATTCTATAGATTCCCGGGCCGAAAACCACAAGGCAGGGACCAGTTTAACAGCGTACTGAATTATGGTTAGGGCATCCTTTACAATGAAGTCGAACGGGCATGCCTTTACGTCGGTCTTGATCCATATCTCGGCCTCTACCACAGTGAACGCTATGGTAAGCCTGCCCTCGTTCTCGATCTTGTCGAAGAATTCCGCGTACCAATCGTCGACTCGGTGCTTTTCCCGCTTTTCATAGAAAAGAAACTGAGCCAACGGAAATATTTTGAAAAAACCGCGGTTGGGCAATATCTGTTATCGCCTGAGGGAAAAAGCGTCGTGGTGGGGGCGATCATGAGGCGGTTGAATGAAACGACGGCATGGCGGGGGAAACAATATACTCTTAAGCAGATCATAGATAACCAGATTAGGGCGTTGGCACGTCACTTTGTCGAAAAGGAGGACAAGTACAACCCGTTTCGTGCGGAAAAACTTTTTTCGATATCATGAACAATTTCAATGCCATCACCCTAGTATCGTGGGAAACGCGCGACTGGCGGCATCGGGACAAGGCGGTTCTGTGGTGCAAGAATTATGGTCTCAAGCCGGTTTTCCGGAATATGTATATCGGAAAATTGTATTCAAAAGAACGGGAAAAACTCGAGAATAAATTCAAGGGGGCTTTCGCAAAGAAGACCGAAAAGTTTTTTATCAGTACGCTCTGTCGGTCGTGCTTTGAAGATTCGGTTTTCGGTGGTACGCTTAGTTCTAAGAAAGATGATGTCGACATTGAAACTGCGTTTGAACTTATCCAAATCACGCCGAATTCGGCGGAACGGTGAAAAACACCAATAATTGCAGGCTCCTGCACATGCCTGTCGCAAAAAGGATAGTGTGCAACTAAGAGACTACCGAGATCGAAGGACGACTCTTAAAATTTTTGCGGGCAACTTACTTATGTAACAGAATCAGTCCTTGCCAGGGCCTTTCGCAAGAAACGAGTCCCCCAAACCCTGATTTTGAGAAATTTTCTTAAAAGAACTTAAATGAAAACCAGAGAGAATATACAATTACAACCATTTTTAAAATGGGCTGGCGGTAAACGTTGGCTGGTTTCTAAATACTCAAAAATATTTTTAAAACCGTTTAATACTTATTTTGAACCATTCCTGGGTAGTGGGGCGGTGTTTTTCCACTTAAAACCAAAAAAATCAGTTCTTTCAGATGTTAATAAAGACTTAATCGATACGTTTCGTGCGATAAGGAATAATTGGAAAGGTGTTGTAAGTGAATTGAAGAAGCATAATTCGAAACATTCCACAAATTACTATTACAAAATGAGAGATTGGAAGCCCAATTCCGCCAATAAAAAAGCTGCACTTTTTATTTATTTAAATCGCACTTGTTGGAATGCTTTGTATAGGGTTAATAAAGAGGGGAAGTTTAATGTCCCTATTGGAACGAAATTAAATGTTTTACTTGAAACGGATGATTTTGAAGCAGTTTCTAATGCCCTAAAAAATGTAACATTCAAAGACGGAGATTTTGAACATATTTTAGATACGGCAAAAAAAGGGGATTTCATTTACCTTGATCCGCCTTATACGGTTACACATTCAAATAACGGATTTATTAAGTACAATAATCATATTTTCAAATGGGAAGATCAATGCCGACTAGCAAGTGTTTCAAAAGATTTGATAAACCGCGGCTGTGCAGTTGTTATAAGCAATGCTTATCACAACAGTATCTTTGATTTATATAAAGGGTTTTACTATTTGGGTTTGAAACGCCACAGCCTTTTAGCCGCCGATCCAAGGAAAAGAGGAGATTATAAAGAGTGCCTTTTTTCGTCTTTCCCAATCAAAATTTGACGGGAGTTTACAATGGCCGATGAAAATGTTTTTGGTGGATTCCTTTTACAAGAAAAACCCCCAATTTATTTAGCTGCAATACCAGGAAAATGGTTGTTAAAACACACAACTCCTTCTTGGCGATTAGAAAATCCAGAAGAAGGTTTTCAAAGAGTTGTCCAAGAAAAAAGGGCTAGAGAAATAGCGACTGCTGTTTTAAATCAAAAACGAATATTTCCAAACGCAATTGTTTTAGCTACGGATATTCAAAATTTCGAGGCACGAAAAGGCGAGATAAGCATTGGAAATAGGATTAAATTTCTTGTTGTTGATGGGCAACATAGGTTGTGGGCTCAAAAATTTTCAGAATTTGAGGCTATATATGCTTGCACCATTCATTGTGGCCTTGATGAAGTAAAAATGGCGGAATTATTTATCGAGATTAACAACAACCAGAAACGGGTTCCGTCTTCTCTTCGCTGGGATCTTGTTAGATTGGTTAGGCCGGATGAGGATCCATTTGGAATTGAAGCATCTGAACTTGTTTTTGAATTGGCGACAAATGAATCGAGCCCCTTATATCAAAGGATTGATTTAACGGGAGAACAAAACGAAATCAGTTTGAAACAAGGTTCTATTGCTCCTGAATTCAAACATATTTTTTCTTTAAGAGATTCCCCATTCAAAGATTTAAATTTTGAAGTGGTTGTTGACAGCATCATTAAGTATTTGGCTGCAATTAAATCAATGGATGCTGATGGTTGGAAAAAAGGGAAATCTGCTTTTTACCAGGCTAGGGTATTAAGGGTTTTAATAAAAATATTACCTGAGATCATTAAAAAAGAAGGAGTCGATGTTTCGAAAATAACAGCAATTTCCTATAAAAACCACTTGGAAAAAATTAAAGAGAATAAAATCACAAGAGAAGCTTTGACGGCTCAACATGGGAATTCGGGCATTAAAGCTATTTATGATGAGATACATTCTCAAATATTTGGTAGAAGTTAATGAATTTATTTGATTTTTCTCAAGCGCAATATTTTTGTGGCAGTCATGTTTCGGCTTTGAGAAATCGGTCCGTTGGGCTGCGGAACTTCTTTGTGGCTCGGCCTAGAACCTTAAATTTATTAAGAGAGGGGACGCCTGAATATAATGAGTTTCGGGATGGTCTTTTGTGTGATATCGAAAGAAATTTATTTTTATCAATCTCACTTTATAGAAGATCTTTAGATTTAATGATGACCAGCTCGGCTAGTTGGGCTTTTGTTACCCTTTATTACAGTTCGTTTCATGCAGCGTCAGCAATTATGGGGTTGTTCGGGGGAGTCTCAAAGGTTCCTGAATATATTGTCGATGTCGTTAGAGGAAACTCTGGGCGGCAAGAGCTGCGAATAATTAGAAATCTTGGTAATAATCAAAGGATATTAAGAAATTTTTCTGCATACAATGGTCCGCACAGAGTTTTTTGGGACATATTTTACCCATCAAGCGCTGGATTAACTGCATGGATTCCTGATCAAAGTTTACATATTGCATTGACCCCGGTTAGTAATGATCGGTTATGGCAAATTAACAATAGAAATGATTTGAATTATAACTCCCTTGATTCATTGGAGGTTTGCAAAAGTTTTGAGAATAACTTTAATTCCACAAATTTCCCCAGTTCCCTTCCTGGCGTTTTAAGTACCCAATTTTCAATAACTGAAGCAATGATTCTTACGGCTGTCTTTTTTTCTAAAGAATTTAATTTGGGAACCGACTCCTTGAAAAACCTTAATCCTGCTGGCGCGAGAGAAACGAAATTGCGGAATTTAATCCGGGATGGTGTATTGCCTGATTTGGCACAGAAATCTAAAATCGCAGAAATGATATCTTGAATTCTTAAAATTGGCTTCTAATTATTTAAGCCCATAATTATTTTAAATGATAAATGGTAATTTTTTCAAAAGGGGCAACCGATGTGTGTCTCCTACCAACTAAACCTCCCCATTAAAGACATCGCCAAGACCTTTAAAGCGAAGCCCCCCAAGAAGATTCTCTGGGACCCCTCCAAATTAGAAAGAATCCGGCCTTCCCACTTGGTCCCCATCATCATGGTCGACCCCGCAACAGGGGAGAGGGTCATCAAGGAAATGATTTGGGGAATGCCCTTTTTCGACTTCCTGAAAAAGAAGCTGGTCAGGCACCACCTTTTCAACGCAAAGGCCGAAACCATCACCGAAAAGAAAACCTTTAAGACCAACTTCCAAAAAAACCGCATCCTGGTCCCCATCAACCCGGCCTTCATCGAATGGAAAGACGTCGGCGGAAAGAAAAAACAACCCTACCTTATCGGCTTAAAACCCAAGGCCCCCTTCGCCTTTGCCGGCATTTGGGGGAAGTGGAACCTCACAGTTGAGGACGATAAGACGCTTGAAGCGAAGTTTAATGTGAACCCGAAATATGACCCTCCAAAGAAGGACTTTGAGTTTTACACCGTCATCACGACCACACCAAATGAGCTTATGGCCGACATTCACAACCGAATGCCTGTCATTCTGGACCCCAAGAACTACGACGCCTGGCTGGACCCTAATATCCCGGACGCGGGGATCCTCAAAGGCCTATTAAAGCCCTACCCGGCCGCCAAGATGCAAGCCAAAGCCGCGGAGAAAGTTTAATGAAAAAACCGGAAACCTTACCCACAAGGCAAATAGGTAAACTCGGGGAACTTCTAGTCCAATACAAGTTACTCCAATATGGCATCGAATCCGCTCCTTTAACCACGGACGCAGGAATAGACTTGGTGGCTTACGGCCCCAAAATCAAAAGGGCAATTACAATCCAGGTAAAAACAAACTTGAAGCCAAAGCCGGGGGGAGGAAAAGGAAAGCCCGCAATAAATTGGTGGGTGGATGACGATAACCCGGCCCAAATTTACGCCTTTGTAGATATTTCCACCGAAAAAGTCTGGATATTTTCCAAAAAAGAATTCGAAAAGGTAGCCCAACAGCATTCGAGCGGCCGGCGGCAACTATATATGACCCTTTCTTCCGAATCAGAATTGAAAGGAAAAATTGGAAAGGCGGCTCAAATATTAAAATTTAACGACTACTTGTTAGTAAATCGAATAAGCACCTTAATAGGAAAATAAAAATGGACTCCTTCGAAAACGTCATCACAAGTCTCTTGGAGCGGGAAGGCTTCTGGACCCGTACATCCGTCAAGGTTGAATTAACAGATGTAGAAAAGAAGAAAATCGGATGGAAAACCAATCCCCGTCCGGAATTTGACATTGTGGCTTACAAAGGGAAAACGAATGAATTATGGCTCGTCGAATGCAAATCCTATCTCAACTCCGGGGGTGTAAATTATAGAGCCTTCAATGGAACGAACCCCGGTTTCGCCAAAAGATTTAAATTATTTAACAAACAAAAAAAATATAGGCTTGTAAGAAAGATTTTATTAGAAAAGTTGGTTGAGGCGGGTTTTTGCCGTCCAAACCCCAAGGTTAGCCTTGTATTAGTAGCGGGTAATGTCGTTGAAAGTCATCGTGAAAAATTAAAGTCGCATTTTGATAAAAAAGGCTGGATTTTGTGGGATGAAAAAGAATGGCACCCCAAGCTTAAGAAACTAGCCGGAGAAGGTTATGAAAACTCCATCGTTTCTGTAGTCAGTAAAATGCTTTTGCGAAGAACTGATAAATAGACAGGAGTTTTCTTTGCCCAAACCCTTCCTCAAATCCGACTTCCCTCCGCCTCGAATCAATTTTAACCAAACAAAATACATCCCTTTTCCTTCCTGCCCGGTTTTCACCCACCCCTGTTTAGTTTAACGACAAGGCGCTATTTCATTTACAACCTAACCCTCCGGGCGGACACTGATGTTGTTCGGTGTGGCAAGACCCAAAGGCCTACCACATTGGACCCCCGCGAAACGCGGATCTCCCCGGCATAGCGAGATCCCACCTCACCTAGGAGGTGTCCGTCATGTCTAAAAGTCCCATTTATAATTATGTTCCAGCCTGGTTCACCCAACGAACCGTTGAAATTTACAAACCCATGCCACCTTATGGCAGCCCCAAGGTGGTACGCACTCAGGTAGTTCCGGAAGACGCACCCGATTTCGCCTGTCATTACTGCCTGGAACCCTTACCCCTGATTCAATTTGAATCCGCCGACGAGTACCGCGTTTGCCCCATTTGCCGGCACCGGGTATTGGATGCTTTTCTTCAAACCCCGGTTCACCTTTTAACCCGGGCCCAACAGGTGGAAATGTTCATAGGGGAACTTATTTTCATCAAACAATGGAGATCGGTATTGGATTTGAGTTTGGAATTCTTCGAGCATGCTTCCTACGAAAACGAAAACGAGAAAGCCGATTTTAAGGAAGCCTGGGACTTTATCGTTTCCCAAAAAGAAGTTGTTCTCGCCATGAATGGGCGGGTGGAAGTGGACTTCTGCATGGTTTTTTTGGATTACAAAAAACCGAAAAGCAATTTAAAGGTTTATCTCTATAAACCTCGGGATTTCTGGTTTGACGCCCATGTGCAGAGCCGTTTGGGGTGCAGGCCCATTGAAGTGAACGGGTTTCAACTGCGCCTGGTAACCGCCACCAATTGGGCCGCCTACGGCTACCCCCGCTGTGAACAAATGGCCGTGATCGGGCTTTTGAAATGCCGCGGCCAATTGGCGTGGGACGAAGTCTACGGCAAAAAAGCCTAAGAAGCCGAACATAAAAAGTTGGTTTGATTCGGTGGGGCAAGACCCAAAGGCCTACCCCATTGACCCCCGCGAAACGCGGATCTCCCCGGAATAGCGAGATCCCACCTCCTGAAAGAGGTGAAACATGGAAAAATTATTCGGCGTTGTATTCTATTTAATTGGTGTCGTTCAATTTATCGCGGTGGATATGGGGGCGGCCGGAAGTATCTTAGAAAACGAGGGGTGGCATTGGATTTACTTACCCATTCGGTTGGCCTCTTTCGTAATGATGCTTTGCTTAAACTGGTACATTTTTATTTGGGCTCCAGGACAATTTTACCTGGTTCAAGAAACCGTAGTCCCGCCTAAAAATTCTCCGCCTCTTCATCCAACGCCTGTCGTTCCCGTCGACCCAAAGCGAGAACTATTCAAACAACCCACTCTTAAACCAGAGGCAGTTCATTACCCAATAAGGAAAACAGTTGTACTCAAACCCCGAGGGGATTCCGCTTCCTATGAAGTTCCCGCCGCCAAGACACCACTAACGCCTGATGAAAAGAAGTTTGCCGCGATGGTATCGCGGTTGAAAGAATTAGATAAAGAAGGCGTAAGTATTGACGAGAAGGCTGAAGAAATACGGCGTTTGGGGGGCGAATTAAAGCGGGTAAATGACAAAAACGGGAATGAGATATGGCCATTGAGCGAGACCCAATGGGAAAGGGAAATAGCGGAAAGACTTAAGGGTATCCATTGCCCCAATTGCCGAGGGATAGATATTGGCATGATCCTTTACGGCCAGTTGCCTAGAGGGGATGGTCGGTTAAACCATCTGATTCGCATGAAGTTATTTATACCGGGCGGCGGCCTCTCGGGCCTCGAGAATCTTTACTGTAATGACTGCGAGAGCTATTGGGTAAGTGATAAATATTTAAGTGAGACCCCTCCTCCAGCGAGAGGCGGTGAAAAATGAATGACTTTCGTTCTTCTATTTTAGATCCTCCCAGCAGTACGATTAACCACCCCCCAAAAACGGAACGGCCCTTGCGCCATAAGCGCCACC
Source organism: uncultured Pseudomonadota bacterium (assembly GCA_963770835.1). Lineage (GTDB taxonomy): Bacteria > Oederibacteriota > Muellerivitia > Muellerivitales > Muellerivitaceae > JAJPJW01. The sequence continues at coordinate 55,365 of CAVYRH010000003.1, forward strand.
GGGACAAGCGGAAAAGATGCCCCTATTGCTTATGGGATTTGACCGACTACGACCCGGAAGAAATTAAGGAACGGGGTAATCTATGCCCCCTTTGCCGCCACGGCATCCTGGAAAATCTTTTGTCCACCCCTGTCTATGAATTTACCCGGGCCCAACAGTGGGATCTTTTGGCCAATGAAATGGAATATATCTGGGATGCGGAGCACCTTGACGTGGAAACCTACATCTTCGCAATGGGAAGTTATTACAACCCGGACTACGGCGAGGCCAAGGAAAGGTTGTGCGGCATGTTGGTGGAAAAGGAAGCGGTGTTGAGGCTGGAAGAGGAATTTATCGAGGCCGAGGGGGAATTGGACCTTCTTATCATCGCTTACTTGAATAAGTTGGCCGCGTGGAGGGGGGACATGGCCAGGCGGCTTTTCGTGGGGCGGCAATGGCGGCTTTCGGCCCGGCGGCTGAGCATGACCCATTTCAGTGAAAGGGAAGCGGTCGGGTTCCAACTGGGTTTCATACAGTCCTGTCCCTGGGGGGCCTTCGGGAGCCTGGACAAAAAGGAAAAGACCGTGGTCTATCTCGAGAAAATATTGGAGAAGCTTACTTGGGACCAGGGAAATATGGGGGCGTGAAATACAATCAGTAAAAAAGTGGGTCCAGCCCGAAATACCCCTGTAAAATATCCCATGCCCAAACCCTACAATAAATCCGACTTTACACCCGCCGTCAAAGATCCCAAAACCGGCCAGGTTTGGACCGGTGAAGACCATAAGGAAGCGATAAATAAAGCCCACAACGAGGGAAATAAGAGTGTTTATTTTGAAAACACCGGCTTTCTTCATAAGGACGGCATCTTTTTCACCCGTTCCCAAACCGAAAGGCAATGGGGCTTCAAAACCAGCGCCGATCTGCGCTGAAAACGTTTTTCCACCCCTCAAAATCCTCTTACCACTTTCCTCGTTTTTGTTCATAATACCGGCCATTCCAACTGGAGGTATTTGGATGCGTAAATATTTGTCTTTCGTCCTCGTTTTTTTCGCCCTGGTATTCCTGAAAAACAACAACGCCTTCGCCGACGACTCGACCGCCAAAACAGCCCCTGGCGACGACAATGGCAAATTCTACGGCCAGCTCGTCGATTCCGGGGTGGAGGTCCGCAAGTGCATCCTCCAATATTTCGTGGACTACAAGAAATACCTTGTTGAAGGCAAGGAAAACAGGCCGGTTTCGTACGGGAAAAAGTTCCCGTGGAAATACTGGCCAGCCTATAAAAAAATGGACGCCGCCATCACCAGGATTGCCGGCAACAAGGAATATCCCGACTATTTCCTCACCTATGGGGCCAAAATCTTCCGCAAGCTCGAGGAGCCGGAGGTGAAGGCCTTTTATGGAACCCAATGGTCAAAAGAGGTGGAGGACGCCGTTCTTTCCCATTTCGAGCAGGACAGCCTTTCGGATTACAGCCTGGACGATTTCGACGCCAAGAAGGACGCCGGGCTCACTGAAACCCCGCTCCCCCTGCCCAAGGCCCAACCCCTCAAACCCCTTGTCCTATATGACTCCTCGACCGACCCGGAGACCATGAAGGCACGGGCCACCCTGGGAATTTCCAACCCCCCGGACACCTCCGACGGCCAAGAGAATGTACCGGCCCAACCGACCGCCACACCTAAACCCAAGGACGTGATCGGGGATGCTGCCGGCGATGCGGCCAAAAAAGTCTTTGGCTTTTGATGAAAGACCTCCCCTTCTGGCGCGGTGCCATCCACAACGCAAAGACGGTCCTCGTCCTGAAATCCGTCGGGGAAGACCTGGCCACCTTCAAGAACCAGGCCGACTTTATCGGCGACAAGCCCAAGCTGAACGAGGCCCAGCTGGAAACCCTCCGTCTGGAATATTCCCTGAAAATGAAGAAGTTGACCGCCGAAGCCATGCCTCCACGGCCGCCCGGGAAGCCGAAATTTAAAAATGAGTGATTTTAAGAACCAGGATTTAAGGTAAAAAATAATATCAAAGGAGTCATTTATGAAAATAATTCTTTACCTTTGTTTGGTTTTTAGTGGTGCTTCACTTTTATTCGCAAAAGGGGCAATGGACACCATTAAATCAAACACGGTTGAAACGGCTCAAGACGATCCAAACAAAGCAGAATCCGATTACCAAAGATACATTAAGGACAAAGCCGGGGATCTTATAATCGAAAAAGATAAATTCGAGAATCGAACAGTTATCAAAACCAATTTTGGTAGGGGTTGGGCGAATCGCAATGAATTAGAATTCTTTAAGCACAAAGGTGAAGATGGCTTTGACTTAGCTGGGGTTGAATTAAAAATAGAAGCTTCAATATTCGACAGTAAAAAGAACTCGGATCAATATGTTCTTTTGTTCAAAACAACTAATCCAGACACACCTTTTGGTGATAAAAAAATCGATGAAAAAAACTTCAAATTCATGGACTGTAATGATTTTCATTGGCTGGTCGATGGAGCACCATTATCGTTTGTAAGTGAGAAATATTCTAATCATGTGGGGAAGGACTTAGTGGATACCATTGAAACTTTTACGGTTGTTTTAAACAAAAAACAATTTGAAAAGCTGGCTGTTGCATCAACCGTTGAATGCAAAATATGCGATACCCAATTTGTCTTTAACAAGAAGCACTTTTGGGTTTTGCGTTGGGTTATGGAGAGGGCTAAGGAATTACGGGCCACGAAGGAAACTAATACAAAAAATTGATCTAAATTCCCTGAAAATTCGAGCTTTTCAAATTTGCCAAATCCCCAAAACTTGACCGATTCTCCCAGGAGGGCGTATATCTAAGGTATACCGATGTATACCTTTTCCCCTTTTTGGAGGTTTTATGGCCACTCTCTACTTTTTGGGCCCGGCCCAGGAGATATTCAGGGACCTTTCCTTGCCCCTTATAGAACCTCCCGTGCCTGCAGGGGCTCCGGGCCCCCCGGAGGAATACAAAGAAAAGCGGATCGACCTGAACCGGCTTTTCAACTTCAACGCGTCCACTTTCACCTGGCTTGCCCAGGGCGATTCCATGATCGGCGCGGGGATCCACACGGGGGACATCCTGATCGTCGACCGGGCCCTCCAAGCGGCCCTGGGGGATATCGTCATAGCGGAAATCAACCGGCAGCCCACGGTCAAGCGCCTTGGAAAAAACAACAACGCCCCGGCCCTGCTCCCCGAAAACGTGAACCACAAACCCATCCCCATCGACGAGGTCGAGGGCATCCGGGTTTGGGGGGTGGTTACGGGGGTCTTTCATCGCTTCAAGACCTATCGGTGAGTGTTTTTAAAAATATCTTTCACGCTACAGCCCCGGATTTCGACGATGAACTCCCCGACCCGTACTCGGATACCCCCTCTTTGGAGGCTTTCATGCCCCGCAACTCGAAAGGAATTTTATGACGCGCGGGGCGATACCATTTTCAATAAACGGTTTATAGGAGAAATGGGATGGACAAAATCTTCGCCTTGGTCGACTGCAACAACTTCTACGTTTCCTGCGAAAGGGTCTTTGATTTCACCCTCCGCGACCGCCCTGTAGTGGTTCTTTCCAACAACGACGGCCTGGTAATTGCCCGTTCCAACGAGGCGAAGGCGCTCGGTTTCAAAATGGGCGACGCCGTTTTCCAGATGCAGGAAGCCATCAAGGAGAACCAAGTCGTCGTAATGTCCTCCAACTACGCTCTCTACTTCGACATGCGCGACCGCGTCCGGGAGGTGCTTTCCAATTTCACCCCCCGTTTGGAAAAATACAGCATCGACGAATGTTTCCTCGACTTCACCGGGATTCCGAAGGACGAGTTAGAAGATTACGGCCGCAGGATAAAAGCAAAGGTTGAAAAGTGGACCGGGATTCCTGTTTCGGTCGGAATCGGATCGACAAAGTGTCTCTCGAAACTCGCCAATAAGCTTGCGAAGAAATCCGAGAAGGCCCGAGGGGTGCTGGACATCTACAAATCCCCGCACCTGGACAAAGCTTTGGAAGCAACGGACGTTGGCGACCTTTGGGGTGTGGGCCAGGCCTATGAAGGGATGCTTAAATCCAACGGCATCAACAACGCCCAGCAGTTCCGGGACGCACCGGAGCATTGGGTCCGATCCAGGATGACCGTCGTCGGAGCCCGGATTCAATCTGAGCTAAAAGGGGTGTCATGTATTGCTCTTAAAGAAATCCCTGATCCTCAACAAATGGTCGGCACCGCCCAGGGATTCGGTGTCCCCATCGAAACGATTGAGGAACTAAGGGAGGCGGCCGCCACCTATGCCAACAAGGAAGCCGTCAAACTTCGCCAGCAAAAACAATGCGTCAAGGAGCTGGTTGTTTGGGTCCAAACCAACCCTTTCGGGAGGGACCCCCAATACGGAAACAAGGCCGAGATCGTTTTTCCCGTGGCCACGAATGACCCCTCGCTCATCATAAAGAAAGTGGTAAACGCCGTGGAAATGCTTTATAAAAAAGGATATCGGTACAAACGAATCGGGCTCAACGCGACCAAGCTGGAACTGGAGGATTGCGTCCAGGAGCACCTTTTCGTGAAGCCAGAGGACACCAAACGGCAGAATCTTTTACGGGTGGTGGACCAATTGAACGAGGTCAGCGGAGCCGGCACGGTCCGGACCGCCTCCGTTGTGATCGACGCCCGTTGGATGACCCGTTTCTCGAAACAGTCACCCCACTACACCACTAAAGTTAGCGATATTCCAATTGCCCGGGTGGGGTAGGAAAAACCAGAGAACACAAAGATCCACACCCAACTTATGGTTTTGATTTTGGAAAATAGGTCGTGGCCTCGCCCGCCACTTGCCCATTTACGACCACATAAACCTTCACGTTCTTTTTGGCTTTCGGAAATGGAACTTCGATTGATTTTGCCTTTTCCGAGACAATTTGGCCGCAGGGTCCATCCTTGTGCGTAAATTCAAAGGTCAGGTATTCGGTATCTGGATCTTCGACCTTACCGGGTGGAATGCCGACCTTGAGTTCTCCCGGGACATAACAAGTATCCAATGTGGTAACCGTCACATGAATGCCATAAATATCGCCATGTAGCCAGGCCATCCCAATTTTTGCCCCCAGATGAAACACCATATCGTTTGGCATAATCCAAATCCTTTCCGATCCCAATATTTGAGTTGTTTCTTTTCATATTTCTTTCCGGGAAACAATCCCAAGTAATTTATCATTTTAAAACTGGTGGATAACTAAAAAAGCCAACCTCTTCAGGAACTGGGCGTCGTTATTTTAATGATAAACTTTCAATTATTTTTCGTAATAGCGTTTTTATTGTTTAAAAAGTGTCTTTTATTATTTTGGTAAAAATTATTTTGACCCCCTTAAATTCCTGCACATGCCTGTCGCAAAAAGGATAGTGTGCAACAACTTCGCTTGAGCGATCGTTCAAAATCGCGAAAGAATTAGTGCGGGGCAAATGCGCTAATCAGCTCGATCTACTCCGATATCTCGCGTACCGATATAAAAAGGATGTGGGGACCGAACTCTTACAAGCGCAGACCCTTTTTGATGTCTTGGACAATGTCCCGTGTTCGGAGAAAGGCAAGGAGCAACTCCTTGGTACGGAAGGATACATCGCGGACAAATATTTCAGCGGGTTAAAAAAATTCTATAGATTCCCGGGCCGAAAACCACAAGGCAGGGACCAGTTTAACAGCGTACTGAATTATGGTTACGGCATCCTTTACAATGAAGTCGAACGGGCATGCCTTTACGTCGGTCTTGATCCATATCTCGGCCTCTACCACAGTGAACGCTATGGTAAGCCTGCCCTCGTTCTCGATCTTGTCGAAGAATTCCGCGTACCAATCGTCGACTCGGTGCTTTTCCCGCTTTTCATAGAAAAGAAACTGAGCCAACGGAAATATTTTGAAAAAACCGCGGTTGGGCAATATCTGTTATCGCCTGAGGGAAAAAGCGTCGTGGTGGGGGCGATCATGAGGCGGTTGAATGAAACGACGGCATGGCGGGGGAAACAATATACTCTTAAGCAGATCATAGATAACCAGATTAGGGCGTTGGCACGTCACTTTGTCGAAAAGGAGGACAAGTACAACCCGTTTCGTGCGGAAAAACTTTTTTCGATATCATGAACAATTTCAATGCCATCACCCTAGTATCGTGGGAAACGCGCGACTGGCGGCATCGGGACAAGGCGGTTCTGTGGTGCAAGAATTATGGTCTCAAGCCGGTTTTCCGGAATATGTATATCGGAAAATTGTATTCAAAAGAACGGGAAAAACTCGAGAATAAATTCAAGGGGGCTTTCGCAAAGAAGACCGAAAAGTTTTTTATCAGTACGCTCTGTCGGTCGTGCTTTGAAGATTCGGTTTTCGGTGGTACGCTTAGTTCTAAGAAAGATGATGTCGACATTGAAACTGCGTTTGAACTTATCCAAATCACGCCGAATTCGGCGGAACGGTGAAAAACACCAATAATTGCAGGCTCCTGCACATGCCTGTCGCAAAAAGGATAGTGTGCAACACTCACGGCCTTAAATTTGGGTGGGCCGGTGACGAACTTAAATCAACTTTCAGGTGCAGCCACGGTCTCGGGCAAGACTTATGTGTGGTGTGGGAACAGGATTTGTGAGGAAAGAGACGCAACAGGCAAACAGGTACTCAAAAGGTTCTTTTCCAACGGCGAGCAAGACAATGGACAAAACCTGTACTATACAAAGGACCATCTGGGAAGTGTTCGTGAGGTGATGGATGCTTCCGGAAACATCCAAGGTCAGTTTGATTATGATCCGTGGGGCAGGCAGACCCAAATAGCCGGAACTATGCAGCCTTCGTTTGGCTACACTGGTCATTTTCAGGAACCGACGACAGGGTTACTGCTTTCCAAATATCGTGTCTATAACGCGGATATGGGAAGGTGGACATCGGGAGACCCAAAAGGGCAGGTCGCGGGAGCAAACATTTATTCTTATGTAAGGAACAATCCTCTAAACACAAGAGACACATTAGGCCTTTATGATTCGAATTCCTTTATAGATAACTGGTTGTATAACCCTGATTCTGTATCTGATTTTATCGATCCTGACTATTTTGATTGGTTTACTCCGCAAGTAGCCAATACAGCTGAAAGAGTTGCCCAAGGGGCTGCGATTGTAGGTGGTACCGTTGGCGGTATTTCCACACTTGCAGGGGCCGGAACATTGCTCTACTGCGGTTATGATGTTTTAGCTTCCGGGTCTTCTGCTTACACTTCATTCGCAATTGGCAATGTACTTACTGGCGCTGCCCAGACGGGTTTGGGTCTGTTCGGGGGAGCACAAATCATAAATCAAGGTTATCAATTCTTCACCAATCCAAATCCTGCATACAGTGAAGGTCAACCACTTTTCCAACAAAATGCTTTAACGACCGCATTGGATCTCGCAGGTGGCTTTGTAGGAAGTTCGACGATGGATTTATTAAATGGAGCTGCGAGCGCGACCTCAGATTATTCTGACATGGATCAGCAACAGGAGTCAGGGGACCCGACTAATCAAGCAACGGATACTGCCCCAGCTTCAACCGATAACTGGTATTGGCAAGAAATTGATTTAAATCCAGATGGGACATGACTTTTAGATAAACCCTGCCAGCTAACCCCAGGCTTCAGCCTGGGGGCGAATGGCAGCCCGGAGGGCCGACTGAGTTTGTCGGCCCGAAGGCAAGGAACTGTGGAATGCTCTGGTCATGGGAAAATATTGGTCAGGCGCACATACCAGACACCGACTGCAATATCACCTCGTTTGGATACCCAAGTATCGGAAACGAGTCTTGCTTGGCAAAGTTGCCGTCCGCCTGCAAGAGCTGTTTAGAGAGGCGGCCCACGTCAACCGTTGGGTAATCCACGAATTGAATATTCAGCGAGACCACGTGCATATGCTGATCCAGGTTGAGCCAAAGGTGAGTGTGGCTAAAGTGGTGCAGGTGCTAAAAGGCGGTACAAGCACCAAGATCAGGCGTGAGTACCCTGAACTTGAGGAGTTTCTCTGGGGGGATAGTTTTTGGGCGGACGGCTACTTTGCGGAAAGTATAGGCACTGTGCAGGAGGAGATGATCCGCAAATATATCCGCGAGCAACAGCATGACCAGAGTATGCCGAAAGGTAGAAACCCCGGGCTTTAGCCCGGGGAGATTCATTAGCAAATAAACTAACTTTCTTGAATCGAACCTTTTTGGGGGATAATTACCAAACAAGTTTCTTGTCCAATAATTTTGGGAGTGAAAATGGCCGATAAGAAAAGAATTATTGTGAATGTTTTTTTTGTGCTGACAGTACTATTGGCGGGAATTGCAGCTCTCTTTTTATTTTTTTTAATGCCGGTAATACATTCTAAGTTTGCAATTTTCCATGAATATGGATTTTTGTGGCCTCTTTTTTACATTCTTTTTATTGTTTTATACTTTTTTGTTTTTTTTAAGTTGATCATTTGGTTATTAATCAAGTTTGTATATATGAAAATTATTGCTTGGATTGACAGAACAGACCCCCAAAGAAAAATCCCTTGAGGGTTCGAGGTTCAAAAACGCTTTTCCAGAGGAAGTTAATTGAATAACACTTTTAAAATACTGGGATTCTTTTTTCTTTCTACGGCCCTGTTCTTTATTCAGAACCCAAGCCAGGATTTTGGAAATATCGGGTCGGTTGTCTCTGCCATTCTGGCGATTGTTTTCCTTATAGGTGGTTTCAAATATCCGGGTGCCCTTAAAAAAATCTCGATTTTCCTCCTGCTTGTTTTTTTGGGAGCGTGCATCCCCGTTTTTCTTTTTCCGGTTGTGGAAATACTGACGGGATTCCAGGTGTATAGCCAGTTGGTATCTAATAATTGGAAGCTTATAAGTGCGATTTTAGGCGCCTTATTTTCCCCTTCCTTTTGGTATTTGTTTCGTCGAATCAACCCGGACTGGAAAAGGTTGGCTGGCGGCATCCTTATATGGACGATTCTTTCCTGCACATGCCTGTCGCAAAAAGGATAGTGTGCAACATGGTATGGGTGGAGATTTGGTGTTGAAGCCTGCCCTCAACCTCAACGTTAGTCGGGAACTGATGAACACCCAAGCCCAATACCAAGCCGCACTGGGTGGAGCATCCAATACGTCTTTTGTGGTGATGGGCGTGAATCCGGCTCCCGTCCTGATGGGACTTTCTGGAAATTTGGAGCTTATGGCTGGAAAGAACTTGAGCCTTTTCATCGGATATAGCGGTTATTTCAGTGGAACGGAGACCCTTAATACCTTCTCGGGGGGTGGAAATATTAATTTTTAGGTGGTTAATTTTTGGTTCGCGAGCAACCACAACTTGTTGAGGATGGGTTGAGATTAAATTCCTATATGTTGGAGTTGAGAATTTTAATGAGACTGGAGATCTTGTTGAAAAGCGTTGTATTTCAATTAAATTCTTAATTGAATAAGTTTTTCTTCGGAGGACATAAATTTGAAAAAGTTTGTCTTTGCAATATTGATTTTCTTTTTTGTTGCCAACGAGGGATTTGCGGGGGAACTTGGATTTGGAGTCAATGCTGGTTTGAACGTTGCTAATCAAGGAATTAATAATTCCCCGGGCAATAATTTTAGTTCTCTTATTGGTTTTACTGGTGGCCTATTTACCGATATAAAATTGTTTGATTTTTTGTCTCTTCAATCAGAAGCGGATTTTACAATGAAGGGAATTCAAGATGCCGTTCCTTCTTATCCTGACTATGACACAATGGGTAATCTATTAGGATTCCCCCGATCTGATTTTTCGTTCAAATATGAATATCTTGAAGTTCCCCTACTACTGAAGGGCAATTTTAATTTGACGCCTCAACTACAAATTAATTTATTGTCCGGGCCCTCAGTAGCATTTCTTTTAAATGAAACTACTACTTTGTCACAGCCATCTTTCGACAATTCATTGGCTTCTTCGGCAAGCGTTGACGATACAAAAGATCATTCTGGAATTGATTGGGGAGTGATATTGGGAGCCGGAATAGAATATCAAAAATTATTATTTGAAATTCGCTATGACCTTGGGTTGGATTCGGTCAATAAACCTACGTTGGGAATTGTTAAAAACAGCGTTCTATCTTTTGTAGTAGGCTACCGAATTTTTTGACTCACTAGGTTTAAAGAGTATTCCACTTTTGCACTGTTCTCCCTTCAAGCTCTTGATGGTGATTTATGAATTACTTGCTATCAATTGAGATTTATTCATGCCAAAAGTGTAAAAAGCCGTTAAAACAATGATTTTATCATTTTAGGTCATCATTTGTGCGAATTTTGAACGGAAGTATGCCTTTGTAAGATCTCACAGGCTTTAACCCTAAGCTCTAAATTGACAAACTACAAGATGGGCAGTAACGTTTTACTTGCCTTTGTTACTTTGCATGTAACTTTTAACAATATCTAATAGAAACATTTTTTGGTGGAGGGTTGCGTGAAGAAGCAAACCTTAATATTTGCAATTGCTTTTTTTGGGACAAGTTCGTTTCTGTTCGCTCAGGGTTTGAGGTTAGGAGTCGAGGCGGGACCAAGCTTTACTAATTTTGTTGGCCAACAAGGTAAGTCGGTGACTTCAGTAGGTCTTACTTGGGATGGATATCAAATTGACACCGGATTTACAGGCGGCCTTTTCGTAGATTGGTTTTTGTTTAACAATTTCTCCATTGAACCGGAAGTGTCTTTTGTTCAAAAAGGCTCCAACCCTCAGTCTACCATCAACAATAGTTCGGTAAATGACACAAGCAGTTCGGTTTACAGTTTGAATTACTTGGAGTTTTCATTGTTCCCAATGTATCATTTTCCTCTATTGGGCTTTACCGCAAATGTTTTTGGCGGACCATCCATTGGATTTTTGCTCTCCAACCAGATTCATTTTTTCGATTCCCAGAATTCTATAAATGTCACTTTGAATAACTACACCGGTATAAACAATCTTGATTATGGTTTGAATCTTGGCTGTGGCGTTGAGCTTGGGCATTTTTTGCTGAATCTAAAATATCAACTGGGATTGGCGAATATTGAGAATCCTAATCCTGGAAGTGGCGGGTTGCTTCCGGTTCAAAACCAAATGTTAACCCTTACCGCAGGTTATTACATTTAATGAAAAAATTTTAGTGTTCGTTTTACGTAGGAGAATTTTATGAAAGTGATACTTAAAACGATATTATTTTTTTCGTTAGCAACCCTTTGTTGGTCACAGACTATTTTCACTCCTACGAATACTCCAACCTCCACACCAACTGCAACGACGACCTTGACACCGACAAATACTACAACTCCTACCCCAACTACCACGCCGTTACGTATTCTGTTTCCTCCTACAAATACATCGGATTTCACTTCAAATTCAAACATGTATTTCTTGTGGCACTACGATACCTCGACTGGGTGGGCTCAAATCCCATTCATGCCACACCAAGGAAGTGGAAATAATGCAGTAGGATTGTTGGCGCCCGTTACTACCTTTAATGGACAATATGCTGTTGTAAAAGGTCAGGCTCTTCCTACTTCGAATTATTTCCTGCACATGCCTGTCGCAAAAAGGATAGTGTGCAACTGAGATGGACGATACGGTGTTTATGGCTTCACCAACTAATTATTTCAACAACGGGAATAGTGATAGTTCCTTGATTAATCCACCAGGGAATGCGAACGGATTGGAATTATCTGATACTGCCGAGTTACAAATTAATCCTGATTATGCGCCGCCAGAGATTTGTAACCAATCGATAGGACTTGTTTATTGGAGGTTTACCGATGAATTTGGAAACTAAGAAAAATCTCGGACGGTTGTTTTTTTGTTTTTCTTTTTTGGGCTGTTTTTTTGTAATTCGAATTCTATTGTCTGCGGAGATCCCAAGCGATGGCGTTTTACTTTCCTTTCAAGGTAAGCCAGCCCAATTTACAGCTAAGGATGGTACAAAAGCCGAGTTATATGCTTCCGGCAAACAGGTGTGGGTTTGTTTTTTCCCCCCAGGAAAGAAAATGTACCTATTTCCTTGTAATCGGTATTTTTTAACCGGAAAGACTCCTTCCGGTCAGGATCGGGGATTAGTAGATGATCCAACTGGATTTTTTTTCCAGGATAAGGATGAAAAGAAAGCGGAGTTCATTGTCACGACAAAATCGTATGGCGGAGAGTCCTTGGATGTGTTCGGTTGGAACGGCTATTTCTTCACACCCCAACCTTTTTGCCCTCCACATTTGCTTTGGGGAGTTAAGAAGGTGGAACGCGAGTACTCAGAAACCTTAGGTCAAGATTATTTCTCGCTCGATTTTATTAATGGTCAAAGGGATATCTACTACGTTCATAACCATTATTTGGTACTAGGAAATGACGCCTTACTAAAAGTCGGTGAAAAACCCCGCACACAAGATTCTGACATCCTGGAATTAAATTCCCGCGTTGCAAAGGGTGATTGGGAAGGAGCACTGGATTCGGCAAAAAAGAATCGAAGCGCAAAAAAAGTACCGGGTAAACGAGAGATCATAAGCAATCGTATGCTCCAGGCCATTGATATTGAAAAAGGTAATTATGACGAGGCTGTGAGCGATTACTTTAAAAAGAATGACGGAACATATAACGAAAAAGCCCTTGCACCCGAGAGTTACGCAATGAGTTATGAATCTCTGGGAGATCAGTTGATCGTCAGTGGAAAGCTCGCGGAAGCAAAAGGATTTTACGAAAAGGCTATTGAGAATTATCAAAGTGAAATTGAAGGACTAAACAACATGGAAGCTTCTTTTTTAAGCGTTTATAAGAATCTCAAATCAGTTCCAAATCTAAAACCACAACAACAAATAACCGATGAATACGCGAAACAACAAAAAGATTCTTTTGCTAAGTCTGTCGAAAAAGAAAATTCAAATATTGATCGGGTGAAACAAAAAACCGAAATGATCGACGAGCAAAAATAGAATTTTTTTGGTTGAATTAGAAATTTTTACCGAGTTATTGGTCTTGAGCGAGGGTTTGAAATGTGGAGTTTAAAACTATCAGCCCTAAAAGCGGTTATTAACATGGCAAAAAAAGTATTCAAATTATTTATGGTTATTTATCTTTTTCAAGGCATTTCGGCCTTGGAGGCGCAGCAGGCTTTTCAGTTCTTACAATTTACCGACAATCCCACCTACCAATCCGATTATAATTTACCTTCAACCGACCCGCTTTATGACAGCTTGGCTGGCTTGACAGCGACAAAATTTTTGAGCGATCCAGCCCCTTCTGAATGGGCTTCAGTGCCAAGTGTCTTGGTTTGTGATTCATTTGCGAACCGGATAGTTTGGAAAGCCTGGGATACGGCCGCAAATGCATATGGTTTTAATGCTTATTCCCATGGTTTTTCAAATCCCCAAGGAATTGCGGCCCGCAGTAACGGCCAAATTTACGTCGTGGACTCGAACAACAACCAAATAGTCCAACTTTCCTACAACGCGGGCACCATTAATTTTGTATCCCAGTTTGGGTCGACTGGTCATGCGCCCGGCCAATTTGTTTCTCCCATGGGAATTTCTTTAGATCAAAGCGGAAATATCTATGTGGCGGATTCTGGAAACAATCGAATTCAAAAATTCGATTCCAACGGGCATCCAATTAATTCATTCATGACTCCTAGCGGCCAAAATCTGCAATCCGAACCTACAAACTGTATCGGTCCATTTTTTGGGGGGCCGTTTGGAACCCCTCGCGGGATCACGGCTAGTTATTTAGATGGTAGTATTTACGTCGCCGACACCACTGGGAATATTGCGAAATTCGATTCATCCGGGAACTTGATTACCTGCACATGCCTGTCGCAAAAAGGATAGTGTGCAACCCCCTACGCCGCCTAACCCATTTCCTTCACCAACACCGACACATCCATAAGGAGTTTATTTTTGAAAACATCCAATCAAAAAAATGAATTCAAATACCTTTATGGTGGCCATTATGGGGGTCATCTTTTTCAATTATTCATTAACACTTTGTTCTTTGTTGCGTTCGGGTTAACTCATCACTACGATCACACCTTTTTCCCATTTGCGATAATCCTGGGAATTTTTTGGATTGTCTTTGCAGTCCTTTTCTTAAAACGTATCAGTAACTTCCATACTTTGAAAAGGAATACCTATTTAAATGATTATTTAACCCAAAGATTTTATGAGTTGATGATGTTGGTCTTTGTGCCATTTTTTTTCTACTTTGTCTTTAATAAGGAGATATTTCTGTGGGTCTCTAGTTTGTTAGCAATCTTGTATTGTTTTGAACATTTTTACATTAGGTATTCGGCCGAAAAATTAAATTTAAAACACCAAAGTATTTGGGCGGTTCGAATAGTTGTTTTTTCATGCGTCTTTTTTTATTTGTTTTTGATTTACACTTTTCGAAAATTTTTGCCTGATTTTTCTGGATTGATATGGAATCAGTTTTTTCTGGCTTCGGTGCTGACACTGGTAATTGAAAGAATTTTGATGACTGTTTTGGGAGTAAGGGAAGGGAAAAAAATCATTTTTGATTTTTGGCAAAGGGCAACAAGTTTTAAAAAAATCTGATACTCGAAGCCTTAGGGTAAATGCAAAGCAAAAAACATTCTACTTTATTCACATTCGGCTTGTTCTAAGCCAAAACTGGAGGAGATTTAATGCGATTCAATAAAAAAGAATATTGGGTCTTTGGTTTCTTGGGGGTTTTGTTTGGGAATGTTCCACTTATGGCGCAGGAGATAAAACCAACGCCTTTACTCCAAAAACCTATTGTCTGCAAATGGACGACTCTTGGCGGGATGCGTTATTTCTTTGCGGGCAAGCGAATCGAAGGAAAGGACTTGGAACAAACTATTTTTTCCCTAAAGGATATGGAGGCCACCAAACTTTTGAAACAATCCGAGGATTGTGAAACTCTCGGTTGGTTTGGAATCGGCATCGGGGTTCCTTTGATGGTGGCCGGAGTTGTTGGGCTAGCGAATACCGCTACGAATAATCCGAACGTGGTTAACCCCCTTTGGGCGAGCACGGGACTTGGCGGGGCAGTGATTGGAGTAGCCGGGTCCTTTTTGCTGATCCAGGGAAGGACTTCCCAATTTGCCGCAGTGCAGCGTTATAACGCCGTAATCCATGATGAAGGGGATATGTCTTTTAACCCAAGGCCGAAAACGTCAGTACCTTTGTTGACTCTAAGCGCGAAGTTTTAACCTGTTGATTTTGTTTTGAGGGTGGGTTTGTAAAAGCAAGTTTTTAACCAAGTTTTTTGAAACGCGATGGATATGAAAAAATATTGGATTTTAACCTTATATTTCATTCTCGAGGCCGGGATAGCGTGCGCCCAGACCCCGACCACATGGCCGTTTTTCAAGAACGACGTTTATCGTTCTTCTGAGCAGACGTTTGATAAAATCGCCATTAATTCCACGAACCTGTCCTTGAAATGGCAGACAACCACCCTAGGGCTGGCTAATGCTGTCGCTTATTCTTCCCCGGTCATATCCCTTGCAAACGTCTATATTGCTGCCTTGGACGGGAATATTTATGCCTACCAAAACAACCCCGTATTGGGTTCCTCCACCATCAACCCACCCCTTTGGCATTACAAAACGGACGCGCCAATCTATGGGACGCCTGCTGTTTTTGATATAGGAACCTGCACATGCCTGTCGCAAAAAGGATAGTGTGCAACTTTTTGGGGTCCCGGCTTGCAATACAATGGATCAGGCGATTATGCGACTGCTGGTTACTTCGCAGGAACACCGACATCAATTGGACAATCAGGAGGAGGTTTTGGTTTGGGTGCTGCCGCGAGTGCAGGGGGTGGTTTTTGGGTTTCTAATGCGAATTCTATTTATGATTTAAACGGGCCATTTAATCTCTTCAACATTTATTTACCATTTACGACCATCAGCTTTTCGACTGGAACTGGAAGTCAAGGACAGTCGATATGGCAAGCTGGTTTTAGTTTTGGACCTTTTGGAGGTGTTGGTATTTCAGATTACACAACAACAACAGAAGGCTCGATGAACTCGGTCTCGAGTGGGTGTCCTCATGCACCGTAGTAATTTGATCGACCTTTTCATTGTCTTTTTCACTCCGGTTTTTATCGGCGCATTTCTTTTCCAATTTATTTTCAGAAGAAAGGAGCAAATTTTATTCAAGTTTGAGATTCTGCCAGCGCAGCTGAGGATTCATATTTTCCCGTTTTTTTGGTTGAGCTTCAATTACGACACTTTTGAATCGTTGGAAATCGCTCCATTTGGAAAATCCTTCTCGACTATTTTTCGATTTAATATTCGGCTGATGAATGATGGGATTTATATAAAAAGGAATCGGGGGTTAATCCGTGAATTTTTTATCGGCCCCAATGATGTCGAAAAATTCTTCCAAAAACTAAATGCGGTGGTTTCCGATTTCAAAACACAAAATGAACGTTAAAAATCATGCTGGCTTATACTTTAAAAACGGTGGAGGATGAGAAGGAAATCAAAGAACTAAATAAAAATTGATCTGGTAATAGATAAAAGGGGGTTTGGATGCTCAAGTCGACGGGAAATCAGGGAAGCTTTTACGACGCGGATTACGTATGCGAGCAGTTGATCCCGAAGGATAGCTTCTACCGTAAATTCAGGGTAATGGTGTCCCCACTGGTTCAGGATGCTGGTCTGGATGAGATGTATTGCCAGGACAACGGCCGCCCTCCTATTTCTCCCTCTCTCCTGGCCATGGCGACAATACTTCAATTTTATAGGGGGTTTTCCGACAGGGATATGGAGAGGGCCTGCATGTTCGACATCGAGATCAAGTACGCCCTTGGGCTTCGGTTGGACGAGCGGCCCTTCGACCATTCTTCCTTAGGCGATTTCAGGGAACGCCTTCTTCAAAACAGCCGGGAGAAAGAGATTTTCGACACGATACTTGAACACCTGATCGAAAAGGGGTTGGTCAAGAAGGATGAAATCCAACGCATTGACGCCACCCATGTTTTGGCCGACCTCGCCATCCCCACCATGGTGACCCTGGTGAAGAAAGGGATATTCGAGGTTCTCAAGCCCTTGAGCAAGAACAAGGAAGTATATGAGGGATTGGGTAAGGATGTGGATTTGCGCGAATACAACAAGGAAAAGGTCAACGACGAAGGCCCTGGAAGAATGGACCTGGAGAAAAGGAAACGCAAATTGGTGGAGGTGGTGGGTGACGCCCACAAGGTGCTGGAACACGTAAGAACCCTAAAGACCAACAAAGACCTGAAGGAGCCCATTGAGATGCTCAAGACGGATACTCCGGGAGAACATCGAGGAAGACGAAGAAGGTAATCCCAAGGAGAGAGGCTACAAGGAGAAACCAAAGGACATCATGGTTTCTCCCATTGACCCGGATGCCAGGTTTGGGGCGAAATCCGCCACCAAGCACTTCATGGGTTACAAGGCCAACATCACGGAAAGCGTCGGAAACAACATCATCACCAACGTCAAGGTCATGCGGGGAAACGCCCATGACGCGACGACCATGGTGGAGGCCATCGTTGAGCAAAAAGAGCAGGGACTTGTTCCGGCCAAGGTTATCGGTGATGCGGCTTATGGGCGAACGATCAACCGGGAAGAATTGAAGACAAACGGCACGATGGTGGTGGCCCCCATTTACAACAAGAACGACCGAGCCAAGGGGATATACCCCAAGAGCATGTTCAAATACGACGCGAAAAAGAAGCTTTTGACCTGTCCCCAGGGCGTGACGACCAAGGCGGCCTATTGGGACAAGCTTCACCAGCTTTACAACTTCCATTTCCCAATGGCGAAATGCAACGCCTGTCCTGTGCAGAAAGAATGTACCCGTGACGCCGACGGGCGGCGGACGGTGGGAATCAGCATTAGGCATGAGGAGATGATGGAGGCGGAGACCTATAACAGGTCGTCACAGTACAAAAAAGAAATGAAATTACGCCCGGCTGTTGAAAGAAAGCTTGGCGGAGTTGGTCCGGTATCACGGCATGAGGCGGGCGAGATACCGGGGATTAAAGAAGTTGGGCCTGCAATGCTTCTTCACGGCGGCGGCGGTGAATATCAAAAGATGGATCAAGCTGATTTCGGGCGAAAGTCCAGGTCTTTCCTGTGCCGGAATGGCGTGAAAAGGCAAACCAGAAGAGATTTAAAAGGCCAAGCAGAGAAGAAAAGAAGGGAACCGGAAAAATGACTATGGTAGCCAACGAAAAACCGAGGGAGTTTTGGGTGGATTTGATCTGCCAAGATCAAGTTGTGCCCCATCCCGAAAACTTAACCTGGGTTTTCCGACGGTCTCATGTAAGGAACAATCCTCTAAACACAAGAGACACATTAGGCCTTTATGATTCGAATTCCTTTATAGATAACTGGTTGTATAACCCTGATTCTGTATCTGATTTTATCGATCCTGACTATTTTGATTGGTTTACTCCGCAAGTAGCCAATACAGCTGAAAGAGTTGCCCAAGGGGCTGCGATTGTAGGTGGTACCGTTGTCGGTATTTCCGCACTTGCAGGGGCCGGAACATTGCTCTACTGCGGTCTTGATGTTTTAGCTTCCGGGTCTTCTGCTTACACTTCATTCGCAATTGGCAATGTACTTACTGGCGCTGCCCAGACGGGTTTGGGTCTGTTCGGGGGAGCACAAATCATAAATCAAGGTTATCAATTCTTCACCAATCCAAATCCTGCATACAGTGAAGGTCAACCACTTTTCCAACAAAATGCTTTAACGACCGCATTGGATCTCGCAGGTGGCTTTGTAGGAAGTTCGACGATGGATTTATTAAATGGAGCTGCGAGCGCGACCTCAGATTATTCTGACATGGATCAGCAACAGGAGTCAGGGGACCCGACTAATCAAGCAACGGATACTGCCCCAGCTTCAACCGATAACTGGTATTGGCAAGAAATTGATTTAAATCCAGATGGGACATGACTTTTAGATAAACCCTGCCAGCTAACCCCAGGCTTCAGCCTGGGGGCGAATGGCAGCCCGGAGGGCCGACTGAGTTTGTCGGCCCGAAGGCAAGGAACTGTGGAATGCTCTGGTCATGGGAAAATATTGGTCAGGCGCACATACCAGACACCGACTGCAATATCACCTCGTTTGGATACCCAAGTATCGGAAACGAGTCTTGCTTGGCAAAGTTGCCGTCCGCCTGCAAGAGCTGTTTAGAGAGGCGGCCCACGTCAACCGTTGGGTAATCCACGAATTGAATATTCAGCGAGACCACGTGCATATGCTGATCCAGGTTGAGCCAAAGGTGAGTGTGGCTAAAGTGGTGCAGGTGCTAAAAGGCGGTACAAGCACCAAGATCAGGCGTGAGTACCCTGAACTTGAGGAGTTTCTCTGGGGGGATAGTTTTTGGGCGGACGGCTACTTTGCGGAAAGTATAGGCACTGTGCAGGAGGAGATGATCCGCAAATATATCCGCGAGCAACAGCATGACCAGAGTATGCCGAAAGGTAGAAACCCCGGGCTTTAGCCCGGGGAGATTCATTAGCAAATAAACTAACTTTCTTGAATCGAACCTTTTTGGGGGATAATTACCAAACAAGTTTCTTGTCCAATAATTTTGGGAGTGAAAATGGCCGATAAGAAAAGAATTATTGTGAATGTTTTTTTTGTGCTGATAGTACTATTGGCGGGAATTGCAGCTCTCTTTTTATTTTTTTTAATGCCGGTAATACATTCTAAGTTTGCAATTTTCCATGAATATGGATTTTTGTGGCCTCTTTTTTACATTCTTTTTATTGTTTTATACTGTTTTGTTTTTTTTAAGTTGATCATTTGGTTATTAATCAAGTTTGTATATATGAAAATTATTGCTTGGATTGACAGAACAGACCCCCAAAGAAAAATCCCTTGAGGGTTCGAGGTTCAAAAACGCTTTTCCAGAGGAAGTTAATTGACCTGCACATGCCTGTCGCAAAAAGGATAGTGTGCAACCCCATACCGCCCGTACTGGCAGGCCAGCCGGAGAATGGCGGTCGTCAGGAGGTCCTCATCGGGCAGGATCTGAGGGATATATCGCTGGGTGCTCCGGGGTTGGCCGAGGGCCCGGCATACGCGCCGCTGGGAGGCTCGGTGGGTTTCACACGCTTCCCGAACCGCTTTTCGGCGCTTTTCCGGGCTTAGGAGTTTCCCCGGGCCAAGTCTTTCAGGATGCGGTTATCCAGGGAGAGGTCGGCCACCACCCGCTTGAGCTGGGTATTCTCTTTCTCCAATTCCTTTAGGCGTTTGGCCTGGTCCAGCTTGAGACCGCCGTATTCTTTTCGCCAGCGGTAGTAGGTATGTGGGGTTATTTGAAGCTCACGGCAGACTTCTTCAACAGCACGGCCTTTGGACTGCTCAACCTCGGCCTGGCGCAACATGGAAATGATCTGCTCGGCGTTGTGTTTCTTCCTTGGCATAAATGCCCCCTTTTTCTTGGCCCATTATAGAAAAGTATGACTTTTCAACTGGACCAGGTTGAGGGGGGCGGGTCAAAAGCATCAGAATTTTTAATCCTGACTATCACAAGGTAAGCAAAGGGGAAAAAGTCGGTTATGGAAGTATTACGGTCGAGCTAACACAGGCTGAAAAAACCAGGATTATTACTACACAGGTCTTTAAAATTTTAATGAAACTAGGAATATCATTAGATTCCAAAGCGAGAGTTTTAGTTGTTTTCGAGGAAGCTCATTCTTTAATTCCGGAGTGGAATTCCGTGGCTAGTGAAGGGGATAAAAACGCAACAAATGGAACCGCTAAAGTAATTTTACAAGGCCGAAAATATGGACTTGGCAGCTTGGTCATCACTCAAAGAACAGCCAACGTTAGTAAAAGTATTTTGAATCAATGCAATACTATATTTGCTCTTAGAGTATTTGATGACACCGGAAAAAGTTTTCTTGAAAATTATATCGGTGAAGATTATTCGAATACCCTTCCCACCTTAGAAGAACGGCATGCAATAGCTATAGGGAAAGGCCTAAAATTAAAGCAACCTGTAATTATTCAATTAAATGACAAGAAATATATAACTCTTACTTCTTGAGCGTACCTAAATGTCCAAATACTACACCGGGAAACGAACTCGAAACCTATTTGACCCCAAGAGCAAGGAGCCGTTCCGGCTTTCTCGGTCCAAGATCGATCTCTTTATCTCCTGCCCACGTTGCTTTTACCAGGACCGCCGCCTTGGGGTTGGCCAGCCTCCCGGGTATCCGTTTAGCCTCAATTCGGCAGTGGATACTCTTCTCAAAAAGGAATTCGACGACTATCGGAAGAAAAAACAACCCCATCCTTTAATGACCGCCAACAAGATCGACGCGGTCCCTTTCCAACATGAGAAACTAGACGAGTGGCGGGATTCCCTCCGGCGGGGAGTTTCCTTCTACCACAAAGCCACCAAATTTATGGTTACGGGCGGAGTGGACGACGTTTGGGTTAAGCCCAATGGGGAACTGATAATCGCCGATTACAAGGCCACTTCCAAGACCGGTGAGGTGGGCATCGAGGCAGATTGGCAGGATGGTTACAAGCGCCAGATGGAAGTCTATCAATGGCTTTTCCGGAAGAACGGCTTCAAGGTGTCCTCCACCGGCTACTTCGTCTACTGCAACGGGAAAACCGATCGGCCGGCCTTTAATTCCAAGCTCGAATTTGATATCTCAGTCCTACCTTATAAGGGGAACGACGATTGGGTCGAACCCACGTTGATTAAAGCGAGAAAATGCCTGGACTCTAAAAAGATCCCGAATGCGGATCCGGACTGCGACTTCTGCAGGTATGTAGAGGCTATCAATAATGAAGTTGGAGATTGACCATGGCAGACCCAAAGAAAATTGAAGAAGTTACTCGAAAAATTCAGGATGTTGCCAAAAAGTTAAAAGACCGCGAAGGGAATATCGATCGAATAGAGCGTCAAAAAGCGGACCAGGACCGTTATTACGATCGTCAAATACAAACTGAAAAGGAAGAAATAAAAAGGCTTGAGAGGGAAATTGACGGGTTAAAAAGACAGCTATAACCGAATAGGTATTTATCTTAGGGGGATATATGGGAAATGCCACACAGCACGTTTGGGAGATCGTTGAAAAAGCCGTCGGCCACTCATGGAGCGTACCAGAATTCCAGAGAGGGTTTGTTTGGAAAACTGTACAGGTTCGCGACCTGGTTGAATCCCTATGGATGGATTACCCAATAGGGAGTGTCCTTCTTTGGGACACCAAGGGCAATATACAGGAACGGGTGGCCAGGGACGGGAAAGACCAAAAGCAGTGGGTTGTAGATGGCCAGCAACGAACTACGGCAATGTGCATCCTTTTTGGAAGGAAACCCTACTGGTGGCCATCTGCGGAGGAATGGGAAAAGACTTTAAAGAAATACGATATTCGTTTCGACATTAACGCCAAAGAGCCCCCTTATTTCTGGACAGCGGACGCATCCATCAAAAGGACTAAAGGACCTGCACATGCCTGTCGCAAAAAGGATAGTGTGCAACAACGCGTCCACGGACATATCGCTTTGACCTCCAAAAATAAGAATGGTTTACAGAAGGCGGGCAGGGTGTTTCGTGGGGGATTCGGGGCTGGACTTTTGATCCTTTCTTCAGCCCTTCCAGCCCTTTCCCTGGGGGCGGGTCTTCCTGAATTAAGCCAAGTCCCTCTTGGCGGTGATTCGAGAATCCTCGAGAAACTGCGGGACGATAGGAGCCAATTAGAGGCCAGGAAAGACAAGCTTAAGTCCGATATCGCGGTGAACAAGGCCAAATGCGGCAACGTTGAGGAAGGGTCGGGGCTGGAAAGGGAATGTCAAAAAGAGGACAAGCGGATCAAAGACCAGTTCGCGGCCCTGCTTGCGGACTATCAGGATTTCAATAAAAGGGCCCGATCGGCGAAAAAGACGGTTGGTTCTGGTGCCTTAATGGAGGGATCGAAAAAATCGTCCACCGAACCTTACATTCCCCCGGGACCCTCCGGCCGGGTGGTCGAGAGTAAGGGGGATTTTTATTTCATCACCAAGGATGGCCGCAAGATCGAGGGGGCCCAGGCCGCCAATGTCCCCTTGGAAGCGGGGACAAGATTGAGGACAGGCCCCAACGGCGGTTTGAAGCTGCTCCTTCCCGATGAGACCACTTTCACCATCGGGGCGGACAGCGACCTCGTCATGGACGAATTTGTATATGACACAAGATCCACTCCGGGGATATTCGCGGCGCGGATCGCGAAAGGCGCCTTTCACTGGGTGACGGGAAAGATCGCCCATCGTACCGGGAATAAAATGGAACTCAAATTCGGTGTGGATGCGGTCGGAATTCGTGGGACCGAGTTCGATCTTTGGGTGAACCAGGATCAGTCCGGCTATATCAAATTGTATTCGGGGAAATTGGACATAACCGAGCGGACGGTCCCGAAGTTACTGTTAAAGGGCGGCCAAAGGGTGGATTTTGGGGTGGATGGACGTTTTGAAAAGCCGGTGGCGCTGGATCAGTAACACTAAAATTTTATTAAAGGGGTGGTGCGATGAAACGAAATATCATTTTGGGATGGAGAACAGCATTCCTTTTACTGATGTTCGCCCCCATTCCTCCGGCCGGGGCCCAAAGCCTCAAAGCCCAGCTGACCGCTTTGGTCGCCCAGCTTCAAAGCTCGCCCCAGGATCAGGAACTCCGCAAGAAAATCATCCAAAAGGTGTTGACCTTTTCCAAACAACCGGCGGCCCCGGAGGACCTGGTGGAGTTGATGGGAAAAGCCAAAGCCATCATGAAAGACGCGAAAAGTCCCGAGGATTACAAAGAGGCGGTCAAGGTTTTTCAACAAGCGTCGCTCCTAGCCCCCTGGCTCGGGGATCTCTATTACAACCTGGGGGTTGTGCAGGAGAAAGCCGAAGAACCCGAGGACGCCGTCACCAGTTTTAATTATTATCTTTTAGCCAAACCACACGCCAAGGACCGCGAAAGCGTCAAGGAACGGATCGGGGCCTTGGAATACAAGGCTGAAAAATCCGTAAAACTGAAGCAGGTGAAAGGGCTGATCGAACAACTCCGGGGCCCTTGGTATTGCAGCTTTTGCGGGGAGCCCGGAGATGATTTCGCCGCCTCCATCAAGCTGGGCTGTACGGCCGCGGAGTTTGACGGGTCCTATTGGGTTGGCGGGGCGCCGTCCGGGCAGACAGCGCCCGCGCTTCAAATGGAGATCGAAAATGACGGAACCGTGAAATTGATCGGCCAGGTTTGGAACGCCCAAGCCGGGTGTTATGAGGGGCCGGTCTTTGGTGTTCCCCAGGGAGATTCGTTCAGCTCCATCCGCTGGGAAATCAGGCCGGCCACCGGAGCGCCGCGCCAAATATGGAGCCGGATGAGTCAAGACGGAAATACCCTCTGGATCAGTTGTACCCGACCCCTGTCCGGTGGGGACGATACCATTCATTACTCCTACGCATGTTGGTCGAGAACCGCCCCCGTCAGTGACCATCCTTCAACCCGTCCCCACGGATTTTTTTAAGCGGTGGGTTCTTTTAGGTCCGGCGGTTGATCCGGGTTGAAGAAACCTTGAATAT
The DNA here is from genome assembly GCA_963770835.1 of uncultured Pseudomonadota bacterium. Taxonomy (GTDB): domain Bacteria; phylum Oederibacteriota; class Muellerivitia; order Muellerivitales; family Muellerivitaceae; genus JAJPJW01. The sequence continues at coordinate 79,883 of CAVYRH010000003.1, forward strand.
CTTACTTCACGCTACCAGCATCAGTAGATCGACGAGGACTAGGCCGACGATCGCGATGCCCGCTAGGCCGTTCAAGAGTCCCGAAACCCAGCCGAGTAATTGGGCCCAAAGGCCGGCGAGAATCCCCGCCGCGTAACCCGGCAGAATCCCCAGCACTCCGGTGGCAAAGACCAGCAGGCGGGGTTGATGGTTGGCCGAGGCGAGAAAAAGCCCTCCGCTGAAGCCCAGAAAAACCAAAAAGAAAAAGATACAGATGTGAAAGTCCCCATAGTTGGGTTTGAGACCATTTTGACCGGCGATACTATTCACCAAAATAAACAGTATCCCGATGAAACCTAATATCGCCAGTGGCCACCCGATAATGGCATTCGGCCCCAAGGCCATGGGCAAACCCAAGGCTACCAGCGCCATACTTGCGGCGACCATGGCGGTCAGTCCCATGTTGTGGTTGAAGGAGGTGCCCTGGGGTTCGTTTTTCTTCGGGGAAAGCCGGGACCAGAGCAGCCCGGGAAAGAATACGGCATGGAATTCCCAACTCAGGATACTCGGCGGAATAATGGGATTGGTGTTGCTCATTCTGGGCTCCTCTCAACGATGATAGGTGTTTTCAAGGGCATTTGGGCTGATTAATTTCTTTTCCAGTCCCACGTCCATTAAAAGGCTCTGGTAAACTTGTCCGCGACGGGGATCCGTCGTGGACAGAGCGAAAGCATAAAATGAATTTGGGCATCGAATGATCGAATGTTGTCCAATCTCTGAGACGCTCGCACTTCGGCGAGCGGATCGGGCAGGGGACAGCTGAGTGTGGAAAAAGGTTATGATTTGAAAAAAATATTGAAAATATTCATCTTGGGGTGGATAGGGTTAAATCCAGCAAAAGGGATTGCCCTGAGCGCTCAAGAAGTCCCGGTTCTCCGTTCATTCGGAAATGCCATTACGTTAACAGGCTTGGTGTTAAAAGAGAATAATGATTGGATTTTCAAATTAGACAAACCGGCGCTTGTCCCATGGCCAAGTATTTTTCGGCGGGCACAGAATGCCAAGTTGAGGATCGAACGGACGAATTTAAAGTCGGACGTGTATGAAATAAATGATAAATGGTTGAATCAACATTTAGCCTTCAAATGCCAATTAAGCATCGAGCGAACGGCTACCGCGGTATCGGGGGTGGTCTGTGATCTGAAGGAATTGGTTGGAGAATCTTCCTTAAAAAAGATGTTCGCGGGCCTGACCACATATCCATTTAATGAAACTATTACCCTATCGGGAGTTTTGTCCTCTAAAACATTTTCCTCTTGGCGTCCAACCAATGGCCCTGCTACCGCCGCCCACGAAGAAAAAGTGAGGGTTCTCTATCTCGACGAACCCATCAATGTGGCTGCGAAAGAACCCCATGGACCAGCTTATGGAGTAACAAAGGTTCAATTTGATTCATCGATCTATTTCCCGACGGATAGATTTATGGACAAACATGTTTGGGTATCCGGGAAGTTATCTACCGCCGATGAGTGGTCCCAATTCTTGCCTGTTTTGCTCGATGTAAAAGATCAAAATGAAATTTCGTTAACGAAGAAGGCTAAAAATTGGTGGTGGCCTTTTTGAATCGTCCGCGACGGGGGCCCGGATTGGACAATGAAAATTGCGCCGGAAATTGCCCAGTGGGGAAAGGTTGGTTTCAATGACCTATAAGGTAATGGTCGATGATAATTACGACTATATGGACCCTGAAAAACGGTATACCCATGGCGAGTTCGAGGCATTGGAAGCGGCCATCGAAGCTTGCAAGAGGATCGTCAACGAGTGGCTGGAGTCCAGTTATAAGGCCGGAATGAGCGCCGAGGAACTTTGCAAAAGCTACAAGGGTTTTGGATTGGACCCATGGGTTTTGGGTGCCGAAAAAAAAGTCTTTTCCGCGTGGGAATATGCCGAACAGCGTTGCGCTGAGATCTGCTCAAAAGGATGACTCCAAGAAGTGCCTGCCTCAAACAAAACATTTTGTTATGGATGGATTGTCCACGACGGGGACCCATCGTGGACAGGTAACATGATGGCCATTCCACCGCCGGGATTAAACTATTCCCGGTGAGTAGCCACTCATAAGGAGGAATGACCATGAAACAGATTAGCAAAAAAGGATTCCAAGGCAAGGAGGTATCCAAGCGGGACGCCGTGTTTGTGGGGCTCGATGTCCACAAACGAAGTATTTACGTAGCAATCAGGATCAATGGAAAGGAAACCGGAACCAAGTCTGTGCCCGCGGATTGGGAAGCTGTGGTGAAGGTTCTGGAGCCTTACCGAAAAGGGTTAAAAAAGGTCGTCTACGAGGCAGGACCTACTGGCTTTGGCTTGGCACGTCGCCTTCGGGAAGTGGGATACCCATTGGACGTCATCGCCCCGAACAAAACACCTCGTGTAGCTCAGTTGGAAACAAAATCCGACCGGTTGGACTGCCGCAAGCTGGCGGAGTACGCCGAAAAGGATCTCTTGCGGGCTGTGGCGATCCCAACCCTCCAGGAAGAAGCGGATCGGCAAGTGGTGCGTTTGAGAAACGCGATGGTGGAACAAAAACGCAAGGCCAAACAAAGGATCAAAAGCTTTTTCCTCCAATATGGATTCAAGGAACCTAGAGGGCTGGATTACTGGACCCACGAGGCCATCGGAGTTTTGCGGGATATGGAACTGCCGCCGGCCCTGAGATTCACGTTGGATAGCCTATTGGAAGATCTCTTTTACTTTGATAGGCAGCTTAAAGACGTGAACATACGTTTGCGGGTCATGATGAAGGACAAGGCCTACGAGAAAAAGGCTAAGATCCTCAGGTCCCACCCGGGAGTGGGTGAAGTAACGACCCTGCAAATGTTAACGGAGATTTACCAGCCGGAGCGCTTTCAAAACGCCAAACAGGTGGCGGCTTACGTGGGGTTGGCCCCAAGGATCAGGCAAAGCGGAGAAACTCGAAAGGAAGGCCATTTGCAGAAGGCCGGAAAAGGAACCTTGAGGGCTACCTTAGTTGAAGCTGCCTGGTCATGGATTCAAAAGGATACCCAGGCCAACCGCGTTTTCCGCCGGTTCGTCCGTAATACGGGGCATGTCAACAAAGCGATTGTGGCAATGGCTCACAAGCTTTTGATTCACCTTTGGACTATGTTGGTTCGAAAGGAAGTTTATCGGCCCATGCTCTAAAGAGGTTTCAGCCTCAGTTTCGTGATTCGACCCCTTAGGAATGACCACGAGTTTTAGCTGTGCCTTAGGCACGTTGGACAGGTGGTGGCTTCCCTCAGGATTATCGAATTCTTATCTTGTGCCTCGAGCACGAATAGCAGCGTGAATCCACGAAACCAAAAGGCTGACCGTAGGAGAAAATTGGACTTGAGGAATGGCCTCATAGCAGGAATGGCCTCATAGCAGCTATATTTGATTGGAAGACTCAATGGACAAATTGATTGTAAGAAACATTAACTCTATTGCGGAATTGAAGCGTGCTTGGTCATTGAGCAAAAGATACGCTGGCAATCAACAGAGTTTTAGCGAATACAAAGCTGAATTCAAAAAATATCCTGAATTGTTCATTGGATGTTTTAACGGCGGGAAATTAATAGGCGAGGCAAGCGGGAGTCCCTTTGGGAAATCCCATGTCGGCCTTTACAGCATTTTGGTGGAAGAGGGATACCAAAAAGAAGGGCTTGGCCTAAAGCTCATTCGATTTTTCGAGAAAAAAGCCGTTAAATATAAATCGCGAGTAACGGTTGCTTCAGGCAAAAAAACGGATGGATTCTATTTGAAGGCGAAATATAGGCCCTTTGAAATTCTCTTTCAGGTTAGGAATCAAAACCTGCCTGATAACTATTCCGAGTTGGCGGTTATAAGCCACGAACGCAATGTTGGAAAAGACAAATTCTTGTACATTAAAGTAAAAAAATATATCCCTCTACTCAGGGATTCTCTTGAAAAGAAATTCCACGCACATGGCGCAAATTTTATTTTTGAACGTGTTTTGAAATGACTGATTTTGGTTGAAGTCTGTCCACGACGGGGACCCATCGTGGACACGAAAGAAGCTCTGGTTTTTTTATCAAATGAATTTGGAAATGGTGTTGAAATGAAAGTTGAAACCGAAAATCTTGATGAATATCTTGTGTCGGACGAGGTCATCGACTGGCATCACCCGGACATCCAACGGATGGCTAAGGGACTGGTCGGGAATTGTCCCGATCAACTATCCAAAATACGAGTGCTCTTTGAATGGGTGAGGGATGAGATCCCCCATACCAAAGACATTGATGAAAGGGTTGTGACATGCAAAGCGAGTGATGTCCTTCGGCACAGGACCGGGATGTGTTACGCCAAAAGTCATTTACTTGCCGCTCTATTAAGGGCGAATGGTATTCCCGCAGGATTTTGTTACCAGGTACTCGTTCGTGACGAGCCTTATACCGGGTTGGTATTGCATGGTTTGAATGGGGTCTATCTTGAGGACGTAAAAAGATGGGTCAGGGTGGATTCCAGGGGGAATGTTGGGAACATCAACGCCCAGTTCGATCCAAACAAAGAACGACTGGCATTTCAAATGGACCCGGCTTTGGGCGAGTTCATCTATGACACCATTTTTAAGGCACCGGTTCCTGAGGTGACGGAGACATTAAGAAAGTTCACTGACTTGCAGGAGATGTGGCCGCATTTACCAAAAAAACTGGGATAACCTGTCCACGACGGGGCCCATCGTGGACATCGTGCCAGAGGAGGGTTTGCAGAGCCAGCAGGTGAGGGAGTAGGCCGATGAGGGTCAACCCAAGTCCTGACCAGGTAATCACCAGAGAGCCTGGAAGTCAGCCCCCGGCGTAGGATCGAGAGGTCCTGCCCGAAACGGGGTCATAAACCTCATTTAGTGAGGGAACAATCCAGCAGTCCGCAACATCAAGTGAATCCTGCCGCTTCGTGAATGGGACACCGAAAGGTGCAAGGGGATGCCGAGCCGCGTGTCTACTGGCGAAGGCCACGATCCCGCTGAAGAATCTGGTAGCAAGCGGGGCAAGTCCTCCGGAGTATGGGGAACGGAATGTTGGAAAGGCTATGCAAGCAAGCTGGGAGATCCTACCCGCCAAAAGACTTGCCGCTATAAGGCTAAAACCGAAAAGAGGCAAGGGTGGGAGGAAGTCGGAGGGGGTCACAGTACCGATGAAGGGGTGGACAACAAAACCACCCTGAGGGAAGGACCCCTGCTTCAACCATGTGTCTCAAAGAAGGTAGGCGCTGGAGCATGCCCCAAAAGGGCCAACAACTCTGTAGTACCAAAGCGCGAGGCCTTTGACAACAGGCACTATGCCGAGCGGCCAAGGGGGAAGTCGAACCTGTAAAGCCGCCGGAGGAGAGGTTGTCGGAAAGCCGTATGATCGAAAAGGTCACGTACGGTTTGACGAGGGGGCGCTGGAAACGAAGTGATGAGGGAACCTCGTTGGGGCACGGAACCGGAAACGGGGAAACAGATCAAGGAACCCTCTGCACACCATCGCGCCAGTGCTCTACTCTGCAAGAAGAACGTAAATTATCTGGAGGGTTGAAAATATGGAACATGTTCAAACAAAAACAGAATTGCCTATAACTTATCGGCCATCGATTATTTATTCGGTCCCTTTTATTTATTTTTTTATCCGATATGGGTTGCCTAGCTATTTAGGGCTTTTTTCACTTAAAGAACATTTCGTTTTAGCATTTTTTTTATTTGTGCTTTTTGGTTTACCCACTACTTTTTTAATGTTTGTGATTTTTAATATAAAAATTAAAGCCGTAGAAGATGGCTTGATATATTCAAAAAAAATAAAAGTGCCATGGACGGAAATTACAAAAATTACAGCCAAATCCGGTTTATTGCCGAACATAAAGATTTATTACCAAACCATGAAACCTTATGTGCCAAAGGGGATGACAGGCATTTATTCGACAAAATCGATGGTTAATTTCCTGGAGCTTTTAACTATTAAATCTCCTCAAGCGGAATTTGGAGATGGAATCATAGAGTTCGAAGAAAAATATAAAACATATATTTCTGAATCTTTACGACAAGCCATCAATAACAAAATGACGAAAAAAGATTCAACTCAATTAGTTCAAGTCGAAAAGGTTTAGAGATGCGTTGTTCACGACGGGGACCCGGAGTGAACAACCAAAAGGACCGTTTTGCGAGTTAAATATAAGGGGTGTCTTTTGAAGAATATTTATAAATCTTTAATGATTTCAATTTTTATTCCATTGTTCTCATCGGTTTTGGCTCAACCAGTTTCGACACCCCTCTCTACTACAGAATCAGCTCCGATCATTCAACCGACACTTGGTGATTTAAAGAGGGACAAACCGGACTTTCCATCGTTTTATGCCAAAAAGGATATAACGAATAAAAACGATCATAATATTTATTTGATTACCAAAAAAGAGACACTAACGCAGCAAATCCCAAGGGGGGAAATCAGCATTGATCCAAATGGATGGTTGTTTGAGGAAAGGTGTGGAGAGGGTATAAACAAAGATTGTTCATCATTCGATGGAAAATGGACTTATTCTGCGGAAAGTGGCCTCTCCGGTTCATTCGCTGTGCGAAATACTTCATCAAAAACAGAGACGGATATCGACAATCCCTCGGACCCCTTTGGTTTGTTTCCTTTAGTGTGGAACCCTTCTAAGGATGTTCTCTATTTTCTTAGTGTTTTAGGTGACTCCACCCAACATACTTTAGTTCTTTTTCAGTTTGACCCTGAAAGTAAAATTTTCATCAAATTCCCTGAGGCGATGGATTTTCTAAAAGTTTTCAATTTAAGCCCTGATGGGAAATGGATCGTTTGGACCGAAAAAAGTATTCATGTTTATAACGTAGAAAAAAACATCGATTATCCATTGACGGAAGTACCCGATTATTTCCAATTTTATAATTGGTGTTATGCCGATAACGAGGATACGAAAACAAGGATCGCTAAATTCATCAACGATGGAAAGCAGTTTTACTTAAAACACCAGTTCGCTGATGCTATTCAGGAATATCAAAAAGCGATCGATCTAGATTCTTCGAATTCGCTTGCATATGGGTATATGGGTTATTCTGCTTTTCGCATGGGAGACTTTAAAGATTCCATTCGAGATCTGGAAAAATCTATTGAATTAGACAAATGGAATAAAATGTCTTATTACAATTTGGCTTTGGTCTATTGGGACAATCATCAAAAGGAACGTTCGATCGCCTGTTTAGGCTCTATTCCTTACAAAAATGCAAAGCCAAGTTCGGAGTATTTGGATAAAAAACCAATCCAGGATGATCCTCAATTCAAAGAAATGTTAGATAGCCCTGAATTTATAAAAGCTTTTGGTCGTTAGAGTTTTGATTGATTCTTTGTCCGCGACGGGGACCCTTCGTGGACAGGTCAAAAGAGGGTAAAGTGACAGAACTCAAACCAAGTTGGCCGGAATATTCCGGTGGAAAGAAACTCGAACAAGACACCCTTCTGTCCTCCCCCACAGGCACCACTTTTATCGCCCCTCAAGGATGGCATGCCGCTTTCCAAAAGGATTCTTGGGTCCTGGAAGACCCGGAGCGGGAATTGATCATCGCCTTGGTGGAGATGACCGGCCCCCCAAGTTTGTGCCACCAATTAAGTCACTCCCGGAGTAGGAGTTCCTGAGGTCGTCATGGGCAAGGTGTTGCCTTTGGGCCCCATGACGACCGCCTCCGGGGCAGGCGGTTTATACCCCAGAGAGCTGTGCGGCCGTTTCGTATTGTACTCCTTCCTCCACCTCTCAGCGAGCACTCGGCCTTCCCACACCGTGTCGAGCAGTTCGCCGTTCAATAGTTCGTCCCTGAATTTGCCGTTGAAGCTTTCGTTATAGCCGTTCTCCCAAGGGCTTCCCGGTTCGATGAAAAGGGTCTTTACTCCCACCTTCGGGAGCCAGTCCTTCACCCTCTCCGCTGTGAATTCAGGCCCATTGTCGGAGCGGATGTGCTCCGGCACTCCCCGTTGGACGAACAAGTCCGTCAGCACTGCCTGCACGTCGTCCGCCGTAAACTTCCGAGCTACCGGCAGGGCCAGGCATTCACGGGTGAACTCATCGATCAGCGTCAGGAACCGAAGAGGCCGTCCGTCGCTGGTCCTCTCGGCGACGAAGTCATAGCTCCAAACGTGGTTGGGGTGTTCCGCCCTCAACCTGACACAGGAACCATCCGTAAACCACAACCTCCTTCGTTTCGGCTGTTTTTTCGGTACTTTCAACCCTTCCTGCTTCCAAATCCTTTCCACCCGCTTCTTGTTGACCCTCCAGCCCTCCTCCTGAAGCATCTTGGTAATCCGCTTATACCCATACCGCCCGTACTGGCAGGCCAGCCGGAGAATGGCGGTCGTCAGGAGGTCCTCATCGGGCAGGATCTGAGGGATATATCGCTGGGTGCTCCGGGGTTGGCCGAGGGCCCGGCATACGCGCCGCTGGGAGGCTCGGTGGGTTTCACACGCTTCCCGAACCGCTTTTCGGCGCTTTTCCGGGCTTAGGAGTTTCCCCGGGCCAAGTCTTTCAGGATGCGGTTATCCAGGGAGAGGTCGGCCACCACCCGCTTGAGCTGGGTATTCTCTTTCTCCAATTCCTTTAGGCGTTTGGCCTGGTCCAGCTTGAGACCGCCGTATTCTTTTCGCCAGCGGTAGTAGGTATGTGGGGTTATTTGAAGCTCACGGCAGACTTCTTCAACAGCACGGCCTTTGGACTGCTCAACCTCGGCCTGGCGCAACATGGAAATGATCTGCTCGGCGTTGTGTTTCTTCCTTGGCATAAATGCCCCCTTTTCTTGGCCCATTATAGAAAAGTATGACTTTTCAACTGGACCAGGTTGAGGGGGGCGGGTCAGAGGAACCAAGCCTTTTACAACCACGCAACCGACAGCATTACCCTTCCTTTTAAAGAGGCTTTTAAATCCACCGAAGGATTTTACGAAACGGTTTGCCATGAGCTCATTCACTGGACGGGAGGCCCGGCCCGGCTCAACCGCATTTCCAAAGCGGCCTTTGGTTCCGAAGAATACGCCGCCGAGGAGCTTGTGGCCGAGTTTGGGGCTTCGATCCTTTGCGCTCATGTCGGAATCCCTTACAAAACCAACCACGCCGCTTATATCGCCTCATGGATTAAGAAGTTAAAAGACGATCCGAAGGCCCTTTCCACCGCCATCACCCAAGCCCAAAAGGCCGTTGATTTTCTTTTGAAACCCGCCGCAGACGAAATAATTAAGGAGGTAGCTTAACCATGAACAAAAGACACTTAAAAAAACTATTAAAGGTGGCCGACGGGGTTTACCCCGACGGCCTTATTGAAAGACTACTCAAAGGAGAGGAGGAGGTAGGGGACGGCCTGGCCAAATTCATTTTTAACGAAATGACCGAAACCGCCGAAGGGAAGACACCCTGGGAAATTACCGAAAGCGTAATCAAAGCCTTGGAAACGGGCGCTAAGGAACTGGACTGCGTAATCCGGGCTTTGCGCCAGGTCAATACCAAAGGCCCCAAGAGGGTTGGGCCCAGGAAAAGGCTTAAGGAATTTACCGTTACTTGGGTTCGCAAGGGAATGAAAACCTACAAAGCCACCAGTGAGGAGGCCGCCGAACAGCAATTTTCCGACGATCCAAACGCGCCAGATGAAGAACAGACAACCGATGTTTACACGCAGGAAGGGGGGATTTTATGAAAAAGCCGAAAATTGTTATTCACTTAGACGGGGGTTTAGTCCAAAGCGTTGTATCCGACCAAGGGGGAATTGATTTTAAGGTTATCGACCATGACATCGAGGGGAGCCAGGAAGGCGAGAGCCAGGTTGTTGACGGCCAGGAGGTAATCATTACTCAACACGATCGGGCAGAGAAAAACACCCGCCACGTTAAGGAGGTTTTTTCGGCCAAAAGTAATTTCTTGGATAGATAGCCAACCCCTCCAAGAGCAACGCCCCCGGTTAACGCTGGGGGCTTTTTGCTTTCGCAGGGTAGGGAAATGCCCCTCCCCTGGACCCCACCCTAGCCCGGGCGGTAGATCCCCCCGGTCGCAAACAGCTTCTTTGCTGTTTGCACAACTTAAGCGCCTGCACATGCCTGTCGCAAAAAGGATAGTGTGCAACCCCTTTATGAGACCTGGCGCGAGGACAACACGGTGGAGTACGACTTCGACGTTCCCCCGGGCCTCTACCAGGTTAACTGCCACTGGGCCGAAACCACCTACGATACCCCGGGTGAAAGGGAGTTCAACGTCCTGGCGGACGGCCAAACCCTGGTTTCCCCCGTGGACCTGCTCACCCTGACGCCCGAGGGTAACGCCTACAACACGAGTTTCTACGACATAAATGTCCAACTGCCCCAACCTCAATTCCTGGGTTTGGATGGCAACGAAAACCCAATCTACAGCGCGGTGCCTCCCTATGGGATTCTTGCCCTGAAGTTCGTGAAGACCAAGGGCTCCTTGGGCGGGGCGATGATTTCGGCCCTTGAGGTCATCGGGGAACAGCCCGTGCCCACCATCACCCCGACGGGCACTTACACCCCGCCCCCGACCATCACCTTCACCCCAACGCCCAGCCCCACGTCCACGCCCAGCCCCACCCCGGCGGCCGCCGGGCCTTCTCCGACCTACACCTTCACGCCCAGCCCAACGGGCACCCTGGTGCCTCTTACGAACACCCCAACAGCCACTCCAACTGTATCTCCCACAGCTTCATTCACCCCCGTTACCGGAGCCTATACGGCCCGCTTGGAGATGGTTGGGCCCAACGTTGTTTCCCGGGCAACACCTGGACCACGGACCAGGAGTACAGCTACGGCGGGGCAGGATGGCTCATCGAGGGCCAGCCCGTTTATACGACCGACCCCATTTCCGGCATAGGCCAGGCCAGCGTTTCGCTTTTCCAGTATTACCGTGAGGGCCCGGCTCCCCCGTCCGGCTTTGGCCCAGCGCTGGAATACCGCTTCGACGTTCCGAACGGCCAATACCAGGTCACCCTCAACTTCGCCGAGGCAGAAAACCTCCAAGCCGGGGCGCGAGTATTCAGTGTTTTGGCCCAAGGGCTGACGGTCATTTCCAACCTGGATATTTACAAAACGGTTGGCTTTGAGACGGCCTTGAGCCAAACCTTCCTTACCACCGTCAACAATGGAACCCTCGACCTCCAGTGGATCGCTTCGGTGGGCAACGCCACCATTTCTTCCATCCAGGTCTTAGGCCAGCAAGTACTTCAGACCCCGACATCGACCCGCACGCCCGTTTCCGGGGCCCTCGATATCCCGGTGAACGTGGGGGGAACCTCCTTCACCGATTCAACCAACAAAACCTGGTTCGCTGACCAAGCTTATACCTCCGGTGGTTATGGTTACGTGAACCCCCAATCGGCCTTCTTCACCAGCGACACGGTGGATGGGGCGGCTCTCAAGGACCAGCCGCTTTACCAGGATTGGCGGGAAGGCACCAGCCTGGAATACGAATTCACCGTTCCCAACGGCAGCTACCAAGTGAACCTCTACTGGAACCAGATCGCGGACACGCCCGGCGAGTATAACTTCAACGTCCTTACCCAGGGCCAGACGGTCGGCTCCAACCTTGACCTTTCCTTCGAGGGCCCTTATTTCAGCGCCGTGACCCAGTCCTTCTACGACGCAGCCGTGACCAACGGCATTTTCGACGTCCAACTGGATTCTCCCACGGATTTCGCGGCCTTAGCCGGCATTGAGGTCATCGGGGAACAGTCCAACCCCACGGCGACCTTCACGCCCACGGCAACTCCCAGTTTGACCCCAACCGGTACACCCACAATAAGTCCCACTCCCACTGGCACTTGGTACACCTCCACGCCCACCGGAACCCCGACACCCACCGCTGTTCCACCAGCCTTGTTCGCCTCCGTGGATTACGTCCAGGAACTTCCCCCCAATTCCACCGCGACGGTCACTGCTGATGGCGCCCGGGTGACCACCCGGATCAACATCATCGGAACCGCCAACGGCAACTTCTCCCCCGCGCCGCAAGGATCGGCATCCAAAGCGGTTGGTTCCTGCTCTACCAGCCCGTCAGCGGGACGGGTACGGCGGTGACCATCGCCACGGGCACCAACCAGGTCAACGAAGGTGTCTTGGGAACCCTCGACCCGACCCTTCTCTTGAATGGAACCTATAACTTATTGCTTTTGGCCATGCAGCCGGATGGGACCAACACCAACTGGGTTGTGGCCAACATCAGCATCGACGGCAACCAGAAGGTGGGGAATTTCACCCTTTCCTTCACCGACCTTAACGTGCCCGTTTCAGGCCTCCCGATGCAAGTGGTACGAACCTATGACAGCCGAAACCAGAACCAGGGGGATTTTGGCATCGGATGGACCCTGGATATCCACAACGTCCAGGTGGAGGAATCGGGGGTGATGGGCGACGGATGGCAATCGGTCATTCAAGCCGGAACCGGATTAGATGGCGCGTTCAGACAAATCTTCATATCCTCCACCCAATCCCATTTCGTGGACATTGTATTGGGCAACGGAAAGGTTTACTCCTTCGAGCCGCATTTCCTGGATGTCTCAGACAACGACGTGGCGCCCGGAGGGAAGGGGGAACAGGATATATCGGGCGGTACTTACGGGGTGTTATTCAAACCCCTGTTCGGAACCGCGCCCAACTGCACCCTGGTACCCATAGGCGGAAATGGCAAGCCTGTGACGGACGTCTCTGCCAACAGCTCGCCCGACGTCGTTCCCGATGTGCTTAATTGGTCGGATGCTTCGGACTCGGTGAACGACATTAACGGAAGTTACGATCCACAAAGGTTCCTCTTCACCGATGAAGCCGGCAACCAGTACATCGTGAACACCTCCACGGGCCTGGAACAGATGACGGCCCTCAATGGGGATATGTTAAAAGTGGACAACGCCGGCATCCACTGGGTCAGCGCTTCCCAAGCCGGCCATAAGGACATCCTCTTTACCCGGGATAACTTCGGCCGCATCCAGCAGATCCAGGACCCCGCGGGGAACCTGTACCACTACAGCTATACCGACGGCAAGGGCAACCTGACGGCCTTCCAGGATCCGGCGGGCGCGGCCAAGAGGGCAAATGGACACTTATACATACAACAATACCCACGGGCTCTTGGCCATCAAGGACCCCCTGCTCCAGACGCCCATCCGAAACGACTACGACGCCAATGGCAGGCTCGTCGACACCTACGACGCGAACAACAACAAGATCACCTACAATTACAACCTGGCCGCCAACAGTGAATCGGTGACCGACCGGGCGGACGCGCCCACCAGCTATGTCTACGACGACGAGGGGAACGTTACCCAGGAAACCGACCCCCTGGGCAATGTGACCCATTACACCTATTCGTCCGACGGGTTCAACAACAAGACCAGCGAGCTTTTGCCGGGCAACTCGAGGGCCAACACTTATATCTACGGCGACCCCAACAACCCCCGCAGCATCACCGAGCAGGTCGACCCCGATGGCGACAAGACCTTTTACACCTACGACGGCCAGGGCCATGTACTGACGACGACCGACCCCAACGGCAACGTGGCCACCAATACCTACGACATCCACGGAAATCTTACGTCAAGCAAGGCCGCCCAGGATCAGCCGCCTTCCGGCTACCAGTACGACCCCAATAGCAACTTGCTCCAGCAAACCGACCCGGCGGGGATCGTGACAGCCTACGGTTACGATTCCTCGGGCAACCAGAATGCGGTGACGGTGGCCTATGGCCGCGCCAAACAGCAGGTCACCACTTACACTTACGATTCCAACGGCAACCGTTTAAGCCAGACGCTAAACAACCCATCCGGGTAAGGCAACCAAACAACCCTCTACCAGTACGACGGCAACAACCGGCTGGTCACCACCATCTACCCTGACGGCACCAACACCAGCACCACCTACGATGCACTGGGCCACACGGTTTCCACGACGGACCAGAAGACAAGGGTGACTTTACATTATTACGATCCCATGGGCCGTGCCACGACCATCCAATACCCCGACAACCGCAAGAGCGTATACGACTACGACGTCAACGGGAACCGCCAGGACGACACCGAATACGGCACGGATGGAATATCCCGGAATACCCATACGGATTACGACCAGGACAACCGGCCCTACGAGGTGGACTATACCATCGGCTCGACCCAGTCAAAATACAACCCTGGCCAAGGGGCGGTAACCCAGTTCGAGGACGAAAACAACAACTTCACCTACAAGTATTACGACCAGGCCGGCCGCGCGACGTCCATCCTCGCCGGGGCTGGGGGCATCAACCAGGAAACCCAATACGGCTACGACCCGAACGGCAACCAGACGGCAGTTACCGTGGCGAATCAAGTGCAGTCCAACACGGGTTACGACAGCCTCAATCGGGCCGCCACCGTCACCTACCCCTCCCCAGGGACAAATGTTGCCACCCATCATCACGACCTATGACCCGGATGGGCGGAAACTGAACCAGAACGACCTGGCTGGCAAGGTGACCAACTACGGCTACGACGGCCTGGGGCGCTTGACGGGCGTAACCCTGGTTTCATCCTCCGGCAACCAGGGCGAAAGCTACACCTACGACCAGGCGGGCGACGAGTTGAGCCAGACTGACGCCAACGGCCACACCACCCGCTACACCTACGACAACATGAACCGGCGCAAGAGCCGCACCCTTCCGGGCGGCCAAAAACGAGACCTACAACAGCTACGACGCCACGGGCAACTTGACGTCCAAGACGACCTTCAACGGCCAGGTAATCGCCTACGCCTATACCCAGCTGGACGATAAACTTCAAACGGAGTCCCTGCCCGAGTACAACATCACCTTCAATTACGACGACTTCCTTCGCCGCCAGAGCATGACGGACGTGAGCGGGACAACCACCTACAATTACGATTCAAGGGACAGGATGACGGCCAAACAAGGCCCCGAGGGCACTCTTTCCTACACCTACTACAACCACGGGGAATTGGAGAGCGTTAAATCCTCTCTACCAACGGCACTAACGTCAGTTACACATACGACTCCCTGAACCGGCTGACGACGGTGAATGACACCCATTGGACCGGGAATACAAGTTACACCTACGACCCCTTCGGCAACCTGGCTTCCGTCAACAAGCCCAACGGCGAATCGGTGACTTACACCTATGACGTTTTGAACCGCCTGAACAGCATGGCGGCCACGGTCAACGGTTCGTCCATTCGTTCCTACACCTACACTTTGGGCCCGAATGGCAACAGGACAAATGTGGCCCCGCAGCTCTCCAACCGGGCCGTGACCTACACCTACGACGACTTATATCGTCTCACGGGGGAAATTGTATCGAGTGACCCGGCGACCCAGAATATCGGGGCCATCAGCTACCAGTATGACGCCGTAGGGAACCGCACCAACCGGACATCGGGGATCACGGCCATTTCAAGCCAATCCCCGTCTTATGACGCCGGTGGGGACGACCGCATGACCTCGGACGGAACTTCCAGTTATTCCTATGACGCCAACGGCTCCACCACCCAAATAGGGCCAAACACTTACGCTTTTGACAGTTTAGGCCGGATGACCCAGGCCACGGTGGGGGACCACAACGACCACTTATGTTTACGATGGCGACGGGAACAAGATCCAGCAGGTGGTGAACAACGGGACGGGACCAGTGACCACAAGTTACCTAGTGGATTCCACCAACCCCACCGGCTACGCCCAGGTGCTTGAGGAAAACCAGGGTAGCGGTGTGAATTTGGTTTACACCTATGGTTCCAGCCGGATAAGTGAAGACCAGTACAACGGGACAAGTTGGAATTTGAGCTTCTATGGCTATGACGGTCAAGGATCAGTGAGGTATTTGACCGACTCCCGCTTGGAACTAAAACGGATACTTACGATTACGATGCGTTTGGGACACTTATTAACCAGACCCAGCCGTGGGTGCGCCCACCCCGAATGAGTTTTTCTTCGATGCCGAGCAATTAGATGGGAATTCAGGTTTCTACAACCTAAGAGCGCGTTGGATGAATGTTGGAATTGGAAGGTTCCAAACGATGGACAGTTTTGAAGGGCGTCAACAACCCCATTGAGTTTGCATAAATATGAATTTTCAGCCAATAATCCGATAAATAACTCCGATTCGAATGGCCATGAGTACGACATGGGAAGCTTGTCTTTTTCAGTAGCGGTGGTTGGGGTTTTATCCTCATTTCCTACCATTGCTAACGCTGGAACTCCCCAGGGAAAAGAAGCCGCCATTATTTTGTTGATACAAGATTTCAATAATGCTTCGGCAGATACTGGAATTAACGTAAACGTTTTAGGTTCATTGGGATGGTCTGAAAGTCAGAAAATCCAATCAATGCACTTGGTTATTGGGATAGAAATACCCACAATAGTCCAAGGGCGCATGGAATAATGCAGTTGTATGATGAAGATGGCAAGCCTGGAGAATATGCGAATTTAAGTGATTCCCAAAATATCGAAAAAGGAGCAAAAATTCTTAAATCAAAAGTAAGTGATGCGAAGAGAATTCACTCACTCCCTTTATGGACATAATCTAACTCCTGATGAGTTAAATGATCCTTGGTTTATACCAGTAGCTCTTTATAAGGCTAGCTTGGGACAATAGAAGAGCATGGGAAACGAAAATATACAGTTCTTGGCCCGTATGTAAAAGTCCGCAGGAAACCTCTGCGTTACTGCAAACACTTTGGAGACAATATGCAAATTAAGCAATCAGAAAGGATGACCTTGTGAAATTATCTAAAAATTTAGGTTTAATATTTTTGATTTTTATAGGTTCGGAAACAAGTTTATTTGCTGGGTCTCAAGATAAAGTTAATGTGACCATCAAGAATTTATCGATGGAAAGCCTATAAATGAATTTATTCATTTTGAGCTCATTATTTATTCGATGTCCGAAAAAGAAGGGAATAAATGGTTGTTAACCAGAAGAAACCTTTTCGACTATTGAGGATCAGAAGTATACAACCGTAAATTTGTCTCAAACCAGGTCAAATGATGATTATACGACGCCTTATATTAAAGACGTCAAATGGGTTCCTGGAAAAAAACTGAAATGCACTTATGAACCTTATAACTGTGGAATGGATGTTAAGTTGACTGCGAAGAAGGGAAATGGCGGTAAATATGATTGGGATGTTTATTGTGTTGGTTCTTACAAAATAAATGACGTTGGTACGACACATAAATGGGAGTTTAAAAGTACGAGAAATACGACACTCGAATTTAATAAATTGCAATTTCAAGCCATATATTACAGAAAAGATGAAAAAGGCGGGTTGAATTGAAAAGGCAAATTATTAAACTCTTTTCAATCATGCTTGTCATGGGATTGGTTTGCGATACCGCCTTCGCCTCTCCACAGCCTACCGCGGTCAACGTTCACATTCAGCGTTCCTTTTTTTTTTTT
This sequence comes from uncultured Pseudomonadota bacterium, assembly GCA_963770835.1. Classification (GTDB taxonomy): domain Bacteria; phylum Oederibacteriota; class Muellerivitia; order Muellerivitales; family Muellerivitaceae; genus JAJPJW01. The sequence goes on from CAVYRH010000003.1 coordinate 97,322, forward strand.
TTTTTTTTTTTTTTTTTTTTTTTTTTTTTTTTTTTTTTTTTTTTTTTTTTTTTTTTTTTTTTTTTTTTTTTTTTTTTTTTTTTTTTTTTTTTTTTTTTTTTTTTTTTTTTTTTTTTTTTTTTTTTTTTTTTTTTTTTTTTTTTTTTTTTTTTTTTTTTTTTTTTTTTTTTTTTTTTTTTTTTTTTTTTTTTTTTTTTTTTTTTTTTTTTTTTTTTTTTTTTTTTTTTTTTTTTTTTTTTTTTTTTTTTTTTTTTTTTTTTTTTTTTTTTTTTTTTTTTTTTTTTTTTTTTTTTTTTTTTTTTTTTTTTTTTTTTTTTTTTTTTTTTTTTTTTTTTTTTTTTTTTTTTTTTTTTTTTTTTTTTTTTTTTTTTTTTTTTTTTTTTTTTTTTTTTTTTTTTTTTTTTTTTTTTTTTTTTTTTTTTTTTTTTTTTTTTTTTTTTTTTTTTTTTTTTTTTTTTTTTTTTTTTTTTTTTTTTTTTTTTTTTTTTTTTTTTTTTTTTTTTTTTTTTTTTTTTTTTTTTTTTTTTTTTTTTTTTTTTTTTTTTTTTTTTTTTTTTTTTTTTTTTTTTTTTTTTTTTTTTTTTTTTTTTTTTTTTTTTTTTTTTTTTTTTTTTTTTTTTTTTTTTTTTTTTTTTTTTTTTTTTTTTTTTTTTTTTTTTTTTTTTTTTTTTTTTTTTTTTTTTTTTTTTTTTTTTTTTTTTTTTTTTTTTTTTTTTTTTTTTTTTTTTTTTTTTTTTTTTTTTTTTTTTTTTTTTTTTTTTTTTTTTTTTTTTTTTTTTTTTTTTTTTTTTTTTTTTTTTTTTTTTTTTTTTTTTTTTTTTTTTTTTTTTTTTTTTTTTTTTTTTTTTTTTTTTTTTTTTTTTTTTTTTTTTTTTTTTTTTTTTTTTTTTTTTTTTTTTTTTTTTTTTTTTTTTTTTTTTTTTTTTTTTTTTTTTTTTTTTTTTTTTTTTTTTTTTTTTAAAAAAAAAAAAAAAAAAAAAAAAAAAAAAAAAAAAAAAAAAAAAAAAAAAAAATTTTTTTTTTTTTTTTTAAAAAAAAAAAAAAAAATACTTCCTATACCGATCCGGCAGGGAGGTCGTTCAAATACGCTTATGCGGCCAACGGTATCGACCTGACCAGCGTGACGGATAGCCAAGGCGACCAACTTTGGGCCGGGCAGTACAATTCCATGCATCAGCAAGTGGTAGTTACGAATGTTGCCGGAAAAAGTTGGCACTATTCCTACAATGGCTTTGGACAGCCGACAGGAATTACGGCTCCTTTAGGTGAAACGACAACTTTAAATTACGACACTAGTAATCAGCTTTCTTCCCTGATCCCACCCCAGTCCGGGGCTGGTGTGACCTTAGGTTACGATACTCTTGGCCGAGTGCAAAATATTAGCAGTGCGGACAAAGGAACGGTTAACTACGCTTACGACGACGGGAACCGTTTGACTCAGGCTAATTACCCGGATGGAACCACTGCCGGGTTAGGATATACCAACTGGACCCTGACCAGCGCCCAGGATCGCCTGGGCCAGACTACGAGCTTCAGCTACGATTCCAACCAACGGTTAACGAGCTCGAGAACCCCCAACCAACAGACCACTCAATACGGTTGGAGCGCGGGGGGAGGGTTAAGCTCTCTAGCCGATCCAGCTGGAAACCAAACAAGTTATCAACGCGACCTAATGGGGAGGGTGCTGAACAAAGCTTCTTCCGATGGGTCACAATATTCCTATCGTTATGGTTCCAACGGCGGCATGCTTTCGCAAGTGACTGACCCGTTGGGCCAGGTGACCCAATATTCACACACCGTGGATGGAAAGATTTTGGGGGTTAATTATCAGAACACCCAAAACCCCACCCCTGGTACTACCTACCAATATGATTCAGTCTTGGGCAGGGTGGCAACAATGGTGGATGGAACCGGTTATACGACCTATTCCTACAACCCTGTGGGCCAGGTTGGTGGTGGATTGTTGAAATCGGTTGCAAGCCCCGTTGGCCAAACCACAGCTTTCACCACTTATGCCTACGACAGCGACGGAAGAGTGGTGCAAAGGGCCATTGACGGCGTCCCGGAGACCTATACCTATAATTCCCAAGGCCAATTGGTGGAAGTGACCAACCCCCTGGGGGACCCCAAGTTGAGTTATGACTCAAACACGGGAAGGCTGGTTTCGGTGGCCGACAGCACAACGGGACAAGCGACCCAATACGAATATTATAATCCTACTGATCCAAACGGGGCTTCAGGACGTTTGAAAAGCATTACCAACTTGAATAAGAGCAACCAGGCCGTTTCGTCCTTTAATTACTCCTATGACCAGCTTGGACGAATCACCAATTGGGGCCAGAGCCAAGGTGGGACGTCAAAAACCTATGCCGTTGGCTACAATCCCGCAAACCAATTGAAGGGGGTGACGATGGTTTCGGGCACCAATGGATTCGATGGCCTCACAGCGGGCCAGGTCGTAAGTTATCAGTACGATAGGGCGGGAAATCGGGTGTCCGAAAATACTCCCACTTACCAAAATGGTTTTGGCACACCTAACAATCTTAACCAATTGAATCAAGTATCCTCAAACCCCCTGTCGATGAGCTTGATTACGGATAATTCGCCCGGTGAAGCGGCCCAGATCAATGGCCGGATGGCCCCGATTTCTGGTAATGGCACGGTAGCCTCCAGTATTGTGCCCAGCGCGAGTAGCACGACAACCAGCGCCGAGGTGGTGCTGACGGAACCCAACGGGGCCACCACCGCTGTGGGTGTAACCCTCCTCAACAAACAGCCCGTAAGTTTCGATGCCAATGGTAACTGCACTTCTGACAATCAGTACAGTTACGTGAGTGATGGGGTGAACCGGCCCATTGCTATCAATAACGGAAATGTCCTGCCCGGCGGTACGGCAGACACATTGGTTATGAAATACGACGGTAAAGGGAGGCGGGTGGGACTCACGGCCTTAAATTTGGGTGGGCCGGTGACGAACTTAAATCAACTTTCAGGTGCAGCCACGGTCTCGGGCAAGACTTATGTGTGGTGTGGGAACAGGATTTGTGAGGAAAGAGACGCAACAGGCAAACAGGTACTCAAAAGGTTCTTTTCCAACGGCGAGCAAGACAATGGACAAAACCTGTACTATACAAAGGACCATCTGGGAAGTGTTCGTGAGGTGATGGATGCTTCCGGAAACATCCAAGGTCAGTTTGATTATGATCCGTGGGGCAGGCAGACCCAAATAGCCGGAACTATGCAGCCTTCGTTTGGCTACACTGGTCATTTTCAGGAACCGACGACAGGGTTACTGCTTTCCAAATATCGTGTCTATAACGCGGATATGGGAAGGTGGACATCGGGAGACCCAAAAGGGCAGGTCGCGGGAGCAAACATTTATTCTTATGTCAGGAATAATCCGCTTGGTAAGATTGATCAACTTGGGTTAGATGGTGATGATTACGAATCGTCTGATAACACATCGGATGAAGATACTAGTGACAATACTGTGGCTGTGGCTGGTGGAATTTTAAAATCATTTGCTGGGGTGGTTGATTTTGTTTATGGAGCGGGTGAAGTTGCTTTGTCATTAGCAGATGAGGGAACTACAGCCCCACTTGGTGTTCTTACAATGGGCACGGGTTTTTATGATATGGTGACCGGAGCAATTCAAACGGGCGTCGATCTTGCTGGGAATAATTATGTAGTCGATCCGGCAAGTCAACTTTTGGAACAAAAAGGATTTAGAGATTTGGGTCCAATGTTGTGGACCAGTCAGGTAGGGCTAGATGCTCTCCAAGGTACTACTGGAAATATTATTGGAGGTCTTTTAGATTTTGGAGGAATCAGTTGCGACTATGTGGCATTGCAAACTGGAGCTCAATATTATTGTCCTTTTTTGGGAACAAGCACCCCTGAAAAAAATCCATGGTATAGACACTAACAGCTAGGAGGAGAAATGAATTCTCAGAGATTTTTAAAAGATCTGCTACTTTTAATAATCATTCCAGGGAGTATCGGCGCAATAATGTTTTTTTTTAATGAAACAATTGTGAATGCTAGCATGAAATTTGCTTTTTTAATTGACAAGGATAAAAGAGAACAACATGGGAAAATGCTAAAATTGACTTATAAAAGTGTTGGGTTGGTTTGCATGTGTTTTTCGCTATTGATTCTTTTAATTGTGATTTTCTTGCTTAAAAAAAATTGATTTAACCCGTAATGAAAATTGAATTAAAGGGACGGAAATTTGAATGATTTAACGGCATATTTATTCATATCCATTATTTTAATGGCTTTGGGTATTTTTGTTTTTTTTGCAACGCGTTTTGTTTTAGATGAAGTTGGGGAAAAATTTAAGAAAAATTCAAAATTAGCAATTGGTCTCACGAATATAGGAAGTTTTTTACTGGTCTTTTTGGGAGTTTTGTTTTTGCTTAAATATTTTAATCGCATTTGATTTTAATGAACTACAACGGACTATTGGATAGAAGCATAGTAGTGATAATTTTTTCAGGTGTCTTGGGGGGGTTATTGTTTTTTATTGCCGAGCCAATGGCGAACTTTGGAAAAAGCTTCTTATTTTTTGATAGATAAGGAAAAAGAGAAGCGCGTGCAAAAAAATTAGTCAGGGTCACGAAATTCACGGGATTGTTTTTTATGTTTATTTCGTTAATGGATTTTATTTTCCTGCACATGCCTGTCGCAAAAAGGATAGTGTGCAACTAAAGTTATGGTTCCCAATAGGAGATAGCCTGGAAAGCCGGTTGAGTGCGGAATTCCACCGGTATATAAGGCGGATAAAAGATCCCCGCAATCACCAAAGTAAACGGTTGGTGCGGCATGGACGAGGAAAAAAAGAAATACAAGAAGGAAGAATAAAGAAGAAAAGCGCAAACTCGGCTCCGATTTAAGTGAATAAAAACAACAGCTTCTTCATTTTAACAGCTTCATTATGTAGGCGTGTTCCTTGGTTTGGAGGGGTAATAAAATACAAAAGCGGTTAGGCGTTTAAACCTGACCGCTTTTAAGTGTGAAAAGTTTTGTAATTAGTTAGAAGAACCCGGAGTTTCGCCGAGAAGGTTAGAATTTTTGTCCAGCGATTGGTTGAGTTGGCTGATCTGGTCGGGTGTCAGTGAATGGCTCTTGTTCTGTTTGAAAAAAGTAAATTCCTGTAAACGGATATTCCTCAAGCTGGCCCTAACGCTTTGGGCTTGTTCCTTGGAGAATTTTCCGGATTTTACCCCCGTCTGGGTTAATTTCATTTGCGTTTTGACCCGTTGGTTTTTTGTTCCACCATCGCGTTTCTCAAACGCACCACTTGCCGATCCGCTTCTTCCTGGAGGGTTGGGATCGCCACAGCCCGCAAGAGATCCTTTTCGGCGTACTCCGCCAGCTTGCGGCAGTCCAACCGGTCGGATTTTGTTTCCAACTGAGCTACACGAGGTGTTTTGTTCGGGGCGATGACGTCCAATGGGTATCCCACTTCCCGAAGGCGACGTGCCAAGCCAAAGCCAGTAGGTCCTGCCTCGTAGACGACCTTTTTTAACCCTTTTCGGTAAGGCTCCAGAACCTTCACCACAGCTTCCCAATCCGCGGGCACAGACTTGGTTCCGGTTTCCTTTCCATTGATCCTGATTGCTACGTAAATACTTCGTTTGTGGACATCGAGCCCCACAAACACGGCGTCCCGCTTGGATACCTCCTTGCCTTGGAATCCTTTTTTGCTAATCTGTTTCATGGTCATTCCTCCTTATGAGTGGCTACTCACCGGGAATAGTTTAATCCCGGCGGTGGAATGGCCATCATGTTACCTGTCCACGACGGGGACCCGTCGTGGACAGGGGGAGAAGTAAAGAATTGTTCACCGTGTGTAAAAAAGAGGATTTGATGACCTATTTGGATTTAAAACATTGAAAGCATTTATCATCGTTTTGATGGCTCTATTGGCTGTCAGTGTATTTTGGGAAGTTGCATCGGGGTTCTCTAAAAAACTTTTGACCAAAGATATGAATAGGATCATACAGTCTGGTTTACGCGTAAATCGCAGTTGGTTCCACCGATTGGAAAGGTTGTTAAATATACCAATCCTTTTTTCGATATATATTATTCAAATGGAATCGGTCTGGTTCCTTCGTGGGACCATCTACCCCAACCCAATGTCACTCTACCAATGGATTTGGAAACTGGTTACCAGTCCACCGGATAATCACTCGACCTTAATAGCTTTCTTGATCGCTGTTCCGGCCTTGTTTTCTTCGATCCCCCTTTCAATGGTACTTTTTAATCTGATGGAATGGTGTATTCCGCCCCTTCGGAGATTATCTGACGCAAAAACCGGCTTTACCTTTTTGGAAGTCATGTCCCCCATGATCGCTTTAACCCTTTTGATTGTCCCTGTTTGTTTATTTTTTCAACTGCTAGGCGCTTTGGTTTAAAGATTTAAAATCTGAGGACGAAAAGACTTGTCCACGACGGGGACCCATCGTGGACAGGAAAAAGATTGCAGAAGGCAATTAAATACGAGGAGGGCGGGGGCCAGCAAAGAAACTTTTACGGAGCTTCATTTTGCGGGCCTAGAATCAGAAAATTCGAGATTGTGATGGAAGAAGCCGGGGTGCATTGTAAAATGAGAGACAAGTTACCCAGCAACGTTGCCGGAAAAGGTTATCTGGGAAACTCTGGTTAATCCAACTAGAGTATTTAGAATCCAAATTGAGGGGGTAATTAAATGCGTTATTTGATAAGCATTGTTTTGTTAATTGCAACGACCGGGTGCGGCACCCTATTTAATAGAAATCTAAAACCCGTAATGTTGGATTCTGATCCTCAAGGTGCCGATGTCTATGTAGATGGTAATCGTGTCGGTAAAACCCCAATAAATGTCGAGATGGAAAAAAAGCATTCTGCAAATTTAACTTTTAAAAAAGAAGGGTATGAAGAAAAAACTGCAATAATTCAATCTCAATTAGTGCCAGGTTTATTGATTCTTGATCTCTTTGGATTAGTTCCTTTAGTGGTTGATGCTGCAACGTCAAATTGGAATGATCTTGATAAAGGAAATCTCAAAGTTTTGCTGGACAAAAAATAGTTTTGATAACAAAGAGTCGAACCTTAAGAAGAACAAACAGGGTTAGACACTTTCCATTTTGTCCGTAACAAAAGAACCCGACTTGGGGATAAGTCGGGTTCTTTTGTTTTACCGTCTTTTTGAAAAACCTATAAATTAGTTGTCCACGACAGGGACCCGCCGTGGACAAAGCAAAATGGATTAGGGTGGCCTGAACCCGATTTTTAATAACGATAAGGTAACTTTGCCGGCTGTGTAAGCCGAGTAGATAAATAAAGTTGATAGAATTCAATTGAGGCTGGAAATGGAATCCCCACAGACAAACGCGCATCCGAAAGCACTCCTGTTTTCGGTCAGGACGCCCAAGGTGACTGATACCGAAGCGATGGAATCAATGATCGAGCTCGAACGGCTGGTGACGACCTTGGGTTACGAGGTGACCGGAACTATGTCCCAGCGGCAACCCAGCACAAAAGGGGTCACTGTGGTGGGTGAGGGAAAACTGATGGAACTCGCCCAACTCACCGGTGGAAAGGGCTACCGGGATAGGGTTAAGGGGAACTCCGAAGCGCCAAAACAGGCGCAAGTCCCGGCCTCGACTCCCGATGGACCCGCGATGGTTGTTTTTGACTGTGATTTGAGCCCGTCCCAGATTCGTAACGTCGAAGAGGCTTTGGGGGTTCCGGTGCTCGATCGAACCGGGGTGATTATCGAAATCTTCAACCGCCACGCGAAGACCCGGGCGGCGCGGCTCCAGGTCGATATCGCGCGCCAAACCTATCAGGCTCCCCGTCTCAGGGATATGGGGGTGGGCAAGGAACGCCAGTCCGGCCGAGGATCCGGGGAAACCGTCATCGAGACGGAAAAGCGCAAAGTCCGCGACCGCCTGGCTGAGCTGAGGCACGAGTTACAAGCGGTTCAAAGGGAAGAGGAGCAACGCCGGATGAAACGCGCGGAACTGCTCGGCGCCGTGCTCGTGGGCTACACGAATGCCGGAAAATCATCCCTCATGCGGGCGCTGACCGGCAGCGACGTCCTGGTGGAGGACAAGCTCTTCGCGACCCTGGATACGACGATACGCGCCCTACAACCAGAGACCCAGCCGAGAATCCTGATCACCGATACGGTGGGTTTTATCCACAAGCTTCCGCACGACCTGGTGGCGTCCTTCCGCTCCACGCTGGATGAGGCCCGCGGCGCCGCCCTGCTTCTTTACGTGGTGGATGCCGCTGATCGCAACTTTCGTTCCCAGCTCGCGGTGGTTCGGGAAGTTTTGGGTGATATTGGCGCCGACAAAACGCCATATCTTCTCATTCTCAATAAGGCCGACTGCTTGAGCGAATGGCAGAAGCAGGTTCTCAGGGCGGAGTATCCGGACGCGGTTTTAACCTCGACCCGCAGTCCCGAGGACATGCGGGGCGTTAGTGAACGCATTATTCATTTTTTCGAGAAAGACATGATTGAAAAGGAGATTCTCGTTCCCTATAAAGCCCAAGGCGTCATCAGCGAAATGCGTTTGAATATGAAAATCTTGAGGGAGAGTTTTGTTGAAGAAGGCGTTCTGCTTCTTGTTCGCGCCCGTCCGATTGACCTTCAGCGCTTGAGTAAAATGATGAAATAGTGCCCTGCGGTGTGTCCCGGACGGGCCCGCAAGCTCGGCCGATAAGAAATTGTCCACGACGGTGCGTCCAGAAAAGGCAGGTGTGTTCAGCAAGAGATAGTCTTGCATGGGTAATAGCCAAAGCCCATTAGCTAGGATGGCAGGCAAGCGGGAAACCAAATGCCTGAAGCCCATCAACAAAGCCATCGAAAGGATGGTGAGCGAGTCGTCGGGCCGTAACGAAAGTAAATGCACAGGTGGCCCCGAAAACACTTGCCTCGGAGGCTGAGTCCGCCGTCGTGGGACGAAAGCATCATGGGACAGCGCGGAGAAATGGCTGAAGCGCTGGAACACTCCGACGGGGTGATAGCAACGGCACGAAGACAAGGACACGCCAAGCAACTGGAGAAACCCTCCTTGCCCCAGGCAGAAATGCTTGGAGAAAGGTAGGCCGTATAACCGTGACGCGGGAAAACGGTCGAAGGTGAGAGGGTTTAGGATGGGTTCATGGTAGCGATGAAGCGGGGTAATGCCCGTGGAGCGAAGGAACCCTGCTGTTGTTAAGTCCCTCGACAAAACGGAAGGCAGTGACGGTATGAAAAAGACGTCAATTAACCTGCAAGACCTGAGACGAGAGATATACGTCAAAGCGAAGGCTGAAAAGAACTGGAGTTTCTGGGGACTGTACACCCATGTTTGCAAGATGGAAACGCTTCAACAGGCTTACCGAATGGCTAAGGTAAATAACGGAGCCCCTGGAATAGATGGGGTGACGTTTGATGCCATTGAGGAGGCCGGAGTGGAGTCGTTTCTGGAAAGCATCCGGGGTGAATTAGTTCAAGGCACGTATAAGCCCGTTCGAAACCGGAAGAAGGAAATACCCAAGGGAAATGGGAAGGTAAGAGTCCTTGGGATACCCAACATTCGGGATAGAGTAGTCCAGGGAGCACTGAAGTTTATTCTGGAACCGATTTTTGAGGCCGATTTTCAAGAAGGGTCCTATGGGTATCGACCCAAGCGGACCGCTCATGCGGCTGTGAACAGGGTAGCATCGGCAATCGTCTGTAGAAAAACCCGAGTCATTGATGTAGACCTCAAGGCATATTTCGACACGGTAAGGCACGACCTTCTGATGAAGAAAGTTGCCCGAAGGGTTGAGGATGAAACGGTGTTGAGATTGTTGAGGATGATCCTGAAGGCCAGCGGCAAAAGAGGAGTCCCGCAGGGAGGGGTTATTTCCCCTCTTCTGGCTAATCTCTACCTCAACGAGGTGGATAAGATGCTGGAAAAGGCAAAAGAAGTGACTCGGCAAGGGAAGAACAACTATATCGAATATGCGAGGTTCGCTGACGATATGGTGATCCTTGTTAATGGATATCCGCAATGGGAATGGTTGGCAAAGGCTGCCTACCGAAGGTTACTTGAAGAATTGACCAAGCTCGACTTGCAAATCAACACGGACAAGACGCGGATAGCAGACTTAACGAAAGGTGAAAGTTTCGGGTTTCTGGGGTTTGACTTTCGACAGGTGAAAACCCGTCGAGGGAAATGGGGGGTGAAGTTCACGCCGAAAATGAAGGCGCGAGCAACACTTCTGGGTAAGCTCAAGGAAACATTTGGAAGCTTCCAATCTCAGCCGGTGCAGAGGGTGATTGAGATTATCAATCCCAAACTGCGTGGGTGGGTGAATTACTTTCGGATAGGGAATTCTAGGCGCTGTTTTAACTACGTGGAAAGATGGGTCGAGAATAAAATCAGACGGCATATGATGCGTGCGAAGAAGCTCGACGGTTTTGGGCGGGATAGGTGGAGTAGGGAGTGGATATATAAGTATCTGGGGTTGTACAGAAGCTACCAAATACGATATTACCAAGAACCGAAAGCGCTACCCGTCTGATAGGTCACATAAACTTTGACAGGAAAGCAACAGGTGAGCGTAGTGCGGGAAATCCGCACGCTACGTTCGAGGAGGCGGGGACTGGAAACGGAGCCAGAAGGCCACCGCACCAGTCCTCGACCCTACGGGACCTGTCGTGGACAAAAAAATAAGGCGGAAGATACTATTCAAGTGGAGGAAGGGAATGATGATGATCGGATTCAGATTACTCATGGATATGGCAAAGGGACACCGGTATTGGATGTCCGCGGCGGCCCTTTTCGGCCTCGTGCCGCCCTTAGGGGCCGCGACCTACTATGTCTCCCCTTCCGGGAATGATGCCGGTCCCGGAAGCCAAACCCAACCCTTCGCCTCCCCGCAAACCGCCGTCACTCACCTGGCGCCCGGCGACACCCTGGTGTTCCGGCAAGGGACTTACTACGGTTCCATTATTGTCCCCCAATCCGGATCAGCCGCATCCCCCATCACCCTGGAAGCCTATCCGGGTGAAACGCCGCTACTCGACGGCGCCGGTCCCGTCACCGGTGCTTGGAGCCATTACCAGAGTTCCATTTACCGCGCCCCTTGGGCTTCCCAGCCCGCCCAGGTTTTCTGTGACGGCCACCTTCTGAATGAAGCCCGCTGGCCCGCCGCCGAGGTGGAGGGCCTCAGCCACCAACCCGTGGCCCTCGCTGACTCGGGGTCGGCCAGCCAGGTCACCTGCGCCAATCTTCCCCGGGTGGACCTGACCGGCGCCCTCATCCAGCTCATGGCGGGCCAATCCTGGTGCTCCTATACCCGTACCATCGTTTCCCATGACCGGCCTAGGGGCTCCCTGGTTTTTGATTCCCCGGTGAGCGAAATGGCAGCCTTGGTGCCGCGCCGGGGAACCCGTTTCTACGTCTTCGGCAAACTCAACCTCTTAACCGCGCCGGGGGAGTGGTATTGGGACCCGCAAAAAAAAGAACTTTACGCCTGGACCCCGGATGGCGCCCCGCCCCAAGGCCGCGTGGAGGCCGGGGACGCTTCCCCGGTCCTGTCCCTGGACGGACAGTCTTATATCACGGTCAAGGGGCTGCAGGCCCGGGGCGGATGGTTTTCCCTTTCCAACAGTTCCCATTGCACCGTCCAGGATTGCCGCCTTATCGCCCCCAATTGGACGAGAATGATGAATGGTTACGTCACCAAACCCGCGACCCTGGGCGGCATCGACATTTCCGGCGCCGACAACCAATGCCTGGGCGGGTCGGTGGTCTTCGCGGGGCGCAGCGGCGTCGATCTTTCCGGCGGAAGCGGCCACCTGGTCAAGGGCATGAACGTGGAGGATTGCGGCTGGAACTGGGGCAATGACGGGGGCATCCACGTGATCCACGCCGACCAGTGCGTTGTCCAATCCTGTACCGTCCGGCGGGTGGCCCGGGTGGGCATCTTCGACTATTACTCCACCTCCTGCCGGTTCCTCAACAACCTAGTCGAGGACGTCTGCCTTTACAGCGACGACGTGGGCAATTTCGACTCTTGGGGCACGGACGGCAAGGGCAGTGAAATCGCCTACAACCTCATGCGCGGCAACCGCGGCATGTGGGGCGCGGGCATCTACCTGGACGACAACGCCAAGGGCTTCAATGTCCACGACAACGTGGTCGAGGATTGCGCCTGGTACGGCTTTAAATTCAGCGATGTGGATAGGCTCGAAAACAACACCGCGTTAGGTCCGGGCCACGGGGCCCTTTACTGCTCCCAGCCCGCGAGCAAGGACCTGACCGGCTCCAAGGTGGCCCATAACCGGTTCCGGGAAACCTTCCCGGTGCGGGTCAACTTCAACCAGGCCTCGGTCACCGATTATGGTTACTACGGGGGCTACGCCTACCTGGGCGCCCCCGGCCGCGTGGAGGTGGATTGGGGCCAATTGGAACAGCCTTGGTGGGCGGTAAAGGTTCCGCTCGACTTAACCCAGATCCCTACCATCGCCTTCAGCATTGAATGCCTGGCCGACTCCTTTACCTTCACGGTGGCCAATTTGCGGCTCCTGCCCAAGGGCCTAAAGGGGGATGACGGCGCCGTGACCCTGGCGGGAAACTGGTTTTCCTACGCCGGGCAGGGCGCTACCTCCACCTTGAGCCTTTCGGGTCCGGCGACCTGGGGCGCGACCGGAAAAACCGTCGTGGGCGGCTGGAACTCCACCGGCCTTCCCCTCACCGGCAGCCAGAGGGACCTGACCGCCTACCGGGGACTCGCCTTTGAGATCGGCGGAACCGCCGTGATGAAATACAACCTGAATGGATGCGTCGACGAGGATAACGGCCCCGATCCCAAGCCGGGCCGGGGCGCCAGCCTGCCCATCACCGTGGGGGCCGAAGGGTTAAGGGTCGGGCCGGTCCCCTAAACGGTTCTTTTCAAATAGCTGGCATATCCTCTTTCAATGAGCCCCCTCAATTCCAAGGGAGTTTGAGGAGAACTAGGGGGGAAGGCTGGCAGCCAATTTGGCTTGTCCACGACGGGGACCCGCATTGGACAAAGAAAAAGGCTCAATAACACCACCCAATATGAAAGGGATTATTTTGTGAATGAAGTATTTAAAAAAATATAAAAAATACCTCCTAAATTCGATGGAATTTCTTATGCCGTTAATAGAATTTGGCGATTTTATTACAGCCGCCGACCAGGATGGTTTCGCTATCAGCGCTATCGAAGGAAGGGAAAAAGCCTTGTTTAGTAAAAAACATCATTTTCGATCTGACATGTATATTATTTTTTTGCCTAAGAAAAAGAACCCAGGTTGGGAGAACTTCAAGAACCATTGCAATATAAATGCGGAGAGATGGTATTCGAAGATGATAAAGAAAAGATTTATTTTGGGTAATCCCCTACCGATAAATGCAACAAAACGAATTTTAATTTGTTCGTGTTTAGTGGATAAAGCGCAATGGATGAAGGATTATCGAAAGAAACGCATTAAGACAATAACTTGAGAACTGATAGCGAACTGTTGTCCACGATGGGGAGCCGCCGTGGACAAGTGAAAAAAAGGTTTATTAGGCGGGCTATTTCCGGGTTAAAAGGCGGATGCAAAAAAAGAAGATGAGCCAATAGTCCAATCGCGGGAATGTGGAAGTGAAGTTCATGCTGACGATGAAATGGGCGGCCAGGGCTGCGGCCGCCGCCACAACCATGTCGGCGTTCTGGCACCGGCTGAACGAAACTTGAAGTGTCCTGGTGATCGCGAAACAAAAGGACAAGAAGCCCAGCATGCCCGCTTCCACCCCCACTTCCAGCCACATGCTTTCGGAACTTTGGCCCATTCCCTGGAGCACCCTGCCCCCGGAGGGGGAGGGAATGGCCCCCATGCCCAGCAAGGGATGTTGTCTCCAAAGCTTCAGGCTGTTCAGGACGTTTTCCAGGCGCCATCCCTCGCTGGTGCCCGAATCCTGCACCCGGCTGATCACCGCCCGGGGTCCCAGCGGCCCCAGCACGAAACCGATGTAGGCCCGGGTGCCCGGAGAAAAGGCCAATAATCCCACCAGGATCACGGACACCAGCATGACCTGGGAAACGGTTTTTAATAGGCTCTTGCGCTTTTTCCAGGCGCCGGCGGCCAGGAGGACCAGTAAGGACAGGGTCGTTCCCAGCATGGCGCTGCGCGAGCTGGTCATCCAAGCCGCGGTGAATACCAGGGCAGGGACGAAGACCCGCCTCCAAAAACCGCCCGCGCTGGAAAGTCCGAAGGCCAGGCAAAGGGGGAAAGCGAAGGTCAGGGCACAGCCGGCGTAGGAGGGCTCGTAAAAAAAGGCATGGGGGCGGTGGATCAGGATGCCGTTGTAGGTGCCGGCATCCTGGGTATAGCCCAGGAAGATTCCTCCGAGATGGATGGACGGAAACTCGCCCGGCGCCGAGGGGGCAACGGTGACCCAATCCCCCAGCAAGTAAAGGGCGGTGAATTGGACCCAAATCATTAGGGCAATGGCCAGGATTCCGAGGAAGAACCCTTTTTCGAGGTTCTCCCCCCGCTCTTTTTCCAAGCAGACCAGGGCGGCCCCGCCGATGTTGAAAAGGGCCCAAACCCACTTCAGCAGCGTGTGGGGAACGTCTTGCGCGGTGAGGGCGGCCACGGCGTAAACGCCGAGAAAGGGAATCCAGGCTTGAAGGACGTCGGTCAAGATACCGGTCCCGGGCCGGACATGGCCAAAGGACCGGAAAAAAGAAAGCAAGTAAGGGAAGACCGCGGCCAACAGCAGGAACTGGCCGAACCGCAAATTGAGGTCGTGGATGCGGACGGCGAAAAAAAGGTCAGCGCTGCATAAAAAGAAAAGGGCGGCAAAAAAGGATACCGACAAGAAGTTCCGTGATTTTTCTGAAAGGAACCGAAATGGCGCGGGGGAGGAGACCGGATGGATTGGGGTCGAAGGCATGTGAAACCTTATCACGTAGTTCCGTCTTTAAAACTTCCGGAGCGCCTGTATACTACCAAAACCTCGGCGTTCATTGAAATTTTCTCGAAAGGGTGTCTGTGATTATCGGCATTGACGGGACCTGCCTGCAGGGCGTCCGCACGGGGGCGGGATGGTACCTGACCCACCTTTTGGAAGCCCTGTCCCACGTGCTGGAGGAAGACAAGGTTTACGTTTGGATGAACAACCCCACGCCCGAGGAGCGGGCCCGGGTCAATGAAAACCGCTTCATCGTGGTCAGCGCCACCCATTACCCCTCCGCCGCCCTGAAGCTCACCTGGAACACCCTGGGGACGCCCTCCATCGAGAGCCTGATCGGCCGCCCGGCGGACGTTTGTTTTTACCCCAATTACCTGCCCGTTCCCCAGAAACAGGGTAAAAAAGTCCTTTTCGTGCACGACCTGACCTTCCTGACGAATCCGGATTTGGCGTCCGAGGAGGCGGTAAAAACGCTGGGGCCCCACCTGGAAAAACAGGGGGAGAAGGCCGATTTGATACTGACCTGCTCGGAATACAACCGCAAGGAAATGCTGAGGCTCTTCCAGCAGATCCCGGAGAACAAGATCCGGGTCATCCCCCACGGGCTGCCGGAACCCTTCCACAAACCCGCCGGCCCCGAAAAAATAAAGGCCATGCGGGAGCATTACGGCCTCCCGCACCCCTATTTTCTTTTCGTCGGGCAGTTGGAGCCGCGCAAGAACCTCCTGAGGCTGGTCCACGCCTTCCTGCTATTCCAACAGCAAACCCAGGCCCGGCACCAGCTGGTGCTGGCCGGCGCCCGGGGCTGGATCGGGGAGGAATTTATGCAATTCATCCTCTCCCCCCAATTGGCGGACAAGGTGCATTGGCTGAATGCCGTGAAGGACGAGGACATGCCCGCCCTTTACAGCGGCGCCGAGGCTTTTGTTTTCCCCTCCCTGAAGGAGGGTTTTGGGGTTCCGCTGTTGGAGGCGATGGGCTGTGGGGCGCCCGTGATTTGCTCCAACGCCGCGGCAATCCCGGAAGTGGTGGGGGACGGGGCTTGGATGATCGCGCCCGCCAAAGTGGACGAATGGACCAAGGCCATGGCGCGGATCGCCGGCGAACCCGCCTTCGGCCAGCTCCTGAGGGAAAAGGGGAAGGCCCGGGTCGGGTTGTTTCACATGGAAAACACCGCCAAGCAAACCCTGGCGGCGTTCAAGATGACCGTCCAGACCCATGGCTAAAAACCGGGGAAAAACATCCAAGCCGCCCTTGCCTGTTCCCCCGGCGCTGCCTTCCAAAACCCCGAAAAAAACACTGGCTTTGAAATCCCCCTTGGGGATGGGCCCGAAAAACCTTTTTGATTCCCGCGAATCGCCGTTACGGGAATTGAAACGAAAATTTGAGATGGGCCTTTCCCGCCCGAAGGTGTCGGTGGTCATCGCCAACCACAACAACGTCGACGCCTTGTGGCACTGCCTGTTCGCGCTCAAGACCCAGACCTTCCCGCCCCACGAAATCATCCTGGTGGACAACGCCTCGGAGGATGCCAGCGTCTCCTTCGTGAGGGCCAACTATCCCCAGGTGGAAATCCTGGAATGCCAGGAGAATTTCGGGCCGGCCATGGGCCGCAACCTGGGGATTAAAACGGCGACGGGCCACTTGATAGCCCTGGTGGACCCGGAAACGGTGGTCACGCCCGACGGGCTGGGGCGCATGGTCAAGGATTTCCAAAAAAGCTGGCCGAGGTTCGGCGTCCTGGCGGCGCCGGTGCGGATGGACCGGGAAGGGAAAGAGGATTACCGGGCCCTCAACATCCTGGGGAACCCGGTGGAAGGTTTTTTGCCCGACCCCTTGGAACTTTTTTGCCCCGGGCAGGGGGTGGTCCTTTTTCCGCGGTTCCTGGCGCCCGACGGGCCTTTTGACGCGGATTCTTATTCGTGCCGGAAGGACGCCTACCTGGGCTGGAAGTTCCGCCTCGCCAACCAGGCAACCGGGAAATCCCCCGGCGCGAAGGTTTTCGAAAAGACGGACGAATCAAACCCCAGCTTCCCCGAATGGAAGCTTATTTATTATGAGACCCGGAACCGGTGGCTGAACCTCCTGCTCTTTTATGAAAGGGGAAATCTCCTCAAAGTCCTGCCTTTGGCCCTGGGGGAAGGGCTCTTGCGATGGCTCAAAAGCCTCACCATCGGGTTTGGGGCATTTTGGGGAACCTCCTGCGCCGTGATTTGGATCGCACTGCATCCCCTCCTGATTTATAAAAAACGCCGGATGATCCAGGAAAAGCGGAAGGTTTCCGACCGGGAGATCCTGAAACACTTAAGCGGGCGCGTGGCCCGCGACGGGGGAATGGTTTCCAGGGCCCTCAACCTTTTCTCGCTGGCTTACTGCCGGCTGGTGGGGTTGGAAGTGCTGGAATCGCAGGAATAGGCAGTTCGCAGTCCACAGCTCACAGTCGACAGTAAGGCCTTTACGGCACGGATGGACAACGTCTCAGTTTGAAAGAAAATGTTGCTCCACCCTCACCCCGCCCTCTCCCTCAAGGGAGAGGGGGAAACAGCTCTTAAAACCCTCGCCCCTTGGGGGAGAGGGTAGGGTGAGGGGTGCCTTAAGGTCGTCCAACTCAAACTGATGCACTACCCACGGATGGAACCGCTTTTCATTATTGCCCTTTCCGGTTAAACTCATGCCTCCCAGACGCCTTTAGCCTATTTATGGAAGGATTAGGAAATTGATCAAGAACGGGAAAAAAGACTCAAACCTTATCGACGGTTCCCAGCGGTGTGAGATTTGCGGGACGACCCTCACCCTTTATCCCAAGGATTTCACCGCCTGCCCCCATTGCCACCGGCAGGTCTGCCGCCAATGCTGGGGCGATGTATGGGCCGGCAAATCCTTCGCCGCCGAGAGCTGTTCCCATATCACGGAAAACGACGGAAGAACCATGAGCTCGGTAGGCGATGTCCGCAAAAGACTGGATTGGGATTGGCCAAAGGCCCTCATTGTCCTCGTTTTGGGAGGATTGGCTATCGGCATCCTGTTTTTCCTCTTCAACCTCTTTAGCTGATTCCCGCCTAGGGCGATTTCAATAACCGTAGGCATTCCTTCAGCACGGTTTCCACCTCGATGGATTCCATGCAGCTCCGGAAGGGGCATCCGTACTCAAAACCCAGGTTCAGGCAAGGGCTGCAGAGCAAATCGGATCGCACCACCCGCGTTTCCGAGCCTTCCGCCGAAGGCTGGGGACCCCATTTAGCCGGGTCCGTAGGCCCGTGCAAGGCGACAAGGGGTCTGCCCAACCCCACGGCTAAATGCATGATTCCCGTATTTCCACAAACCACAAGATCCATTTGGCGCAAAAGGTCGGCCAAATCAGGGAGGCTTAATTGCCCGCACCGGTTTTCGATGGCACCCCCTGAAAGCTTCAGGATTTCCCCGGCCAAGCCCTCTTCGCGCGGCCCGGAGCCGGTCAGGCTGATTTGGATATCCAGGGAACGGCCCAGTTCCCGGGCGAGCTGGGAATAGGATTCCACCGGCCATTCCCGTTGCCATCCGGAGGCCCCGCAACCAGGATGAAAGTGAACGCGGAAAGTCCCCTCTTTGCGGGGTGGGACGGGCTGGTTTCCCCGGTAAAGCCCTTCCTTCTCCAGGAAACCGTTGAAGTTTTCGATGGTGGAAGGTTCAACGCCCGCTAAGGCGGCCAGGGAGGCGAATTGCTCCGCTTCATGCGACCCTTTTCCATTCGGGGAGGTTTGGGAATAAAGAAAATGGCGGTATTGCCCCGGAGTTTTGAATCCCAAACGGCGCGGAGCACCGGAGAGAAAACAAAGCAAAGGTGAAATGCGAAGCCACTGGTCGAAATCCAGGGAAAGGGAGGGCTTGAAGGCCCGCAGGCGTCGCAGGAAGCGCCAAAAGGCCAGGGGGTTTTTGAGGAAAAGCCCGAAATCCAAGAAAAAGACTTCGTCCACATAGGGAGTTTTTTCCACGGCGGCCCGGTTGATCGAAGTGGCCAACATGACGAGGCGGCCCTCTTTGCCGACCTTTTGATGCAGGGTTTTCAAGAGGGGAAGGAGGAGGAGGGTGTCGCCCAAGGCGGAAAGCTTGACGACCAGAATTCGGTCACCCGGCGAAAGGGGTTTTCGAGCGGGGCGGGTGACCAGGTCCAGCAGCCGGCAAAAAAGGCCGGCCATCAGGACCAGGGGAACACCCAAGTAGTAATCAATTTTCCTAAAGTTCTTGTTGCCCTTCATGATGGTCCCCGGAAAAAAAGTGGATCAGCCAACCCAGCCATTTAGCCATAAATGAACGTCCGTGTCCCAAAATTCATTAAGTTTTATCCTTGGTTTTTGGGGGACTATACCGGTCTCCATAACATAAATAAATGAAATTTGGTTTGAGTAAAGTACGGCCTATGAATGGATTTTTTTGGAAAATCGCAATTTCAGGGGTTAAACTCCCCTTCGGGTTTCCCCAGGGGAGGGGTTTTTGAGAATTGCCTTGGTGCATGATTGGCTGGTGGAATCGGGTGAAAAGGAGAAAGTTCTTTTCGCGATGATGGAGCTTTTTCCCGATGCGGAGATTTTCATCCTGGTTTACCGGCCGGAACAGTTCGGCGACCGGTTCCGGAACCGGCATTTGACGGCCTCTCGACTGCAACGGCTGCCTTTCGGAAAGACGTTCTTTCCCTACTATCTACCCCTTTTTTGGGGAATGATGAGGGGGTTCGATCTCTCCCCCTATGACCTGATTGTTTCCACCGGCTCGGCCTGCGCCAAATGGGTGCGGCCCCCCCAAAAAGCCCTGCACATCCATTACTGCTTGGGCCTTCCGGGAAAGATATGGGAAGAGGGCGGAGAAAACGGTATCGGGATTTTTCCCCGTTGGGAAGAGAGCCTTTTCCGGGATTACCTGCGCAAATGCGACCTCCAATCCAACGAAGGGGTGACCCATTTTCTGGTGGTCTCGGAGGAAATGAAGGGCCTAGTCCACCGGCTGTATGGCCGGGAGGCAGAGGTCATCGCCGCCCCCGTTGACGCCAAGTTCCTGTTTCGCAGCCAAGTCTATTTCCGGAAGCTTTTTGGGATACCCACCATCCCCGGCAATGACCGCTTTTAAGGAAGCCCGTCACGGTCGACAGGCGGGGAATGGCGGCTATAATCGAACGGTGCTTGGCCTGAAAATCAGCCCTTCCGGCTTTTTAGGGAATTTATGAAACCAAGAATCCCCTCTGTTTTTTCAGCCGTCAGTTTCATCGGTGACGGCTTGGTTGTCGCCAGTTCCTTCCTTTTGGCCAACTGGATCAGGTTCAATTCGGGGCTCCTGAAAACCGGGGGGGCGCCACCTATCCCCATTACCGGTCCTTCATTCTTTTTTTCGTCGTCGTCAACCTGGTCATTTTCAAATACATCGGCCTGTACCGCAAACGGCGCGGCATTTCGGGGGTCGACGAGCTTTCTAAAGTTATCCAATCCGTCATTATTTCCTCGGTCCTTATTTCGGCGTCCACTTTTCTCGCGAAGTTTTTCGCTTTCTCCCGGTTGGTGATCGGTTTTTCGGCGGTTTTGGTGGTCGTCGGCGTTTGGTTGGAAAGGATTCTCTTAAGGCGCTTTCAAATCATCCTTCGCCGAAGGGGATTTGGCGTCACCCGCATATTCGTGGTCGGCGCGGGTGAAACGGCCAGGATTTTGATCCAGCGCATCAAACATAATCCGGGATTAGGTTACCGGATCATCGGTATCGTTTCGGAGGGTAAGTCTTCCGGGGAGATTGAAGGATTCAAGATTGTGGGAACCCTGGCCCAGTTCATCCCTCTCCTCAAAAAGCACGGCCCCGATGAGGTGATCTTCGCCCTTCCGGCTTCCGCCCACGGGCAGCTCATTCCCATGCTGGTCTCCCTGCAGGACACGCGGGTGAAGTACAAGATTGTCTCGGACTTGTTCGGCCTCATCACCAGCCCCCTGGAAAGCGACGTCCTATTGGATATGCCCATCTTCGAAATGAAGGAAGCGCCTCTGAGTTCGTGGCACAACCGCGCCATCAAGCGGACATTTGATTTTTTGTTCGCATTGGTAGGAATCCTGCTGTTAAGCCCGGTTTGGATTCTCGTTGCCATCGGCGTCAAACTTTCCTCGCCCGGCCCCATTTTGTTCCACCAGAAAAGGGTGGGGAGGGATGGGCGGGTTTTCCATATGAGAAAGTTCCGCACCATGAGAGTGGGCACGGAAACCGTGGCCTTTACGGCCAAAAACGACCCTCGGGTGACCCCCTTGGGGGCCTTTCTCCGTAAAACCAGCCTGGACGAACTGCCCCAGCTTTTGAATGTAGTAACGGGCCGCATGAGCCTGGTAGGCCCCCGCCCTGAGGTGCCGGGACTGGTGGAGAAGTTCCAGAAGGAAATTCCGCGCTATTTCGAGCGGCACCAGGTGAAATCCGGCATTACTGGTTGGGCCCAAGTGAACGGTTTCAGGGGCAATACTTCCTTGGAAGAGCGGATCAAATACGATATTTACTACATCGAGAATTGGAGTCTTTTGTTTGATATCAAGATTATCTTAAGGACGGTTTTGGATATTTTGGAACATGAGCATGCTTATTAGGGCAGGTGGCAGTTCGCAGTCGACAGTCGGCAGGTAAGGCGGGTTCGAGTCCGACGCGGGGAGCGTTCAAAATTAGGAGAAGGCGATGATATTTCAGGAAAGATTAAGAAAACAAATATTCTTGCAACGCTTATTCATGTTTATTGGAATAGGAATAGCAGCATTGGGAGTGTTAATTGGTGGTGGGCATTACGGTTTAATGCCATGGATCACTGTTTTGGGATTATTCGTTTTCATGGGTTCGATTATTTTTCTGTGGAATGCCGCTCATTGCCCGAAATGCAAAGCATTTATTGATTATTCTTTTCATCGGTATATTGGTTGGAAATCAGAAAAAATAAAGCATTGTTCTCATTGTGGCGTTTCCTTTGAAATGGAAATGAAACACTGAAATAAGGTGGTCTAACAAATGTCCACTACGAAAGGGGCTAGGCTCTAAATAAATCAAATTTGATCTTTCGCAAATCCCCCTACGCTAAAGCTTCGGGGGACAGGTCGTACGGAATGGGGAATTGATTTAAATGAAAATTCTTGTAACTGGCGGGGCGGGGTTCATCGGCAGCCACGTGGTGGACGCTTATTTGGAAGCGGGCCACCAGGTGGTGATCGTCGATGACCTTTCCACGGGCAAAAAAGAAAACCTAAACCCAAAAGCCAAGTTCTACCAGATGGACATCCTCGACGATAAGCTTCAACACTTGATGCAGGACGAACATATCGAGGTCGTCAACCACCACGCGGCCCAAATCAAGGTCAAAGCCTCCTTGGAAGACCCTTATTTCGACGTCAAAGTGAACGTGTTGGGATCGGTGCTGCTCTTGGACCTCTGCCGCAGGGCGGGCGTCAAAAAGGTCATCTATGCGTCCTCTGGCGGCGCCCAATACGGCGAAATGCAGAAAGAACCTTTCCCTGAGACCCATTCTTCAAGGCCCTTTTCGGTTTATGGGGCCAGCAAGTATTCTGTGGAGCTTTACACGGATGTTTTCGCCCAGAACTTCGGATTGGAATATGTCATCTTGCGCTATGCCAACGTCTATGGCCCCCGGCAGGACGCCCTGGGGGAAGGGGGTGTGGTGGCGATCTTCACCCATTGCATGCTCCACGGCGGGGACTTTGTCATTTTCGGGGACGGCTACAACGTCCGGGATTATGTGTACGTCAAGGACGTGGCACGGGCCAGCATGCTGGCTTTGGATTACCCCCACAATGACGTTTTCAACATCGGAACAGGCGTGGGAACCACGACCAACCAGCTTTTTGAGATCCTGGCGAAAGCTACGGGTTACCAACAGCCTCCCAAAAGGATAGTGGCCCGCCTGGGGGACCTGCAAAAGAGTGTTTTGGATGCGTCTAAAGCGAAGAAACTTTTGAAGTGGGAACCGCAGTTCGATTTGAAAAAGGGTTTGGAAGAAACTATCAGCTATTATAAAAAAAGTTAAACTGTCATTGCGAGGAGTGACCGCTGGATAAGCGGTCGATTACGACGAAGCAACCCAAGTTTAAATACGCTTTTTACAAGGCAACCGGCAAAAACCACACATGAACTGAGGTTGCTTCATCACAAAGTTCGTTCCTCGCAATGACAGCAATTTTGTTTATTAATGGAGATTAAATGAAAGCTATCATCCTTGTCGGCGGGCAGGGTACCCGCATGCGGCCACTGACCGACCACCTTCCCAAGAATATCGTGCCGCTGTGCGGCGTGCCGTTTCTTACCTATCAAATTGAATTCCTGAAAAAAGCCGGCATTAAAGAAATTGTTTTCTCGTTGGGCTATCGGCCGACCGATATCCAAAAGGTCTACGGCGATGGACGCCGGTTGAAAGTGAAGATCCACTACGTGGTCGAAAAAGAGCCTTTGGGGACCGGGGGCGCCGTCAAAAACGCGGAGAAATTCGCCAAGGGTTCGCCGGTTGTCGTCTTAAACGGCGACATCCTGACCGATATTCCCCTGAAAAAGATGATCGCCTACCATCACAAAAGTAAAAACACCGCGACCTTGGGGCTGGTCCGGGTGGAAGACCCCACGATTTATGGTTTGGTTTTATTGAACAAGCAGGGCCAAATCACCCGTTTCCTTGAAAAACCGGCCCCGGAAGAAGTGGTGACCGACACCATCAACGCGGGTGTTTATGTATTCGAACCCCGGGTTTTCCGCCTGCTCCCCGAAGGAGAAAATTATTCCTCGGAGCGGGGCTTGTTTCCCGCCCTATTGACGATCAAAGAACGCTTCGGGGGGTTTGTTTGGAAGGGCTATTGGCAGGATATCGGCACGCCGCGGAAATACCTGACGACCCATTGGGATGTATTGGACGGGGCCTTCAAAATACCAAGGGCATCCGGAACGCGAAAGAACAAGGTTTACTTGGGCAAAGGGGTGAAGATCGGGAAGGGAGTCCTCCTGAAGGGGCCGGCTTTGGTGGAGGATGGGTGCGTTATCGGAGAGGGCGCCCGAATCCTGCCCTATGCCGTTCTCGGCAAGAAATGCAGTGTTGGGAAAAACACTTCGGTGTCCAAAAGCGTTTTGTGGGATGGGGTAAAGGTCGGCGATGGAGTTGGCCTGGACGAGGTCATCCTCGGGCGCCGGTGCCATGTACCTTCCCATTCCCAAGTCGCGCCAGGCAGCGTTCTCGGCGACGATTCAAAGCTTTAAAGTTCGAAGTTCGTAGTTCGAAGTGCGAAGTTGAAAGTCCTTTAGGAAGAACCGGGATGTCCAAAAGTATTGTCCAAGAAAAGAGTTTCAAATTTGCCCTCAAAATCATCGGGTTTTTTGGCCATCTTCGAAAAGGCAATGAATACATACTTTCAAAGCAATTACTTCGGAGTGGAACGAGCATTGGAGCCAATGTTGAAGAAGCTTTGGCTGCCCAAACCCGGAGGGATTTTCATTCCAAAATGACAATTGCCTCAAAAGAGGCAAGGGAAACACGCTATTGGCTTCGGCTGCTCCAGGAGTCACAAGTGGTTAAGGCGGATTTGAGCGAATATCTTAAAATGGTCGAGGAACTGGTTAAAATGCTGACTGCCATTACTAAAACAGCTTGGCGAAACATAAATGAAAACAACAAATGAACTTTATTTTTCGGCAAAGCCGAAAAATTTCAATAACTTCGACCTTCGCACTTCGAACTTCAAACTATGATCCCCGTTGGCTATCAAAAAGCCCTAGATTTGGACGGTCTAGTAGATGGTACAACTAAGGAGGTCGAGGTCGGCCCCCTTCCCATTTTTCTTCACCGCCGGGGAGACAAGGTTTTCGCCACCGGCGTTTATTGCCCCCACCAGGACTTCCGGCTGTATCCCTTCAACTGTTCCGGGGACACCATCCTTTGCACCGCCCATGGCTACCGCATGAATATCCAAACCGGAGCCTGCTCCAACGAGCCCGATCTTTTCCTGGCGACCTACTTAACCCTGGTGGAAAACGGGGAGGTCTGGGTGAAGTTGTATTGAATAGATGTTAAAATCGGTCTCATTCTCATCAGTGGAAAGGGACGATTCATGAGCCGGTTCAATAACCTTGTTTGCGCTTCCTTTGTGATATTCCTCCTGGCCTTTTCTCCATCCTGGGCCGATTCAATCGCCACCAGCGTCCTTCGCCCCAAGCCTTTTGAACTTTGGCCGGCCACCAATGACGCCGCCCCCACGACTTTCACCAAGGCCGCGCCGGCCTACCCGGCCAAGGGCAAGCCCTGGAAGTTCGCTTATGGTTCCAAGGTCCAGGTGAAAATCGACGCTACCCAGGTTCTCCACAACGTCACTCCCTACCAATTCGGCAACAACGCCGACTGGTGGGACGGCAAAGATTGGTTCATGGACCCGGATCGTATTGAAAAAGTTAAGGAAGCCGGCATCCGGTTCTGGCGCTGGCCCGGCGGCAGTTCCTCCGATAATTATTTCTGGGACGGGAATTACCAGGGGCACACCAAGGACCATGACGGCGGGGATCCCACCAACATGACCCAGTCCTGGGCGGTCTCAACGGACGACTTCATCGATTTTTGCCGCAAAACGGGGTCCGAAGCGATTTTCACCGTTAATTACGCCGCCGCCCGCTACGGAAGCGTGAAGGAAGCGGCGGACCTGGCCGCCAGCTGGGTCAAACATTGCAACGTCGACATGAAGTACAAGGTGCGGTATTGGGAAATCGGCAACGAGGTTTATGGTCCCTGGGAAGAGGGCAACAAGATGGACGGAAAGCCCCAGTTGACGGGGGACGTTTACGGCAAGGACCTGCAGGTGATCGTCGCGGCCATGAAGAAAGTTGATCCGGATATTTACGTCGGCGCCGTTGCCGTGGATACGGACGACGGCGGGGACTGGACGGGATACCATTGGTGGATGCGGGACCTTTTGCCCCAATTGCAGGGAAAAACGGATTACCTCATCCTCCACCAGTATTTTATGTGGCCCTTCACGGGGGACACCTACTCCAATCCCTCCAACGAAGTCCTTTTCGGGAACCTTCATAAAATGGGGGATGCCTTTGGCGCTGCGGGCCAGATGGAGGACAAATACGCGCCCTCGGAGAAAGGGATTCCGGTCGCCCTGACCGAATACAACCTGGTGAATGCCGCACCCCCCCAAACCATCGAGCTCATCAACGGCCTTTTCACCGCCGAGGTATTGGGGGAGGGCATCAAGACGGGGTATGTCGCCTCCAATTATTGGGATTTGAAAAACGGCTTGGACAAGAAATTGGGTGGAAGTATGGCTATCCTGGCTTCCGATGACAATTCCGTCCCCGATGCCACGCCCAGGCCTTCTTACTATGCCTTCGCCCTTTACAACCAAGCCTTCGGTGACAAAATGGTCGCCGCCGACAGCTCCGACCCAACCGTGAAGGTTTACGCCAGCCGGTTTTCAGGCGGGGAATTGGGATTGGTGGTCGTCAACCAGAATGATACGAACCAGACCCTGAACTTCGATTTCACGGGCTTCACCCCCCAGGGCAAGCTCATGGGCTGGGTCTTGACGGGCAAGGGGCTCAACGAAAAACAGGTTTCCTGGAACGGGGAAGAAGGGCCTTTGGGAGGCGGAGGGCCATTCCCCATTAACACCATCCAACCCTACCGGGCGACCTTCAAGACCGACAAGCCCCTTCAATTGCCAATCCAGGCCCACTCGGTTACCGGGATTATTCTTTACTAAGAAATCTTCCCATAAACTTCTTTCTCTATCGGCTCCAACATGATTTTTCTTGAAATCATGTTGGAGCCGGGCGGGGCAGTGAGATCCCTTCATTCAAATGAAGGGCTTCGTGCTTCTTGGTAATGCATCAGTTTGAAAAGAAAATGTTACTCCACCCTCACCCCGCCCTCTCCCCTCAAGGGAGAGGGGGAAACAGCATTAAAAACCCTCGCCCCTTGGGGGAGAGGGTAGGGTGAGGGGTGCCTTAAGGTCGTACAACTCAAACTGATGCACTACCTGCTTCTTTTGTACGTTGACGGCGTATGGCCCCTCCCCTAAAATCGATAATTCCTGCTGCACCGGCTTAACTATTCCAAGGAGCCAGGATGTCTTTTTCCGCAAAATTTTTCCTCAAGCTCACCCCCTTTCTTTTGTTACTTCCACTGTCCTTGCTCGCCGACGATCAAACCGGGCAGTATTACCTGGATAAGGGCAACGTCTATGAAAAGGAAAAGCGCTCCGAAACCGCCATCCAATATTACCAGGAGGCCGTGGAGCGGAACCCTTACAACGCCGAGGCCCACAATAATCTCGGCGAGCTTTACGCCAAGAAAAACATGCTCGACGACGCCATGGACCAGTTCAATAAGGCCCTCCAGATACAGCCTAACTATACGGAGGCCCTTTCCAATAAGGCTTATGTCCTTGTCCAAAAGAGGGATTTTCCCGAGGCGATCCGCTTCGCGAAGAAAGCCATCCAGGCCGATCCCGGTTTGGGTTCAGCCCATTACAACTTGGGGATGGCGTATTTCCAACAAAAGCAATACCAAGCGGCCGTCCCGGAGTTCAAGCTGGCGGTAAGGGCCTTCCCGGACAATGCGGATGTCTATGAACGCCTGGGGGACTCCCTCGTGGCCCAATCCCGCGATGAGGAGGCCCGGGCCTACTATTGGCAGGCCGTCCAGACCGATCCCATGGATGCCACCGCGCGCACCAAGCTGGGGGATACATACCTCGCCATGGGGAATGAGAAAAAGGCCATTGAACAATTCAAGGCGTCGGAAGACCTGGACCCCGCCAGCCTATCCGCCCATTACAAAATGGCCGACCATTACGAAGACATCCGGGACTGGGACAATGCCCGCAGGGAATACCTCGTGATCCTATCCATCGACGACGAACAGGGCCCCGCCCACAAACAGGTCGCCCTTATTTACGAACGGGACGACGAAATGGGCCTGGCCCTCTACCATTGGGACAAATACCTGGAAATTGTCCCGAACGACCCCGAGGCCCAGCAGCACATGATCGACATCCGGAAGCCCCTCCTCACCAAGAAGCAGAAAGAGGAAATGGACAAGCTCAACCAAAAGCTTCATCCAACCGGACCCCTCACGCCGATATCCACACCGAATGCGCCGCCTTCAGCCCCGGTGGTTCAGGCGCAGGAAAACCCGGCCCCCAATAGTAATGGAATGCCCCCTTTAACTTCACCCGCCGGCAACGGCCAAACGGCCCCGGCGGTTATCCCCCCCGATAACAACCCGGCGGCCACCTCCGCCCCCTTGGCGCCTCCCCCCGTGGAGTCCATTCCTACGCCCACTCCCGCCACGCAGTTGGTGCCTGTGGATCTGGCACAGGCTTCCCCCACCCCTGAAATCGCGACGCTTCCTAAATAAGATTTTTCCATGGATTTGAAGGGTGACAGGTGTTCGGAAGTAAATATTCCGCTTGGCTTGAAATTGTCCGATAAGACTCATAGTTTGTTGAAACTATAATAAAGGAACCATCCACCGATGAGATTCGCCGTTATTCTTCCCGTTTACAACGAAGCCGCCACCCTGGAAAGGGTTGTGCGCAAGCTTTCCCAGTTTAAGGAAGCCGATGTGGTCATCGTGGATGACGGGTCCACCGACGCCACCCCCTCCATCCTGGAACGCCTGACGGTCGCGGCCATCATCCGCCACCCGGAAAACGCGGGGTACGGCAAATCCCTCATGGACGGTTTTGATTTCGCCAAGGCCCATGATTACCGCCACTGCGTCACCATGGACGCGGATGAACAGCACGAGCCGGGCTTTATTCCCTGTCTCCTCGAGAAACTAGCGGATTTCGACATTGTTTCGGGGAGCCGTTATTTAAACCCGATTCTTTCCCCCGACGCGCCCCCGCCCGAACGCCTGGAAGTGAACCATATCATCACCGAAAAACTCCGCCCCCTTACCGGGTACGACCTCACCGACAGCTTTTGCGGCTTCAAGGGCTACCGTGTGGAGGCTTTAAGGAAACTTCAACTGACGGAAACCAACTACGGTTTTCCCATCCAGGTCTGGCTGCAGGCGGCCAAGGCGGGGTTGACCGTGACTGAATGCGCCGTCCCCCTGATTTACAAGGACCACAGCCGGAACTTCAACAACCAG
The DNA here is from genome assembly GCA_963770835.1 of uncultured Pseudomonadota bacterium. GTDB lineage: Bacteria > Oederibacteriota > Muellerivitia > Muellerivitales > Muellerivitaceae > JAJPJW01. The sequence continues at coordinate 126,407 of CAVYRH010000003.1, forward strand.
TTCGCGAACCGGGATGAGCGTTTGAGCCATTATTTAGAGGTGATGGAAAGGGAAGCCTTGAAACTCGGCCTTCCCTCCAACGCCATCGGCTCCCCAAAAATAATAAAGAAATAGCCTGGTTGCCGGCTCCCACCGGCGGTGGAACCCTAAAATCATTTACTTTGAAACCGGAAATAACGGGTAAAATGGATTGTCTTAACATCGCCTGAAGCTGACGATTGTCATCCGATGACTTCTTTTAAAGGCTTGGCCCATGACCGCGCCGACCGATATGACTCCAAAACATCACGGCGAATTTTATTTCGACCCGCCCCTTCCCCAGTGGAAGGAAGAAGCCCTCCACAACCGGGAAAGGCTGGTCAAGGAGACCTTTTGGGGACAGTCGGCCCTCAAGGTCCGGGCCGAGTTGAAGCTTCCCACCCAATATCCCCTGATTCTCTCCGGGCACCAGCCGGTTTTCTTCCATCCCGGCCTTTGGGCCAAATGCCTGGCCGCCAGTACTTTGGCGGAGTCGGTCCAAGGCGTGGCCTGCCATAAGGTGACGGATACGGGATTGGTGCCGGAGCATCTCCATTACATGCCCGAGGTGGAGGAAAACGGCCACGCCCGCAAGAAAATCCTGGAGTTTTATACCAGCAAGGACCTGAAACAACAGGAAAGGACCACTCCCTATTGCTTCCTTCCCGCGCCCGACCATTCGGCCCTTGAGCAGATTCTCAAGGACGCCGAGGTTTACGCCCCGGCCATGGTTAAAACCAACATCAAGGCCTATGCGGACAAGCTGCTGAAGGAGCTCAAAAAGGAAGCCACTTGGAACGACTTCCACCTTTCCATGGTCAAGATCTTGGACGAATTATGCGGCACGCGCCGCTATTACCTGGAGGGCCACAAAATCTGGGGGACTCAGCCCTTTTACCACTTTGTCAGCCAATGGCTGCTGAACCTGCCAGAACTGAACGACGATTACAACCAATCCTTGAACGAATACCGCAAGAAATACGGCATCACCCATGACTTGTCCCCCATGCCGAACCTGAAGTTCGAGGATTGGTGGTTTGAGATCCCCTTCTGGGGGGTGTCCCGGAACCAACGGCAGTCCCTCTGGGCTAAAAACGACGGCAAACACATCATCTTGAAGATCAAGGGCGGGGGGGAAGGCACTTATTCCCTCGCGGTCGGCGATTTGGAGCAGGAACTCAGCGTCCTCAACCTTTCCGTTTGGCCCAAGGCCATTCCCCAGACCCTTTTCTGCCGCATGTACCTCTGTGATTTCTTTGTCCACGGCACCGGCGGGGCTGTTTACGAGGAAGTGGGCGATATGTTGTTCACCAAATATTTCAAGCTCAAACCCCTTTCCTACGGCGTGGCTACCGCCACTTACCTGGTGGACCCCGAGGGCAGCCGGGGCCTGGAGGCGGTCGCGAGCCATGAGGAAAAGATCCTCTGGTGGGAAAGGGCCTTAGCCAAGAATCCCGAATACCTTTTCACCAAAAAAGAGGCGTGGGTCAAGGAACTGCCGTCCTTCATGCACCCCGCCTTCAAGAAATGCCTGAACAATGCCTACCTTCGTGTTTTGGCGGAGTCCAAGGGGAAATGGTTGGCCGCCCTCCAGAACCCCACTTATAAAGTCGAGGCTTCCAACAAAATTAAAGAGATTAATTCCGTCCTTTATGAAGGCCTAAAGGAGGCGATCCAAGCTTTGGAGAATGCTCTTTTGGATATCGAGAAGGTCCGGCAACCGCGGGAAGTCCTGTCTTTCCGGGAATATCCTTTCTTCTGTTATCCGCCTGAAATGTTCACCGAAATGAAGGAAAAAATCCGTGAAACGGCCCACCAAGACGCACCAGCCGAAAACATAACCGCCGAGGCGATAAAACCCGTTTCGTAAGATGGATTGTTCTTTTTAGGATGATCCGCGGGATTAACGCTGTTGTGCCGTCTTTTTTTTGCCCAAAAAAATCAAAATGCGGCACAATCCTTCGATGAAATCGAGGACCGAATGGAAAAACCTGTTTTGGAAATAGAAGTGCTGCCGGGGAGTGAGGATTTGGGACTGCCTGCTTATGCCACCGAGGGCTCGGCGGGGCTGGATTTGAAGGCCGCCTTGCCCGAACCCCTCACCTTGAAGCCAGGGGAGCGGGGCGTCGTGCCGACGGGCCTCAAAATGGCCATCCCCCGGGGTTTTGAGGGCTGCGTGAGGCCCCGAAGCGGCCTGGCCATGAAACAGGGGCTGACCCTGACCAATTCACCGGGCACCATCGATTCCGACTACCGTGGGGAAGTGAAGGTGCTGGTCATCAATTTAGGCCAAGCGCCTGTGACCCTCCAAAGGGGGGACCGCATCGCGCAGCTTCTTATTTCCCCCGTGGCCCACGCCCAAGTCGTCAAAGTGGAACGGGTGGACGACACCCACCGGGGCGAGGGCGGGTTCGGACACACTGGCCGATAACGCGGAGTTTTGAGTTTCGGAATAGTTTTCCTTCTCGCCTTAATGTGTATAAGGCAAGAAGGAAAACTTCATTAACTCAGAACTCACACAGTTTTTCAAAACTAATGGGGCCTTCGGCCCCGCAATGAAAACTGTATCACCCTCGTTACCTTCATCGGCCTTCGGCCGATATGGATAAGGAAAACGAGGGCAACACTTCGAACTCAAAACCGAAGCCGGGCTGAAGATATTTATCCTCAACAAAGGAATTCATTTAATGCCCCTGGATCATATCCGCCCCGTCGGCTTCAATTTAGGCGGCTGGCTTTCCCAGTCGCCCCTGAGCGACGAACATATCCAAAGCTTCATCACCCAAGCGGATTTCAAGACCATCGCGGGTTGGGGTTTTAATTCCATCCGCCTCCCCGTGGACGGGCAATGGCTTTTTGAAAAAGAAGGGAAGGGGCCGCTTTCCAAAAAACGGCTGGCTTTTTTAAAGAAGGCATTGGGTTGGGCGGCGGAAGCCGGGCTTCTCACGATCCTGGATTTGCACCAAACCCCCTGGCATTCCTTCGCCAAGCCCGAACTTGAAAATTTGTGGAAAAGCGAGGAAGATCTAAACGCTTTTTGCGGCGCTTGGGCGGAACTGGCCCATGCCCTCAAGCGGACGAAAGCGCCCCTTTGGTTCGACGTCTTAAACGAACCCACGGCCCGGAATCCGGAGGATTGGAACCACGCCGCATCCATGATTTTCCGGGTTTTGAGGATGGAGGATCCCAAAAGGGTCCTGGTGATTGAATCGACCTTTTGGGGCTCGGTTTTCCGCCTGAGGGATTTAGCCGAGGCCGTCCAAGGGCCGAACCTGGTTTACAGCTTCCATTTTTACCTGCCGATGCTGCTGACCCACCAAAAGGCGCCTTGGTGGCAGGATGGAAAACCCTATTCGGAGGAAGTGCTGTATCCTGGGCCCCTCCCCAAGGCCCGGGAATACCTGGCCCAAGAGCTTCCGCCCAATGCGCGGGCAATCCTCCAATTTGAGGGAAGCAAAAACTGGAACCTGGAAGCGCTTCGGGACGTGTTGAAGCCGGTGGCGGAGCTGGCCAAAAACGGGAACCGGCTTTATTGCGGCGAGTTCGGGGTTTACGAAAAGGCCCCCCGCGCCGCCCGGTTGAATTGGACCCGGGACGTGGTGAGCCTCTTGGCCGAGATGAAGATGGGTTGGTCCTATTGGAATTATAAGTGGCTTGATTTCGGGGTTTGGCCCAAGTCGGGTGGGAATGAAACGGGCCCCTTGGACCAGGAAATGTTGGATATCCTAAAAACGGGAATTTAAAAAATGTTAACGACTCAGACAAAACCACAGCTACCGCCAAGACGCCAAGACGCCAAGAAAAACTTGATTTTAAAACATGAAGCGAAACCGGCTGCTTTCCTTGCCCAAGGGTTTTGGCGTTTTGTTTTCCAAAGTGTAAAGCCGTACTTGGCGTCTTGGCGTCTTGGCGGTGGAAGTTTTTTTGCCTTGTTGTTGACGTTGTTCTTGGCCGGCTGCGGCGGCCGGATGGCCATTAAACCCGGGGGAGGGCCCCAAGCCGCCGTGACTCCGGTAACCGCTGCCAAGCCCAAGGGTGGCCTCCAAGCGCCAGCCCTGGTGGATGTAAAAACTTCGGTGAGCGATACGGATTACCAGCAGGCTGTTTCCATCATTGGCGAGTCCGAGCCTAACCGCCGCAACGTCGAATCCTATCTTGTTATCGGCCAATACCAGTACAACCACACCGACCTGGACTCGGCCCTCAAAACCTACCAAAAGATCCTTTTGATCGGCAGCGCTTCCGCCCAGCCGGACAAGGCGCAGTACATGGTGGGGCAGGTTTATTACGACAAGCAGGATTACCTTCCCGCCCTGGCGGCTTTCCAAAACATTTTGACCCGGTATCCCAATTCCAGTTACGCGGGCCAAAGCCGGCAAATGATGGACTTCATCCTGGACTATTCCCTCAACCTGGACGACCTCAAGCGCTACGTGGCGAATTATCCCGACTCCCCCCTGTTTTGCTCAGCCCTGTTCCAACTGGCCAGCCATGAGGCCCAGGGCGGCTATCAAAGCGACGCCATCGAGCATTTGAACCAGTTCCTCCAGCAATGCCCCCAGCATCCCTCGGTGGCGGCGGCCCAATTGCTGCTACAGGCCCAGCAAACCCAGGCCCAGGGCAAGACCTGGAAAATCGGCGTTTTGGTGCCCCGCACCGGGGCGTTCAAGACCTTCGGGGAATCGGTCCTCAACGGCATCACCCTGGCCGTGGAGCAGGCCAACCAGGGCGGGGGAAGCAAGAGGCACATGACCATCGTCGTCAAGGATACGGGGAGCGAGGGGATGAGGGCGGTCACCGAACTCCAGGACATGATCAAGGACGACAGCCTGGACGCGGTCATCGGGCCCGTAGCCCCCCCGGATATTCCGGCCGTGGCGGCATTGGCCAATGAGCACCATATCACCATGATCTGCCCCGCCTCCAGCCGCGACGGATTGTCCACCTTCGGCCCTTATATTTTCAGCAACAGCATGACCAATGAAATGCAGGGCCGCGCCATCGCGCGTTACGCCGTCGATCACCTGGGGTTTAAAAAATTCGCCATCCTGTCGCCCGACGACTCCTACGGGCAAACGCTCGCCGACGCCTTCGAGAAATCCGTGGATGCCACGGGCAACACGGTGACGGCCTGGGAAACCTATCCCAAGGGCTCGACCGACTACAAGCAACAGCTCCTGGATTTGGGCGGGCAGGACCCGGAGTCGTTCAAGGACAATACCCGGGAAAACACCCGCCGCCTGGAGGAGATGAAGTACAACATTACGAAGGAGATCGGGAAGATCTTCCTGAAGGTGAAGGACCTTTCGGACAATTCGGGCGTGGAGGCCGCCGCCACGCCGGGGGCCGCTTACGCGCCCATGGTGGAGGGCCTTTCCAATACCGCCTGCCCCTCGGTGGTCCAGGATATCGACGCCGCCGTCAGGGATGCCTTGAAAAACCAGACCGGTGTTGCCGTGCGAAGCGATGACTTGGTAAAACAGTCCATGAGCCGCCTGCCGGTGGAATTGAAGGGAAGCACCCTCACCGCCACGGCCGAGCAATGGAACGAGGTGGCGCAGGACCTTCAGGCTTCCATCCTCATTACCGGCCATATCGTCGAGCCCACGCCGGAGAACGACTGGACCAACCATCCCACCTGGGATTACAACGTCCATTTCGAAGCTTTCTGGGTGGACCCGAAGGCCGGCAGCTTGGTGAAAATCTACCAGAGCAAACTGCCTTACAGCCTTTTCAAACCTTCGGCGCTGATCCGGGGCAACGCCACCTACCAGGCCCTTTACCTTCCGGCCCACGCGGCGGAAATTCCCCTTTTGACCTCCCAAATCCACTTTTACGACTTGAATCCGGTCTTCCTGGGGGGGCATCTTTGGGACAACCCGACGGTCCTGCAGGAGACAGCGAAGGACATGGAAGGCTCCTATTTCGTGACGGGTTTTTACATGAATAGCCAGCAGGCCACGGCCAAGAAGTTCTCGGACGATTTCCTGAACAAGTTCTCCAAACAGCCGGATTTGCTGGCCGCCCAGTCCTTTGACGCGGCCCGCCTGCTTTTGCAGGCCGCCGACCTTTCCTCCAACCGGGAGGATATCCGCAGCAACCTCATGGCCATCCGGGATTTCGACGGGGTCAGCGGCAAGACCACCTTCGGCGGCCACGGCGAGGCGGATAAGCTGGTGCCGGTCATCCAGATCAAGGATGGGAAGTACAACCAGGTTCAATAGGAAGTTTTGAGTGTTGAGTTTTTAGTTTTGAGTTAAGGTAAATTGTTTTAATGTTTGATTAAAACAATCTGTCAATAACTCAGAACTCATAACTTAGAACTCGAAACTGAATTGGAGCTTTCACTTGAGCGACAATACAAAGTTCGGCCCACCCAAAGGCATGCGCGACTGGCTTCCCCAGGAAACCCTCCTCCGCCAAAAGCTCATCCGCCTCATTGAACACCACTACCAGCTTTATGGATTCCAGCCCATTGATACCCCTGTGATGGAAAACATCGAAGTGTTGCAGGGAAAGGGCGGGGGAGACAATGAGAAGTTGATGTTTAGAATTATGAAAAGGGGGGATGAACTTTTTAAATATTTTGGCGGAATGGCAATAGACATTATTCAAAGGTTTACTGAGCAAGTACAAAATAAGAAAATTATTTTCGAAGAAATTGAAAATCCTGTCACACCCAAGTGGTTTTCGGAAAATATGAATGATGAGGAAATAAAGGAAGTACTGAACGAAATACCAGATATGGGCCTCCGATTCGATCTCACTGTCCCCTTGGCCCGCTACTATTCCAACCACTCGAATGACCTTCCCAAACCTTTTCGTTGTTACCACATCGGCCCCGTCTGGCGGGCTGACCGGCCCCAGAAGGGCCGTTTCCGCGAGTTCTACCAATGCGACATCGATATTATCGGCGGGAATTCCGACGCCTACGAGGTTGAACTACTCCTAGCCACTGACCGGGTTCTGAAGGAACTCAACGTCGGAAAGTTCAAAATCCGCATTAGCGACAAGCGGCTCTTGCCGGACCTCTTAATTGGAATGGGAGTTGAGACCTCCAAGGTCGCTGGCGTGGCCGGGGCCCTTGATAAATTGGATAAACAACCCAAAGAAGAAGTTTGGAAAGAGATCGAAGCTTTAGGCCACTCCTTAGAAGTCTTGAATAAGGTGGATGGCTTCCTCAAAAACGCGCTGAACAAGGAAGTGGACCCGGTTCATTTCAAGATCGGCCAGACCGAGAAACTTTGGCTGAACATTGAATCCATCCGCCAAAGGGTGCACGCCGTGAACCCCGAAGCCAACGTGGTGTTCGATCCTCTCTTAGTGCGGGGCTTTGATTACTACACCGGCCCGGTTTTCGAGATCAACGTGGAAAGCAAGGACTTCACTTTTTCCATCGGAGGTGGCGGTCGATATGACGGCCTCATTGAAAAGCTGGGCGGGCCGAAGGGAACCCCAGCGGTTGGGATTTCATTGGGGTTTGAGCGGATTCTTCTTGTCCTGGCGGAAAAGCAGAAATCGGAAACCCAATCCCACCCTCCCAGGGTGTTCATTGCCAATAACGACAAACCCGAGAAAGAAATTCTGGAACTGGCCGAACAATTGCGGTCCGAGGGAATCCAAGTGGAAGCATCCTTGGAAAGCAATAAGAAGCTGGGTCAACAGCTTGAAGCGGCCCAAAAGAACGGTATCGAATACGCCATCATCGACTTTCAATCCGCAGGAATTAAATCCTACAAAGTCCGTAAGCTTTCCACTCGTGAGGACAGGGAAATGCCCCTGGCCGAGCTTTACGACATCATGAAGCGCTTATCGGAGGAAATAGAGGACTAATTCTGGTAGTGCATCAGCTTTGATTCGCAACAAGCCTTCGACATCCCTCACCCTTCCCTCTCCCGCAAGGGGCGAGGGTTTTCGTGAGGTTTCCCCTCTCCCTCGACGGGAGAGGGCGGGGTGAGGGTGAAACGGGTTAATGCTTTCAAACTGAGACACTACCCTAATTCTGGTTATTTGGAGGTTACATATGCCAGTCACTATCGAAGAAGTTTTGGCGCTCCTGCTGGAAAAGTTCCCCGGCGTCCAGGAAATCCCCCTCAAGAATATCCGTTTCGACCCGGAAAACCCCGGCACCCCCATTACGGACGAACAAATCCAGGATCTGGTCGATGACATGGCCAAAAGGGGTTTGCAGAATCCCATCCAGGTGTGTCTGTATAAGCCCGACCCCCTGGCCCGAGGCGCACAAGCCGAAGGCCAAGCTTTGGGTGTGCCGGGGCAAGGGGCGGAGCCCCAAAATGGCCCCGGCCCCCTGGCGCCCGGGGTGGCCCTGCATCAGGACAACCCCCGGATTAAGGCGGATGGCACCCCCTGGATGCTGGAGGATTTCAATTGGATGACCCTGACCGGGGAGGGGCGGTCCCGGGCCGCCTTAAGGCTCAAGTGGGAGACCATAAAGGGCTTTGTCGGGAAGCCGACGCAGGAAGAGGCCGTCAAGATCACCTATTGGGACAATAAAATCAGGTATAGGGGGGACTGGTGGCCGGACTACCACACCATTGAGAGGCTGATAAAGGCCAACCCAAACATGACCCAAAGGCAGATTGCCGACGAAATGAAGATGGATAAGGAAAGAGTTAATTGGGCCATCCGGCTTCTGCCACTTCTGAACCCGGAAGCCAGGGCATTGATTGTACGGATTCCGTACAATTCAAATAAGGGCACCTCTAAAAATTCTGTTTGAAGGCTTTACGGTCACCTCAAACCAGTTTGCAACCCTCAACCAAAGGAGTTCGTGGAAATTTTTGGCCCGGAATCTCCCTTCGGCTACTCCCAGAACCTTTCCTTAGCCCCCAAAGTCTTTAAAATCTATGCGTTCACTGCCTCCGGACGCATTCGTCCCATTAAGTACGTAAATCGCTGCATGTTGTAAGCCAGGTTCCGCATTCCTATCTTCATCCGGGCCCTCACCTTGCCCACCACCCTCAACCAGTTTCCACCCATCGCCGTTTCCATGTGCCCGAACACATGCTCGACTCTCGCCCGAACCTTGGACCGCATCTTGTTCAACTTTTCCTGGAACTCCGTCATGGGATGATTCCGATTCGACTTGTAATGAATCTGGTTGTTATATCGCCTGCGCTTCAAGGTCTTGTTCTTCTTCTGTGACCGGTATGCGCTGTCTGCCCACACCTTCTTGCGGTTCTCCACGTCCAACAACTCCTCGAAAACCTCCCGGTCGGGTACCGAAGCCGCCGTCACCTCAAACTTCCGGACCAGCTTGTGTTTCTTATCCACGTTGATATGGTTCTTGTACCCGTAGTGATTCACGCCGTTTTTTTGCACCCATCTCGCATCCACGTCTTTTTGCCTCATCTTATCGGTATCCCCCTTCCACTCCTGAGGTGTTTCCCCCTTCTTGATCTGGCCGTTTTCGTCTTTGGTGTTCCTCTGCCGGGGCACTTCCACTATCGAAGCATCGATGATCTGCCCTTCCTGGGCCTTCAGCCCGACCCGATCCAGGTGCCGGTTGAATTTCCCGAACAACTGGTCAATCCAGCCGCCTTGGGCCAGCTTGTTGCGGTATAACCAGATGGTCTTGGCATCCGGCACATCCTTATCCATACCCAGCCCCAAAAACCTCATGAAACTCAGCCGGTCCTGGATATGGAATTGTGTCCTTTCGTCCGCCAGGTTGTATAGGGCCTGTAAAACTAGCACCTTGAACATTAGTACTTCATCGTACGGGGTACGCCCCGCCTCGCTTTTGCGTTCCTTATCGCGTAATGCCTTGCGCAACATACTGCGGAAATCCTCCCAGGGCACTACTCGGTTCAAGGCTTCCAGCGGGTCCCCCATTTCATCCAGGGATTTCAAGCGGTCTTGAAGGTCGAAGAATCCGGTTTGGCCCATTGCGGCACCTCGTTCAAGGATTTTTCAGCGTTTTCACGCGCTGTTTTCTCCTTGTACCTCCTTCACTTCGTCTCTACAACCAATTTTTAGACGTGCCCATAAGGGAAATAAGGGCATTTCCGAGTCGGCAGCCGCCCAACTGGCCGGATTAGGCCCCGATAGAGGTCTCAAGCCGGGGGTGAAGGCGGCCGGGGTCGAAACCCAGAAGCTATGGCCATATCCCCCCATCCCCCCCGAAACCAAGGACATGGTCCGGCGGACCTTGGGGGTCGCCATCGACCAGCAGCTGACCGAGGCAGGGGTAAAGGGCCTGGTGGGCTTTGTTCAAGACGGCCATAAGCCCGAGGACTATGGTTCTGGGAGCAAAGAGGCGGATAAGCCGGTTCCAAAAAAGGGAAAAAACCAACAGCCCGAATATAAGCCAGTTCCTATCGACAGAATGCGGATAAATCTAATTTGGACCTTCGAACCTCTTCAACCGGCCGAAATTGAACGGAAGGCCCTCTCCATGAAACTAACGGGGTTTGTTAAAGAAATCATGGTCCGAACCCTTTTGGATGAGGAACGGGCGGCTGACCCGGACCATGATTTTGAGGTATTCGACGGTGTGGATACATTTGAAGCGGCGAAAAAATTGGGTATGCCGACGCTTCAAGCCTACGTGTATTCCGATATGGATCAATGGGGGGCCATTGGGGTCCTCAATATGCTGAGCCGTGTTACCAGAACCAATACATGGATTGATACTTTTGGCGCTATAGAAAAACTTTTAGAGCTTGATCCAAAAAGCACGGTGACTGACGAGGCCATAGCGTTAGGGGAAGATCCGGCCCTGGCAAAAGAAATCTTTCCGGTCATGGTTCTTCTCAATAAAGCCGCGAGGAACGCGATCATGCAAAGCATCTACAAGTGCCATGAGGGAAGAATGGATAACGGCGGTTATCGGTTTGTTGAGGAATTATCCATACCCCTAATTCGCCTGGAAAAATTCTCTAAAGATTTAACGGAAACCCAAGCCCTCGTCGAAAAGGTCGTCAATGTCGCCATTGAAAACGAAATGGGTGAAGACGAAATCGAAGAACTTGTGGATTGGGCTTTGGATGGCAAAGACCCCGGGGAATATTTTGTAAAAGAGGCCTGAGGATTAAGTTGCGGGATACGAAAGGGTTAGGCCAAGGCAGAAAGCCTGTTTTAATTTTTTGTTTAAAGCTGGCGTAATAGGTTATCGAGGTTTTTATGAACGAAAGAATTTCAAGTTTTGATGAATTTAATCAGCGCCGCGAATTATGGTACAAGTGCCTTTGCGGCGATGACTCCAATTCAATAGTAAATCAAATGACTCGAATGACATGGAATTCTGCTGTTTGGAGATTTATTATCGAATGTCGGAAAATAGGACCACGAGACTCAAATAATAGAATTCAATTAAATGGGATGATTTCAAGATTTGTTGACGAATGTTTTGTTGAAAATCAATTGTTACATATTCGTCGCTTGGTTGACGGTTACTCAATTGACGATGATCCCAATAAGGATGTTTATAAAACTTGCCAGAAAACCCCAGGCTTTTAAGCCTGGGGATGAATGGCTGCCCGGAGGCCCGACAGGTTTTTTGTCGGGCCGCAGGCCATAAAATATGGCATGCTTTGGTCATGTCAAAATACTGGGTAGGGGCACACACCAAGCACCGTCTGCAATTTCATCTCGTTTGGATACCGAAGTACCGGAAGCGAGTCTTGGATAGCAAAATAGCCGTCCGCCTGCAGGAGCTGTTTAAAGAGGCGGCCCAAGTAAACCGATGGGAAATCCACGAGTTAAATATTCAACGAGATCACGTGCATATGCTGATCCAGGTTGAGCCAAGGGTGAGTGTAGCCAAAGTAGTACAGATTCTAAAAGGTGGGACAAGTATCAAGATAAGGGAAGAATTTCCAGCTTTGCAGGAGTTCCTTTGGGGCGATAGTTTTTGGGCGGACGGGTATTTTGCGGAAAGTATAGGTACGGTGCAGGAAGAAATGATTCGCAAGTATATCCGGGAGCAACAGCATGACCAAAGTATGCTGAAAGGCTGAAACCCCGGGCTTTAGCCCGGGGAGTAGCTTCATTCTTTGATTTCTTTATTAAGCGACTTAATTAAACATTCTCACTTAATTACTCGTGAAAATATTTTCTTATCAGAGGGCCGTGAATACGATATTGAAAAAGCTAAAGAAGCATTTTTTAAAAAAACAGCAGATAATTCAGGCGATTTTGAAGCCCATATAATTCAACCCGATGAAGATTATATGGGTAGTAAAAAAAGACATGAAGAATTTGATTTTCTTGGCGGTGTTAAACCCCAAGATAGAAAACCCGACGATTCAATTAAAAAAGGCCTTTTGGAAAATTTGAAAAAACGGATTATTGAGACATCTCAAAAAATAAAAATCTATTCTAACAAATTTCTTGCACATCCCGCGACTCCGGAAAGTCGCCAGATAGTGGAAATCGATCCGCTTTTATGGAATGATATTTTTAATGCCCAAAAGTTATTTACTCAAATAGTTTGTTTTTTAAGTTCTCATCTCTTCAAAACTTCCATCACTTCCTTTATTCCGGTCGTGCCGTCTAATAAATTAGAATTCTTGGAACGCCCATTGGTATTAGAAAAAGACTTAGTGAAAGTTAACGAAATGTGGGGCCAAATCGAAATTGAATCAAAAAAATGGAAAGACTGGAATAATTCTGAATTTTTAAAAGGTCTCTAAAAATTTAAAAAAATCTGAAAAATCCCATTAATCAACTCTTGTGTTATCATACGGCTCTTCTTAAAGGCCCCTTTAGGGGCTTTTTTATTATCCAGGGGGATCATCGTGGCGGAAATGGTTGATGCCCATGAATAGACTTCATCTGTATCTGGACACGACAATTTGGAATTTTCCCTTTGTGGAAGACGCACCCGACAAGCGAGAGGATACGCTGGAGTTTTTTAGGCTGATTCGCTGGGGCCGGCATGAAGTTTACTATTCCGAGGTAGTGCAAGAGGAGATCGAAAGAGCTCCGCGGGTTCGACGGGATCACATCATGAAACTTTGGGCGGAAGTTTCCCCGAAACCTCTTTTGAATACAATGGCGATGCAAAGATTGGCCGGGGAATATATTAAGTTGGGGGTTTTTCCGGTAAAATCAAAAGCGGATGCCCTTCATGCCGCGTGCGCTACGGTGCATAGGATGGATGCTTTGGTGAGTTGGAATTTCAAACATTTGGCGAACCTCGGGCGAAGGGCAAAGGTAAATATCGTGAACATAAAGTTGGGATATAATCATCCTTTGGAATTGGTTACGCCTTTGGAGGTGATGGGCGATGAAAAAGATTAAATACAAGGAACCCGAAGGCGTGCTGGAAGTAAGGGAATGGAAGCAGGAGGTTTCGGAAGAAATCGCGAAATACGGTTGGGACGGATTTCACCGTAAGGCGGCCAAGACCGCCAAGGAATTCGACAGGCGGGTCAAGGAACTGCGCCGCTCAAAATCCGCGAAAACCTAATGACTTCTTCAATCTAAGGTTTTGCCAAAAGCTTGTGTTTTGGTATGATACGGCTCCTTTTAGGGGCCTTTTTCATTTTTGACGTCATTGCGAGGAATGCCCGGCGAATAGCCGGGCGAAAATGACGAAGCAACCCCAGTCTAAATAAAATTCCAGACTTTGGGAAAAGGCTTATTAAAACTGAGGTTGCCACGTCGTAAACGATCGCCTGTTCGGCGATCACTCCTTGCAATGACAGCGATAAGGTAAGGGATTTCAATGAGTGAAATGCTAGGCGGCTGGAAAAGATCACATAAGTGCGGCGACCTTCGGGCCGCCGACATCGGGAAGACTGTGACCCTGATGGGCTGGGTGCACCACCGCCGGGACCACGGCGGGCTGGTGTTCGTGGACCTGCGCGACCGCTATGGCGTGACCCAGGTCGTGTTCGACCCCCAATTGGCCGACAAGGTCCACAAGCAATCCCACCTGATCCGCAGCGAATGGGTTTTGGCGATCAAGGGTGAGGTGGCCAAGCGCCCTGAGGGGACCATCAACCCAAAGATCGCCACCGGTGAGATTGAAATCCGCTGCTCCGAAGTGAAGGTTTTGAACGAATCCCAAACCCCGGTGTTTCCCATTGAGGACGACGTGGATGTGGCCGAGGAAACCCGGATGGAATACCGGTATCTTGACCTGCGCCGGGAATCCATGAAAAACAAGCTGATCGCCCGCCATAAGATGGCGATGGCCGCCCGCAATTACATGAGCGAAGAGGGCTTCCTGGAAATTGAGACCCCTATCCTCATCAAGAACACCCCCGAAGGTTCCCGCGAGTACGTGGTGCCGAGCCGGGTCAATCCCGGCAAGTTTTTCGTGCTTCCCCAGAGCCCCCAGCAATTAAAGCAGACCTGCATGATCGCCGGCTTGGACAAGTATTTCCAAATCGCCAAGTGCTTCCGGGACGAGGACCTCCGCGCCGACCGCCAACCTGAATTCACCCAGATTGATATCGAAATGTCCTTCATCGATGAGGAAGACATCTACCGGGTGGGGGAAGGGCTGATGAAGGCCATTTTCAAGGGAGCGCTAGGCGAGGATTTGAAAATCCCATTCCAGCGTTTAACTTATGACGAAGCGGTCGAGCGTTACGGCAACGACAAGCCTGACCTGCGTTTCGACCTGCCGCTGGTGAACGTCAGCGTCATCGCCGCCAAGTCCGACTTCAAGGTGTTCAAGGATGTGATCGCCCGGGGCGATATCGTGAAGGCGCTCAACGCCAAGGGCTGCGCCGAATTTTCCCGCAAAGACCTGGAGGACCTCACGGGTTTCGTCGGTAAGTATGGGGCAAAGGGTATGGCTTGGTTCAAGGTGAAGGACGGCAAGCTCGACTCCAATATCGTCAAATACTTCCAGCCGGAGGTTCAGGCTGAATTTCTCAAGGCTTTAAAGGCCGAAGAAGGGGATTTGCTTCTTTTTGGCGCTGATCAGGCTTCCATCGTGAATGATTCCATGGGGGCCTTACGGGTGGAAATCGCCAGCCGGAAGGGTTTGATTGAAAAGGGGACAAAATGGGCTTTCGCCTGGGTGACGGATTTTCCGATGTTCGGAAAAGACGAGAAGGGACGGCTTTTTTCCATGAACCATCCCTTTACCGCGCCCCGAGAAAAGGACATGCCCCTTTTAGACAGCGACCCGACCCAGGTGACAGCCCGGGCTTATGACATGGTTTTGAACGGTTTTGAATTGGGAAGCGGGACGATCCGTATCCATGATTCGGCTTTGCAATCCAAAATATTCAGCCTGCTGGATATTTCGAAGGAAAAAGCCCAGGAACGTTTCGGCTTCCTGCTCAAGGCCCTCACTTACGGCGCGCCGCCCCATGGTGGCATGGCCGTTGGGTTGGACCGTATCGCCATGCTATTAACCGGCGCCCCCAATATCCGGGACGTTATCGCCTTCCCGAAGACAGCCAAAGCCACCGACTTGATGACCGGTTCGCCCTCCGAAATCGACGCCGAATTGATGAAGGAACTGAAGATCAAGATCGAATTGGAAGATCTAACTTAAAACTTAAATTGCTGTCATTGCGAGGAATGCCCGCCGGATAGGCGGGCGTTGATGACGAAGCAACCCCAGTTTAAATAAGCATTTACGACTATTACTAATAAGCAGGATGAGAAAAATATGACCGTTGTTTTAGGAATCGACGCTGCCTGGACTGAGAAGGAACCCAGCGGCGTGGCCTTAATCCGTGGCAATGGTTCAAACTGGCGGTGTGTGGCCGTCACCCCCAGCTATGAAAGCTTCTTATCCCTTGCCAATGGGATGCCGGTTGATTGGACCCAAAAGCCGGCGGGAAGCCAGCCGAATGTGGAAGCTCTATTAGAGGCGTCTCAAAAACTCCTGCGCGGTGCGGAGGTCAATGTGGTGGCTGTGGATATGCCCCTCTCCAAAAAGCGCATCCGGGGCCGTCGTGAGGCAGATAAACAAATTTCAAGGAAATTTGGAAAGTATAACTGCTCTGTTCATTCCCCTAGTGAAGAGCGTCCAGGGAAAATAACTGATCTTATGCGCAAGGAATTTGAAAAACATAAGTTCTCCCTCGCTACAAAAGCGACTAAAAATAGAAAACATCAAACTCTCTTGGAAGTCTATCCCCATACCGCATTATTGAAACTCTTCAACGACCCTAAACCAGATCGGGTTAAATACAAGGTATCCAAAGCGGCGAAGTATTGGCGCTCTTACTCACAGGAAGAAAGACGTCGAAAGATCCTAAAAAATTGGGAAAAAATACTGAAACTGTTGGGCTCAACTATCAAGGAAATTAAAATTCACCCCAATGGGGAAAGCCTCGGAGGACTTAAGCGCTATGAGGATGCGATCGACGCCTTGATTTGCGCGTGGGTCGGGATCGAATATATTGCCGAGCGAGCGATTCCTTATGGTGACGAAACCGCCGCGATTTGGACGCCTAAACTATCAAACCAAACTTAGCCTGAACAGTTCACAGAAGTAAGCAGTTTTCGGGTTTTTGAATTCCTTCGGTAGCCAGCCTTCTTTCATCAACCTCTTCCCGGATAATTTCAGTTCTTCGCACTGAATTCCGTAGGTTTGATCCGCCTTTAACCCTTTCAACCTTAACCCTTCCACCCTTTCCCTTTTTCCGGGCCGTTTTACCTGGAATACGAAAACCAGGGCCTCCCTTTGGTCGGGGCTCACGAACATCCAGGAAGCGCGGTTGGATTGATAAGGGTTCTCTAAACGGTAGAAATCGCCGAATTGGACGATGGGGCGGATTTCCTTATAGAGCCGGATATAATCCGCCAGTTCCTTGATCTCGGCCGGTTTCCACTTCGTAATGTCCGCTTCCACCCCGAAGTTGCCCGACATGGCCACCAGGCAGCGCCACTTGAGGGGTAGGGAGCGGTGGGTTTGGTGGTTGGGCACGCTGGAGACGTGGGCCCCGGTGACGATGGGGGGATAACAGAAACTGGTGGTGTACTGAATGAAGAGGCGGTCCAGGCCGTCGGTGTTGTCGGAAGCCCAAATCTGGGGGTGGTAGCTCAAGAGCCCCAGGTCGAACCGGGCCCCGCCGCCCGCGCAGCCCTCGAAAAGCACCCTGGGGAAGCGGCTGTTGAAGCGGTCCATGAGCTCGTAAACGCCCATCATGTAGCGGTGGTAAAGCTCCCTTTGCCGGGAGGGCGGCAGGATTTCGTTGCCCACCTCCGAAAGGGACCGGTTCATGTCCCATTTCACATAATCCACCCGGGCATCCTCCAGAACTTTCCCGATAGTTTCAAACAGGTAATTCCTGATTTCCGGGCGGCTCATATCCAGGACCAGCTGGCTGCGGGCCGTGCGGCGTTCCCGGCCCTTCACATGCAGGCACCAATCGGGGTGTTTTTTGTAAAGAAGGCTCTTGGGCGAGACCATCTCAGGCTCGATCCAGAGGCCGAACTTCATTCCCAAACCGTGGATGTCGTCGGAAAGGGCCCTTAGTCCGTGGGGAAGCTTCTTGCGGTCGACGGTCCAGTCGCCCAGGGAAGTGGTGTCGTCGTCCCTCCGCCCAAACCAGCCGTCGTCCAGCACCATCAGTTCGAGGCCCGCCTTCTCGCCGGCCCTTGCGATTTTGAGGATGCGGTCGTGGTTGAACTTGAAGTAAGTGGCTTCCCAGTTATTGATGAGCATGGGCCGGGGCTTTTGCGCCCAGTGTCCCCGGACCACCCGTTCGCGGACGAAACGGTGGTAATTAAGGCTGAGCCTGGAAAAACCATTGGGGGAATAGGTCATGACGCATTCGGGGGTCGTAAGGCTTTCCCCCGGCCCTAGGCGCCATTGGAAGTCAAAATCGTTCAGGCCGGCGTTCAGCCGGAGGCCGCCGGTCCTGAAAAGCTCGGCCTCCATGAGCCAATTGCCGCTGTAGGCCAGGGCGAACCCATAAACCTCCCCTTTTTCCTCGTCCACTTCGCCCCGGGTGACCATTGCGAAGGGATTCATTTCGTGGGAGGAAATGCCCCGGCGGCTTTCCAGGCGGGTAATGCCTTGTTGCAAGGCCCCTTCTTCCATGCGGCGCTCGTGAGCCCAGGCGCCCGGAAAACGGATGAGGCGGTAAGGGCCGGGAGTCAAGTCCATACTGGCGCTCATCAACTTGAGGATATGAAAAGGTTTGGCCCCTTTGTTCCTCAAGATGGCCCGGCGCACCAAGATGTCCCTATGGGGATAGAGCGTGTAGTAAAGCTCCATCTCTTGCTTTGCAAGTTTGTCCACCAGCTTGATTTTGAGGGTTTGGGCCCCATCGCTGTTTTCCACACGGGAAGAAGGGCCGGGGCCGAAACCGGGTTTGCCGTCCGTAATTTCGTGGGAGGTGTAGAGAAACTCGCTGATGCGGGAACCATCGGCCTGTTCCACCCGGTAGGCGGGGGCCCGCAAGTCATTGTGGCCGAAGTCGGGAAACTCCCGAAACTGGAATTCCCGTGAGATATGGTGGCCCGTTTCCACGGCCCTTTTTTTCCAATCGGTGATGAGCTTTTGCGATCCGGCGGGGGAGAAGGGCCGGCCCCAATAGAGATGGTGGAGGTCGCCCATGGGCGAAACGCCCAAAAGGTAGGTGAAACCGTCAGATTTCAGCACGAAAGATTTTTGGCCCGGATGAAAGGTGATCATGTCGGCTGATTTTAACAGTTGAACCGATCCCGGGAGGAACTCTTTTAAAGACGCCGCCTTTCATTCCTGGCCAAGGCCGGGAATGAAAGGCAACCGTGCCGAAGGCACGGCAAGGGAAGCTAGGTCTTCGTGGAGCCCCGGGTTTGCGCGGGGCTCCACCCTTGGGCCTGGAATCTTCGCGTTTGAGGGGTTCTCCTTTTGGTAATGCATCAGTTTGAAAAGAAAATGTTACTCCACCCTCACCCCGCCCTCTCCCCTCAAGGGAGAGGGGGAAACACCAATAAAAACCCTCGCCCCTTGGGGGAGAGGGTAGGGTGAGGGGTGCCTTAAGGTTGCCCAACTCAAAATGAGTCACTACCCTTCTTTTGTACGCCTTGACGGGCCCCTTAAATGTTTTCATAATGTTTTTGCGAGTGGCTGAAACCACCCATTCGATAAACTCAGTGCCTTAGGGGATCGAGGCGAAAGGGGCTATCGGTGACGGATTATAAAAAGTTTTTTCTGATGACGGTTTTAATCTCAGGTTTCATCTCCGGCGGTTGCGCGACAAACAAACGCATTGAAGGCAATGAGATCCCGGAACAGCCCCAAACCAACGACAACACGGTTCCCGCCCAAGTCGAGGCACCCCCGGAGCCGCCGGCCACTGCCCCCACGACGGAAGCACCCCCCGCTCCTCCGGAAGCCCCGCCCGCCCCGCCTGAAGAAGTCCAGGCACCTCCAACCGAAGCGCCGACGACTCCCCCGGCCCCGCCTGCGGCAAACCCCTGCAACAAATATATCGTGGTCAGGGGGGATACCCTTTGGGATATTTCAGGGTCCAGCAACGGCTATAAAGATAACTTCGAATGGCCCCTCATCTTCAAAGCCAACCGGGACCAGATTACGGACCCGGACTTGATCTATCCCAAACAGGAATTTTGTATCCGGCAGGATTTCAGCGAGCAGGACATCAAAAAGGCCCGGAAGGACGCCATTGACACGCCCAAGTATGTGCCGCATACCAAGCCCCGCGAGACCCTGCCGATTGATTATTTTTGAGATGAAACGGGGCTTCGAGCCCCCTATGGATGGACAAACCGCTCCCTTTTCTTATCTTTATGAGAAAAGGGAGCTTTTTTTTACTTAGTTTTTACAAGTCCAGTTAAGCCTCTGTTAAAACAGCGGCACGAATTTTTGGTAGTGTCTTTACTCAAAGAAAACCCATTTCACCCTCACCCCGCCCTCTCCCCTCAAGGGAGAGGGGAAGAACCCGGGAAAACCCTCGCCCCTTGCGGGAGAGGGTAGGGTGAGGGGTGATTTAAGTGACTCTATTTTCAATTGGAGGAACTATTGGCACAGGCCGTTAGCCGCCGGATTACTTTGGAGGACCATCAGGAATGCCTCCGTCTTTTCGGGGAAAAAGATGAAACCCTGAAACTCTTGAGGGATTCCTTCGCGGTGACGCTGGTGGCCCGGGGGAACGAAATCATCCTTTCGGGGGAGCCCTTGGAGGTTTCCCATGCCAGCCAGGTGATCGAGCGGCTTCGAGCCCTGATGAAGAACGGGAACGAGGGTTACATTCCGTCGGGGGCGGTCCGAAAAATGGTCGCCGAGACCAAGGGAGGCAAAAAAGAGGAGGAGGAAGGGGAAATCCACGAGACGATCCTCATCTCCTCCCACAAAAAGCCTATTCACGCCCGCTCGGCCAACCAGCAAAAATACGTGGAGGCGATCCGGAACAGCGACATCGTCTTCGGCATCGGCCCGGCCGGCACGGGAAAGACCTACCTGGCCATGGCCATGGCGGTGGCCGCCTTGCGTGAGAGCGAGGTGGAGCGCATGATCCTGACCCGCCCGGCGGTCGAGGCGGGGGAGAAACTTGGGTTTTTGCCGGGGGATTTGCAGGAAAAGGTGGACCCCTACCTGCGCCCGCTTTATGACGCCCTTTACGACATGGTGGAATACGAGAAATTGCAGCGGCTTTTCCAACAGCGGGTGGTGGAAGTGGCGCCGCTGGCTTATATGCGGGGCCGGACCCTTTCCAACGCTTTCATCATCCTGGATGAGGCGCAAAACACCAGTCCGGAGCAGATGAAGATGTTCCTGACCCGCATGGGCACCAACTCCAAGATCGTGGTGACGGGGGACGTGACCCAGATCGACCTGCCCTTGGGAAAGAGTTCGGGACTCATCGAGGTCCAAAACATTCTCTCCAAGGTAAAGGGAGTTGAGTTCATCCTTTTCAGCCCCAAGGACGTAGTGCGTCACCGGTTGGTCCAGAATATCCTGGAGGCTTATCACGACCACGAAGCGGAAAAAAAGGCAAATAAAAAAATTTGAACCACCAAGGTCGCCAAGCTCACCAAGAAAAGCAAAAATCAAACATCGGATTTTCAGCATTTTAAGAATCTTTGCCTTCGGTCTTTCTTGGTGCCCTTGGTGTCTTGGTGGTGAAAAGGTGTTATGAAACTCCTTCTGCGTTATAGCGTCAGCCCAAGGCCGGTCTCGCCCGCCTGGATCAAGCGGCTTTCGGCGCTCATTTTGAAAAACGTCAAAGGCATACCCTTCGAAAAGCGGGCCGAGCTTTCGGTTGTTTTGACGGGCGATGCGGAAGTCCGGAAATTAAACCGCCTGTACCGAAAGAAAGACAAAACCACGGACGTGCTTTCCTTTCCACTCTTGGAAGGCGTGGGTTTTTTGAAGGGGAAGCTGCGCACGGTTGCCTTGGGGGACGTCGTCATCAGCGTGCCCCAAACCCGCCGCCAGGCCAGGGAGCAAGGCAAGGATTTTCATGGGGAATTGGCCCTATTGCTCGCTCATGGAATTCTCCACCTTTTAGGCTATGATCATGGGACAAAAGCTGAAGAAAAGAGAATGTTCAGCCTCCAAGACCGCCTTCTTAAAAGTTTTAAGTTCTAAATTTTAAATTATAAGTTTTGGAAGTTTTTGAACTGGCGGTTCATGCCGATCTTCTGAAAAAACAGACTTTAAAGAGATCGGTATAGTCCCACAATTCATTAACATCTTTAATGAGTTGTGGGACAAAAACTCACCTTAACTCAAAACTCAGGTCTCAAAACTAAGAACTAAGGATTTTTTTGGATACTTACCTTTTATCCCATTTGATCATTTTGGGAACCCTCGTGCTGACCTCCATGTTTTTCTCGGCGGTGGAAACCAGCCTGCTTTCCTACCCCCGGCTCCTACTCCAGCGGCGGGCCCAGGAAGGCGGCCTTTTGGGCGCGGCCTTCAAGGAGTGGCTGGACCATCCCAATCGCGTCCTGACGACCATCCTGATCGGCAACAATACGGTCAACATCACCGCCACGACCCTTGTTGCCTATATGGCCATTGCGTTCGCTGATATCCACCATTTCAGCCGGGCGATGGCGGGAACCGTGGCCTCCGCCTCGGTCATTTTCATCCTCGTGGTCTTCGGGGAGGCCATCCCGAAGGTCACCGCCCGCAGTCATTCCACCCTGATGGGCAATTGGCTCATCATTCCGATTTACCTTTTCGACCGCCTTTTAACCCCTATTACATGGGCTTTCGGCAAATTCGTATCCCTGATGCTGCCCCGGTTGGGCCAGGCTTCCATGGTCCAGGTCACGGAAGAGGACGTCAAACAGCTCATCGAAATGGGGCACAAGGCCGGCACCATCCAGGACGAGGAACAGAAGATGATCCATTCCATCTTCAAGTTCTCCGATACCCAGGTGAGGCAGGTCATGATTCCCCGGACCGAAATGTTTTGCGTTGATATTGCCACCCCCTTCGACAACCTGCTGGACCAGATAGTCCAAAACGGCTATTCCCGTGTGCCGGTTTACAAGGGAAGCATGGATAAGGTCGTGGGAATCGTCCATACCCGGGACCTGCTTTCCATTTGGAAGAACCATGAGCTGATCGTGATCCAGGACCTTTTGCGGAAGCCTTATTTCGTGCCGGAAACCATGCGGGTGGACGTCCTTTTGAGGGAATTCCGGAGGGGCCGGTTCCACATCGCCATCGTGGTGGATGAATACGGCGGGACGGCGGGCTTGGTGACGATGGAGGACCTGGTGGAGGAGATCGTCGGCGAAATCAAGGACGAGCATGAGGCGGAGGAGGAAAAGGCCATCGCCAAGCAGGCGGACGGCTCCTGGGTGATCGAGGCCGACGTGGCATTGGATGAAGTCAACGAAGCCATGGGAATCCATCTTTCCCCCAAGGGGGAAGTGGCCAGCCTAGGCGGTTACTTGATCGAGGTGTCCGGGAAACTGCCCCGCAAGAACCGCGTGATTGAGGACAGGGAAGCGTCTTTCAAGATATTGGACGCCAGTGAAACCAACGTGATCAAAGTGAGGGCCGTCAAACGAAGGACGCCTTTGATTCCACCGCCTGCCGAAGCAGCGCCGGTTGTTTCAAAACCCCGCAGAAAAAAAACGAAATCAGCGCCTGTTGAGGCTCCGGTGGCGGGGCTGTCTGCCGACTCTCCCGCGGAAACAACCGATGCCAATGTGGAGAAACCGTCGTGAGTTACCTGGACTGCCACAATCACACCGCCGAATGGTCGGACGGGCGCCAAAGCATTGAGGAAATCCTGCAAAGGGCCAAGGAAGAAGGCGTTCGGGTGGGGCTGTCCGACCATACGGGTATGGGGGAGTACCTTAACTCCAACGACCGGTTGTTGGCCTATGCCGACTTCCTTTCCCAGTACCCGGTGGCCAGGGGATTTGAAATGGACCTGGGCCGGAGTTTCATGGTCCAAGAAGAAGTCCGACGCAAGTTCGACTACATGATCGGGAGCATTCATGGCCTCGAACTTCACGGGATGCGTATCGGTTTCAGCCCCCTGATCAAATACCTTAAGGGCGGCCTGCCGGATTACAACCCAAGCCAGCAGATCAAGGACTGGGACCTTTTCTTCAAGACCCATTTGGAAGTCCTGAAAAAGGAGTTCAGCGGGCAAAATTACTCCATCCTGGGCCATTGCACCATGCTGCCGCCCTTAGCCTTGGGGAAACCAGAGGAACATTTTCCTGAATGGTGGGAAGAAGAGTTGATTAACACCCTCCTGATGTATAACGTCGCAATGGAGATTTCCAACCGATGGCTGACGCCCTATGACCGGCTTATGAAGAAGGCGGTGGACGCTGGAGTGAAATTTTCGGTCGGCTCCGACGGCCACGACCCCCTGAAGACTTGTGTGCTGGATTTTCCCAAGGAAATGATCAAGAAGTTCGGGGTGGGGGAAGAACGAATTTTCGATATCGCCCGTAAACTCGAGGCGGCATGAGCGATTTGATTTGCGGCTCCGTAGCTATCCTGGGCCGGCCCAACGTAGGCAAATCCACCTTCCTCAACTCAGTCCTGAAGCAAAAAATCGCCATCGTTTCGCCCCGGCCCCAGACTACCCGCGGCTCCATGGCGGGTATTTTCCAGGACCCGATATCCCAGATCGTCCTTTACGACACGCCGGGTATCCACCAGCCGAAGAACAAACTGTCCCATTTCATGCTCCATGAGGTGGAGGATGTTTTGGAGGGGTCCGACGCGGCCCTTTTTCTCGTGGACGCCAAGGACGGCCTGATGGAAGAAGATTACCTGGTGGCCGAATGGCTGAAAAAATTCAAGAATCCCGTGCTTTGCCTGCTTAATAAAATCGACCAGGTGCCTGAAGGCCGAGTCCAGGAACTCTCCGGAAAGATTAAGGCGGAAATAGGGAAGGACTGGCTTTTGTTCAGGACTTCCGCATTGACCAGAAAAGGACTTCCTGAAGTCATCGCCCAACTCCAAAAATTCCTGCCCCGCCAGCCTCCCCTTTTTCCGGAAGAAGACCTGACGAATAAAACGATGAGGGAATTGGCCGCTGAGATGGTGAGGGAACAATGTTTTCTCCAGCTAAAACAGGAAATCCCCTACGGTGTTGCGGTGGTCATCGAGAAATTCGAGGAAAAAGAATGGCCCCAACCGGTGGTCATCCAAGCCACAATTTACGTGGAAAAGGACAGCCAGAAGGGTATCCTGATCGGCGCCAAGGGGCAACAACTCAAGGCCATTGGCTCCGCCGCCCGGCAGGAAATCGAAAAGCTCCTCGACCAAAAGGTCTTCCTCGAACTCTGGATAAAGGTATTGAAGGACTGGCGCAAGGACGAAAAGTTTTTGAACCAGTTGGGCTACCCGGTGCAAAAGAAAAAATGAAACATAAACACATTAAAACCAAAATCGTCTGTACCATCGGGCCCGCGTCGCGGTCGGAGCAGAAGCTCGCCGAACTCATGCGGGCGGGCATGGGAATGGCCCGGCTCAATTTCGCCCACGGCACCCTGTGGCAGCATGCCGCGGACATAAAGCATATCCGCGAAGTTGCGGCCCAAGAGGGTCTGGAGTGCCCCATCCTCATCGACCTGCCTGGCCCAAAAATCCGCGTGGGCAAACTTAAACACGAGCCCTTAGATTTGCGGAAGGGCCATGTCGTCTGGCTGAACGGCCGGAAGCTTATGGGGGTTTTCCACGACAGCATTCCAGTGGATTATCCCCAATTGTCCCAAAGCGTCAAAAAGGGGTCCCTTATTTATTTGAATGATGGTTTCATCCAGATGCGGGTGGATGAAATCCGTCATTCCGCCGTGAAATGCGAGGTTTTGGTGGGTGGAAGCCTCCTTTCATATAAGGGCTTAAACATTCCGGACGGCAAACTTATGGTAGAACCGGTTACCGCCGAAGATCTTCGCTTTGTGGATTTCGGCATGGAACACGGAATTGATCTCTTTGGGGTTTCCTTCATTGAGAGGGCCGAGGATATTTTGAAGGTCAAAGCCTATGCCCGTGAAAAGGGAAAGAAAATCCACACCGTCGCCAAGATCGAGCGGGCCGAGGCCGTCCAAAATTTGGACCGGATTCTCAAGGTCACCGACATGGTCATGGTGGCGAGGGGCGACCTAGGGGTCCAAATTCCACTGGAGGAAGTGCCCTTGGTGCAAAAAAAGATCATTCGAAAGGGCCTTCAAAGGGGCGTTCCCGTTATCACCGCCACCCAGATGCTGGAATCCATGGTCCACAACGTCCGGCCAACCCGGGCCGAAGTGAGCGACGTGGCCAACGCCATCCTGGACGGGACCACGGCCGTCATGCTTTCGGAGGAAACCGCCATCGGGGAATACCCCGTGGAAACCGTTGAAATAATGGCTAAAATCGCCGCGACCGTCGAGCCATCCATGGCCGGAAAGAGACACGCCCAATCGCACCTTTTGTGACATTAATCATATTTAGTATTTAACGAATAGTTTAATAATTGTTGTCAAGAGCATGATTGACGGAACCTTTTTCGTCCCGGCGCCTGACAGCCCCTCTCCGTCCTTCATGGAACCACCATGATTCAAAGGGGCCCAATGAACGATCCAATCACAAATGATCTTGAAGAACCATCCCTCATCGACTTAAAGACCGACATTATCAAAGCCCTCACCCACACCGACTCGAATTTCCGGGCCCTCGTTGAATTGCTGCCGGTTAGTATCATGATTGAACGGGGCGGGAAGATCATTTACGTCAATCCCAGCTGGCTTAGATTGGCCGGTTGTGAGCGTCCGGAAGAGCTTATCGGTGAATCCCCACTTC
The DNA here is from genome assembly GCA_963770835.1 of uncultured Pseudomonadota bacterium. Taxonomy (GTDB): domain Bacteria; phylum Oederibacteriota; class Muellerivitia; order Muellerivitales; family Muellerivitaceae; genus JAJPJW01. The sequence continues at coordinate 152,592 of CAVYRH010000003.1, forward strand.
AATTGGTTCACCCGGATTTTCATGAACTGATCAAGCGAAGAATTGCCAGGGTCCTGAACGGTGATCCCGGGGCTACGAGTGTCGAATTGGTGATAGTCGGAAAGGACGGACGGGCTGTGCCCATTGAGGCGGAGGAAGTCGGGGTTATTTATAGGGGCATACCGGCGATCATGGTGGTGGCCAAGGACATTTCCATCCGTAGAAAAGCGCAGGATGCCCTGCAACAATCCGAGGAAAACCTGAAAGCGATCCTGGAACTAATGCCCGATGCGGTTGCGGTGGAGTACCCGAATCAAATCCTCTTTGTAAACCAAAATTTAATTCAAATGCTTGGATATGAAAAAAGTGATGAATTAATCGGGAAACCACCATTGGTTAAGGTCCATCCCGATTACCGCTCCATCCTTTCTGAAAGAATCGGCCAAGTTTATGAGCGGGAAGGGAAGAATTTTCTCCGTGAGTATAAATGGCTTAAGAAAGACGGCAGTACCATCGATGTTGAAGTATCAAGTGTTTCCATAACATTTAGGGGCCAAAAGGCCGTTATCGCGATCGGAAGGGATATTTCGGAACGAAAGAAGTCACAAGAAGAATTAAGGGAAAGCCATTTCCTCCTCGAAAGCGCCCAACGAGCTGGCCATGTCGGAACTTGGGTCGCGGAACTTAAAAAGGGTGGCAAGGCTATTTGGTCCGAAGAGTGTTGCGAAATTTTTGGTATTGATCCGGCGAAGTTTGATGGCCGAACAGAAAGCTTTTTTTCCAGGGTTCACCCGGATGACATTGAAGCACTTGAGAAAAACAACACTAAAGCCATTCATGAAGGGAAAGGTTTTGACCTGGATTTCCGCGTTGTGCGCCCTGACGGAGATGTGCGATGGGTGCGCAGTAGGTGCGAAGTCATTCGCGACGCGGATGGTATCCCCATCAAACTGATCGGCACGACGCAGGATATCACTGAACGTAAGGAAGCGGAGGAATTACGGAGCAAAACGGAGCGGCAAGCCCTTCTCAATGACAAGTTAGCTACGGTGGGGACGTTAGCCGCGGGTGTTGCCCATGAAATCAATAATCCCCTGACCTTCGTGATCGCCAACCTTGTTGCGGTTAAAGAGCAGCTGGGTGAATTAAGGAACCACTTAATCCGAAAAGACCAGATGGATTCAACGGCCTTCCATCTTTTGAACGAACTGGAGGATGAAACCAAGGAAACCGACGGCGGAATCGGAAGAATCCGAGATATCGCCCGAAGCTTGAGAACTTTCATGCATTCGGGTGGTGACGGAGCAGCCGAAGTTAACGTCAATCAACTGATGGATTCGTCGATCAATATGGTTTTTCACGAGATTAAGTACAAAGCGAAGCTGGAGAAAGCTTACGACGTGAAATCGCCCCTTGTGAAGGTCAATCCGGGCAAACTTCAGCAGGTCCTCATCAACCTGCTCATGAACGCGGCCCAGGCTATTGAATCCAATCAACTGGAACGCAACCGAATCCGCATTAGGACGGGGAAAAAAGACGAAAACGTTTTTGTGGAAATCCAGGATACGGGCCAGGGGATTCCGGAAAAAAACCTCAAGAAGATTTTCGATCCTTTTTTCACGACCAAGCCGGTAGGCGTCGGGACGGGATTAGGCCTCTCGATTTGCCACCAAATCATCCATGAATTTGGGGGTCAAATCCTGGTTCAAAGCCCAGTGGGTCAGGGCAGCACTTTCACCATTCTTTTACCGTCCGTGAAAGAAAACGGGCCCGTTCAGGGCCCGGAGATCGTGGCAACGCCTCCAAAAGTCCATAAAAAGATCCTGGTGGTAGATGATGAACCCGCGAATGTCGACACTTTCGGCCGGATGTTGAAAAAACAACATGAGGTTTTTTTCGCTCTTTCGGGACTGGACGCCCTGGGCATCCTGGAAAGAGAAAAGCCTGGATTCGATGCCATTATCAGTGACATCAACATGGCGGACATGGACGGGATCGACCTCTATAAAAACATTTGCCTGAAATATCCCGGTTTGGAAAAACGCATAGTCTTCGTGACGGGTGGCATTTTTACCACAAGAGCAAGGGATTTCCTAAAGTCCATGCCCAATCCGCTGCTTGAAAAACCCTTTGCTTCCAAAGAGCTTTTAACCGCCATTTCCAAGCTGGGTTAAAGCTACTCGATTTCTCTTTTTCCGATCCCTTTCCCTCGAAGTGATGGAAATGGCCTGACGAATCACCTATAAGGTGTTATCCCATGTCAGGAGAGTAAGAGAATGAAAATCACCGTCTACCAAAAACCCACCTGCACCACCTGCCGGCAGGTTTACCAGGCCCTTAAGGAAAGCGGCGTGGAAATGGAAGCTGTAAATTATTACATCGAGCCGTTGTCCGAAGCGAAATTGAAAGAATTGGTCAAAAAGATGGGAATCAAGGCTTCGGAGCTGTTCCGCAAAAAGGAAGAAATTTATAAAAAGCTAAAGCTGGCCGAGAAAGAGGTTTCTGACGATGAGGCCATCCAGCTCATGGTCAAGCACCCCGATCTAATGCAAAGGCCCATTGTGGAAAAAGGAAGCAAGGCCATCCTGGCCCGCCCCGCCGAAAAGCTAAAGGAAATTCTGTAATTAAACCTTATCCACGGTGGCGACCTAATTCATGGACAGCATGACCGGTACCCCGCTTTTTTTGAAGGCCGCCGTTATAATGGGCGTCCTTTACTGGAGGAACCCTTGAATCCTTATTTTTTGATAGGCCTTGCGGCGGCGGGGTTATTCGTCTGGACGGTGGGAGTCTACAGTTTTTCCCGCATCAGCCGTTCCCAGAAAGCCCATAGGCCAATCAAGGACGTCCAGCCTGCCCTGCGGCTGGCCGAGCAATGGATGGCCGAAGCCCAAAAGAAAATGGAACATTTCGCCCAAACGGCGGAACAGCCGTTGGGGACGGCCCAAAACGAGCTTTTGGAACTGCGCCTGGAGGCAGGCCGCCTGCCCCAAGGTATCAAAAACCTGAAACTGGTGCGGGAATCCCTCGATGTGTCTTTTAAGCCCACTGATTTGAAAAAAAGGCTGCCGGACATTGTGGGAATTTACCTGGACCCAGGGGACTTCCGGGTTGAGGAGCCTACCCTTGTTTCTTTGAAAACCCCCTTGGGAGAGATGCCCTGCCTGGAAGTTGAGGTTGGGGAAGCCCTTTCGGACGAACGGATGAAGATGGCTTTAGCCCGGCTTAACAAGGCCCTGAACCAAAACCCGGCGACGGGGGGATTCCTTTATTTTTCCAACCCCGGCCATTACACGGCCTGCCTTCAAAACTCCCAATGGATGGAAGGCCTCAAATCCCTCCGGCTAATGGTGGTTAATTTCGAGGGGCTGATGGCCTTGCTTTCTTCACTGCGGTTAGCCAAGGACGCGGACCAGGTTATCCAAGTATTCGGGGAAGGGGTTGCATCCACCCGCGGCTTAACGGGACAATCGGACAAGATGGAGGAAGCCCTCTCCCGGTTGACCGGCCATGCCCTGAAAATCCGGACGGTGATGGAGGGTAGCACGCCGGACGTTTTAGCGAAATCCAAGGAGTAAGCCGTGAGCCTGAAAGACTGGCTGACGAAGAACATTTATGTCACGACTCCCGGTAATCCCGATCCCTTTTTCAGGCCCCGGAAATACGCCAAATCCAAGGAAGAAGTGGCCGAGGTGGTTCAAGAGGTCCTGGGGTCGTTGACCCGTTGGAAGGTGGTGGAATACCGCGAGAACCAGGGGCGCATCCATGCCACCCATGCCACTCTCTTGCGGTTCGTGGACGACGTGAACATTTACGTGGTCCAAGGGTTGGACGGCACCACCAAGTTGGAAATCATTTCCCAATCCCGCGTCGGCAAGGGTGACTTGGGCCAGAACAAGCGCAACATCCGGGAACTGCTTTCGGCTCTGGATGCCAAGTTGCCACCTTCCGCTTCTTGACAGTTCCAAACGAATAACGTATAGTTCCTTCAGTTGTTCGACCTTTAATCGGAGTCCCGAGAGGCTCCCAAGGATCAAACGATGCAATACGTTTGCGCGCTAACAAATGAAACCTTCATATCCCGAACACCTGGAAAAGGTGATTCGGGATTTTTTTTGTCACCAGCTTCTAACTCGATTTTCGGAGGTGGTTTGTGCCTCCAAAAATAAAAGCCGTCATCATGGAATCCCGGGACATGGACCGGGCCCTTACCCGGATCGCCCACGAAATCCTTGAACGCAACAAAGGCCTCGAGGACCTGGTTTTGGTAGGTATCAAGACCCGCGGGGATGTCCTGGCCGAACGATTGGCCGCCAAAATCAAGAATATTGAGGGTTCCGAGGTCCCCTTTGGGGCCATGGATATCACTTTCTACCGCGACGACGCGGGAACCCATAAGCCCGAAAAGGCGCCCACTCCCACAAAACTCCCTTTCGACGTGAACAAGAAAAAGGTCATCCTGGTGGATGACGTTCTCTATACCGGGCGTTCGGCGCGGGCCGCGATCGACCAAATCATCGATTTTGGGCGCCCCACCTTTATCCGGTACGCCGTCCTGATCGACCGCGGCCACCGGGAATTCCCCATCCACGCTGATTACGTCGGCAAAAACATCCCCTCGTCGATGAAGGAGCAGGTTCTCGTGCACGTAAAGGAAAGCGACGGCAAGGACGAAGTCGTCATCGCGGAGGCGGAATCGTGAGCTGGAAATCCAAAGACCTCCTGACCCTGGAAGAACTTACGGCTGAGGAAATCACCCTCATCCTGGACACCGCCTCTTCCTTCAAAGAAGTTTCCACGCGGTCGGTAAAAAAAGTGCCGGCCTTGAGGGGTCGCACGGTGGTGCTTTTCTTCCACGAGCCCTCCACCCGCACCCGCATTTCCTTCGAACTGGCGGCTAAGCGCCTGAGTGCCGACATCCTTAATGTTCAAACCGCTTCTTCCTCACTGGTCAAGGGGGAGACCCTTATCGACACTCTGAAGACCTTGGAATCCATGACCATCGACGCCCTGGTGGTGCGGCACAAGTCTTCGGGCGTGCCCCAAATGCTGGCCTCTGTTACGAAGGCCTCGGTCATCAACGCGGGGGACGGGTCCCATGAGCACCCAACCCAGGGCTTGCTGGACCTTTTCACCATCCGTGAGCAGAAAGGGAAGATCGAGGGACTCACCGTCACCATCGTTGGGGACATCACCCACAGTCGCGTGGCCCGGTCGAATATCCATGCCTTGAACAAGCTGGGGGCCAAGGTTCGCCTCTGTGCGCCTCCCACCCTCTTGCCCGTAGGCATCGAAAAGATGGGGGCTGCGGTTTATCACGATCTGGATAAGGCACTGGAAGGCACCGACGTGGTCTATGTGCTGCGGCTGCAGTTGGAACGGCAAAAGAACAACCTCTTTCCCACCATTCGTGAATACTCCATGACGTTCGGAGTGAACAACGAAAGGCTCAAGCGGGCCAAAAAGGACGCCATTGTCATGCATCCAGGCCCCATGAACCGAGGGGTGGAAATTTCATCAGGCGTGGCCGATGGGTCCGCTTCAGTCATCGATGACCAGGTCACCAACGGTGTGGCTGTACGGATGGCGGTCTTATACCTGCTGCAGGGAGAAAGTAAGGAAGGGGCCAACCCATGAAAACCCTATTGATCCAAGGCGGCCACGTGGTGGACCCGGCCAACCAAATTGACGGCGAAGCCGATATCTTTATCAAGGATGGCAAAATCGAGAAAGTTGGAAAGGGTCTGAAGATCAAGGCCGACCAGGTGATCGACGCCAAGGGCAAGATCGTGACGCCGGGCCTGGTCGATATCCACGTGCATTTCCGCGAACCTGGGTTTGAGTATAAGGAAACCATCGCCACGGGTTCTCATTCGGCGGTGGCCGGGGGGGTTACTTCGGTGGCCTGCATGCCCAATACCAACCCGCCCATCGACGACCAAGCTATCGTTTACTTCATCAAGAGCAAGGCGGAAAAGGAAGGCTACTGCCACGTTTATCCCATCGGTTGCATCTCCAAACGCCGGGAGGGCCAGGAAATGGCTGAATTGGGCGAATTGAAAAAAGCCGGGGCGGTGGCCCTGTCCGACGACGGCGCGCCTATTATGAACGCCGAGTTGATGCGCCGGGTCATGGAATACGCCAAGATGCTGGACCTGACGGTGATTGACCACTGTGAGGATTCGCACCTTTCCAACGAAGGTGTCATGCACGAGGGGGAAGCCTCGACGGCCCTGGGCTTGCGGGGAATCCCGGCGGCCTCGGAAACGGTAATGGTGGCCCGCAATATCCTGCTGGCGGAGATGACCGGCGCCAAATTCCACGCGGCCCATGTCTCCACGGCAGGGTCGGTGGAATTGATCCGGCAAGCCAAGAAAAAGGGAATCAACGTCACCGCCGAGACATGCCCCCACTACTGGACTTTGTCCGACAAATCCATCAAAAACTACAACGCCAACTTCAAGATGAACCCTCCCTTGAGGGGCGAGGAAGACGTGGCGGCCATCCGCAAAGGCATCAAGGAAGGCGTCATCGACTGCATCTGCACCGATCACGCCCCCCATGCCTCCACCGAAAAGCAGTGCGAGTTCGACCAGGCGGCCTTCGGGATCGTGGGCCTGGAAACCCTGTTCCCCCTCACTTACAGCCACCTGGTGGAGCCGGGGGTCATCTCCCTGTCCCGGGCGGTGGAAATGATGACCACCTCTGCGGCTAAGATTATCGGAATTCCCAAGGGAACATTGTCGGAAGGGGTCGAAGCGGATTTGTCGATCTTCGACATCAAGAACGAGCGCAAGGTAGACGCCAAGAAGTTCAAAAGCAAAGGCAAGAACACCCCCTTCAATGGATGGAATCTTAAGGGCTGGGCGGTGGCGACGATCGTGAGTGGGGAAGTGAAATACCAAGCCGATAATGAATAGGGGAGTTGGAATGAAGTCCAACAAGGTAAAAAGGGCGATCTTAGCCCTGGAAGATGGAACCTGGTTCGAGGGCCAGGCTTTTGGCGCCGACGGTAAATCCTTTGGTGAGGTGGTTTTCAACACCTCCATGACGGGCTATCAGGAAATCCTGACCGATCCCTCCTACCGGGGCCAGATCGTCACCATGACTTACCCCTTGATCGGCAATTACGGCGTTAATCCGGTGGACGTTGAATCCCGCAAGCCCTTCTTGGCCGGGTTCGTTGTCAAGGAATACTGCAAACACCCTTCCAACTATCGCATGACCACAACCCTTGGCGAGTACCTGAAAAAGAACAATATCATTAGTATCGAAGGTATCGACACTCGCGCTTTGACCGCCCATCTACGCACTCACGGGGCTAAAAAGGGTGTCATTTCAACCCAGGATCTGGACCCGAAACGACTGGTGAAACAAGCCAAGGCCAGCCCTGGCCTGGAAGGACGGGACTTGGTGAAGGAGGTCACCTGCGACAAGCCTTACCAGTGGACTGAGATGCCTTACGACTTGAACCAGTCGACTGTCGACAGTCGACTGTCGACAGCAGAACAACAGATGCAACTGCAAACAGTAAGAGAGGACAAAGAAAAGCAACGGATTAAAATTGCCGCAATTGATTGCGGCATTAAATACAACATCCTGCGCCGCCTGATGGCCGAGGGGTTCGACGTGACGGTTTACCCGGCGACCACCAAGGTGAAAGACCTGATGAACAAAGGGCACAAAGGAGTGTTCTTGTCCAACGGTCCGGGCGACCCGGAAGGCGTACCCTATGTGGCGAAGATGGTACGGGAACTGATCGAAAAAAGTGTGCCGATTTTTGGCATCTGCCTAGGGCATCAAATCCTGGGGCTAGCCTTGGGCGGCAAGACCTACAAACTCAAGTTCGGCCACCGGGGGGCTAACCAGCCGGTGTTGAATACCCTCAACCAAAAAGTCGAAATCACCAGCCAAAACCACGGATTCTGCGTAGAGACGGAAAGCCTGAATAAGGATGAAGTGATCCCGACCCATATCAACTTGAGCGACAACACTTCCGAGGGCATGGCCATGAAGAAAAAGCCGGTTTATAGCGTGCAGTACCACCCCGAGGCTTCACCTGGCCCGCATGACTCGCGGTATCTCTTTAAACAATTCCGCGAGATGGTCGAGCGGAACGGCTAATCGAATAAGAGGAGGCTGCCGTGGATGACGAGCAAAAGACGGTCTTTCATAGGAAAGATGGAGTGCGGCGGTACCAGGTCGAGCACATGAAGGAGCGTCTTATCCGGAGGGTCCACCGCTCCCATTTGGTGCCCCTGGTCATCATTGTTTTCCTGGGTTTTTGTATGTGGAAGGGGATGGATATCCGGACCTGGCAGGTCTGGGCCCCCTGCGCTGCCTTGGCGGCGGTCTATTTCTTGACCATGGCCTTGAGCGTATGTCCCCGATGCGGCCGCCGGTTCTTCGGCGGCTTGGGTTGGCTTTTCGGGTTCGCGCATAGTGTCCATTGCGGCAAATGCGGGTTCAAGTTGTTCTGATCAACGGGGGTTGTTCTAAATGCCTAAACGCACTGACATCAAAAAGATCATGGCCATCGGAGCCGGCCCGCACGATTCAAGGTATTTGTTTAAACAGTTCAGGGAGATGGTTGAAAAGAATGGTTAGGAATTTAAAGATTTAGTCGTCATTGCACGGAACGAATTTTGAGACGAAGCAACCCAAGTTCATGGGTGGTTTATGTCAAAGAGATTAGTTTGAAATGGGTCTTCATGGATAAGAAATATAAAGAGTTTTTCAAAATGATGAAATTCACGAATTGGTTGATTTTGGTCTTAACCATTGGATTGATTCCTTTTTTGTTATTAATGTCCCATATCCCTTGGTTCTATTTAAGAAACGGATCGATTTTTTCTTACATATTTTTTTGGTGGGGATCCGGATTCTTTCGTGGTTCGGTTAGGTGCCCACGCTGCCGAAAAATGTTTTGTGTCAAATCTTTAGGCGTTCTTAATTTTGGAAATCCTTTTAGTGGTGAATGCTTGAATTGTGGTCTGAAAAACAAATGAAAATGGGAAAACATGCCCAAACGGACTGACATCAAAAAGATCATGGTCATCGGGGCCGGGCCCATCATCATCGGGCAGGCCTGCGAGTTCGACTATTCGGGCACCCAGGGCTGCAAGGCCCTGAAGGAAGAGGGCTACGAGGTCATCCTCATCAACTCCAACCCCGCCACCATCATGACCGACCCGGAATTCGCCCACCGCACCTATGTGGAACCCATCACCCCCGAAGTTTGCCGCAAAATCATTGAAAAAGAACGTCCGGACGCCCTTTTGCCGACCCTGGGGGGCCAGACGGCCCTCAATACCGCCGTGGCCCTGGCCGAGAACGGCACCTTGAACGAATTCAAGGTGGAACTTATCGGCGCAAATCTAGCCGCCATCAAGAAGGCCGAAGACCGCCAGCTTTTCAAGGAAGCCATGATCAAGATCGGCCTGGACCTTCCTGATTCCCTAACCGTGAAGACCCTTGAAGAGGGGATTGGCTTCGCCGAAACCAACGGGTATCCCGTCATTATCCGGCCCGCCTTTACCTTGGGCGGCACGGGCGGCGGCATCGCCTATAACCGCCAGGAATTTGAGGAAATCCTCTCCAAGGGCATCGACCTGTCACCTATCCACCAATGCCTGGTGGAGCAATCGGTCATGGGCTGGAAGGAATTCGAGATGGAGGTCATGCGCGACCTCAAGGACAACGTGGTCATCATCTGCTCCATCGAGAACATGGACCCCATGGGTATCCACACCGGGGATTCGGTGACGGTGGCCCCGGCCCAAACCCTCACCGACAAGGAATACCAGCGCATGCGGGACGCCTCCATCGCCTGCATCCGGGAGATCGGCGTGGATACGGGCGGCTCCAATATCCAGTTCGGCGTGGACCCCAAGACGGGCCGTATGGTCATCATCGAGATGAACCCCCGGGTGTCCCGCTCCTCGGCCCTGGCTTCCAAGGCCACGGGGTTCCCCATCGCCAAGATCGCGGCCAAACTGGCTGTCGGCTACAGCCTGGACGAGATCTTCAACGACATCACCCGCTACACCAAGGCGGCCTTCGAGCCCACCATCGATTACGTGGTCACCAAGATCCCCCGTTTCACCTTCGAGAAATTCCCCGACGCCGAGGACATCCTGAACACCTCCATGAAGAGCGTGGGCGAGACCATGTCCATCGGTCGCACCTTCAAGGAAAGCTACCAGAAGGCCCTGCGGTCCATGGAAACTGGCACCATCGGCCTGGGCGCCGACGGGCGGGAATGGAAGGAAGGCCGCTGGCAGAGGACCGGCGTCCGCAAGCCCCGGGGCTTGTCCCACGACGTCCTTGACGCCCAGTTGCGCAAGCCCACCTCGCAACGGCATTTCTTCGTGCGCCAGGCCCTTTGGCAGAACTATGACGGTGGACAAGCTTTACAAGCTCTCGGCCATCGACCCCTGGTTCCTGAATGAGATGAAGGAGATCGTGGACCTGGAGAAGGAACTGGAAAAATCAACCGCCAAGCGCGGCAAATTGAGGACCAAACTGCCCGACGACCTTTTGCGGCGGGCCAAGGCTTACGGCTTTTCCGACCCCCAACTGGCCTTCCTTTGCGGGGTCAAGGAAACGGACATCCGCAAGTACCGTAAGATGCGGGGCGTAAAACCCGTTTACAAGATGGTGGACACTTGCGCCGCCGAGTTCGAGGCCTTCACGCCTTATCTATATTCCACTTATGAATTGGGCCGGTCCTCCTTCGCGGGGAAGGATGTGGAAGCCGGGCCGACCAAAGAAAACAAGATCATGATCCTGGGCGGCGGGCCCAACCGCATCGGGCAGGGCATCGAGTTCGACTATTGCTGCGTGCACGGGGCTTTCGCGCTTCAAGGCCGACGGGTATGAAGTCATCATGGTGAACAACAATCCCGAAACCGTCTCCACCGATTACGACACGTCCAACCGCCTTTATTTCGAGCCCCTGACCTTTGAGGATGTCATGAACATCCTGGACCGGGAAAATCCCAAGGGGGTCATCGTGCAGTTCGGGGGCCAGACACCCCTGAAATTGGCGGTTTCCCTGAAAAAGGCGGGGGCGCCCATCATCGGCACCTCGCCCGAATCCATCGACGTGGCCGAGGACCGCAAACTCTTCGGGGCCATGTTGAGGCGCCTGAAGATCCGCCAGCCGGACAACGGCATCGCCATGAACGTCAAGCAGGCCAAGCCCGTGGCCCGTAAGGTGGGTTATCCGGTGGTGGTCCGCCCTTCCTACGTCCTGGGCGGCCGGGCCATGGAGATCGTCTATGACGAGGAATCCCTGGACGAGTTCGTGGTCAAGGCGGCGGAAGCGGCCCCGGACAAGCCCATTCTGATCGACCATTTCCTGGAGGACGCCATTGAAGTGGACGTGGACTGCGTCTGCGACGGGAAGGAAGTGCTAGTTGCGGGCATCATGGAGCATATCGAGGAAGCGGGCATCCATTCGGGCGATTCGGCCTGCGTGATTCCGCCCTATACCCTACGGGAAGACCAGATCAACACCATCCGCAAGTACACCAAGGAAATGGCCCTGAGCCCTCAAGGTGAAGGGCCTGATGAACGTCCAATACGCCATAAAGAACGACCTCGTGTATGTGCTGGAAGTGAACCCCCGGGCCTCCCGCACCGTGCCTTTCGTCTCCAAGGCCACGGGCACACCCTGGGCCAAGGTGGCGGCCCGGCTCATGGCGGGGAAGACCATCGCTGGCTTGAAGGTCAAGGAAGTTTCCTACCTCAAGCATATTGCCGTGAAGGAATCGGTATTTCCCTTCAACCGATTCCCGGGCGTGGACACGGTCCTGGGGCCGGAAATGAAATCCACGGGCGAAGTCATGGGTATCGACAACGATTTCGGCATGGCCTTCTCCAAGAGCCAGATGGCGGCCAACTCTTCCCTACCCCTCAAGGGCACGGTTTTCGTATCCGTGAAAAACAAGGACAAGCGGTCAGTGATTTTTATCGCCAAACGCCTGAGCGACATGGGGTTCAAACTGGTGGCCACCCAGGGAACGGCCCAGGCCCTTACCAGCAATGGCCTGGAGGTGACGGTGGTGCGCAAGGTGCATGAGGGGCGGCCCAACGTGGTGGACCTCATCAAGAACGGCGGGCATCCAGCTCATCATGAACACTCCGGCGGGGAAGGGCCCCAGGTCGGACGACTTCCAAATCCGCCGCACGGCGGTGGTCTATAACGTTCCTTGTATCACCACGCTCTCGGCCTGCGCGGCCGCCGCCAACGGTATCGAGGCCTTGAAGAAACGCGAAATCAAGGTGAAGTCACTGCAGGCCCATTTTTCAAATGAAATATAGATTTGGATGGATGGGCCCGGGCCCATTGTCTTATTTGTCTTAATGGAAAGAACGGGCAGGAACATCACCAAAAATAAAAAAGCTTTTGTTCGCTCTTAATTGGAAATCTTTAAAAAAGTCCCGGTTTGTTTAATCGTCAGAATCCCACCCCAAGTCGTCAAAACTTCTGACAATTTTTGGCGTTTTTTCTGAATTGTATTCTATTGAAAAAAGCGTGCAAGAAATTGTCAATTTAAAAGCAATTTGCACGATAAATAAAAGAAAACAAAGTGTTAAGGGCATAAATATTGCAGTTAAAATGCTAAGGTTAACCGTAAGACATTTTCTTATCTAAAGGTTCGGTTTTATGACCTCAAACAATGAAAAACGCCGTCACAACCGGATAGAGTTCCAAAAACCGGTTCGCATATTTCCTGTCCTTCCTTCAAAATCCGGAAATATTTACGAAGTTCAAACTGAATCTTTCGAGGCCCGCGCTTCCGACGTCAGCGAAGGGGGTGTTGGTTTGGAAATGAGCCGGTCCCTGAATCCCGATTTCCTGGTCAAAATGAATTTCGAGGTGCAGAACAACCAGCCAGTGGAAGTTTATGGAAAGATCGTCTGGTCCCGGTTGAACCGGTGCGGTGTAAGGTTTATGCACATGGACTCATCCCTCCGCAAGGGCCTCCGTTCCCTCGTCTAAAAGAATTTCCCCGTAAGCAATTTACTTTATAACTGTGGTCTTTTGCCCCTACCTTCCGGCACCGCCTTCCCTTAAAATTGTTTCCCATGGAAAACCGCCTGCATCTTTATTACGGCTACGGCAAGGGAAAAACGACGGCCGCCATCGGCCTGGCGATCCGGGCCTTAGGCGCCAGTAAAAGGGTCGCCATCGTCCAATTCGACAAGGGATATGACGGCGTCAATGAGCATTATTCCGAACGCAAAATCCTCCGTTCGCTTCCCAATCTCCAATTGTTTCCTTTCGGCAGGGAAAGGGTCTTAGGCCCCAAGGCCTTTCGGTTCAAGAACGAGCCGGGCGACCTGGGGGAGGCCCAAAGGGCCCTCGCGAAAGCCAGGGAACTACTCGATGGGGACGGATTAGATCTCCTGGTCTTGGATGAAATTTTAGCGTCGGTCATGACCCGGCTGTTGACGCGGGAGGAAGTGATGGATTTGGTGGACCTTTACAACCGGAACCGCCGCTGCGAGCTGGTACTGACAGGCCACCAGGTTTGGCCCGAATTGGTGGAGAAGGCCGACCTGGTCACCGAAATGAAAAAGGAAAAACACTATTTCGACCAAAAGGCGCCGTCCAAGGAAGGAATTGAATTTTGACCGGCGCCAAACTTCATTCGCCCATTCCTTATTTTTTACTGACCGCCCTAATGGGATTGGTACCTGTTTTAAACAACAAATACCCGGCTCAATTTTTTCCCGCTTTTTCCCCCTTTCTGGTCGAGGTCGGATCGGTCTTTCTAGGTGTTTTTTCCACTTTTTGGGGTTTTTCAAGGGGTTGGGAGATACTGCAACGCCGTTCATGGGCCCGGGAGCTTGTCCGGCAAGCCGTTGGGAAACGACAGGCGGAACCAAAAGCGGAAGAAAACGAGATCAACAACGCGGGGCGGTTGATTTCCCGCCTGGTGCGAAATGTCGACGAGGATCTGATGGAAATTATGCCGGATTTCACCGGCAATTCCCTCAAAAGGCTTCAAGGTGTTTTTCCCCTTCTTTTGGATGAAATCAGGAACGAGGAGGATGCCCTCATCAGGTTGGGAGTCGTGGGAACCTATTTGGGGGAAACGGCTTGCCGGAATTTCCAGTGGCAGTGGTTTTTCCAGACCGATCCCGCCTTGCGGCAATTCAACTATTTGGCCTCCACCCTACGGAAGACTGGGAAAGAACTGGACCCCTATGCCTGGGCGGGGGAATTACTTGTCGGAAAGAAAAAAGTTGAAGCTTTCCTGCGAGATGCCCGATGAGACGCCTAAGGCTTTTCCTCTTGGTTTTGGCGGGAATTTTGGCAACCAGTGGGGGAAATACCGCCTTGGCCCAATGCGCCGGAGGCCCGCCGGTCAACCGCCAAGCCATTTTCCACGTCGTTAATATCCCCATCCAGCCCCATTATTTTCATAACTTCAGCACGGCCCAGATCGAGGGGCTTCAAACCAGCGTGAAGTTCACCTCCCGAAACCTCCAAGAGCCGGGGTTGACCTCCGCAGAGCAAGCTTTGGATACCAGCTACCAATGCGGGGCCTTGGAAAACACCCGGACCCACCGGGTCTGCGTCTGGGCTGATTCCGTGGAGATCGACTTCTCCTACACCAAGATGGACGTTTACGTCTCCAGCCAGTACCCGGAAGGCTCCTGCCCCTATCGGGTGATCTTGGCCCATGAAAACCAGCATGTGGCCATCAATAACCGGGTTTTAAAGAAATACCTGGGACTCATGAAGCAAGCCATTCGACGGGACCGGAGCATTCCCACCAAAGACCGTCCGATTTCGGCCGGCTCGTTTAAGGAGGGGCAGGACATCATCGCCGCCCGGATCGCGCGCATCATCCAACCGCTTTACGATCACTACAAGAGGGAAGTCCGGTGGGACAACCGGATGATCGACACCATGCGAAATTACGGGCGAATCCAGGCCAAATGTAAGGATTGGTAACGACAGCCGGCAGTTAAAAGTCCGCAACCGACAGCCAGATTTAAAATAAAATGAGGTGAAATAAAAAAAGCCCCTGGGGTTTTCCCCAGGAGCTTTTGGGCGTCCTCAAGACTTTTATATCTTGCGGACGTTTTCAGCCTTCAGACCCTTTTGGCCCTGGGTGACATCAAACTCCACCCGGTCGCCTTCGTTCAGGGATTTAAAACCATCCGACTGAATTGCGGAGAAGTGGACGAATACGTCCTCGCCTCCGTCTTGGGAAATGAAACCAAAACCCTTCTCGTTCTTAAACCACTTGACAGTACCTTGTGCCATGCTGCGACAACCTTTCTACTAACTTAAAATTTTAGTCATCTTTAGGCAAAAAAAGCCCCAAAGACGGCGTCATCCTAGCGTAATTGTGGGGGAAAAGATAGAAAAAACCTACGAATTGCCTTTAAAAACGGCGGGATAAGCACAGCGTTAAAATAAGGATGAAAATCTTCCTATTCAAGACCCTCCCCGGATTCGCCAATAAATTCATAAGAATCCACAGCCGCCTGCAGGGCGGGCAGGTCCTCGCGGAGGATTTGCTCGCTGGAGGAGGTCAGGGTGAATACCACGACCGCATCCTCTTCCTCAACGTAGGCCACGGCCTCGCCACTGCCGTCCTTGTAACCAAAGTAAAGGAAAAGCGGGACGGACTTTTTTAAATGGGTTTGCAGAAAGGGGCCGTTTTGAATGAGGATCAGTGGGTTTTGCTGGCGAGCCGAAGATTCGTCCTGGCGGATTAGGTCGTTGAGGTCCTTGAAACCATCGCCCTTGTCGGCCACACTCACATAAAGGACCGAGGGGGCGTTTTGATAAGTCGTCCCTTGGGGATACAAAACCGCGTCCGCCTCCGCGTCGGAGGCCATGCTCTTATCCAGAACCCAACCCACGGGCGCGGAAAGAAAAAAAGAATATCCACCCCCCTGGACCATTTCGGCTGAAAGGGGAGCGGCGGACAATAAAAAAGCCAGCCCGACATATTTCATTTTGCTCATGCCATTCTCCAGGGTGGTTCGCTTGGAGGGGTTTTTGTCCCTCCCGCGTTTGGCAAGGGATTTTTGACTGAAATACAATTAAAATCAACCGGTTCATTTGAATACAAGGGCCGTTTAAAGGGGACACTGTGAAAAACTTAAGATTACTGCTGATGGCGACTTTCATTCTGGCAGTGGTGAACCACCCTGCGGCCTTCGCTGAACCGATGTTGAACTGGGCGGTCAACGGGGATTTCAAGGGTAGCGGCGGCTGGACGGGAGGCCTCACAACCGAACCGGGTCGCGACAGCCAGCCCGCGGCCTCTTTAGAAAACACGAAGCCCACCTGGACGGAGTGCGACCAGAAGATCAACCTGCCCCAACCCGCCCCACCCGTTGTTGAGGTTTCGGGTTGGTTGAAGACCGAGAACGTGGTCAAGGGGGCGAACGATTGGGAAGTGGCCCGCATCACCGTGGTGTTTTACGACGCCCAAGGCAACCGGCTGGGGGATTGGCCCGCGCCGATTGCCCAAATCCAAGGCACCCACGATTGGGATTTTTATTCCAACCAATACAACGTTCCCAAGGGAACCGCCTGGGCTACACTGGGCATTTCCTTGGGCAACTGCACGGGCAAGGCATGGTTTTCGGACCTCCGCTTCCTGGTTTACGATTACGATTTGAAGCCCTTGGCGCAGGGCCAGCCCACCCATCCCGACCGCAAGCCAGTAGTTTCCCAAAAGACGGAGAATTGGCTTTTGAACCCGGATTTGGAGACTCCCGGCGACATGGCTTGGAGCCAAGCCCGCATCGCGGGACCTGGCCACCAATCCCTCCATTGCCTGGCCTTCCAGAACGACCAGCCGTCCTGGAACCTGTCGGGCCAAAATGTCTCGTTCCAGGACAAGGCTCCGGCTTTCGTGATTTACTCCGGCTGGGTGAAAACCGAAAACGTCACGGTGGGCCAGCATGACTGGGAAGCCGCCCGCCTCGGGATCGACTTCCGGGACGCCAACAACAAACAGGTGGGCGGCTGGCAGGATTCGGTCTGCAAGGTTACCAGCACCACTGACTGGACTTATTATGAAAAAAAGTACAACGTGCCAACCGGCGCCGCCCAAGCCTACGTGGACTGTGGGCTGGGCAATTGCACGGGCAAGGCCTGGGTGGATGACCTCTCCCTGAAGCTCCTGGACGCCCAGGGAAATCCCATCCCCACGGTCATCCAGTCCCAGCAGGTTTCAGATACTTCCGATTGGTACGCCTACCAACCCCCTGACAAGTTTTCGGATACGGCCCTGGACCTTTCTTTCCTCAATGACAAGCCCGCCGGAACCCACGGCTTCGTGTCCGCCCAGGGCGGGCATTTCACCTTCGCCGACGGCGCACGGGTGCGCTTTTGGGGCACGGACCTCGTGGGCCCCAACAATTTCCCCAGCCACAACCAGGCCGACGCCCTGGCGGAGCGGCTCGCCAAGCTGGGCGTGAACATCATCCGCTTCCACATGCCCGAGTGCAGCTGGAGCGACAATAATTTCTTCGACCCCCACGCCGACAACACCCTGACCCTCAAGCCCGAGCAAGTGGACAAATTCGACTACCTGGTGGCGGTCCTGAAGAAGAACGGCATTTATTTTTATCCCGACTGGCTGGTGGACCGTAAGTTCCGGTCCGGGGACGGTGTCGCGGCCTACCAGGAACTGGAACCGGGCGCCAAGGGGGTCATCCATTTCGACCCGAAGATTATGGAGCTAACGAAGAAGTACGCCGAGGAACTCATCGGCCACGTGAACCCCTATACGGGCATGGCCTTGAAGGACGACCCGGCCTACGTGGGCAATGAGATCGTCAACGAATCCTCCATCTTCTGTGGTTTCGGGGACCAAAAAATGCCCGACCCTTATTGGGACGAGCTGCAAAAGCTTTATTCCGCCTGGGGCGGCCAGGGAAAGATCACCCGGTTCAAGTTCGACTGGGACACGCAAAAACTATTGCCGACCCAAAATCCGGAGAACGCCGACGCGAGCCTCAAATTCCTCCTCTATGAAGTCACGAAGACCGATGGGGAAATGAAGGCCTTCCAGCGAAAGCTCAGCCCCCACGCGCTTTTGACCGGGACCAACATGGGCCTGCCGGTGTTGGGCAACATCAAGTCCGACGCCACGCTGGACTTCATGGACAGCCACGCCTATTGGGACCATCCCCAAATCTGGAACATCGTGGGCGGCTGGATCAACGTGTCCCACGCGCCCATGAACAACAATTCCCAGCTCACCTCGCCCTTCCAGGGGTCGCTGATTTTCGGGCTGTGCCAGGACGCGGTGGAGGGAAAACCCCTCATCGTTACCGAGTGGAACGACTGTTTCCCCAACGAGTACCGCATTGAGGGGCCGGTGCTGATGGCGGCCTACGGCAGCCTGCAGGATTGGGATGGCATGCTTCAGTTCGACCACGGCCTGGACCTGCCGGGAACGGTCAAGATGACCAACTTCGACATCGACAACCGCGTGGACGACCAGCCCCTCTACCAGGCGGGCGCGCTGATGTTCCGGCTGGGATACCTCAAGGCCGCCTCTGTCACCGTGGTGGAGTCCATCTCAGACAAGGCGGTTTTGGACAACGGCATGAAAAGCGAGTGGATATCCGACCACCCTTGGCTGCCCTATGTCGCGAAAGTGGAGAAACGCTTCACAGGGAAAAAGGAAGGGGAACCCCCGGACATCACGGGCATCGAGAAGCTCCACAGCGAAGCGGAAAAGGAAGTCGACAGTTCCACGGGCGAGGAAACCCTGGATTACGGAAAGGGCACCCTCAAGATCGACAGCCCCATGGCCCAAGGGCTGGTGGGCGCCATCGGCAACGGCCAGGTGCTGGGCACGACCGGTTTGTGGATGCAGTTGGCCAAACGAAATCCCTGGGCAGCGGTCTTGGCCGTTTCCCTGGACCAAAAGCCCCTGGACAAGTCCGGCCGTTTCATGGTTTTCGCCGTGGCGCGGGCGGAGAACAGCGGCCAGGTTTTCAACGCTACTCGCACGGCCTTGAAAGACCCCGGCCAGCCGCCCGTCCTGATGCAGGGTGTGAAGGGGGAAATTTCCATCGTGGTGGACCCCTCCCGGCAATTCCAAGTGGTGCCGGTGGATGATTCGGGGAAAGAGGGGAGCCCCCTGAAGACCGCCATCGAACACGGCGGGTTAAAATTCAAAATTTCACCGACCGACCATACTTCTTATTACCTGGTGACCGGGAGCTCAAAGGACTAAAAAAATCGCCTTGTAGTTCTACGGATGGCAAATTCCCCGCCTTTTCCTCCGGAACAAAGCGGGGAGCCTCTGGTTTGTCCGGGTGCCGGGAATTGGCCAAGTAAAAAGGCTGAACAGATTTTAGATTTTCTGACGGTTTACCGGTCCTTTCCCCCCTCCTTGGTTTACCGTTGAAGCGACTATCCCCCTTTAATTTCATACCTTTTCATAGTTGGCTTCAAAAATGCATTTTAGAATTCCGCTTTGCCATTCGGTGCGGTTTTATCTACTAGGTCAAAATTCGGGGGTCGATATGAATTCAAGAACGATTTGGTCTGCGGCGTTAGGGTTGATCCTAGCTGGTGGCACCATGGTCGGATGTATCAGGCCTGTGGGAACACCGACGGTGCCCATCCCTCCGGCCACCAATACCCCGACCACGGTCCCCGCCGGCCCCTGTACCAATGCCTACGGCTTAACCTGCACCTACACCCCGAACCTGACGGTGAGCCCATCATCCACCTCCACCCGGACTCCCACCCCGGTTCCCTCCGCTACCGCCCCGCTTTCCGCGACGAGTACGTTCGTGCCGCCCACGGCCAGCTTCACCCCGTCCCCCACCGTGACCCATACGCCTGTCCCCCCCACGGCATCAGCCACCGCATCCTCCTCCGCCACGGCTACGGCCGATCCGTCGGTCCCGCCGACTTCCACCCCGACTGCGACCGCCACCCGGACCATCGTTTCCACTTCCACGGTCACCTTCGTGCCGACGGCCACTTACACCCCGGTTTCCGGATGCGTCACGATGGGGACCCACGACCCTTCGCCGGTGATAACGATCGCGGTTGAACCGAATTATTACCTGGCCCGGGCCTATCCTGCCGGAACCATCTGCGGGACGGGCTTCAATAATTTCCAAGCCTTCGTCGGGAACTTTGACTCGATTCCCGATAACCTGGAAGTGTCGGTTTATGACAACGGCACCCGGGTGGCGGACACCGTGCTGACGATTCCCGCCTCGAGCCAAGGCTGGGTCTCGGCGCCCCTTCCCGCCTTTACCATCCCCTGTGGGGACCAGGTGGTACTGGTGGCCCATAGCCAGGGGCCGACAATTTTCCTAGGGGCCGCCTATGGAACGGCAAATTGTGACAGCGAAGTGAAACCCCTGTCCGGTACTATGCCCTCCAGTTATCCCGATCCGGCCTTTCTCACCTCGGGTGGTTCCTCCGGCTGGTGCTATGAGATGAGCCTGGATTCCTGCGCGTCGGGAACACCCGCCACCCCGACCCCCACTGGGACGGCAACTGCGGTTCCCTCTGCCACGCCCACGACCACCCCGCACATGACGCCCACGATCTCCGTCCCTGGCAGCGGCATTTTTTGGGGTCCGGCGGAAATTGGTTCTTTTCCAGGCGTCACAGGGTGGCTTTCCTTAGCCGTTAACGGAAGCCCGGAGTCGACAGCGGGAGTCACCCTGACCACCCCCTCTGGCAACGTGCCTTTTACTTATTCCGGCGTCAATGGTTCCATGGCGGCCTACTCTCCCGCCTCTTCCTTCACCTATATACCCGGCGGCACCTATACCATGACGACGGTCACTTCTATAGGAACCGCTACGGCCTCGTTGGTGGCCCCCGGGCCTGTTTCCATCGCTCCGGACGGATCCCAGGCCTCGTGGACCTACGAGGGGAATGAGGATTACGTCACGGTCCAGGAACTGTTTTCACCCTATAACTTCACGCTTCAGACCTACAACCTGACGTCGGATGTGGATTCGCCCTATTCCATACCCGCTTCGGCCTACCCCGCTTCGGGCAATTATTCCGTTTTTCCCGTGGCCCAAAGCTCGACTTATAACGTGACGAATGCTGCTGCGGGCTCGCGATTCACGGTCACCTGTTGGAATTCCCTCGACGTTATGAAATAAA
Organism: uncultured Pseudomonadota bacterium; assembly: GCA_963770835.1. Classification (GTDB taxonomy): domain Bacteria; phylum Oederibacteriota; class Muellerivitia; order Muellerivitales; family Muellerivitaceae; genus JAJPJW01. The sequence goes on from CAVYRH010000003.1 coordinate 173,719, forward strand.
ATTCTGGTGATAGAGGCCGCCCTTTCCATGAAAGGGCGGCTTTTTTGTTTTTGGGCAAGAAGGTGGAATGGGCGGGACATCGAGGGCCCAGACCGGCAAGGACAAGTCGATTTTTTGCCTGATTTTAAAGATAATCATCCGATGCCAAACTTATCCGCCGATAAAGTTTTTCTCAAAACTAACGAAATCTACCTGAGCCTCCAGGGCGAATCCACCTGGGCAGGGCTGCCCTGCGTCTTCGTGCGCCTGACCGGCTGTTCCCTCCGCTGTTCCTGGTGTGATACGGCCTATGCCTTCTATCAGGGAAAAGACGAAGGTTTGGAGGAAGTGCTGAAGAAGGTGGATTCTTTCGGCGTAAAGCTGGTGGAGATCACCGGTGGGGAACCGCTGGAGCAGGAAGGGGTTTACCCGTTGATGGAAGCCCTCCTTCAAAAGGGCTACAAGGTTCTCCTGGAAACCAGCGGGGCGGTGGACCTGGGCCGGGTCCCCCGGGCCGTGGTGAAGATCATGGATGTCAAATGTCCAGGATCCGGGGAAGATGCCCGGAACCTGTGGAGTAATTTGGATAAGCTGGTCCCGGGACTGGACGAGATCAAGTTTGTCATCCAGGACAGGGCGGATTACGATTACGCCAAGGAAGTCTTGGACCGGCACCGATTACCGGGGATGTACACTCTGCTGTTTTCTGCTTCCCATGAGACTTTAGAACCCGCCCGCCTGGCCGAATGGATCACGGCGGACCGCCTTCCGGTGAGGATGCAGCTTCAGATGCACAAGTACATTTGGCCAAACGAAACAAAAGGCCGATAAGCAGTCGACAGTCGGCAGGTGACAGTCGACGGTTACTCCCTCAATTTGTTATCCGTGGTTTTGCTGTCGACCGTCGACTGTGAACTGTTAACTAGTGACGAATTGGTGAATTGGGGAGAAACGGTAAATGAAACGTCGCAAAGCCATTGTCCTAGTGTCGGGAGGTTTAGATTCGACCACTTGTTTGGCCATCGCTAAGAAACAAGGTTATGAACTTTACGCCCTGACCCTTTTTTACGGCCAACGGCACAAGGTGGAGCTCCAAGCCGCCCGGAAAGTGGCCAAGGTTTACGGGGTCAAAAAACACCTGGAATTGGAAGTGCCCCTTACCGCCATCGGAGGATCGGCCCTCACCGATAAAAAGATTAAAGTTCCAAAACAAAGAAGCCTTAAAGAGATGGAGAAGGGAATTCCCCCCACCTATGTCCCGGCCCGCAATACGGTTTTTCTTTCGCTAGCTTTGGCCTGGGCGGAAGTCCTAGGGGCGGAAAACATCTTTATTGGGGTGAACGCCCTGGACTACAGCGGCTATCCCGACTGCCGGCCGGAGTTCATCCGGGCTTACGAACGCCTCGCGAAACTGGCCACCCAAAAAGGGGTGGAAGGGAAATGGAAACTCAAAATTCATACACCGCTTATCCGCATGAGCAAAGCCCAAATCATTCGAACGGGTTTGAAATTGGGCGTGGATTACGGGATGACCTGGTCCTGTTACGACCCAACCCCATCGGGGAAACCCTGCGGCCGGTGCGATTCCTGCCTTCTTCGGGAGAAAGGATTCAGGGAAGTTGGCTGTGAAAATCAAAACGGTTAATTAAGGTTAATTATTAGTAAATAATATTTTTTCTTTCGCTTTTTTGGGGTTTTCAGAGAGTTCTATTTCATCGTAAAAACTAAACGAAGTAGTAGAATTGGGGCCTGTCTTTAAACTTTGTTATTTTGAAACATATCAACTGGAACGGTATTCAATGATTCGGAACGCCAAAAAGTCTAGCCCTCTCTTGTTTATGGCCTTTCTTCTTGTTTCCATCGCTTGGGATAATACTTTTGCTTTCTCCTCCAATGAGTCCGCTTTTCTGGAGTGGGGTCAAAAATACTTCACCGCCGGATATCCCAATGGCCAGAACGCGGATCAGAACACCGTCTATAATCCGGAGGGTGTTTTTTACGACGGGGCTCACTTCTTTGTTGCGGACAAATTAAACAACAGGGTTTTGATTTTTAACTCTATTCCGTCGGGAACGGATGCAAACGCGGATGTGGTTATTGGCCAAACCGATTTTGGCTCGAATTGCGCCAATCAATCCGGCCCTGTTGCCGCGAATACTTTGAACAATCCATCCGGAATCTACAGTAACGGTACGACACTTCTCGTCGCCGATACCGGGAACAACCGCGTTTTAGTTTTTTACCAAATACCCACTTCCAATAATGCCTCGGCTGACCTCGTCATCGGCCAGCCGGATATGGTGAGCAATAAATACAACCAGGGAACTTCCCCTCCTGCCGCCAATACACTGGGGGGGCCTTACAATGTTTTTAGTTCCGGCTCGAGCATAGTGATCTCGGATTGGGCCAACAACCGGATTTTGATCTTCAATAGTTTCCCCACGTCAAACAACGCATTTGCAGATGTCGTGGTCGGACAGTCCGGTTTCGGCGGCTACTTGTCCAATCAAGGGGGGGGGATTGGGGCTAATACGCTCAATCAACCTTATTACGCCTTTACGGTGGGCAATAAGCTTTTGATTTCCGATTCGGGAAACAGCCGCGTTCTTATCTTCAACAACGTACCGTCGTCCAACAACGCCTCGGCCGATTTGGTGCTGGGGCAAAGCAGTTTTTCAGGCAACCTGGCCAATGAAGCCGGGAATCCCGGCGCCAACACCCTTTATTTTCCGGAAGGCCTATATAGCGATGGAACCAAGCTATTCGTTGCGGATACCTCGAACCAAAGGGTCCTTGTTTTTAACAACATTCCATCCGTTACAAATGCTTCCGCGGATCTGGTGATCGGCCAATCCTTCTTTAATAATAATTCCCCGAACCAGGCTGGAAGTCCAGGCGCTAATACTCTCGAAGCCCCCTATGGGATTTGTGGGAATGGAACGTTCGTCGCAATTTCAGATCAGAACAATCAAAGGGTTCTTCTTTATAATAACGAACCTGTTGCTAACAATACGTTTGCGGATGCGGTGGTAGGACAAATTGGATTCACCCAGACCAGTTTCAACCAGGGGCCGGTAACAACCGCTTCCAATTATCAACAACCCCAAGGGGCCTATTCGGACGGGACAAGACTTTTTGTTGCGGATTCGGCCAATAACAGAGTTTTAATCTATAACAGAATTCCAACCTCCAGCGGTGTTCCTGCGGATGTGGTTATCGGCCAACCGGATTTTGTTTCCAACAAAGCCAACCAGGGTAGCGCAGTAGGCCCGAACACACTCAACTTCCCTTATAAGGTTTACAGCGATGGAAGCCGGCTTTATATCGCAGATACTAATAATAACCGTGTACTTGTTTACAACTCATTCCCCACCACGAACAACGCCTCGGCTGACATGGTGATCGGTCAATCCGGCCTGTCAGCCAACTCGCCTAACCAGGGGGGCTCTATTGGACCGAATACCTTGGCCCAACCTTGGGACGTCAAGGGGGATGGTACCCATTTGGTCATCACCGACCGTGGGAACGGCCGCATCCTGATTTACAACAGTACTCCCGTCACCAGCAACGCCCCCGCCAACGTGGCGGTGGGAGCGGCCAACCTCACCAGCGGGGGCGGGGGCTCGGGAGCCAACCGTTTCAGCAATTTGGGAGATGCTTTTAGCGACGGAACCCACCTTTTCGCGGCGGATCAGAATAATAACCGGGTTCTTATTTTCAACAGCCTGCCTGTGACCAACAATGCATCGGCGGATGTTGTGGTGGGCCAGGCCAGCTTTACCGGAACCCAAGGTAACCAGGGGGGCGGCGTTAGTGCCCAAGCCCTTGCCATTCCCGCCGGGGTCTATTCCGATGGGACGAGGCTATTTATCGCCGATGAATACAATAATCGTGTCCTTGTTTATTCCAGCATTCCCGTTACCAACAATACTCCGGCGAATTACGTTTTGGGACAACCCAATTTCACTAGCGACAACTATAACGAAGGCGGGTGTTCTGTGGCCTTCAGCCTTTACCATCCATGGGATGTACAGGCGCAATCGGGCGGTCTTTTTGTGGCGGACCAAAACAACAGCCGGGTTCTTTACTTCCAAGATAACGCGACCCCCGTTCCCACATTTACTTTTACCTATACTCCCACCGGGTCGCTTACCTATACTCCCACCTTAACGCCCACCTTTACTCCCACGGCGACTGTAACTTCGACCCCGTCCAACAGCCCTACTTCCACTCCAACAAACAGTACCACGACGACCTCCACTTGGACTTCGACACCCGTCTTAAGCTTTACTCCCACCAGTTCCCCTACCCCCTCCATGACACCGGCGCCCACCAACACCCTGGTCCCAGTTGCCTGCTCCTCCGATAATACCTCGGGCCTTGCGTCGTCAGGATCGGTAACCCTTAATCCCTCAAACGATTTTGTCCCTCTGTGCAATGGGTGGGTGGCCTATGGGGACCGGACGAACAACCAAATCGTCATCATCAACGTCGCGACAGGGGCCGTGAACCAATATTTCCAACTACCCGGGCCACCCGGCCGGATCGGCTTTGATTCTTCCCATTCCCGCTTGTTTGCCACTGTGGACAACATGAACGTGCTGGCGAAGGTCGATCTGAACACCGAACAAGCCAGCTTGATCAACATTAACGGGCAGGCCATGTTCTTGGCGATTGGAAACGGAGGATTGGTGTTTGTGGATGAAAATACCACCTCCGGCGGCGCTATCCAGGTAATCGACGGAGGATCGGGAATCGTCGATATGACATACCCCAACAGCTATATCGGCTTTCTAGCTTATGACCATGTCCACGATCAATTGTTTCTTGGATCCTATGGGTCTTCGCCCTCCTCCCTCTATAGGTACGGCTTCAACCCCACCAATTTTTCGTTGGTTCTGCAACAGGGAAGGGCTTGGGGTACCAACGGAGTGAACCTGACGGTTTCCCCCGATGGGGACCATGTGGCTTTTGTTTGCGCAGGGGGCAATGGTTATGGATACAACGTCGTTGATATCAGCACGACGGACATCAATACTTCTTATGGAATTTGGAGTGTTTCAGCAAATGCCGCGGGTTTCAGCCCGGACAGTCGTTACTTGCTGGCAACGAACGGTTCAAATTTATCGGTGTTTGACGTCCCCACCCATATTCTTTTGCAAAGTTTCAGCATGAATCAATCTGTCGCCAACCAAAGGGCATTCTTTTCCCCGGGTGGTTCTATACTTTACAACTTTGACACCTATGGAATTTACAATCAGTCTAGCGTCTTAAATTGGCAGTTATTCACCCCTCAGCCCACGCCCACGCCCGGGATGACCCCGGCTCCGACATCCATCCCTTATGCCTGCAATTTGGATAACACCACGGGATTTCCCTATTCCGGGTCGTTGGCCATCAACACCGCCCAGGATTTCATCCCGATGTGCAGCGGTTGGGTGATTATTCCTGACCAGAAGCTCAACCAGGTCTTGATTAAAAACGTAGAGACTGGAACCACTAACCGGATTTACCAATTAAACGCCTGCCCGGTCTACGCTGGTTTGGATGCCGCCCAGGGTGTTGTTTACGTTGTTATGAAGGGCTCTAGCTTCCTGGCGAAAATCAACCTTCAGGACGACTCTATTCACTATATCTCCCTGGATTGGATTCCCTTCGATTTGGCGGTTGGAAATAATGGCAATGTCTTCGTCATTGGATACAATTACCCCGCTTCCCTGGCGGTGGTCAACGGAACGACTGAAACAGTAGGGAGCCTCATCCAGGCGAGCGATAGTGCTTTGATCACCTACGACCAATTCAACAACCAACTTTTCCTCAGCGATTACGACTTCGAACCTTCCACTCTTCACCGCTATTCCTTCAACCCGGCCACGGGCCAATTGACCCCGGCCCAATATATCCAGGGTGGTGGGATGTCCCAGAAGGTGGCCGTTTCGTTGGATGGAAACCACATGGTTTTCGCCCCTTCCGGCGGCAGCATGATCGGAAGTAATTATTATTTGAACGACTACAATCCGTTGAATTTAAACGTCATCGACGGCAATTGGAATGTCGGCGATTATCCTTATTCCGTCGCTTTCAGCCGGGATTCCCGATTTTTCATGGAATCGGATGGGAACGGCTTGGTGTTATTTTCTGCTCAAAATTATTCGTTCCAGACGAATTTCTCTCTGAGCACTTCCGGCGATGTCATCAAGACTGGAATTTCCAACGGTGATGCCATTCTTTACGGTCTCCGTCAAAGTTCAACGGTCAGCGAAATAGACTGGCGTGTCCTACCTTTTTTCACACCTTTTCCAACGGCAACTCCCACTTTCACGGCCAGCCAGACTCCGACGAACACAGGGACTTCAACAGCAACATCGACAGCTTCTGGCACGCCTACCTTGACACCGACATTCACCTCTAGCAATACCGCCACCAATACCTCCACACCGGACCCGACCGATACCCCGACGAACAGTCCCACGAATACCCCGACTAGCACAGCCACCAGCTCGGCCACAAATACCGCTACAAATTCAGCCACGAATACGGCCACCAACACCTCGACCCCCGACCCCACCGACACACCTACTTCGACGGCCACGAATACCACTACCCAAACCGCCACCTATACCCCGACCTTGACGGCAACCTTAACAGCTTCCAACACCTCCACACCCGACCCAACCGATACCCCGACCAACACTCCCACAAATTCGGCTACGAACACAGCCACCCTGACCGCCACCAACACTTCGACCCCCGACCCCACCGACACTTCAACCTCGACGGCCACTTCGACCGCCTCGAATACCTCGACCCCTGATCCTACGGACACTCCAACCAATACACCGACCAACACAGCGACGAGCACCCCGACCTTGACGGCCACCTACACTCCCACCAACTCCGCCACCAACACCCCAACCAATTCGGCCACGAACACCGCCACGCTGACGGCCACACAGACTCCCACGAATTCAGCGACCCTGACGCCCACCTCCACGCCCACGGCCACTTTGACCTTCTCCAACACGCCAACCTCCACCCCGACCAAGACCACCACCGCCACGCCCACCTTGACTCCCACTTCCACTCCCACCAAAACCGCCACGGCCACGGCGACCGGGACGCCCACGATTACGCCGACGCCGACAAAGACCGAATTCACCCACGAATACCGCGACGCTGACGGCCACCTATAGTCCGACACAAACCGCGACCAACTCGGCAACGAATACGCTCACCAACACACCGACCTTGACCACCACCAATACGCCCACGAATACGACGACGGCAACGCCGTCCAGTACTCCTTCCGCCACGCCGACATTCACCCCGACCAAGACCGCTACTCCCAGCTTGACGCCCACTTCCACGCCCACCAAAACCGCCACCGCCACGGTGACTGGAACGGCGACCATGACGTCGACATCGTCCAAAACTGCGACGTCCGGTTCAACGGTCACCAAGACCCCCACGGCCACAGTGACCCCGACGTTCACCAAGACCCTGACGCCCACTTCCATGCCCACCCGGACCTCCACGGCCACCGTGACCCGGACCTTGACGTCGACGGCCACGCGCACCCCAACTCCCGCGGCCACCTCCACGCCCACGGCGGCCGCCACCTGCGGCATCAGTGCCTTGAGCCTGCAACTTAAGGAATTCACCACTTGCGCGGCCAACCAGGGCTCGGAAACCCTCGAGGTCGTCAATACCGGAACCTCGGCGGTTAACCTGAACCAGATCAGCATCAAGTTCTGGGTGGACGACACCACCGGCCAATCATTGGTGGGGGTGGTTAATTACGGCGGCAACTTCGGGCCTACCAACCAGGCCGTGAACGGCGTAGCCATTAATACATTCAACTTCTCGCCCGCCTGCGGGCCGGACGGGAGCCACCAGGCGAATTGGGAAGTCACGGTCTCCGACACCGATACGCGCACCCTTGCCGCCGGGACCACCTGGACGGGCATCCAGGCGCAGGTCCACATGGCCAACTACGGGAATTTCTCGAATGATTCCATCTGGTACAGCCCCTGCGGGATCGGTGGCGGAAGCACCTATACCAACGACCTGCATTACGCGGTCTATTACCAGGGGAACCTGGTGACGGCCTCCGGCGGGGCGCCGCCGTCCTGCCGTCCCTTGCCCACTTGCACGCCCCATACGGGCGGTTCCGTGGCGGCCCAAGTGGTCGAGGCCCCCTCCCGGAAAACCGAATGGTCGGCGCTGGCCGTCCCGAACATTTCCCAGTTTGGCGAACCGGTCAAGTTTATGGTGAATTTGCAGGGACCCGCGCGAATCCAGCTGGAGGTTTACAGCTTGGCGGGTGAACTGGTTTACCAGGCTTCGTCGGTGGGAAGCGCCGGGGAGAATGCGATTCCATGGCAGCTTGAGAATTCCGCGGGCAGCCAGCTTGCCAGCGGCCTCTATATTTACCGGGTGGTGATCGATGACGGGACAACCACCCAGGCCCAAATCGGTAAAATCGCCGTCATCCGCTGACGTCCGAAGTTTGACGATCCTCGGGGGTTATTTATAAAAGCGCCTTTCTACCAAAGGGCGTATTTCCATTATTTTTCCAGCCTTTACACCCCCTCCCCCACAACGTCCGAATCTTCGGGCCCAAGATCAAACGTTCAAGGGTAAAATATCTATTCTCTAACAAACCGTTTTGGGGTTAATTGTCCTTTCTCTATTTGAAAGGTTTTTTCCTTTGAATCGATTTTTTCTCAGAAAAATCCTTATAACCGTCTTCGGGATCGTTTCGTTTCCGCCGGCCTTGGCCCCCCTTTGGGCCTTTACCAATAACCCCCTTGCCAACGTAGTCATCGGATACACCACCTTCACCCAAAGGGAAAGGTACGGCTCGGACGTCCTAGCCGACACCCTTTGGAGACCGGACCAGATTTTCACCGACGGGACCAGGCTTATCGTCGCGGATACCACCAACTCTCGGGTCCTGATCTTTAATTCCATTCCCGCCAGCCTCGACGACCCGGCGGATGTTGTTTTGGGCCAGTGCGACGTCAATACGGGGGGAGACAGCGACCAGGGGTTGACCGCAACCCAAACTAATTTGGCTGGCCCCAAGGGCGCTTATTACGATGGCACCCACCTACTTATCGCCGATACGTCCAATAACCGTGTCCTGATCTACAACAGCCTCCCCGCTTCCAGCTTCACCCCCGCCGACGAAGTCCTGGGGCAAACCACCTTTACCGCCAGTTCGGTCAACCAAGGGCATGGCGCGACGGCAGGAAACGCCCTTTATCTTTCCTCGCCCCAAGGAGTTTACAGCACGGGCACGACCATCTTTGTCGCGGATACCGGCAACAACCGGGTCTTGATATTTGATTCCTTCCCGTCCTCTAACGACCCTGCCGCTAACCTCGCACTTGGACAGACGAACCCCAACAACCGCACGGCCGGCAACGGACAGGCCAGCCTCTCGGCCCCGCGCGGCGTTTACAGCGACGGGGTCTCGGTTTATGTGGCCGATAGCGGCAATAACCGGGTTCTGATCTACGGGACCTGGCCCACCGCGAACGGCCCCCTGGCCAGCGTGGAAGTGGGGCAGACGGGTTTTGGACTCGGCTTGGCCAACCAGGGCCTTGCCGCGCCAACCTCGCAAACCTTGAGCAATCCTAACCAGGCGTGGGTTGCGGGGGGGAACCTTTTCGTCGCCGACACCGGAAACAGCCGTGTCCTTATTTATAACGGAATTCCTACTGTCAACGAAGCCGGCGCGAACGTGGTCGTGGGCCAGGCGGATTTTATCTCCAACCAGCCCAACGGCGGTGGTTCGGCGGGAGCCACTGTTTTGAGTACTCCCTTGGGTGTGGCCAGCGATGGGACCCATTTGTTTATTCCCGATTACGGAAATAACCGCATGCTCGTGTTTGACAGTATTCCTGTCACCAACGGGGCCTCCGCCGACTTGGTGGAAGGCCAGGCCGATTTCACCAGCACCCTGCCCAACCGCAACGGCGGCAGCGCCAATGGCATGAACCTTATCGTTCCCTCGGGCACTTTCTACGACGGGACCAACCTTTTCCAGGCCGATTCGCTCGACGACAGGGTCTTCATCTACCACAGCCTTCCCGCCACCAACGGCGCTTCCGCGGACGTTGTGGTCGGCCAAAGCAACTTCACCACCACCAATTCGGGCTCGGGGCCGGCCAGCCTGAACATTCCCTACGGGCTTTACAGCGACGGGAGCAACCTTTTCGTGGGGGACCGCGTGAATAACCGGGTCCTGATCTTCAACCCCATTCCCACTTCCAACGGGGCCTCGGCGGCCTATGAAATCGGCCAGCCGGATTTCAACGGGACGACCGCCAACCAGGGCGGCGCCCCCACCTCCCTCACGCTTTATTCCCCCTTCAGCATCGCGGAGAAGGCGGGATGGGTTTTTGTGGCTGATGGCGGCAACAACCGCGTCTTGATGTATTACGGGGTTCCCTCGGCCAATGACGCGGGCGCCAGCCTGGTTTTGGGCCAGGCCAGCATGGGCGCCACCCTGGCGAACCAGGGAACCACCCCCTCGGCCTCCACCATGGACGAGCCGGTCTTCGTCAGTAGCGACGGGGTCCGTCTTTTGGTCACGGATGGGCTCAATAACCGGGTCCTTCTCTTCAATAACATTCCCGCGGCAAACGATACGCCGGCGGACGTGGTCATCGGCGAACCCGACATGGCCACCACCACGACCAACCAGGGGCTCGGGCGCCCGACTGCCCAAACCCTGAACGGGCCGACGGGAGCCTGGCTGGATGAGGGGAGGATTTATATCGCGGATTACTCGAACAACCGGGTGCTGGTTTACAACAGCATTCCCGTTACCAACAACGCCCCCGCCGACGCAGTGATCGGGCAGGCTTCCTTCAGCGCCAATGCTGCTAACGAAGGGGCCTGCGTGAACCAGGGGAGTTTCTTCGAGCCACTATCCGCTTTCTACGGGAGCGGGAAGCTTTTCGTGAACGACTGGTTCAACATGAGGGTGCTGGAGTTCAACGACCCCAACCCGCCCCCCACTTCGACGCCCACCGCCACTGCCACAAACACTCCCACCCCCACTCCAACCAACTCGACCACACCGACGGCTACCAGCACCTCCACGGGAACGCCAACGGGAACTCCCACGGATACCGCCACAAATACGCCCAGCAATACCGCGACCAACACCCCAACCGATAGTCCCACGAACACCGTGACCGCCACTCCCAGTTACACAACTACGGGCACTTCAACCGGAACATCCACCGATACCGCCACTTTGACCCTTACCGGGACTTCCACCAGCACGGCGACCCTGACTCCGACAAGCACCCCCTCGGCTACGGCAACCCTGACCCCAACGGATACGCCCACCGGCACGCCGACCAATTCAGCCACAAGCACCCCTACTAACACGGAAACCAAAACACCGACGGATACGCCGACGAATACGCCGACGGACACTTTGACCCCAACTTCAACCTTTACGCCGACGGATACGGCGACGCTTACCCCCACGGGGACAGCTACAGCCACGGCCACCAGCACCCCGACGAACAGCGCCACTAGCACGCCAACGGGCACCCCGACAGACACAGCCACCAGCACGGCCACCGGGACTCCCACAGGCACGGCTACCCTTACTCCGACAAGCACTTCCACGGCTTCGGCGACCCTGACACCCACCCTTACCCCCACCGCCACGGCCAGCTTCACTCCAACTCAAACTTTGACCAACAGCCCAAGCTTCACCCCGACGGCCACACCTAGCCTCTCCCCAACCTCAACCACCACCTCCACTACTACCATCACCCCCACGGCCACCGCGACCCTTTCGGCCACCAGCACGGCCTCGGTGACACCGACCGGAACCCCCACCGCCACCTTCATCTTCAGCGCCACCAATACCCCCACCCTCACGCCTTCGGGCACACCCACGCTTACGGCCACCGGAACCCCCACGGGAACACCCACTTTGAGCCCCACCGCGACCCCGAGCGCGACGGCGACGTTCACGCCCACCCTCACTCCCACGGCGACGGCCAGCTCGACTCCCACTTCCACCAGCACCCTCAGCCCCACGGCCACCCCGACCCTTACTGCCAGTTCCACGCCCACCGGCACCACCACCCCGACTGAAAGCTTAACGGACACCCTCTCACCCACTTCAACGGCGACTCAAACTTCCAGTTTCACGGCCACCTTGAGCCCCACCGCGACCCCGAGCGCGACGGCGACGTTCACGTCCAGCCTCACTCCCACGGCGACGGCCAGCCCGACCCCCACTTTCACCTGCACGTCCAGTCCCACGGCCACCGCCACCCTTTCGGCCACCCGCACCCCCTCGGTGACACCGACCGGAACCCCCACCGCCACCTTTATCTTCAGCGCCACCAACACCGCGACGTTTACGCCTTCGGGAACGGCCACGCTTACGGCCACCGGAACCGCGACCTCCACTCAAACCCTGAGCCCGACGGGTTCCTCCACGCTCACCCCCACGCCGACAGCGTCCCTTACCCCTTCCGCTACGCCTTCGTCCACGGCCAGCGGTACGCCGACCAATACATTGACGGCTTCACCGTCAAGTACTGCTTCGCGGACGGCCACTTCTACGTTGACGGCTACGCCGTCAAGTACTCCTTCGGGCACCCCGACCTTGACGGCCACCAAGACGCCCAGTTCCACACCCACCCTGTCGCCGACGCCTTCCGCGACGCCGACAGGAACGCCTTCTTCCACGCCCACCGCTTCGACCACCTCAAGCCCCACCCGGACGGCCACCCAGAGCCCCACGGGGACCCCCGGCAATACCGCCACCCCGGCGCCCTCGGCCACGCCCAGCCCCATTCCCACCGTCACCTCCACGCCAACCATCACTCCTACCGGAGGCCCCACGGCTACTCCCACCCCGGGGGCGATCCTGGTCCTGGGGGCCAACGAGTTCGATGAAATCTCCGGCCCGCCATTGCCCATCTACTATGAGGTCCCGCAGGAAGGGGAAGTGCAGGTCCGGATCTATAGCCTCGTCGGCTGGCCCATCCGCCATTTGGTGGATGCCCCCCTGTCCGCCGGCGCCGGCACGGCTTATTGGAACGGAAAAGACGACACCGGGGCACTGGTGGCCTCCGGCCTCTACCTGGTGGTCCTCACCGAGCCCGGGGCCAAGGAGATCCGGAAGGTGCTTGCCCTGGAGAAATGAACCGCCTTCAAGCTTATACGGACAGTTTGAAAGCCCTCCGCCTGTCCCCCAAAGCGCTCCTTTTTTGTCCCCACGGGGGGCGCCCTTCCACCCCGGGGGCCAAAAGCCATTGTGGGGGCCCCCCGGGGGTGATAAGATATGGCCCATGTTTCGGTTAACCCGGAAATACTTCACCTTAACCCTACTGATTTCGGGACTCCTCACCGCTACGGCTAAAGCCGAGAACCGCGGCGACCAAATCAGCTTGAGCCTGGACGCCCTGGGCCAGGGAATCTTTTTCCAAACTCCCACGGAAACCTCTTCTTACGGCGGTTTCGGCGGACAGGTCTTCCTCGATTGGCGCCCCTACCGGGTCATTTCCCTCGGCTTCGGCGGGCAGTATGCCTATTACCCCATGACGTCCAGCTTCCGACTCACTTCCTTCGACTTGGGTGGCCGCATTTTCCCGGCGGGCGCCTTCTCGCCCCAGGGGGAGTTTTATCTCCAGGGCGGGGTGGGCCGGATGCTGATCATCAACCCCGGCAATTACCCCGGCCATTACCACGGCTACGCGGGGCTCGGTTGGCGCCAGTTTTTGGGAGGGGACATGGCCCTGGACCTGGGCGGCCAATACGATTTCTTTTCTCCCATCGGCTTGCCCCTCAACGGGGCCTCGGCCAAGCTGGGATTGACTTTCCTTTTCGGGAGGGACGACTGGTCCGAACCCAAAGCCTCCCGCATGATGCGGCCCCGCACCCTTTCCATCGGCGCCGATTGGCGCGGGCCTTCCACTTTCACTTGGACCAAGGAAAAGGACCTGCGCACCGTGGCCTTCGAGGTTTACGGGGATGAGGGCCTTTACCCCCTCATCGTGGACGCCAACAAGGACCTGATCGCCCGGGCGGGTTTGAGGCCGGGGGAGGTCTTGAACATTCCTCCGCCGCCCAAGACCGCCGGGGAAGTCGACCGCGTCGAGGATTTAGCCTTCAGCAATTACCGTTATATGGAGTGGGAGCAAAAGAGCGAGGGCATCATTCCCCAGCCCTTCAACCCCGGCGTCACCACTTACCGTTGGAAAGAAAAAGACAACCTAGCCTCCCTGGCCCAAAGGCTTTACGGCGACGAGGACCTTTATCCGCTGATCGTGCAGGCCAACGAGGACCGGCTCATCCGGCCCGACAACTTGGTGGCGGGAAAAGTCCTCAAGATCCCGCGCCTTCCCGCGGATAACCTCTTGGATGGCGTCCGGGACGAAGCCCTGAACGACCCCCATTACCTCTGGTGGCGCAATGTCAGTATGGAAGAAAAAGAAGACATCGTTCCCATGCACATGCAGGCCCCCGCCGACGACGAACCCTGATTTAAAGGGGAGCCAAATCCTCGCCTGCCAGCCGGTTTTTCAACCCTCATGAGATGTCCCTTTTGAGAAAAACACCCCTCACCCTACCCTCTCCCGCAAGGGGCGAGGGTTTCCGCGATATTTGCCCCTCTCCCTTGACGGGAGAGGGCGGGGTGAGGGTGATGAAGGAGCCCGTTGTGAGTAATAAATTTCTTTGGTTGCCGGCCCTCCTGCTGTTGGCGTTTTTTATTTCCTCCGCCCGGGCCGACGAAAACGACCAGCAGTTCAGCGTGAACCTCGACTTGCTCGTCTCCGGGGCTTTCTCCTCCGCCCCCGGCCCGGGCTTGGCGGGCGGTTTGGGGGCGGCGGCCTTCGGGGATTGGCGCCCCGTTCCCTTTCTCTCCCTGGGGACGGGCCTGGACTTCGCCGAATATCCCGGAGGGAACTGGCAGACCTCCTCCTGGAGCCTGGGCGGCCGCCTGTTTCCCCTGCCCATGGAAAAAACCGGGGAATGGTACCTCCAGGGAACGGGGGGGCTGGACTTCATCACCCAAAGCCTGGACAAGCGTTGGCCGGGGAACGGGCACTTGACCGCAGGCGTTGGCTACCGGCTTTTCCAGGGCCCAGGGACCGCCCTGGACCTGGGAGTCCAGTACGATTTCTTCACCCCCGCCCACATGCCGCTGGAGGCCCTGGGCCTGAAGGTGGGCTGGACCTGGCTTTTTGGCAAGGTACCCACCCCGCCTCCCACGGTTTGGACCTCGCCCCTCCTCTCAGCGCCGGCAACGGTTGAATCGGCCCCGGTGACGGCGCCTTCGGAACCGGTTTCCGCGGCCAAAAAGAAGTCAAAAAAACACAGGCCACCCACTCCCACCCCCACGCCGGGAGACCCTTACCTATTTCCCTAACGTCGACGGGGTCGGAGTTTTCCGGGCCCAAAAATTTGAAAACTATTCATCCTTTTAAAAGGTTTAAGCGATAAAATAGCTATCCATGAACGCCTTGTCGAACGCCCATCCACACCTACCGCGCTTGCTGGCCGGTTTTTTGGCTCTCTTGATCGCCATTCCCCCGACCCTTTGCTGGGCGGATTCCTCCGCTTCGACTCCTTCCCCCAAGGGTGTAAATAACTATCCCACGCTGGTCATCGGCCCGGGCGATCTCCTGACCATTTTCGTTTACGGCGAAAACGGGCTGGTGGGCTCGGGTGGGGGGGCGGGAGCCCTGGACCAATTGCCCACGGACTACCAGGTGGACTCCGACGGCGTCATCGTGTTTCCTTTCCTGGGCCGCGTGAAGCTCACGGGCCTCACGCCGGTGGAAGCCAGCGAGAAGATCGCCGGGCTTTTGTCGAAGCCCCGCAAGGTCTCGGTGCTGGTGAAGGCCTCCACCACCTTTTGGGTTTCGGTATTGGGGAATGTCAGCAAACCGGGGAAGTACCAAATCCAGGGGCGGCCCACTTTGCTTTCGGCCTTGGGCGAGGCCGGCGGACCCCTGCCCGACACGGACATGGGAGGGGCCATCCTGCTGCATGGGAAGGCGAAGACCAGGGTGGATTTGGACAAGTACTTGAGGGATACGGGGGTTGAGGTGGATGACCCTTACCTTTACCCGGGCGATACGCTTTTGGTGCAAAAAAGCGCCTGGCCCTCGATCAGCGACTGGGCCATCATTGCCAGCATCCTGGCCAGCGGGGCCATCATCACCGTGGAATTGAGCACCCTCCACCACTAACGCAAGCGGAACGGAAGATTATGGAAGCGAACCTTACAACCCAAAGCGAACCCAATTACCAAGGCGCCCCCAATGGCGGCGAGGAAGACCTGAACCTGCAGGACCTGGCCCGCGTGGCCCTTTCCCACCGGCGGTTCATCGGCCTGGTGTCGCTGGCTTTCCTGGCGATGGGGATCGCCTACGCCTTCCTCTGGCCCAAGACCTACGAGGCCACCACCACCGTCAAGGTGCCGGATATGTCCCAGACCGCCCAGGGCATGCTGCGCCAACTGGTGCCCATGAGCGGCAGCGGCGACCCCATCGAGACCTACGTGGAAATCTGCCAGTCCCAGTCGGTGGCCCAGCAGGTCGCCCAAGCCCTCAAGCTTTCCGCCCAGCCCGAGTACGCGGACCTGACGGACCAGGAGACCGCGAAAAAACTCCTGAAGGGCACGGTCAAGGTCACCAACGTGAAGACTTCCAATATCCTGTCCATCGCGGCCAAGTCCAACAATCCCCAGCTGGCCACCGACATCGCCAACGCCTGGGCCCAGGCCTTCATCCAGGTCAACCTGGACCTCTCCCACAAGGGCGCCGAGTCGAAGAGGGAATTCCTCGAGGGCCAGGCGGCGGAAATGAAACAAAGGCTCACCAACCCGGACCTGCGCCTGAACGACGAATCCAAGGCCGACGAGCTCATCTATGCCCAGCTCCTGCAGGACCTCCAACAGGCCCAGATCGAGGAAAAGGTCAACGACGCGGGCATCGTGGTGGTGGACAAGGCCTCGGTGCCGGAAAAACCCATTTCCCCCAAAAAGTTGCTTTCCCTGGTTCTCTGCCTGTTGTTGGGCCTGTTCGCCGGTGTCCAAGGCGCTTTCCTTTTGGAGAAGTTCCAGGACCGGGTCAAGAACGAGGAACTGCTGAAACAAGTGACGGGTCTTTCTAATTTCGCCGTGGTGCCGGACTTCCGGGAGGATTATCCCGAGGGCATGAACCTTCCCAGCCACTGAGCGGTTCAACCCCAAGTTCCTCATCCATAACCCCGTCTTCCAACACGCCTTCTACCGGGAAAGCTTCAACGTCCTGCGCACCAACCTCACCTTCGCGCAGGCGGGCAATCCCTTGAAGGCCCTGGGGGTGCTTTCGCCGGGCCCCGATGAAGGCAAGACCCTGGTGAACGCCAACCTGGCCATCGCCCTATCCCATGGGGGCAAGAAAACCCTGCTGGTGGATACGGATTTCCGAAAATCCTCGGTGCGAAAGGCCTTCGGGCTGGAAAACGGCATGGAAACCGGCCTGCCCCTGGCCCTCACCGGCCAAAAGCCCTGGAAGGAGATGCTGCGCCCCTCGGGCGTGGAAAACCTGGACCTCCTTCCCAACACCGTGACGCCGCCCAATCCGGCGGAGCTTTTGGGCAGCGAAACCATGAAAAAGCTCATCGGGGAAATGAAGGCCGCCTACGACTTCGTGGTCTTCGACGGCGCGCCCCTTTTGGCCGTGACGGACTCGGTGGTTCTTTCGACCCTCCTGGACGGCGTGGTGCTGATGGCCTGTTTCAACCAAACCCGCTCCTCCAATATCCACCGGGCCCTGGAACAACTGCGCCGGGTGGGCGCCCATGTGGTGGGCACGGTCCTCAATTACGTCCCCGTGAAACAAGGGTTTTACGGTTACGGCTATGGATATGGCTACGGCCATTACCGTTATGATTCGGAACCTTCCGAGGAAAAAGTAAAGAAGTGAGGGTCCAGATGGCGTCCACGACTGAAAAAAATCCACCAAAACAAGCATCGGAAAACTCCTCAAAAATAAACGGGGAAAGATCCTGGAACTCGCCCGCCTGCACGGCGCCAGTGAAATAAAGGTGTTCGGTTCCGTGGCCCGTGGGGAGGCGGACGATCAAAGTGACGTGGATTTCCTGGTCCGCATGGAACCCGGGCGATCCCTGTTCGATATGGGCGGACTTTTGATGGATTTGGAACATCTCTTGGGCCGTCCGGTGGACGTGGTGACCGAGAACGGACTTCGGGACCGGATCAAGGAAAGGGTCCTCCGGGAGGCCGTGCCGCTGTCAAAAATCCCGGAAAAAGGTTAATCCATGAAAACATTCGATCTGCAATTTATTTTCCTGGCGGCCCTGGTCTTCTCGCTGGTCCTCACCCCGCTTTTCACCCATTTGGCCCGCCGCCTTCGCATCGTGGACCGCCCCGCCCACCGCAAGACCCACAAGGAGCCCGTTTCCTTCCTCGGGGGCGTCGCTGTCTTTTTGGCTTTTATCCCGGCCCTGCTCCTGACCTTGTTTTTTTCCAAGGACTTGAATTATTTACTCACCTTTCACGGCTTGGCGAAGGCCTTCGTCATCCTCTCCGCCTCCTTGGGGGTGGGCCTGGTCGGGCTTTGGGACGACATCCGCAACCTGAGGCCCCGCTACAAACTGATGGGGCAGCTGGTTTTCGCCCTGGCTTTCGCCTTTTTCGGTTTTCATTTCGAGGTCCTTCACCTGCCGGGCCTTCCCCCCGTTCACTTGGGGCTCCTGGCCGTCCCCCTGACTGTTTTCTGGCTCCTCTCGGTGGTCAACGCCTTCAACCTGGTGGACGGACTGGACGGCCTGGCCACTACGGTCGCCGCGGGTTCCCTCGACCCTCCTGGCCGGGGCCGCCGCCATCGTGGGGAACAGCATGGAATTGGTTTTGGCCGTGGGCGCCCTGGGGGCGGTCCTGGGCTTCCTGCCCTTCAACTGGAGGCCCGCCAGCATCTACCTGGGCGACGCGGGTTCGGGCGGCCTGGGGATGTTCTTGGCCTGCTCCCTCGTGGCCCTGGGCCAAAGCTACGGCCAGGCCCCTGCCGGGGCCGAGTCAATATTTCGGGCAGCCATTCTTTTACCAGGTTTTTATCGCGACCCTGCTGGTGGCCTATCCGGCGCTGGAAATCTCCCTGTCGGTGGCCCGGCGGCTTTTGCACGGGCGCTCCATCGCCAGCGCGGACCGGGGGCATATCCACCACCGCCTCTTGAAAGCCGGCTGGAAGGCCCAAGGCATCTGTTTGACCGCCCTGGGGCTGACTTTCCTGCCGGGCCTGGCCGCCTTGACCACCCTTGCCCACTACCACGGTTGGGCCACCTGGTTTTTGGTGGCCACCGGCCTCCTTTTGGGTTTCGGCCTTTCCGCCCTGGGCTTCTTCGACTTTTTACAGCCCCATGTGCTGGAACGCCTGAGGCCCCATTACCAGATCGCCCACCATTTCACTTCCATGCAAAAGGTCAAGCTCGGCCTGGCCACCAACCGGGAGGATGTGCTGACCCTGGTCAACCAAACCTGCCAGGAATTAGGGGTGAAGGGCTACCGGATGATCGTGCGGGCGGACGAGCATGGTAAAGGGGGGCTGGACTACACCCTCTCCTTCGACCCAACCCGCATTGCCGAGGAGGGGGTATCCTACGGCCCCGTGGACCAGGTGCGCCTGTCGGGCGGTTTGGGCGGGGCCGAGTGGGTGTTCGAGCCCCAATTGATCGAGGAAGAACTGGACATCGAATATAGGGTTCTTTTGAATGACTTCATGCGGGAAGCCCTGGAAACCGCCGCCAAATTGGGCCGCCACCAGGCCACCCTGGAACTGCCCAGTGTCATCGCCTTTCCCCAGGGCCGGGTGAGCGGGCACGCGTTGCGGAAATCCCATGGGCGGAACAATCCCAATCGGTGAAGAACCCAGGCCGCTAAAACCCAAGCGGTGAAAAAAATATGGAACTATGCACATGACATTTTAAAAACCCAGTGTTTCTCAGTTGTCGTCCCCTTCTCCCTTGAGGGGAGAAGGTTGGGATGAGGGTGGTTTTGATGGCAAAAGGCACCCCTCACCCTGCCCTCTCCCCCAAGGGGAAAGGGATTATGTTTTGCCTGTATGTCAGGTAGATAGTTCCGAAAAAATATTTGTAGTCCTTCCGAGCGCTAAAAAACAACTTGTCTTTGGCATTAACCGTTATACAATCCTTGTATAGGTACATTTTGCCTTTGAAGGGGGGCTCTCCATGAAAACTTCGACCATCAACCTATCCATACCCAGGGATCTCCTGGAAAAAGCGGACCGGGAAGCGAAGAAGGAATCCCGGAGCCGGTCCGAATTGATGCGCGAGGCCCTGCGGGCCTACATCGAGAGGCAAGCCCGATGGGAAAGAATCACCACTTACTCCGACGCCCAGGTTGAGAAGATGGGCCTTGCCCCCGGGGATGTCGAAGCGATCATCCAGGAGGACCGGAAAGCGCGGCAACGGTGAAGCAGGTCGTTTTCGACACGAATGTTTGGATTTCCGCGATCGCTTTTCATGGGCGCGTCCGGCGGCTGCGGGATGAGGCCGTCCATGAAAGGATCCGGGTGGCAGTGTCCCCGGCCATTCTTGAGGAAACCATCCGGATCCTGAGCGGGCCCAAGTTTCGGTATTCCCCTGACGAAGTGGCGGTCATCGAGCTTGAGATCAGGGAACTTGCCCGCATGGTCCGGCCGTCGGAACATTTGGAAGCCGTCAAAGCCGACCCGGACGACGATCGGGTCCTGGAATGCGCGGTGGAGTCGGGATCCGAAATCATCGTTTCGGGCGACAGCCATCTTTTGGACCTTGGAACCTTCAGGGGTATCCGCATTATGGGCCCGGCGGCTTTCCTTGGGGAACTTGAGACGGGGAAAGGGACGGATCCGGGGAAAGGGCCCGGTGTGGAGGAGTCCCCGGCGGCATACGGTGCCGGAGGTAAGAAAGCCAAGGGAAGCCCCGCGAAGAGGGTTAAGGCGAGGTAGGATGATTTGCCCAAATCAAAACCTTCTTCAAACCCGCCATTGGCGTTTCGGCTGGTTTTGATAAAATAATCACAGGCAACGAGGTCCGAAAGGAAAAACCATGAGCGTCCAAGTTTCTATTTCAATGCCCGATTCGGCCTTTTCGGCCCTTAAGCGGAGCCCAAAGGAATTCGCCAAGGAAATGCGGCTTGCCGCGGCGGTGAAATGGTACGAAGCCGGCATGGTTTCGCAGGCCAAGGCGGCGGAACTGGCCGGTCTGAACCGCGCGGGATTCCTTCAGTCCCTGGACAGGTTCAAAGTCACCCCGTTCCAATATGACGCAGGCGACCTCGAACGTGAAATGAATGAATAGGAGCTGGGTTTTCGACAGCTCCGCCCTCATCGCCCTCGGTAAAATCGACCGGTTGGACTTGATCACGGGGCTCCCTGGTGTCTTCCACGTCCCGCACGCAGTCAAGAAGGAAATCCTCTCTAGAAAACCACCGGACCCGGCCTCCCTCTGGCCGCTCGATAAAAACTGTCCCGCCCGGGTGGTTCGTACGCCCTTGGACAGGGCTGTGTTGTCATGGGATCTTGGGGCTGGGGAATCGGAAACGATTTGCCATTGCTTGAGGCACCGTGGTTGCGTGGCGGTCTTGGACGACCGAATGGGAAGGCGTTGTGCCAAGGCGATGGGTGTCCAGGTCAAAGGGACGGTTGGACTTCTTTTATGGCTCAAAGAGCAAGGAAAACTCGATAAAATTAAACCGGTTTTGGGTTCGCTTTCAAAGTCAGGTTTTCACCTTGATCCCGCCGTATTTAAATTGGCCCCGAAACTAGCTGGCGAGCATGAAAGCGGATTAGGCGGGGAATATTCCCTTACCGCCCATGAAGCTCCCGCCGTATATAAGACCACCACATCAAAAAAGCCCAAAACCAGGCGTCCTCAACGGAAACGCAAATAGGTCCCGGTTGGACCAAACTTGACCAACTTGACCAAGTCCAGGTAAAATAAGCTCATGAAAAATAAATACTCCATTTACGAGGCCAAGACCCACCTCAGCGAGATTCTCCGCCAGGTCAAGAACAACCGGGAGATCGTCATTACTGACCGGGGCAAGGAAGTGGCGCGGGTGGTTCCCGCCGTGGATTCAACCAACTTTGAGAAACGCATCGAAGCCCTGAAACGGGCAGGCATTATCACTCCTGCCACCGGCCGCCCCTCAGAGATCAAGCCCATCGCCCATATTCCCGGAGCCTTGAAGCGCTTCCTGGAAACCCGGAATCGCTTTTGAAATCAGCGTTCTTTGACACTTCAGCCTTAGCCGCTGTCCTTTTCAACGAGCCCTCTTCCCCCGCGGTCCAAAATATCCTGGAAGATATCGAAACAGTCCGTGCCTCAAGCCTCCTGGAAGCGGAAATCCGGAGTGCGGCGGCGAGGGAGGCCCTTGACCAGCGGGAAGTGGACGTTGTTCTTTCCAAGGTGGAATGGGTCCTGCCGGACCGCCCCCTTTCCCAGGAACTGCGGGTTGTAGCCTCATGTGGGATCCATTTGAGGGGCGCCGATGCCTGGCACCTGGCCTGCGCCCTCTACCTGGCGGGTGACCCGGCGAACCTTCCTTTTGTGACCCTTGACGGGGACCAAGCCAAAGTGGCCAGCCACCTCGGCTTTAAGGCGCTCCCGGGGGGATTGCCACAGGGATCGGGAGTTCACGAGCCCCCAATGCCGTATGGCGCCGGGGGTAGGAAGGCCAAGGGAAGCCGCGCGAAGAGGGTAAAAGCACATTGAACCATGTCGTAATAACAGCGGTCATTGAGAGGAATAAGCCCTAGAGGGGCTTGTTTATGACGAAGCAAACTCACGTTTCTAAGCTTTTTGGGGATGTTTGGGGAGGTAGTGAGGCAGGCTATTCTTCCAATTTTTATGCAATTTGCATAAAAATTGGAAGAATAGAGACCAAATCACCGGTTGAATTGTCCTCATTGGGGACAATTCAAATAAGGGAATTTGGGGGTAGGCTGTTTATTCTTCCAATTTTTACGGATAGTCCGTAAAAATTGGAAGAATAGCCGGAAACAAAAGTCTAAAAAATCGGCCAAATTGGGGGGGAGCGTAAATTATTTACGCTTGGGGCATGAAATAGGGGTTTTGACGTTTCGGGGTGTCCGTCGGACGGACACTCAAAATAAGGGTTTTATGAAGATTTGAAGAACGCCTTATTTTTGGTGTTTCCCGGGGAAACACTTTGGGGTCCGAGTTTTTAGGAATCTTAAAAAAATTGGAAGAATAGCCGGGCTTAAAAGGGGTAGGTTATGGCTCAAAATCCGTTAGGGGGGTTCCTCAAGGGCCTGTTTGGCCGTCAAACACCCAACCCCGCTGCCCAGGCCCCCGTACAGGCCCCTATGCCGAGGCCTCAAGCCGAGGCACAAGCCTTGGGTGTATCGGAGCAGGTTCGGGGCTCCGATGCCCCGGTCACAGCCCAACCCACTCCTCTAAGCCCCCAGCGCTCCCCAGCCACCCCGACCACCGAAGCCTACATGACCCGGAAGAAGGGCCGGAAGCTCCATAGAGATAGTTACGCGGACGCCAAAAGGCTCTACGAGAGCATCCAACGCCGGGGGGAGGCTACCCCCGGGGACCTGGCCCAGGAGTTCGGCATGGCCCGGAGCTCCCTGGCCTATAACCTCAACCGGCTGGTGGCCAAGAAGTACGTTGAACGCCTCGGCGGCGGGCGGAGCATCCGGTACAAGGTAACGGGTGTTCCTTTGGGCAGGATCAATTGAAACTGAATAAAACAAGGCCAATGTTATAATTTACCCGGAAAGAGGCCGCTTATGGAACACCGACACTTTAAATACGACCGCATTACTTTCGACCCCGATAAATGCTTTGGGAAACCCTGCATCCGTGGTTATCGCATGCCGGTAGCAACGTTACTGGGTTATATGGCCGGCGGAATGACCATTCCGGAAATCCTGAAGGAATGGCCGGAACTTGAGAAAGACGACATTCTCCAAGCCCTCGCCTATGCCTCGTTGGAGGCTGAGGAGCGGTTCATCCCGGCCCGCCCTTGAAGTTTATCCTGGACGTCAACCTTCCGCCCTCGCTTTGCCAACGGCTGGCCCGGCATAGCCACGAGGCATTCCATGCGGGGAAATTAGGATTATGGAAAGCCACCGACGAAACCGTCTTATCCTTGGCGGAATCACAGGGCGCGGTCCTTTTGACCCATGATCTTGGTTTTGGCAAATTACTGGCCTTTTCCCAAAAGGAAAAACCCTCTGTCGTAATTTTCCGCCTTGAAAAACTGAATTCTGAAATTTTGGAGGGAATTTTATTAAAAGATTGGGGCTTGATCGAAAGGCCTGTCTTGCTGGGAGCCATTGTAGTGATCGAGGAGAATGACGTTCGAATCCGGCGGCTTCCCATCGGAG
The DNA here is from genome assembly GCA_963770835.1 of uncultured Pseudomonadota bacterium. Taxonomy (GTDB): domain Bacteria; phylum Oederibacteriota; class Muellerivitia; order Muellerivitales; family Muellerivitaceae; genus JAJPJW01. Next base: position 198,123 of record CAVYRH010000003.1, read on the forward strand.
GAACGGGCCTTGAAGGGCTTCCTGAAGTCCATGAAGCGCCCGCCGCTTACAAGGCGGGCCCTTCGAGAAAGCCCGCTGACCCGAGGCCCTCAAGCCGAGGGGTGAGCCTTGCGCGTGCCGGGCCGGGGGACGGAGTTGACGACGTCCCACAAAGGGCCTGGCCCAAAGCCGGGCGTTCCAAGCCGAAACCTAAGAAGCGGAAATAAGGAAAAAGGTCCTCGCTGAATGAACTGTTTTCAAAAGACTCATCACTCCTCACTTCGCACTCATAACTCAGGGGCCAAGAACTTGGCCACTGGAATGGCCTATAACCTCAACCGGCTGGTGGCCAAAAAGTACATTGAACGGATCGGTGGGGGCCGGAGTATCCGGTACAAGGTAACGGGTGTTCCCTTGGGCAGGATTAATTGAATTCTCCTACATCTTCCCAAGAAACCTCAAAATCCCCGAATAGTTCTTTGAGGGTTAATGTCGGTTGCGGCCAGACGCCTGTTCCGGGATGGCGTAATTTCGATAATTCGTTAACAGTCCAAATATCAAAGTTTCCTTTTTTACCTTCCCTCTTGTACCGCCTGAAATTAATTAAAGATCAGCAATATCAATTCTCGTTGGTGGCGCGTGATAAATCCATTGAATGGGCCAACGCCACTAAAAAACTGCCTCTGGAGAGTGGTTCGGTTGAAGTGGTTTACAGTTCTCATATGATTGAGCATCTTGACCGGAGTGAGGCGCTGTTGTTCTTAAAAGAAGTAAAAAGAGTTTTGCGCCCAGGCGGTTTTCTTCGCCTTGCGATTCCCGACATCCGAAAACAAGTTCAAAAATATATCGAGAATGGGGATGCAGATGAATTCATCGCCCAAACACAGATTACTCAACCCCGTGCCAAGACTTTCATGGAAAGGTTACGGTTACAAATGGTTGGGCAACGAAATCACCAATGGATGTACGACGGCAAGTCTTTAACCAATCTTTTAACGACAAATGGATTCGTTAATGCAACTGAAGTTCCGGCGGGCGAAACGAGAATACCGAATCCCAGGCCACTGGATTTGTTTGAAAGGGAAGATGAAAGCGCCTACGTCGAGGCTGAAAACACCGGGAGTGAATCTTGAGATCATTTAAGCATTGGACACCTCGTTATATCAAAGACCGCTTAGGGGTCATCGTTTATGAAATGAAAAACCCTAACAATCCTTGGTTGACCAAAACGGCTATTGAAGTCCTGGACGGCTTACTTAAAAAAACCGATGTTGGTTTGGAATTTGGAAGCGGTCGTTCGACTTTATGGTTCGCGAAACGGGTCAAACATCTCACAAGTATCGAGCACAACAAAAGTTGGTATGAAAAAGTTCGATTGATGATCGTAGAAAATAAACTTCGTTCGATCGTGGATCAACGCCTTTTTGAATGTGAGGAAATCGAAAAGGGCCAGAATTCTGAATATGTGAAGTTTATAGATAGCCTCCGGGACAAGTCCGTTGATTTTGCCTTAGTTGACGGAATTTACCGCGACTATTGCGCCCTTAAAGTTATTGATAAGCTACATCCTGGGGGAATTTTGATAATCGACAACGTGAATTGGTTTTTGCCTTGTGATTCTCTCGCTCCCAATTCCCGGACAACAGATCAGGGACCTTCAGGGAAAGTTTGGAATCGTGTGTACCAATCCGTTAATAAATGGAGAAAAATCTGGACGACTAGCGGCGTAACAGATACAGCGATTTTTTTTAAGCCTTACGACTAAAAATATTTCAGCAGGAAAGTGCATGACCACTAGAAAAAGTCCCTCAAATGAATGAAAGGGAAAAGTTTTACCTAAAGGGTGTTCAAGATTTTATTCGATACAATAACGCATCGGTACTTGTTTGCGGTGGGGGGATTTTGGATAGGGATATATTTAAGAAATTAGGTTTTCGAAATGTCACAATTTCAAATCTTGATAAAAGGGTTAGGAAAAACGCATTTTATCCCTTTAAATGGAAATATGAGAACGCTGAATCACTTTCATTTCCTTCCGAATCATTCGACTACGTAGTCATTCACGCGGCGATTCATCACGCATCTTCTCCACATAAAGTCCTTACTGAAATGTACCGTGTTGCAAAAAAAGGAATATTGGCTTTTGAGGCGAGAGATTCGAAACTAATGTCAATATTGGAAAAGTTTGGATTTTCTCAAACTTATGAACATGGGGCGGTATATCACAACGAGTGTAAATATGGAGGGGTGAACAATAGTCAAATTCCAAATTACATATACAGGTGGACTGAACGAGAAGTGGAAAAAACTATTCAGTCATATGCACCGTGTTTTAAGCATGAAATTTTTTATAGGTATGGTGCCGCTTTCCCTGGTTTTCTTGAGACCGAAAACAAAGCAAGGTTTAGGATGATTCTCGCGAAAATCTTGTATCCCCTTTTTTACGTGTTCTCGAAGTTATTTCCAAAGCAGCAAAATCTATTTGCGTTTTATGTTAAAAAACCCTCGATTTCTAATTCACTCTTACCTTGGCTCGTTTTTGACAATAAAAAAAGAAAAATAATATTTAATGCGGCGTGGGGAAATCGAAAATACAAAAGAGTAGAAGATTAAATCAATTATTAAAAAAGCTAAAAAGCAAAGGCCAAATTGAAAACTTCAGAGTTGAGTCGAAAAAGCATTCCGGAGGGTTATTTCGGCATCGCGACTGAAGGTGCGTTCTGGAACGTTGGTTTAGCTGCGGCCAATAAGGTTGTTACCTTAGTAGGCCAAGTTATTTTGGCTTGGCTTCTAACACCGGCTGATATGGGTTTGGCTGGAATGGCTATTGCAATGACGGGGTTTACCTTGTTCGTATCCGCAGGGGGTATCAGTGACGTCTTAATTCAAAGAAATCGGTATGAAAAGGAAGCTGGACAAGGTTTATGGATATCGGTTGGTCTTTGTTTGATCATGACGGTTTTAACATTACTCTTAGTTCCAATCGCTTGGATGTTAAACCGAAGAGATATAACGAATTTATTACTCATTCTGGCCTTGTCTAATTTAATTTGGCTTCCCAACCCTATTTTGGAAGCGAAGCTGAAGAACTATTTGAATTTCAAACAGCTTTCAATCGCATATTTTCTATCGGGTGTTTCCTATACTTTTTTTTCCATTTTCTTCGCCTGGCTTGGCTTCGGTCCCTTCGCATTGATTTGCCCGCGATTGATCCAAAATGCTGTCCAAATTGGTTACATGTTTTGGAAAGAGGGTGGAATACCTATAGAAAATCCCCGATGGGATTTGATCAAAAAACTTATAAAACCAACCTTGATGATGTCTCTTACGGGATTTTTTGCGGGACTTCAGACACAGGCTCCGGTTTTTTGTGTCGGGTTATTATTGAGCCCAACTTCAACGGGATATTTCTCTTGGGGTTGGGCAATTGCGAGTCAGGCTGTATTCCTATTGGCTTCCAACTTGAGGCACGTTTTGTTGCCCGTTTTTAGCAAGTTGAAGGGAGATCAGGAAAGACAGGTATCGGCGGTTATCAAGTCGATAACTGCTATGACTGCTATTCTTGTGGTGGTTTGTGGAATTCAAGCAATTCTCGCTCAGCCTGTTTTGGACATATTTTTCCCGGCCAAATGGCAAGCCTCTGGGCCTGTAATCACTTGGATTAGTCTCGGCTTGTCAATGCAAGGTATATGGGTTGCAGTCACGGCATGGTTGAACGCGAATGGACAATACAAAGCACTACTTTGGAACAATATGGTTCCTACAGTGCTAGGGGCAGTATTTGCATTTTGCGGGGCCTATTGGGGCGGAGTTAATGCAGGGGCGATGGGCACAGGTGTGGGGATTGCGCTGGGTTCCTTGTTTTCGCTTTTCAGTTTCCCATTGAGCGCTCTTAAGGGAAGTCTCCGCAATTTTTTTATCCCATTGTTAATTTCAGGAATCCTTTGGTTTGGTGGAAGTTTTGTTACCCAAGGAAACTTAATTTTGAGGGGATTAGCAACTGTTATTTTTGTATCAGGAAGCGCAATTGCATGGTGGTATTGGGACGAAGGAACATTAAAGAAAATGGTTCCAAGATTGTTTTTTGCGAAATACCAAAAAGCCGGTGGTGAGAATTGATTCGGTTAGGTGTTTTTACGACCCATCCAATCCAATATTACGTTCCATTATGGAGGTATCTTTCCAAGTACTCAAAATTAGACCTAACTGTCCATTATTTCAGCGATATAAGTGTGCGAGGTGGGATGGACAAAGGATTCAATCGCCCCGTGAAATGGGATATACCGCTTTTGGAAGGTTATAAAAGTATTTTTGTTTCACGAGATGCCGACCTAGAAAAACCGTGGTCGATCCGAATTCCAAATGTTCGGAATTACCTGCGACAGTTCAATTACGACTGTATTCTTCTTCTAAGTTACAACCGTTATTTTGATTTCCAGATTGTCCGGGAAGCGCCAAAGCTGGGAATTAAGGTTTTGATGCGAGCTGAATTTTCTGATATCGGAAAAAGAAACCCCATAAAACAATTTGTACGCGATCGGTATTTAATGTGGCTATATCGGCGAATCGATGTATTTGCAGTTATCGGCGAGAACGCAAAGCAGCATTTGTTAAAACGGGGAGTTCCCCAGGAGAAAATGGTTTCTTCCCCTTATGCCGTTGATACAGACCTTTTTGAGAAACAGAAAAAGAGATTCAAAAGAGATAAATGTCGTAAAGCGTTGGGGCTTTCCAAGAACGACTTCGTTGTAATGTTTTCAGGCAAATTGATACCACGTAAGGAACCTCTCTTGTTCTTAAGAGCTCTCGGCAAACTCAATAATCATAAAAGCTTAAGGGTTATCATCTTAGGAGAAGGGCCATTGAAAATGCAGACAGTGAACATGGCGGAAGAATTGCTTCCTGGTAAAGTTTTGTTTCCTGGTTTTATAAATCAATCCGAGTTGGGACGATATTATGTGTCGTCAGATCTATTTGTTTTGCCTTCAAATCATGAAACTTGGGGACTCGTGGTAAATGAGGCTATGCAATTTGGATTGCCCGTAGTCGTGAGTAAAAATACGGGTTGTCATTCTGACCTTGTCAATTTTGGTAAAACTGGTTTTGTTTTTTCTTCAGGAAATGAAGAGGCTTTGGCAAAACAGATAAAAAGATTTTTCTTGAATCACAAGCTCCAAGGAATAATTTCGCGAAATGTTAAAAAATTAATAAGAAATTACTCAGTTCAACATTCGGTGATTGGGATTTATGAAGCAATTAAATCTGTTAGTAAAATCTGAAGGAAATTTACTAAGATTAAAACAACTTGAGGCAGTAATTGATCGCAGAACCTAGAAATTCTCACAATATTAATTTGGATTTTCTGCGGGGAACCGCAGCGTTGTTTGTGTTATTCGAACATCTTTCAAAGTTCCATTTAATCGCTAGTAATCAAATACAGAGCAAATCTTTTATAGCTTCCTTGTTTTATTTGTTCAGAAATTCGGGTGGAGACGCAGTTTTAGTATTTTTTGTTTTAAGTGGGTTTCTTGTAGGTGGATCTGTCGTAGAAACAGTATCGAAAAACGAATGGTCTTGGATTCATTATGCAATAAATAGATTGTCGCGTCTTTGGACTGTACTAATACCAGCATTGTTCTTCACTTTTTTTTGGGATTCATTAGGTAAATTTTTCAATGGTTCTGGTTATACGGGAGCTTTTTTTAAAGACTTAGGAAGTGGCCCGACCCCGCTAAGCCTTGGAAATCTTAAGGCTTCCTCGTTTTTTGAAAATATTATTTTCCTTCAAACAATCAGTTGTCCCCCTTATGGATCAAATGGACCTCTTTGGAGTTTGGCCAACGAGTTTTGGTATTATTTACTTTTCCCACTTTTAATTCTAGTGATTCAAGTCAATGAAAAAACTAAAAATAAGATTTTGTATTCTATTATTTTCCTTTTATTGATATTTATTTTACCCAAGCGAATGTTGTTACTCGGTAGTGTTTGGTTGTTTGGATTTGTAGCTTATTGGTGTTCAAAATCAAAAATAGCAGGCAGGGTAGTTACCAGTTTTACTTTTTTTATATTTTCGGCAATTTTGTTTATTCTTGTATTTTTTTTAACCAGTGATTTATTTAATTATCCATTTTACTTAGAAAAGATATTGAAATATGGCTCTTTGCCCTCGGACGGTCTTATAGGACTGACATTTGCAGGAACTATTCCATTTTTAGCCACTCACGATCTTGAATTTAAAATATACAAAAATATTTCTAAATGGTTGTCTAATATTTCGTATTCTTTGTACCTGTTTCATTTTCCTTATTTGGCTTTTTTTTATTTTTGTTTTGTTTTACCACCCGCCCTACAGCCCTCGGTATTAAATCTTTTTTATTTTTGCCTAATGTATTTAGGGGCTATCGTGTATTCAGCGTTGATGTGGTATTTATTTGAAAGGCATACAAACAAAATCAAAAAATACGCTGAAAAAATTCTCTTGCGAAGACCTCAAGTCGCTTCGGGCAGAAATTAGAGTTATGAGAAGAAAAGAAAACAAAAATTCTATCGATGAAAAATATGATTTTTAAAAATAAATTTCCAAGGACAAAAAACCGAATTCGAAATGGTGATTTTGTAGAAATAAAAAATCGTAAAACTTCAAATAAAATATATCTACTTCTGTTAATAATATTTTTTGTTGGTTTTTTTATTCCAGAAATGCAAAGTGTTTATTTCATCCTTGGATCCTGCATCAACTTAATTATCTTATTCATTTTAAGAAAGGAAATTTGCAGCCGAAATACGAATTATCTTCCGATTTGGTTGATGATGCTTTTATTTGTTTTGGGGTATGTCCTTAAAACTTACCTTTGGTTTTTGCTTCCGCAAGAAATTGGTTCGCACATTTATGATTTTCCGGGAAATATCTATGCCACCGACACGGATTTAGTGGGGAGGTCTTATTTAATTTCATGCATTGGGTTTTTATTATTTTTTATCGTTTCAAAGATTTTAATATTTAAAAAAAGCATCAAATTTACTGTGACCTCTTTTGAACCGAATGTTGGATTTATAAAGCTGGTTTTGAGTTTGATTTTGTTGATGTCAATCGTTACTGGTTATTTTCAGTATAAGTATCAAATCGGTATATTTGGCCATGATCCTGTAAAGTTGCCATTTAAACTTTCAGGCATTATTTATGAATCGAGAAATTTTCTGATTCCTTATTTACTTTTAGTATTAATTCATATTCTTCAAAGGCATAAAAATAAAAAATTTCTATATTTTTCAATTGCCCTTTTAATTGTTCATGCAATTTCTCAATCTTTTTTAATAACAAGTCGGGGAATAGTTTTGCTAATTTTGATACCTGTTTTCATGCTTTATATATTAAATGAAAACTTAAATAAAAAAGCCCTTTTAGCTTTTGGAATTATCCCAATAGTTTTTGTCATTGCAACTTATACAACTATTTCAGAAATTCGTTCTCTCCGAAGCACTAATGGCGCTTTTGATATGACTTACTTTATAAACACATATCAAGAGTCTACACAAGAAGCTTTTGAATTAGGCTCTGAATTAGCTCTAGGAAGAGTAATTGGGATTAACGGTACAATTTGTTCCGTTAAAAACGTTGAACAACCTATCCCTCTTGGCGAATTGTTACGTATGTTTTTTGATCCCGAAAATTCCTTTTCCGACTATTACACGCATGAAATATTGGGAATATTTTCAGAAAATCATCATTCTTCTCCCGGATTAATAGGTCAAATGTACGTAATAGGACTAATTCCGGGAGTGATTATTGGAATGATCATTTGGGCCATATTATGGGTTATTTTATGGAATTATTATTTTACTAAAGAAAAATTTACAAGATTACCTCTTCTTTCGATGGTTGCATATTTCTTGTTTTTGTATTCTCACGAAGGGGACATTGGTTCGTTGTTTAAAATATTCATTTGGTTAATAATTTTTAATTTTGTTGGCGAATATTTGTTTAAAAAAAGTGTTTTGATATCAAGAAAAAATGCTTCAACATGAAAAAGGTAGAATTGGATGTGGAAAAGATCCTGATTTTTAGAATTGGATTTTTGGGTGATACACTTGTTTCGCTTCCAGCAATATCTGTTATTAGAGAAAAGTTTCCAGATGCAGGGTTATTTCTCTTAAGCCAACGGGTAATCAATGATAAGCGAGTGATTGGAAATGAAATATTTGATGGTTCGGGCATTTTTGAAGATTACATTGGTTATCCGGTAGACCATCGTTTTATTGGGAAGTTTCTCCTACCTTTTTATTTCCTGAAACTCTCAATTCAATTAAAAAAAAGTAATTTTGACAAGTTGGTTTATTTATCTCCTTCCCGACGCACTAAATATCAAATTGTGAGAGATCGGTTTTTCTTCAATTTGGTGGGAATTAAAGAATTCATTGGAATGGAGGGGTTTCAGCAAATTCTAAAGAAAGTTCCTGGTAAGTCTTTGCCAGAGGGTTGGCATGAGGCTGACCTGCTTCTAGACCGTCTTCGGGCTTCCGGATTTAATGTTCCCCCGCGCCTTTCGGGAAAGATGGATTTGAACCTGAATGAAAATGAAGAAGAAAGATTACAGAAGATTCTGTCACAATTTCCTGGAACTAATGACCGTAGATGGTTGGGGATTGGCCCTGGAGGCAAAAAACAGGTTAGTATTTGGCCAAGTGAGCGCTATTTGGAAACCGTCAGGAAATTGATTGAAAAATACAAAGTTTGGCCGGTCATCTTCGGTGGCGAGGATGATAGGGAAATAGGCGAGGAACTTGTGAAAGCCTGGGGCTGTGGTTATAACCTGGCCGGAGTTTTGCCGGTACGATTGTCGGCATTGGCTTTGCGTCGCTGCCAACTTTATCTAGGTAATGACACTGGGACGATTCATCTTGCTGCGTTGGCGAAGGTGCCATGTGTTGGAATTTATTCCTCGCATGAATATCCAGGCCGGTGGTACCCCTATGGTGTGGGGCATAAAGTTTTCAGGACTCCGATTGAATGCGAGGGGTGCGGCCTTTTTGAGTGCATTGAAAAGAAAAAAGAGTGCATCTTGTCCATCCGTGTTGAAGAGGTCTTAAAAGCCTGTGAAGTTGTCTTAGATCAAATCCAAAAGATTGAAAAAGCGGGCCCTTCGAAAAATGACGAATAAAAAAGTATCAAACAGATTTGAGAAGTTACTGAAGAATGCGCTCACAGGTGCCATCGCCCTTTTACAACCTCTTTATTTCTTGAGGCTATTTGTTCAAGCGGTATTAGATGCTTGTTTTTTTTCGTTTGTAAGAAGTTTTTATAAACCGCGGAGGAGTCAAGGAGAAGCAATCAAGCATATTTTGGTAGTAAAGCCAGACCGTATTGGAGATGTGATCCTGGCTTTTCCTTTTTTGCGCGAACTCAAAAAGACCTTCCCTCAGGCCAAAGTGACCCTAGTCGTTCGAGATCAAGTTGCGAACCTAGTGGAAAACTGCCCTTTTGTGGACGAAGTTCTCACTTATACCAATGACCGTCATTGGGGCTTTCATTTTTTTCGGGGTATGAGAAAGGCCTTTACCTTTTCTAGAAAATATTTTTCAGGCCGGATTTACGATCTCGCAATTTTTCCCCGGTGGGGAATTGATTATTACTATGCGGGTCTCCTTGTGTTTTTGAGTGGGGCCCCCCGGCGAATTGGCTATTCCAATAAAGTGTTTATAGAAAAGGAAAGAGCCAATTTTGGGTTTGACCAGCTTTTTACAGAATGTTTATCGGGAGGAAAAGGGAAACATGAAATTGAATGCAATTTGGAAATTGTTCGTTATTTGGGCGGAAAACCAACAAGTGAAAACGTTGAATTTTGGTTTGGCGAAAATGATTTATTAAATACGGAAAAAATTATTGAACAAGGCGGGATGGAACCAAAAGGAAAATTTATTGCCATCGGCATTGGGGCCAAACAAAAAAGGAAACAATGGCCTATTCAAAGATATTCCGAAATTATTAAATGGCTTCAAAAAGTATTTGACGCCGATGTTTTGATATTGGGTGGTCCTGAAGATCATGCTGATGGAGACCGATTAAATCAACAAAATGGGAAAAGAGTAATTAATCTGGCCGGGGCACTTAGCTTGCGTCAAACCGGAGCCGCTCTTTCGAAGTGCGATTTTTTTATTGGAAATGATTCCGGCCCCAAACACCTTGCGGCAATTTGCGGCTGTCCAACCATTGAAATTTCCTGGCATCCCCAAGAAGGTGATCCTGAAGAATCGAATTCGCCAGTGCGGTTTTCGGCTTGGAGTGCGAACACTGAAATTTTGCGCCCTAAGCGTCAAGGCCCTTTTTGTAAGAGAAAATGTATTGCCTATTTTCCGCATTGTATTTGCGGAATTGGGGTTGGAGAAGTCAAAAAAGCCGTGCTTGAATTGGCTAAAATCAGGGGCATTCAACACAAAGATAATCCGGAGGAGTTAAAAGAACCAATTCCAAATTTTTTTATTATTGGGGCGCCCCGCTCGGGCACGACTTCCTTGAGCACCTACCTGAGGAGTCACCCCAACGTATTTCTAAGCGCGTTGAAAGAACCGTCTTTTTTTGACTTTGATCTTGCACCCAAAGCCAAGATAAGCCGGGACGATTATTTGGGATTATTCATGAAGGCAGATCCGAAAGTTAATTTGGCCATCGGGGAAGCCTCACCCACTTATTTATTCTCAGAGTGCGCGGTGTCTGAGATTTTGAAGTTCAACCCTAAGGCTAAATTCATAGCCATATTGCGCAACCCGGTGGACCTTATTCAATCCATCCATAGTCATGAGGTCTTCTGGGGGGAAGAAAATATTAGGGATTTTGAGAAAGCCTGGCGGGCCGAAGCCGAGCGCAGGGAAGGAAAAAACATCCCCTATTCCTGCCGTGAGCCCAAATGGCTGATGTATTCGCAATGGGGGAAGTTCGGAGACCAAATTGAGAAACTCTATTCTCATGCTACGAAAGACAAAATTAAAATCATCATTTTCGATGAGTTTGTTGCCAATCCCAAAGCGACCTATGAGGGACTTTTGACTTTCCTAGGAGTGCCATCGGACGGGCGTAATGAGTTCCCCAAGGTCAATGAAGGCCGGAATATACGATGGATATGGCCTCAGCAGATTTATTCGTTGTTCGTTTCTATGGCCTGGATTCTCCGATCCAAATTCGGGCTGGCCATGAAAAGTTATGGCATATCCACGAAAATATTGTCTCTCAACGTCGATCCATTGAATAAAGGTTTTGTTTCCAAGGATTTTCGGGAGGAACTCAACCGGTTTTTTTACGATGATGTGATGAAGCTCTCGAAGCTTTTGGGGCGCGACCTGTCTTATTGGGTTAATGCCGAACAACCGAAGCCAAGCCTTAAGCATTAATCCCGCGTCGTCCTAAACTTTCGTAACAAAACACAGGCATTTTTTGTATTCAGCATGGTAATCCCGGCGTCCTCCCGGCTTAATAAACCCTAGTTAAACTTACTATTTAAGTACGCATTTGAACGTCGGAAAATTACAATGCTGCGGATTGTTAAACCTCCGGGGGACCAAAATATCCATTGAACCCAAAATTGCTGGTCCTCTATCAATATTACTCACCCGATGATGTTGTCAGTGCGGTTCATTTCACTGATTTGTGTGAGGGACTTTCCAAGAGTGGTTTTGCCGAACCCAATCTTGGTGCCTCCGCAAGCTCCGGCACCTCGGTTCGGCACACACAAAGCCCTCTCCTCGGCTTGAGGGTCTCGGAGAAGTGGGAAGTCGAGGTCTGGCCCAGCAACCGGGCCTGCCACGATCTAAAAGCCACCTATACCACCAAGCCGGAAACGGTGAACGGAGTGACCATCCGCCGGGTTTGGAGGCCGCCTTTCTCCCAGCATTCCTTCCTGGGCCGGATCCTCAATTCCATCTGGATGCTGAAACGCTGGTGGTGGCGGCTTCTTTTATCACCCTCCATCCAACCGGACGTGATCCTGACGGGCACCGACCCGCTGTTTACCATAATCCTCATCCCTTTCCTGAAAATGATCCGCCCCAAGGCCAAGATCGTCCACTGGTGCTTCGACCTCTATCCCGAGGCCGCCATCGCCGACGGCATGCTGAAGGAAAACGGCCCCGTGGTGAAGCTCGCGAGGCCTTTCCTGGAAAAAGGCTACGCGAAATGCGATTTGGTGGCCGACCTGGGGCCTTGCATGAGGGAAAAGTTAAAAAAATATGGAATTGAAACACCTAAGGCTGAAGCACCCTCACCCCAACCCTCTCCCCTTAAGGGAGAGGGGGGAGCCGATTCAACCGAATACCAAAAGGCCTCCCCGCTGCATCTTCTCGGTGAAAAACGAGTTGTGACCCTGACTCCCTGGGCCTTGGAGGAACCCTCTGCTCCTCTGCCAATCGACCTGGTAGAAAGGGAAGCCCTTTTTGGGGCCGAGCCCATGGGTGATGCCTCCGCAAGCTCCGGCATCTCGGCTCGGCCCACCTCACCCATCGGGCTTACGCCCGAGGGCGACAAAAATCGTCGGAGCTCGCCCCGAGGCTCGAGGGCCTCGGGGCAGGGGAAATTTCAATTAGCCCTGCTTTATTCCGGCAACCTGGGCCGGGCCCACGACTTTTACCTCAATTTGAAGCTGGCCCAACGGATGCGCGATTCCGCGGGGTTCACCTACAGCGTGCGGGGCAGCCGGGTGGACGCCTTGAAGCTGGCGGTGAACCCGGAATATACCAATATCCGTTTCGCGCCCTTCGCCCCGCCGGAGCGCCTGGCCGCGCGGCTGGCCGCGCCCGACGTGCACGTGGTGAGCCTTCGCCCCGAGTGGACGGGCACGGTGGTGCCCTCCAAATTCTTCGGGGCCCTGGCCGTGGGCCGGCCCGTGCTTTTCGAGGGCGACGAGCATTCCTCCATCGCCCTCTGGATCAAGGAATATGGGGTGGGCTGGGTTTTGGGCGTCAGGAACATGGAGGATGTCGCGGAGGAACTGGAGAAGTTCTCCAAGGACGCCAAGAAGAAGGCGGAGATGTTCAAGCGGTGCCATCAAACCTACCAGGCCCATTTCTCAAAGGCCACGATTCTTTCCAAATGGGAGGCTGAATTGAGGGCATTGCTGCCCTGATCCAGCTTGTGTCCATAGTGGCCTTCGGGCCTGGCACACCCAAACCGCGTGTCTCGCCTTGTGGGCTCGACACAGGGGTACCAAGCCCATTTTTCAAGAGCCGCTGTGATCTCCCATTGGGATGAAGAACTTCGAGCCCTCTTGTCTTAATAACACGCGGGGACTAGCTGCGGCTCCCGGGCTTGGTACACCCAAGGCTCGCGCCTCGGCTTGCATTCGTCCCTGCTGGGACGATTGCGACCAATTCTTGCACCTCGCCTTGTGGGCTCGGTGCAGGACGGGCTACTACCGCTCTTCGAGGCTACGGCGCAGGGGACCAGGCTCATTTCTCCAAAAAAATCGTCCTCGACGCCTGGGACCGGGAACTGCGATCCCTCCTGGCTTAATCCAATTGTTCCCAAAATGGTAACATTAGGGTAGAATCCAACCATGAGGGTCATCAGCCTGAGGGGCTTAAAAAAATTCTGGGAAAGTCCTGAGGGCAAGGAATCGGAAAGCCCTTTGCGGGTATGGATCAAGGAAGCCCGGGGGGCCCATTGGAAAGGGCCGCACGACGTTAAGGCCCAATATCGAACAGCTAGCATCTTAAAAAGTGGCCGGGTTGTATTTAATGTTGGTGGGAATAAATTCAGGTTGGTGACGGTTGTGTTTTACGACGTTCAAATCGTGTTTATCCGATTTATAGGAACGCACACCCAATACGATCAAATAGACGCGCAGGAGGTTTGAGAAATGAAGCCCAAAGTCCTTAAAACCGAAAAAGATTACGACAGGGCGCTTCGATATATCGAGGGCCTCATGAAGATTCCCAAAAGCTCCTCCCGAAACGAAGAGTTGGATTTATGGGCGACCCTTGTGGAGGCTTACGAAAAAACACATTACCCGATTGACGATCCTGATCCTATTGAAGCTATCAAGTTTCGGATGGACCAAATGGGGTTAAAACCCGCCGATTTAGCCAAACTTTTGGGGGGGAGGAGCCGGGTTTCCGAGGTGTTGAACCGAAAGCGTCCCCTTTCCGTTTCCATGATGCGGAGTCTTTACAAAGACCTTCACGTTCCGGCTGAATCGCTCTTGGCCGAACCTTCGCCCAAGTATCGTTAATCCAACGTTAGATCGTACTAGTTCAGGGAAGGGACTGGAATGAAAAAAATCCTCGTCAACGGCGCCGGGGGGTTCATCGGCGGGCACCTGGTGAAGCGGCTCAAGGCCGAGGGGAATTGGGTGCGGGGCGCCGACCTGAAACAGCACGAATACTTCAAGCTTCCCGCCGACGAGTTCCTCCAGGGCGACTTGCGGGACCAGGCTTTCGCCCAAAAGGCCGTGGGGGGCATGGACGAGGTGTACCAGCTGGCCGCCGACATGGGCGGGGCGGGTTACATCTTCACCGGCGAGCACGACGCCGACGTCATGCACAACTCGGCCACCATCAACCTGAATACCCTGCATTTCGGCCGCCTGGCCGGCGTGAAAAAAATCTTATATTCCTCCTCGGCCTGCATCTACCCGGCCCACAACCAGGAGGACCCGGACAACCCCATCTGCTCCGAGGACTCGGCCTACCCCGCCAACCCGGACAGCGAATACGGCTGGGAGAAGCTGTTTTCCGAGCGGCTTTACTTCTCTTATATGAGGAACTACGGGCTGGAGGTGCATGTGGCCCGGTTCCACAACATTTTCGGGCCCGAGGGCACCTGGGACGGGGGCAAGGAAAAGGCCCCGGCGGCCATCTGCCGCAAGGTGGCGCAGGCCCCGGACGGCGGGGAGATCGAGATCTGGGGGGACGGCTTGCAAACCCGGTCTTTCCTTTACATCGACGAGTGCCTGGAAGGCGTGCGGCGGATGATGGAATCCAAGGAGCCCGGCCCCCTCAACATCGGCTCCGAGGAAATGGTGACCATCAACGGCTTAGCCCAAATGGCCATGGAAATCGCCGGAAAGAAGCTTTCCATTAAGCATATCCCCGGCCCCCTGGGCGTGCGGGGCCGCAATTCGGACAACCGCCTGATCCAAAAGAAACTGGGTTGGGCGCCCAGCCGGCCCTTACGGGAAGGCATGGAAAAGACCTACCGGTGGATTGAAAAGCAGGTCCAGGCCAAAACCACCGCATCACCCAAGGGAAAGTAAGACTTGGCCGCTTCCGCCCGTACGGGGTTGAAATTCACCCATAAGTTGTTTCTGGCCGCCGCCCTATTCCTCTTTTGCCTGGGTCTGGCCCAGGCCCTTTATTACGCTTCGGTTTTCGCGAACCTGCCCACCGTCATCCCCCCGGCGGACATGATCCTCATTTACAGCGGGCCCGATGACCGCACCGAAATCCTGAGAGATTGGGGGGATAAGCCTTCCCCCCTCTTCCTGCTCTCGGGCCAGGATTACACCGCCTGGAAACTGCAGAGGGAATTGAAGTCGGGAAGGCCGATGCTGGTGGAGGATTGGGCCCGGACCACAGACCAGAACGCCCGTTATTGCGCGCCGATTGTCCTGAAAAAAGGGGTTAAACAAGTGGTGTTGGCCCTGCCCTGGTACCACCTGCCCCGGGCTATGTTTTTGACCCGCGTATATTTAAGGGGTACGGGCGTGACGGTGGCTCCTTATGCCACGGTGGCAGTGCCCAGCGGATGGTACCTTCGCCCGATCTTCTGGATCGAGATGGTCAAGTTTTGGGGCAGCCTGATGCGGGTGGGGCTTTCGCACTTCGGCGTCCAGGATTTCCCCCCTCCCACCGGCGGCTTTTGGGGATAAGGACCGGGGTTGCGGGCTATGCTGGGTCGTGACTCAGTTTGAGTTGGATAACCTTAAGGCACCCCTCACCCTACCCTCTCCCCCAAGGGGCGAGGGTTTTTTAGTGGTATTTCCCCCTCTACCTTGAGGGGAGAGGGCGGGGTGAGGGTGGAGTAACATTTTTTTTCAAACTGATGCACTACCGATACTTGGAAAACATTGTCTGGTTTTTGAAGCTCCTTTATATAATGAGGTTCCAAGAGGAAAACATGGCCCAACCTAAAGACGAAGCCCTCCAAATCATCCAAAACCTTCCCGAAGACTCCACTTTCGGGGATATCCAATACCACCTTTACGTCCGTGAAAAGGTGGAAAAAGGCCTGAAGGATTTTGAGGCGGGACGCACCCTGACCCAAGCCCAAGTCGAAGAAAAAATGGCCAAATGGCTCAACCCGCAATGATGAGGAAACTGTTCTTAGCCTTGGCATTATGGCTGGCCGCCGGGGGGGCGCAGGCGGCCTATTACCACAGTTTTTTGGGGATGGACGACTATTACTGGTTCGACTTGACCGGGAGCTGGGTGGTGAGCGACGTCACGACGAAGGTTCTCCCCGAGGACCTCAAACCCCTCGGCCCTTGCGCGGTCTTCGCGGGGGACGCGATTTATGAGGGCCTCAAGAATCCGACCCCCAACGACATCGGCCTGGACCTGGCCCTGGACGCGGCGGGATGCGGCTTATCCTACATCATCAACATCAAATGGTGAGAGGCGTCTCCCCCCGCCTTCGGGGGCCCGGTAACCCCCAGTTTGCCCCCTTCTTTCTGTGACATCCGTCATATTCGTTTTTGGATTACGGATGTAAATTCTAATTAGTAGATAACAAACAAAACCGAAGCGGTGACAGCGAGTGAACGCGCTCTCCATGAAAATCAGGGAGGGCTTTTTTTTTGAGCTAGGCAGGTTAACTGTTTTACCGAACGCCGCCTAAGGATAAGCCAATGAAAAAGGGAAAAATTTTCTTTTTTGCGGGTCTCCGCTTCACCTTCCTCATTTCCTTATTGGCGGCTTCCCAGGCCTTTGCCACGACCCGTTACGTGGGCCCGGCCGCCAGCGGGGTCACCTACACCACGCTGACCACGGCCATCGCGGCCTGCGCCACCGGCGACATCGTCGTCCTCCTGCAGAACACCAATGAGAACGTCACCTTTCCCGCCAACTATGGAAAAAAAATAACGGTCGAATCGGACGCCACCGGCAGCGTGACCCTGACCGCCGCCGGACGCACGAGGACGATCAATTATTCCGGGGCCGGCGTGAATCCCACGATCGATTTCGGGAACGTCAATACCAACGGTTACGGGATCACCTTCATCAACCTCATCATCAACAACCAGACCACGGGGGCATCGGGGGGTGTTCCGGTCAATTTGGACGCCAACAACCCCAATACCACGGGTTCGGTGGTCTTCCTCAACTGCGAATTCCGCCGGGACACGGCGACCGCGGGAAACGGCATCCTCGTCAGCCAGACGGGCGGGCAGCCGGGCGCGGCTTACGCCTTCCAATTCATCCGGTGCGACTTCAGCGGCAACGCCGCGACCGGCAACACCCTGGCCGGGCTTTACCTGGGCAGCAACGGCAACCAGCCCAACGGGCATCCGTCCTGGTACGTGGAGAATTCGGTGTTCCACGACATGACGGCCGCGAATTCCGCCGGCATCAGTTGGGGCTATTCCACCGCCAACACCGGGCCCGACGCATCCTTCAACAACGACACCTTCTTCAACTGCGTGTGGGGCATTTCCTCCAAGGGCCCGATGAGCGTGACCAACTGCGTTTTCGCCGCCAATAGCACGGGGGACTTCACCTTCAACGCCACGGGCAACGCCATGAAGAACTCCCTATTCTCCAACGACACCTTCTACAACCGCCCCACCCAGACCCTGACCCCGGTCTTCACGGCCTGCATCACCGCCACGCCCACCTTCTACCCGACGGAGTTCGTGAACAGCACGGTGGGGTCCGAGAACCTCAACCTGGCCCCCGGGGCCCGGTCGGTGGATACGGGCAAGACCATCGCCCCGGTGCCCGCCAGCGGGATCTTCGCCGCCGGCGCGATCGACCACGACAGCACCGCCCGGCCGCAGGGGCCCGCCTGGGACATCGGCGCCTATGAGTACACCCCACCCACCCCGACGCCTTCCAGCACCCCGAGCGGCACGCCGACCTTCACCATCACCAACACCCCCACGCCCCTGGTTACCAGCACACCTACGGACAGCCCCACCTCGACGGCCAGCTCGACGCCCACCTCAACCACGACCGACAGCCCGACCCCAACGGCTTCCTCAACGCCCACCTCCAGTTACACCGCCTGTACCGACGGCAGCGGCAACACCTGCACTTTCACCACCACGCCCATGCCCACCAACACCCCGACCGATTCCCCCACTGACAGCGCCACCAATACCCCCACCGTCACCCTGACTTCGACGCCCACTTCTACCCCGACCAACTCGACGACCTCCACGGCCTCCTCCACCCCCAGCTCCACGCCCACCGTGACCAACACCCCCAGCGGGCCCCCGGTGACCATCCTGGGGACGGGCAACACCTATACCACCCTGCAACTGGCGGTGGCGGCGGTTTCCGGCGGGCAGACCATCCAGGTCAACGGCCCCACCACGGAGACGGTGGCCTTCGGGGCCGGGGGAAAATCCTTCACGGTGCAGACCAACGGGTTCCCCCAGACGGTCAACCTCAACGCCAACATCACCGAGGACACCCAGGGCGGCACCATCAGTTTCACCAACATCGCCTTCAACCACCTGGTGGCCGTCACCACCCTGTTCACCAACAGCTGGGGCGCCGCGCCCGTTTCCTTCATCAACTGCCAGTTCCTATCCACCCAGACCGACGATGTGTTGCCGGTCTCGGGTTACGGCTACAGCCTGATCCGCAGCCAATTGGTGGGCAATACCAACTCCACGGCGGGCATCAACCTGAAGACCGGCAACAATTCCGTGACCCTGGTGGATTCGGTCATCCAGGATGTGGGCAACGGCGCCGGGGTGACGGAAAGCGGGGGAGGGAACAACACCAAGAACCTCTATTATTTCGACGATTTCGTCAACAACCAGGCCGGGATGAGCATCCCGACGGCCAACGATTCCTGCGCCGTCACGGACTGTATCTTCATGTCCACGGGCGCCACCGACGTGGCCTTCACCAGCGGCAACGGACCCATCAACTTCGACTATTGCACTTTTAAGACCCCGCCCACCGCCACGGGCATCCTTACCCTGGGGACCCACAACAAGACCTCGACCGCCGCGGCCGAGTTTATGAACGCCGCCGTGGGCAGCGAAAATTTACAATTGGTTTGTTCCGCCCTTTCCCGCCTGGCGGGGGTGGCGGTGGCCGGCATCAGCACCGACAACCTGGGGACGGCCTTGAATGTACCCCCGGACATCGGCGCTTTTGCCTACACGGGCCCTAATTGCACCCCGACTAATTCGTCCACCTCCACCCCGACGGGCACCCCGACGAATACGGCCACCAACACGCCTTCCTTTACCCCCACTTCCACAACGACGGATACCCCCACCATTACCCTCACTTTCACCGTAACGGATACCCCCACGGAAACGCCGACGTTGACGCCGACCAACACGGCTACGTCAACGGCCAGCGACACACCGACTTCCACCGCCAGCGATACCCCGACCCCCACGGCGACCTTCACAATTACGGATACGCCCACCGTCACCCTCACGTTCACGGCTACCCTGACGCCCACCGATACGCCGACCTCGACGGCCACCTCGACCCCCGACCCTACCGACACATCTACTTCGACGGCTACGTCCACCGCTTCCAACACTTCCACGCCTGATCCCACGGACACGCCAACGGATTCAGCGACACCGTCACTGACCCCGACGGCCACGCCTTCGTTGACCTCCACGAATACGGCTACAGAAACGCCGACGGATTCGATGACGCTTAGCCCGACAGACTCCCCGACTCCAACAGCCTCATTGACGCCGACTGGGACGGCGTCCCCCTCCGCTTCGTCCACGCCTTCGCCGACACCCCAGGATACGGCGACGGATACATTGACGGCTACGCCGTCCAGTACTCCCCCGGGCACCGCCACACCGACAGCCACGAACACACCCGTTAACACCACGACCGATACCACGACATTAACCGCGACGGATACGCCGACAGGTACGCCAACGGCGACGCCCACGCTCACCGCTATGGATACGCCTTCGCTAACGTCCACGAATACGGCTACGGATACGCCGACGGATTCGATGACGCCTAGCCCGACGGATTCCCCGACCCCAACAGCCTCATTTACACCGACTGGGACAGCGTCCCCCACCGTTTCGACTACGCCTTCGTCGACACCCTCGGATACCGGCACTCAAACAGCCACCAATACCGCCATGAATACCTCCGTTAACACCACGACCAATACTGCGACGGATACGCCAACCGATACGCCAACGGCAACGCCCACGCTCACCCCAATGGCAACGCCTTCGCTGACGTCCACGAATACCGCAACTTTCACCACCACGAATACGCCGACGGACTCGGCCACGGCGACCGCTACTTTGTCGCAGACGGCTACCGCCTCAGCCACGCCATCCTTGACACCCACGAATACGGCCACGGATTCAACGACGCCTACGGTGTCCTTTACCGCTTCAGCGACACCTTCGTCGACGGCCACCCCGTCGCCTACCGCCACCTTGACCTTCTCGGCCACTGCCACGCCTTCCAATACCCCTACCGCCACCCCAACTTCCACCACGACCTCAACCGCCACAGGGACGCCCGCCGCCAGCTCGACTTCCACGCCCACCGGCACCCCCATCGCGGCCGTGGCCGTCGCCACGCCCCTGCTTTACCCCAATCCGGTCAATGGGCCGGGACCGGCCTTCATCCAGGTGGGTTTTGGGAGCAACGAAGCTTGGGTTGAAATGAAGGTTTTCACGACGGGGTTCCGGAAGGTGAAGGACAAAACACTGGAGAATGTCGCCGCAGGGATCAACAACCTGCCGCTGGACTTGAACGATGACTGGGGGAAGCCGCTAGCCAACGGTCTTTACTACGTGGTTCTTACCACGCCGGAAAATAAATACGTCCTGAAGCTTTTAGTCCTGCGGTAGGTCCTGATAAGCCATCACCCCACCGCCCTGTTAGTAATACGGGGTTTTATAAATCTCCGCTTCCGATTGGAACCCATCGGCGATAACGGTGGATTTCAAATTCGCTTGGTCGACGACGGTGGGGGAAAAGAGGATGCTGGGAACATCCTTCCGGCCGTTGTGGACCTTTTGGATTTCACCGGGCAAGGGTTGCTTATTCGCAAAGGCCACCGCCGCCTCGGCCGCCCGGGTCGCCAACAGCTTGACGGGCTTGTAAACCGTCATGCTTTGGGTCCCCTCCATGATCCTTTGGCAGGCGGCCAGGTCGGCGTCCTGGCCGGACACGGGGACCTTCCCCCGCAGGGAATAGCTCTCCAGCGCCCGAATGACGCCTCCCGCAGTCCCGTCGTTCGAGGCCACCACCGCGTCCACCTGGTTCTGGGTCTTCTTTAAGGCTTCCCGGGTGATCACCAAAGCCTCCAGCGGGAACCAACCCCTGACCCAATGGTCCCCGATAATCCGTATGTCCCCCCGGTCAATGGCGGGTTGAAGGGCCTTCATCTGGCCCAAGCGGCAGTGTTGGGCGTTGGCGTCCGTGGAGGGCCCCCCGATGAGGAGGTAATTCCCCCTGGGGACGCGTTCTTGCAGGTAGCCGGCCTGTAATTCCCCCACCTTGACGTTGTCAAAGGAAACGTAAAGGTCCAAATCACAATCGATGATCAGGCGGTCGTAAGCGATCACCGGGACGCCCGATTGGTGGGCCGCATTGACCACATGGGCCGCTGATCCCGCGTCGGAGGGGATCACCACCAGGGCCTGGACGCCTTGGGACGCCAGGTCCCCTTCCTGGATGCCCCGGGCGACCTCCTCGAAGTCTTCCTCTTGCAGGGATACCTCCGCGCCCAGCTCCTTGGCCCTGGCGATAAACAAGGCCTTGTCCTTTTTCCAGCGGTCCTGAATCAAACCGATGGAAACCAATAGCCTAATATGCATGAGCTATTCCTTGCCTTGGGATGAAACAATCTTGAAATTCCCGGAACTTTTCACGGAAGAACGGAACCCGCCATTCGATGGCTTTTCTGGTAGTGACTCAGTTTGAGTTGGACAACCTTAAGGCACCCCTCACCCTACCCTCTCCCACAAGGGGCGAGGGTTTTTAGCGGTATTTCCCCCTCTCCCTTGAGGGGAGAGGGCGGGGTGAGGGTGGAGTAACATTTTCCTTTCAAACTGACGCACTACTGCTTTTCTTGATGTGACTTTTATCCTACATCTTGGACGTTGTCCGTGGCTTATTCAAGCCGGTCCCTTCATTATCACCGGTCCGAAGATTCCCGGCCGTTGCCCTTGAGTTACACGGAAGGTTAGCGGCCTTGGGCCACCAGGAGCTGGGGTAGGGTTTTCGCGGAGGCGGGGGTCCCCGGGGACTTTTGGGCTAGGGCCGGGTGGACCGGGTTTTTCTTTCCCCTCAAAATTCCGTACTTCGCCTTGGTGGCCATGATCCGGTCATAAGCCAGGTCGATGCTTTTTAAGGGGACCTGGCCCGAAACCACCGCCTTGACCAGGCTGTCCATGACCCGCCGTTCATAGTTATCCGTCACCAAAAGCACGTCCACGCCCGCGTTGACGGCCTGCACCACCGACACATCCAGCGGGTAGCGCTGTTTGATGGCGTCCATCCGCAGGTCGTCCGAGATCACCAGTCCCTTGTAACCCAGTTCCCCCCGCAGGACCTTCTGGATCATTTCCGGGGAAAGGGAGGCGGGGAAATAGGGGTCCACGCACTTGTAGACCACGTGGGAAAGCATGATGGCGTCCAGCAAGTGGTTCTGGATGAGGGCGCGGTAGGGCACCAGGTCCAGGCTTTCCAACTCGCCCAGGGGCACGTCCGTGACCGCCACGCCCTCATGGGGGTTGGCGGAGGCTTCGGTCTCGGTGGGGAAATGCTTGGCGGTGGCGATGATGTTCTTGGCCCGCATGCCCTTGACGATCTGAAGGGCCATGGCGGAGACCAACTGAGGATCGGAGCCCAGGGAACGATGGTATTTGGAGATCACCGAACCGGCGAAGCCCCGGTCGATATCCACCACGGGCGCCAGGTTCAGGTTGGCGCCCACGGCCCTCAATTGCTGGCCGCTCAAGAGGCCGAAGCGGTAGGCCAGGCCGGGGTTCTTGGTCTTGCCCAGGGAGGCCAGGGAGGGAAGCCTTTGGAAGCCTTCCGATTCCTTGAAGCGGCGCACGGACCCGCCCTCCTGGTCCACGGCCACGAAAAGGGGAGTGGGCGAGTTCCGCTGGATTTGGGAGATGTAACCCGAGATTTGTTTCTTATTCCGGACGTTCTGGTCGAAAAGGATGACGCCCCCGATCCAGCCGGCGTTGAGCATCATTTTTTTCTGGCCGGAAAGCCTCGTGCCGGGGACGCTGACCATGATCATTTGGCCGATTTTTTTCCGCAATCCCGCCATTTCGACCGGGCCCAGGCGAAGGGCGGCCAGGGGACGCGGGCCTTGCCGCCGGAGCGTTTCCACGAAGGGCGGCAGGTGGCCGATGTGGGGGTCCAGGCCAAGGGCCATGGAGTAATCGAAGAGCGCGGCCTGGTCCTGGCCCTGGAGGTAAAAGCAATTGCCCGAGAGCAGCCAGGGGCCCGCCGAGCCGGGGGCGTTGCCGAGGGCAAGGTTCGCGAGGCGCTCGGCGAGGAAATAGTCTTGGCGGTTGAAGGCGGCTCGGGCGTCCTCGAATTGGAGATTGGCTAGCGGACGGGAGCCGTTGGAGAGGGGAACCGCATAAGGGAAGTAAAGAGTCAATAAAGCGGAAAGGAAGAGGATGGGCCGACGAACCATAATTTGATTTTATCAGAGCGGGTACCCGCTGTCAGCTTCCGATGTTCGCGACGGCCCTCAAGAAGGCGCGAGCGGCACCGCGCCAAGAAAGAGTTGATTCAGAGTGAAGGGGGAATTATTCTGATTCCACTTTGTACAAACTTATTCGACCCATCCTGTTCTCCCTGCAACCGGAAACAGCCCACCACCTCGCGGTCGTTGGCCTGAAGCTTTCCAAGCCTTTCCTTCCCTTGTTTTCCCCTTTGTTGACGGCATCGGATCCACGGTTGGAGAAAAAGATTTTCGGACTTACCTTTCCCAACCCCGTGGGGCTGGCGGCGGGACTGGATAAGAACGGGGAGCTGGCCGACGCTTGGGGTAAAGTGGGATTTGGTTTCGCCGAATTGGGCACCTTCACCGCCTTGCCCCAGCCGGGAAACGAGCCGCCCCGGGTTTTCCGCTTTCCCGGCCAAAAGGCCCTGATTAACCGCATGGGATTTCCCAATTGGGGGGCCGAGGCCGTGGCCTCGAACCTCAAGAGGCTCAAGGAAGAGGGCCATTGGCCTTCCATCCCCATCGGTATCAACATCGGCAAAAGCAAGTTGAGGCCGCTGGAGGAAGCCGTGGAGGATTACCTGGAATCGCTGGAACACTTAAAGCCTTACGCCGATTACCTGGCGGTGAACGTCAGCTCCCCCAATACGCCGGGTTTGAGGAAGTTACAAGAAGCCAAACCCTTGAAGAAGCTCTTGCGGGCCTTGGTGAAGGCTTCCTCCGGCAAGCCCGTTTTGCTGAAATTGGCCCCCGACCTGGAACCCAAACCCTTGAAAGAGGCGGCGGACACCGCCGTTTCGGCCGGTTGCGCGGGGCTGATCGCCACCAATACCACCCTTTCCCGCGAGGGGCTGCCCCCGGGGAAGTACCCGGAAGGAGG
Organism: uncultured Pseudomonadota bacterium; assembly: GCA_963770835.1. GTDB lineage: Bacteria > Oederibacteriota > Muellerivitia > Muellerivitales > Muellerivitaceae > JAJPJW01. The sequence continues at coordinate 222,848 of CAVYRH010000003.1, forward strand.
CCTTTCGGGCGCGCCGCTGAAGAAAAAGGCCCTTAAAATACTCGAAACCCTTAACCGTTACACCAAGGGAAAATTGCCCCTGATGGCGGTGGGCGGGATCTTTACGGCCCAAGACGCCAAGGAAAGGCTGGAAGCGGGGGCCAGCCTGGTGCAGGTTTATACGGGATATATTTATGAGGGGCCCACCCTGCCCGCGCGCCTCTGCCGGGGACTTCTGAAAAACAGTCCGCAGTCCGCGGTTCGTAGTTCGCGGTTTAAAATTTGAACCTTATTTTGGGAATTTTGAAGGGTCCTACATGAAAATGAGCCATGAAATTCAAAAAATACGAAGGGTTTTACTGCGGACTGCGAACCGCGGACTGCGAACTTCCCTTGTTTTAGTCTTTTTGGGGGGATGCGTGCCTATCCGGCAATGGGTGCCGGGCGGTCCGGCCCATGCCTCAAATTCCAAGCTTCCCTCCGGTCCCACCGAATTCGAGAGCCCCGACGATTTTAAGAACTTGGGCAAGGACGCATGGAAGGACGAAATGGAGGGCATCGCCTCCTGGTACGGGGAGGAATTCAACGGCCGATTGACGGCCAGCGGTGAAGTTTATGACATGTACAAAATGACAGCGGCCCATAAGACGCTGCCCTTGGGGGCGGTGGTCAAGGTGACCAACGAGGACAACGGGATGACTTGCCAGGTTACGGTGAACGACCGGGGGCCCTACGTGAGGGGCCGCATCATCGACTTATCCAAGACGGCGGGGCGCGCTATCGGGATGAGGGAAACGGGCACGGCCAGGGTTAAATTGGAAATTGTCAGCTGGCCGCAGCAAGGCGGCCGTTAGCCGCCTACTATCAGCCGCCACCAAAACCTTAAATTAGAATTCCAACAACACCCAAGCTCTTACGAGAAAGTTCAATCCGCGATTTTTTATTCTTTCCTACGGGTTATCTCGTATTCAACTTCCAAAAGACAGGGCTTGCAAAAATACCATCCATCCTTGTTGAGGATGCTTTTGCCCAGGACACCCCTGAGCTTGCAGAAGTCACACTCCTGAAAAATGGCTTCGACGGTTGATGTATACATTTCCAACCTCCTTTGCGTTGTTAGAATTAATTTAGAATCCTCCCATTAAATACCTGTAACGGTTCCTGGAAGCTTTCGTTACAATGACTGGAAAGAGAAGGGCATAAAGCGTTCCACAGCGTAAAAAAGACACCGATTCAACAAAAGCCGTGTGAAGAGGGAGCAGTCGGTCACTATGGCAACATTTTCCGCGAGACTCCAAAAGGCGATCCGGAAGACCGGCGGATGCCTTTGTGTAGGATTGGACGTCGATCCGACAAAAATGCCGGGGGATATTTCCCGCGACGGCGAAGGGGTCCTGCGGTTTTGCCGCTCGATCATCGATTCTACCCACGACCTGGTGGCGGCTTATAAACCCAATATGGCTTTCTTCGAATCGCTGGGAGTCCAGGGTTTCGAGATCCTCGAACTGCTGAGGCAGTCCGTGCCCCAGGATGTCCTCTTCGTGATGGACGCCAAAAGGGGCGATATCGGCAATACCTCCCAAGCCTACGCGAAGGCCTTTTACGGCCTTTTGAAATCCGACGCCGTCACTCTTTCACCTTACATGGGGAAGGATTCCATCGAACCCTTCCTCGAATATGAGGGAACCTGTTCCTTCGTCCTGTGTCTAACCTCTAACCCTTCTTCAGCGGATTTCCAGACCCAGACCCTTCAGAGCGGGGAAAAGCTTTACGAAAAAGTGGCTAAAACGGCCATCCAATGGGCCCAGGGCAAAAAGGCGGAGATCGGGCTGGTGGTGGGGGCGACCCAAGCCCAGTTCATCGGGGACCTGCGCCGCCTGGCTCCGGAGACACCCTTCCTGATTCCGGGGGTGGGCGCGCAAGGAGGCGACTTGGGAGCGGCATTGAAGGAAGGCCGGGCCAAGGACGGTTTTGGAATCCTGGTGAATGTCTCGCGGCAGGTGTTGTATGCTTCCCCGGACAATGACTTCGCCAACGCGGCCCGGGAACAGGCGCAAAAGATCGTGAAGGAAATGAAACCATATTTCAGCTGATAGTTTTGACCCTTGGCTGTCCGCCAACTCTCCAAAGCTACCGGCTCATCACTCGGGAATTTTGTGACCAACGAAGAAGTCCTTAAAATCTACGAGGAAACGGGGGCCCTGTTGAAGGGCCATTTCCGCCTCTCTTCCGGCCGCCACAGCGACCGCTATTTGCAGAGCGCCCTCGTTCTCCAGTATCCCTGGCACGCGGAGAAGTTCGGCCGGGCCCTGGCGGAAAAAGTGAAACCCTTCGACCCCCAGGTTGTGCTTTCGCCCGCCATGGGGGGGCTTTTTGTCGGCCATGAGCTGGCCCGGGCCCTGGGGGTCCGTTCCATCTTCACCGAACGCAACAAGGACACGGATGCCATGGAGCTTCGGCGCGGGTTTACGGTGGAAAAAGGGGAGAGGTTTTTCGCCGTCGAGGACATTATCACTACAGGAAAGTCGATCAAGGAATCCATCGGGGTGTTAAAGTCCATGGGCGGGGAATTGGTGGGGGTGGGATGCCTGATCGACCGGAGCGGCGGCGCCATTCCCTTCGATGCCCCTCTTAAATCATTGGCCTCCCTCAAGGTGGAAAGCTGGGAAGAAAAAGACTGTCCCCTCTGTAAGCAGGGGGTTCCGGTGGTGAAGCCCGGGTCGCGCTCGAAATTTTAAGATTGATAGAGGTGGATGTGGCGGATAACAAACAAAATCCAAAAATGCCGGACAAGCGGCTGACGAAAATGGAAGAATATCTTTATGCCAACCTCATCTGGTGGGGTTTCTTGGCGGTGCTGGCGATCATCAGCTTCTTTACCTGCGGCGGTGTATGGGACGACATCACGTCGGGCGTCACCGAATATATCTTCGTGATCCTGGGCGGCGGCTTTACGTTGGTTTCAGCGCTGGACTACGTTTATGAGACCAACATCGCGCGAAATACTTCGGAAGGAAAGAAATGAAACGAGTCCTCCGAAGCGCCTTCATCCTCCTGGTGGCGTCCACCCTGGTTTTCAGCCCCCGGTTGGTTCAACTGGCCTTGGCCCAGGACGACGCGGCCTCTTCGGACGAGGTAACCCTGCTTCAGCAGCTGGCTAAGGACGGCTATCTCGGCGACAAGAAGGATTTTTACCTTTCGGCGAAAAACCTGACCGAAGACGACATCACCGATGGCCTGCTGATCGTCAACGACTTATTTTCCAAGACCGATTTGAAAAGCCTCCAGCCAGGCATGGCCGGCTATCCTTTGGGCGACCTCCAGGCTCTTTTAAAACTGGTGGAGGATAAGGCGGATGACATCCGGGACCGGAAGGTGTCCGCCTGGAAATTCGAGAACCGCCTCAAGAAGATGATCGCGGCCCTGTCGCCATCAGCCGAAGCGACCCCGGCGGAGGAATCCAATGCCGCCGCTACCGTGGTGGCGACCCCCACCGCCCCGCAACCGACTTTCACTGCCACACCCGTTCCCGGCCCCAGCCGGGCCGACTGGGACGACATGAAAGGGACCGTCAAGGACCTGGAGAAAAAGACCGCCGACCTGCAGGATGCCTATGAGAAGAAAATCGACGCCCTCCAGAAAACCAACGACCAGCTCACCGCTTCCAACGCCGACGCCCAGGAACAACTGAAGCTGGTGAAGAACCTTTTGGACCGGGTCCAGGATGATTTAAACAAGACGGCCACGCATTTGGACGAAGTGGAGAAAAAGGCCTCGGAAAAATCCATTACGGACACGGAATTGCAGCAGGAATTAACCATCATGCACAAGGATTTGAGGGATAATTCCCAGGATGTGGGCATCCTCAAGGAGGAAGTGGTGAAGCTCAGTAAAGCCGACACTCAGGAGGGGCAGAGCCCCTTGGACCAATTCCTTAACTCCAAATGGCTGGCCGGGGGGGCGCTGGCGGTGGGTTTGACCGCTTTGGTTGTTTCTTTGACGCGTAAATAAAAAAAGGGAGGACGTCATGTTTATCGGACATTACGCTGTGGGCCTGGCCGCGAAAAGATGGGCGCCCAAGGCCTCGTTGGGGACCCTCGTGGCCGCCGCCATCTGGCTCGACATTGCTTGGCCGATTTTTCTTTTGCTGGACATGGAACATTTCCGGATCGCGCCGGGCATCACCAAGATGTCACCCTTTGACTTTTTCGACTATCCCTTGAGCCACAGCCTGGTCATGGCCCTGGCTTGGGCGGCGCTTTGGGGCTTGCTTTATCTCATGACGGGAAAGAACGATTCCAAGGGCGCTTGGATCATCGGGGGACTGGTGGTAAGCCATTGGATTTTGGATTTCATCGTCCACCGGCCCGATCTTCCCCTCTTGCCCGCCGAAATTTCCTATATGGCCCATAAGTACGGCTTGGGCCTTTGGAATTTTCCGCCGGGGGCCATCCTGTTGGAGTCGGCCCTTTTCGTGGCGGGTTTCTGGCTCTACCTAAAGTCCACCAAGGCCTTGGATTCGGCGGGCCGGATCGGGTTGTGGGCTTTCGGGATCGTCTTGGTTGCGTTTTACATTTCGGATATTGTTTCGGCGAATCCGGCGCCCCCCTGGCTTTCCAATTCAAACCTGGTGTCGTTGATGGGCATCTTCCAACTTTTGTTTGTGGCTTGGGCCTATTGGATCGACGACCACCGCAAGGTAAGCGGGAAGTGACCTGTCCCACTTGGGGCGACGGGGGTTGATTGTCCAAAAATATTGACGAAACGATAGATTTTTAACGCCGGGCGACCTACGGGTCACCGGCGTTTTTATTTAAGAAGGGCAAAACAAGGCTTTTTCGTGGCACGGGAAATGCTTTTTTCATCATCCGTGAGGAAAGCATGAGAAAAACATTTATCCTTTTCGTCCTTTTGGCCCTGTTGGTATGGCCCCTGGCCTGTACCAACCGCGCCCTGACCCAGCCAGTCAATCCCAGCTTCGCACCAACGCCGACGCCTACCCCCACTTGGGTTACGGTCAACATTACCCATCCGACGCCTACAGCAACCCCTTGAGCCACTTGCGGTAAAAAGGCTTTTTGCTGAAACTCACCCTTCGATTGTCCTCACCGTTCCCGCAATGGAAATGAAACCTATCCGACTTCAACGACCAGGCTTTTTTCCTTGGCCATCGTCACCATGCCCAAGGGAGCCCCTGGAATTTTTTTGACGTTCTTCTTTTCGGTGTAGCTGACGGTGACCTTGGCCCCTGATTTGGCTTTGCTGTGGGCGGCGGCTATCCGGGCGGCTTCCAATATCATTTCGTTGGAAACGGCTGCGTTCCGCTGCAGGCGCCGGAGAATGACGTGGGAACCCGGCAGGTCCCGCACATGGAACCACAAATCCTCCGGCTGGGCCAATTGAAAGGTGACATAGTCATTGGCCGCCGCCGAGGTGCCGGCGCAAAGCTCGAATTCCTTGCCCAATTTCATCCGCAGGATGTTCGGGGTCGGCACCTTTTCTTTCTTGGCTTTTGAGGGTTTTACCGCAACTTCCTTCTTCCGGGGGAAGAGATCCTGGAAAGCTTTTTTGATTTCCTCCGGATTTTTCAGGGCCGGCAGGCTGCGCTGGGCCGATTTCAGCTGGTTCATCCGTTCCTGGATTTCCTTCTCCCGTTTTTCCACCAGGATCAGCCCCCGGGAACCTTTCTGGGCCTTCTTGAAAAAACGCTGGGCGTTTTGAAGGGGAGTGACCTCCGGATCCAGGGGGATGGTGACCGCCCCCGGGGTTCCCCTCACAACGTCCTCCAAGGCGATTTCCCGCAGGTGTAGCTTAACCTTGTGGAGCTGGGCCATCAGCAATTCCCCCCACCATTGGTACTGGTCGGACCTTTCCGCCTCGCTCCGGTCCTTCTTGAGCTTTTCCAGGATTCGCTTTTCGTGCTTAATGGCCTTGGCGATTTCCGTTTCCAGCTTGGTCCTCTGGACCGACTGCGCCCGGTGGTGGAATTCCAGGTTGAACAACTGTTCCAAGGCCTGGCAGGCGGTGGTCAAGACGATCGATTCCTTGATAGGGGGGTGAACCGGAAAAAGCTTGAGGGAAGGCGGCGGACCCGGCAAAAGGGTGTAATGGTTCCATTCCTTTTCCAGTACATCAGCTTTGAGGTGGCCCCATTCCTTGCAGGCGTTTTCCCCGAAGCTTTCCAAGTACGACGCTACTTCGACATCGGTCCCGCGGAATTCGTTTTTGAGCCAAGGTTCCAGGGTGGGCTTGCCGGCTTTTTCCCAGAGTCCTTCAAATTCCTCGCCCGACAGGTTCCATAGGTTCGGCTTTTCCATGGGTTGGGGGAGCGGCCTGCTTTCCTTATTCGATAAGTTCCCCAACGATGAAGTGGTCTGTGCCCCTCCTCCTTTTTCATGTTCATGCCTGGAAGAGCGTGTGGGGGGCGGATGGTAGGGAACCTGCGGCAAAACCGGCCGTTCCACCTCGTTCTTGTAGCGTAAGGCGCTGATGATTAGGCCATCCGGTCCCACGAGCATGAGATTGGGATATTTGGGAATCCCCTCAAAGATGAGCTGGAAGGGCCCTTCGGAGGTTTTGAGTTCGAAGGTAATAATGCGCTCGCCGGGTTCGGCATGGACGCCGGTCAATTGGGCGTATTCCAAGTGCTTTCTCAAGGACCTGCAAAAATTGGGGGGCTTGGGCAGGGCGGGGCGTTTTTGCGGCGTGACGAAGAGAATGGGTTTCAGGGGAAGAAGGGCCACCACGAGGGTCCGGAGGGGGCGGTCCGGATGATAGAAAGACAGCTCCACGATTTCGGAGGCGGATTGGGAGATATGGGTGAGCCTTCCGGAAACCAAAAGTTGGTTCAATTCGCGGGTCAGGAGCTGGGTTAAGAGTGGGGTCAATCCGAATTCCTCGGCAGTGATTTGACGCTTCCGACATGTGATACAGGATATTTTTTAACGCGTCTTTAACTATTTTAATCCCACGGCCGTTGAAGCTTCCCCGGCTTCGAAGATTTTACAGGCTCTGGGTTTGACACCCATTGGCCAAGGGGCATAAACTGTCGGAAAGAAGCCACCTTTCCGGCACATCGAGGGTTCCGATCTGCCGATTTACTTTTGAATAGATAAGGAAATCGGTACGATACCGACTTTCTTCTATAAGAAATCTTAATATTGGGAGTCGGCATGAATGAGCGGCCTTGGCTCGCATCCTACGATGAAGGCGTCCCCAAGACCCTCGAATATCCCCAAAAAACCCTTCCTGAAATCCTGGAAACTATGGCCCGGCAATTTCCTGACCGGCCTTTCATCCACTATTTCGGAACCACCCTGACTTACCGGCAGGTCAACGGTTTGGTCGACCGTTTTGCCTTTCTCCTTCAACAGGAGGGGATAAAGCCCGGCGACCGAATGGCCTTATACCTGCCCAACTGCCCGCCCTGTGTGATCGCCTTTTTCGGGGTCCTCCGGGCCGGAGCTATCCTGACCCAGCTGAATCCCCTTTATTCCGCCCACGAAACCGCGCACCAATTGAAGGATTCGGGCGCCCAATACGTCGTTACCCTGGACAGGTTCGTGCCCATCTTGAGGCAGGTAGCGGCGGAATGCGGGTTGAAAAAAGTTTGGGTGACGCGCATCAATGATTACTTTTCCATTCCGCTCAAATGGTTCTATCCCTTGAAGGCGATGAAAGACAAGACCTGGGTGAAATGGCCCCAGGAACCCCTTTTCGCGAGTTTCGAGGAAGATTTGATGAAGGTACCCAGTGAAAAGCACTCTGTTAATCTTTCCATGGACGATACGGCCCTTCTTCAGTACACCGGCGGCACCACGGGCGTGGCCAAGGGCGTGATCTTAACCCACCGTAATTTGGTCGCCAATGCCTACCAGTGCCGGTACTGGTTTCCGAGCCTCAAGGACGGGGAGGAAGTTTTCATGCTGGCGATCCCGATTTTTCATTGTTATGGCATGACCGCAGGAATGACCTTTGCCCTGGTCATGGGGGCTTCCATGGTGCTGGTGCCAAAATTTGAGGTGGAGACGGTTTTGAAAGCCGTGGACAAATACAAGGTTGGCATTTTCCCGGGAGTCCAAGCGATTTACGTCGCCGTCAACAATTACCCCGGCGTAGGCAAATACAACGTTCGCAGCATCAAGGCTTGTATCTCGGGCGCGGGGCCCTTACACCAGGAAGTCCAGAAGAAGTTTGAGGAACTGACCGGTGGAAAACTGGTGGAAGGGTATGGACTCACGGAGGCCTCCCCCGTCACCCATTGCAATCCCGTTTACGGCAAGCGGAAGATGGGGATGATCGGCTTGCCCTTCGTTGGGACCGAAGCCAAGATCGTGGATGTGGTGACTGGAAAGAAAGACTTGAACCCGAAGGAAATCGGGGAGCTGGTCATCAAAGGACCCCAGGTGATGCAAGGCTATTGGAACCATCCGGAGGAGACCGCCATGGTTCTCCGGGATGGATGGCTTTATACCGGCGACATCGGCTATATGGATGAGGACGGTTTTTTCGCCATCGTGGACCGCAAGAAGGACATGGTCAAGGTCGGCGGCGAGAACGTCTATCCGAGGGATGTGGAGGAAGTTCTGTTCCAGAACGATAAGATCCTGGACTGCGTGGTGGCGGGCGTGCCGGACGAGAAGCTGGTGGACAAGATCAAGGCCTACATTGTGTTGAAACCGGGGGCCAAGGCAACCGCTGAGGAAATTATCGAGTTCTGCAAGGGGCGGATCGCCAAGTATAAGGTGCCCAGGGAAGTGGAGTTCAGGGAAGCCCTGCCCAAGAACATGGTGGGGAAGATGCTGAGGCGGTTGTTGGTGGCCGAGGAAAAAGAAAAGCTTCATAAAAATTAACCGCAGAGGTCACGGAGGGCACAGGGTAAGGCAGGGGAAAATAATAATTTTGACTCTGTATACTCTGTGCCCTCTGTGGTGAAATTTTTGGAGGTTCATCATGAAAGAAGTGGTCATCGTGGACGGGGCGAGGACGCCCATCGGCAACCTGGGGGGGGCCTTGAAGGACGTGACGGCCCAGGACTTGGCCGCTAACGTCATGAAAGAAATCGTCAAGCGTAACAACTTGAAGCCCTCGGAGATCGACGAAGTCATCCTGGGCTGCGTAGGGCAATTTTCCGACGCGCCCAATATCGCCCGGGTGGCGGCCCTTTTGGCAGGAATTCCCAAGGAAACCACAGCTTACACGGTGCAGCGCAACTGTTCCTCCGGGATGCAGGCGGTGGTCAACGCCTACCAAAACATCCAATGTGGGGACGCCGACCTGCAGCTGGCTGGGGGCACCGAATCCATGAGCCAAGCGCCCTATGTGAGCCGGGACCTTCGGTTCGGCAAGCGCATGCGGGACTCCAAGATGGTGGATAGCCTCATGGAAGGCCTCACCGACCCGTTTTGCCACCTCGTCATGGGGCAGACGGCGGAGGTTTTGGCGGACGAATTCAAGATTTCCCGCAAGGAACAGGACGAATACGCGGTCCAAAGCCATAAAAAGGCCTTCCGGGCCCAGCGGGAGAACAAGTTCAAGGACGAGATCGTGCCCGTGATGGTGCCGAAGAAGGTCATGGGAAAACCCCTGCCGCCCGAGCCCGTGACCCAGGACGAGGGAATCAACGCGGCCCTGAATGAGCAGACCCTGGCCTCCTACCCGACGATCTTCAAGGAAAATGGATCGGTGACGCCGGGCAACGCCTGTGGCATCAACGACGGGGCCTGCGTGACGCTGGTCATGTCCAAGGAAAAGGCGGACGCCCTTGGCTATAAGCCCCTGGGATTTATCCGCTCCTACGCTTTCGCGGGAGTGGAGCCGGAGCGCATGGGTATGGGGCCTTCGCTGGCCATTCCCAAGGCCCTGAAAAAGGGCGGGGTGGAATTAAAGGACATGCAGTTGATCGAGATCAACGAGGCTTTCGCTGCCCAGATACTGGCCGACGACCGGGTTTTGAAGATGAACCGCGAGATCCTGAACGTCAATGGCGGGGCCATAGCCCTGGGCCATCCTGTGGGGATGACCGGAGCCCGATTGATTCTGACCGCTCTTCGGGAAATGGCCCGACGCAATGTTTCGTTAGCCGTTATTTCCATGTGCATCGGCGGTGGTTTAGGCGGGGCCATGGTCCTGGAACGTAAATGAACAGCCGGTTGTTGATTGCAAGATCGTCTTAAAAGCACGGGGGTAAAGAATGTTTATTTATAAAGCCGGTGTTGTTGGCGCGGGGGCCATGGGAGCGGGAATCGCCCAGGTCATTTCCTTCTCGGGGCTTCCGGTGGTCTTGAAAGATACGGATGATGCCCGGGTTCAAAAAGGACTCGAGATGGTCCGAAAGGTCTACCAGGGACGGGTGGACAAGGGCAAGATGACGGCTTCCGAGATGGACCAGAAGATGAAGCTGGTTATCGGCTCGACCTCCTATGATGATTTCAAGGATTGCGACCTGGTGGTCGAGGCTGTGTTTGAGAACATGAAGGTGAAACAACAGGTGTTCCAGGACCTGGAAAAGGTCCTGCCTGAATCCGCGATCATGGCTACCAATACTTCGGCGCTCTCCATTACCCAACTCGCCTCGGCGGTGAAGCGGTCCGAAAAGGTCATCGGGATGCACTTCTTCAATCCTGCTCCTGTGATGAAGCTGGTCGAAGTCATTCCGGGGCTCCAGACCGCTCCTGAAACCGTGGATGATACGGTGGCCTTCGCCGAATCCCTCCGCAAACTTCCGGTGCGGGTGAAGGAATGCGCGGGCTTCTTGGTGAACCGGCTTTTGCTCCCCTATTTAAACGAGGCGGCTTTCGCGCTTCAGGAAAGTTCCGCGCCTCCTGAGGAAATGGATAAGGCCATGCGGGCCTTTGGAATGCCAATGGGACCCTTTGCCCTGCTGGATATGCTGGGGCTGGACGTCTGCGCCGAGGTCTCCATGATTCTTTACGATTCTTTTGGGCCCCGTATGAAGGCTGCGGAAATCCTTGGGGAAATGCACAAGGCCAACCGCCTGGGCACGAAGAATGGCATTGGTTTTTATGTTTATGACGAATCCAAAAAGGCGGATTTGAAGCCTATTGTGGAGGCGATCCAGACTAAGACCGGCGTGAAGGGCACGCCTTTTTCCCCGGAACGCCTGGTATTCCAGATGGTCAACGAGGCGGCTTATTGCCTGGAAGAGAATGTGGCTTCACCCTCGGATATCGACCTGGCCATGCTGGCGGGGACGGGGTTTCCCCAGGACAAAGGAGGGCCGCTTCACCTGGCCGATGGCATCGGGCTCGATGTGGTTCTCTCAAAACTACAGGAATTCTCCAAGACATTAGGGACCCGGTTTTGGCCGGCGCCCATTTTGAAGAGGATGGTTTCGGCCAACTATTTGGGCCAAAAAACAAAGCGTGGTTTCTTTAACTATTAAGGAGGAAGCTCATGGGTCAGTATTTGAACGTGGCAGTGGACAGCAAGGTAGCGACCGTGACCATCAACAATCCCCCGGTCAATGCCCTGGGGCCTGATGTACTCAAAGAGCTCGAGGCCACCATGGACGAGTTGGCGGGCAAAAAGGACGTTAAAGTTATCATTTTGACGGGAACTGGCCCCGTTTTTATCGCGGGCGCGGACATTAAGGCGATGGCCCAGATCCAATCAGTAGCCGACGGAAAGAAAGCCGCGGGAGAAGGCCAGCGTATCTTCTTGAAAATCGCGCGCATGGAAAAACCCGTAATTGCCGCCATCAACGGGGTCTGCCTGGGGGGCGGAATGGAACTGGCCATGGCTTGCCATATCCGCATGTGTTCGGACCGGGCCCGGTTAGGGCAGCCGGAAATCAATCTAGGAATCATCCCGGGTTTTGGCGGCACCCAGCGCATGTCCCGCCTAGCGGGGCGGGGAAAAGCCATTGAGTTGATTTTGACCGGCGACAATATCGCTCCCCAGGACGCGAAGGCTTTTGGGTTGGTGAATCATGTGGTACCCGAGTCCGAAGTATTGCGCCAGGCACAGGGAATGGCCAAAAAGATCGCCGCAAAACCGGCCGTGGCCATCGCTCAGGCCCTCAAAGCCATTAATAACGGCTTGGAACAACCTTCCATGGAAGCCGCTATGGGGGTGGAGCTGGAAGGCTTCGGCAAGTGCTGTGAATCCCCCGATATGCGAGAGGGCATTAAAGCTTTTGTCGAGAAGCGCCAGCCGCAGTTCACGGATCAATGACGTCAGTTAGAAACTCCTAGCCGAAAGCAAAGGCGAAAAATGCCAAAAAAAATTAAAACCTCCAATTCCGACTTTGTCACCCTTAGTGAACTGAAGAAAACGACAACCGAAAGCCGCTATAAAGTAGGCTTAGCCCTTTGCGGCGGGATAGCCTATGGGGTTGCCCAAATTGGAGTTTTGAAGGCGCTGGAGGAGGCGGGCATCAAGGTGGATTGCCTAGCCGGTACCAGCGCGGGTGCCATCATCGCCGCAGCCTACGCTTCGGGCCTCCCTATTTCCCGTATCGAGGAAATCGGCATCAACACCAATTGGGGAGAGCTTTTTTCCTTCCGGCCCTCCCGTAAGGGGTTGGTTTCCTCTGGGCCCATCGAAAAATATATCCAAAAATACCTGAAGGTAGATAATTTCGAACAGCTGAAGAAACCTCTCGCGGTGGTGGCGACGGATATTTGCTCGGGTGAAGAGGTGATTTTTACCCGGGGGGCACTGGACAAGGCGGTCCGCGCTTCCTGTTCCATTCCCGGCATTTATAGTCCGGTTGAGCTGGAAGGCCGCCAATTGGTGGATGGAGGGATGGCTGAAAACGTGCCGGTAAAGGCTCTTCGCAGCCTAGGGGCAGACGTGGTGATCGCCGTGAATCTTTTCGGCCACCACCAGGTTTTCCCGCCCGCTTCCAACGTGTTCCAGATCCTCATGCGGGTTTGGTATTTCTTCGTTCGGGAGGAATCGGCATGGCGCGAACAAAGCGACGTCATCATTGAACCCGACCTGCGACTTTTCGACCTTTTTGATTTCAGCGCAGGGAAGGAAATAATCGCCGCAGGCCAAAAAGAGGCTAAGCGGCAGATGCCCAAGATCCAGCAGGTAATCCAAAGACGGTTTTTCTTCCGGCCTGAAATTTATAGATAATTCTCTTTCTCCGGCGCCGGTTTTGTTTTCAACGGAGCTTTACTCCAAAGCGCCTCAAAAATCCCTTACATTCCATCGATCAATTCCACGAAGCATGGCGGTAGGTACCGGCTTTTTCCTTGCCGCGTTTCTTTTAAGAGAGCATAATTGTTAACAAGGTTATTATTTTTTGAGAAGCATCTTTGAATCAGTGATTGGGGGTGGGGTTCATGACCAAAGACGAGTTGGTCGCAAAAGTTGCGGAATTAACAGGGATTAAGAAAATCGATATCCATAAGGCCCTGGATACGACCATCACCACAATTATTGAAACGATTAAAAGCGGTGAAAAAGTGAACATCACGGGGCTGGGGATCTTCAAATTGAAGGATAAGAAGGCCCGTCTAGCCCGCAATCCCAAGACCGGTGAGTCCATCCAGGTACCGGCCAAAAAAGCCCCGAAGTTCCTGCCCTCCAAAAACTTCAAGGAAGCCGTCAAGTAAGACCGGCCTGGGGGGCTATCAGCCTGATAGTCCTCCCGCTTCATCCAAGAATTTTTCGGTTTTTTTTAACTTTCCAGCCTTGACCCTGTTTGGTGTCTTTTCTATATTACCCACTCTAGCACTCGCTGATTTAGAGTGCTAATTTCAGGCGGCAATTCTGCCGCAAACGCAAATTCATTTGAATTTTTACCATTGGAACGGTATCACCGTGCCAACAAATTTTCAGGAGGTTGTTCATGAAATTTCGTCCGTTGCATGACCGCGTTTTAATTGAGCGGGTGGAGGAAGAGGAAAAGACCAAGACGGGCATCATCATTCCCGATGCCGCCCGCGAGAAGCAGCAAAAGGGCAAAATTATCGCCGCCGGCAAGGGCCGGGTCAATGAAAAGGGCGAGGTTCTCAAGCTGGATGTGAAAGAGGGGGACGTAGTCCTCTTTGAAAAATACGGTGGGGAAGACATCAAGATGGACGGAAAAGAATACGTCATCTTGAAGGAAGAAAGCATCATCGGAGTCGTGGAAGGTTAATTAATCACCTTTAAACATCATTTCTAAGGAGTTGGACATGGCAAAGCAGATTATTTACGGTGAAGAAGCCCGCCGGGCCCTGCAGCGCGGCGTGGACAAGTTGGCAAACGCGGTCAAGGTGACTTTGGGCCCCAAGGGCCGCAACGTCGTGTTGGACAAGAAGTTCGGCGCACCGAACATCACCAAGGACGGCGTTTCGGTGGCCAAGGAAGTCGAACTCGAGGACGCTTTTGAAAACATGGGCGCCCAGATGGTGAAGGAAGTCGCAACCAAGACTTCCGATGTAGCCGGCGACGGCACCACCACGGCGACCGTTTTGGCCCAAGCCATCGTTCGCGAGGGTTTGAAGAACGTGACGGCCGGGGCCAATCCCATGGCCTTGAAGCGCGGGATCGACATGGCTGTCGAGACTGTGGTGGCTGAGTTGAAGAAGATTTCCACCCCCACCAAGGGAAAGAACGAAATCGCCCAGGTGGCCACCATTTCAGCCAATGGCGACAAGAAAATCGGCGAAATTATCGCCGAGGCCATGGAAAAGGTCGGCAAAGACGGCGTCATCACCGTCGAGGAAGCCAAGGGCATCGAAACCACCCTGGATGTGGTTGAGGGGATGCAGTTCGACCAAGGTTACCTTTCGCCTTACTTCGTGACCAACGCGGACCGCATGGAAGTGGATTTGGAAAATCCTTATATCCTGATTCACGAGAAGAAGATCGCCAGCATGAAGGATCTTTTGCCGGTGTTAGAGAAGGTCGTCCAAAAGGGACGCCCCCTCCTGATCATCGCCGAAGAGGTGGAGGGCGAGGCCCTGGCCACACTGGTGGTGAACAAGATCCGCGGCACCTTCGTCTGCGCCGCCGTCAAGGCCCCAGGTTTCGGCGACCGCCGCAAGGCCATGCTGGAGGATATCGCCATCCTGACTGGTGGCAAATCCATCACCGAAGACTTGGGCATCAAGCTCGAGAACGTAAAGCTGGAAGACCTGGGCCAGGCCCAGAAGGTGGTGATCGACAAGGATAACACCACCATCCTGATCGACAAGGCGAAGGGCAATAAGAAAGAAATCGACGCCCGTTGCGAGACCATCCGCAAACAGATCAAGGAAACCACCAGCGATTACGACCGAGAGAAGCTGCAGGAGCGGTTGGCGAAGCTGGTCGGCGGAGTGGCCGTCATCAACGTCGGCGCGGCCACCGAAGTTGAAATGAAGGAAAAGAAGGCCCGCGTGGAGGATGCCTTGCACGCGACCCGCGCCGCCGTGGAAGAGGGAATTGTGCCGGGCGGCGGCGTGGCCCTGATTCGAACCCTGAAAGCCGTGGAAGGTTTGAAGCTGGAACACGACGAACAGGTGGGCGCCAATATCGTCCGTCGTGCGCTCGAAGAGCCTCTGCGCCAAATCGTCCAGAACGCCGGCGGGGAAGGTTCGGTGGTCGTGGCTAAGGTCTTGGGTGAAAAGCAAAATGTCGGCTATAACGCCGAGACCGGTGTTTATGAGGACCTGGTAGCCTCCGGCGTCATTGACCCGGCGAAAGTGGTTCGCAGCGCCCTGCAGAACGCGGCCTCCGTGGCCGGGTTGGCGCTGACGACTGAGACGCTTATTACCGACATTCCGGAAAAGAAAGATGCCCCGGCGATGCCGGGCGGCGGAATGGGCGGCATGGGTGGAGGAATGGACTACTAAGAGGCAGTCGGCAGTTCACAGTCGACAGCTGACAGTTTAAGATTGGAAAAAGCCTCCGGCGGGAAACCGATGGGGGCTTTTTCATTTTAAAGGTTTCGGTTGCAGGTCGGGCTGGAGTAAAGCGATCCTGCGGCCTCGTAGGAATCCCCCGCCTGGTTGGCGGGCACTACTTTGATGAAGGTCATCAGGCCGCCCATGTTAGCCGGGATTGTTTCGTTCCCCTCGCCCTGGGGGCCGGGGTTGATCATGTGGTCCAGGATGTGGCAATGGAACATCCAGCATCCCGGATTGTTGGCCGTAAAGGCGATATCGGCGGTCTGCGAAGGCTCCAAGTCCACCGTATTGGCCGCATAGGGATGTTCAACAGGATTTCCGTCCAAAGCCACTATCTTGAAGGTGTAGCCGTGGAGATGCATGACATGCTGGTTTTCCGCGCTGGCATTGACCAACCGTAAAAGCACCCGGGAGCCGATGGGCACCTTCAGTACAGGCGCCTCCGGGAAGGCTTTGCCATCCAGGGTAAAGACGTTCTCCTGGTCCACTCCCGCGATCTTGAAGGCCCCCATTTCGTAGATCGCCTCCACGTCATAGGGCTGGGCCGGCTTTTTCACCGTGTCCACGATCAGTATGCCGTGGAGGCCCATATCCATCTGGAAACTGTCGTTGAAATGGGTGTGATAGAGGTGGGTCCCCACCATTTGGGCGGTAACAGTGAAAGCATAGGTGTGGCTGCCCCCGGGGGGAATGGGCTTTTGGGTGATATCCGGGACCCCGTCCTCGGAATTAGGTACGGCCAAACCGTGCCAATGAACCGTGGTTTCCTGGGGCAGTTCATTTTTGACGACGAACCTCACCTTGTCGCCCACCTGGAGGCGGATCAGGGGGCCGGGAACCTGTTGGTTGTAGCCCCAAACCGTCATGCGCGCGGTGTTGTAGAGCTGCCAGGTGAAGGCCGAAGCGGTCAAATCGAATTCCTTGGTCCCATCGGGAAGTATCCGGGGGGCCATGGCGCGACCGTGGAGAATGTTGTTGCAAGCCGTGTCCTGGCGGTTGATCTCTTTCCTTTGAAGAAAGGGGCTGTCCAACTGCGAGTAAAGGATGACCTCATCCGCGTCGGCGTGATGGGGAGCCGTGACCGCGGCGGCAGAGGATGGTGATCCGCCGGGAGCCCGATGAATCAGCTGGCCTAGAAGGAAACCGAGGGCCGATCCGGTTATCACGAGGATTGGAAACAACCATCCTTTTAATTTTGAAAACTGATTATCAAAAAGCATTCAAGACTCCAGGGATAACCTAGTCACGACGGCATAAGGGCAAGTAGATATCATTTGTCCGGGGGATTCGCCACAGGCGAGGAGTATCATCCATGTAAATTTTGGGCGAGCCAGCTACAAGGGGGAAGCGAGCTGAAGTCCGGGTTTTCTACCAACAAAAAAGGCCCGCTCGGGACGGGCGGACCTTTTGTTTAACGTTGGTTTTAAGCGCTAGCTTAGAAACTAGATGCCGTGGCCTCCTACTGGACGCCCGGTATTGGGATCCAAAATAAGGCGGTCGTGGCGCGGAGCGTCGTCGAAATCAAACAGACCCTTCAGAGAGCCGGCCAAGGCGTCGAAGGAATAGTCCCCGATCCTTCCCAAATTCCAATTGTCCTCGACGAAGCGAAGGATGGAGGTCTGGTCCGTGGTGTGATGGTCCACGTAATTGTTCCTGGCGAAGGGGGAAAGGACCAGCATAGGCAGGCGGGGCCCATAGCCGGCTCGGGATTCGTAGCCACCCATTGCGGGGGTGTTGGACTCCCGGGTAAAGGTGGGATCGACCGAGCTTTGGGAGGTATTGACCACCGGAGGGGCTTGGTGGTCGTACCACCCGTCCGAATCGTCGTAAGTGATGAAAATGGCCATGTCCTTCCATTCAGGCGATTTTTCCAGCCGGTTGATGGTATCCACCAGGAAGGCCTGTTCGCAAGCCGGATTGGAATCGCCAGGATGGCCCGTCTGGGTGGGATTGCCCTTAACGTAAGAAACGGCCGGCAGGTTGTGCGCGTCCAAGGCGTTCCAGAGGTCGCTTAAATCGTACTCGTGGTTGGCTTGGTCGTTGTGCCCAATCATGGCCACGCTGCTGGGTGGTACGTGCGCCGGGTTGGATGTGGAAGCGTAGTATTGGAAGGGGGCGTAGTGGGGGTTGTACTGCAAGGTGGTCCCGGCATTGCAGACGAAATTCTGCGTGGGGTTGGCGAAACCCGAGACGAAGGAACCCCAGCTGATGTTCTTCGCGTTCAGGAGGTCCCCCATGTTCTTTCCCGTCATGGCGATGGTGGCCCCGACGGAATAGTTGTCAAAGGCCGGGTCGATGTTGGCGATGACCGAACCGTTTAACACCATGCCGGGGACCGTCGCCGGCACGGCCCCATGGGTCTGGCCGGAAACCAGGTTCAAGTGGCCCAGGCAGGTGGCCCCGAAAGTGGTCCCGAAGAAATTGTCGCTCATGGAGAAGTTCTGGGCGTAATTCCAAAGGGCGGTGACAATGCCCCCGTCGTAATAACCCATGACCTCATAGGGAACGGTACAGCCCGAACCCTCGGTAAACTCAACGAATTCATCGGCAGCCCCCTGGTCGTAAGCTTCCTGTTCGCCTTTATACGCGTTGCTCTGGTTGCAGGTCAGTAAGTCCGTGATCAAGAAAGGCTGGGCCGAGTTTTGATTGTTGGTCAAGAGGTCCTGGGTTAGACCGTTTATCCTCGGCGTGTCGTCCTTGGGACGGAAAAGGACGTTGCCGCTCGCATCCTTGATGGTACTGGGATAGGTTCCGAAATAATGATCAAACGAGATGTTCTCCCCGAAGATGATGACCACGTGCTTGATAGGCGTGGTGGTGTCGCAGGCGGGGTTCGGCCCGGCCGCCGTTTCAATGGCGCAGACAACAACGGCAAAAAGAAATAAAAACAAAAAGGGCGCCCAAACGCTGAGGGCAAATGCTTTTTTCTTTACATTCATGAAGATCTCCTTGGAAAGTTTTACTTTCAAATGGTTAAAAAGTTGGATTGAAGGTAAAAAAAGGCCCGCCCAGAAGAGCGGGCCTTTCCAACAAACAACTGACGAAAGAAAAATGGACTTAAATGTGCATTCCGACGGGACGGCCGGTATCGGGGTCCAAAAACAGCGGGGAGTTGGCCGGGCCGTCGTCAAAGTCGAACATCCCATCGATCGAGCCTGCAATCGCGTCAAAGGAACCGCCGCCGATGCGGCCTAGGTTCCAATTATCCTCGATGAAACGCAGGATGGAGCTCTGGTCCGTGGTCTTATGGTCCACGTAATTCGCCTTGGCATAGGGCGAAATGACCAAAAGGGGCAACCGGGGCCCGTAACCCATGCGGCCTTGGATCCCGCCCAAGGACGGCGGGGTATTGGACTCATAGGTGAAAGGATCGGCGCTGGTGTGGGAGAAGTTCACGATCGGTGGGGCTTGGTGGTCATACCATCCGTCCGAATCGTCATAATTGATGATGATGGCCGTGTCCTTCCAATAGCGGGACTTTTCCAGCCGGTTGATGGTGTCCGCGAGGAATTCCTGTTCGCAAGTGGGGCCCGAATAGCCGGCGTGGCCGTCCTGGTAGCCGGGGGCCTTCAGGTAGGAAACGGCGGGTAGGTTGTCTGCGTCCAGGGCGTCCCAGAAATCCGTCATGTCGTACTGGTGGTTGGCCTGGTCGGTTTTGCCGATCATGGCCACGCTGGTGGGCGGCAAGTGGGTGGGGTTGGCCGTGGAGGCGAAATACTGGAACGGCTCATGGTGCGGAATGTAGTCCGCGGTCGCGGAAAACGACCCGCAGGCGTGGGTAGCGGCTGGATTGCGGAAACCGCCCTCAAACCATCCCCAGGTAAGGCCTTTCTTGTTCAACAGGTCCCCGACATTGAGGCCGGCAGTGACCGCCGCGTTCTTGGCGGTGCTGGAGGCAATGTCTCCCGTTGGATCGGCATCATTGATCTGGGTGCCGTTTACATTAGAGCTTCCCAATCCAACCCCAGTGGTATTCGCGGTATTGCCGCAAATGAGGTTCAAAGCACCCGGTGTGGAAGGCCCAAAGCAGGTGTTATAGGAATTATCACTCATGGCAAAGTGCTGGGCGTAATTCCACATGCCCGTCACGAGGCTGCCGTCGTAATAGCCCATGACCTCATAGGGAACGGCGCAACCGGATCCCTCGGTGAATTCGACGAATTCATCGGCGGCGCCTTTGTCGTAGGCCTCCTGCTCCGGGGTGTAGTTGTGGCCCTGGTCGCAGGTGTTCTGATCAGTCAAGAGGAAGGGTTGGGCTGAGTTCTGGTTATTGGTCAAAAGGTTCTGCGTGAGACCGTTCACCCTCGGCGTGTCATCCTTGGGCCGGAAAATCACGTGGCCACTCGCGTCCGTGATGGTCTTGGGATAGGTCCCAAAGTAATGATCGAAGGACACGTTCTCCTGGAAGATGACCACAACGTGCTTGATCGGCGTGGCTGTATCTCCGTAACTGTACGAATCGGCGGCAGCCTTCATGGCAATCGCCAAAAGCACGAAGACGCTTAAAAATAAAAACGGGATCAGAGGCGCCCTGAAGGAATTAAACTGCGCTACTTTTTTCTTCTTTCTTTTCACATGCATAAAATGCATTTTGTTGCTCCTTTATTTGATTGGGTGCAGCCAACATCAAAAGGGTGAATAACGCGGAAGATCTTTTTCCGTTGGGATAATTAAAAGTCCTCCTTTCCCAAATATGATGTGGATCATGTTCGGGGACTATAACTTCCATCTGAAAAAAATTAGAAGCAGCAAAACGCGAATTAACCGAGGTTTAACTGTTTTCGGGAAAACGAGGGAGAAAATTTTCACGGATGTAATTCGGGAGAAATTTTTCCGTTGGATAGTTTGAAAAACGTTTTCGGTTAAGGGCCTGTAAATTTATAAAACTTGCCAGAAAACCCCAGGCTTTTAAGCCTGGGGATGAATGGCTGCCCGGAGGCCCGACAGGTTTTTTGTCGGGCCGCAGGCCATAAAATATGGCATGCTTTGGTCATGTCAAAATACTGGGTAGGGGCACACACCAAGCACCGTCTGCAATTTCATCTCGTTTGGATACCGAAGTACCGGAAGCGAGTCTTGGATAGCAAAATAGCCGTCCGCCTGCAGGAGCTGTTTAAAGAGGCGGCCCAAGTAAACCGATGGGAAATCCACGAGTTAAATATTCAACGAGATCACGTGCATATGCTGATCCAGGTTGAGCCAAGGGTGAGTGTAGCCAAAGTAGTACAGATTCTAAAAGGTGGGACAAGTATCAAGATAAGGGAAGAATTTCCAGCTTTGCAGGAGTTCCTTTGGGGCGATAGTTTTTGGGCGGACGGGTATTTTGCGGAAAGTATAGGTACGGTGCAGGAAGAAATGATTCGCAAGTATATCCGGGAGCAACAGCATGACCAAAGTATGCTGAAAGGCTGAAACCCCGGGCTTTAGCCCGGGGAGTAGCTTCATTTTTTTGGGTAACTTCCACAGCTCTTAAAAATTCCAAACTCCGTTCGCGCCGCCGTCTTAGTGACCACCCGGAATTTTCCGAAATCTAAAAAAGACTTTAGGGCCCAGGTGAATGGGTTACGTTTTTATCGCAACGGTAAACTGTTCAGGCGCTCCGGTTTGTTTATCGTGAAGGCGCGACCGAATTCTTCCTGGCCATCTTCAACAGGATATTGAAGCGGGTTTTGTGTCGAGTGGGGACGACTTTCGTAATCACTGCGAGTTCCAGCATGAATGATGTTTTTGGGCCTTTCGGAAGAATCTTTAAATGAATTTAGGTGGCTTGTCTGTCTTGAGGTGATTCCTTGGCGTTCGTCCTGGCCTCGCAGGTTTTGCCCCAGGGGTCCGTTAACGGTGGGTTAAGCCCATATTCAGGAATGGTGGGAGCGGGTTCGTCCTCGCTGAAAAATTCGACAATTTTCTTGATACTATCCCGCTGTTGCGGACATAATTGCCCTGTTTCCCGTCAATCCTTTTATGCAAAGCTGGCTCTCCGCAATCTCGACGCCTTGCCATATAAATGTACTGCTCCTGAAAGAGAAGAACGTTTTATGCTTTTTTGGCGATCATTAGGCATTTTCTTAAAGCGTTTGGGACAATCGTTCGCCTCTCCTTTCCGCAACCTTTTCATGAAAAAACCAACTGTGAGCCTTTCGGGCTTTTTGCCGAACGGTGTGGACCAGAACTCCTTCTCTTTAAAAAACTTTCTCTTGCGAAACTTCTTATTGGGAACGGTGTTGATCCTGGCGCTGTGCGTTGGGGCACGGGCGATGATCAACCTGCCGGGATTGCTGCGGCTGACACCCCTGTCGGTGACCGTGACGCCGGAAGGCGACCTGCCGGCCCAGGTCCAAGCCTTGGAAACCCAGACGGTTGGGCAGGCCTTTGACCGAGACACCACCACCCTTTACACGCCCTATGGCAACGACCAAATCCGTGTGACCTTCGAGGGAGTGGAAACCATCAACCGGTTGCGCCTTTTCGGCCCCTCTCCCTGTCGCTTGAGTGTGAGCTGGGACGACGGGACCGGAAAGCTGACCCCTGTCCCGGCCTGGAGTAATTTGGATTTGAGCCAATTGGGGAATGGCTGGAACAACCTGGACCTTTCCGGTCCGGTCTCCTGCGCCTCTTTGGTATTGAACATTGTGCCTGAAACCCCGACTTCCGCCTCTGGGGCGGGGATTTCAGAAATGGAATTCTGGGGCCAGGGCTGGGCCCAGAACGAGGCGGATGGCGGTGCCTGGGATGCCTGGCTCAATTCGGCCTCGGCCCCCTCGAGCCTGATGGTGAGCGGGCGCGAATACCTGGGGGCGCCCGCCAACGGGTCCAATTCCGGGGTCGTAACGGTTGGCGGCTCCGCCACTACCGGCAGTTTCACCGTGAACCTGCCCATGGCCGGAAGCCAGTACCGGCGCATGTGGCTGATGTATGACGTCAATGGCCTATCCAGCTGGATCGCGGTTCCCCGGACGATCAACGGCAAAGAGGCCGCCGGGGGATGGCCATTGCCAGGGTCTAGCCAATGGTGCACTGAAGTGGAATCCCTCCAGCCTTCATGGATGAACGCCGGGGCCAATACGATCACCTTCAGCCTGCCCAACGGCACGGTGAACCCCTACGAGGTCCAGAACTTGAAATTGGTGGCCGAAGAGGACGACGGGGCGAACCTGATTGATACCATCACCCCTTCGGCGGGGAATGCCTCGGTGCTTTTGGATGGGGATGAGACAACGGGTTGGAAGCCCTATGTGGACGGAGAAGGCGGAGTCAACCCTACTCCCTCACTCACCTTTAATCTGTACCGCGGCGAGCAATTGGATTCGCTGAGGCTCTACCTGGTGAACGCCCTGGGAGGCCAGGTGGTGGAAAGCGTGGAACAAGGGGGTGTCTGGGAAAAGCTGGGGGACGTGACTAACGGCCATGGCTTGACGGCCGGATGGCAAAGCCTGCCGGTGAGCATGGTGGGCCCGGTGGACGCGGTGATGCTGGAGTTTAGGGGCGGGGACGGCAGCGCCGGGGAAATCATGGAGGCCATGGCGGAAGGGTCGGGGGTGGGCAAACCCTATGGACAGACCATTGAAATAACCTATCCAAATACGGGCCAGTTTTTCGGTACGGAAGCTTATATAAGGGGTTTTTTGGGGCAGGCGGACGACGGCAACGGCCAAGCCCAGGTGCTGTTGGGAAGCCAGCCGGCCCAGGTGATGAACGGGCAGTTTGAGGGCATCGTGAGCATGAACCAGGTGGGGGTGCCGGAAGGCAGCCAGTCCTGGGCGGTGACGGTGACGGCGGTCTACCCGGACGGGGCGCAATTGACCCAGGTGGTCAACCTAGGCCAGCAGGTGAGCGGGGGGACCGGGTCGGGGCAGGGCACCTACGCCCAGATGATGAACCCGGGGCAGGCCACGGTGTTGAACGTACTGGGCGCCCAGTTGTCGGTGAGCGCCAACGCATTGACTTCCAAAGTGAACATGCAAGTGGTGCCGCTCTCGACGACTGACCTGGAGCCATTGAACCCGGGGATGACGAACGTGACGGGGGGGACCTACCGGGGTTACCGGTTCCTTCCCCATGGGACGATATTCAAGAGCCAGGTGAAGGTGAGCCTGCCCTTACGACCCGACCATGCTGCCCAACGGCAAGACGGTGGCGGACGTCAAGACTTACTATTTCGACACGAACCGGCGGATGTGGGAGCCCCTGCCCCTGTCCAGTGTGGACAGCTCGGGGCAAATGCTCACCAGCCTGACCACCCACTTCACGGACTTCATCAACGCTACGGTCAGTCTTCCGGATACGCCCCAGGAGGTGAGTTTCGACCCCAACCAAATGAAGGGTATCCATACCGCGGACCCGGGGTCCAAGGTCAACCTCATCCTTCCGCCCAAGGCCCGCAGCGACGGCAGGGCCAAGTTGTCCTACCCCATCGAGGTCCCGCCCGGACGGCAGGGCCTGGCGCCGAAACTGGAGGTGGCCTACGATTCCCAGGGTGACGACGGCTGGATGGGGAAGGGATGGGACCTGGATGTCCCCCGCATCACGGTGGAAACCCGCTGGGGGGCGCCACGCTATTCGTCTGGGTCGGGCGCCCAGGAAACAGAGGACTATCTCCTCGACGGAGAACAGCTGATTGAGGAAACATCGCAAGGCCCCTACCTGGCCCACCGCATGGCCGGGATCGGGACCGGGACACTCAGCTTTATCAACCGGATCGGGGGCCCCGTCACTTTCTATACCCGGGTGGAAAGCGAGTTCAAACGGATCATCCGCAACGGTAACGGGCCTGCGAATTATTACTGGGAGGTGGATGAAAAGGATGGTACCAGGGCCTTTTACGGCGGGAGCAAGGAAAGCGGTCAGGTGGAAAACGGCACGGGCGATTCCGCGGTTCTCACGGATAACAGTGGCAGTACCACCAATACCGGAAATGTTTTCGAATGGGCCTTGCGGGAAACTGAGGATCCGCACGGCAACACGGTCAAATACCATTACGCCTTCACGTCCTATGCCCCGATCACCACGGCGGGTCCCACCGGGAATACCGGAGGCAACGGGCTTTACTTGGACCATGTGGCCTATACGGGTTCCAACGGGTCCGACGGGCCTTACCAGGTAAAGTTTTTCCGGGCCGGCCCGACGGGCGGCGCCTACAACGGGGTAACGACCAGTTTCAACGTGCCTCGCCCGGACATCCAGGTTTACGCCAAGGGTGGCTTCTTCATATCCATGGCGGACGTCCTGGACCATGTGGATGTGACTCTGAACGGGGGCCTTGTCCGCCGCTATCAGTTTTCCTATACAACGGGCGCCTTCTTCAAGACCCTACTCTCTTCCATCCAACAATTCGGGCCGGGCGGATATTCCGAACCCTTCCCGGGTAACACCCACAATTTCCAATATTACAACGAGGTCCAATCCTCCACCGGCAACCCGATGGCAACTTATACGGGGTTTGCAAGCCCGGTGACCTGGACCACGCCCCTGGACAGCACGGGTTTCGGCCTTCCTTCCTCCCTCCAGAACGTCGTGACAGACCTGCTTTATCCGATGAGCCCCCTGGACGTTTCCGACAGCATCGGGGTGGGGGGGACTTTTTACGGGGGGATTTCGGCTCCCCTGGATTTCGAGAAGTTTTTCAGCGTCGGTGCCAAGGTGGGCTTGAACACAACGGACAGTTTCGGCCTCTTGACCATGATCGATATGAACGGGGACGGCCTGCCCGATATCCTTTTCGTGGACTCGAGCCTGGGCTTGAGCTATTGCCCCAACATGGGCAATGGGTCCTTCGGCCCCCCTATCCAGGTTTCGGGCATCAGTAACATCTCCAATGACGTCTCGCTGGCCACCACTTACGGCGTGGAGGGTTATTTTGGCATCAACGGCATGGACGATTACACCACCAGCTGGGACTGGCAGCTCATCTATTTTACCGACGCTAATGACGACGGCATCCCGGACCTGGTGAACAACGGCACGGTTTACTTCGGGCACGTGAACCCGCTGACCAACGCCGTTTCCTACTCCACCGACAGTTCGGACACCCCCGCGCCCCTGGGTTCGGCCTCCGCCGGGGCGGTGCTCCCGGTAGACAATTCCATGGTGGAACAGGAGGCCTCCAGCAACCCCCTGGTGGACACCTTAAGGCAGTGGACCGCGCCCTATAACGGCACCATTCAGATCACCGCCCCGGTGACGCTCTTGAACGCGGCCCCCTCGACCTACACGGCCGCCGACGGGGTCCGGGCCGCCATCGAGTACGACACCAACGGGTCGGGGGGAAGTGTGCTGACTTCGGCTTCCATCCCGCCCGCCGTGACGTCCCCTCAGGCTCTTTCGAGCTCCCTGGTGGTCAACAAGGGGGACCGGCTTTATTTCCGCCTCCAGTCGGTTTTCGACGGCCGTTACGACCAGGTGGGCTGGGATCCGCAGATCCAGTACAGCGCCTATGCCGGAGTGACCGATGTGAACAATCTCCCCCAGGGCCTTTACCGGCCCTCGACGGATTTCACCCTGGCAGGCTTAAGGGGTGTCACCATCAACATGCCTTCCTCGGGCACGGTTAGTATCTGGGGTGATTTCCAGAAATTGGGCGCCACCACGGACGCCGTCACGGCCGTCATCGTAAAGACCACGTTCAACGGAACCACGGTCACCCAGGGACCTACCACGCTTTTCACCGCGGCCATGGCCGCCACCCAAACGGGAACCGTGTCCTTGTCCTCGGCGGTTTCAAACGTCTTTGCCCTGCCCGTTACCAATGTCCAGGGGGCTCCCCTCACCTGCGTGAGCGCGGGTACAACCACGATTTCTCCGGCCCCCACCACCCAAATCGACCAGCTGGCCTTCGTCATCCATTCCGACACGAACATCGACCTTTCGCAAGTTCAATGGAACCCCCAGGCGGCTTATACATCCCTCGCATCTCCCACGCCCAACGCTTGCACGGGCCTTACCCCGCCTGCCGCATCCGTGACGGATGGCCAAGGCAACTACACCATCCGGTTGAAGCTGCCTGTCCAGACTGATTTTTACCCGGAAAACAACCTCTCTAGCCCCCTCCAGGCCTTTGTGGTCGCGGTGCCGACGGCCACGGCCGCGGCCCCGCCCAACCCCGCTCCGACCCCGCCCACGCCGAGCTCTACTCCCACAGGGACCGCGACCGTCCCACCCACTCCCACGCCAATCCCCGCGGGCAAGGGTGTTTTGTACCTGAACGGGCCCATGACGATCTCCGGCGCCACCGCCTCGTCCATCGGAGTCACAGTATTCCTGAACGCCGTGCCCCAGTTCACCTTTACCGTCCCCCAGGCCGCCGCGAGCGAGGTGATATCCATTACCGGGCAATTGGGTGCAGCCGTCACCACCGGCGACACTCTCCTGGTGGCCATCGGCTTGGATACACAGGCGGACCTGGACGAAATTTCCTGGACGCCATCACTTTACTACGTGAATCCCTTCACCATCCCCCCCTCGCCCCTCGCCGCTGCCTCCGGGCCCAGCACCTTACAGCCGGCTTATGAAGCCGTTCTAAGCAGTAATGGGACCACCATTGTCCGGCCCCTGAGCCTGGTTCCCAGCCTTGGCGCCGCCCTGGCCGGAGGGACTTTCGTATTCACGATGAAACAGCCTTTGTCGCTGTCCAATAAATTCGCCTATTCCAGCTCCCAGCCTTCTGGTTTTTCGCCTATCGCCCAAGATTGGGTCTTGGGCGATGCCTTTTACCTTAATTTCACCTCGGACAGCGAAGCGGTCACGCTTTCAGGCGGCGCCACAGAGGGCGCGCAGAGTCTGCTCTCCAACCTGGGTGTGAGTGCCGTTTATGGCGGGACGGCCGGGACGACTGTGGCCGCCCCCTTTGAGTATGATTCGCCTGGCAACGGCTTGCAGGTCGTCACTGTCAGCGGTAATCCCACGACCCTGGTATTCCCGGCCGCCTACCGGGGATGGTCCAACGCGGGGCTGGAAAACGACCCGGCCCTTTCATCCGGGGCATCAGTTACGGGACCGACCAATGGCATGGGCCCTACCACGGCTTTGAACGAATCCGCCCTCTCTATACCTAATGTCTCCTCATCGGCCCCGGCTTCCCAGCAATCGGCCGCGGTTTCCGCCATGAGAGGAGTCTTTTTTTACCCCGATGGCCTGACCGACACCTGGGCGGGCCCCACCAGCGAGATCTTCGTGGCGCCGGTTAGCATGTGCAGTTCCCGGCTCAACACGGACAACATCATGCTTCCCCCGGGCACGGCCGGCGTGACGGTGGCAGCGGGCCAAAGGTCATTGACCGGGGCCCCGGTGCGCGAAAGCTTCAGCTCTGACAACGTGGCCGGCGGCGGATTCCTTATTTTCTCCTACAGCCAGACGACTTCCCCTGCCAGCTCCAACGTGGCCCAGGACTATGTGGACCTCAACGGGGATGGTTATCCCGACGTCATCACCCAGAACACCACAGGGTTCCCTGGAAACTCCAGCCAGGTTGAATTCACCTATCCCTCGGGCACCTTCCAGCCGTCGCCGACCAGCCTTACCGTGACCATCGACCAGGGAAGCGAGTCGGTAACTAATTTCGCGGGGGGGAATCCCGTGGCCCCCTCGCCCTCCAAGACCTTGAAGGGGCTGCGAAGCTATGCCGGCAACCTGCGCAGCGCCTCCGGGGGCCGCGCGAGGGGAGGGACAGTCACGAGCAAGGGCGATAGCGGAGCGGGAAAAGGCGACGGGGGAGCGGGCGGCGCGGGCCGGAAAGCCGGGGACAGCGTGGAGCCTATCGGCAGTGCGGGGGTTGCCCTGGGGGCTTCCTCGGATGAGAGCAGCCTGATCGACATGAACGGCGATGGACTGCCGGATGAGGTGAGCGTGGATTCCAACGGCAACCTGCTCGTGGCCCTCAACACGGGCTACGGTTTTGCCGCAGCCCAGACCTGGGCCACGGGGGTTCCGGCCCTCAACCAGTCCCATTCCTTCAGCTTCAACGTAGGCGCGGGTTTTAATGATACCGTCAATGGGTTCGCGGGCGGTGTGGCCCTGACCGGGTCCAACAGCACTTCCACCGCCACCCTGACGGACGTCAACGGCGACGGCCTGCCGGACCTCATCACGCTTTCGGGGAGCGGCCAATGGCTGGTTAGGTTCAACACGGGAACGGGCCTGGCCCCAGCCGTGACCTGGACCGGGCAATCGGCCAACCAGGCCGTGACCGTGATGGAGGACGCCAACGGTGACGGCCTTCCCGATCTTGTGGAATATTACCCCTCCGGTGCCGTTTCGGTTCAGTACAACTATGGCGTGGCAATGGGCTACCCCCAGTCCTATTCCCTTACGGGCGCGGTCCCCTCCCAGCTGGAAAGCGGCTACAGCATGGGTATTGGCGGCGGGTTTGCGGTCAACATCTCCATCCCCGTCTTCGTCCTTGTTGTGCCCATCTTTGACATCGAGTTGAACCCGGGGGCCGATTTCTCATCCTCCATGGACTGCCAGAGGGCTAAGCTCATCGACATGAACGGGGACGGCTACCTGGACCAGGTCTTGGCCACCAATGATCTTGGCCAGATCCTGGTGTCCCTCAACTTGACGGGTAAGACCAACCTGCTCTCCTCCGTTTCCCGGCCCATGGGCGGCCAGATCGTGCTGGATTACGGCGCCCCGCCCAACAGCTACAACGACCCCACCCCGCCCTGGATCCTTTCCGACGTCTCCATCTACGATGGGGGCGCCAACAAGAACGCAGCCCATGGGGGCGCGGATTGGCAGGCCTTCACCTACGATTACAGCGGCGACCTTTACGACCGCTTCGATCGCGCCTTCCTGGGTTTTTCTGCGGTCACGGTCACCGCGAGGAACACTACAGGCTGGGCCGGCCCCACCACCCTCAGCGGCCCCGCCAGCCTGACGGCTATGCGCCAGGTGGTGGACCGCTACTTCAACGCCAATGTCTATGAAAAGGGCTTGAGGGTCGAGGACACGGTCCTGGACGATTCGGGCGCCTCGCCGGTCACCTACGTGGACAAAAACTTCGCCTATACCTTCACCGATGTGCTCGCCTCCAGTCCGACCACCTATCCCGAAGGCATGGCCAGCACCCTCTTGGCCGCCAACGTGGTCTTCCCCCAACTCAGCACCACCACCACGGCCCTCACCGAACCAACCTCCACCGGGGCCGTTACCACTGGCGAAAGCTTCGCCTATGACCCATACGGGAACGTGACCAACTATGTGGACCAGGGCGACGGCAGCGCGGACGCGGTGACCGCCGTTGTCAGCTATACGGCAGAAGACCCGGACACGAATTTCACGGCCAACTACCTGGTGGGCTTGCCGGAAAATATCACCGTTTCGGGCGCGGGCGTCACCCTGCGGCAGCGGCAGATCCTCTACGACGATGTGAAAGGGGACCCGGTGACCTTCCGTAAGTACCTGGCCGACGGCACCTACGCCGAAAGCGACATGAGCTACGATCCCAACACGGGCAACCTGCTGCAAGTCATCGGCTCGGCGAACCTCCACAGCCAGAGGTACCAGGTCAACTACCAGTACGACAGCGTGGTGGGCGCCTACCCGGTCTATACCCATGACAGCCTGGGCTATACCTCCACCGAAAGCTACGATTACCGGTTCGGCCTGCCCTCGGTGGACGTGGACGAGAACAACAACCGTACCCAGGAGTTCTACGACGGCTTCGGCCGTATGGTGACGGTCATCGGCCCCCTGGATTCGGCCTCGGGCCATTTTACCCTGGCCTTCGACTACCACCCGGAGGCTTACCTCACTTCGGGCGGCGTGCCCTGGGCCCACACAGCCCACTTCGACCCGGCCCGGGGGACCAGTGCCACCCTGGATACCCTGCTTTTCACCGATGGGTTCGACAGGCCGATCCAGACCAAGGCCACCGCCACCCTTTTCGCGGGCGTCAGCCAGACTCCCCAGAACCAGGTTGTGGTCTCGGGCCGGGTGGTGTTCGACTCCTTGGGCCGGATCCTGCAGCATTACTATCCAGTTGTGGAGGCGGGAAACAGCTCCACCATGGACACGACCAACACGGTCTTCAACACTTCGTATGATACGGAACCGCCACTGACAAACCTCTACGACGTCCTGAACCGGCCTACCACGACCACCTACCAGGATGCCACCCACGAAACCGCCGCCTATTTCGTGGGCCAGAACAACAATGAAAACCAGCTCGAATCCGTCTTCACCGATCGCAACGGGCACCCAAAGCAGGCCTACCGGGACGTCCGGGGGCTGGTGGAAGCCATGCGGGAATTCCCGACGGCCTCGACGGGCATCAACACCCTCTATTTCTACGACCCGCTTGGGGAACTGACCGGGGTGACGGATGCCAATGGCAACGTGACCAGCATCGTTTATGACCAGTTCGGTCGGCGTTCCTCCATCCAAAGTCCGGACAAGGGCAAGACCCTCTTCACTTATGACACGGCTTCCAATCTCATCAAGAAGACGACCGCCAACCTGGCCAAGGAAAACAAGGCCGCCACCTACGACTACGATTACAACCGGATCCTGTCGGGTTCCTACCCCGACTACCCCCGCAACAATTTCACCTATACCTACGGCCTCCCCGGAGCCCCCTTGAACCAGGCCAATCGGGTGGCCACGGTCCAGGACGCCTCGGGCGTATTGTCCCTGGCCTATGACGCCCTGGGCAACGCGGTCACCGAAACCCGGGTGGTATTGGTGCCCCAGGCCAACAGCTGGGAGGGGGAAGCGGCTTGGGATAGCGGCAAGCAACCCACCACCCCTGTCACCTACATGACCGGTTACCTTTATGATGATTGGGACCGGATGCTTCAAATGACCTATCCGGACGGGGAAGTGCTCACCTACCAGTACGATGCCGGCGGCCTGCCCCGCTCGGCCTTAGGGATAGTGCGGGCCACGGGGTCGAGCCAAGCCTCCGCGGGAACGGCCTTCCCCTATGTCCTGCGGATGGAATACGACAAGTTCGGCGACCGGGTCTTCCTCCAGAACGGCAACGGCACCCAGTCCACTTATACCTATGACCCCCTGTTGGACCGTCTTTCGAACCTGACCACTTCGTCGGGGACCTTCACTTTCCAGAACCTGAGCTATAGCTATGACCCGGTGGGCAACCTGAAGGCCTTGAACAACCGGGCCCTGGCGCCGTCCGGCGGCCTGGGCGGCCCCGTTTCCCAGAGCTTCGCGTATGACGGCCTTAACCAGCTCACCTCCGCCTCAGGCCTTTATTCACAGGCCTTCAACACGAGCACCGGGGCTGATTTCGCCAGCCGCTATAGCCTGGCCCTCACTTATGACCCCATCCACAACCTGACGGAAAAAAACCAGGTCGTGGCCGACCAGGTCCAAGGCTCGAGCCAGGGTTTCGTGCCCGACAACACCTTGACCTATGACTGGCAATACCAGTACAAGGGGACCCAGCCCCACGCGCCCAGCCTCATCGGCACCCGCAGCTTCACCTACGACTTCAACGGGAACCAGTCGGGGTTCACGGACCTGGCCGGCACGTCCCGGACCATCCTTTGGGACGAGGAAGACCGCATGGAAGCTGTGGAGGACGGGGCCGAAGCCTTGGCCAGCGGCGGCGTGCGGTTCACCTATGACGCCCAGGGCGCCAGGGTGCTGAAACTCTCCTCGCCCGACAAGATGACGGCCTATGTGAACCAGTTTTACACGGTTGAAAACGCGCAGAACGGACCGAGCGCCTTGCCCAGCAAGAACATCTTCGTCGGGACCCAGCGCATCGCCACCCACCTGGTTTCGGCGGCGGTTTCCACCACCGGGTCCGGGAGCAACATCTCCCAACCGGCCCAGTGGATCGGTTCCTGGGGCGTTTCCATCGCGGCTGGGAACAACGACGCCATCAATTTCGGCAGCCCAGGCAATTTTGTGACCGTGGAGAGGGACGGCACCCAGGTCTTGGGGTCGCCGCAGATATGGACCAAAGGGAGTCTCGTTCTGGGCACGGTGAATTCCTGCCAGGTGCTCACCCTGACCAATCCCAAACCCCAGGGCGGGTATTTCCTGGTCCTCTACAACAACCAGCCTGGTTACATTCCGGCGAATTCCGCGGTCGTGGGACTGCCCACCAGCTGCCTCCAGACCAGCGTGCAGAGCCAGACCTCCAGCGGTCTGCCGAAGAACTCCTTTGTTTTCTTCTACCATACGGACCACCTGGGTTCGACGGGTTACCTGACGGATGAGAACGGCGCCCTGGCCGAACATTTGGAGTACCTGCCTTTTGGCGAAACCTGGGTTGAGCAGGCCACGGGCACCCAGCTGTTCCCGGATTACCAGTTCACGGGCACGGAATTCGATCCGGAAACGAACCTCTACTGGTTCGGCAACCGCTATTACGACCCGCGTACCAGCCTATGGCAGAGCCCGGACCCGACCTTAAGCACCTTCCTGACACCCGAGAAGAACAGCCTTTATGATTCCACCAGTTTCGCCCTTTATTCCTATGCCCGGAACAACCCGCTGGTTTCACAAAGAGCGCGCGCTTCCTTAAGGGACTCGGGCGAACCGGACCTGATTTCTCAGGCCGAGACATCCCAAACCGACGAGTTGATCCCCGGCTACGACGCGGCGGATGTTGAAAAGGGCGAGATCAAGCTGGATTTCGATCCCGATAAAGACGAAGAGGAGGAAAAGGAGGGAAAAGAGGAAACGGAGAAAAAGGAAAAGCCCGGAGAGGTCAAACCGGAAGAAGCCGAAAAAGCCAAGAAAGCGGTCATCGGGACGAAGACCAATATCTCCCACCAAGAAGACAACCTGATCTCCAAGGAACACGAGGGCCACAAATTGAGAATAGAATTGTGGGGCTCCGCGCCAGCCGAACACCGCCAACCCGCGGATAAGAAAGAGGCTCCAGAGGCCAAGGAACCCGAGAACCCGGCCAAGAAGGAAGAAGGTCCGAATGGCCCTGAGCCCGGCAATTCCCCGAAGATCGAAAACGGGGCGCCCGCCGAGGGTCCCGGAGTCGGCCCCAAACAAGAGGGCCCAGCAGGCGCGGGATCGGAAGGGGGCGCGGCCGGAGCCAAGGAAGAAACCCGGCTTTGGTTCAAGGATGGAAGCGATGCACTGAATGGTTTTCACCTTGTCCCGGACCAGGCCGACGGCCTTTTTCCCGGGTTAGGCGCGCAAGAGAGCCCGTCTTTAAGCCTCTGGAATGGAACGGTTGAAGGGGAGCTTCCAACGATACCTTCCACTGATCCGAAAAAGAAGGAAGATTCCCCCTCGGTCTCCCTTCCTTCGGCGGTGGAACCCGGGGAGCGTTTTGCCTCCAGGGACACCGAAGAGGGCTTTTGAAAAAGGAACATCAAAATGCCAAGAAACGTAACGAAAAAGGCTTGTCCAAAGCCCCAGGAGCGGTTCGCACAGTGAAAACTCCCAAATGGGCTATTTATACGGGCGGATTCGTGCTTTTGGCGGCGATCCTCTGGTTCACGCCCTTGGGCAAGGCCTTGAGGGACTGGTGGACCCGCCAACAGGACCAGCAGCTTTACGGCCAGGCTTGTGAAGCATGGCAGGCGAACCGTTTTGAGGAGGCCAAGGACGACTGCGCCCGCATCCTCCAAAACGAGCCGGCTTTTGACGGCGCCCTAGTGCTTTCGGGAAAGTACTTTGCGGAAAAAGCCGACCCGCCGGATTGGGAAAAGGCGGCGGATTTTGAATCCAGGGCCCTGCAATCCAAGGCCGACGACTTTGCAACGCTCCTGGCCTATGGCGGCAGCCTTTGGAAACTAAAAAAATACAGTGATTCGGAAAAGGTGCTTCGGGACTGCCTCCAACAGGATCCGAAGAATCCCGAAGTCTATGAACAGCTGGGCTGGGTGCTGGTTTGCGAGAAGCAATATGAAGAGGCTTCCCAGGTTTATGGGGAAGGTCTCAAACTCGACCCGGTGAACAAAGAAATGAAGGGCTGGAGACGGGAAGCCCTGAAGCGCTTATCCGACAAGGGGTAATGAAGTCTTAAAACCGTCTTGAAAGAGGGTTTGTGAAATTGGAAAGAAAGTGGTTTTACCTGGGATTGGGCGTGCTTTCGCTTTTCGCCTTTTCCTGCAGCATGTGGAACGGGCCCGCGCCTGTTTTGCAGCCGGTGGAGCCGCCCGCGCCGCCGCACCATTACCACCCCTTGCCGACGCCTCCGCCCACGGCCACTCCCGAACCCACGGCCACGCCGGAACCGACGGCCGTGCCGACCCCTTCGCTCACGCCTGTTCCAACGCCTAGACCTAAGGTGGCGGGTCCCCGGCTCTTTATCATCGGCGTCGGGGCGGGGTTGGATTGGCCCTTTTCAGGATGGAACTCCTCCTACAGCCTGGGCACGGGGGGATCGCTGGAAGTGGGCTACGCTTTTTTCAAGGATTTGGAGTTCGGTTTCAACGCGGATTATTTTTCCTATTCGGGATCCTTTTTTGGCCAGCCCCTGGCCGACCAGGACCTAAGGGCGCATTTCTGGGGCCGGTACCTTTGGGGCAAATGGCCCATCCGCCCCTACTTGACGGCGGAGGCGGGCGAGGTTTGGGAAAGTTTCCAGGTGGGGGGGAACTCGCAGCAAAACGACTATCCCACCGGCGCCGTGGGGGGCGGGATGGAACTGGGATTAGACCAGGACACGGACCTCTACGCCCAGGCCCTGTTTAATTTCCTTTTCGGCCCGGCGGTGACGGCCATCGACATCCCCTTCACCACGGGATTGAGGTATAAACTTTGAGAAGGAATGACATGGGACGTAAAGGCAAAAAGAACACTAAGCGGGTGAAGGGGCGCAAAAAACTAGCGGCGCTGGCAACCCTTTGCGCCTTGCTCCTTCTCGGGGCCATCGTGGGCTGTTCCCAGCAGAGGGGCAGCAACATCGCCTCTCCCCTGGCCAGCCCCAAGCCCACGGGCACCCCTCAGCACCCCTTCCTCGGCGAATGGGGCTTCTATGGCAG
The DNA here is from genome assembly GCA_963770835.1 of uncultured Pseudomonadota bacterium. Taxonomy (GTDB): domain Bacteria; phylum Oederibacteriota; class Muellerivitia; order Muellerivitales; family Muellerivitaceae; genus JAJPJW01. Next base: position 258,591 of record CAVYRH010000003.1, read on the forward strand.
CACCTCGGGGGACTTCGACAACCCTTCGGCCGTGGCGGTGAACGCCGCAGGCACCACCGTTTACGTGGCGGATGAGAACAACAACCGGGTCCAGGCCTTTACCACCATTGGAGTCTACCTCACCCAATGGCCGGCCACCCTTCCGGTGGGGCTGGCGGTGGAGGGCGGAGGCGATGTGGACGTGACCACGCAGGAATACGTCCAGAGGTTCGATTACACCGGGAACCTGCTTGCCTCCGGCGGGGGGCCGGGAAACCTCCTTGGCCAGTTTTTCGGCCCCCAAGGACTGGCGGACCCAGCGGGCGTGACCGTTTATGTGGCGGACAGCTCCAATGCCCGAGTCCAGGCCGTGACCTTCCTGGCAGGCACCTCCATCCCCTCCTATGGGATCACCGAGGCGGCTTCCTGGGGGGCGGGAAGCGGGGGCGTGGCCTTTTCCAATCCTTTCGGAGTAGCCCTGTCACCCTCGAAGACAATCCTTTACGTAACCGACATTAGCGGTTCGAGGGCCTGGGGCGTGAGCCTGAACGGCGGCGGGGTTTTTGGCTGGGGGAGCCTGGGTCCCAATCCCGGGCAGTTTGACCATCCCCAGGGGATCGCCGTGGACCCTTCCTCGGGAAACCTTTATGTGGCGGATGCGGGCAACAACCGCATTGAGGAATTCTCGGCCGGCGGTGCCTACCTGTTACAATGGGGCGGCCCCGGGAACGGGAACGGTTTTTTCCACGCGCCCGCCAGCGTGGCCGTCGATGACGGGGGTAATATTTATGTGGTGGACAGCGGCAACGACTTGATCCAGAAGTTCGGCCCCTAGGGCCATCCCCCGGGGAACCGGGGCTGGGATGCCCGGGAAGGGCGGGCCGGGCTCCCGCGCGCGGACCGTCCCGCCGTTATTTCGAGTTGAAAGGCCTTGCCTTGAAGGGAAGGCCCAAAATCACAAGGAGACCGAATTTATGAAAAAATGCACGGTTTATTTAGTTGCCTTATTCGCGGCGCTTGTCCTCATTCCCCGGGCCCAGGCGGATTCGCGCTTGGACGCCATGAGTTCGGACCCGCGCGTGACGGACGATGTGGACGTCATCTGGATGTACCCCAACCAGGTGCTGAACTACAAGGATACCGTGGATTTCCGGCTCAACAATTCCAACGGCACCTTCGGTGGGGGCGTAGGCGAATGGGGAGGGGTCACCAAGGACCTTTCCGACATGGGCTTGGGGGGAGGCGTCCTGAGTGTTTACCTGAACCGTCCCTTCGCTCCCGCCTTCGGCGTCTACCCAATCGAATACTGGCTCCCCACGGGGGCCACCGCTTTTTGGGGCACGACGGAATCCTTCATCTACCAGGCGCCGGACGGGCCGGTTTCGGGGGTATGGGGGAAGGCGGGTGGGGCCGCCGGGGTCACCATGGGCGCCCCGACCCCCGTCAACAAATTTGACGTGATCTGGGCCGCCTCCATGGGCGGCTTCGACCTGGGGGTTAAGCTCAATTACGGGGACAACCAGCCCAACAGCCCGGATAACGCGGTCACCACCACGGCCGATAACGGCCTGAGTTCCAAGAATATCGACACGGCCCAAACCGCGGGAATCGAACTGGGCGTGGGCATGAAAAGCGACTTCTTCAGCCAGGTCAACTTCCACGCGGGTTACGATATGGGAAGCTTCCAGGACCTGCAATCCTTAAGCAACGGCCTGACCGTCACGAACAACGGGGGCAAGGACAACGGCATCTACACGATGACGGCCGGTACCCTCCTGCAGCACGATTTCAGCGCGGACAACAACATCCGGATTTTCGGGGATTGGAACCTGAGCCAGTTCGCCGCCAAGGACACCGTCCAGGATTCCCAAACGGGAAGTTACACCGATTCATCCGCCACCGATTACACGGCCTCCACCAACTACGGCCTGATGGTGGCCACCCTGGGGATCGGCGGTAACCACAAGTTCGACGGAGGGAAGTCCCTGCTGACCTCCGGGCTCCTGGTCAGCTATTGGAGCTCCAAGCAGACCGCCGACGAGAACGATAAGCCCGAGGGCCAGACCACCAGCGCCAGCTACAGTTCAGAGGAGGACGTGACCACTTGGGATTTGTCCTGGAGCACGGGCATCGAGGCCCAGCTGGCCGGCTGGCTGACCGTGAGGGCCGGCATCGAAAAATCCCTCTATAACAGTACCGACACCAAACTGACCCAGAGCAACCCTTCCAACCCGACCCAGACGGTGGAAACGACCGGGGACGGGTCCCTGAATCCAACCGGCGTGCAATACAACATGGGGTTCGGCATCAATGTGGAGAATTGGGTTTTGAACGCGGTGGTTTCAGCCAATTCCTTTGAGCAGAGCCTGGCCAACGTACAACCCGGCAACGGCATTTTCTTCGATAACAAAAGCGGGACGGCCGTGGGGCCTATCGTGACGGTGGTGGAGGCCGACATTACCCACCCCCTTTAAGGCCGGGGGAAGCCGGGGCCGGCGGGGGTGACCCTGCCGGCCCGAGGCTTTAAAAAGGTTGTGTATCCTTTGCAATTTCTGATTTTTTGCTGTATTTTTCCTTATATTCCCGGTTGATCCCGGGCCGCCAGAAGAAGTGAACCTCTTCCGGGACGACAATTATTTATCGGCTGTTTTTTTGAAAGGCTTATCCTTATGCCGGCATGCGACAAGAAAAGTTGGTGTAGCGGCCGGCGCCTTTTCAGCGGCTTTTCCCGTTTTTTCCCCCTCTTTCATTCTTTATCCCTTTCGCGGTTGTTCCTTCATATCAGGTCCTTCCGGTTCCGATGGAGGCGCCAAGCCCTGCCCACGGCGGTTTTGGTCCTCCTTTTGGGGGTGGGCGCCAGGGCGATGATCAACCTGCCGGGGTTGGTGAGGCTGACGCCCCTTTCGGTAACGGTGACGCCCGAGGCGGACCTGCCGGCGCAGGTGCAGGCGCTGGAAACCCAAACGGTGGGCCAGGCATTTGATCGCGATACGACCACCCTCTATACCCCTTACGGCAACGACCAAATCCGTGTGACCTTCGAGGCTGTGGAAGCCATCAGCCGGCTGAGGTTTTACGGCCCGGCGCCCTGCCGCCTGAGCGTGAGCTGGGACGACGGGACGGGCAAACTGACGGCCATCGGCGGTTGGACGGGTGTGGATTTGAGCCGGATGGGCCCGGGGTGGAACACCCTGGACCTTTCGGGGCCGGTTTCCTGCGCGTCGCTGGTGTTGAGCCTGTCGCCGGAGACGCCCACGGCGTCCTCGGGGACCGGGATCGCGGAGATGGAATTTTGGGGCCAGGGCTGGGCCCAAAATGAGGCGAATGGGGAAGCATGGGACGCGTGGCTGAACTCGGCGTCGGGTCCCTCGAGCCTGATGGTCAGCGGGCGGGAATACCTGGGGGCGCCGGGGAACGGATCGGCCTCGGGAGTGGTGACGGTGGGGGGTAATTCCTCAACAGCCAGTTTCACCGTGAACCTGCCGATGGCGGGAACCCAGTACCGGCGCATGTGGCTGGTGTATGACGTCAACGGCCTTTCCAGTTGGATCGCGGTTCCCCGGACCATTAACGGTAAGGAAGCCGCTGGGGGTTGGCCCCTGCCAGGCACTTCCCAATGGTGCACGGAAGTGGAAGCCATCCAGCCGTCGTGGATGAACGCCGGCACCAATACGATCACCTTCAGCATGCCCAACGGCACGGTGAATCCCTACGAGGTTCAGAACCTGAAGCTGGTGGTAGAAGAGGACGACGGGGCGAACCTGATCGACGAGATCGACGCCTCGGCGGGGAACGCCGGCGTCTTGACCGACGGGGACGAGACGACGGGCTGGAGGCCCTACGTGGACGGGGAAGGGGGAAGCGACCCGACGCCGTCGCTGACCTTTTGGCTGTACCGGCCACAGCAGCTGGACTCGCTGAAGCTGTACGTGGCGAACAGCCTGGGGGGCCAGGTGATCGAGAGCGTGCTCCAGGACGGGACCTGGGAGGGGCTGGGGGACGTGACGAACGGGAAGGGATTAGGGGCAGGCTGGCAGAGCCTGCCGGTGAGCGCGACGGGGCCGGTGCAGGCGGTGGAACTGCGGTTCCGGGGAGGGGACGGGAGCGCGGGTGAGATCATGGAGGCGATGGCGCAGGGGTCGGGCGTGGGCAAGGCCTATGGCCAAACCATTGAGGTGACTTATCCCACGGCCGGCCAGTTCTTCGGGACGGAGGCCTATATCCGGGGCTTTTTGGGCCAATCGGACGACGGAAGCGGGCAGGCCCAGGTGATGCTGGGCAGCCAGCCGGCCCAGGTGATGAACGGGCAGTTCGAGGGAATCGTGAGCATGGACCAACTGGGCGTTCCCCAAGGAACGGCAGCCTGGGCCGTGACCGTGACGGCCATCTACCCGGACGGGGTGCAGCTGACCAAGGTGGTTCCCCTGGGAGAGCAGGTAAGCGGCGGCAGCGGATCGGGACAGGGGACCTATGCGCAGATGTTGAACACGGGCCAGGCCACGGTCCTGAGCCAATTGGGGGCACAGCTTTCGGTGGGCGCCAACGCGCTGACGAGCAGGGTAAACCTGCAGATGGTGCCGCTATCGACGACCGATCTGGAACCCCTGAACCCCGGCATGACCAACGTGACGGGAGGGAACTACCGTGGCTACCGTTTCCTGCCGCACGGGACGCACTTCAACAGCCAGGTGAAGGTCAGCCTGCCCTTTGACCCCGCCATGCTGCCCAACGGCAAGACGGTGGCGGACGTCAGGACTTTTTACTTCGACACCAACCGGGGCATGTGGGAACCCCTGCCCCTCTCCAGCGTGGACACCCCGGGGCAGATGCTCACCAGCTTGACCACCCATTTCACGGACTTCATTAACGCCACCATCACCACTCCCGACAGCCCCCAAGAAATCGGCTTCAACCCGACGCAGCTCAAGGGGATCAAGGCGGCCGACCCGGGAGTGGAAGTCAATATGATCGAGCCGCCCCAGGCCAACAATGAGGGCACGGCCGATCTTTCCTATCCTATCGAGGCCCCGCCGGGACGGCACGGCCTGGCCCCCCAATTGGCGGTGCGGTACGACTCCTCGGCCGGCGATTCCTGGATGGGCCTGGGGTGGAACCTTTCCTGCCCCCAGATCACCGTCGAGACCCGGTGGGGCGCGCCCCGCTACTCGGGAAGCCAGGAGACCGAGGATTACCTCTTGAACGGGCAGCAACTGGTGGCCCTGACCGCTTCCGGCCCCTACCTGGCCCACCGGAACGCCTGGATCGGCCGCCAATCGGGCCCCGTGACCTTCATGACGAGGGTGGAGGGCGATTTCCAGCGCATCATTCGCTACGGCAGCGCGCCGGTAAGCTATTACTGGGAAGTGGATTCCAAGAACGGCGCCCGTTCCTTTTACGGGGGCAGCCTGGAAAGCGGAGCGGTGGAGAACGGAACCTCGGACCCCGCGGTCCTGACCACCGACACCTCCGGCAACCGGGGCAATGCCTGCCAATGGAACCTGCGGGAAATGGAAGACCGGCATGGCAACACGGTCAAGTACCACTACGGGTTTTCGTCCTACGGCGGTTCCCCGTCGGGATCATCAACGGGCAACAGCGGTGGGGTCGAGTTGTACCCCGACCATGTCACCTATACGGGCTCCAAGGGTTCGGACGGGCCCTACCAGGTGAAGTTTGTCCACGGCGCGGCTTCCTTCGCCTCGGGCGGCGTCACCACCATCCAAACACGGCCCGACGTGCAGGTTTACGCCAAGTGCGGTTTTCCTCGGGCCACGGCCGACCTCCTGGACCACGTGGACGTGACCTTGAACGGGGCGCTCATCCGGCGCTACCAGTTCACCTATATCCAGGGCGCCTTTTCAAAAACCTTGTTGAATTCCATCCAGCAGTTCGGGGCGGCGGGGGAGCCCTTCCCGGGCAACACCCACCGCTTCACCTATTTCAATGACCTCCAGCAGAACGGCAACAACGGGTTCCTGGCCCAGGCCGTCACCTTGAAACCCCAATCGAACAACACCCAGGCCGCGGATTTCAATGTCGTCGGGGCCCTGACGGGGAACCTTATCGACCCCCATGTGACGGCCTTGGGCGGGTCCACGGCGGACGAATACGGGTTTTCCGCCTATGGGGGCTTCGGGTTCTACACTGGGACCAAGATGCTGACCGTGGGCTACAAAAGGGGCGGAAGCCACACGGATTCCAGTACGGTCCTGACCTGGCTGAGCATGACGGGCCGGGGCCTGCCGGACATGGTCTACCTGGAAAACGGCTCGCCGAAGCTGCAGGCCAACCCCCTGGGTCCGGGCCCCCTGGACAACGACCTTTCCGTGAACTCCACCACCCTCGGACCACCCCAAGCCATCCAGGGCCTGGACAACCTGGGCAAGGAAAGTTCAGGTATGTCCTGCCAGGGAGGGGAGGCCTACTTCATCATTCCCGCCATCCTCAACAGCGCATCCATGGGCACCAAGGGCACCTGCTATTTCTCGGACGTGAACGGGGCCGGCATGCCCGACCTAGTGGAGAACGGCACGGTGCATTTCGCCCACGTGAACGGCGGGGCGGTCTCCTTTAGCACCGATTCCTCGGACACCGAGGTGCCGATCGTACAGGGGCAGGCCCCTTCCACAGCCCTTTTCACGCCCCAGGACCATAGCGCGGCCGTGACCCAATACCCCATGGCCGATGCCTTAAGGCGCTGGGTGGCCCCCTATTCGGGCGTTGTGACCCTCAACTGCCCCGTGACCCTTTTTCCCACGCCCAGTCCCACCCCGAGCGGTTCCACGCCCGTCCCCGGCACCACGCCCACGCCCAGCACCACCCCGGACGGTGTGAAGGTGGACGTGGAACTGGATCATACGGACTTGAGCAACCCCTCCGCGCCCGTCACCACGGCCAGCATATTGGCCACGGCGGTCATACCCGCTTCCATGATGGGCACCCAGGCGCCCCTGCCGGTGGCGCCCGTCAACGTGGCCCAGGGTGACCGCATTTATTTCCGCCTCCAGTCCGGGGCCGTGAATACGGCGGACGGCAACTACGACCAGGTGGCCTGGGACCAGGATATCCGGTACCAGAGCCTGGACGGGGACGCCGTGGCCACGCCGGTCCTGGACGAGAACAACCTCGACCTGGCCCATTACCATGCGTCCACCGACTTCACACTGGCCGGCCGCCGGGGAGTGGACACCACCGCTCCCTTAAGCGGCACCCTTGTCTTGACCGGGGACTTCACCGAACTTTCCGGGCTTTCCGATTCCGTGGCGGTGAGCGTCATCATGGTGGAGAACACCGTCATTCCCGCCGCCAACCCGCCCCTTTCCGGGGTCACCCAGGTCCTTTGGACCGGGACGCTGGCCCCCGGGCAGGCGGGCAGCCTCCCCTACGGCCCCTCCGCGGGCGTCACCAACTGCTCCGACTGCCTGCAGTTTCCCGTGACCAATTACCAGGTGATGGGAACGACCATAATCCAGGGCACGACCCTTTCCTATCCGGTGACCAGCGTCTACGACACCCTCTATTTCGTCGCGGGCGCGGATTCGAACGTGGACCTGTCGAAGATACAATGGCCCGCGACCCTTACTTACGGTGCCTTCGCCCCGCCCCAGGGCACGGCCACGGCCACCCCTACGCCGGCGATCACGCCCTTCATGCCGCCCTACGACATCGATTTTTACCCCGAAAACGACCTGGCCGGGCCCCAGGTACCCACCACCGTCGCCTTGCCGGAGTTCGTCCTGCCCGCTCCACCGGTGCTGACAAGCCAGCAAATAGCGGAGGGATGGTCCACGGTCTTGGTTCTCCAGGGTTCCTTGGCGCTCTCGGGGACCGCCAATCCGGTCACGGTGACGGTGGTGGCGAACGACAACATGGGCGCGCCCGTGTTCCAGCAGGTGGCACCGCCGGGCACGGGCACGGGTACGGTCGCGGTCCAGGGGAATATCCCCGGCCTCGCGGCGGGCACCGACCTGAGGGTGCGGGTTTTAGCCGCCACCGAACAAGACCTCTCGGCCCTGTCCTTCGCCGGCACCTATCCCAGCCTGTATTTTGCGGTCCTGGAACCGGGTGGGGCCGTGGACGCCCAGCCTGTCACCTACAAGCCGGCCTACGAGGGCGTGGTTTCCCAGGATGGAACCACCCACATCCGCTACTTGAACGCGGTGCCGTCCCTTTCCTTCGCCACCGCCACCACCAGTCCCACCCCCTCGGGGCCGGAGACGGTGATGATGACCATCAAGGACCCGGCCCTGCTGGCCGCGGGCAAGGACTCCTTGGCGGCCAAGGGCGGGCCCTTCGTGGTGAACCCCAATTCGGTTGCCGTGGCTACCGCGCCGGTTACGGCCGAGGTATTGCTGGGCGACCCCCTCTTTTTCAGCTTTTATTCCCGGTCCGGCGACCTGGTCACCCGGGTGGGGGAAACCGGCGGCAACGAGGCCGTGACCTGTTATTACGGTTCACCGGGACTTTACGGAAGCTTCGAGGTCGATAGTTCCTTGAGCGACCAGCCCCCGGTCGACGTTTTCGCCCTGCCTTACCGGGGCTGGGCCGTGGCCGGTTACAACGGCACCCAGGCCGGCGCGCCGGTATCGGAGGCCCAACTGGCTGTCCCGGTTGCCGCGAATTCGGCGGGCACCAGCGCGGTTTTCCAGCAGGCGGCCAACAGCCAGACGGCCTGGTCTTTCGCGCCCCAGCCCGGCTCCAATTCCTGGCAGGGGCCCGATCCCCTGCTTTGGGCCGCCCCCGCCTCCATGAGTTCCACCCGGCTGGGCATGCACAATATCGCCGGGGACCTGGCTGCGGACCTGATTCCAACCGGTGGCCCGGCGTCGGGGGAAAGCAATATCGCGCGTTTCGACCAGCTTTCCTCGGGCAACCAGAACTCGGGAAGCCTCGGCCCCCTGGGCATAGGATCGGGGAACAACACCTCCTCCCAGGACCTGATCGACATGAACGGGGACGGGTTCCCCTCCATGGTGAGCGGCAACGGGACCGTCCAATACACCCTGCCCACGGGAGGCATGGACGGATCGACGAATGTGCCCGGGCTCTCGGGGATCCGCCAGAACAGCAGCGCGGTCACCTCCGTTGACGTTTTGGGCGCGGTGGGGCTGTTCAGCCAGGCAGCGGATGCCATTGTCGCGGGCAGCCAGGCGGGCCAACCCGGGGTCATGGGCAACAACCCCCCGCTGACCGCCGACAAGGAATCCCAAATGGCCCCCTTCGGCCTCAACGGCAGCAACAGCGTCAACGATTCCAACTATGACTTGATCGACATGAACGGGGACGGCCTGCCGGACCGGGTCTGGGTTTCGGGCGGGAACCTGGTGGTGGCCCTGAACATGGGCTATGGTTTCGCGGCCCCGGCGACCTGGGACAATTCGGGGTGGATCAGCCATACGGCCAATCTCACGGGCGGTGTCAGCGCCAACCTGGTCAATTTCAACTCCGTCTATTACAGCTTCGCCGGGGGGCTTTCCGGATCCGCCCAGATAACGGACACGGGCCGGACGCTGGTGGACGTCAATGGGGATGGCCTGCCGGACTTGGTCTGGATATCGGGTTATAACGACACGACAAGCCCCATCGGCCTTCAGAACGGGACGGTGATGGTGGCCTATAACACCGGCAGCGGTTTCGCGGCCCCGGTGGCCTGGAGCAATAACGGCGTGTCCCAAAAGATCGGGCACCATACGGGCACCAGTTTCGGGGGAGGGGCTTATTTCACCGTTTCCTTCCCCATCCCCCTGCTTTTTGTGGTCCTGCAGGTCTGTGTGAGCGGGGGAGGGGACCTGACGAGCAGTGTGGACACGCAGAACCTCACCTTCATGGACATGAACGGCGACGGCTACCCGGACCTGGTGGCCGCCCAGAACGACGTGAACAGCTCCAACTCCATCATGGCCGTCAACCTCAACACCACGGGCCGCACCAACCTGCTCAAGAGCGTCTCCAGGCCCATGGGCGGGACCCTCACCCTGGACTACCAACGCGACGGGAACACCTACGCCGACCCGCACAGCCGCTGGAACCTGGCCACGGTGGCCCAGTTCGACGGCGGCCAGAACGGCAATGCGGCCAAGGGCGGGGCCGACTACCAGGCCCAGCTTTTCACCTACCAAAACGGCCAATTCGACCGGTGGGACCGGGAGTTTTTGGGCTATGGCACGGTCACCAGCACCCAGATGGACACCCGAGGCTGGAACGGGCCTTCCTCCGGCCCGGTCGCGGGATTGCCGCCCTACCGCCGGGTGGTGGAAAGCTACCTCAACGACAATATCTACGACATGAAGCTGGTTTCGGAGCAGGCCACCCTGGACGTCTCGGGCGGCTCGCCCCAGACCTTCCTGGACACCCTCAACCGGTACCAGCTTTGGGATGCGGTGAACCAGGCTTCGGCCCAGCCCCTGACGGCCCTGGCGGGAAAGGGCATCCAGCAGGTTTATTCCATCTTCCCCCAGCTGCTGGAGGCGAGTAACGCCTTTTACGAGCCCGGGTCCTCCGCCCCCGTCACCACCTACCAAACTTACGCCTATGACCGTTACGGCAACGTGACCCAGTACGCGGACGGCGGTGACAACGCCGCGGACGCGGTCACGGCGTCGGTTTCCTATACGGCCACGGACCCCAATACCGCCTTCCAAGCCAACTACCTGGTGGGCCTGCCCGAGACCATCACGGTCAACGGCGCGGGCGGGCTTTTGCGCCAACGCCAGGCGGCTTACGACACAAACCTGGGCGATCTCTTGACGGTCCAGAGCCTCGCCGGAAACGGTGTTTTCGCCCAGAGCGACATGGCCTACGACTCCGCCTACGGCAACCTGACCACCGTGACCGGCCCCGCCAACCTGCACGGCCAGCGCTACCAGCTTTCCTACCAGTACGACAGCGTGGTGAACACCTACCCCACGGTCCTCCGGGACAGTTTCGGCTATACCTCCACCCAAAGCTACGACCTGAGGTTCGGGAAGCCGGCGCTGGAGATCGACGAGAATAACAACGCGGTTCAGGATTCCTACGACGATTTCGGCCGCACGGTCACGGTCACCGGCCCCTTCGACAAGGGCGGGTACAGCCTTGCCTTCGACTATCACCCGGAGGCGCCGGTGCCTTACGCCCATACGGCGCACAACGACTCGGCGGCCCGGGGGCCGGGCGCCTCCCTGGACACCCTGACCCTGACCGACGGGCTGGACCGGGTTTTGCAAACCAAGCAGACCACCACCTTCTTCCAAGGGGCGAACCTGGCCTCCCAAAACGGGGTGGTTGCCTCGGGCCGGGTGGTCTACGACCAGGCGGGCCGCGCCGCCCAGCAGTTCTATCCTGTGACTGAAACGGGTGCCAGCGGGTCCATGAGCGCCACTTTGAACCCCGCCTATGAGGACAGCCCCACCGTCACCTTTTACGACGCCCTGGACCGGCCCTTGACCATGACGAGGCCCGACGGCAAATCCACCCTCTCGTCCTACGCCGTGGCCCTGAACAACGGCGAAAACCAGCTCCTCACCACGGTTTTTGACGTGAACGGGAACAAGAAACAAACCTACAAGGACGTGAAGGGCCTGATCGAGACGGTCATGGAATACGACCCGGCTGTCGGTTCGCCCGCGCCGTCGGGCCCGGCGCAGGTGATCACCACCCAATACGCCTACGACCCCATGAAGGAGATCACCCAGGTGACCGACGCCAAGGGCAACATCACGGCGTCCTCCTACGACCTTTTGGGCCGCCGCACGGCCATTCAAAACCCCGACACGGGCAAGACGGTCTTGACCTACGACCCGGCGGGGAACGTGATCAAAAAGGTGACGGCCAACCTGGCCAAGGAAGACCACGCGGTGGGCTACGACTACCAGTTCAACCGGCTTTCCTCGGTCACCTATCCCGATTTCCCCCGCAACAACGTCACCTACGCCTACGGTTTCCCCGGCGCGGCCAACAACCAGGCGGCCCGGATCGCCGCCATCCAGGACGGCTCAGGAACCCTGGCGCGCGACTACGACGCCCTGGGCAACGCGGTGACGGAAACCCGGGTCCTCAAGGTGCCCTCCACGGGCGCCTGGACGGGTGAATCGGCCTGGGACAAAGGGACGCTTGCCACGGCGCCGGTCACCTATGTCACGGCCTGGAAGTGGGACGACTGGAACCGGGTGCTTTCCATGGCCTACCCGGACGGGGAAGCGCTGACCTACCAATACGACGCGGGTGGAAGCCCCAAGGCCGTTTCCGGGGTGGTGCCGGCCAACGGCAACTCAGGCTCGGCGGGCACCTATTTCCCCTACGTCACGAGGCTGGAATACGACAAGTTCGGAAGCCGCAAGTTCGTGCAGAACGGCAACGGCACCCAGGCCTCCTATACCTACGATACCGACTCGGGGTCGGTGACGGCCCTGCACCGGCTGGTGAACCTGACGGCCGCTTCCGGGCCCCTGACCTTCCAGGCGCTGAACTACGCCTATGACCCGGTGGGGAACATCACCACCCTCAACAACGCCGCGCCGCGGGAAACCGACGGCCTTTCGGGGCCGGTGAGCCAGTCTTTCGAGTATGACGGCCTCTACCGTCTCACCCGGGCCCAGGGCGCCTATTCGGGCCTGTTCGACACGGCCATGGGCACCACGGGGAGCAGCACCTACAACCTGGCCATGACCTACGACCCCATCCACAACATCACGGAAAAGAACCAGTTGGTGGAAACCTCGGGCGGGGGCGCACCGGTCACCGACAACGCTCTGACCTACGACTGGAACTACCTCTACCAGGGCGCCCAGCCCCACGCGCCCAGCCAGGTGGGAACCCGGACCTTCGCCTACGACTTCAACGGCAACCAGTCGGGTTTTACGGACCTCTCGGGGACCGGCCGCGCCATCGTCTGGGACGAGGAGAACCGCATGGAGGGGGTGGAGGAGGGTGCGGGTGACCTTTCCAACGGCGGCATCCGGTTCGTGTATGACGACGCGGGGATGAGGACGCTCAAGATCGACCACCAGCAGAAGATCACGGCCTATGTGAACCAGTTCTACACGGTGGAAAACCCGCTGGCGGGGGCCGGCGCCCTGGCGGACAAGCACATCTTCCTGGGCAACGCGCGCATCGCCACGCATATGGTGCAGGGCCCGGCCAGCGCCTCGGCGACTTCTACCAGCAACACCACTGACCAGGCCCAATGGATCGGGTCCTGGGGGGTGTCGATCGCCGGGGGCAACACGGACGCCGTCAATTTCGGCAGCCCGGGGAACTTCATCACCATCACCGCCGACAATACCCAGGTCTTGGGGGCGCCGCAGGTTTGGACCAAGGGGGTCCAGGTGCTGGGCACGGTGAACAGCTGCAAGGTGCTGACCCTGCAGAACCCCAAGCCCCAGGGGGGCTATTTCATCGTGAGCTACAACAACCAGACGGGCTATGTGCCTTCCGGGGACGCGGTGGTGGGGATACCCAACAGCTGCATGGCGAGCACGGCCACGAACGCCAAAAGCCTGATTCCCGGCACCTCCTTCGTGTTCTTCTACCACACGGACCATTTGGGCAGCACGGGCTACATGACGGACGAGAACGGAACACTGAGCGAACACCTGGAATACATACCCTTCGGGGAAACCTGGACCCAGCAGGAGAGGGGAATGGAGATATTCCCGGACTACGAGTTCACGGGACAAGAATTGGATACGGAGACGGGGCTTTATTACTTCGGGGCCAGGTATTACGACCCGAGGACCAGCGTATGGCAGAGTGCGGATCCCATACTATCCAAGTATCTTGAAGGGAAACCAAACGATGGTGTCTTTAATTCAATTAATCTTTCTCTCTATGGCTATGTCGGATTAAGGCCATTAATAAAAATTGATGAAATTGGAAAATCATCGAACGCTATTGATGACATAACTGGGTGGACTGCTGTACAGGGCGCTTTTTATTGGGAAAAACAATCGGATTTAGATGAGGATAATCCGGGTCTATACGAGGATGATTTAATGAGAGCTGGAGCATACAAGGCTATCGCTAATCAACAGGTAAAAACACTTTATGCCGTCACAAAAGCTGAATACACGGAGTATAAAACAATAGAAACCGCTGTTTCGTTAGGCAGTGTTGGAACCGCATTTAAGGCTTATCGAACTGCACTAGGATTGCCGAAAGCAATTAAAGGAGTACAACTTTTGTTTAGTATTGGTGGAGCTGCGGATAATACTTTTTCACTATTTGGTAAAGATTTGCCAATGGTAGGGGATGTTTCTGCTGCGGGCAGCCTTGGATTGGATGCGCGAACCATTATCAAAGGTTCGGAAAATCTTGATTTCTTGGGCTCCGCAGGTGACGTATTTAGTATCGGAGACTGGCTGATAAAAGCGATGGGAGGCGATCCGAAAATTTTGAACGAAAGACCCAAACCATATTTTCCGGAAGTGAAACAATGCCCGCGTCAAGATTTTGGGTGTAAACAATGCCCGCGTCAAGATTTTGGGTGTAAATTTTCACGGGCGTCTTAATCAAGCGGCTTGAGCTTCTGTCTCCTTCCTTGAGGTGTGGACTTTAAGCCTATCCCATCTTTCTTGTTGGGCTTCGGCCACTGCCCAGACCAATTTAGTTAATTCCAGTTCATTCTGCATCATCCCTGCCGGCCTCAGTCTTCTCCTGAGTTCTAGATTGAATCTTTCGATGATGTTGCTGGAACGAGTAAGCATCCAGAATTTTGGGTCTTCCCGGAAAAATAGGGTGTAGGACTCAAATTTATTCTCCGTCATCTCCACCGCTTTGGGATACGTCCTGGACCACTTGGCTTTGAGACTTCCCAAAGCTACTAAGGCTTCTTCCCGGTTCTTGGCCCAATACACAGCCTTGAAATCCGCCATGAAAGCCTTTTGATCCTTCCAAGCCACCCGGAAACGGACGTTGCGCATTTTGTGTACTACGCAAAGTTGGTGGGTGATCCCTAAGCGTTTTTCCACCGCCGCGATGATCCCGCCATGGGCGTCGGACACCACCATCCTCAAACTTTTTCTGTCCAAGCCTCGATTCAATAGGTCTTCCAGCATGGCTTCCCAAGAAGCCTCACTCTCCCTGTCTCCCACTAAGTACCCGAGAAAATGTCGTTTCAGGTTCCCATCCACCCCGATAGCCACCAGCAACGCCTGTTTCACACCAGCCTCTTGACGCCTGATTGTCAGGTAAAGCGCATCCAGATACAGGTATCGGATCCCTCCGGGTAAGGGTCGCTTCTCCCATTCCCGCAACGTGGGTTCCAAGGCGTTGGTCATCTCACTGATGTGGCTGGCCGACCATTTCGTTCCAAAGGCCTCGTTCATCCCTGCCGCTACTGAGCGGGTGGAAGCACCTTTCAGCCAGAAATTCATTCCCAGATAACCCATCAGGGCTTGGCTACCGTCCCTCAAGGCCTTCAAAGTCTCGGAAACGAACCCTTTACCCTTCCTCAAAACCGGCTTTCTCAATTCCAACCGGCCTAGAAATCCAGGCACGAAAATCTGTTTGAAACCATTACGGTAACGGGGTTTTTCCTGCCTTTCGTAGGGTTGGCTACCCAAGAATTCGTCTCGTTCCTTTTCCAACTGGGTATTGAAAGCCTCGGAAAGCTGCTGGTTGAGAGCCTCCCCGACCCATTGGCCGATCTGTCGACTTCCTACCGCCGACTTGACCATGGCTTGAGTTTTCTCTCTTGCCAAGGCCTGCAAGGCTAGGTGTATATTCTTCATGGGCGTAACGTCCTTTCACAAAAAGGATATGGTGTCGTGAACAAACACCATGTTACGCCCGTTTCTTTTTACACCCTTAAATTTTACGCGGCCGAAACAATGATTTGGATTTCGGTGGGATGTAATGAATAAAACTATTCGTTTGGGTGCAAAAAATATAAAAGATTTGTTTGTAATTGTTTTTTTTGTGTTTCTTGTTTTCGGGATGAGCTACGGTCTCTTTAACTATCAAATATTTAAAACTTCAGAAATTGTTCGTTTAAGAATTTTTCTTGGAATAACTTCGTTTAGTGCTTTGGCCATTTGCAGACAAATTTATCGCAAGCGAAGTAAAGATAATTCCGATAGGAAACTTGACGTAATGATAATGTTTCCGCTGTGTTTGTTTTTGTATTTGGCTTTTTTTGCCGGGCTCCAACTACTGAACGGTTGTTTTGATGAATCTCAACCCGAAGAACACGATGTAATTATAAACAAGATGGAGCATATAGGTATTGCTCGTGATTCGATTTTTTTTATTTATTTTAATTATTGGGGAAACCCGGATGGAAATTGCCGGTTAATGGTTCAATCAAAATTTTTCTATAGGGCGAATATTGGAGACAAGTTGCTTCTGGAGACTAGCAAAGGTGTTTTGGGATTTGAATGGATAAGGACTTGTCGTGAGTACATTTCTGATGATGGTTCTATAAATCCTTTTTTTTAAAAATCAAATTCGGAGTGTGAAGTGGAGAAGAAATACTTATTATTTTATTTATTTTTCTTGCTGGTGCCGTTAGTTGGTAATGCTTCTTATGAGTTTCAAATTCCAAATGGGTGGATCGATTTGTCGAAAGGACAAAATTCAAAAGATTTTACATCAGATGCGGCCGCCCTCGTGGAAATGACCAAGAATATGAATATCGATTTTTTGGCCGCTGACCCCAAGACCTTAAAAACTAATTATCCAAACTGGGTGGGAGTGAAATGTTATTCATTGGATGGGAGGAGTTATGACGAAGAATTTTTAAATAAACATTTTGAAGAAATGCTACTGACTTCCAAAAAGGCCGGCTCCCCGATCGATTATTTAACTCATGAAATAATTAATGTCGATGACGAGAAAGTGTTAAGAGCGGTTTCCTCGATGAAGACAAAAAGCGGCAATTTAAAAACGGTTCATTACATATGGTCTGATGGAAACTACTATTTTAGAGCTTTCTTTTGGACGACCGCCGATAGATTCGACAACGTACTTCCGGTTTTCGACTCAGCGATTAAAGCTACAATATTTAATCATAAGACAATGCGGACTGATTGGATTTTAATTTTTGTTTTTGTTTTCATTGTGTTTATATTAATTGTATTTATTTTTAGCGCCAGAGTTTTTCGAACAAAAAATTAAATTTTAAAAAATAATAAATATTGAACCCCGTAGTATAAAAATATTCATGCTGCTGTTTTCTCCTTGTGCTGATTGGGTTTTGTCTCAATTTCGGCTCTGAAATAGACGTTTAGCAGACCGCCCAAACGTTGTTTCCTCATGATTTTCCCTTGGCGCTTTTCAGTGTCCTGTTCCTGCCTTGGCTCTGGAATCCGGTTGCCCAAGCCCTGGTGGGGTCTTTCGTGGTTGTAATATTCCAGGTACTCCTTCAGGGCCTTCCTAAGCTGTTCCTCGCTGGTAATAATCATCCGGGAAAGGCATTGGCTTTTAACTGACCGGACGAACCTTTCGGCATGAGCATTACAATTCGGGCTTTGGGCGGGGAGTTTCAGGGTTTCGACTCCTGATTCATTGAGAATTCGGTCGAAGTGGGCGGTATATTTGGAATCCCGGTCGTGCAGGAGCATCATTCCCGGTTCGAGGAATCCGGTTTCGGGATCAGTAAGGTTTCGGGCCATTTGGGCCATCCAAAACCCGTGGGGATGGGTGGTTACCCCGGCGATATGGACTTTCCGGTCCAGGTGGCGGACGAAGAGGAAAAAAGGGGTCAGGCCTCCATAATCCATTTTACAAAACGATGGGGTTCCATAAGATATGGGCATGCCAAGGCCCAAGCGGATTCATTATGAAGGAGCCGTCTATCACGTCACTTCTAGGGGAAATGAGAGACGAAAGATCGTTGTGGATGACGCCGATCGGCAGGTGTTTTTAAGTGTCTTGGCCGAAACCCAGGGGCATTACGGGATCCTCTGCCATTCCTGGGTCTTGATGGATAACCATTACCATCTTCTGCTGGAAACCCCCGCCTCCAATTTGTCCATGGCCATGAAACACCTCAACGGGATCTACACCCAGAAATTCAACCGGAGGCACCATCGGGTGGGGCATTTGTTCCAGGGGAGATACAAAGCTATCGTGATGGAAAAGGACACCTATTTAAAGGAGTTGTGCCGGTATGTGGTTTTGAACCCGGTCCGGGCGAAAATGGTGAACAAACCGGAGGGATGGAAATGGAGCAGCTACCGGTCAACGGCTGGCTTGGAAGGGGCCGAAAAGTGGCTGGAAACGGCTTGGTTATTAGGACAATTCGGGAAGGACATGAAAGGGGCCCAAAAGGCTTACCGGCTTTTTGTGGCGGACGGCGTGGGCCGGAAGACCAGCCCGTGGGAAGAACTGCATTCGCGGGTATATTTGGGCAGTAAGGAATTTTTGAAGAAGGTTCATGAGACGGGTCAAGCGCATCAACATTTAGACATACCGAAATATCAAAAACATGTCGTAAAAGAAGACCCGGAAAAATTGATAAGGAAGGTGGCCAAAGCTTACGGTGAAAGCCGCGAGGAATTGTTAAAGGCGTGGAAACGTAAATCGGAAGCGAGGGATGTTTTGATTTACTTGTTGAAGAGAAAAACGAAGTTGACCTCTAAGGAGATAGGGGAAAAGATCGGGATCGGCCACACCGCGGTGAGCAATCGATGGGTGATGATGAAGGATAGGGTTATGAGGGAGAAGGGGCTGGCTCTGAAAATCAAGAAATGGATTATGGAGGCCTGACCCCGAATTTCGCTCGGATGATTGTCGTGCATTGGGAAATCTTTTGTTTGAGATTTGCGAAGTTTGGTCAAAGCCTTTGGATGAGCAGGAAGAATGGGGCCGTCCGGGAAGACCTTTTGATGTTGTTATGCAATACCAAGACAAAGAATCACTAAATAAATTTTGGAAAATTTTTGAATAGACCCGTTTGGAAGACAAATAAATGTGAACAATGGGTCGGGTCTTGAAAACGGCATTGAAACAACGAAAACGGGGTCGGGCTGGACTTTTTCCGAATTTCTATACAGCTGTTTTTGGAGAAAATAAGCACGATTTATTGTGTGGTTCTGCCTTCCCTGGGTATACTCCTTGTGATTTCATGTGGTTTGCGTGTTGAAAGGTGGTTCGCCTTGATTGGTTGCAAGCGGATTAAATTTAAATGAGCGGAATAATGCGAATCGAGTTCCCTTCAAAACAACGGAGAAATCGGATTTTTCGTTTTTTGATAATCCTTTTGTGCGTGTTTCCAGCAGCGAAAGTTTTCGCATCCGGGGAAGGAACAGGCGAAAGCGTTTGGGGTACCTGGTCCCAAAGCAACTACGAGGGTGGAATTCACCTGGGCCAAGCTTGGATTAGCAATATCCCCGGTAAGACCGACGGCGGATTATCCATCTTTCCTTATGTTTATGTTGATGGGGGTCTTTACTGGCCGCTTACCGACTCTTGGCGGACCGGATTTAAACTGGGAGTAGGATTTGATCTGAGCGATTCCAGCTCTATGCCCTTTATGAATGGCGGGGCTCTTTGGGAAAACAAATGGGCCGTTCCGATTTACGGTCCCGACGATTATGGGAGATCCCGGTATTTTTATATCGGTCTCGAGAGCGGTTGGACCTACAACTTGGTCAATTACGATGCGCCCCTTCCTCCCGGCATCGAGACGGGAACAAATCCCCAGTCCTATTCATGGGGCGCGCCGAGTGTCCGCTTCAGCTTTTCCGCCTATTACGTAGAGGCGGCTTACCAGGTGATTTTTCCAATAAGGTCGGGCCAGCCAACGGGGTCGATATTGACATTAGGCTTCCGATTGATGGTTCATTAAATAAAAAAAGGAGCAATTGGGATGAAAAAAATCGGCATCTTGTTGGTTTTGATGGCCCTGTTGAATTTTGGTTGTGCGGGGTTCAGCAGGAATCTTGAGTTTAATTCGGTCGCAACCGGCGCATTTGTTTTTGGCTATATCGACACGAAGGACATGCCTTGCAATATGGACTGGATTGAATACAAGCAGGTGCTGCCATCCGTTGAGAAACCCTATTTTTATTTTCGGACGGATAAGGGCGCGTTCTATCGAGAGGATTTGGTGCCGGGCTCATTCCAACTGGCCGGCTTCGGCGGCCGGGGGAAACCGTTCCTTTTTATCTTCCCGAGCAATACCAATATCGATGTCAGCTTTCCCGTGCAGGACTCGGGATTCCGGGTTAAGGAAGCCGGCAGGTTCTATTACCTGGGTTCTTACAAGGCGAAGGATAAAGGCGATTTTTTCAAAGCGGATTTCCATGTTGAGCCGATTGAGCATCCAAATGAAAGAGAAGTGCTTGAGATGATCCTGCCGCGCGCCAAGGGTAATCCCTGGGAACCTTTGATTGAACAAAAGATCGAACAATTAAAATCCCAGGAGCCCAAACAATGAAGAGCTTATTTAAGTCCTGCGGGTTGGCCTTGGCTGTCATGAGCATTGTTTCGTGCATCCCGCTGGCATCGGGTAAACATTTGATCGCCAACATGGATGAAGCGTTGCCGGGGCAAGCTGTTATCGTTGGAAAAGTGGTTTTAACTCCTCCGCTCAAGCCGACCGATCAGGATCTAAACATGATGGGAACCGATGTTTATCAAAACCGGTTTTTCCTGATTACGGGAGATGAATGGCAGGAGCTCGAAACCCCATACAAAGACGATGATTTTAAAGGCCATGTTCCAGCCCCATTAGGAAAGACTTTTTTCGCCATGAGCGATCCAAAGCCGTTCTATATCCTTGGCGGGGCGGTGGTCGTTTCGATCGATACGACAATGAAAAAGGATATGCTTTGTTTTCCGGGGGGGTATAAGGTGGATTTAAGACCCGATGATGGAGCGATTTATATTGGGACTATCCATTACTACCATGATGAGTTTTTTCATGTGACGAAGGTTTCCGTTGAGGATGAATACGCGGAGGCGTCCTCTCTTTACTCGGGAAAGTTCGGCGGGAAGGCGCCATTGCGCAAGGCTCTGTTGATTCCTATTCAAAATAAGGGGAACAACAGCCAGTAATAATGTGGCTTTAGGCGCAAGAAAAGCCAGATAGGCCTATGGTCCAAAGACCTTGATTTCCTGGCTGCCGGTGTCCACGACGAAGATGCTGCCGTTCCCGTCCGCGGCCACACCCTCCGGCCCGCTCAAAACCCCATTGCCGAACTGGCTGAGGTAATTGCCCGTCGGGCCGAAGGCCTGCACGCGGTTGTTGCCGTAATCCCCGACATAGACGGTGGTCGCGTTAGAATTCACGGCCATCCCTATGGGGCTGTTGAATTTGGAATTGCCGTCCCCGCTGCCGCCCCAGGCGGTTACGGGCACTCCGGCGGTGGTGAGCTCCACGACCCGGTCGTTCAGGGTATCCGCCACGTAGAGGCTGTTTCCGTAAACCGCCACCCCCTCGGGAAGGAAAAACGACGGAGGAGTCCCGCTGGTGGCCGAAAAAGACGCCACCGTGACCGTGGTGACCGGCGGGGAGTTGCCTGTCACCGTGACCGTCAGTTTTTGGATCTCGTTGTTTTCCGAATCCGCCACGTAGATGTTCCCGTTCCCGTCCACGGCCACGCCCTCGGGATTGTTGAAGGAAGTGGGGTTTCCTGAGCCGTATTGGGTGACGGCGGCGCCGCTGGAGGTGAATTCCCGGATCAGGTTGTCCCCTGAGTCGGCCACATAGACGTTCAAGTTCGAGTCCACCGCCAGGCCCGCCGGGGCATTGAAGGTAGGGCTGCCGGTCCAGATGTTCACCGGGTTGAAGGTTCCGTTCGTCCCCACGATGCGGTTGTTAAAGACATCCGAAACATAAATGGAAACCCCGGAGCCGCTGTCCATGGCCGCCACGCCCCAGGGGCCGTTGAACCCGCCCGTGGGACCGGTCCAGGCGGCGGTGGGCTGGTACTGCGGGGTGGGGCTGGGGGTGGCGCTGGGGCTGTTGGTCGGCGTGTTGGTGATGGTTTTGGTGGCGGTGTTGGAGGGGGTGAAGCTGATGGTGGGCGTCGGGGTCACACTGGGCGTGAGGCTGGGCGTAGGCGTAGCGCTGTTGGTGGGGGTCGAAGTGGCCGTCAGGGTGGCTGTGGAGGTGGCGGTATTGGCCAGGGTGGGAGTGATGGTGGGCGTGACCGTGGGGGAAGTGGGTGTGACGGGTACGGGTGTACGGGTGGGCGGCGCGGGTGACAAGGGGAAGCTGGGCGCGACGGAACCCTTGCAGGAAAGCAGCAAACCCGCCGTGCAGCACGAAAGCAATATGCCGGCCATCCATACTTGCGGCCTCATAACATTTCCCCTGACGCGGGCTCCCGCTTTAAACCATCGGGCACCCGCAATAATGCATGAATTAAATCACCGGCTCCCATGGGGAGCAAGGGGATATTCGATGGAAAGGGCGCTTGGGTTTGAGGCCGCAGGGATTTCCGGTTTTTTTTGTTAAATTCCAAGGCGAAGGGACTAAAATCCTTCCTTCCCCGTCCGAATCCTTGAAAGGCGCCGGCGGGAAGGGCCTTCGGCCGCTATCTTAAACATTCAATTTTTCCTTATTGTCTGAAGGAGTCGGGGATGGGATGCCGGGAATATGTCCATATCGTTTCCACCGCCGCCGTCCTTTTTATCCCGGCCTTGAGGCTCCAGGCCGCCCAATCGGCCGTCCCAAACCCTCTTCCGGCCGCCTCCGTCGGCGTTTCAGCCAGTGCCGAGGAACTTCCCGCGGGCTGGAGGTCCTCGGAGGACGCCCAGCCCAAACCGGACCGGGTTCCGGTTCCGCCCAAGGATACTTCCGAATCCCCCACCTTCCGCCTGCGTCACCACGAACGGGCCAAGGGCAAGCCCCAGCCCACGGGCGCGCCAACCCCAGCCCCGACCCATGAGCGCAGGTGGACCCTGGGCGCGGGTCCGGCATTGGATTGGCCGGCGTCCCAGTGGAACCCGGCCTACGGCTTAGGAACGGGCCTGGCCTTTGAGGCGGGTTACGCCCTGGACCGCCATTGGTTCCTGGGGGCGGGCTTGGAGACCCTGGGCTACTCGGGCCAGATTTTCGGCAATACCCTGACCGACCAATACTTGAACCTTCATTTGAACCTGCGCTATTTCCTGGGCGGGGAGGGCATCCGCCCCTACTTGGCGGGCCTGGCCGGGGGCACCTGGCAAATCTCATCGGCCTACGGCCAATCCGTGGAAAATTTCGAGCCGGGGGTGGCCCTGGGGGCGGGTGTGGAATTGGGACTGGACGAGGGGCTTTTCCTTTACGGCGAAACACGGGTGAACTTCATCCTGATTCCCGGCGGCACGGCCATGGATATCCCCTTTATCACGGGATTGGGGTTGAAGCTTTGAGGGGCGGAATCCCGCGGGTTCCGGGAGCCGGGCGGCGGGCCGCCCCACCGCCTTGCGGCGGCGGGCGGACTATTGGTACCATTCTTTCACCCGGGATGGGTGCCCGATTTGTTGGGCGGAATTCCGCCCGGGTTATCCAAGGAGAACTTATATGAGAAAGACGCTCTATGGCTGTCTTGTCGTACTACCGGCTTTTTTGGCTTCGCTTACCGGATGCCAGCTCCAAAACAACGCGGCCTCCCCTTACGTGAACCCCCAATCCTCGGGCACGCCCGTGCATCCTTTCCGGCTCCAATGGGGCGGATACGGAAGCGGCAACGGTTCTTTCAACTATCCAGCGGCGGTGGCGGTGAACGCAGCGGGCACGACCGTTTACGTGGCGGACCGGAACAACAGCCTGGTCCAGGCTTTCGATCCCAACGGGCATTTCTTTCTCCAATGGGCCTGCACCCTGCCCTCGGGCCTGGCCGTGGACCCTGCCGGCCATGTTTATGTAGCCACCGGGCCGGGGGCGGACGTGATCCAGGAATTCAACTCCAACGGCCAGACCCTGGTCGCCCAGGGCGGAGGCCAGGGTTCCGGGAACGGGCTTTTCAACGCCCCGGAGGGCCTTTCGTTGGATTCCACGGGGGTCACCCTTTGGGTGGCCGATACGGGCAACAACTTGATCCAAGCGGTCACCTTAACCCCTCCCAGCGGCCTGGCGGCCCTGTCCCAAAAGGGCGGCCCCGGAAACGGCGCGGGGACCTTTAACGGCCCAGAGGGAGTGGCTTTGAATTCCCAGGGTACGACCCTCTACGTGAGCGACAACGGCAACAACCTGGTCCAAATGTTCAGCCCGACTACGGGGTACCTTCGCCAGTGGGGCGGGCTGGGGCCCAACCCCGGCCAATTCAAGGGGCCGGGTGGCTTGGCCCTGGGTCCCGGCACCGGCTTCCTCTACGTGTCGGACACAGGCAACGACCGTATCGAGGAATTCGACCCCTCGGGCGTCTTCCAATACCAATGGGGTGGGCCGGGGACCGGCGCCGGTACCTTCCATTCGCCCCAGGCCTTGGCCCTGGACGCGGCGGGAAATGTCTTCGTGGCGGATACGGGCAACAACCTCATCCAAAAATTCGGGCCCTGACCGGAAAAGGGGAAAAGGGACCATGGAACGAAAGAACTGGATGAAATGGGGGGCGCTGCCGGCGGTCCTGGCGCTGGGCCTGGCGGCTTTCAGCCTCACACCCTGGTTCAAGCAATGGTACGCGGGCCGGCTGCTGCGGGACGGCCTGGAGGATTGGGCCCTGGGCAAGGACGCCGAGGCCCTGGATCTTTTCCGCAAGTCCGCCTCCTACGGCAATGCCGACGCGGCCGCGGATACTGGCTTTTGCTACTGGAACGGCCGGGGAACGGCTCGGGTTTACCCCGAGGCCTTCCGGTGGTTCCAAAACGCCGCAGCCCTCGGCAACGGCGCCGGCGAGAACGACCTGGGGGAATGCTACCTCTACGGCATGGGCACGGCCACGGACCAGGGCCAGGCCGTCCATTGGTTCATGGAGGCGGCCCGCCAGGGCGACGGCGCGGCCGAGAACAACCTGGGCGAATGTTATTTCTACGGCTGCGGGGTGCCCAAGGACTCCCTCATGGCCCTAGGCTGGTTCGAGGAATCGGCGGAGGCGGGGAACGGGGCGGGGGAAAACAGCCTGGGACAATGCCTCCTGAACGGGGTGGGCGCGCCCCGGAACCCGGGGAAGGCGGTGGAGTGGTTCCAAAAATCCGCGGCCCAGGGCGACAGCTACGCCGAGGACAACCTGGGCGAATGCTACCTGAACGGCTGGGGCACGGCCCCCAACATGGACCTGGCCTACCAATGGCTCCAGAAATCGGCGGCCCAGGGCAACAGCTACGGCGAAAGCGGCCTGGGCTACTGTTACCAGTTCGGCCTGGGGACCACCCCGGACCTGGGGAAGGCCGCGGGCTGGTACCAGCTTTCTGCAGCCCAGGGCAACGCCGACGGCGAGGACAACTTGGGCGAATGCTACCTGAACGGCTGGGGCTTGAAAAAGGATGGGAAGGAGGCGGTCCTGTGGTTCCGCAAGTCGGCGGCCCAGGGCAACGCCAAGGGTGAGGATAGCCTGGGGTTCTGCTACCTGAACGGCCTAGGGGTTCCCCGGGATTACCGGCGGGCGGTGGGCTGGCTCACCCGCTCGGCGGAGCAGGGCGACAGCTACGGGGAGGACGACCTGGCCGAATGCTACCTGGATGGCTGGGGGGTGAAACGGAACTTCCACCATGCGGTGGCCTTGTTCAAGGAATCGGCTGCCCAGGGCAACACGGACGGGGAGATCGGACTGGGTTATTGTTACGAATCGGGCTCGGGTGTCTGGGTCAACCAGGAGAAGGCGACCCGGCTTTTCCGCCTTTCGGCCGACGAGGGCAACGCGGACGGCAAGGACAACTTGGGTTTCTGTTACGCCTGGGGGTTGGGCGTCCCCAGGGACGCCGTCCTGGCGCGCAAGCTCTACCGTCTAGCGGCGGCCCAATGGCGCAACCAAAGGGGCAGGGAACCCCGCTTGGTCCAGGCCGCGGGCCTCTACCATCTGGACTGGTTCCAGGACATGCTGTCCGGCAAGGGCCAAAAGATCATGGGCACCACTCCCTGACCCCGCCACCTCCACCTTTGGCCGGGGTAGTGACTTAGTTTGAAAGCATTAAGCCGTTTCCACCCTCACCCCGCTCTCTCCCCTCAAGGGAGAGGGGGAAAACCAGCAAAACCCCCGCCCCTTGGCCGTGGTTTTCCGGGTACATAGGGGATTTTACCTATGAGTGTTCTCAGGGAGATGGGAAGAGTGAGGGGTGCCGAAGGCTTGGTGGCGAATTGAAATTGACGCGCTACCTTGGCGGGTCCAGGGTGGCTTTAAGGCCCGGCTCCCGCCTATAATTTCCGCTTCCCATGGAGGGGTTTTTGAAAAAACTCGCGTTTGGAATTTCGGTGCTCGTGCTTTTGCCCGTCCTTCTGCCTTGGGCCTGCAACAGCGGCGGAAACAGCCCCTCGTCCCCCTCGGGCCATGGTTCGGGCCCCATCGCGACCTTTACCTCCACCTTCACGCCAAGCCCCACGCCGACCCTGTCGCCCACCCCGAACTGCGCAACGGTGCCGGATATCAGCGCGGCGATCAACAGTCTCTCCAACGGGGGTATCACCGATATTTCGGGCAATGACGCCACGGATACGCCAGGCCTATACCTGGACGGCCTGGGGTCCACAGGTAATATCTTCAGTTTCCATGTGAGTTCGGCGGTGACCTTGACCTTCAGCCTCTGTCCCACGGAAAATCCCCCCGATTCGGACCGGGACATGATCCTGGCCGTCCGCGGCGGCTCCTGCGGAACCAGGACAGACGCGGCCTTTAACGACGATAGCTGCGACTTGTTGGCCGAAATACAGGGGTTCCTGGCGGTCCCCGGAGACTATTATGTAGTGGTGATGGATTACGGGCAGGGCTCTCCCTATGACCTTCGCATCCTGTCAGGGGCCGTTCCAGGAGTGGTTTGCACGGTGTCGCCAACCAGCACACCCCAGGCCGTGTATGCGGGTCAGCATCCGAACTGTTCGGAGGCTTATGATTTGGGAAACGGCGCCCAACTGCCAACGGGCGACAGCGCGGTCACCGGCAGCAACTTGGACGATGCGGTCAATACGGACGACTATTACTCCTTCGTTCCGGCCAATTCCGGGACAGTCACCGTCTCCCTGGACTGCTACGACAACGGCTTGAACCAGGCGGATTTCCAGCTTTTGGCTTATGATGGCTGCCCTGACTCGAATCAGAATTTCGTCGCCAGTTCGAGCGCCCAAACGGCGGTCCAAAGCCTGAATTTTCCCGTGACCGCTTCGGCCGGGGTCACTTATTTCATCGACGCGAACGCTATTTTCGGCGGCGGGACTTACCGCCTGACCGTGCAGACGCCTTGAGGAGTTTGGATGCCCATCTATATCTATAAAGCCGTCTCCGCCGATGGGCGGGAGCTGACCCAGGAAGCCACCGCGCCCAGCGAGGGGGAACTACGCCACGAACTGGAAGGCCAGGGCGTCCTGGTCAAGGGCGTGCGCGTGAAAGGTACGGGACTCCTTTCCCTCGGGGGGCAAAGAGTCCGTCCCGAGGATTTCTTGAGGACCAACCAGGAAATGACCACCCTTCTCAAGGCGGGATTAACGCTCCCGGAAGTCCTGGAGCTGGCCGCTGACCGGCCTGAAAGCCCGGTCCTGGCCTCCATCCTCAGACGCATCCTGGAGGAGGTCAAAACCGGCGGCGCCTTTTCGGCCTGCTGTGCCAAATACCCCCGGGTTTTCGACGGCCTCTACCTTTCCTCCCTCAAGACGGGGGAGAGGACGGGCGACTTGGCCAAGCCCCTGGCCCGTTACCAGGATTACCTCCGCCAGCGGGTGGCTCTCAGGGCCAAAGTTTCCCAGGCCATGGTCTATCCCGTTTTCCTTATTTTCGTGCTGGCTATGGTACTGGGGCTGCTTTTCGCCTTCGTCATGCCGCGCTTCGCGGCCCTTTACACCGATTTCAACGCGGCCTTGCCCACACCCACCCTTATCCTCATGGGCCTGGTCCACCACCTGCCTTGGGTGATCGGCCTTTTGGCGGGGGGAAGTTTGGCAACATGGGCCGGTTTCAAGGCCTGGACGGCCACGGAGACCGGGCGGCTTTGGGTGGATGACGCCCTTCAAACATTTCCTTTAGTTTCAAAATTCGTCAACCCCTTCCTGGTCTCCCAGCTGGCCCGCACCCTTTCCACCCTGCTCTCGGGCGGGACGCCCCTGACCGAGGCCCTGAAGGTGGCGCGGGAATCCCAGTTCAACCGCGCCTTCGCGGCGAGGTTTGACAAGGTCATCCGCCGGGTTTTAGAAGGGGAAGCCCTGTCGAAAGCCCTGGGCGGGGAAAAACTCATCCCCCGCACCGCGGTGAAACTGGTCCAAGTGGGGGAGGCCTCGGGACAATTGGAAGCCATGTTCCAGGAAACGGCCAATGCCGCCGAGTGGGAATTGGAGGCCCGCATCCAGCGTGCCATGTCCCTGGTAGAGCCGGTTTTCATACTTTTAACAGGATTGCTCATTGGAACGGTGATTGTGGTCATGTATCTTCCCATCATCCATTTATCGGACGTCGTCAAATGACGCCCCAATCCGGAAAGGCCGTCAATCCCCCGATGGAACCCGAAAAGAAGCGGAACGCCGGGAAGGCTTCCGGCATAAGGCACCCTTTTGCCCCAAAGCGCATCGGTGAAATTCTCATCTCCCACCAATGGCTCTCCGGGCCCCAGCTGGAGGAAGGCCTGGCCCAGGCCAAGGGGCTGCTGGGGCGGTGGCTGGTGGAAAGGGGCCATATTACCGAGGCCCAACTGGCCCAGGCCTTGTCCGAGCAGTTCCACCTGCCCTATGTGGACCTGAAGGGATTCACGGTGGCCCCCGAATTGTTCCAGCATTTCCCGGCGGCGGAAGCCTACCGCCAAACCGCCCTGCCCTATGGCCGCGATAACGGAACCTTGCGGGTGGTCGTCTCCAACCCCATGGAAAGCCACAAACTCGCCGACCAGCTGGAGGCCAGGACAGGCCTGAAGGTGGAGCTTTTCCTGGCGACCCCCACCGGCGTCCAGGAAGCCCTGGAACGAAGCCAGGCCACCTCGGCCCTTTTGAGGGATTTTTCCGACGGGTTCAAGGCGGAGGATAGGGGGGGCGAAGCCAAGGGTTCGGTTTCGGCGGCCACCCTGGACGACCAGGACAGCGGAGTAGTGCGCTTGATCAATACCCTGCTTTTGGCAGCCCTCCAGAAGCGGGCCAGCGACATCCATTTTGAGACCTACGAGACGGGCACCGTCATCAAGTACCGGGTGGACGGCCTGCTTTACCCGGCCACGGAGAGGCTGGACGCCAGGCACAACAGGGCCTTTGTTTCCCGCATCAAGGTCATGGCCGAGCTGGACATCGCCGAGACCCGGGTGCCCCAGGACGGCCGGTTCCAGCTTCGGTTGAACGGCCGGGATATCGACTTTCGCGTTTCCGTCATGCCCAGCGCACTGGGCGAGGACGTGGTCATCCGCATCCTAGACAAGGCTTCTTTAAATGAAGAGTTCAGTCAGCTGAGTCTGGAGGCCCTGGGCCTGGCGGAGGACACCCTGAAAAGGTTCCGCCGCAGCGTACGGGAACCCTACGGCATGGTGCTCATCACCGGCCCCACAGGCAGCGGCAAGACCACCACCCTTTATGCCGCCTTGGGCGAGATCAATACGGGCGAGGAAAAAATCATCACCATCGAGGACCCGGTGGAATACCAGTTGAACGGCGTGGTGCAGGTGCCGGTGAACGAGAAGAAGGGCCTGACCTTCGCGCGGGGCCTGCGCTCGATCCTGCGGCACGACCCGGACAAGATCATGGTGGGGGAAATCCGCGACATGGAGACGGCCCAGATTGCGGTGCAATCGGCCCTCACCGGGCACCTGGTGTTTACCACGGTTCACGCCAACAACGCTTGCGACGTCATCGGCCGTTTCAGCCACATGGGCGTCAACCTCTACAGCTTCGTGTCGGCCTTGAACTGCGTCATGGCCCAGCGGCTGGTGCGGGTGATCTGCCCCCAATGCCGGAAAAAGGACAAGGTGGACAAGGACCTTTTGGCCGTTTCCGGGCTGGACACAAAGGAATACGGCGGCCATCCCTTCTTCGCGGGTGAAGGTTGCGGGCATTGCGGAGGAACGGGGTACCGGGGCAGGCGGGCTGTGGCCGAATTCCTGGCCCTGACGCCCCGAATCCGCAAGCTGATCGTCGACCAGGCGCCCGTGGACGAGCTCCAGGCCGCTGCCGTGGCCGAGGGCATGGTGACCCTACGCCAAGCCGCGTTGGAAAAGGCCCTGGCGGGGGAGACGACCCTTAAGGAAATCAACCGGGTGACCTTTGTGGAGTAGGACACCGGCCCCCCGCAAGGGACCGGCGATTATTTTTAAGCGAAAGAATGAAAAATGGGGATCCTGAAAAACCCGACCCTCCAAAAGGCTGTGGACTTTTTCCGTCCTTTACCCGGGGAAACAACCTGTTTAGGGATTGCCCTGGGTCGGCAAGAGGTGAGCGTGGTGGAGACCTTGGAGTCCCCGGATAAAATTCAAATCCGTTACTCGGAAAGTTTCCCCTTGCCCGTTTCGTTTTGGGTCGGGACACCCCAACTGGAGGCGCTTCCGGTCCTCACCTCGGTTTTAATCCCGTTTTTCCAAAACAATGAAAACTACCGGACGGTCCAGGTATCCCTGCCGGACGCGGCGGCGCAGTGGGAAGTTTTTGAATTAGGGAAGGTTCCCGCCGCCGGAAATTTCCTGGATAAATTCCTAGACTGGCGATTCAATCCCAACGGTTCCCAAGCCGATCCCCTCGCTTTTACAAGCCAATTCCTGGGTGAGGAAGAAGGGAAAAAGCTGCTTTTGGGAGTGGCCCTTAACCAAGCCTGGCTTGAGTTGGTTCGCAAGGCTTTTGAGGCAGCCGGGGGAAGAGTTTCCGTCCTGGATGTGGCCTCCCGGTTCCGGTTCAACCTGTTCCATGCGACCTTTCTCCCAAAAGGCCCGGGCGCCCTGGTCAGCCTCGAACGGGATTATTGGACCCTTTTGATTTGGGACCGCCAGACCCGCCCCCGGTTTCACCGCTCCAAATGGTGGAGGGAGCAAGTCCAGGGACCCAAGGACATCCCCCTGGACGAGATGGTGTTGGAAGTGGAAAGGACCATCCGTTCCTACGTGCATTCGGGCCCGGAGAGGTCCGTGGAGAGTCTGTTTCTCCTGGCGCCGGAATCCTGGCAGGACCAAGCCCTGAAGGCCTTCCAACAACCAACCGAAGGCAGGATCACCGGCCTTTCACTGGAGCCGTTCTTTAAGATTCACGGTCCCTCAAACCACAGCTTTTCACCCTCCCTCGCGGCCACAGCGGTGCGGCAATGAGGATTGGAACGAACTTTTCCTTTCCCTTCGACCGGGGCCTGCCGGTGCTTATCGGGCTGGGATGGGGAGCGGCGCTTTTGAGC
Organism: uncultured Pseudomonadota bacterium; assembly: GCA_963770835.1. GTDB lineage: Bacteria > Oederibacteriota > Muellerivitia > Muellerivitales > Muellerivitaceae > JAJPJW01. The sequence goes on from CAVYRH010000003.1 coordinate 289,904, forward strand.
CTCGCGCTGGCGGTTGGCCTGGTCCTGGACGGAATCCGGTTGCGCGGAGAAAACCCGGCGCTCCAAAAAAAGGTGGCCGAACTGAGGATGGAGCCCGTTCCAGCCGGCTCCTCGCCCGCCTTGCCCTCGGCGGGGGACCTGTTCGAATTGCGCCGCCGCCTGGGGGAACTGAACGGCCTGGAGGCCGGGGGCGGCCCCTCGGTGGCCGGACTCTTGACGCGAATGGAAAAAATGACACCGCCGGGAGTGCGCCTGCTCAGTTTCCAAGACGACCGGGACAGCGGGGGCGTCCAATTGGTGGCGGAAGCCCTGAACCTGGATGACTTGTCCCATTTTTTGGAAACGTTGGAAAAGTCCAATGACTTTTCCCGCGTGAACCTGGCCAAGCAGACCCAGGCCCAGGATGGGTCAGGCAATTGGATCCAATTTTCAGTGGACCTGATGGAGGCCCCTCCATGATCCCCTTCCGGCCGCTGGGTGGATTCATCCTGGATGCCTGGAAACATCCCAAGGTTCGCCGGGCCGCTTGGGCCGCCTTGGCCTTTGCCTTGGTGGATTTCTTGATTCTGGCCGCTTTTTGGATGCCAGCGGCCTGGGGCCACCACCGGCTGAAAAACGCCATTGACGATTACCGGTCCGCCAAGCTGGAGGCCGCCCATGCCAAGGAAACGGTCGAGTCCTATGACAGGCTTTCTCGCCTGTCCCAAACCCTTGAAACGAAATGGAAGACCCCCGTGACCCAATCCGGCCTGGTGGAATCCTTGACCCGTTCGGCCGCCAAGTACCGGCTGAAGGTGTTATCGCAGGACTTCGAGGTGAAAAGCCTTGCCGGGAGCGGCACGGCCTTCGAGCAAAACCTGTCCCTCTCCGGCGACTATACCTCCCTGCGCCGGTTCCTGGACGGGTTGGAGGACCTGCCGACGCTGACGGTGGTTCGCCAGGCAAGGCTGGACCGGGAGGGAGGGGCAGGCGGAAGGGTCCGGGCCACCCTGCTTCTTTTGACCTACCAGAAAAACCAGGGAGGGGTATGACCATGTTTCGAAAAAACCCCGTTCTTTGGATTTCGGTGGTCGGACTCCTGGTTTTGTTGAACCTGTTCCATTGGGCGCCTTCCTTGTGGAAGGGGAAAATCGCGCCAGGCCGGGAGGCCGCGGGATGGATGCGCTTGGATTTCCCCGAGCCGCTGGAGAAGGGGGACCAAAAGGTGGTGAGAGATTTGTTCGCCCTGGGCTCCAGGCCTTTGGAAAGCAACCGGGTGAGACGGGTCGCGCGGGCGGCGCCGGTTCCGACCCCCGCTGCGAGCCCCACGCCCTCCTTTCCGGACGGGTCGATTTTGGAAGCGGCCGGCGGCTACAGGCTGATGGGGGTGGTCTCCCGGGAGAATTCCAGCCAAGCCTTGATCGGGAAGGGAACCCAGTTGTTCCAGGTTGGCCCCGGGGACAGCCTGGAGGACCGCTACCAGGTCCAGTCCATCACGGAAAATGAAGTTTATTTGACGGAAAAGCAAACAGGGAATACCCTGAAGCTCCGAATTTGGGATTCGACGGCTGCCGCTATTCCGGCCTCCCAGGCCAACGAGGGGACAAGTTTTCATGAACACGACTGATCCAAGGGGGAGCCGGTGTTTATCCGTGGCTAAGAGGGAAATTTTCTATCCAGGGCGGTGGGCCGGGCTACTGCTTGTGGGGCTGGCTCTGGCCGCCGGCTGTTCGTCCCTTCCAAAGCCCGAGAACCACGCAAGTAAGAGCGAGTGGATGAAGGCCGTGCAGGAATACCGCCGCCAATACTCCGACCATCCTGCCGATTACGAGATCAGGATGAGGTTGGAGGAGGCTGAATTGAACGCCGCGGAGGCCTTCTACGACGACGGGATGGCCCTGGAGGAACAGGGCTCGCTGGACGACGCCATTTACCAGTTCCGGGAGGGGCTTTCGGCCATGCCCGACAACGAGAAGGTGGCCAATGCCCTCAAAAACGCCTTGGAGCAGAAGGAAGCCAACACCTTCTACCAACAGGCGGTGGAACTGGACAAGGCGGGTAAGGAGGATGACGCCAAGAACTTGCTGACCCAGGCCTTGGAGGCGGACCCGGACCACGAGGGCGCCAAGGCCCTTTTGGAAAAGATCAAGGCCGAGTCGCCTGAGACCACCGGCGGCCTGGTGTTCTCCTCCCGTGAGCCCGTTTCCCTCCACTTCAACCATACCGACCTCAAGGCGGCCTTCGATTTCATCGGGAAAAGCTTCGGCATCAACATCCTGTTCGACGGGGACCTGAAAGGGCAAAATGTGACCCTCTCGGTGGAAAACGTGACTTTCGAGCAGGCCCTGGAACTGATCCTCCGCACCACCCAGACCTTCTACAAACCCGTGGGGCCCAACACCATACTGGTGTCGGACGACAGCCCGGAAAAGCACGCCCAATACGACGACCTTCTCATCAAGGACATCCAGCTCAATACGGTCCGGGCCTCTGACATGGCGAACCTCCTGAAAAGCATCATCGACCTGAAGCACATGGTCGTGAACGAGCAGTTGAACACCCTCACGATCCGCGATACGGCGGACAAGCTGAAACTGGCCCAGGAGATCATCGCGGCCAACGACCGCCCGCCCGCCGAGGTGCTTTTGGACGTGGAAATTCTGGAAGTGGACCGCACCAAGGCCGAGCAATTGGGCATGGATTACGGGCAATCCTTGCAGTTCACTTTCGCCCCTCAGACCTCCTTCTCCGACCTCAGCTCGAGCAACATCGCCAACACGCTTAACCAGGTCAGTTTCACCCTGCCAGCGGTCACCCTGAATTACTTCAAGCAGGACGTGGACGCCAAGACCCTGGCCCATCCCCAGATCCGCACCCTGGACAACAAGGAGGCCAAAATCCACATCGGCGATCGGGTGCCCCTGCCCTCGGCGGTTATCCAGCAGACCACGGGCCAGGTCCAGACCACCTACAACTACAGCGACATCGGGGTTTTGTTGGACATCCTGCCGGTCATCAACCTGGACCGCACTGTCCAGGTGAAGCTCTCCCTGGAAGTCAGCTCCCTGGGACCCAACCTGGGCACGACGGACAATCCCGCCTATGAGATTGGGACGAGGGACGCGGACAGCACGATGCTTCTACACGACGGGGAATCGGCCATCCTGGGAGGGCTCATCCAGGACAATGACTCCAAGACCCACAACCACCTGCCCATCATCGGGGATTTCCCCATCCTGGGCGATTTCCTGGCGGGAAACGTGAACAACTCGGATAGCCGGACGGATATCCTTTTGACCATTACCCCCCATATCGTGCGGGATTGGAATTTCCCCCATAAGGAACTGCAGGAAATCTATTCCGGGACCCAGAACAACCTGTCAAGCAAGCCCCTTTTCAACCTTTTTCAAAAGGGAGCCCAAGGCTCCAAGTCACCCAAGATCGCCCTAGGCGCCCCCGGCAACGAGGCCAGCCCGGCGACGCCAGAGGGGACTCCTACCCTGCCCTTCCAGGGGACCAACACGGGGTTGCCGACGGCCAGTAGCGGGGTGGTCTTTTCCTTTGACCAGCCCCAATACGCGGCCGACCTGGGGCAGCCGGTTGAGCTGAAACTGTATGGGGAAAACCTCGGCAAGCTCAAGACCTTCCCCCTGGCCGTGGCTTTCAACGCCAGTTACCTGAAATTCGCCTCCGCGGCCCCGGGCTCTCCGGCGGTGGAGAAGGTCGAAACAGACTCGGATGAAAAACACGGCATGGTCCGGATGTACGTGACCTTAAAGTCCGATCAGCCCGCCACGGGTCCCACCGAGTTGGCCGATCTCAAGCTCAACGGATACACTCCTGGTATTTCGTATTTGATCTTCCTCAATCCAACGTTTAAGGACGAGAATGGAAACGACGTGCAAGCGCAGGCCCATGCCTCCCGCATCGTGGTCAAGTAAAAAGACGCGTCTTCTTAACGATCAGGGTTTCAGCCTGGTGGAAATGCTGGTGGTCCTGGCCATTCTGGCCATCCTGGCCGCCGTCACCCTGCCTTATGCCGAAACTACGGTCCGGCGGGACAAGGAACTGGAGTTGCGCCGGGATTTGAGGCAGATGCGCACCGCCATCGACCAGTTCCACGACGACTGGCAAAGTGGTGTCCTCCCTAAATTGGGAACGGGGACCAGCGACGACGGTTTTCCAAAAAACCTGGAGGTTTTGGTGGAAGGCGTGGAACAAAACGGACCCAGGCCGGTTAAGAAAAAATACTTGCGGCGGGTACCTGAAAACCCTTTCGGTGATAAGGAACTGCCGCCGGACCAGCAATGGGGGCTCCGAAGCTACGCTGACCAGCCGAACTCCAGTTTCTGGGGCGGACAGGATGTTTACGACGTTTACTGCTCCGGGGATGGGAAGGCCTTGGACGGGAGCTTTTACCATGACTGGTGACCGGAAAAGGCCGGGTCTTTCGGAGGAGGGCTTCACCTTCATTGAATTGTTGATCGTCCTGGCCATCATGGCCCTTTTGGCGAGCCTGGTGGTTTCGGTGTCGATGGGAAAGATCCGGCAGTCTAAGGAATCGGCCCTGAAGGAGGACCTTCACCAACTGCGGAAGGCCTTGGATGATTTTTACGCGGATAAAGGGAAATACCCCATAAAATTACAAGACCTGGTGGACAAACATTACCTCCGCTCGATTCCCGTGGACCCCTTGACTGATAGCGACGACACTTGGCAGACGGTGATTTCCCAAGACCCAGCCCAAAAGGAAGGGATCGTGGATATCCACAGCGGATCGGAGGAAAAGACAAGTGATGGAAAACCTTACAACGAGTGGTGAGCGGGAAAAGGTTTTGAAATTCAACTTTCCGGCATTCAACCCGAGGCGGAACCGCCGGGGACTCAGGCCCTTGTCCCAATCGGGGTTCACCCTGATTGAGCTTTTGATTGTCTTGGTCATCCTGTCCCTTTTGGCGGCGCTCGTGGGACCCGCCCTGGTGGAACGCCTGAAACCCGCCAAAAGGACGGCTGCCCGGGCCCAAATCGAGGAGTTCATGGCCGCATTGGACAATTATTACGTGGATGTGGGTCGCTACCCCACCACCGAAGAAGGGCTGCAGGCTCTACGTGAAAAACCCGCTTCCGCGAAGAAATGGGACGGACCCTATCTGAAAAAAGAAGTCCCCGCAGACCCTTGGGGAAACCCCTATATCTACCGATCGCCTGGCCATAATGGTGGATACGAGATCGTTTCCTACGGCGCCGACGGAAAAGAAGGAGGGGAAGGGGAGAACGCCGACATCAACAGCTGGGAAACGGGGCCACCAAAGGCTGCCAAGTGAAATCCCTTCGGCGGGGACCCGAGGACCGTTTAAGGGTGGTGGGCCTGGAAAACCAGGGCGGCTACGCCTACGTCATGGTAATCGCGGCCGCGGCGGTTCTCGCCATCTTGGCCGCGATCGCCGCCGTGCTGACGTCTTATGAGGTCCGGCACGAAAAGGAGATGGAACTTTTGTTCCGGGGCTTGGCCTATGAGAAAGCTATTGGGGCCTATTACCGGGCCGGGCCAGCCGGGCAAACCCATAGCTATCCCCACCAACTGGAGGATCTCCTCTTTGATCCGCGTTTTCCCCGCAAGCGCTACTTAAGGGCTCTCTACCCTGAACCTTTCGGCTCGGGATGGGCCCTGGTCCGCTCCGCCGACGGCAGCATTACCGGCTTGGCCAGTCAGTGCCATGAAAAACCCTTGAAGCAGGACGGCTTTCCCTCGGAGCTCCAAAGTTTCGCCGGGTCCGAGCACTACTCGGACTGGATTTTTCTATACCAACCTAATACGGCGGGAGGGGGAGCCGTTTCCCAAGGAGCAGTGGCCAATAAAGGCGATTGAGGTTGGCCCGGCGGCGTTGACACCCTTCCGCCCGAACCCTATCATGATCCCCCTGGAGGGATTGAAATGCCGACTTACGAGTATAATTGTGAAAAATGTGGGGATTTTGAGGCTTGGCAATCCATTAAGGATAACGCCTTGGCGGTCTGCCCCACCTGTGGGTCGAAGGTTCAACGTCTCCTTTCGGCGAATGTGGGGTTCATTCTCAAGGGAGCCGGGTTTTACCAAAATGATTACAAAAACCCAAAGGCTTCTTCGGACTCAAAACCCAAGACGTCCGAGTCCACGGGTCCGGGATGTGGAACCTGTGGCAGCCCCGACCCTTGCCCGAATAACTGAAATCGTCCGAGAAAAAAGCTTTTTTATTCGATCCGTAGTTGGCCGCAAAAGGTCAATTTAAGTGAGGTGCTCAATGGCTCCAGGATGGATTGTGGGAATCATCGCGGGATATGTCCTTTTTAACCTCGGACTTTGGAAGTCCGATTCTACTCCCAAGCCCCAAGATACCCTTTGGTCATTGGTCATGCTGGGGGGAACCATCCTGATGTTCCTTTCCGTCTTGCTTTGGGCCGTTCCGGGATTTTTCAACTCGTAATTTCAACCTTTGGACATCAGCTATAGTTGAAAAAGCAGCCGTTGGGGCCTTTGGGAGGCATTGGGGCTATGAAAGAAATGATCACCGAGGAACAGGCGAACCAGATCGTCCTTGCCCTTTCCATTTTGGTGACTCTCGCCAGCCTCGGTTTTGGTTTTTTCTGGAGCTCTCACGTTGAAAAATCCAAAAGGAAACTTTTCTGGTCGAATATCCTGGTGTCCGCCGTGGTCGGGCCGGTGATTTGGGTCTTTTGGCAGGTTTATAATTCCATTGAAAATTACTATGGACTGGATTCAGTCAAGGCCCTGGGGATCAATTTTTTGATTGCGGTTGGCCTTGGTGCTTTTTTTTTCACCCTGTTTTATTTTGCCCCGTATTGGACCGCCAAAGAAACGGGTTCAAAACGGCGGAAATAACCCCTCCTTGCAACCAAAAAACAAAGAAAGCAGTCTGAGCGTCTAAACCACCTATGAGTCCATCCGATCCTTTATCCATCATCAATGAAGTTCGCCGCTTAGAGATTGTCACCCGCGGTGCGGTGGATACCCTTCTTAAAGGCTCCTACAAAAGCACCTTCCGGGGTCGCGGCCTGGAATTCCACCAGGTAAGGGAGTACAGCCCTGAGGACGATTTCCGTTCCATCGACTGGAATGTCACGGCCCGGTTGAATTCCCCCTTCGTCAAAACTTATGTTGAAGAGCGGGAATTGCAGATGGTCTTGGCGATGGACTTGTCGGCTTCCCTTTGGCATGGGACGGGGCCGATGAGCAAGCGGGAAACGGCCTTGCGGCTTTGCGCGGTATTGGCCTTCGCTGCGGTCCAACACCAGGACCGGGTGGGGCTGTTGATTTTCACGGATCGCGTCGAGTATTACATCCCTCCTAAAAGGGGGAAGGCGGCCACCCTCGGCGCCTTGAGGGAGTTAGTCCGTTTTAAACCTGCCGGAAAGAGGACCGATTACAAACCCGCTTTCCGGATGCTAACCCAGGTCCTCAAGCGTCGTAGTGTCCTGGTGCTCATCTCGGATTTTACGGAGCCGATACCGATGGAAACGGCGGCGGTTTTGGCGAGGCGCCACGATTTCATCACGGCGGTGATGGAAGACCCAATGGAAAGGGACTTCCGCCTGCCCGCCCGCCTAGCCGTCCGAGACCCCGAGACGGGCCGGGTTGGATACCTGTCCCCGTCCTCGAACGAAGTTTTTCGCAAGGCCCACGAGTTCCGTGAGACCCAATTGCGCGCTTTGACGGCCAAGGGCGCGGACCGGTTCGACCTGAAGGCCGGTGAAAATGTGGTTCCCGTGCTGGTTAAATTCTTCCGAAAGCGCATTGACCGGATGGGAAGACGGTGACAATCTCGAGGCTTTGGAAACCCCAAGAAAATTCGGTTTCATTGCTCTGAACTTGAAGGGTGTTGAATGGAATTACAAAATCTTCATTTCGCCAATCCAAACTGGCTGTGGGGTATTCTTTTTGTACCGCCAGCCTTATTAGCCGCTTTTTGGCATTCCCGGGCCCGGCATTCCACTCTCCTTATTGGGAATCCCAGATTGGTAGAAATGGCCCCCAACCTGTTCTCCGCCCAATTGGTACCCTGGTTTTTCCGGTTCCTGATCCTGATCCTCTGCCTTTTCGCGGCGGCCCGTCCCCAGTCGGGTCAGAAAAAAATCGAGGAAAAAAGGCCGGTGACGGATTTGTTCGTTACCCTCGACGTTTCGGGTTCCATGGTCACGGACGACCTTGAACCAAGCCGGATCGAAGCCGCCAAACGGATTCTTTCACAGTTCCTCGACGAGGTGCAAAACGTCAGGGTGGGGCTGACGATTTTCGCATTTTACAGTTTCACCCAATGCCCATTGACAACCGATGTTGCCATGGTCAAAAAACTTTTGGAGAATGTGGAGCCCGCTCCCCAGTCGATCAAAGCCGATGGAACGGCCATCGGAGACGCCTTGGTTTCCTCTTTGAACCGCCTCCAAACCGGTGTTGGAAAGGAAGGAACCACTCCAACCGAGAGTTCTTCCCCCCTTCTCTCCAAGCTTTTCAAAATCAATAGCCCTGCCGACTCGGAAGAATCGAAACCCAACAGCCAGGCCATCCTGTTGATGACCGACGGGGCGAACAATGCGGGCATCGTGGATCCTTTGACAGCCGCGCGAATTGTGGCCAGCCGGGGAGTGAAAATCTACGCCATCGGTCTTGGGGATATGACCAGGAGAGTTCCAGCCTCTTACGTGGGCCCGGACGGCAAAAGACATTTCGGGCTGGATCAAAATGGAAATCTTGTTTATGAAGATCCTTTAGATATGGGCCTGTTAAATGAGATTGCCCGTATTACCGGTGGAAAGGCTTATAACGCAAGTAATACCCACACTCTTAAGTCGGTTTTAGATGATATCGCCAAATTGGAAAAGAGGGATGTTTCGATAACGACCCATTGGGAGTACAACGAGCTGGCATCGTATTTCCTGTTGGCTGCCTTTTTATTGCTGGTTTTGGATATCGGCTTGGAGACAACCGTTTTAAGAACACTACCGTAATAACTGATGAAGGTCTGGTTCCTGAATTTTAAACGGAGAATCGATGAACATCGCAAATAACAACTGGCTTTGGTTCCTTGCACCACTTTTTCTTTTGTGGGCGGGATTAACTTTTTATACCTTTTGGCGGGATCGCCGTGACCTCGGGGTTCTGGGCGAACACAACTTGGTTTTGTCGCCGCAGGTTGTTTGGATTCGCCGGATATTGAAAGGGGGTTTGGCGTTGACCGGTCTTTTCCTGGCGCTTTTGGGCGCCGTGCGGTTACAGGGCAAGCCGGTTCCCGAGGACCTGAACTTAAGGGGTATTGACGTGATGGTGGTGTTGGATGTTTCCAAAAGCATGATGACCCGCGACATTGTGCCGAACCGGCTGGAGGCCGCCAAAAACGCGATTCTGGATTGGGTTCAAAAACAGGAAGGGGACCGCGTTGGAATGGTGGTCTTCGCGGGAGAGGCGATGGTACAGGTTCCCCTTACTTTCGACCTGGAGGCGGTTTCCCTCTTTGTCTCTCGGGCTGACGTGAATTCGGTTGACCGGGGGGGAACGGACATTGGTAAGGGCATCCAGGCCGCCCTGGCGGCTTTCGACAAGGATGCCCAAAGCAAACGCGGGAAGGCCATTTTGCTCATCACCGACGGCGAGACGACGGAAGGCGCTTCGGACGTGACGGAAGCCTGCCAGGAAGCAAAAGAAAAAAATGTGCCGATCGTGGCGGTTGGGATTGGAACACGTCAGGGAAGTCCCATTCCGGACGGGGTTTCTTTTTGGGGGGAGGCGGTTTATAAAAGGGACGTTGCCGGCAATATTCACATCAGCCATTTAGACGAGGGAACCCTCCGGAAAATAGCCGACCTCTCGGGTGGAACCTTTGTCCAAGGGGATAATTCGGAAAATCTTGCCTCCATTGAGGGGGTTTTAGACGGGCTGCAAAAGACGGAAATGAAGGGTCAGGGGACGATGCGCCGCCAGGAACTGGCTCCCTCCCTCGGCGTTTGGTCGGCCGGAGCCATTTTGCTTTCGGCCATCATTTAGGAGAATGGAATGTTGATGGATGACTTCAAAATTCGGCAAAGACCAGGCATCGCCGGCTTTTTGTTCTCTGCGTTTTTCCTGGTTCTGGCGGTGGCCATGCCGTTGACGGCATTGGCCGCATCACCGGGCGATGAGGCTTACCAAAATAAGGATTATGAGACGGCCGCAAAATACTTCGGGGAGAAGGCCCAGAAAAACCCTGACGATGTCGCCGATGCTTATGGATGGGGGAACGCCCTTTACCAACTTGGAAAATACGAAGACGCCGAAAAAGCCTATTCGCAGGCTTTGGGGAAGAACCCGAATTTAGAACAGGGTTGGTACAACCTAGGTAATTCGGTGTTTCAACAGGACCGCTACAAAGACGCTATTGACGATTATCAAAAGGCGCTTCAATTGAATCCAAAAGACGAGGACGCCCATCATAATTTGGAATTAGCCCAGAAAAAGCTCAAGAAAAACCCCAAAAAAGACAAAAGTGGCAAAAAAAATGATAAGGAAAGCAAAAAGAAAAAAGACGAACAGCAGAACCAGCAGTCCCAAAACCAGGGGCAAAACCAACCCTCCCAATCGCAACAGTCCCAAAACAAGCAAAACCAAAATGGGAACCAACCCGGCCAAAATCAGGGGCAAAAACAACCTTCCCGATCGCAACAATCCCAAAACAAGCAAAACCAAAATGGCAATCAACCTAGCCAAAATCAGGGCCCCAATAACCCCAATGGAGGGAGTAAACAGGAGCCCAAGGGCTCCGACCCCGACCAAGCCAACCGTGAACGACAACAGGATCAACAACGACAAGAAGAAGTTAGAAAACAGTTACCTATGTCGGATCAACAAGTCCAAAACCTCATGGGCCAACTTCAGCAACAAGAGAAAAACACCCAACAGTATTATTCCGCGAATCCCAATAAGGACCAGAAACAACAATCGGATTTATGGAATTACCTTCCAAGGGAACAGCAGGAATTCATGCGGCGTTTTTTTGGACAGCCCCAAAAGGGTAAGGATGACGTTCCGGAGGATTGGTGACGGATCAAATCCGTTGAAAATTTTTTTGCGACTTGGACATAGACTGTCGGCACAGCTAATGACCGTTGTATCTTCGCAGTGGAATACCGGGTTTTTGTGGTATTTTGGGAAGCCTTTTCGGGTTTAAAAGGAAATTGAAATGAAAAAAGAAATGGGAATATTTTTGCACCTGGCCGTCTTATGGGTCTTTGGTCTCGTAGCCTTGCCTATTGGAGCCCAGCAGGAAACGATTGGTATACGAATGGACGTGGACAATCGTCAGGTGGAGGTCGGTGACAAATTGTATGTCACTATCGAGTTCAAACAGTTGGGAAATGGCAATTCCCAAGTTGTCAGCGGCCCTTCCATACCCACTCCAGAGCATTTTGAAATTAGAGGACAAACCGCCTATACCCAGGTGGTTATGATCAATCAGCAATCCACCATGATTTATACAACCAAGTTGACCTTAGTGGCCACGACTCCCGGCAACGAAAGTCTTGGGCCCGCCTCGTTGATTTTCCAAGACCCTGCGATGAAAAAGAAGGAGATCAAATCAAATACCGTCAATGTCACGGTGGTGGAAAAGAGCGGTTTTTCGTTATTCGGCGGAAAAAAGAAAAATCCACCGACGGAACCACCGGACAATAACCCGTCCGCCAATCCTGACGACTTAAGAGGTTTGAAGCCGCTTCTTCCGGAAGTGGTCAACTTGCTTCGGTATGCTCTTTGGACCGTCGTGGGCTTGCTCATTATCGGGTTTTTCATTTGGCAGTTTCTGAAACCCAGGCGGCCTTCTTCCACATCGCCCGTCCCAATGGGGGTGGAAGCCCAGTTTAGGGAGGCTTGGAAAAAGCTGGGCAATGAAGATTTATCCTCCAAGGAATTTTGCCTGGGACTTTCCAAACTGGTACGGGAGTGCATCCAATACCGTTACCAATTTCCAGCTGTGAATTACACCACCGAGGAGATATTGCGAGAGATGTCGAAGCGGAAGTCGTTGGACGATGAAAAAGCGGCCATTGAAAAATGCCTTAAAACCTGCGACCGCGTGCTTCACGCCGACGGTAATTTGACTGGCCGGGACAACTTGAGAACACTGGCTTCGGTCATCCTGCCGAAAGTGCAAAAAAACACCTGACCGTCCGCAACGGTCAATCAATTCTAATTCATTAAGGAGTTTCGGAATGGCAACTCAAAACGAAGAACTGACCCAGGAAGGGCAGCGGCTAAGCGAGCAGTTTGGTAAAGTCCGGGAGGAAGTGGCCAAGGTGATTGTGGGGCAGCAGGGTTTGTTGGACCGCCTCCTATTAGGATTGCTTGCCAGGGGCCATCTCCTTTTAGAAGGCTTGCCGGGATTGGCCAAGACTTTGGCAATTAAAACCCTCTCGGAAGCCCTCGGCGTTTCCTTCAGCCGCATCCAATTTACCCCGGACCTGCTTCCGGCGGACCTGTTGGGAACGCGCATCTATATGCCAGCCAAAGGCGATTTTAAAACCCAAAAGGGGCCCGTTTTCGCCAATCTGGTTTTGGCCGACGAAATCAACCGGGCTCCGGCCAAGGTCCAGTCCGCACTTCTAGAAGCCATGCAGGAGCACCAGGTGACGATCGGCCCGGACACCTACAAACTGGAGGAACCCTTTTTCGTCATGGCCACCCAAAACCCCATAGAGCATGAAGGAACCTATCCCTTGCCCGAAGCGCAGGTGGACCGCTTTTTCATGAAGGTTCAGGTGGGTTATCCCGGTTTTGACGATGAAAAGGAGATCATTACCCGAATGACGAGCGGCACCTCCATCAAGACCCGGGAAATTCTTTCGGCACAGGCCATCCTAAAGGCCCAAAACATGGTAGATGATATTTATGTCAGCGAGCCCCTCAAGGAATACATCGTGCACTTGGTTACCGCAACCCGGAAACCCAAGGATTACCAATTGGAAAGATTAACTCCTTTGATCGAGTACGGTGCAAGTCCCCGCGCTTCCATCGGACTGACTGTCGCGTCTAAGGCCCACGCTTTCCTGAACGGTCGGGGATATGCCACGCCGGAGGACGTAAAGGCGTTGGCGGCGGATGTGATGCGGCACCGGCTGATCATGACCTACGAGGCGGAGGCCCAAAACCTGAAGACGGACGACCTAATTGCCCAGGTGCTGAACAAGGTGAAGGTTCCTTGAGCGAAAGTTTGCAGTTCAAAAGCTTTAAGTTTTTTAGAAACATGATGAACTGCCAATGGATTCTCCTACTGGCCGTGGCTGTGGTTCTCACCGGTTGTAAGTCCAAGGCCAAATGGGGGGAAAGTAATCTACCCCTGCCACCGGGAGCGGACAGCGGTATTTATGACGGCCAATTTGTTCAGACCGATTACGGATTTGGATTCCCTCTTCCTTCCAAATGGCTCTACTTGCGGCTTTCGGCAGAACAAGAAGTTGATGAAGTGGCCCGTTTTTCTGATTCCACCCGGGAAATGATTGCGCGGGTTTCGGTCCAGCTCATAGGAGATACCGAGACGTTCTCTAAAAAGGGCTGGCAGGACGCCTCGCAGCAAGATCTCGAAAACCACCAGTTCAAGATCCGGAAAAAAGATTCCGTCCAGGAATGGAAAACGGAGGATTCGGGGCTTTGGGTAGAGGTGCCTTATTTGGTCACGGATGTCAGAGGCGATGAATGGGCGGATGAGGAGTGGGCTTTAAATAAGGGGGATCTTCTAATTGGGGTCCATGTCTTAATGCCCGGTGAAACCGCCGGGACTGAAAATGGTAGAAAATTCCTGAAGACCCTCGAGGGGGCCGTGACCCAAATCCATTGGTACATGCCCATCGGTCCACGAGGTGTTTCCATCGACCGGTTTGAATTACAACATTTCACGGAAGATTTTTGCCGGGTTTTGGAAAGCCGTTCTGTTTCAAAGGTGGGAACTTATTTTGACGACATGTATCCCGATCGTTCCAAATGGAATGACTGGTACCAAAAGGCGGTCACGGGCGATCCTCAAACCTTCGAACTTAAGGCATCCCTCTCCGGCTTGGTGATCAATGGGGATGGCGCTACAGCTTCCTTCACTTTAATCCGCCAAGACAAAAGCGATCCGAATCCCAAAAAGTTCGAGAGAAATTTCAAGCTTTCCAAAAAAGAGGGGAGTTGGAAAATCATGACTTCCCTGGATAAAAATTAATCCGCGTTTAGCCTTTCTCCAAACCACCCTGAAACGATGTTTTTGGGCTGTTTTAAGGATGTAGATTTAAAATATTGTTAGGATTTAATTGAGAAACTGTTGGAATAACATCTCAAAGTGTAGACCTATTCTTTCATTTGAGATGGATGAAATAATGCCGGGTCATTTGGGTAATGCTGTTAACTTTGTTGCGTTTGAAGAGTTCGTGGGCTAAATGACTCAAAAAGGCAGTGTTTTGAAGTAATATGTTTGTAAAAAAACGATTTTAGCTTTTTAATTGTCTTTGTTGTTGATAGAATCTTATTGAATTTACGTCGCTTTTTCTATTTCCACTATTTCCCCAACGCCATTAAAACAAAAAGTTTTGGCTCAAATTGATGTGGAGGAAGCCCTTGAAGTTTTTTTTAGCTTCAGACCCAGACCGTTTACCCAAGCCGCATTTGGTGATTCTTTTCTTTTTAATTAGTTTTATACCCGTCCAATTTGCTTATGCTTCCTCAATTGTTACTCCGGCGCACATTTTCAGGACTCGGTTGCCGACGCCTACCCAAATTCCGATAAATATCCCAACCCCACTGCCAACCAATACGCCGACTTTTACTGCTGTTCTTCCAGCTTTTACATTCACACCCATACCAGCGACAAACACCGCGACCTTGATGCCAACGAACACATTCACCCTCACCGCTTCAAATACTCCGGCACCCCCAAATGTGACCCCTACCTTCACGAACGTCGTACCTGCGCTTACGCCAACCAATATTTCAACTCCACCACCGGCTATTCCGACATTTACCTCCACCAATACAACCGTCCCATCTACGGAAACGTCTACAGCTACTAACGCGCCTGTCCCACCAACGGTTACCTCAACCTACACGTCCGCCAACACAGTTGTTCCACCAACGGGCACCCCAACGTTGATTTCGACCAATACTTCCGTTCCGACGGATACGCCGACATTGACCGCTACTAACACACCTGTTCCGCTGACGGCTACCCCGACTTATACGTTTACTAGCACAGCTGTTCCACCTACGGATACACTCACTTCGACCTCAATCAATACTTCGGTTTCGACGGATACGCCGACATCGACTGCTACTAACACATCTGTTTCCCCGACGGATACTCCGACCTCGACTTCCACCAACACCCCTGTCCCGACATGCACACCGACATCCACGGCGACGGATACAACGGCTCCTCCCACGGATACTCCAACTTCGACCTCCAGCAATACGCCTGTCCCAACTTGCACACCGACCCCAACCGCTACTGATACTGTGGTTCCACCGACAGATACCCCGACTTCGATATCCACGAATACGGCTGTTCCGCCGACGGCTACCTCGACGTCGACTTACACCAACACAGCTGTTCCGACGGATACGCCAACATCGACGGCGACTAGCACATCTGTTCCACCGACAGATACCCCAACTTCTACATTCACGAATACTGCTGTTCCACCGACGGATACCTCGACGTCGACTTATACCAACACTTTAGTTCCAACGGATACGCCGACATCGACGGCTACTAACACGTCTGTTCCGCCAACAGATACCGCTACAGTCACTTCCACTCCCACGGTGTGCTCGATTGCAACTGGTCCTTCCGTTCAACTCGGCTCCACCAGCGTGACCATTTCCTGGTCCTCCAATTGCTCAGGATTGGGAGAAGTCCGTTATGGGTTAATTCAAACCCAATTGAGCAGCGTTGGCGAGGACAAGACTCTCACCCAAAACCCCACGGTAGTTTTGCCGAATCTAGTTTCGGGAAAGACTTATTATTACTACGCTGAGACGTTGAACGGGCTCGGAGTCGTTATCGCCCAAAGCGTGACTCTCAGCTTTACGACGTTGGTTAACACGCCCAGCCCTACCGCTACTATGACCCCGACTCCGACTACTACCAATACGCCGACCGTTACCTACACTCCGACTTCCTCCAACTCACCGACTGATACCGGGACTTCGACCCCGTCGGGGACGGCCACCCCCACACCTACCGCCACCTTCACCCTGACCTTCTCCGACACGCCGACCGATACCGCTACCTCGACTCCATCCGCGACGGCCACCACCACGCCTACTGTTACCTCTACGCCGACCGTGTGTTCGATCGCCACCGGCCCTTCCGTTCAACTTGGATCCACCAGCGTGACCATTTCTTGGTCCTCAAATTGCTCAGGACTGGGGGAAGTCCTTTATGGTTTAACCCTGACCCAATTGAGCGGTGTTGGCGTGGACAAGACTCTCACCCAAAACCCCGCGGTAGTTTTGTCGAATCTAGTTTCAGGACAGACTTATTATTACTTCGCTGAGACGTTGAACGGACTCGGGGTTGTCACCGCCCAAAGCGTGACACTCAGCTTTACGACATTGACGAACACGCCAAGTCCCACCGCCACTTCGACCCCAACTTCAACCCAAACTGATACGGCAACGGTGACTTCCACCAACACGCTAGTGCCGACCGACACCCCGACTTCAACCGCCACCAATACAGCCGTTCCACCCACGGATACGCCGACCGATTCCGCAACTTCGACTTCCACCCCCATTCCACCGACCGATACTCCGACCTCGACATCCACAAATACGGCTGTTCCACCCACGGATACTCCAACATTAACCTCAACCAACACGTCAGTTCCAACGGATACGCCGACATCAACGACTACCAATACAGATGTTCCACCGACGGATACCCCAACGGTTACTTCTGCCGATACCGGGGAAAATCCGACTGAAACACCAATCAGCACAACCTCCCCCTAACCTTCTGTTCCGACTTCTCAATTGAAATGGGTTGTTTGGATATGTACCCTGTGACTATCTAAATTTTTCTTTGGAGGTTTTCGTGCGGAGTATGACGGGTTTCGGACGCGGCGCAGGGCAAACCAAGACCGTGCAAGTAGTGGCGGAAATTAAGACCGTCAATCATAAATACCATGACCTTTCGGTGAAACTGCCAGCGTCTTACCAATCCATGGAACCGGATTTGAGGGAGATGATCCTGGCCTCGGTCACCCGGGGCAAGGTGGATTTTTTCCTGAAAGACCTCTCACCGTCGCGATCCAGGACCGTTCAAATCAACGAAGACCTGATCACCGAGTACCTGAAGGCGGCAAAGAAAGCCGCAACCCGGTTCAAAATCAAAGGTGAACTTTCCATCGAAACCGTCCTTCGGATGCCCGACGTTCTTTCGGTGGTGGAGGAGGAACGACAGGAGTCGGAACAAAAAAAAGCGGTCATCGAGGCGGTACAAGAGGCCTTAAAAGCCTTGGAAAAAATGCGACAGTCGGAAGGATCGAGGCTGGGGAAGGACATGTTGGAGAGGGCTCGGGATATTTCGGGAGTGGTCCAACAGATCCGGAGCCGGCACAAAGCTGTAATGGCTGAAAAGCTGAAAGCTTTCCGCGAGAAAATCTCTGAATTCCTCCCCGTGCCTCTCCAGGATCAGATGCGCCTCTCCACCGAAGAAAGCGTCACCCTCCAGCGGCATGACATCGCTGAGGAACTGACCCGCCTTGATAGCCATCTTGAAGCTCTGCAGGAAACATTGAAGGACAAGGGGAGTGTAGGACGAAAACTTGATTTTCTGATTCAGGAAATGAACCGGGAAGCCAATACGGTAGGTTCCAAGTCCGCGGACTCCAAGATGGCCCAAAGCGTTGTCCGGCTAAAAGAGCTGTTGGAACAATTGAGAGAACAAATCCAGAACATTGAATGAAGAACTTTTTAAAATGAACCATGGCAAACCCAAGTATAAAAACAAAAAAGGACTAATGATCGTTTTGTCGTCGCCGTCGGGGGGAGGGAAGACGACCATCGCCAAGCGGTTATTGAAACAGGATAAAAATATCATCCGATCGGTTTCCTGCACCACCCGAAAACCCCGCCAAGGGGAGAGAAATGGGAGGGATTATTTTTTTGTCACTCCCGCGCGGTTCAAATCTATGGCCGCTCAAAAAGAGTTCCTGGAGTGGGCCCGCGTGCACGGCCATTTCTATGGCACCCCCCGTCATTGGGTTGAGGGGCGAATGAAAGAAGGGAAGGATGTTTTATTCGTGATTGACGTGCAGGGTGGAAAAGCTATCAAGGCCAGGAATCCCGCGGCCGTACTGATTTTCTTAAAGCCGCCATCCTTTTCGGTACTCAAGGAACGGCTGGAGGGCCGACAAAGCGAGAATCCCGCCGGCCTGAAACTCCGCTTAGAAAACGCCAGATGGGAAATTGGGGAGGGCCGTCGGTACGATTACAAGGTTGTGAATGAAAGTCTCGACAAGGCGCTCTTCGACGTTCTTAAAATTATTAAAAATGCCCGTCAAAGTGTACGAGTCTAGTGTTGTGGCGGCCTCGAAATGAGGCTTAAAGGAGACAAAAGCATATAGTTAGCCCCAATCCTTTCGTCACATTGCGAAAAATCAGACGTTTTGCATTACGATTTTGAGGGGGTTTTGAGTATAATCCACCCTCTCACACTAGACCGCGAACAACAGGAGAAATTATGGCCGACGAGAAAAAGACCCCGACCCTTGAATCTATTGAGAATAAGTATATGTCCGTTTTAGCTGTCTCCAAACGCGCCCGCCAACTGTTGGACCGCGCCGAGAAACACAACCTGACTGTGGACACCGAAAAAGTGATCCTCCAATCACTGAACGAATTCATGTCGGGCAAAGTGACTTATACCAATACGCCTGTCCCCCCCAAGAAGAAGAAAAAAGAAGAAGAATAAGAGAGCCTGGCTGTCGGCAGTGAAACATCATGTTGTCTTCTCGTGGACTAAAAGCTGTTTACTGGCGGCCGGTTTTCGATGAATCCAGCCCGATCCAAACCCAGAGTGCTCTTAGGCGTCACCGGAAGCGTGGCCGCTTATAAGTCCGTTGAACTTATCCGAATGCTGAAGATGTTCGCCGATGTAAAGGTGGTCTTAACCAACGCCGGTTCCCACCTAGTTCCGAAAAAAGCCCTCGTCAAAGCCTCAGGCTCCCCCGTTTGGACCAGCTTGTTTAAGGGTTCCACGCCCATTCCGCCCGGCACCCCCAGCGGAAGCCATCCGATGGCGGTTGTTCCCCATATCGAATACGCCAAGGCGGCGAATTTGGCCTTGATCGCACCCGCTTCCGCAGATTTTCTGGCAAAGCTGGCCTTGGGTTTGGCCGATGACCTGCTTTCTGGCCTCTGCCTCTACGCCACATGTCCTATTTGGGTCGCGCCCGCCATGAACGTCAAGATGTGGAACCATCCGGCGGTTCTCAACAACCGAAAAATTCTACAGGAAAGAGGACTGCGTTTTTTGGGGCCTGACAGCGGGCATTTGGCCTGTGGGGAAGTAGGGGATGGACGTTTCGCGGAACCTTCGGAAATCGCCTTTCAAGCGGAGAGTTACTTCAGGCATTTCGGGGATTGGAACGGAAAGAAGGTTTTAGTCACCGCTGGGCCCACCCAGGAACCCATTGACCCGGTGCGGATGATCACCAACCGGTCCAGCGGAAAAATGGGGTATGCCCTGGCCCAGGCCGCCTTGAACAGGGGGGCCGAAGTCATTCTTATCACCGGTCCCACTCGTTTGATTCCCCCACCCGTTTCAAAGGTCATCCCGGTGGAAAGCGCCAGCCAAATGCACGGCCAAGTCCTGAAATGCCTGCCATCCATGGATGTGGTCGTTATGGCCGCTGCGGTTTCAGATTACAGGGTGCGAAAATTATCCAAGGTCAAGATTAAAAAAACAGTGGGCGGGCTTTCCCTTCAATTGGAGAAAAACCAGGACATATTGGCCGATATATTACGACGGAAAAAGCCATTACAGACAGTCATCGGCTTTGCCGCGGAAACGGACCATTTAGAGGAAAACGCCATGGCCAAATGGAAAAGAAAACCTTGCGATTTGTTGGTGGCCAACCTCGTGGGAAAAACCGGGACAGGATTCGATTCCGACCAAAACGAACTGGTTGTTTTCAGCCGAAAGCAAAAGAAGACCATCCGGTTTAAAAAAGATTTAAAGAGCCATTTAGCAGAAAAAATCCTGGATTTGGTGTAGCCTTAGCGTCATTGGTATTCCCCGAAAAAGGCTTGAGCGTATGTTCTGTAAAAAAGTTCCGATTCTTCTGGCATTGATGGTCTGTGCCTTTGCCTTTCCTGCTTGGGGCAAGATTGCCAGTCTTAAAGGTAAGGAACCTTTTGTACCCGGTGAAATCCTGGTCCGGTTCAAGGACAACGCATCGCTTCAAGACCGGGCCAAGGCCATGGCCTCCGTGGGGGCATCCCAACCCTTAACCCACCCTACTTTGGTGAAGATCAAGCTTAAGGCGGGATTGGATATCCAAACCGCCGTAAATCAAATGAAAAACGACCCGTCCGTCCAATATGCCCAGCCCAATTACCGGTATTACGCTTTGGCCTGCGGCCCCCCAACCGACCAATACTACGCAACTCCAGTTCCGAATCAGAATGGAGTTTCGGTTTTCGCTAATTGGCCTTTTACAAAAATTCAAGCGCCACAGGCTTGGGCATTAGTTTCTACATGTATTACACCACCTGGGGCAGGTAGTGCTTCGGTCACGGTGGCGGTTTTGGATACGGGTATTTCAAGGAACAACCCCGACCTGAGAACCGTTCCTGCAATCGGTTATAACGCCATTTGTGACGTTCAAGAGCAGGACCCATCCTGCTCTTGCGGTTCTTCAGTGACGGATTTTGGAGCGACCTATGCTAGCGCAGATGATTTCGGGCACGGGACCTACGTCGCGGGAATTATTGGCGCGGAATGGACTAGCGTGAATCCAGAAACCGGTAGTTGCATTTTTACGGCTACTACAAGCGGTTATGCGGGGGTCGCCCCTGGATGCACTTTGCTGGCGGTCAAGGTTTTGGATTGCACGGGCGGCGGCACTACGGACAGCATTGTGGCGGGTACCGATTACGCCGTGGCGCACAAGGCCAGAGTCTTAAATTTTTCATTAGGTTCCCCTACTGCGGACGGTTTGGACCAGGCTGAACAAGAAGCCTTGGACAACGCCCTGGCCAACAATTGCGTGATTGTGGCCGCCTCCGGAAATGATTCTTCCAACGGGAATTTAGCGCCGGTGGATTATCCGGCGGCTTACCCTCCGGTTGTTGCGGTGGGGGCCACGGACCAAAGCGACAATTTGGCGTTTTACTCCAACGGTGGAGCTAATTTGAAACTGGTTGCTCCCGGTGGTTATGGGGACGGCGCTTTAAATCTTGGCTTTCACCCAGAAACGGATATATTTAGCGATTTTTTATGTCCGCTTTCGGCGGCCGCAGTCTCGGAAGGGGGGTTCGTCACTGCGCTTGGTGACTCGAATTTCGGGACCGCCGCCGGAACCTCTGCTGCCACTCCCTTTGTTTCCGGTGCCGCAGCGCTTCTCATGTCCGTTTATCCTAACTTGACCAATACCCAGGTAATCCAGGCCATCATCAACAATACCGACAGCTTGAACGGAAACAAGGGATGGAATCCCCAAACGGGGTACGGCCGTTTGAACATTTACCAGGCTCTCTTGAACGCCGGTAACGGTGGAGGACAAGTGACTCCTTACCTGGAAACCTTCAACAGCCCCAATCCCTTTTACACTAAAACCAACGGGACCACCAATATCACCATCGCCATCAGCCAGCCGGCTCCAGTCGAATTAACGATTTGTGACGCTTCCGGAGAATTGGTGTTTCATAAGAACTATGATTCGAGCCAATTGGACGACAATCCTTCCAACCCCCAGTTCAAGTCCTATTACGTTTCTTGGGACGGCCGCAACGGGGCTGGCCAGCCGGTTGTGACGGGGATTTATTTTTACAGTGTGAACGTGAATGGGAAAGTAGGCCGGAACAAAATCGCCCTTATACAGGGAAGCAAGTGAAATCATTCATTCGAAATTCCGCTGTGTCCATGGTTGTTTTTTTGGCGGCAACGGGGGCCATGGCCGATCAACAAGGCGGGCAGCGGCCTGCGGCCTACCTGGAACTGGGCGCGGGCGGCGTTCAAAACGCCATGGGCGATGCGGCCGTGGCGGATCGGAACGACCCGGCCTGTGGATTTTGGAATCCCGCCGGATTAAGCGGATTAAGGGGATTTCAAATAGAGGATCAATACACCCTGCTGCCCCTGGGCCAACAGCTAAATTACTTCACTTTGGCCAACGGTTTCCGGGACTTCTTTTTTTATGGAATTTCCTCCTTTATTTACAGCGCCGGCGGAAATATTGAGGCCCGCGTGGGACCTTCCCTCACCCCTGACAGCGTTTTTGGCGACCTGGAAATGACTTATTTGGTCTCGGTGGCTTTCCGCTTGAGTCCGCGCTGGTCGATAGGCGGGAATATCAAGATCGAGACGCAAAATTTCGATAACTATAACGGATTTGGTTTTGGGGAGGATTTGGGACTCCAATACCGTTTGACCCAATACACGACTCTCGGATTAATGATTCAAGACCCCTTCACTATTTTTAACTATGACAATTCAACGGAAAACATCGTCCCCATTACCGTAAAGGCCGGTGTGGCCCAACATGACGAGCAATTGAACGCCAAATTGAACTGCGAATTGGATTGGAGCGCCGACCTCGGGTTTCAGCCCAGACTGGGGATCGAGTGGCGCCCGATGGAGGTTTTGGCTTTGAGGGGTGGATGTTGGGCGGGAGATATTACCGGTGGAATTTCGGGGGGGACTTTTTCCCTGAATCCAACCGCTGGGTTTGGAATACTGGCGCCACTTGGGTCCGCTGGCGACGGGTTGCTGGAATTCGATTATACCCTTTTGATGGATCGGATCGTGTCTGGCGGTCTTTTGCACCAAATCGCCATTACGGGGAAATTTCTTTAGGACTTTAGGCTTGTTGGTTACAAAAGGACATATAAAGAGTTGAAAAGTCTTAAATCTCACTTGGAACTTTGCCGTCGGCTGGGCATCCGGTATGTATCGTCGTTACCCGTTGAAGGGAAAACCGTCGAAGTCGAATCTCCTGAAGCGGCTAGTCCGGTCACTTTGGAACCGGAGAAGGAATTTCAGCCTGTTTCGCTCTCCACTGAAGTTTCAGTTACAAGTGGCCTTCCAAAATGGTTGTCTACCTCCCCCGACACGATTCAAGCAATGGAAATGATTGCTTTTGACCGGGATATTCACGAATGTCAAAACTGCCCCTTAGGGAAAACCCGTAAGAGTTTTGTTTTTGGAAGCGGGAATCCCCAAGCGGAAGTTGTGTTTATAGGCGAAGCTCCGGGTGCGGATGAGGACGCCCAGGGGCTCCCCTTTGTGGGGAGGGCGGGCCAGCTGTTGACGAAGATCATCGAATCCACCAAAACGTGGAAGAGGTTGGACGTTTTTATTTGCAATGTTTTGAAGTGCCGTCCACCCGGAAACCGGCCCCCCTTGCCCGAGGAGGTTGAACAATGCCGTCCTTACCTGGAGGAGCAAATCCGAATTATTAAGCCAAAGTTAATCATGGCATTGGGGGCCAGTGCCGCCCAGGCCCTTCTCAAAACGAAAGACTCGGTGGGGAAACTACGCAATAAATGGCATGATTTTGACGGAATTCCGCTTCGAGTGACCTATCACCCAGCCGCCCTCTTGCGGTTTGACGGCTATAAAAAGGATGTTTGGGAGGATATGAAGGAATTAACGGCCAAATGCAGGGAATTACAGGGGAAATGATTCGGTTGTAACGATGAAATTACGGCCTTTTTTATCGGTTTCACATGAAATAAAGGTATAATTCCAAAATTCATCCAAATTTCCATCTTGACTGGCTGTTATGACAAAAACCTTAAAATCACTTTACCCTCTTGCTTTGTTCGTTTTCCTACAAGCCATTGTTCCTTCTTCCGTTCCAGCCCAATGTCTTTTAAGTGATCTTTTTACAACACCGGGCAACCTGGCCATGCCGCCTTGGTTAACTGCAGATGTCGACGATTCCACCGCAGGCGTGGGCCAAACCATTGGGTCCGCCCTCACGATCACGGCGTCTGGGAATGGCATCGGTTTCGTAAACGCCGTAGATCCTCCCAACGACTCTTTCTACTACATTTACCAGGAGGTGTCAGAAGACAGTGACATAACCCTGCAAATTAATGCCGTTCCTACCTCGAGCCCGGACGGTGAGTGCGGGATTATGATGAGGTCCAGCCTTGGTCCAACTACTTTGATGGCTTACATATGTGCGACTAATTCCGGCATATATGACTTTGAATACACGGATAGTGGTGGCTCAGAAATTCCATTCAACGATGGGAACTATACCAATCCCTCAGTGGGCTATGTCCGGTTGGTTCGGCAACAGGATAATTTCACGGGTTATTATTCCCCCGATGGCGTCAATTGGAACGAGGTGGGTTTTAACGAGAGTTCCGGTGGTTCGAGTTTAAGCATGCCCTATCCCTATTACGTGGGCATCGCGACCTCCTCGGCTGCTGGCGTAACAGGAACGGCAATCGTCAATAATTTCAGCGTATCCATAGGCGCCTGCACTTCTACACCGACGGTCACCAATACGCCGACGAATACCCTCACCAACACCCCCACCTACACGCCCACTGTCACCCCCACCTTTACCCCCACAAACACTCCCACCAATACCTTTACGGACACTAATACTGCGACGAACACGCCCACTAATACGACGACGAACACGCCGACCAACACGACCACGAATACGGCAACCAATACGTCTACGAATACAGCCACTTCCACCCCGACGGATCCGGCGGTGTTGGTTAACCCGGGAAGCGGGGAACCACCTAATTCTACCCAGATACCTGGAGCGATGGACGTGGCGGCCATGCAAATGGCGGTGACCAATCAGAGCAACGAGGTGGTGACCTTGAATTACGTTGTTTTGACAGCGGTGGATGGCAGCGGGCCCAACAGCGCTGCTGGAATCACGGCGGTCAATTTGATGAAAGGAACAATCCTATTGGCCAGTTCGACTTATAACGGGAGCGGTCTGGTGACATTGGGCGGATTCCCGCTGGATACGCTGGGGGCAGCCGGGTCGCCTTCGGCGGCGCAGACTTATACAGTGGAATACGACTTTTCGAGTACGGCACCTGCGGGGATTTACGTCGCCAATTTGCAGAGCGGGGCGGCTGTACAAGGAGTGGGACAGGTATCGGGCATGCCCTTGACCGTATCCGGACCACCCCTCGACGGCGCAACTATCACAATTGCCACTCCGACACCTACGGCGACGAATACCGCAACCAATACCACCACTAATACGGCTACCGACACAGCCACAAAAACGACAACGAATACGCGTACAAACACCCCAACCTTCACGCCGACCAATACCCCCACCAATACCCCTACAAATACGACGACGAATACTCCGACTCTCACCCCGACGGTCACAGCGACCCTCACTGCCACGAATACAGCCACTTCCACGCCTACCCAGCCAGTGGTGAACATAGCGCGGGTGACGCCGCCGGTGGATTCCACGCAGATACCGGGAGCCATGGGGGTGTCGGTGATGCAAGTGGCGGTGACCAACACCAGCGGTGAATTGGTGGCGTTGAAGGACCTGATATTCCAAGCTTCAGGGCAGGATGCCACCCAGATAACGCAGGTAAAGCTGTTTAGGGGATCGACCCTGGTGGGTGGAGGGGTTTATTCAGGAGCCAACGGTTTTGTGACCATGGGAGCACCGGCATTGGATACTCTGGCGGCCGGGGGGAACCAAAGCTACCTTTTGACCTATGATTTTTCGGGTTCGGCCTTGACGGGAGCATATGCGGTTAGCCTAGTGGGGGCGGAAGGAACAGGCCAAACCAGCGGCCGGCCAATCCAATTGACAGGGGTACCGGCTGGAGGGGCGATCATTACGATTGCGACACCGACGTCCACGGCCACGAGTACGGCGACCAACACCACCACTAATACCCCCACGAACACGGCCACCAGTACGGCAACCTATACGACGACCAATACACCGACGAATACGGCCACGAACACAACCACCCTCACCCCGACAAGTACTGCGACATTTACCGCTACGAACACAGCTACCTATACGTCGACCAATACGACGACGAACACGCCGACCCTCACCACGACAGCCACGGCGACCTTCACTGCCACAAATACAACCACTAACACGGCTACCAATACACCCACGAGCACGCTCACGTATACTGCCACTAACACCGCGACTGATACGGCGACGAACACCACTACTAGTACTGTCACCGAAACACCCACGGACACCACAACCAACACTCCAACGGCCACGACGACCAATACTCCTTCCCAGCCGGCCGTAAGTATTGCCACTGGAGTTCCAACTCTGGTTGGTTCAACTCAAATCCCTGGAGCGGTCAATGTGCCAGTTTTGGAGGTGGTGGTCAGCAACAACAGCAGCAGCCCACAAGAGGCAATCAGCTTAACCGGCATAAAATTCACGGCGAGTGGCTCGGGAAATGATCTGACAGGCTTAACGCAAGTGAGTTTGTATAGGGGTACGGCTCTTGTTCCGGGAAATTTTGTGCAAGGTGGTGTTTATTCCGCCGACAATGGGGCCGTGACGCTGGGATTACCGCTTGTGGACATTATTTCGGCTACAGCCGCCCAAACCTATACGGTTGCTTATGACTTCTCGACAACCGCCCCACAAGGAACCTATTCGACGGCGATTTTACTCGGAACGGATGTACAAGGGATAGGACAGACCTCACTACGGTCACTCCAAGTCTCAGGTGCGCCTGTTAATGGAGTGACGATCACGATTGCCACCCCGACCGCTACGGCGACGAACACGGCGACCAACACGACAACGAACACGCCTACCGATACCGCCACTAATACCGCGACGAATACGGCCACGAATACCACTACGAATACGCCTACGAATACTGCTACGGGCACGTCGACTAACACCGCGACGAACACCACTACCAATACTCCGACGAATACTGCAACAGACACGGCGACGAATACGCCAACGAACACCCCGACGAATACGGCCACGAACACTGCCACCAATACGGCGACTAACACCGCTACCAATACCGCGACGCTTACGACGACGGATACCGCCACCGACACAGCTACGAATACAGCTACCTCCACGCCGATTGATCCGCCGGTAGGGATAGTGTCGATCTGGACCCCTGTGGATCCCGTGGTGATCCCTGGCACGTCGGGAGTGACGGTGATGAAATTCCAGGTGACGAACAACAGCACGACGGAAGCGGTGTCTTTCCTGTCCTTGGTGTTGACGGGGACGACAACGGGAACGGCGGACGACGCAACGGGAATAGCTCAGGTGAAACTCTTTGACACAACAGAGCAAGTGACGGGTGGGACCTACGCGGTGGGATCGGCGCCCTTGACGCTGGGGTTGGCGCCGAAAGAGATGCGGGGGATCGCGTCAGCGCCGCAAACCTATGTGGTGACCTACGATTTTTCAGTGACCCAATTGGCAGGGAGTTACGCGGTAACAGTTGGGGTGGGAGGGTTGACGGGAACGGGGGCCACGAGCGGAAAGCCAATAGCTGTCTCAGTCCTGCCGATTGGAGGAGATGCAGTCACGGAGTCCCTGCCGACTTCCACGCCGACGAATACGGCTACCAATACGGCGACAAATACCACAACCAATACGCCGACGAACACGGCTACGAACACAACGACGAACACGACCACCGCCACGCCAACCAATACGGCGACTAACACTCCTACCAACACTGCGACCAACACGGCCACGAATACCGCAACCAATACGGCGACGAACACGGCCACTAATACGGCGACAAAAACAGCAACTAATACGCCGACGAACACGGCTACGAACACAACGACGAACACGGCCACCAATACCGCGACGCTTACGGCGACCAATACCGCCACGAACACGACTACTAACACAGCGACCAACACGGCTACCGATACCACGACGAATACGGCTACTAACACGGCGACAAATACCGCTACTGCCACCGCTACGAATACGGCCACGAACACAACCACCAGTACTGCGACAAGTACGGCTACCAATACCTTCACCACAACCCCCACCAGCACCGCTACCCCCACTCCGACATCGACACCCTTGCCACCCGACCATTTGCTTTTCCTGACGCCCATTCCTCCATTTACCGCAGGAGTTACTACGAGCTTTACGGTCCAAGTTCTTAATTCAAATGGAGTTACGGTGGCTTTCCCGACGGCCGTAACCATGGATTTGACATCTAGTACTACAGGCGATTACAGTTTCTCGCTTTCTTCAGGCGGGCCAACCATCACTTCTTGTACCCTCCCGGCCGGAGCCGTTTCCCTGACACTCTTTTACACCGGATACAAGGTGGAAACCTCGAACCCGAACTTGAAGGTAACGGTCCTTTCGTCCATTGCCAACCCCTCGGTTTCGCAGGCTATTGCGGTTTCGCCGGCCGCTTATTCCAAGCTTCAGGTCTTGTTGCCTAATCAGGTTTCGGATCCGGGTAAACCCTTCTCCGATCCTTTGGGGCGGATTGGAACCCCCAATTCGGTGGAGGCAGGAAGTTTTGTGACCGCCACAGTTAACGCCGTTGATAAGTACTTCAACTTGATCAGCACAATCATAGATACAGTGAACTTCACCACGAGCGACGCGGCCGCTCCACCCGAGGGTTCGGCCAACCTGACGGGAGGCATCGCCACCCATCCTGTGGTTTTCCTCACTGAAGGCGGTCAAACCTTGACTGCAACGGATCCAAACACGGCTCCCCCTTCAACGGGCACTAGCGACACGATTACCATATTGCCGGGGGTCAACAGCACGCTGTTGAACGTGGTTCATGGTTCGCCGAACCTTTCCACCGTGACCTTGGGTGAAAATGGAGTCGAAGTGCTTACCTTTAATCTTTCGGTGCAACAAGGGACCGATGCCATCAAGATCAATAGTTTGACCCTGAATGCAGAAGACCAGGACGGAGTTGGCGTTGCGATGGACACGGCTTTCCAGAACCTGATCCTAACGGGAGGGGCCCTGCCGATCACCGTTAATACCAGTCTCATAGGCCCGGTTACCGCTGTTTTTCCTGGCCCAATCACGGTTAATGCTGGATCCAACTCGCTAGCTTTGACCGTGACTGCCGATATCCTGGCCAATGCTTCGGCAAAAACCGTAAGGCTAAGCTTGGGAAAAACCGGTATCGTCGCTCAAGACGCTTCGGTTGGTAGTCCAGTAGGATTCACGACCTTCGGTGATTCCACCGGCTTTCCCATGAATTCTAATCTCATGCTATTCAGGGCGACTGACGTGACAAGTACCTACGGTAATTATCCCAATCCGTTCCACCCTGGGCAGGGAAGCACGACCATCGAGTTCAACCTGCAGTCCGCATCCACTGTTTCTTTAGTGCTCTATGATGTCATGGGCGAAAGGACGGCGACCTTGATTGACAACCAAACCCTTCAGGCGGGATTGCAGAGGGTTTCTTGGGACGGACGGAACGGGATGGGAGCTTATGTGTTAAATGGCATTTATTACGCTCAACTAATCGTCGACGGCCAAAAATACATGCTTAAAATCGCGGTGGTGAGATGATGCGAAAAATTACACGGTTTAAAGTTCGCGGCTCTAGGTTAAAACCGTTCAAAATGAGAAAGACAGAAGTTGTCAGGCGACTTTCAAATGCTCTTTGTGCTTTGGCAATGATTCTTATCCCCGGGATTGTCCGGGCCCAAGTGGCCACCGGCGGAGTGGTATCACCCTTCAGCTTGGGAGGGTCCGCCAGAATGCTTGGGATGGGAAACACTGGAGCGGCGATCACGGGCGACGGGGATGGGTTCTTCGAAAACCCTGCGGTGCTGGCCACCCTGGATGAACACCAGATTCTCACCTTCCATGCGCCTTTATTCCAGGATACCCTTTACGATGCTCTAGGTTATTTCAATCCGATCACTCTCCACAGCAGTTTCGGACTGGCGGTTGCCCGTCTGGGGGTTTCCAATATTCTTCAAACCCAGAACAATGTCCTGGCCCTTTCCACCTTTTCCGATGAGCAATGGCAAGGACTCTTAGGCTACGGTTTCCGCGCCGTGGAAGGTTTGGACGTCGGCGGTACCGTGAAATATGAATTCGAACAGCTGGATTCCTATCAGGGTAGCGGAGTTGGATTGGATTTGGGCCTGCTTTACCACTTTTCGGATAACCCGCAGGATTTCAGCCAAATCGGCTATAAAAACATTACCCTGGGTTTTTCGGCCTCCAACGTGCTTCAGCCTCAAACCAAACTTTTCGAGGATCCCAGCGTTCCTTTAAGAGTCTATCGCCCCGCCCTCTCCTACCTTTACCGGTTTCCCTCCTCCACTAGCGAGCTTTGGTTGACCACCGAAGGGGAGGTGCAGGACGGCGGAACCAACCTCGTCAAAGGCGGGATGGAGTACGGCTGGAACCAAACGGTCTTCGCGAGGGCGGGTTTCGACGGTGTGAGCCCGACGGTGGGCGTGGGTCTGCGGTTATCGGATTTTCAACTGGATTATGCCTTTAACGAGCGCGATTTAGGCGCACTCCACCGTTTTTCATTGAGCTATCGTTTCGGGCGTTACATCGATCCCCTTCAAACTCAAAAGCTCGATCTTTTGAAATCGGTGGCCCGTGGTTATACGGCGGCAAAGGATTATGACCCCGCCATCAAAGCTTGGGAGGATGTATTGAAGGAATTTCCCGATGATGGCGAAGCATCCCGTTCGCTCCAGGATCTTCAACGAAAACGCAAAAATGCCGTCCAAGACCAACTGGATCTTGCGCGTTCCGCTATGAGCCGAGGAGACTTTGAGAAAGCCCTGCCCTATATTGCAAAGGTCCTTAGCCTGGACCCCAGTAATAAGGGTGCCAAAGAACTCCTGAAGCAGGTCGATCAAAAAACCCTGATCTCCTCCAATTACACGCGAGGAGTGGAAGCTTATAGCCAAGAAGATTTTGGGCTGGCGGTTCAATATCTTCAGACGGTTTATGAGGTGGACCCTCATTACCGAGACGTGGAACATCTCTACCATGACGCCCAAAGTTATTATCAACCTTTGCAAACCATGCCCAAGGAATTAACGGCCCTCTACGCCAAGGGAGTGGATTATTATATGAATGGCGAATACCAGAAAGCCATCGACGCCTGGGAGAGTCTGTTGGAAAAAAATCCTAAAAATTATCTAGTGCGCCGAAATATCGAGGAAGCGAAAACCCGTCTCAGTGAAAAGGCTCCGCCCCACCCTGCGGTTTCCTCTGGCAACAAATCGGGGGATAGGCCTTGAATCTCTACGAATTCTTCACCCGGATTGTTTCCCACATTCCCTTGGAACCCAAGCGGAGAAACTACCGCTTGGAGGTGGAAGCCAAGGATATTGAGCTTCTGACCATCAAGGACTTCGTCCAGCGAGTCTGCGACGCCGCCGGTTGTACCCCGAAGGAAACCTCCAACATCAAGCTGGCCATTGACGAGGCTTGCAGCAACATCATTCGGCACGCTTACAAGGGAAAGGAAGGCGGGAAGATTACGCTGGAGATGGGGATCGGCTTCACGGACCTGAAAATAAAGATTATCGATTACGGCACTCCGTTTGATTTCAGGAGCGTCAAGGACCCCGATCTCAACCATTACGTCGATATCGGGAAAAAAGGCGGCTTAGGCATTTGGCTTATCAAAAAGGTCATGAATCGGGTCCAATATAAGTCCTACCAGGACCGCAATGAGCTAATCCTTTCTCGCCGACTCTCGAAGGCACCCCCCAAGGAACTGGGCCTCAAGAAGGGAACTTATTCAGTTTCGGCAAAGTTCTCCTTGGGCTCCGCCGTCCTGGTTATATTGATTACCCTTACGGCTTATTTTTACCTGATCAACCGCCAGCAAACCTTCACTCTCAACCAGCAAAAGAGCAAAGTTACCACTTTACTCCAGGCCATCGCCGCTGATGCGGGGAGCCCTGTCGTCCTAAAAAATGACTTGGAACTGAACCACCTTATCCGGGAAGTGCAGGAGGAAGACAAGGAAAGAGTCTTGAGTTACGTCTTTATCGTCGGAAGTGAAGGGAAATACCTTGCCCATTCCGATTTAAGCCAGCTTTTTAAACCTTACAAACCACTTCCGGGAGTTCAAATTAAACGAGTTTCAGGTGTTCAAATTTTCCGAATTTCCGCTGACGAAGGGCCCCTGACGGATTATGCCTCCGTCGTTTTTTTCCGAAGTCAGGCAGTTGGCGAGGTTCATGCGGGTGTCACGGATGAGTCCCTGCACCAGTTGAACACCCGGATTAGGGCCGATATACAAAGGTTAATGTTGTGGATCGCCGTTATCAGCATTGCGGGGTTGTACCTTCTTTCCCGAATCTTCATCCGGCCTTTCCAGAAGATACTGGAAGGCATCCAGGCCGTAAGCCAGGGAGACCTCAACGCAAAGATCGAGGTGGAAAGCCAGGATGAATTCGGCCTATTGGCCAAGATTTTTAACGAAATGACGGTCAAAATCCAGGATTCCCAGGTCGGGCTTGTGGAACAGGAACGCCTCCAAAAGGAAATGCAGGTGGCTCAGGAAATCCAACATACCCTTTTGCCCGCCTCCTTCCCCCAAATAGAGGGTTATGAGATCGGGGCCACCTACCGGGCGGCTAAGGAAGTGGGCGGTGACTATTACGACTTTTTTTGGGTGGATCCCACGACTTTGGGCATCGTGGTAGCGGACGTTTCGGGCAAAGGCGTCCCAGGATCTCTCGTCATGACCATGATTCGTACCGCCATGAGGCTGGAAGCCCGGGGAAACTGGTCGGCCTCTGATGTGTTGGCAAAGGTCAACCAACATGTCACCTCCGACATGAAGCGGGGCATGTTCGTAACCATGTTTTACATTATTTTGGATTCCCGGGATCGTTCCATTAATTTTGCCAGCGCGGGGCACAACCCGATGATCCTCTATCGGGAAAAAACTAAAGAGGTTTATTTCCTCAAGCCCAAAGGTTTCCCGGTTGGAATCGATCTTCCGGAAGCAGATATGTTCGTCAAAAACATGACTCTCCAGAAAGTCAGTCTTGAAAAAAATGATATGCTCATCATCTATACGGATGGTATTACGGAAGCCATGAACCCCGAGAAAGAGCAGTTCGGAGAAGAAAGGCTTATCCGCCTCATTAAAGAGAACTCGACTCTCACCCCGGCCGAGTTTGTGGAAAGACTGAATGAGGCGATTGCCCAGTTTACCCGTGGGGCCGAACAGAATGATGACATCACCGTCGTCGCCATCAAAGAAAAAATGAAAGTGGAGCAGGTGGAATACAAATTCCGGAAGAAATTGATCGATTTGGTCGAGAAGAAAGGAATGTCAATCGCGTCGGCCTGCCGTCAGATGAACATTTCGCCTAAAACTTATTACCGGTATAAAAAACTTTTTGATGAGAAAGGAAGAGCGGGATTGAAACCGGTTTTATCCAAGCGGACGGGGTTGATGGAGCTTTCTCAACCTCAGCAACAGGCGGTTCTGGCCCTCGTGAGGGAGCATCCTGAATACAATTCGAAACGAATCACGGAAGAGATTGGGAAAAGCACTACCCCTCCCCAAAAAGTGGAACACCGACTGGTCCTGGCCTTTTTAAAACGAAAGGGCTTGCAGGATTTGAAGGCGCGAAAAGCCCTTGAGGTCAACGAGGTTGACAGGGTCTAAAAGGCCAGTGATAATAAAGCCGCTATCGGCCCTAATTTTCGGAGGAAGCATGGAAAATATTTCGGTTAATATTTCGGAGCATCCGCAAAACAAGGATATCACGCTTCTTTCCGTTAAAGGGTTCATTGATACGACCACAGCTCCGGAATTCGAAAAAAAATTCCTTTCGCTATTGGGAGAAAAAAAGTTCAAGCTGGTGGTGGATTTGAAGGATGTGAATTATATCAGTAGCGCTGGCTGGGGGATTTTTATCAGTGAAATCAAGCGTATCCGCAACCAAAAGGGTGATTTGGTGTTGGTGGGCATGAATCCGGAAGTTTCGGAGGTTTTCGAACTTTTGGAATTTAATACGATATTGAAATCGTTCCCGAATGTTGAGGCGGCAATTAAAAAGGGGTTCGAGAAAGCCTGAACCCGTAAAACGGGGACGAGTTATAACGACCCGGGACAAGCCGGTTTTTGCGGCACCGGGCGAAGGATTTGAAGATCCGGAACTTGGAAAATAATGGAATCGGCAGCTTTAACCTCCCTCATTGAAATTGAGGGAAAAAACTTTACCTTGGAGACATCGCCCATTACGGGGAAAAACCGCATTTCCTCCCTTGTTCAGCTGGGTGGAAGGGCCATTTCCCTTCGGGAAGTCGAACTGCCTGAGGGATTGGATGATGATTCCCTTAAGCGCTATTTGCAGGAAACCCACCGAATCCGCTCGGTGGAGCTAGAATCCCTTTTTCGCCTGAATAAGAAGATTGACGAAAAACCTACGGCGGATGCCTGCTGGAAAATTGGAGTTATCTTTCTCTCTAATGGTTTCTACGAAGACTCCCGCCAGAAATTCCTCAAAGCCATTGAGCAAGACCCCCGCCACCTACAAGCGATTAAAAACTACGGGATTGCTTTGACCCTTATGGAGGATTATGACGGCGCCTTTGCCAGCCTTAATCAGGCCCGTGAGTTGGGTCCATCTTTTGCCGATATTTATTACCACCTTGGAAACACCCACTTATATAAACGTGAGCTTGATGAGGCTGTTCAAGGCTATCTCCAGGCTCTTCAAATCAACCCACGTTACGCGGATGCCCGCTTAAGACTGGCCACTGCCTGTGTAGGTTATCTGGCGCAATCTTCCAATCAGCTGGAGGGAGGGAAGGTTTTGGAGCTTTCCGAAAGGGCGAAAACTGAAGCCGAGACAGCGGCAACTTTAAACCCCAAGGTTCGAAACAGGGCTTATTTGATGGCGATGGATTATCTTCGAAACAAGAAATATTCCCAAGCATTCCAGGCTTTTATTGAGGTCCGCCCTAAATATGTTCCTCGAATCGGCGATGAAATCATCTTTTTCTTTACGTTAACACTTTTATATGGAAGTGAAGGAATCGACCTTCAAATGACAGAGCAATACATCGATAAATTGACGAAGGTAATCGAAGAATACCCGCATTATGCCGACCTGCATCACCATTTGGGGACCGCTTATCTGATCAAGTGCCGTTTTGATGTGAGCCGGTCTTTGAAAGAATTCAAGAAAGCCTTGGAAATCAATCCCCAGTTTCAGAAGGCCTTAGGGAATTCGGCGGACACGGAGGACCTTCATAAAAAGGTTCTGATAGTCTTAAAAAAGGCAATTATACCGCAGGGTTAAAAATATTCATTCCTTGTAATCTGCGGTAGGTGGCTGGGGCGTAAAAGTATCCTGTTCAAAATTCCGCCCGCTATAGCGAGCTTTAAGATTCAGAGGGAGAGGATAAGGAGTAATTGGTTTCCAGAAAATGAATGTGCTCAGGGGTTACTTTCTCGAAGTTGACTCCATAAGCGAAGCGCCCCATCGATTTCATTGGGTTCTTTCGTGCCCAAACCACTTTTCCCAGGTAAATGACTGAATGGCTGCCATCGAGCGAATCTAATTCCAATGAGACGCCCGTGTTGTTGTCAATGGCTTTATTCGAGTAAATCTGGGCCCCGGTGAAGCTGACATTAACCAATTGGGCGCGGAAAATATTACCGTCACTGGCGGTATTGGCAACCCGCCCCTTGATGGATTTGACCATCACCACTCGCCGGTTTGTCCTCTTGTTATTTTTATTTTGAGGACGAATAATTTTTTTCATTAAGGAATTTTCCCTTCAAGATTTGGCGGCTTTCTTAGCATAACATCACCATCCGGGCTTGCGGCAACAAAACGGTTTTTAAGGAATAAGTCGAAACGGTAAAAAAATAGCAAGGATTAGCTGGCATGTCAAAGGTTCGAGTCAGATTCGCTCCAAGTCCTACCGGGTACCTTCATGTGGGAGGGGCCCGAACGGCATTATTTAACTGGCTTTTTGCGCGCCACCATGGCGGAAAATTCATTCTTCGCGTCGAGGACACGGACCGGGAAAGATCCAAGCCCGAATATGAGGAAGCTATTATCCGGGACCTTCAATGGTTGGGCCTCGATTGGGACGAAGGACCTTCCTTGGGAGGAACTTTTGGGCCTTACCGTCAGACGGAACGTGGACCCCTTTATCGCGAACAGTTAAAAAAGCTTATCAATTCGGGTCACGCCTATCCTTGTTTTTGTACTTATAAAGAACTGGAGGGCGAGAGACACAATGCCCAGGCCCTGGGCAAAAACTATCGTTATTCTGGGAAGTGTCGGAACCTTACGGAGGAAGAAGCGGAAACAAAACGGAAAGCGGGAATGCCCTTTTCCGTCCGCCTCAAGATCCTAGAGGGGGTGACGACTTTCTCCGACATCATTCGAGGCGTTGTGACGGTTGATCACTCGGAAATCGACGACTTCATCCTGGTGCGAAGTGGCGGGGAACCAACATATAATTTCGTGGCGACTGTGGATGACGCGTTAATGGAAATGACCCATGTCATTCGCGGAGACGACCACCTTTCCAACACCCCCAAACAAATCCTCGTTTATCAGGCCCTGGGCCTGACGCCACCCCAGTTTGCCCATATTCCTTTGATCCTGGGATCCGATCGAACGCCTCTTTCTAAACGACATGGAGCCAATTCGGTAGGGGAGTTCAAACGACAAGGATATCTGCCTGAGGCGATGATGAATTATCTTGCCCTCTTGGGCTGGTCTTTCGATGGAAAAACCGACATTTTCTCGAAGGACGAGCTGATTCGCCGGTTTACCTTGGAAAGGGTCGTCAAAAGTCCGGCTTGTTTTGATTTCGAGAAGCTTCAATGGCTTAATGGCCACTACATCCGGGAAGCGGATGAAGAACGAATCTTCCAGCTCTGCTTGGAATATCTCTGGGACGCTGACGCCATTGACGCGAATTTCATGAGGGAGGGTGGTCAGGCCCTTCGAAGAATGGTGGGGACGATCAAAAACAGCTTGAAAACAATCTCGGATGTGGGGGAACAACTTACCTATTTCCTGGGAGAGGTTCATTCCTACGATCCCCAAGGATTGGCTAAATACATGACTCCTGAAACGATCCCCCTTTTGGAACAGGTTGTTTGGATATTGGAAGAGTCGTTCG
Source organism: uncultured Pseudomonadota bacterium (assembly GCA_963770835.1). Lineage (GTDB taxonomy): Bacteria > Oederibacteriota > Muellerivitia > Muellerivitales > Muellerivitaceae > JAJPJW01. The sequence goes on from CAVYRH010000003.1 coordinate 327,248, forward strand.
ACTTCAATGCTATGAGCCTAGAGGAGAAATTGAGGAAGAAAGCCGCCGAAACCGGACACAAATTCGCCGATTTCGTGCATCCAATGCGATTGGCAATAACGGGTAAAACCACTAGTCCTAATTTGTTTGAGCTTATTGAAATATTGGGAAAAGGTCGTTGTATTGTTCGTTTGATGCGTTTTATACAATTGATTAAACATTCTGGAATTCCGGCTGTTTGAGGATAGACAGCTTATTGTGGTTCCGTTGATTTTTATGGTTGTGGGTTAAAATAGGGTTTGGGACAATTCTCGGTGTCTTCTAAAATTCAGGATGAGCGAATAAGAAAAGCACAACGGTTCTTTGAAAGGAACAAGGCATGTCCAACCAAATCATAGATTTCGTCTTTCAACGGGGGGAAAAAAAGGGACGTTTGAGGGCCGTTAGCCGGAAAGATTGGGCTCAAATCGTGGGTTGGTGGAACGATCCGGAGGTGCGTCGTCTTTTCGACGTGCATTTTGTCGACCAGACTTTCTCCGATGCGGAGAAATGGTTCGCCAAATCGGGATCTGGCGAGGATGAGAAGCCCCCGCGGTCCTTTGTTATTGAGGTCGAGGATGAAGGAAAATGGCTTCCTGTCGGCACCGCGGAATTTTACAGCGAACGCCCTTTTCACAAGACCGCTGAGTTTGGGTTCTTGATTGGAGACAAGAAATGGTGGGGAAAAGGTATTGGAACGGAAACCGCTAAGCGCATGGTTCAATACGGCTTGGACCAGTTGGGCTATAAGCGCATTGGTGCGGTTTCAGCCGCATATAATGTTCGTTCCCTCAACGCTCTTCAAAAAGCCGGGTTCCAAATCGAAGGAATCCGCAAGAGCTATGTTTTCCGCGATGGCGAACATCATGACCAAACGATGATGTCGATCGTCCGGCCGGATTCAAATTAGTTTTACCCTAGAAATTTGAAAATAGAGGCAGGAACTTTCAGCCCTGTCCCGTTCATTTTCTTCCATTGGAGATTTTCAGTTTTGTGTTACAATCCCCGTCTTTCCATCGTTTTTTTCTGATTGGGAGATCGTCTAATGGTAGGACAGCAGATTCTGGATCTGCTTATCTTGGTTCGAATCCAAGTCTCCCAGCCAATAAACCAATAAAACCCAGCTTCTCAGGAAGCTGGGTTTTATTATTTAGGAACAGAAAACTAAAACATGTTGGGAAGCTAAAAATTAAAATCTTTTCTCTTTTTTCTTAAAGAAAACTGAAATTTTGTCCTCATAACCACCCATAATCCATAAGAATCTTCTGAAGCTGAGCATCGTGCGTGGATACTGGGGGAAGCCAAAGGCCCAATTAGGTCCGCTACCACCATTGCCCATTTGGGTGGTTCAAAGGAGCGAACCGGTACCGGAAAAGGCGGATTCGCAAATGGGGTGGCGTTTCACTGAGAAATGGGTTGTTCACCAAGAGAACTCAATATCCTGGATCGTTGTGGAGAGTTTCCAGGCCAAGTTGAAGACCCAGGAATATTGGGATGATTCGGACATGGTGACGAATCAGATTTGCCAGTCTTGGCGGTACTGGTAGTGCGCACAGAAGCAGAGTTTTCGATAGAGATTCCCCGGCTGGCATTTAAAATTGTAAACCTTCCAGTTCGTTTTACCGGTTAATACCTGGTCAGAGGCCCCTTCCATTACCAACTGAAGCCGTTCCCGTCCGGGCTCAAAGGCTCCGTAGGTATTCACTAAATGAAGAGGATTAAAGGAAGTATTCATCATTTGGGAGGGGGGACGAGATTCAGAACGGGGTGATGCTAAAGAAAACACAAGGACGGTCAAAGCCCAAGGAATCTTTTGAGCAATTCGGAGGATAAGCCAACGGAAAAGCCATATGACTTGTATTGGTGGAGATGTTTTGGGAAGGGGTAGACCATCGACCAAGGGGACAAGAAAAACCGCAAGGAAGCCTGTTTCCAACAACTGAATTTCCCGCCCCAATACCAGTCCTGTCCAACATTGACGAAAGATAAGTCGATAAGTATAGAACCTAGAGAACGATCAAAAGAATTCCATTGGTACTCCTCCAAAAAACAACCAGGGAGAGGAACGCGTCGATCCAAGCGGTGATGACCATCAGGCTGTCGGAATGGCCAAACAAAATTAGGATTGGTAAATGGGGGACAGCAGGAATTAAGGAACCCGATTCAAGTTCGACGTGAGAAAAAAAGGGAAGCGGGTATTAATCCCCTTTCTCCGATTAAAGGCTTCAATTGTTGGGCAAGTGAAAGATTAGGTGATGAAATAGACCAAGTCCAAGCGCCGCAAAATCATGAACTGGGTTGGCTGGTAGATAGGTCGGTGGGAAATTGTGTCTAAGTTTTTTTCCATGTGTCCCAAATTTTATAATTTAGATGGGTGAAAGTAATCGTCGAACACTTTGAGTTTAATGTGAAACTTATTCTGCCCAAATAAGCGTTGATAATGAGGCTTATTTGGGGGAAAAGTGATATATTTTTCTATGTAGAAAACGCTTTTTTACCTTTCTATCAAAGCCCCGACTAAACAGGACTTTGAACTTTACCAACACTTTACTTGCATCGTTTTTTGGTACCAGGCGGTTGAATAAATTGGAAAGAAAAATATCCCCCAAAAACAACTGGGTTAACAGCTTTAAGCGCTGAAGGGGAAAATGAATTTAGACTTTAAAACTTGTTTAATAAATCTAAGAAGTTTTGACCTTTCTAAACTTCGAATAGTTTTCCTTTTGTTAATGACGTCGAGTACTTCCCCCCTGATGGCTCAAGTGCTTGGCAGTGCGAACCTTTGTCCGACTGGAGGAGGTCCGACCACCTATTCCGCGCACGCCACAACTTATACCCTGGGTGGTACGGGAGCCTGTGGTTATCCTTCCGGATCCTTTGATCCGAATTATTACGCGGCTATTGCCGGAACCAGTAGTTACGGGGGGGATTACCAGAGCGGTGAAATTTGCGGGGCCTGCGCGGCTGCGTATTACGGCTCAAATGCCGTTACGGTAATGATTATTGATAATTGCTCTACTTGTGCTGACTCCAACCAACTCGACCTGGGGCCTGTTGCCTTCAATGCCTTGACTGGCAATACGACGGGCGATTATGCCATCAACTGGAATTTTGTTCCGTGCCCATTGAGCCTGATGACAGGCGATTCCTCCGGCGATATTTCCTACGAGTGGAAGCAATGCGGAAATGCGAATTATAATCCGATTCAATTTCTAGACACCTTATTTCCCATCACGGCCGTCGGTTGGAGCACTGGCGCCACAGGCCCCTTTACCGCGCTTCAGGACGACTATAATAATGTTGGCGGGAATTCCTATTGGTCGAATGCCGGCCAAAACTTGAACGGGACTAACGGCCCCTTTTATTTTGCTGTTACGGACGCAAGAGGTGATACGGTCACATTAGGACCTATTAGCGGTACTACTTGTGGTGTCGCAGCGGCGAATGCCCAATTTAATGGTTGCGGGCCGACGGCCACGCCTACGATAACTGGGACACCCACTCGGACTGATACGCCCGGTGGCCCTCCTACCCCTACTTATACTTTTACCCCCGTCTCCAGCGGTGACTGCGTTTACGATTATGGGTCGGGTGCCGCCTGTACTTTTACCCAAAACGCCTCAATCGACAATTGCACGACTTCCAGTAGTTCGCCTAGCACTCAAGCCATTAACCAGTTTTACGCTTATGGGGCATCGGGCGTGTCGGTTCTTTACTGCAGTGGCGACTCAGAAGGACCCAGTGGATCGGGCGCAGGAGGCGGATCCAACACGGTCAACCTTCAATGCGCTCCTCCCGCCAATGCCACCATCGTGGCGGCTTTTGTGGACGTCGTAGAATATAACGGCAACGCCAGCCCAAGCTTGGCCCCCAGCACGGGTCCTATTGTTGTTGCGGCTACCACGACAGGGGCCGGGGTGGCGTCGGGGTATGCCAATTTGTGGAATAAGTGGGACGACCCCCGGTATGGCTGGCAAGCCAGTTCTTATGGACAAACGGCCTGGAACGTTCGTTACAGCGTTCCTCTCAGCGCTATTACTACCGGCACGACTTCCTATAGTGTTTCTTATCCCAACATTGGAAGCAATACAGTTTGGTCGGCATCGATGGTGGTGGTTTATACCATACCAGCGCCTAATGTTTGCGGCGCCATAGCTTTGGATGACGGCCTATTTTATTGGGACACCTTGGATGGGGAAGGACAGCAAGTTCTAAATGAAGGCATTACTCCCTGGGCCCCAACCTTGGACATGGGCTGTGTGGATCCCACCACGAGCTGTGCCACCAACCAGTTTTCCGTCATGGGAGGGAACCAATACGGGAGCTGCGCGAGCAACCCAACCACCTTCCTGGACCAATTTTACGGCAATACTTCGGGAAGCGTTACCTTACAGTCCACTGCGGCCAATGAATGGAACCAGGCTACAGGGGGGCAGTGCGGAAACCTTTATGCTTTTGACGGAACCTACTCTGGGGTTCCTTTGTCAGGGACGGATAAAATGACCTGGGGGTTGGGGCAAGCCCTGGATTCGGGAGGAAAGCAAGAGTACTGGGTAAATATGCTGGCGGCCTATTGTAATGCAACTTGCATAACCCCTACCCCAACACCCACCCCATCTAAGACTCCGACACCCACAGTACCCCCAACTTCTACCCCCACAAGAACAACTACTCAAACGGCTACATCGAGCACGACTTCGAGTGCTACTTCTACCACCACCAGGACGGCCACCCAGACGGCCACGACAACAGCCACCTCATCCACAACATCCACGGCGACTTCCAGCGCCACTTCTAGTGCTACATCCTCGGCGACAGCTTCAGCGACCACCAGCGCAACTTCCACCACCACCCGAACAGCTACCCAGACGGTTACCACAACAGCCACCTCGTCCACAACCTCCACGGCGACTTCCAGTGCCACTTCTAGTGCTACATCCTCGGCGACAGCTTCAGCGACCACCAGCGCGACTTCCACTACTACCCGAACAGCTACCCAGACGACCACTACAACAGCTACCTCATCCACGACATCCACTTCAACGGTCACGGCCGTTGCGACCGCCACTAGTACTTCCGCAGCTACCGCTACGGCGACAGCGGTTGCTACAAGCACTGCCACATCCGTTCCCACGGCTACGGCCACTGCTATCCCAACTTCCACCAGTACCAGTACGGCAACCTCCATACCGACGAGCACTTCCACATCCACTTATTCGACAACGGCTACCGCTACTGCCACCTCCACTTTTACCGAAACTTCGACAGCCACTTCTACCGCCACGGCGGTTCCGTCGGCCACGGCCACCAGCACCGCTACCATGACTGCAACCAAAACAATGACCGATACCCCCATTGACACCTCTACGGCAACTCAGACGGCAACCGATACGGCGACATCCACGGCCACTAATACCTTTACTGTCACGAACACGACAACAAGCACATCCACGGCGACTGCAACCCGGACAGCTACTTCCACCAATACGGTGACGGACACCTATACACCCTCTAATACCGCGACCAATACAGCCACAAATACAATGACGTCCACCGCAACCAACACCCATACGGCGACTAATACGGCTACCATGACGGCGACAGCCACAGCCACCAATACCTATACTTCTACTTCAACGGCTACCAACACAGCCACGGCAACGCCTAGCTTTACTCCCACCGATACCTTTACTGCGACTGATACCTTTACACCGACCAATACAGCCACTGATACCTTTACGACCACAAATACCGATACTTCGACGGATACAAAGACTCCCACGGATACCCCCACCGTCACCGCCACCTTTACGGCCACTTCCACGCCCACCAACACTTATACCCCCACGAACACTCCGACTTTGACTCCCACTTGGACGTCCTCCAACACCCCCACGGAGACCGATACCTATACGGTAACCAAAACCTTCACTTTTACCTGGACGCCCACCTTCACTTTCACGCCCACCAATACCTGTACTTCCACCGCTACGGCTACACTGACTTCCACACCCACATTTACCGCTACCTCCACGGCCACAAAGACCTCGACCAATACGGCCACCGCCACAAGCACTAACACGGCCACCTTGACACCCACCGCAACAGCGACCTCCACAGCCACCTTTACCGCCACTTCCACTTACACTTTTACACCCACTCCAGGGATTTCTATCACCAAACAGGTCTCGGAAACAGCAGCCCAGTCTGGTGATGTGGTCACCTACAGGCTGATTCTCAACGTCGTCCAGTCTTCCGCTTCCTCGGTGACGGTGACGGATGTTTTGCCCTCCCAAATGACGTTTGAAGGGTTTGGTGCCACTCCGGCTGGCGGAATTGCCAGCGCGGTTGGGAACAACCTGGCATGGGTCTTCCCAAGCCTGCCGGAGGGGGCCGTGACCATGACTTATCGTGCCCAAATCGCAAACTTTTTGGCCGGGGGAACGGTGTTGACCAACAACGCCCAATTGACCTATGCGGGGAACCCGGTTCCCCAGAAAGCCTCGGTAAATGTCACCATTGAGGCGGAATATACGGTGAAGATAGGGGTGTATAACTCGGCTGGAGAGTTAGTGAAGCAAATTTACGTGAAGGAACTTTCACAACAGATCACCAATATCAGCCTGTTGCAGACGCCTACCATTACCAGCTTGCATGGGGTTGTATATGTGACCGTGGATGGGGTTCAACTCGCTTCTTGGGACGGAACGAACCAGGCGGGAGACCCGGTGAGTAACGGTGTTTACTACGTCAAGGTGGATAACATTGATCCGAATGGGGTGGATACGAGTGTGTCGGAGACGGTGACGGTAAGCCGGTCGATCGCGAAGATCCAAGTGAACATCTACAACGAGGCTGGGGAAGTCATAAAGCATCTTTACGCCTATTCGGACGACCCAGGAAACATGAACCTGGGGGATGTGGCGTTTTCCAGCAGCGTGATCAAGCCGACGGTGGGGACGCCAACCTCCAACAGCACCAGCGATTTGACCCTGACCTTCCCGAATGGGACGACCGTGACTTGGGATGGGACCAATGACAACGGGCAGATTGTGACCGACGGGACCTATGAAGTGGAAGTGAATTGGATGGACGGGAAGGGTGGCCAACAGGTTACCACTCATAACGTGACAGTAGAAAGAGGGAATAACTCGCCGGCGGGCGGGAACGTGTTTGCCTACCCGAATATTCTGAAGGGCGGGGCGACGTCGGTGACGGTGCAGATTAATTCGAGTCTGAGCCTGACGCTCACGGCCAGCGTGTATGACGTGGCGGGCGAGTTGGTGAAGAGGCCGGTTGTAAGCCCGGCGGGGACCGGAACGGCGCCGGTGGATGTATCGGGGCTGGCTAGCGGGCTTTATTTCATAGTGGTGGACTTAACGGACACAAACGGACATTTCATCCAGAAACAAGTGACCGAGATCGTTATCCGCAAATAATTTAACCGTTCTCCGGGACATTTACGTTTCTCCCAATGTTTGATATTCTCCTGGCATTCCATCCAAGAGAAGGACATGAAAAACCTCCGCTCTCCGACCGTTACAATGCCTTTGTTATTTCTAATGTTTTCGTTTCCGAGGTTGATTTCTGCTCAAGAAAGTGCTGATTCATCCCATCTGAGCGAGCCGAAATTAAAACCCATTGAAATCGAGTATCACACCCTGGGGGGGCTACAATATTCCCTAGACGGAAGGCTTCTAACCCGCTATCAGGATCTCCGGAATATTGTTTTGCCGTTAGGGGATTATGAGTCGGAACGGTTATTGAAACGATCCGAATCCTCCGATGTGAATTCTCAAATTTTTGGTACGGTAGGTTTTGTAAGCTTCGTGACGGGTGTGGCGGGTTTATTGACCTCGGGTTCCAGACAGCAAACTCCTTTTTGGGTTACAGCCATCGGTGGAGGTGTTTTAATCGATGTTGGAAGTCTGTTCCAATCGGAAGCCCAGACAACGAAATTTACCTGTGTCCAACGCTACAACCGGTTCGCAAGGGGAGAAGAGCAGATACTTCCCAAGGGACCGACGGATGAAAAGTCTCTTTTAAACTTTGGCTCCGAGGACGATTCCAAGACCTCAAAAGGGGGAGAGTATCCTCAATAATCAGGAAACTTTTTTGCTTAAAACCTTGTATTTTCTAATAGTAACCATAAAGTCCATTAGAAATTGGGTGATATTGTGCGAGCCAAATACCAAAGGGGTTTCGATTTCAAAATGATCAGGGCTTACTTTGTTTTTGCCATTGTTGCGTCAATAGCTTTAGGTTCGAAAGCATTGGCGGCTTCCAAACCCGAATCACAAGAAAAAACAAATACCCAAACTCCAATGTCCTTGGAGGATTTGGGGTTTTCCAAGGAAGATTTCCAAGCAGATCCCCAGTTTCAAAAGGAACTGGAAACCCGTTCCGATATGTTGCGAATTCACCAAACCTTGGGACTTATTACGGCGGTGCCCATGACGACGGAGTTCGTACTCGGTATTGCCACTGCGGGGAATGTTTCCAAGGGTAGCACGAACACCACACTTCATACTACCTTGGGACTTGCAACTGTAGCTCTTTATGGGACAACGGCTTTATTCGAAATCCTGGCACCTAAACCCAAGGGGTTGAAACCAAGCGGGAACACTGAGATTCATGAGGCACTTTCCTGGATCCATCTCCCTTTAATAGTGGTGGTACCCTTGGTGGGAGACATGATCAACGACCGTATCGCCAATAACCAACCCATTGGAAACTTAGGAGTGGTTCATGGAGTTATGGCCACGACCCTCCTGACTTCTTATCTCGCCTCTTTAACCGTCATGACCTTTTAGGAGACCTATGAAACGCTCTCTAGCCTGGTTTTTCGCTTTTTTAACCCCAGCATTGGCTCTTTCGGCCGGAGAAAAGGCGCAGTGGACCCTGGAAAAGTCCGAAATTAGCTATACCGTCACTCATCCTCTCCATGTTGTGAGCGGAAAGAGTTTGTCGGCTAAAGGAAAAGGTGTATGCTATGGGGGCCATTGCGACTTTTTGGTGGCTGTCCCCGTGAAATCCTTCGATTCGGGGGATGAAAACCGCGATCTCCATATGCTGGAGGTAACTCGGGCGGGTCTTTATCCTTTGATTGAAGTCGAGGTGGAAACGCCCGAAATCCGGTCCGGCCAAAATCCGAAAACTGTGACGGCTGATTTTGAAGTTGATTTTGCAGGTCAAAAGGTTGAATACCAAAAAGTTCAATTGGATGTACAGGATTGGAAGTCCGAGGAAACCCGCATCACCGGCGGCTTTACCTTGAGCTTGAAGGCTTTTAAGATCTCCCCCCCTTCCCTTTTAACGATGCCCGTGAAGGATGATGTTCCGGTGAAGTTAGATATGACCTGGAAGCGGACTACTTCCAGCGATTAAAACTATTTCATTAAGCGAGGGTTTGTTTTTATGGCACAAACAATGGAAGCGATAACACTCAAAAACGAGGAGGCTAAGTCTGACATCCTCGAAAAGGCCAACGCCAAGACTTGGGATGGGCTTTCCCGCATGGCCTTCGCGGCCAATTGGGACCCGGAGGGTGCCATTGATTGGAACCAGCCCATCGAATTGGGTGGAATTAAAGAAGGCTGGATCAATATCCTCCACTATTTTTACGAGGGGGAATGGCAGGGGTTGGAAATCATCCAGCGTCTCATGAACAAAGCCGCCCACATGTTCAAAATCAACGAAATGGTTACCTATTACTCCACCCAGTGCTGCGACGAAGCCAAACACCTGTTCGTTTTTCGGAAGTATCTCTATAAGCTTAATTCTCCGCCAGCCAAACAAAAGGTGTTTGATTGGTTGGTCTGGTTGTCCACGAGTGGGCCAATGCCGGTGGAACGTTGGATACTGGCTACTTATTTCACCGAAACCATGGCTGGTGCCATTTTTCAAAAGTCATTGGAATTAGACAGCATCGATGCCACCGGAAAGGAAATGATCCGTCTCATGCTGAAAGACGAGTCCCGCCACATCGCCGGCACCAAACTTGGGGTCCAGACTTTGATGGACCATTCCGGACCCATCAAAACCATTTTCCTTAAAATGTGGTGGAAATTATTCGTTCGTTTGGCCGTAAGAGAAGTCCGCAGCCTGAAACCCTATGGAGATCAGGTCGGCATGGATCCAGAGTATATTCTGCAAAAGTTTTTCGCCAAGATGGCCGAGATGGAAGAATTCGACAAGAAGTTCTTGAGTGATGATTTCTGCAAAAGTTTTTTGAAAAAGACGAACGCTGCGGTCTGATCACGGCTGGGTTTTCCACCGGTTTTATGAACGGAGTTTTCGGCAATCTTCAGGGGGAGATGATGGGTAAAAGACTTTATGTTGGAAGCCTTCCTTTTGAGACGACAGACGCGCAGTTACAGGAACTTTTTTCGGCTTGTGGACGTGTTGAAAGCGCCAAAGTGATCATGGACAAGGTGTCGGGGCGCTCCAAGGGATTCGGGTTTGTTGAAATGGCCACGGATTTGGAAGCACAGGCCGCCATTCAAAAGTTTAACGGCGGTTCGGTTGGTTCCAGGACCATCGTTGTCAATGAGGCACGCCCCATGGAAGACCGCAAAGGTGGGGGCGGAGGTTTCCAAGGTAACCGCGGAGCCGGCGGAGGCCGCCGAGAGGGTGGGTTCGGCGGAGGCAACCGCGAGGGTGGTTTTGGCGGGAACCGTCGGGAAGGTGGCCTTGGAGGTGGAAACCGCAGGGATGGTGGATTTGGCGGCGGGAAAGACGATTTTGGCGGGGGGCGCCGCAGAGACAATCGCGGAGGTGGACGCAAAAATTCCAACGGCGGAGACTTTGGAAACCGTTGGTAATGACAAGTTAAGTTGATAACCTATCGGAAGCCTTCTTCGAATACGAAAGAAGGCTTTTTGATTTAGAGTTCCAACAAAAGTCGCACAACAGAGTTAAATACAACCAAAAAATCCCAATATCAAAAGAATTAATCTGATGCCTCTTCGATGTTGTTCGTGGCTCTGGGGTTTTTGAAGGGTTCCACCGCTTACCATTTTTAAAATACAAGGATCGAACTTTGGGAAAACTTTCATTTATTCCGTTAGGTGGCCTAGGCGAAATCGGTAAGAACATGGCCTTGCTGGAGTACGAAGGCCAGGCGGTCATGATCGACGCGGGGCTTATGTTCCCGGATGAGATGCACCCGGGGGTCGATTACATCATTCCCGACTTCAACTTCCTCGCGGAAACCCCGGGCCGACTGAAAGCCGTCCTCCTCACCCACGGCCACGAGGACCATATCGGGGCTGTTCCTTACCTCCTCCAGAAGCTCAATGTGCCTATTTATGGGACCAAGCTGACCTTAGGGTTTGTGAAGGCGAAGTTGGAAGAATTTAAACTGGAATCTCCGCCTACTTTCATCGAGGTGGACCCCAAGAAGCCCTTTGACGTGGGGCCTTTCCATATCGAATTCATCCGGGTTACCCACAGTATCGTGGACGGGTGCGGAATCGCCATCACGACTCCCGCGGGAGTCGTGATCCACACAGGGGATTTTAAGATCGATCCGACCCCTATGGACGGCGTCCCCATCGACCTTAACCGCTTCGCCGATTACGGTTCCAAGGGAGTTTTGGTGCTCATGTCCGATTCCACCAACGTGGAAAGGGAAGGCTACACCCTCTCGGAAAAGGTGGTGGGCGAGGAATTTGAGAGGATATTCCCCAAGGCTAAGCGCCGCATTATCGTGGCCTGTTTCGCCAGCAACATCCACCGCGTCCAGCAAGTAATCGAGGCGGCCAAGAAGGTGGGCCGCAAGGTCTGCATCATGGGCCGAAGCATGGTGCGCAACACCCAGGTGGCCCGGGATCTGGGCTTCATGCACGTGCCCACCAACCTGCTGGTCCAGCCCGACAACCTGAAGGGGATGGATCCCAAGGAAGTGGTCATCGTGACCACGGGAAGTCAAGGGGAGCCCATGAGCAGCGTCTCCCGCATGGCCATGGGGGACCACAAGCAGATTTCCCTCCAACCGGACGACATGGTGCTCTTGTCCGCCCGCACGATTCCGGGAAACGAAAGGGCCATTTCCAACATCATCAACCTGCTTTACCGCCGCGGGGCGGAAGTCTTGTATGAGGCGGTTTCCGAAATCCACGTCTCGGGCCACGCCTGCCGGGAAGAACAGAAAATTATGATCGCCCTGGTGAAACCGAAGTATTTCATCCCCGTGCACGGGGAATACCGCCATTTGGTGTTGCACGCCCGCCTGGCCGAGGAAATGGGTCTCCCGCCGGAAAATACCATCATCTTGGAAAACGGCGAGAAGTTCATGATCGAGGGGGAAGAGGCGCGGATCGAGAAGGAACTCTCCAGCGGCACCATCCTGGTGGACGGAAAACACATCTCCGACGTAGGAGAAGTGGTGCTGCGCGACCGCTTGCACTTGTCCCAGGACGGCGTGGTGGTCGGGCTGGTCACGGTCGACATGGCCAAGGGTAAAATCGTTGGTGGGCCGGACCTGGTGACCCGTGGTTTTACCGAAAGTCTGTCGGACGAGCTGATGAATGAAGCCAAGGAATTGCTTAAAAGGACCCTGGAGGAAGAAATCCACGATAAGATCACCGACTGGTCCACCATCAAGGAGACCATGCGGAAAACGCTTCAAAAATATTTCTCTCAAAAGTCCAATCGCAGGCCCATGATCATGCCGGTGATCATGGAAATTTAGGTCTTTTAATTTTCGTTGTGTCGACATCTATGCAGAGAATATGGGGGGCCATCCACTGGATTTTTCAGGCGGCCCGCGCGGGCAGTCACACAGAGGTTGCCTGAAGCCAGTGAAATGTGAGGTTCCGCAAAGAAAAGGTCCAAGCAGTTATAAACCACCGAATGGTAACAGACCTTCAAAAGATGGTCGGTTTTCTTGGAGCAGACTGGAAGAGTTTTTTTCGATCCGAGAGCTTGGTCTATTTTAGAGAAAGTCTTCGTCACCTGTACCCCGTCCTGGGTCAAAAGAAACAAACATTCAAGCTTGGGAAAAACTGTCAAGAGCTGTGGGAACCTTTCTTCCATCCTTCTCCAATATCTGCAACAAATACCCTTGGTTTAAAGGGTCCGGCCGGCTTAGTGGGTTTGTTCCGCTAGCCACCGCTCCGCTTCAATAGCCGCCATGCAACCCATTCCCGCCGCAGAGATGGCTTGGCGGTAGTAATGGTCCGCCACGTCGCCGGCTGCGAAAACGCCGGGAATATTGGTGATGGTTTTTGGAGGGGACGGTAATTTTAGGTAGCCGACTTCGTCCATATCCAACTGGCCCTTAAAAATGGAAGTGTTCGGGGTGTGGCCTATGGCGAAAAAAAGACCGGTGAAAGGGTGTTCTTTTTCCTCGGCTGTTTTCAAGTTTTTGACCTTGAGCCCCTTCAGCTCTTTTTCACCAATCAGTTCCGTCACTACGGAATTCATCATCCAGTGAATTTTGGGATTGGCCTTGGCACGCGCCAACATGATTTTTGAAGCACGGAATTCGTCCCGGCGGTGAATGAGGGTCACGCTCTTGCCGAATTTCGTGAGGAATGTGGCTTCTTCCATAGCCGAATCGCCGCCCCCGACGACCGCGATTTCCTGGTTTTTGAAGAAAAATCCATCACAAGTGGCACAGGCTGAAACGCCATGACCTACCATTTCCATTTCTCCGGGCACGCCGCCGTACTTAGCCGAAGCGCCTGTACTGATAATAACCGTTTCGGCTTCCAATACCTCTTTCTCGTCTATCCAAAGCCTGAATGGCCGTTTTGAGAAATCGACTTTGTTGACGAAGCCCGTTTTGAAGCGGGTGCCGAACCGCGCCGCCTGTTGTTTCATGTTTTCCATCAATTGAGGGCCCATGATGCCCTCGGGGAAACCGGGAAAATTCTCCACTTCAGTGGTGGTGGTTAACTGGCCGCCAGGCTGAGGTCCATCAATTAAAAGCGGGGCTAAATTAGCGCGGGAGGCGTAGAGCGCGGCGGTATAACCTGCCGGGCCAGAGCCGATGATGACCACTTTTTCCATGTCGATTCCTCACTTTATTTGTCTTTTATGGATTCAGAAACGTATGTAACTTAGGACTTAGGGCTCTAACAAGTCAAGATTTAGAGTCAAGGGGCCGGAAACAGCTTTTGGTGGTATTGATCCAGCTCTTCCTGTCTCTTGTTCTCATCCCAATTTAGAAGTTCTGCCATCAGGCGGGACGTCTTTTCCGCCGCCTCGCCCCACCTTTCCTGACTATATCCGAGCTCCAGACGACGCAGGAGCACATCCTCGAGGTGGAAGGCTTTTTCTTTTTGAACGGCATAGACTACCTGGGCAAGGATTTCAGGCCGGGATGGATGCAGGCGTTCTAAAAGCCGGGGGTCAGCCTGTGCAAGCCTTAAAATGTCCTCACCTTTTTGGCCGTACAGTCGAGCCAAATGGCCGGCTTGCTCACCTCCAATGCCATACGCCGAGATCCATTGCCGGGGTTCTTTGGTTAGAAATAAATCCCAAGATTTTTCAGGTGTACCCGGTAATCTATCGAGTTTTTGGCCTGGTGGCCTTCTTCCCAAGTGTTTCAGGATAAGTTTCAAGGTTTTTTGGGCCATGGAATGGTAGGTGGTAAGCTTTCCCCCGACGATGGTAAATAAGTTCCCGCTGACAAGGATTTTATCCTCCCGGGAAACGGCAGAGGCGCGCCCGATATCCGACCAGGCTAGTGGACGCAGGCCCGCGAAAGCGGAGATCACTCTTTCACGTCCCCAGGAGACGTTGGGAAAAATTCTAGAAGCTTCCAGCAGAAGATAATTTATTTCTTCTTCGGTGGGATGAACTTTGTCCGGATCTTCAGAATCATCCAAATCGGTGGTACCTACTAGGCTGTTACCCCGCCAAGGGATAATAAAAATGACACGGTTATCCTTTTGGGACATTACTAGCACCGCATGATGGCGTAGTACCTCGGGCACTACGATGTGGGTTCCCCGGGTCGGGCGAACCAGGTGTAGAGAGTCGTCGGATATAAGTCTGCCAGTTTGATTAGCCCAAGGCCCCGAGGCGTTCACGAGGCAGGAAGCAGCAATAGTGCCTTCCTCACCTGACTGCTCATGGTGGAAGAACACGCGGGATTCGGATAGTTGCCGATCGATTTGAGTGACACGGCAATAGTTGAAGCAATAAGCGCCAAAATTTTCGGCAGCCAGGACGTTTTCCAATACCAGCCGCGCATCGTTGACCTGGGCATCGTAGTAAAGTCCACAACCCACCAAATTTTTCATATTTAATGTTGGCGCCTCCATAAGGGCTGCGGAAGGGGAAAGCCATTGGTGCCGGGAGATATTCTTGGCTCCGGCCAGCAGGTCATACAACCATAATCCAGTTTTGACCATCCAGGCGGGGCGGTTGTCTCCCTTGTAAGATGGTAAAAGAAAAGAGATGGGGTGAACTAAATGGGGGGCCATAACCATTAAGCGATGTCTTTCGTGGAGCGCCTCAAAGACCAAGGAAAACCGACCTTGTTCCAAATAGCGGATGCCTCCGTGGACTAGTTTGGTGGATTTGCTGGAAGTACCTGAACCGAAGTCTCCCTTTTCCAAAAGGACCACAGAAAGCCCTGCGCGAGCCGCCTGGGCCGCTAAGCCCGCCCCATTGATTCCGCCGCCGATAATGGCAAGGTCAACCTTGGAAATTTCCGAGGGATTCATTTTGCTTTCCGTTAATGAAGAAGTTATGGGTTTAAACCCAATATAATAGCCTATAGGTATTGAAAGACATGGATATGCAACATACTATCAAGTTCAAGCGTTTGACCGTGTTTGGCTTAAGCCTGGGTTTTTCAAGTTTTCTACCTGCTATCGAGACTCCCAAATTGACGTAGGATTGAGCCACCGGTAAGATGGGGCCTGTTTTATGGACTTTTGCCGATTACGTGAAAAACGGGAGTGGCGCACCCAAGTTGACAATTTAAGTTTATGGACAGAAACGACGAAACTGGGTAGGTGCCAGCCTTCTTATGTCAAAATTGGAGATATAATCGCCACTTGTTCAATGCGAGGGTGGCGAAATTGGCAGACGCACCAGATTTAGGTTCTGGCGGGGTAACCCGTGGGGGTTCAACTCCCCCCCCTCGCACCAATCTTCGAAACCGCGGGATTTTTTACCGCAAAATAAGGCAAATTTTAATTTTAAATTAACTAAGGAGTGGCCGTGAAAGTCAGCGTAAATAACGTTTCTGGTTGTGCCAAGGAAGTCCACGTGGAAGTTCCCGCGGAGGATGTTCAAAACAAAGTGAACGGCATTTATGGTCGTATTTCACGTGAGGCCAAGTTGCCGGGTTTCCGCAAGGGAAAGGCCCCCTTGGAGGTCATCAAAAAACAATACAAGTCCGCTGTCCGGGAAGAAATCATTCACCACGAACTACCGGAGTTTTTTCGATCGGCACTCACCGATCAGAAGATCGATCCGGTCGCTCAGCCCCAAATCTCTCATCTCCAATTCGAGGAAGGTGCGCCCCTAAAGTTTATCGCGACAGTTGAAATCAAACCCGAATTCCAATTGAAGGACTATAAAGGTTTGAAAGTTAAGAAAGAAAAACCCACGGTTACGGAAGAGGAAGTGGACAAGGCATTAGATAATATGCGAGAGCAGATGGCCCAGTTTGTTCCTGTGGAGGATCGGCCGGTCCAAACGGACGATTTGATAGTCATTGACTTTGAAGGGAAGATCGGAGGCAAGCCTTTTGAAGGGGGTAAGTCATCCCGTTATCCGGTGCTTTTAGGAAGTAATAGTCTATTGAAAGACTTTGAATCGAACCTTATTGGTATCAAGAAAGGCGAGATCAAAACTTTTAAAATGACGTTCCCGCAGGATTATGGAAAAAAGGAAGTCGCAGGGCAAGAAGCTGAATTTATGGTGGCTCTCCATGAAATTAAGGAAAAGAAACTTCCCGTGGTGGATAACGACTTTGCAAAAGACGCAGGGAAATGCGATACCGTGAAAGAGTTCAGAGAGAAGCTGGAAGCTCAAATCAAAGCTGCCAAGGAAGTCGAACAGAGATCGAAGATGGTTGAGCAGATTAGTGATAAATTGCTGGCCCTCCATCCTTTCGACGTTCCAGTTTCTTTGGTTAATATGGAGCAACAGCGCCTTGTACAACAGGGTGTTGACCGTTTAAAGCGACAAGGGATCGATGTCAATAAGCTTGCGGATGACCAGAAGAAAGAATTCGTTGAAAAGCTTCGCCCGGTAGCTCAAAAGAACGTTCAGATGGCGCTAATCGTCGAGAAAATCGCCGAAACCGAGAAAATAACCTGTGAGGAGAAGGATTTAGAGGCTTATTACGCAAAAGTCGCTCAGAGTTCCAATCAACCGTTGGATGTTGTGAAACGCTATTTAAAGCAGCAAGAAAATACGGAATCCATCAAAGAATGGATTCAATATGAGAAAACACTCGATTATTTAATCGCGCAGGCAAAGATTGAGGCCGCATAGAAAATTAAAAAGAATTTTGAAGGTTTAATTCAGAATTCACCAAGACTTTGGAGGGATTTATGGCGCTTATTCCAATTGTGGTAGAGCAAACCAATCGTGGTGAGAGATCTTATGACATTTACTCCCGCCTCTTAAAAGACCGGATCGTCATGCTGGGCACGCCGATCAATGATGATGTCGCCAACACCATTATTGCCCAACTATTATTTCTGGAATCGGAAGATCCGGATAAGGATATCAACCTTTACATCAATAGTCCCGGCGGCGTTGTTACTTCAGGCATGGCCATTTACGACACCATTCAGTTCATGAAGGCGCCAGTATCGACGATTTGCGTTGGCCAGGCCGCCAGCATGGGAGCTTTGCTCTTGACGGCTGGGGCCAAGGGCAAGCGGTACGCCTTGCCTAATGCCCAAATCATGATCCACCAACCATCGGGGGGCACCCAGGGGCAAGCAACGGATATTGAGATCCACGCCAAAGAAATCTTGAAGACTCGGGAGAGGCTGAACAAAATTTTGGCATTCCATACAGGGCAACCCCTGGAGAAAATAGAAGACGATGTCGAGAGGGATCATTTTCTCACGGCTGAGGAAGCCAAAGAATATGGCTTGATTGACGACATCCTGACCAAACGGCCTGACATCAAGAAAAAATAAGAAGGCCAGCCCTTTAAAAGCGGTTGGAGTGGGTGTCAGTTTTCGATAAAACAGGTAAGATATTGGGGAGATTCACTGGGTAGCAGGCATGGGGCCTGATCCTTTTCCTTAAATTTAAATAAGGACTGATTGTTATGGCTGGCGAGAAAGACAAATCTTCTTTTTTGCGGTGTTCCTTCTGTGGCAAGACACAGGACGAGGTCAAGAAACTCGTCGCGGGCCCTACAGTTTATATTTGCAATGAGTGCGTGGCGCTTTGCAACGACATACTGAAGGAAGAGGATAAAATTGAAGTCAAAAGTGGAAGTCCCAAGGGCAGGATATCGGTCCCTAAGCCCTCGGAAATCAAGGAAATCTTAGATGAATACGTCATTGGTCAGGAAAAGTCCAAGAAAATTCTGGCCGTGGCAGTCCACAACCACTATAAACGTCTCGTCGTAAAAAACGGTCCTGAAGACGTCGAGCTTCAAAAAAGCAATGTTCTACTCATTGGCCCCACGGGAGTTGGAAAAACTTTACTTGCTCAAACCCTGGCTCGTATTTTGGATGTGCCTTTTGCCGTTGCAGATGCCACTACTCTCACGGAAGCCGGTTATGTAGGTGAGGATGTGGAAAACATTATTTTGAAGCTTCTCCAGAATTCGGAATTCGACGTCAAACGGGCAGAGCGGGGGATTATTTATATCGATGAAATCGACAAGATCAGCCGGAAGTCGGAAAACCCTAGCATTACCCGTGACGTGTCAGGAGAGGGTGTCCAGCAGGCTCTTTTGAAAATCATCGAGGGAACCGAAGTTAATGTTCCTCCCCAAGGCGGACGCAAGCACCCTCACCAGGAATACATCAAGGTGGACTCCAGCAATATTCTTTTCATTTGTGGCGGGGCTTTTGTCGGCTTGGAAAAGATCGTTGAAAACCGCTTGGGACGGCGCAGCATTGGCTTTAAGGGAGAGGCTCTCAGCCGTCAGGAAAAGAAATTGGGTGAATTATTTGAGCAAGTCCAGCCCGAGGACCTAATCAAGTTCGGCCTGATTCCGGAATTTATCGGGCGGCTCCCGGTTGTGGCGGCCTTGCATGAGCTGGACGAGGACACGTTGGTGCGGGTTCTGACCGAACCCAAAAATGCCTTGACCAAGCAATATCAACGTTATTTCGAAATAGAAAACGTCAAGCTCAAATTCACGCCTGAAGCCTTAAAGGCAGTTTCTAGGGAAGCTATTAAGCGGCATTCAGGAGCCCGTGGTCTTCGTTCCATCCTAGAGGAAGTAATGATGGAGTTGATGTATGACATACCCTCTCGGAAGGATATTAAAGAAGTGGTTATAACCGAAGGGGTAATCCTCAAAAGAGAAGAGCCGATACTGGTTTATCAAAAGGGCCGCGGCGAGAACACTGCTTAAAGCGGACTGGGTTTTAGTACTCAAACTTCTATCAAATACGGCAATATTTCGGATATTGCTCTCGTCAATTGCAAACGGTTAAAAATGAGTTGCCTTTGAAAATTTTTGAATTCAATCCTGGTTCAACAAAACGACTTCTCCACTTGGCCCATGCAAATGGTTTTTTGCCTCCTACCTACCGTGAAGCTTTAGAACAGCTTTTTCCTTACTTTCGTGTCGTTGCCTTGGCCCCCCGACCTATTTGGAATAATACTCCACCCGAATGGCTTAAGTCTTGGTCTCAAATGAAAGATGATTTACTAATGGGGTTGAAGGAAATGGGGGCTCAAAAGGTGGTCGGTGTGGGGCACAGCTTGGGCGGGGTCCTGACACTTTACGCGGCGGTCAAGCAACCTGATCTTTTTAGCCATGTCGTCCTGATTGACCCTACTATGCTGTCGCCCAAACTATTATGGCAAATCAGGCTTATGAAGTTCTTTGGCTTTGAGGCCCGTTCTTTCTTGATTAAGGGTGCTCTGCGGCGAAAGCGGGACTGGGAAAATTCGGAAGCTGCTTACAAATATTTCAGAGGGAGACAACTCTTTAAGAATTGGTCTAATGAAATGGTAAGAGCCTATACAGAAAGTATTACCGCTCCCTCTCCTGTGGGCGGAATATGTCTTGTTTACCCGCCTGAGTGGGAAGCCCGGATTTATAGAACTATCCCCACGGATGTTTGGAAGTTTGCTAAGCAGTTACAGCTACCTACGCTTGTTGTTCGTGGTGAGAATTCCAATACCTTTACTGCCGATGGCGAGAAAATCTTTCGAAAATTAAATCCAAAGGCAGTTTTTAAGGTTGTTCAAAACGCAGGACATTTGCTGTCTCAAGAAAAACCGAAAGAAATCGGAAGACTGATTTTGGAATTTCTAGAAGGAAATAACTTTGTGAGAAATGTTTCTTAAGAGGTAGTGCATTCAAAATATCTTTCTAGATATCCGGATTCAGGCTGAAAATGCTCACCTCCGCTTTAAGTTATTTCGATTTCGATCCGTTAATATTTCGAAAAACCTTCTTTATTTCCAAAGTTCTAACGACGCTCTTGACAGCAAATAAGAAGGCATTATACTAACGCTGACTTTGTGAAATGTTTCACAAAGTCAGCGTTTTCGGCATAAAATCAGGGAAAATACCCGCTTTACCTTCTCTCCACCCACAGGGTTCAAAAGGATCTTTCATGCGAAAAAAATACATTATGGCCCCTGGGCCAACTCCCATACCGGCGGAAGTTCTGGCGGAAGCCAGTATGCCGATTATTCACCATCGAACACCTCAATTTCAGGCCATTTTCAAAGCGGCCCATGAGGGGCTTCAGATGCTTTTCCGGACCAAACGGCCTGTCATGACATTCGCTTCGGTTGGAACCGGGGCAATGGAGTCAGCAGTCGCTAATTTAACTTCGCCAGGCGAGAAAGTTTTGGTTGCTTCTGCCGGACATTTTGGCAACCGCTGGAAGGATATTTGCGCGGTCTTTGGGGTTCAGGCTGAGCTTTTAGAGGCCGAATGGGGACAAGCTGTTGATTCAGAAGAAGTGCGCAAAAAATTGAAGCTTTTTCCAGAAATTAAGCTGATTTTCACGACCCTGAATGAAACGTCCACAGGAGTAGTCAACGACATCCAAGCCCTAACCAAAGTTGCCCATGAATCTGGAGCCTTGATTGTAGTGGACGCCATTTCGGGTCTTGGCGCCATGCCGTGTGAAACGGATGCATGGGGTGTGGACCTAGTTCTTTCGGGTTCGCAAAAGGGATTCATGATTCCCCCCGGATTAGCGTTTGTCTGTGCCCAGCTCACAGCAGTAGAAAAAACAAAATCCGCCAAGAATCCGCGGTATTACTTCAGCTATGAGAAGGCCCTGAAAAAATTGATTGAGGAAAAGATGCCGGATACGCCCTTTACTCCGGCTATTTCCTTAGTAATCCAATTAAAAAAAGCACTGGAACTTATCAAGGAAGAAGGCGTGGAGAATGTCTGGAAAAGACACGCTGGCCTGGCTAAGGCCGCACGGGCGGGGGTGGAAGCGCTCGGGCTGAAGTTATTTGCTCCCAAGGCTCCTTCAGCGGCACTGACTTCTGTTGTGGCTCCAGATGGGATCGATAGTGGCCTCATCAATAAAACATTCCGAGATACCTACGGCATTAGTATTGCCGGTGGACAGGGAAAAGTGAAAGGTAAGATTTTTCGAATTGGCCACTTGGGGTATGTCGATGGTTCGGATGTCATTTTGGGAATCGCCACCTTGGAAATGGTGATGCACAAGGTGGGCCACAAGGTTCCTTTGGGCGTCGGGGTAAAAGCTGCGGAAGAAATCTTACTAATGGAAAACATCTAGGAGTATCCAATGTTTAAAGTTTTAATTACCGACAAGCTTTCGGAACAAGGGATGGAAGTTTTCAAGAAAGAAAAGGATTTACGTGTTGAGGAGCATGTCGGCAAAAGTCCGGAGGAATTAAGGAAAATACTAGGGGACTACGACGCTTGGGTTATTCGTAGCGGTACGACCGTCACGGCTGAATTAATTCAGGCTGCCAGCAAAATGAAGATTATCGGGCGCGCGGGCGTTGGTGTTGATAACGTGGATTTAGAGGCGGCCACCAAACGCGGTATTATCGTCATGAACACACCGGACGGAAACACCATTTCCACCGCCGAACATACCATTGCAATGTTAATGTCCATGGCCCGTAGGATTCCCCAAGCTCAACAGTCACTTAAAGAGAAGAAGTGGGAACGTAGCAAATTCATTGGCTGCGAGTTGAACGAAAAAGTGTTGGGTGTCGTGGGACTCGGACGGATCGGAACCAATGTTGCCCGCAAGGCTATCGGCCTGGGGATGCGGGTTTTGGCTTATGACCCTTATGTGGATCCAGCCAAAACCAAGGGCCACGAATTCGAGGTTGTGACGCTGGATGAAATTATAAAGAGGTCAGATTTTATTACCGTTCACACGCCCTTAACCAAGGAAACAAAGGGATTGATCGGGGCCAAGGAAATTGCGGCCATGAAAAATGGTGTCCGGCTCGTGAATTGCGCACGCGGCGGTATTATTGATGAAGCGGCCTTGTTCGAGGGCTTGAAAAACGGCAAGATAGCCGGTGCCGCCCTAGATGTATTCGAGAAGGAACCTCCCTTTGACAGCCCTCTTTTGACTCTGGAGAACGTAGTTTGCGTGCCCCATTTGGGTGCGGCCACCCAAGAAGCCCAAGTGAATGTAGCAGTCGTAGTAGCCGAGCAAATGGTGGAAGCCTTGAAAGGTGGCCGAGTGAAGAATGCGGTCAATATGCCTTCTTTAGACCCTAAGATCTTAGAAGAGTTGAAACCTTATTTAACTCTCGTGGAGAAAATTGGATCCTTTCATGCGCAACTCGCGGAGTCTTTCATTAAGAAAATCCAAGTTGAATACAACGGGGAAGTGGCTCGGTTTGATGCCAAGCCTTTGACCCTTAGCTTGGTGAAGGGGATCCTTCAGAAGGGTATGAGTGAGGCCGTCAATTATGTGAACGCTCTCTTTATCGCCAAAGAACGTGGATATGAGATTTCTGAGACTGTAAACAACAGCGCTCAGGATTATTCTTCCCTCATCACCGTCACGGTTACGAACGAAAAAGCGACCCATTCCATTTCTGGCACGGTATTCGGCAAAAAAGAATTTCGAATCGTCAACTTAGATGGAAATTCAACCGACTTCACGCCTGAAGGCAATATGATCTGGATGGCCCATCATGACCGGCCGGGCATTGTTGGAAAACTGGGGACTATACTAGGCAGCAATAATGTCAATATTGCCGGCCTTTACGTGGGGAGGCAGGCAGTGGGTGGAACAGCCATAGCCATGGTGAACGTGGACAACGAGGTGCCGGAAAAGGTAATGGCCGAATTACGCGAGATACCCCACATTCAAGATTTAAGATTCGTTAAGTTCTAAGCTAATTTGCTGTTTCCTTGACAGCGCTAGGGGCTAGGGATACCTTAATGCCTATGAAATTTAAGGTCTTCTTGGCTACAACAATCTTGGTTTTACCTTTAGTTTCCCAGGCGGCGCCCAATTTTTGGAATGTTCCCAATGCTACGCCCACGCCTTTACCGCCTCCGGACATCCAACAGTCATTGGGGCCCCCGGAGTTTCAAACTGCCACTCCAACGCCCGTTTTGGCTCCACCGGTCCAATTGCCAACTACTACTCCCACTCCCCGTCCTGGGTTGAAGCCTAAAAATCCAACAGAAGCGGCACTTTTTTCCGCCGTGATTCCAGGTTCGGGCCATGTTTACGCAGGAGACCCTGCAAGGGGATTGGTTTTTGCTACGCTTTTTGGACTGGGGCTTTGGCAGACACTTGATAATCTCCAGTTGGTTCATGATGATACAGGTGCCTTAGTTGCGAAAAATGAAACGGCAGGCAACTTATTCGGGTTGGCGACGCTCGCAGCCTATGGTTTCGGCATCCAGGATGCTTATAACACAGCCGTTCATTACAACAAGCAGAATTACTTAACTCTTAATTTTGGGATTGAGCCTAGGCCCAACGCCAGCCTCGCCTTCTCCTTCTAAAAGGTTGGTTTAATGACAAGGGGTTTGGGGACCGCCCCCAAAATGACAGATAAATTTCCACTCTTTTTTACCCTCATGGTTTGGCTTTTTCTTTTGGCGCCTCCTGGTTCCCATGGCGTGGAATTAGATCCTTATCCTGTTTTTGATTTTTCGCGTGATCCGTTTTCCATTACTCTTTTTCGGGAAGAACGGCCAAGCTTTTATTGGGTGAATATCGGGGTGCCCGATTTTTTCTTCAAAGGTGTCCAGCAACTTTCATCACTTCCCAATCCAACCGTTTACACGATCCGAAGCATCGAATATGGCGTTCAAACGAAAGGATGGGCTACCGACCAACTGCAACTGAGAGCGACTTTTCCATTTGAGGCGAATGCCCTTGTCGATCCGTCGGGCAATACCCACAATGTAGCGAAATTCGGGGACTTGGAAGTGGGGGCCACCTATTTAGTAGCGGGGAAGCGGGAAAAAGGGAGTTTTATTGGTGTGGACGGTTGGTGCCGGTTTCCGACAGGGACCAATCCCTTTAGTCTTGCTTATCCCATTCTTTCCTCGGGGAAAGGTGCTTCGGAAGGAGCACTGGGCCTTATCGTGGCTGAAGAACTGGGTGGATTTTCTTTTTTTCAAAGTATACACTATCAAAAAACCCAACCGCTTGTATTGGATTCTTCCAATCCCTTCTTGGGGGCCGGAACATTTCAATGGCCGGACAATGTTTTGGCGGAAGGGCGTGTGGAATACTTAATTTTTCAACGGGCACACCGCTTTGTCAGTTTCTATTATGATGTGCGAATGCGGATGAGCGGATTGATGGAGTTTAATCATCAACCTCTCACTTATGGACAAAATCCAAATGGCCAAACGACCGATATGCTTTTCTTTTCCCAGGGGGGAATTGTAGTGAAGGTGGACAAGGACTTTTCTGCCGATGGATCAGTGGCGTTCTTTCCTTTTGAGTTTGGTTTACCAATTTATCGTCCAGACGCTGGATTGATGTTTTCGTTGTCGTTGGTATTTAGACCGATCTAATAAAAGCCAAGGAGCTATCATGCCCGAAGCCAATATGTTCGTTGAAAAAAGAATCCATCCCCGTGTTTCGATCAAAATCCCAGTAAAGTATCGCGTCATCGAGGATCAAAAAGAGCTAGAGACAGTGTTTGAACGTAAAAAGAGAGAACAGACTACCCGCACAATGGATGTGAGCCTGGGTGGACTTTATATTGTCGCGGATCAGATTTTGAATATTGGAAGTATTTTACGGCTGGACATTTCCCTTCCTGAAAAAGCCTCCCTCATTTCCGCTTTTGCGGAAGTGGTTTGGGCCAATGAGACAGGCGGCGGTCTCCATTTTTTAGCCATGAAGGAAGATGATGCGGAATCTCTCAAAACCTATCTTGTCAACGTTTCCGACGGCAAATGACTTCCTGATGAAATTATCCGTACGCGACTTCTTCCCCCCTTTCTTGGTTTTGGCCTTGGTTTCCGGCAGTTTGATTGGTTGGGCCTTCCATTTTTTAAACTGGCCTTGGGCTGCTTTTTTAGGAGCGGTAGTGGGGTGGATGATGGCTGTTGGATTGCGACAATCGTTCTTCCGTCAACAAGCTTTGCGTTTAAAACGATTGGCCGAGAAGTCCACTGCACCTCCATTTTTGAAAGACGCATTGATTTCAGACACGGGTGAAGAAGACCCACTGGAATTCATTTTGAGAACCTGCTTGGAAAAAATCACCGTTCAAGAAATTACGATCCCCAATCAGGTTTTGCCAGCTGACTTGCCATGGAAGGACCTTGTTGGCGATTTAAAGGAGTTTGCTCAAGAACTGGAAAAGATAGTTCAAGCGTTCCACGCTTTTCGAGACACTCTGCGGGACTGGTCCTCCACGATTGAAAAAGCCGGACGAATCAACAAATCTTTGCTTCAATTGAACGAGCTCATCGTTAATGACAGCAAAAAGGTGGCCGCGGACACGGACGAGGCCGCCCGGTCTGCGACGGACGGCATTAAATCGGTTGGAAAAGAAATTAAGGCCATGACGGAGATCAAGGCTACCATCGGTTCCTCCGCCGAAGTTATCCAGCAGCTTAACCTAGCCTCGGATCAAATAGGTGAATTCTTGGCTACCATTACCTCCATCGCTCGCAAAACCAATCTTCTGGCCCTCAACGCTGGTATCGAGGCGGCCCGCGCGGGAGAACATGGACAGGGTTTCGCGGTAGTTGCCAGTGAAATCAAAATCCTGGCGGAAGCTTCCGCTAAAGCCTCTGGGGATGTGAAACACCTGGTAGATGATATACGGGCCAAAACTGCCAGTGCCATCTCCCTTATTAGCACGACGGGTAAAATCGAGGAGAATGTAAACGTGGTTTATAACGCAGGTGATGTTTTTATGAATATTGTCAAGTCGGTGAGGAAGGCCGGAGGGCTTTTAGGAGAAATTTCCCAGGCCTTGGACGATCAGCGAAACGACAACGAGTTATTACTACAATTGATCAATAAAATTTACGTTGCCGGGGACCACGTGAAGGCGAAATTTGAAGCGGTGGATGAAGGGTTGAATCAGTTAGAAAAATTGACCCGGAAAATGAAAGTGTTGACTGAAACCTTAAACGGCCCGGAAGCCTTCAAGGCCAATTGAACATTGACAGGTTTTACCGAGACGGGTTAAATTAAAACGGTTTTCTAATGTGGTTGCAGTGTGGTCAGGTTATTTACCAGAGGCATCCACTGATAAAATTTTGAGAGCTAAGGAATCCAATGATCGTCTGCCCGGCTTGCCATGCGGAAAATCCTGATGGCACTAAGATCTGCGTCAAATGCGGAACCGAACTGCCCAAAGTGGCTGCTGCTGGTCCAACCAAGGCCAAAGCCACTACTGAAGAGGGTAAAAAGTTCGGCGTCAAGGACATGGGGCGCGATTTAGTCGATGTTTTGTGGCTTCTCTTGATTCTTTTCTTGATCGGTTTTGGATTTTGGATGGAGGCCACCCATTGGACAGGGAGGTTCTCCGAGACGGAAGAGGTAAAAACCGTCAAGGAACCGATTGCGGTCTTGGCCCCAAAACACATTCACCGTGTTGCACGCCATGAAACTCCCCAACCCCCAATAACCCAAACCGTGGGCGAAAAACCCGCGGTCGAGTATGGAAACCCGGAAACTTTCTTCCAAAAGGGCAAAGCTAAGTACGACGAGCAGCGTTACCATGAATCCTTCAACTACCTCAAGCAAGCTTTGATGATCGATCCAACTTTTGCCAAGGCCTATTTTGGTTTGGGGTACCTTTATACCCGCTTTGACATGGATGACGCGGCGGTTCGGATGTATGAAATGGCCTTACGGTTTGACCCGAACCACGCGGATGCCACTAATAACCTGGGAATGATGTACTACCACGCGGGAAATTACGATGACGCTCTCCAATTATTCCAGAAAGCCGTGGCTCTGAACGACCAAAATGCCGATTACGAATTCAACTTGGGTAGCGTGTACCTGGATAAGGACCAACCTGATGATGCTCTGCAGGCCTTCCAAAAGGCCGCTTCGATCAGGCCGGACGACCCTTCCACCTATTACGAAATGGCAGTGACTTACGAGAAATTAGGGAAAAGGCAGGAAGCCATGGATACTTGGCAGAAAGTGATGCAGTATTCCAAGGACGCAGACTTGACCCAGAACGCTAAAAGTCACATGGACTATTTGCAGGCCCAAAGCTAAAGACCTTTTTACAGGTCAGCAAAATACCTTTCAAACCTAAGCGAAATCGTATCTGTTCTCCACATTTTAATTTGAATTCCATTCTTTTTTTATCGGACGGTGGAGGCTTTTGACTATCGTCTAAAGCTTGTTTTATTGCGGTTGGTTTTTAATCTTGCCGTACAGCTTGAAAAGTTCCCTGAAGGCCCGAAGAATGACCTTCAGGTTGGCGCCGGTTTGGGTGCCGGCCACGCGGGGGTAATGGGTTACTCCCACTTCCACGAAACGAAACCCGGCTTTGTTGGCCCTTGCCAGCAATTCGGTTGAGACCATCGCCCCTCCCGCGCTGAGCTGAACCTTGTCGATCACTTTTCGCTTGATGAGCTTGAAAGCGCAGTCCACATCGCGGACTTGGAAGCCGAAAAGGAACTTCACCAAGGAACCCCACATAAAGGCGTTAAGCTTTCGGTGCCAGGGGTCCCGCCGGTTCTTGCGGTAGCCGAGGATGAGATCCCCTTCGTCCAGCCTTTCGATCAGAAGGGTGATTTCTCTAAGATCAAACTGAAGATCGCCGTCGGTGAAAAAAACATAGTCATATTTGGCGGCGTTGTAGCCCGAAATGACCGCTCCTCCGTAGCCCTTATTTTTCTCGTGGTGGACGGGGTGGACATGGGGATCCTCTTTGGCCAGCCGGTTGATGATCTCACCGGTTTTATCTTTGCTGCCATCGTTGACGGGAATGATCTCCCATTGTTCCGCAATTTCGGGAAGGATTCCCTGCGACTTGCGGATCATGTTCTCCACATTGGCTTCCTCGTTGTAGCAGGGGAAAAAAACGGAAAGCGATGAAACTTTCGGCACGGGGTCTCCTTGTTTCAGGTAAAGCTGGGAAATATTACCATATTGTCCTACGTGGACCGAATAAAATCAGGCTTTTACTCTTGAAAAGCTGGGACGAATAAGTCGGGATCGATCAACCGGGCCACCTTATTGCCCACGTCTACTGCAAAATTGGTGCCGCGGTCTTCCGGATAAACAAGGGCCATGTTGGCGAGGTACAGGTTTTCAACAGGGGTTTCATAGCCAGGCCTTACCTGGCTGTAGTGGAGGGGAACCACGGGCTGAGCGTACAAATCCTGGAACAGATAATATTCCTCCAGCCAGCTTTCATTGAAATTGGGATTGATTTTTTGAAGATGGGGAAGTAGCTCTGCAAAAATGTCTTCCTTTTTCATCTTGAAGTATTTGTGGTCTTGGGGAAGGTAATTGGCCACGTACATCAGGTGTTTTCCCTGGTACCAATCGAGGGGTGCGAAATTGGTGTGTTCGATCAAAGCCAGGATGGGAATGTCGGCGTCACCGATATTGATCCAGTACATGTCGCTAAATTCCCGCTTCATGACCAGGATTAGGCATTGAGCCCCCAGAAAATCCAACCGCGTCATTCGTTTTTTATATTCTTCCGGAAGCTCCAGGCAGGTTTTTAAGAAGATCGGTGTGGCCGCCGCGAATACCAGTTTTTCGAACGTCTTTTTATGCTCTCCTACTTCCAAGCCCGTGAAGCGGCCATTTTCGGTGAGGATGCGACTGATGGGGGTATTTAGATTGATTTGAACTCCAGACTTACGGACCGCCGCTGCCAAGGCTTGGTGGAAGACTTCGAAACCGCCTTTGAAATAACCCAGCTTTTCCTTGGTACCCCTGCGGGATGAAAAGCGGGTGTGGACACGGGCCCAGAACCAAGCCATAGCAACTTGGTCAAAATACCGGCTAAACTTACCTTTTAAAAGCGGTTCCCAGACCACCTTGCGAATTGTCGCGGGGCAATATCGCGTCATCCACTCCCAGGCTGTGATGTTTTCATAGGGCTTCCAATTTTCCTTCTTGCCCAAGTAAAGGGATTGGACGCCGAACCAGATTCTCTCCCAAAAGGGGAGGGGTTTGAATTTCAAGAGCTGTAGGGGGGTTCCGAACGGGTAAAGCTTGCCTTTGTAAGTGAACCCCATCTGGCTGGTCAGCCAATGGAGGCTGTCACGGATGCCTAATTCGTCCACTAGTCCGCGAATGTAGATGTCACTGGTGAACAGGTGGTGGTAATAATGCTCCAAGGTGGTGCCAGCCACCGGGAAACCGGCCGCCAAACCTCCCACATGGTCGGAAGCCTCAAAAACCTCGACTTCGTGGCCTTGTTTCGCCAATCGATAGGCGGCGGTCAAACCGGCTACGCCGGCGCCAACGACGCCGATCTTCATTTACGGCTCCTTTTACGGGAAGCGGCTTTTTCCCGGGTTTTTTCCAGCTTCCCAAGGCTTAAATGGTCGTGTTTCATAAAATAAAATCCTAATAAGTTGATCGGAATCCAAACAACCAAATGTACGATCAGGATATAGCCCAAGGCCATTTCCTTGGAGATGCCGAAGGGGATCAAAACATTCTTGCCTACGAATTCAAATAAACCGAATCCCCCAGGGGCGTTGGGAACAAGAATGGCAATGTTGACTACTGCCATCAACAAAGCGGCGGACCCAAAGGAAAGAGGGGAAGGCGAAATGCCCATTCCCAGGCCGAGCAGATAGTAGCTGGTAAATTCGCAGGTCCAGGCCGCGACCGAAGTGGCCAAAACCAGGAAGGATTCCTTGGCATTCTTGAGGATATTGAGTCCGTCAAAAAAGGTGTGGGCAATTTTATTGAGAGGCTTTCTTAGCTTGGCAGGGGTGTGGCCAGTGAAAAAGTTGATGATTTTGACGGCGACGTTTTTGAACAAAAGCAGGAAAAAAATAAATAAAACCGCCGCGCCAAAAACATAAGGGCAAGCATGGATGGCCCTTTGGATATCCGGGGGGAGGTTTTCTAAGCTAATGGGAAGCTTTCCGTAAGAGAGAGCCACTCCCAGCATGATCATCATGGTGAGTCCGTCGAAAATACGCTCCAAAACGATGGTGGCCAAGGAAGCGCTCCGGCTGATTTTTTCCTTGGTCCCGTTCAAGTAGGCCCTGACAAACTCCCCGGCCCGGGCAGGCAAAATGTTGTTGGCCATGAAGCCAATGACGAGGGTGGGAAAAAGGCTTTGGAAACTGCATTTCTTGACGGGTGAAAGGAGGACGACCCAGCGGAACCCACGGATGATGTAGCCGAACATATAAATGATAAGGGCCGGAATGAGCCAGAGGACGTGAAATTGGGTGAATGCCGCCCAAAGGTCTCCCCAGTCGATATCCTTGAGGACCAAAAAGAACATGAGCGCCATTACGGCAAAACCGAGCCACATCATTTTTTTGTTCAACAGTTACCTTCTTTTTCCCAGGGGGTAATCCGGACTGAAAATAATACATTTCGGCCCGTAAAACAAAGGAAATCTCAGGTTTTAAACCGTTCCATAAAATCCCCGAAATTGGGGAAGGTCTATTGGTGGAAGCCCTTTGGCAAAGTAAAATGAAGCCTGTTCAAAAAGTTTTCGGGAGGAAAATATGCGGAAGGCTCATTTTGTTTGGATGCTGGCGTTCCTTGCTGCGCCCGTGTTCCTATTGGCGCAAGATAACACTGGGACTCAAAATTCCTCCGCCGGATCAAAAGATTCCACGGCATCGGCGGCGCCAACATTTAAAACCTTTAAAGAAGCCTATGCGGCGGGGAACGACGCCTTAAAAGACCGGAAATTCAACGAATCCGCCGCCGATTACGGTGCCGCCGAGGACATGGCTTCCGGCTCCAAGGCAAAGAGTCAGGCGGCCAATGCCCAAGGTTGGGCCTATTTAAAAGCCCGGAAACTGGGAGAAGCTAAAAAGGCTTTTGCCCGCTCGGTGGAGGAAAATACCGACAACAAGCTGGCCTTAAAAAACTTGGGGGCCACCGAATATGACATTTATGAATACGGCATGGGAACAGCAGACGACCTGAAAGACGCTGTGAAAAACCTGGAAGCCAGCGGGGAAAACCAGGAAGATTTGGAAACCGCCAAGGCCGCTCTGGCCCGGGAAGAGGATTATGCTAAGGCCACCCCAGAGGCCGAGCCTGACACTTCGGGAATGAACTTCAAATCCCTTTGCGCTTTAAGCGACAAGTTGGAAGAACAAGGCTTTACCGACCAGGCGTTTAAAATTATGGAAAAAGCGGCGTTAGCGGCTTCTTCTCTCAAGGGCAAGGCTGCCTCCGCCAACCGCCAAGGAAAGTTGCTCTTGGATGCCCGCCGCCCCACCAAAGCGGAAGTTTATTTCGAGGAAGCCGTTAAATATCAGCCCAATGACAAGGTTTATTTGAACAACTTGGGATGGAACAATTGGATCTTATACCAATCAGGCAAAGGTGAAGAACCCGAGTTGAAAAAAGCAGTGGACGCCTTCTACCGGATGAACTCCGCCGATCCGTCCTATCATGGCGATAACCTCAAAATGGTCTTGGAGGAGTTGAAAGACATTGACCCCGATGCCGCAAAGGCTTATACGGTTAAGGATGAATCGAGCCCGGACACTGATAAGGTGGACAATGCCAAAAGCGACAACTCCAAAGAGGATAACGACTCAGCCGGTGACTCCAAATAATCCACGGCTTTCCATTGAAGAGAACTTAAGCCGGCTCCACCAGACTATCCGCCGTTGTTCCAAGTGTTTTCCAAGGGGCGGGAATTGTCCCGTGCCGGGCACGGGACAGGCAAAAAAAGGAGGACTGTTTTTGATCGGCCAGGCTCCGGGTGTCCGCGAACCCGCCGCTCAGAAAAACTTTGCCTGGACTGCTGGAAAACGTCTTTTTCAGTGGTTCCTGTCCCTGGGAATGACGGAGGAAAAAATCCGTCAGTATGCTTATATTACCGCCGTCACCAAGTGTTATCCCGGCAAGGCGCCCCACGGAAAGGGCGACCGAAGACCCAATCCTGAGGAAGTCGCCCATTGCGCACCCTACTTGGATGAAGCTTTAAGTCTGCTGAACCCTTCCGTCGTCGTTTTAATAGGTGGTTTGGCCATCGAACGCATCCTGGGACCTCATAAATTTTCCGAAGTCATCGGCAAGGAATTCCATAAAGTCCTTCCTGGCGGTCCTGCTTGGGTTATTCCTATTCCACATCCTTCGGGCGCAAGTCCTTGGCCTCACCTTCCGGGCAATAAGGAAAAATTGGAACAAGCCCTTCAGCTGATTAAAAAACGCCTCCGACAGCAAGGGTTGCTCGAATCCTTTCTGTGATAGGGTTCAATTCCCAAGCGTTTCCCTGTATCTTTTCCCGGCCCTTGGATAAAATATGACGCCAGTCTGGGATTTTTCCATTTCCATTTAACCGGAGGTTTTCGTGATTCAATTTTCGGCTGTTTCCACCGCGGACCGTTTCAAACGGCCTAAAACATGGGTGTATTTGTCTTGCGAGAAGGAAGCCGCTTTTTTAAACGCCCCCGGGAAGGCGAACGAAGCCATCCGTAAAACAATGGAGGAAGAAGGCTTTCAAGGTAAAGAAGGCCAAACGGCGGTTTTCCGGGCTCCCGAGGGGGGATTGGCTGAAAAAGTTATTGCTTTAGGGTTGGGCCCCAAGCAAGAAATGAAAATGGAGACCCTGCGCCGCGCGGGGGGGAGGTTGGCCCGTAAGGCTCGCGAAATTCGGGTTGAAGAAGTTGCGCTGGAATGGCCGCGATTCCTCAAAGACGATTTCATAAAGGCCTTCGTCGAGGGGTTGATCCTGGGTTCTTACCAATTCACTCGCTATAAAACCCAATTAAAGGACGCACCCAAGGGTGTTCAAAGGCTTTTCTTGAAAACAGCGCCTGACTTGCTGGCCGACGCCAAAAAGGCGCTTCAAATGGCGGTAAGTTATTGTGAGGGCACAATCTTGGCCCGGGATCTGATCAATGGCGCTCCCAGCGATGTTACGCCCAAGGTTTTAGCGGACGCCGCGCGTAAGATCGCCAAGGGTCCGGTTAAGTTAAAACTCTACACCAAAAAAGACCTCCGGCGGATGGGCGCGGGCGGCATCTTGGGAGTCAATATTGGAAGCGCCCAAGAACCCTATTTGATCCATTTGCATTACAAACCTGTTGGAAAGCCCAAGAAGTCGGTGGCCATCGTGGGGAAAGGCATTACCTTTGATTCCGGCGGATTGTCCTTGAAACCTGCCGGTTCCATGGAAACCATGAAAATGGACATGTCGGGCGCCGCTGCGGTTTTAGGCGTTTTCAGTCAATTGGCGAAGGTGCGGCCCAACGTCGAGGTACATGGGATCATCCCCACGACCGAGAACATGCCTGGGGGGAAAGCTTACAAACCAGGGGATGTTCTGAAGGCGATTAACGGCAAGACAATGGAAGTCTTGAACACAGACGCGGAGGGCCGTTTGATCCTTTCGGACGCCCTTTCTTACGCCGTGCAACAGAAAGTCGACAAGATTATTGATATGGCAACTTTAACCGGTGCCTGCGTGGTAGCCCTGGGTTCACTGGTTTCCGGTGCGATGGGAAACGATCCTCAACTTTTGGAACAAATCAAGGAAGCTACGGAAACTGAGGGGGAACCGATTTGGGAGTTACCCCTGGTCAAGGAATACCGCGATGACATCAAAAGTAAGGTAGCCGATATTAAAAACATCGGAGGCGGGCGGGAAGCGGGCTCCATCATTGGCGGCCTCTTTTTGCAAGAGTTCGTGGGGGATACCCCCTGGGTCCACCTGGATATTGCGGGTCCCGCTTACCTGGAGCGTGAATTTCCGGCGGTACCCTACCTCACCTATGGGGGAACAGGCTTGATGGTCCGGAGCCTTTTAACCTTTCTCAAAACAATGTGAAATCCACCAAACTGTTAAATCCGCACCCCAATGACCCTGAATCGGGGGTAAAAACCAGATTCAGGTTCCTAGAGATAAGCCTGGGTCTGTTGATGACCCCTAAAACTTGGGGTTTTAACCTAAATGTTGCAACCCTTTGTGGTCCTAAACCGTCCTAAAGATAGGCAAGTCAGGTGATGAATGACCGAACTTGAAGCCATTGACCGTTGCCAAAAAGGCGATATCGCCGGACTGCATGTTTTATATGAACTGCACCGGACGAAGGTTTACAACCTTTCGTGGCGGATGTTGGGGTCGCCGCAAGACGCTGAAGATGCGTTACAGGAAGTATTCCTGAAAGTCTTTGGCCGCATCGCGAACTACCGGGGCGATTCAGCCTTCAGTACTTGGCTTTACCGGATGACCACGAACCACTGCCTGGACCTTTTGAGGCGGCGGAAGATCTTAACCTTCCTGGGTTTTGAGAACGCCCCAGAGGCGCAGGACAAGAGGGACAGTGAAAAGGCCGTCAACCTGGGCTTGAGTCCAGTGGTGGCCAAAGCGCTGGAAAAGCTCCCGGCTAAGCAGAAGGCCTGCCTTTTGATGAGGGAGATGGAGGAATTAAGTTACGAGGATATTGCGGCCGCCCTGCAACTTTCATTGGGTTCGGTGAAATCCAATATCCATCGGGCAAAGGTTCTTTTGAAAGAAATTCTGGAAAAAGAAGGCCTTTCGAAAGAAGATGTATAGGGAAATTAGGGGAACGTCATGAAAAAGATTTGGAAAAAACAAGACGTCGAAAAAATTTTAAGACAGATGGCCAAGACCACTCCCGAAGAGACTGTCTTTGACCGCGTTTGGTACAAGCTGGAAGATAGCATCAATTCCAAGAAGGAACATTTTTGGCAACACGTCATTTGGAAGCCTTGGGGCCATCCGGTGCGCTGGGTTGCTGTGGCTTGCCTTTGCATGGGTTTGACCGGGGTTGTTTATAACGGCATTTCCACCGCCAATGATAAGGATGTAGCTTCATTCATTATGTCGGTTTCAAATCCGACTGAAAATGTCACCCATGACCTGGGGACGGTAAATGTATCGGTTCTTTTAAGCGGTCCGTCCACCAATGGGGTGGAACTTCTTAAAACTGATGATGAGCATTCGAACATCCTTTCCGGGGACGAGATTCTCCTTTAAGAAGTCAAATCAGCTTGAGGGGGCGTAATGAGAAACGGCAAGTCGGCGGTGCTGCTGGTTTTGATTTTTTCGGCTTTCTCTGGATTCCGCTTGTCTTGGGCCGAGCCGGGCATGGAAGCCAAACCCAAACCCACTGAAACCCAGGCCGTCCACCTGACTTGGCGCCAAATCATGGACAAACTCCAGCTCACTAGTGAACAGCGCCAAGCCGTATTAAAGAACCGGCACGCCTACCGCCGGGAAATGGCGGTGATTGAGGGAAAAATTAAAGTGAAACAAGTGGAGTTGGAAAATGAACTGGAAAAACCGGAACCCGATCAAACGAAGCTGGATTTGATCACACAGGAAATCGGCGTTCTTTATGGCCAGCGTTTGAGTGAAAAGGTGAAGGCTAAGCTGGAACTGGAGAAAAAAATCCTGGAACCCCAACAAGTCGACCTTTTGAAAACCTTGGAAGGCCCTCAAACGGGCGACGAACTTTAATTCTTTTCCTGCTTTCTGGCCCTTTCTTGCTTTTCCCCCCGCCAAAGCCAGTAAAATCGGTCAAAAATATTGCTAACAAAAAATTTTGGCACTTGATTTAACTTTGACAAGCTTTTGAAAACGGTGCTAAACTTTTTTCACCATGAATTTCCTTGCCGGCCTTGCTTCGCCTTTCCTACTGTTCCTTAAAAAATTAGTCCGTTTGGTGGAGCTTCGCAAATACAAGGAAGCCCTCCGCCGAAATCCCCAGGATCAATACCTCCGGGCCCGTTATGCCAAATACTGCCTAAACAGTTATTTCCAGGATTCCAGCTCCAAAATCCACGTGGTGGAAGCCGTCAACCAGTTTGAAAACATCGAGCATTCGGAAGTTTTGGATTTGGAGGTCTTTTACCTCATGGGGAAGTTCTACCAGGGAAACGACAATCAAAAAGCCATTGACGTGTATATGAAGGGAATCCAACGGTACAACGATTATGTGGACAAGAGCATTGAATTCCGCCATGAGCACGTGGAAACGGCTTTCGCCATAGCGCTTAACCTCTTGGGCCTGGAATCCCACCACGCGGACCCGGAGCTCCAGAAGTTCTTTAAAAATCTCCGGCGGACCTATTTGAAAAACTTCCTCGACCACAAGATGGATTTTGACCCGGAAATCCTGGGAAAGGCTTCAGGGATACATCCCACCATCAACTGAGTTAAAACCTACACCTCAACAAAAAAGGCCCTGGATGCCCAGGGCCTTTTTTGTTTTCAAAGATTTTTACTTCGGTTAGACGTTGGTTGAAACCTTTCCGGCCCTCATGTAGAGACCGTTGGCGGCGAAGAAGCCGATGACGATCACCCCAACGAACCAGTACCATTCGTCGTGGAGAAAGTGCTTCCCAGCGGCCAACATGGCGAAAACCATCGGGACTGAAAGGTAAACATTGATTTTGGAGAAAAGGGCGGCCCGGCTAACGATTTCGGCGGGAGCAGGGTTTCCTGCCTTGACCCCGTTAATGATTTTGCGCTGGCAAGGCCAGATGATGAACCAGACGTTGAACCACATGATGGTGCCGAAACCGGCCCCCAGCATGATCCAATGGCCACGGGTGCTGTTGAAGGAAGCCTCGGCGTTGGGCCCCATGTAATTGATGTAAAGCAGGATCAGGCCCAAAATAAAGGTCAGCATCGCCCCCCACCGGAAAAAGTACAGGGCCCTCGGCATCAGCTCCGGGACCACCTTTTTCTTGGAATCCGCATCCAGCGTTTTCGCGAAGGTCGCATTGACGAAATTGAAGAAATAGAGAAGCCCTATCCATAAAATACCGAAAACCACGTGGAACCATCGGAACAGGATGTTCAGAATTTCCGTCCAAGTTGTGTCCATATCGCCTCCATTGGCCAAATTTTTTCAAGCAACCGGCTTACGGTATTCAGGCCCGCGACAAATGTCAAGAGAAGGCCCGGATTTGGTCGACAGCGGGCGTAAGAGCTGGTCTCCGGTCGGGTGGGCGGGGGGCCGCCCGCTGGTTTTAAAAAACGGGAGTAAATCGAAGCTCATTTTAGTTTTGATTCCAATGGCCTTTTTGTGCATTATGAGCGCGGGACAAAGTTACTGTTTTTTGCCCAGGGGAACGGCGGCGGAAATCCATGAATGAATGCGAACAATTACACCCACTGTTGCGGGGTTACCTGGACGACCGGCTGACGGCCCGAGAACGGCGCATGGTGGCCCGGCATTTAAACCTCTGCGCTTCGGCTCGGAAGGAATTGGACCAGCTTCGCAGCGGAGGCCCCAAGCCGCCAGTGGTTTCAGCCAATCCGCCTTCCGAATCCTGGGACCTCAAGATCCTCCGTTGGCTTTTTAAAACCCCCAAGTCGTCTGCCTCCAAAGAAGCGGAAGCGGCCTCCAAGAAATCGAAGCAGGCCAAACCACCCGTCGCGCGGACGCCGGAATCCCCAAAATCTTTTCCCTTTAAGGCCATCCTTGGCATTTGCCTGTTGTTTGTGGCATTGGCTTTTTTAACGCACTTTATCCAGAACGCCGGGGAAAACTCCCTGGTCAAGGGCGTTAAAAGATGGCTTTCAAAAAACCACGTTTTGGGAGTCACGCCATCCCTAGACCTGGTCCTGGACCTTACCAACTTGCCGCATTGGAGCGGTAGTGCCGCCCCGGTGGCTTTCCCCTGCCAGGAACTGGTGACGGACCCGGAGAGGTTCAGGGTTTATTGGGCTATTTTGCAGCCCGGCGTGGAGCCGCCCCCATTGGATTTCACCAAAAACAACCTGGCGGTGGTTTTTTTGGGCCCGAGATCGGGAGGGGGAAACTCGGCGAATTTCAAACGGATGGAAAACTACGCGGATAAGACGATCCTTTGGTACGACGAAGCCATGGGAATCCAAGCCACCCCCACGGCCTTCGCCAATCCCTGGGTGCTTCAAGTGGTGCCCAAGCCGACCCAACAGTCGGTGTTGATCCAGAAAATACAATAGCCGCAGCCTTTCGCCGTTGGCCGTCAACCCCATCCAAAGGAGCCGTCATTGAAGATTGGCATCGTCGGTTTGCCCAATGTGGGAAAGTCCACCCTCTTTAACGCCATCACTAAATCCAAGGCGCCCGCGGAAAACTACCCTTTTTGCACCATCGACCCCAACGTGGGAGTGGTCACCGTGCCGGACGACCGAATCGACCGCTTGGCGGAAATGGAAAAAAGCGAAAAGCGGGTCCCGGCCATCGTGGAATTCGTGGATATCGCCGGTTTGGTGAAGGGTGCCAGCAAGGGAGAAGGCTTGGGCAACAAGTTCCTTTCCCACATCCGCGAGGTGGACGCCATCGCCATGGTGGTGCGGTGCTTTGAGAACACCAACATCGTCCATGTAGAGGGTTCCATCAACTCTATCCGGGACATCGAGATCATCCTGACCGAGCTCTGCCTGGCCGACCTGGACACGGTGGACAAGCGGCTACAGAGGACCGAAAAGGCCAAAAAAGCAGGCGATAAGGAAGCCGTTGTGGAATGGGATTTATTCACCTCGGTCAAGAAGGTATTGGAAGAAGGAAAGCCCGCCGTCTCGGTTCCGGCCACACCCGAGCAGGAAAAGAAATTAAAGGAGTTAAGCCTCCTGACCCGCAAGCCGTTTCTTTTCGTCGGGAACGTATCCGAAAACGACCTGGCCGACGTTTCTCCAAACAAGTATTACCAGGACCTCCAGAAATACGCCGCCGCCCATCACGCCCCCTGCCTCCCCATTTCGGCCAAGATTGAGTCCGAGGTGGCCGAGCTGCCAGAGGAGGACGCCAAGCAGTTCCTCTCCGACCTGGGCATCAAGGAAAGGGGCCTGCACGCCATCATCCGCAAGTCCTATGAGACCCTGGGGCTGATTTCCTTCTTTACGGCGGGGCCCATGGAATCCAAGGCCTGGACCATTACCAAGGGCACCCTGGCGCCCCAGGCGGCGGGGAAGATCCATTCGGATATCGAGCGGGGCTTCATCAAGGCCGAGGTTTATTCCTACGACGACCTCATCGCGGCGGGCTCCACCATGAAGGCCAAGGAAGCCGGTAAGCTTCGCACCGAGGGCAAGGAATATGTCATGCGGGACGGCGACGTGGTGCATTTCCGTTTCAACGTTTAAGAAGGTTTCTCCAACCTCCATCCGCTTCTCATCAACTTCATGAATTTTGGGTTCAGCGCACCAAAAGAACCCGTCTTATTTTGGTGTCAAAGGGTTCGGTCAAATAGAAGAGGTAAACCCCGCTGGCGCAGGGATCCCCGTGTTTGTTCTTCCCATCCCAAGTGTAGGAAAAGGTAACGGGACCCTTTAAATACTGGTCATCGAGGGTCCGGATGTGCTCCCCCGCGCTGTTAAAAATTATCAGCGAGTAATTCCCCGGGAAATCGCAATATTCCACCTGGATGGAAACGGGGTTTTGGCTGGGCCTGACGATGTTTTGGGAGACCGAGAAAATGTCGCATTGGGGGAAGGGGGTCGGGGTGTTGGTTGAAGTTGCTGTTGGGAAGGAGGTGGCGCTGGATGTGGGCGACGGAGTGAAGGTGGGGGTACGGCTGGGTGTGGAAGTGGGAGTGGCGGTGGGGGTTAAAGTGGCCGTGGAAGTTGGGGTGGGGGTGGGCAGGACGGGTGAAACCCAAACGTCGTTCAGGCGGTTCCCTGCAAAATTTCCACCGGCTACGGTCCAGATTTGGTTGTTGTACGCCACGGAGGTGAATTGGTCCCGGGCGCTGAAATTGGCCCCGGCGGTTACCTGGGACCAGTTGGTCCCATTGCTGGAAGTCCAAACATCGTTGTAATCCGTTCCCCCCTGGTTGCCCCCGAAGAGGTAGATTTGGCCGCCGTAGACAACCGCGGCGGAGCCGGTCCTAGCGGCGAAACCGGCATTGGCGGTGGCCTCGGTCCAATTAACTCCATCGGTGGAGTACCAGGCGTCATTGTAGTCGAAAGAACCCAGGTAAGCCCCGCCTGCCATCACCCACATCTCATTGTTGAAAAC
The DNA here is from genome assembly GCA_963770835.1 of uncultured Pseudomonadota bacterium. Taxonomy (GTDB): domain Bacteria; phylum Oederibacteriota; class Muellerivitia; order Muellerivitales; family Muellerivitaceae; genus JAJPJW01. Next base: position 367,974 of record CAVYRH010000003.1, read on the forward strand.
CACCAGATCCGGCTCTTCCCGGGGGCTCCAGCCCGCGGACGCCGTTGCCTCGGTCCAGTTGATCCCGTCGGTGGAATACCAAACGTCGTTTAAGTAGGTGCTGCCGCTGTACCCCCCCATCAACCACATTTCGTTGTTGTAAACCACAACCCGGTGGTTCCAGCGCGGTGGGAAGGCGGCATTGGCGGTAGCCTCGGTCCAGTTGATCCCATCCGAGGAATACCAGACGTCATTCAACGCGCCGCCAGGGCTTGATCCACCGATAAGCCACATCTTGTTGTTATAAACCACCACTTGGGAATTGGCCCTGGGGCTGAAAGCCGCGTTGGCCGTGGCCTCGGTCCAGTTGGCGCCGTTGGTGGAGTACCATACGTCGTTCAAGTCACCGGTACTGGCTTGGCCGCCGATGACCCACATTTCGTTGTTGAAAACCACCATGGCGGCGTTATTCCGGGGGGCAAAAGGCGCATTGGCCGTGACTTCGAACCAATTGACACCAGCACCGGGAATTGCGGTGGGGGTCGCCACCTGGGCTGAAGTCACAGAGGATATCGCCCAAACGGCACAAAAAGAAAATATAAGTTTTAAATACCGGTTCAAAGGACTATCCAATCACTAGAACTAGGAAAAATATACTCCAAACATCTTCTTTTTTCCCTCGTGTCAAAATTAAAACTTTCTTGTTTTTTGGCGTCCGGAAAGGTTTAATCGCCCGAAGTTGGGTTTCGAAATTTCTCCCGGTGAACAAAGGATAACCCATGAAAACAAAACATTTGGTCCTGGCCGCCTTTCTCGTTTGTCCCCTTGGGTTAGGCCCAGTTTGGGCGGAAAACGACGGTCTGGCCGTCACCCAAACGGTGCCGACGGGGGAAAGGGTTGCTAATTATCTTCAAAACTACTTGGGGACGATTTACACGGTTGTGGAGGCCAAGAATTCGGGGGGGATCTTCGAGGGACCGCAAACTTATCGTGTGGTGGTGAGCTATGACCTGGACCAAAAAAATCTTGATGTAACCCTGATTGGATCGCAGCAGGATCTTAAAGTCATTGAGAACACGATGGATGTGATGCGGAAAATCGCCTTGAAGCTCAATCCCAAGCTCCAAAAGAACTTCGGCGTGACCCTGCTGGACGGGGACTTCTCGATGGATTACCTTTACGCCAAGACCGGGCAGATCTTGGACCGCTACCGGGACGGGAAGTATTTAGGGCCAGCGCCGGGCCAGGCCGAAAGCACTCCCACCCCCGACCTTTCGTCGAACCCCTAAATAAATAGCCCCATTCCGTCCATTCTTCAGTTTCGCCCCTCCCGCTCTTCCAGGGGGAGAGGTTCGGGATAAAGAATAAGCCGAAAGACGGATTTCCTTCCGGCTTATGTGGAACCGGAATCAGCCGGCGTGAACGGCCGTTTTCTTTCCGGCGATCGGGAATCCAGCTTGGGACCATTCCTCGATCCCGCCGGGATAATCCTCGGCCTGGAAACCCCGCGACTTCAGGATGGCCGCGGCCTTGGGGCCCAATACACAGGTCACCCCCGAGCAATGGGTGATAATCATCTTGCTCCCCCCCAGCTTCCGGTCCACCTCGGCGGCGAATTCGTCGTCGCTCTTTCCCTTGAGGGAAATATTGATGGAATCTTTGATGTGAAGGTCCTCGAAGGCCGCTTCTTCCAGGACATTCACCACCCAGGCTCCCTTTTTCATCTGTTCAAAAACCATTTCCTTGGTGAGTGACATAGCGTCCTCCTTTCACCAGTGGTGATGATTCCAGTTAAGGCCTTTTGAATCGGGTCTTTCAAGTGGGGCGATGTGGATTTAAGCTTTGTTTTCGACGGTGGAAAAGTAATGGTTTTACCACGGATGAAGTTTTATCGTTGTTGCTTCAATTATGGGTTGTCGGCGGGGGTTGAATCGATTTTTTAAACTTTAAAGGGGCGCCCCGCGTCTAACCCTTAGTTATCCATATTCATCAGGAACAGGCCGGATGAAAAAGTTTATTCTCATCCTTCTCGCGGGATTTGCCTTGGGGCCGGGTTTGGCCCGGTCGGCTTCGGCTATTCCCCTCACCTACAACCAGAAATGTCTCCAACTTTTAAACCGCCTTACCTTCGGGCCCAAACCGGGCGACTTGGATCGGGTCAAGAAGATGGGCCTCAAAGCTTTCATCGAGGAACAACTCAATCCCGACGGTATTGATGACAGCCTGTGTGAGAAGGAGCTGGAGGCTTATCCGGACATCCAACTGTCCGGCTACGAACTGTTCAAGGCCTATCCGCCGCCGCAGTTCGTCTTTAAGAAGGCCAAGCTTGACGGGATCGACCCGGACAAAATCAAAGCCATCAACGAGAAGCCCCGGAAGATATTAGAAGACCTTTCCGCCGCCAAACTCACCCGCATCGTGGACGGCAAACGTCAACTGGAAGAGGTATTGGACGACTTCTGGTTCAACCACTTCAATGTGAGCTTCCAAAAGAACCAGGTGAAGTGGACCCTGCCTTCCTACGAGAAGGATGTCATCCGGCCGCATGTCCTCGGCAAGTTTCGGGACCTGGTGGGCGCGGTGGCCCACAGCCCGGCCATGATGGAATACCTGGACAATGCCACCAGCACGGTGGACCCCCGATATGTGCCGGAAGACGAGATGGCGGCCTATCCCCAAATGATGGCCATGATGGATAACCGGGCTGGGAAACCCAAACAAAGCGCGGGGCTCAACGAGAATTACGCGCGGGAACTGATGGAGCTCCACACTCTGGGGGTGGACGGCGGCTATACCCAGCAGGATGTCATCCAGGTAGCCAGGGCCCTCACGGGCTGGAGCTTCCAAGGGCCTTATTTTCTTTTAAATCCAAAACATCCGGATATCGACCCCGCGACCATCTATGAATTCCAATTCCACCCCAAGATGCACGATCGGGGTGAGAAGGTCATCCTGGGCCAGAAGTTCGGCCCCGAACTGGGAGACAAGAGCGCGCAGCAGGAAGGGGAACAAGTTTTAGACCTGCTCTGCCGCCAACCCGCCACGGCCCATTTCATCGCATTTAAGCTCTGCCGCCGCTTCGTTTCGGATAATCCACCGGAGGGATTGGTAAAGAAGGTCGCGGATACCTACATGCAGACCGATGGGGATATTCGGGAAATGCTGCGGGCCCTCTTCACTGCGCCGGAGTTCTACAGCCCCAAGGTTTACCGCTCCAAGGTGAAGACACCCCTGGAATTCCTGGCCAGCGCCCTTCGGGCCACCAACGCCAAGCTGGACGACCCGGTCAAGCTTTCCCAATACCTCGCGGGAATGGGCGAACCCCTGTACCAGTGCGAACCGCCCACGGGATATCCGGACGACGCTAAATCCTGGATTTCCTCCGGGGAACTGCTCAACCGGATGAACTACGGCTTGGGGCTCTTAAGCAACAACCATTCCCAGGCCACGGTGGATTTGGCCCAGGTGGTTCCCGCCGTGCAATCGGACGACGAGCGGAAGATCCTCAGCGGCTTCTTCAAGGCCTTCCTGCAAAACCAGGTATCGGCTTCCACCAAGCGGGTTTTGATGAAGACACTCCAAGACCCCGAAATCACCCACGCGGCTTTGGATGATAAGAACAAGGAAATCCAGGTGGCCAAGCTGGGAGCTCTGGTGTTGGGCTCACCGGATTTTCAACGGAGATAACAACAAGGAAGATCACCCTCACCCCGTCCCTCTCCCGTCAAGGGAGAGGGTGGGAAACCAGCCAAAACCCTCGCCCCTTGCGGGAGAGGGTCGGGTGAGGGGTGAATGATAATTCTTGAAGTTAGGAGGAAATATCATGGGCAAAGATTCGATCAAGTTATCGAGGCGGGACTTCCTCAAGGTGAGCGGCACGGTGGCCGCCGGGCTGGCCTTTCACACTCTGCCCCGATGGGCCTGGGCCGTCGCCTCCGCCGCCCCTTATTCCAACGGCAAGGTCCTAATCGTCCTCTTTCAACGGGGGGCCGCGGACGGGCTGAATATCGTGGTTCCGTACAATGACCCCAATTACCAGAAAAGCCGCCCCACCATCGGCCTGGGCGAACCCGGCCAGGATAAGGGTGTTTTGGACCTGGATGGCCGTTTTGGGCTCCATCCCGCCCTGGAGCCGCTATTACCCCTCTGGAAATCCGGGAATTACGCTGTCGTCCAGGCGGCGGGCAGCCCCGAAGGCACCCGCTCCCACTTCGACGCCCAGGACAACATGGAAACGGGTACTCCGGGGGTCAAAACGACGCCCGACGGCTGGCTTAACCGGTCCCTCTTGGCCTTCTCCCAGCGTCCCAAGTCCTCCCTGGCGGCGGTGGCGGTCACCCCCCGCCTGCCCCGCATTTTGAGGGGGGATTTCCCCGTGACCACCTTCAACAACATGCAGTCCTACCGGTTTTTCGGGGGCGCGGGTGAGGAAGCCACCTTCGACCAGATGTACGAACAAAGCGTCGACCAACTTCTTTCGGGCGCGGGCAAGGAAACCCGCGAATCGGTGGACGCCCTTCAAAAGATCCTGGCGGATGGCCCTCAAAAAGCCGAGGACGCCGGCTACCCCAAGAGCAAGGAAAGCCAGAGCTTTTTCCAGCTGGCCCGCATTATCAAAGCCAAGGCGGGGTTGAGGGTGGGTTTCGTGGATATCGGGGGCTGGGATGACCACGTGCAGGAGGAAAACCGCCTTCAGCGGGGCTTAACCGACCTGGGAGGGGCCATCGCGGCCTTTTACAAGGACCTGGGGGACCAGGCGGGGGACGTACTGCTGGTTTCCATGACCGAATTTGGCCGCACCCTCCAGGAAAACGGCAACCGGGGCACGGATCACGGCCATGCCAGCGTCATGATGCTTTTCGGTGGGGGAGTGAAGGGCGGGAAGGTTTATGGCCGTTGGCCCGGGCTGGAACCGGAGAACCTTTTTGAAGGCCGGGACTTACAAGTGACCACCGACTTCCGCCAAGTCCTCACCGAGGCGCTTACCAACCACCTGGGGATTTTGGATGTGAGTGGTATTTTCCCAGGCTTCCAACCTGGCACGCCGGTAGGGTTCTTGGCTTGACAATGTGACTAACAGTGGTCATCATGTAGTCATGAAAAACACTGAAAAAACAACCGTGAAAATAGCGGACTTCAAAGCCCATTTGAGTGAATACCTGAGGAATGTCCGAAACGGCCATCCCCTTACTTTGGTGGACCGGCATACGCCAGTGGCCCAAGTGGTGCCTTATTCGGACAAGCCGGGGAGAATGGTGGTCCGCAAGGCGACCCTCCGGCCCGCTCAAATTAAGCTTTCCGCGCCCTTCCATAAGAAAATTGACGTGCTTCGGTATTTATCCGAGGAGCGCCAAAGTTACCGATGAAGGCCTACCTGGATTCTTCCGTCATACTCCGTATCGTTCTTAAACAACCCAATCCCTACGTTGGATGGAAGGACTTTGAGACTCTTGTTGGAAGCCAGTTGGTGGAAGTGGAGTGTCTTAGGACTTTAGACAGGATGCGGGTGACTGAAGGCATACCTGAAGATACGCTTTTGGCCTACCGCGTCGACCTATTTGAAGTTATGAAGGGCATGGATTTATTCCAACCAACGCCACCCATACTCCGCAGGGCATCCGAAACTTTTCCGGTCGCGATCGGAACCTTGGATGCCATCCATCTCTCGACGGCCTTATCGTGGATGGATGAACAAAGCGAGGATTTAATTTTTTTGACACATGACAAGGGTTTGGGAAAAGCCGCACTGGCTTTGGGGTTTAAGGCGGAGGGATTTGAAGGGTGATGGATTTGGAGCCGGAGAACCTCTTCGAGGGCCGAGACCTACAAGTGACCACCGACTTCCGTCAAGTGCTTACCGAAGCTCTAACCAACCACTTGGGGATTTCGGATGTAAGTGGTATTTTCCCAAGCTTCCAACCGGGCATGCCGGTAGGGTTTAATTCAGCATCTGTTTAAGTGGGTCCCAGTTGTCCGAAAAGAGTTAAAATAACGAAAATTTAAAGAGTGTGGTCTGGTTCGAGTCCAACCCGGGGACCAATAAAAACAGTTTGTTTTGGAATAACGATGAGTAACCAAGATTTTAAAAAAATTGCCCGTGCTATCTGTGAAAAGGCTCTCGGCGCAGAATTGAACCTAGACCAGTTTTATAATCAGTGGCCTGAAAGGGCGAATGATTCCATTTTTTTAAAGCTAGTTTTTGAAGATTTGGTAAATGGGATTTCACATACCCCGGGGAAAATATTTAAAAAAGAAGTTGATTTTGAAGAATGGCGGAACGGCGATTTGGGATATGAAGAAATATTGATTGATTTGGTGCTTTTAGAATTTGATAAAACGGATGATGAATTAATCACGGCACGTAAAAAGGTGAAGGAAGAAGGACCAAGTAGCACTTCGAGAAAAATAATCGAAGATCATGTTAGGCATTATTTTCATATGCTTTAATTTCAGGATCTATGCTCTTTTTAGTTGAAAAATGATGGTTCGCAAATCGTACGGTCTTTATTGCTACTAGGGCCTTTGTTCCTTGGAAGCTTCGATTTGTGTTGCCGTGTCCCCTTTGAAATAGGTAGTCCCCGCGTGGATGAGACTGCTTTGCAGGTCCAGCCATATCTCCCCGCCCATATCGGTCCAGCGGCAGAAAAACCATAATTTCAACGACGGCCCAGCCAAGTGCTCGAAAATCACGGATGCGGTGGTCTTCAAAGGCCCTAGCCGGGGCGGCAGGCCCTTGGGCAGTGGGGCAAATTCTCCTTGCGACCTTAAAAACCTCCTGCAGTCGTCTCAATAACGTCCGTTAGGCTATTGAAGTCATCCACCGGAGACCGCCTTGCCCACATCCCCAACCCACATCATGGTGGCCACGCCCTGCTTTGAAGGCCATATGACCGGCATTTACTCCAATTCTCTTCTGAAGCTCCAGCAGGCGTGTTTTCAGAAGCAAATCCCCCTCACCGTCAAGAACATCCTGGGTGACTCATTGATTGTCCGGGCCCGCCAAAACCTAGTGGCCTATTTCATGGAAAACAAGGACGCTACCCACCTGCTTTTCATCGACGCCGACATCGGCTTTGAGCCGAACCAGGTTTTCAGGCTCCTGGAGTACGGAAAGGACGTGACCGCCGCCGCTTATCCGGTGAAGAACCTCAATTGGCGCAAGATCGTGGAACAGGTCAAGGCAGGCAACCCGCGCCTCCCCTCGGCCACCCTGGATTACGTGGTGGAATTCGCCGACCCCTCCAATATCCGCATCGAAAAGGATTTTGCCCAGGTGAGGGCCGCGGGTACGGGTTTTTTGATGATCCGGCGGGAAGCCATTGAGCGCATGGTTCAACACTATCCTGATCTTCAATATTCCAGGGACTTGGTCGCGCAGGACGATCTCAAGGGTTCAAAGTGGCGTTACGCCCTTTTCAACTGCATGGTGGACAAGGAAACCGGGGTGTTCTTGAGCGAGGATTACAGCTTTTGCCGCCGCTGGACGGACATGGGCGGGGAAATCTGGCTGGACCTCAACAGCGCACTCACCCATGCCGGAACCACCTATTTTAAAGGCGACATGGCTTCGATCTTGAGGCCTTCCGACAAGCAGGATGGGAAACCGTCTTGAATAGAGAGGTCCAAAAGTCCTTGAAGTGGCTTGCCCTGAGAAGGCACTTTTCGGCCGTCCGGTTGTTGGCCCTTCCGAAATTCATCAAAAAACACAAGCGCTGGCCGCGGAACCCCGGGTCTTCCCGGGCTACCTTTGAGGATTATGTTTTTCGCCGGATGACCGGTCCTTTTACGCCTTTCGAGGAAACCTGTGTCGACAAGGAACAGGCGAAATCCAGCGCGACCGCCCTTTCCCCCGGCCTTTTGACCTCCAAGACCGTTTCGGTCATGCCCATGGCCCCGGATACCACCCTGGAGCAAGTGGGGAAGTTCCTATACCCCTTCATCGGGAAAAACCTGGTGGCCAAACCCACCCATACCTCCGGAGGAATCGTCTTTTTAGGAAGCGGGGACCTGAAGGCGATCGTGCAACAAACCTTCGTGATGTACCAATTCGCCCGGCAGAATTTCTTTTTCAACGAGTATGAAGCCCAGTACATGAGGCTGACACCGAAGATCATCGTGGAGGAAAGCCTGTCTTCGGGGGACACGCCCGGGAAAACCGGTTCGGGTTACCATCCCCCTCCGGATTTCCGGTTTTATTCCTCGCGGGGCCAGGTGCTTTTCTGCCAGTACGACGAGGGCCGTTTCGTTAACCACCGCCAGGCTCTTTTCACTGTTCCTGAACACCGGCACATCCCTATTCCGGATACTTTCCCTTTGCCGGAACCCCTACCCGAAAAGCCCACCCACTGGGATGAGATGCTTCGAAGGGCCTCGGACCTGTCCAAGCCTTTTGATTTCGTGCGCGTGGATTTGTACGACTTGCCGGATGGGGTCTATTTCAGCGAGTTCACTTTTACGCCCAATGCCACGCTTTTTCCCTTTCGCGACGAGGTTTTCAGCCGCAAACTGTTGGAGGATGTGCTGAAGGCAACGGGGAAGTAGAAGCAGAGTATTTGCTTTATCCGTCATTGCGAGGAACGAACTTTGTGACAGGCTTGAAGTAGTTGGCCTGAATTCGGCCAACCATGCTTGGGCAAAGGCCCAAGTACAACCCCAGTTCATGGGTTGTTTTCGTCTGATAAAAGAACGACAAACCAACTTCAAAAGGCGCATTTATACCCATAAACTGAGGTTGCTTCGTCGCTAACACCAACGAAGGACGCTCCTCGCAATGACAGCGTAAATTTAAACAAGGATCCGTGATGGACAACCACCCAAGCCTTAACTTCTCCGGCGGCCCGGGAGCCCTGCCCCACCAAGTGCTGGTGGAGGCCAGCGAAGCCATCCTTCGGGCGCCCGGGACCAAACAGTCCATCCTGGGGATCAGCCATCGGTCCGATTACTTCAAGGCCATCCTCCAGGAATCGGAAAAAATATTCCGGGAACTCCTGAGCATTCCTCCCGATTATCACGTCCTCCAGCTCCAGGGCGGCAGCAGCCTGCAATTCTCCATGATTCCCATGTTGCTCCTGCGCGGGAAAGGGAAGACAGCCGAGTACCTAAAGACGGGATATTGGAGCGCCAAGTCCATTCCGGACGCGCGCCTGGAAGGGGCGGTTCGGGTGCTTTATGACGGCGAGGGCGGCGGCTATACCCGGCTGCCGGAAGAGGGTGAGCTTAACCATGACCCCCAAGCGGCTTATTTCCACTACGTCTCCAATGAAACGGTGGAAGGACTGCAATTCCGTTATCTTCCCGGTTTAAAGCGTGTACCGCGCGTCTGCGACATGTCCTCGGACTTTTTAAGCTATCCCTTTGACATCAAGGACTTCAGCATCGTTTACGCCCACGCCCAAAAGAACCTGGGGCCGGCGGGGTTGACCCTGGTGATCCTCAAGGACGAGCTCTTAAAGGGCGCCCCGGAGCATTTACCCAGCATGCTCGATTACCGAAACCATGCGGAAATGGGATCCATCTACAACACCCCGCCCGTTTTCGCCATTTATGTCACCCTGCTGATTGCACGCTGGCTGAGGGACAGTATCGGCGGACTTGAGAAAATGGCGGCCCTGAACGAAAGAAAGGCCCAGGCCCTCTACGGCCTATTGGACGAGCATCCCGGATTCTTCCGGGTTCACGGAGCAAAGAAAGACCGGTCCCTGATGAACGTGGTTTTCCGCCTGCCGAGCCCCGAGATGGACCAGGCCTTCCTGGAAGATGCCTCCGCCGCCGGTTTTTACGGCCTGGAAGGCCACCGGTCCCTGGGGGGCTTAAGGGCTTCCCTCTATAACGCCGTGACGCAAGAGGACGTAAACCGGCTTCTGGAGTTCATGAAGGGGTTTCGAAAGCGGCATTCGAAATGAAATAATGATAGGCATTTATTTTCGGAACTATTACTTGACGTATAAAGATAAAAAACCCCTCGCCCCTTGGGGGAGAGGGTAGGGTGAGGGGTGAATTTTGCTTGTCAAAACCACCCTCATCCCGTCCTTCTTCCCTCGAGGGAGAAGGGGAAGCGAACGGCAATAAGCCTTTACCTTGGAAATGTATGTGAGGGGAATAGTTCCGTTTATTTTTACCAAACGACTCTGGGAGAGAAAGCCATGATTAACGGCGCACACGTTATCGTTTATTCCGAAAAACCCGAGAAGGACCGCGAATTCTTCCAGAACGTTTTGAAGTTTCCTCACATCGATGTCGGCGGGGGCTGGCTGATATTCGGCTTGCCGCCCTCCGAAGCCGCCTTCCATCCGGGCAAGAACAGCGACCATGAACTCTACCTCATGTGCGATGACGTGAAGGCTTTTATGGATGAAATGAAAGAAAAAGAGATCGAATGTTCCCCCGTTCATGAGGAGAGATGGGGTTCGCTTACGACCCTCACGCTTCCAGGCGGGGGCAAAATCGGCGTCTACCAACCCAAGCATGGGCGCCCGCCGTCCGCCAATACCCTGAAACGCGCCCAAAAGAAAAGCAAGAAAAAGCCAAACCGCAATCGTTAAATAATCGGCTGTTGGTCGATAACTTATTTTAAAGGCGGTCCCGTCAAATGTTCGAAAACTACTGGCGGGGCGGTCTTCAGGGGTTCCAGGTTGGGCACCCCGCCCTTCATCACCCGGGCCAGGTTTTCCGCTTTCCTCGCCTCAATTTGAAAATCCATTTCCTTGCGCGCGAGGCTGGCAAGCCCGGTGGCCTCGGAAGTTATGAGCGAGTTCTTGCGAAGCCTCCGGAAATAACCGTAGTGGTTGATGTTGGCGACCTTCCCGGCCCAGACCGCGCGGGTTAGGAGTTCAAAGTCCCCGCTGAATTTAAGCCCCGACGCAAACCCCCCCAGGTGTTTCAGGAAGTCCTTCGAAATGACGCTGCTTGGATAACAGAAGGGAAACCGGAAGGAGGCTTGGGGTGCGGAATTCAAGTCCAGGGGATAGCGAACGGCGTGGATGGAGTCATCGAAATACATGAACTCGTGGGTACCAATCCATTCGGCCGCGGTCCTTTCGGCCTCGGACAAAAGCAGCTCCAGCCTGTCCACGGAGGACCAATCGTCGGCGTCCTGGAACATGTAACCGTCGAAATCCGTCCGGCCGATAGCCGACTGGAGTATCCGGTAGGGACCGGAATTCTCGGATGATCGAAGAAGGGTGACCTGGCTGAATCGCCTTACGATTTCAATGGGAGAGACGGGCGAGGCATCGTCCAGCACCGCAATGGCGTCCGGGGGCCGGGTTTGGCGCGTGAGGCTGTCCAGGCATTGGTCCAACCATTCCAGGCAGTCATAGTGAGGCACCAGGGCCAGGATCCTGGACTTGGCTGTCAGTGTGGGTGCGGCGCTTATGGCTTTGGGTTTTTCGGGGCCGGCTGGCGCGGCCAAGTAGGGGATATGAAAACCTTTGGTTTGAGTAATGCGTTCAAAGGCCCGCAGGTCGAGGCTTCTTTGGTCCCCGAGGGGAAGTTGAAGCAGGGAGGGGTTGGATACCCAGCCGAAGGCTGGATGTACCAGACGGGCCCATTGGGTATCCGGCAGGGAAACCGGGGGTATCCAGGGGCGCAAGAAAGGGCCGCTTTGACCCGCTTTTTCCATGTCATCAAGGGGCGGGGGGCAATAGGGGGCGTTGGCAGGTAAGTAGGCGAAAAAGGGTGTTTGGATATGCTGAGGCAGGTCGTGGCAGAGGCTTTGGACCTCGAGGACTTCGACCCGGTGAAGGATGGCCGCGACCTTGGCCTGGGCCTTAGGTTTTAGACCGGGAGGGCATGCGATCAATACTTTTGAGGGCGCGGGCTGGTTGTCATAAAGGGCTTGGCCGAGCTTGGCGGCGAGAAAATCCAGGTTTTCCCCCGCCTCAAAGACAATTGTGGTCTTCAAAAAAGCATCGTCGGACGGCATGAGGAAACCTAATTTCTGGAGGTTTCTTCCGGTCCCCCATCCGGGCGAAGGTCATATAACTGCAGGTTCGCCAGACCCCCCCGGCGGCCCCCAAAGCCCCCGGGTAATCCCGGGCCTCCGGCCTGGGGCGCGGTCGGCGCCGGAGGCAGGGCGGGTTTCCATAGCGCCGGGTCCACCGGCTTCCCGTGCTCCCTGACCCATTTGGCGATGTCGGCCTGGGTGCCTCCGCGTCCAAACCCGCCAAAGCCCCCGGCATTGCCCCCGAAGCCCCGGTTGGCAGCCCCACCGGGCCTTGCCTGGTTCTGGTTGGGTTCGTTTAAAAGCATATACCGGAACCGCCCCTCTTGCACCATTTGGGCGAATTGGTTGGCGGTGAGGATGGGGTCCCCACCCATGAAACCGCCGATCGCCACCGCGGGTTCGCCGGTTTGGATGATGATGGGGGCCACCAATTGGCTGTTTTGGGCCACGACCAGATATTGCTCCCCTTGGCGGTGGGCCCTCAGGAAATCCAGGAGTTTGGCGTTGTTCAGGTTTTGCTCAAAGCCCCGGAACATTCCCTGGCGGGTTCCATTCAACAAATCTGGATTGGCTTCCACGGATTGACCCGATCCCAGGATGGGCGTCAGGGCCCAAAACAAGGGGCAGAGAAATAGGGAACAAAGCCCAAGGCCTCCGAGAACCTTGAGCCAGGAAATCTTTGGGGATTTGGAACCCAGATAGGAAAGGCCCCCAATGGAGATAGCCACACCTAAGAGAAGGATGGGCAAGAGCAAGGAACGCCAATCCGGGTACTGAAAAACGATGAAGGATTGCCATGCGGCGGTTAAAAGAAGACCCAGGGGAAGAAGCCTCTTCCCCTCCTCAAAGTCCAGCCACAAAGCCCGAAGCCCGATGCCCGCAAGTGAAGCTATCGCGGGAACCATAAGGACCAGGTAGTAAGGATGCATGGCCCCCCGCATGAAGCTGAACACGGCGGCGTAGGTCAAGAACCAGACCAGCCAAAACACCAAGACTTGATGGGTGGGTGATAGGGGCCAAGTCCAGGGCGTCCGCCGGGCGGCGGCCCAGAAGCCCAGGAGGGCCAAGGGGAGGAACCAGGTCACCTGGCCCGCCAGGTTTTTATCCGCCAGCCTCAACGGACCCGGAGTGCCGTTGCCCATGAAGCCGCCCCCACGGCGGCCTGGGCCCTGCGTGGCAGGCCCGGCCACTGGGTTGGCCGGACCCGCCATTGGGCTGGGAGAAGAGGAGGACACGGCTTCCTGCGGAGGAGTGGCTTGGACTGGTGCCGAGCCCATTTGGGTAGGGTTGGCTGCGGGGTTGTTGGGGAAGCCGGGGCGCTGGGGCCTTCCGCCCCGACCCCTAGCCAAGAGGCGCTGGAAGCCGTTCCAGCCCAGGGAAAGACTGATCATGGAATTGTCCTGGGTGCTTCCCACAAAGGGCCGCTGTTCCGGGGGCGTCAGGTCCACGGCCAAGGGCCAGGAAAGGGCCACGATTAGGAGGATCAGGGTACCGATGAAAAGGGCCCAAAGGCGCTTGAACCAGTGGAGCTTAACCCCGGCATGGTAGGCCAGGTAAAAGGCAGGCAGGACCACGAAGGCCGCCATCATTTTAGTGTTGAAACCCACACCGACCAGTACGAGGGCGAGGTAAAGAAACCGGCGGCTTCCGGTTTCCACCGCATGGATCAGGGCCCAGGCCGCCAGGAGCAATACCAAGACCAGGCAGGCGTCCGTGTTGTTGTAGCGGTCCACCGCCACGCTGACGGGGGAGAAGGCCATCACCAAGGCCGAGGCCAGGGCAGCCCAGGAACCGAACCGTCGGCGGACCAGGTGGTAAACCAAAACCAGGGCGCCCAAGCCTTCCAACACCTGGGGAAGGATGAGGCTAAAGCCCCGGTAGCCGAGGAGCTTCGCAAAGGCCGTTTGAATCCACAGGGAAACCGGGGGTTTGTCCACGGTGACGAAACCAACGGGGTCGAAGGAAACGAAGAAGAAATTGTGCCAATTCATCAGCATGCTGCGGACGCAGGCGGCGTAATAGGGGTTGCCGGTGCCGTTTTGGTCGATCCTCCAGAGGCGCATAAAGGCCGCCGCAAGTATAATGACGGCCAGCAAAAGCCATTCCCTAAGATCCGGATTCGGGACGGTTGCTTTGGCCTTGGCGAAAGTGTCGTCGGAAGGTTGGGGCCCGGTCGTTACCATGACATTGTAGACGCGCTTCTTGACCTTGCCGGGTCAGTCTGGCTGTTGAATATGTTAAGTTTGACCACGGCATTTCACCCTCACCCCGCCCTCTCCCCTCAAGGGAGAGGGGGAAACACCGCTAAAAACCCTCGCCCCTTGGGGGAGAGGGTAGGGTGAGGGGTGCCTTAATGTCGTCCGACTGAAACTGAGACATTACCGGGGGTTCATTCGTCTGAATTCAATCCGTTTCGAAAGGTAAAATCATGAAAGCTCGTTTTCTCGTCGCGGCGGTGATGGTCGTATGGCTGGGGCAACCCGTTTGGGCCCAGGAAACCATACCTTCCGAGACGCCCACGCCCGCCATCCCCAAACCGGAGTCAATCCCGGTCAAGGAAAGGATTCCGGATGGCAGACGATTCGGCCTTCCGCGGCCGCCCTCCAAATACGTTGACGGAACTTCGATGGACCTTGAGATCGACGTGGACAATCCCCCTTTCGGCCCCGCGATCATGAACCTGGGTGAAACCTCCACCTTGGCCCAGGTTCCGACGGTCAATAAAAACGACAACTCTTCGGGAAAATACTATTGGCATCCCTTCGAGAGTTGGAACTATTGCCATTTTCCAACGGACAACCGCCATTGGTACGGCTGGCGGACGGGGAATACCTTCCACTGGGTTTTATGGTGGCAAGGCCGCCTTTGGTGGCGGGATGACTACGCGGACCGGTGGCTTTATTTCAACAGGGGTTATTGGTGGTGGCAGAACCCCCGGAAGGGCGGAGGTTTCCAGGTTTTCCTGCCCGACGGGCATTACCACGTTTGCGACGCCAACGGCGCCTTGGGGGACGATTTAATGCGGACCGGCAAGGAAGAAGTGGTGACGGAGCCGGTTGCCAAGCCTAGCCCCAGCCCGACACCTGGCGGTAAACACGGTGGGCGCCACCACAGAAGCTAATCCGAGGGTGTATACAGGGCCAAACTGGCCGTCTGCATCCCGTGTACCGAATCAACTGGTCCGTACAACCATTCATACCGTACAAATACCATTTATACCGTCGCTAATACCATTTGTACCGCCATTAATACCGAGCTCATACCGTTCATACCGGGGCTAATACCGTTTATACAACCACTAATACCGACTCATACCGCATTTATACCGGGTTCATACCGGACAAATACCATTTGTACCGCTGCTAATACCATTCATACCACCATTAATACCTAGCAAATACCGGCCTGCACATGCCTGTCGCAAAAAGGATAGTGTGCAACCGAAGTGGTGTCGGGTGAGAATCTTAAAGGTGAAAAACTTACCGGCGGTGAAATAGCAGTTGCGGCACTAAGTGTGGTTCCTACCGAAGGCATTTTGGCAAAACTGGGAAGTTTAATTAAAGACCTTCCCTTGGTTGGGAAGTTGTTTTTAAAAGAGGGAGGCTTAGAAGCCAAGAGTGCAATTGCGAGTGTAAAACTTAAAAATCAGTTAGTAGCGGCAGAAATAGCTGGTGGGCATGCGTTCAAAGACCACGTTGCCCAATTCAGTCACCTTGGTGTAAACACGAGGGAAGAATTTGCAGCTCATATAGAAGGTGTGATTAATAATCCCACAGAAGTTAAGTCGCTTGCAAATGGTAGAACAGCATATTTTGACTCGAATACTGGAACTGTAGTTATCAGAAATCCCAATGCGGGACAGGAAGGAACTGCGTTTATTCCAGATCGTGTTACTCCAAAGGAATATTTTAATGGCTTACATTGATCGTGCTGGCGATGAAGGAGGTCGTTTGACGGAAACGGAAGCCGGGATTATTAAGGAATGTCTTATAGCTGCTGTCAAAGGGCCTTTTTTTCCGGAGTATGTGTTTCAAACTATTATTGGTTGGGACCGTGTAGAAGTTGATTCGGTACTTCGTCAGTGGCCGCAAAATAGTAATGATCCTAAAGTTAGGATGATCGTAAAAAATGTTTTGTTAAATCTTTTTGCCTATCCTCACCATAAAGAAGAGGAATTGAAAAAATATATTTCGACAGATGCAAATGAAATACGGCAATTAGGTAAAAAAATTGGTGAATAAAAAACACGTATGGTCGCAGACTAAAAAACCTGCACATGCCTGTCGCAAAAAGGATAGTGTGCAACTGAAGTCGAACGGGCATGCCTTTGACCGGCCCCCCAAGTTTGTGCCACCAATTAAGTCACTCCCGGAGTAGGAGTTCCTGAGGTCGTCATGGGCAAGGTGTTGCCTTTGGGCCCCATGACGACCGCCTCCGGGGCAGGCGGTTTATACCCCAGAGAGCTGTGCGGCCGTTTCGTATTGTACTCCTTCCTCCACCTCTCAGCGAGCACTCGGCCTTCCCACACCGTGTCGAGCAGTTCGCCGTTCAATAGTTCGTCCCTGAATTTGCCGTTGAAGCTTTCGTTATAGCCGTTCTCCCAAGGGCTTCCCGGTTCGATGAAAAGGGTCTTTACTCCCACCTTCGGGAGCCAGTCCTTCACCCTCTCCGCTGTGAATTCAGGCCCATTGTCGGAGCGGATGTGCTCCGGCACTCCCCGTTGGACGAACAAGTCCGTCAGCACTGCCTGCACGTCGTCCGCCGTAAACTTCCGAGCTACCGGCAGGGCCAGGCATTCACGGGTGAACTCATCGATCAGCGTCAGGAACCGAAGAGGCCGTCCGTCGCTGGTCCTCTCGGCGACGAAGTCATAGCTCCAAACGTGGTTGGGGTGTTCCGCCCTCAACCTGACACAGGAACCATCCGTAAACCACAACCTCCTTCGTTTCGGCTGTTTTTTCGGTACTTTCAACCCTTCCTGCTTCCAAATCCTTTCCACCCGCTTCTTGTTGACCCTCCAGCCCTCCTCCTGAAGCATCTTGGTAATCCGCTTATACCCATACCGCCCGTACTGGCAGGCCAGCCGGAGAATGGCGGTCGTCAGGAGGTCCTCATCGGGCAGGATCTGAGGGATATATCGCTGGGTGCTCCGGGGTTGGCCGAGGGCCCGGCATACGCGCCGCTGGGAGGCTCGGTGGGTTTCACACGCTTCCCGAACCGCTTTTCGGCGCTTTTCCGGGCTTAGGAGTTTCCCCGGGCCAAGTCTTTCAGGATGCGGTTATCCAGGGAGAGGTCGGCCACCACCCGCTTGAGCTGGGTATTCTCTTTCTCCAATTCCTTTAGGCGTTTGGCCTGGTCCAGCTTGAGCCTGCACATGGCCCTCCCAAAAAGGATGGTGTGCAACTTTGAAAGCCTTTGAGTTAATTATTGGTTTCAATAGGATTTAAAGGTGACTTAAGTCACAGTATTGTTGAGAATTATGTCTTAAAAAGAATACGAATTTTAATATCTTGGCGGGAGGCGGCTGGTGGAAATTTCCAAAGCTTGGCGGCATGCGGCGGTATTGGTTGTCATTATTGGATTTTCAGTTTTGATGTTCATGGGGAAAAAAGTTTACGAAAACGCTCCTCCTATACCCGCCAAGGTGGTTGAGGCTTCTGGAAAAGTCCTTTTCACCGGAGAGGATATCTTGACAGGCCAAGCCGTTTTCCAGCAATACGGCCTTATGGATTACGGTTCTATCTTTGGTCATGGTGCCTATCGTGGGCCCGATTTTACGGACGACTACATGCACCGCTCGGCCTGGATTCAGCGCGACGAGAAGGCCGAAGAGGAATTCAAACAGCCTTATGGAAATCTTTCGGAAAGTGAAAAAGCGAAAATCGGTCAGATGGTGATTTCGGACGCGAAAACCAACCGATACGATGAAAACACACAGACTTTAACCCTTACTCAAGAACAGGCTCAAGCATGGCCTCCCCTGGTTACCCATTACGTTGATGTTTTCATGAACAGTGGGGAAGACCACAGCCTTCCAAAAAATTACATCAAAACCACGGATGAAGTCCAAAAACTCACCGATTTCTTCGCCTGGACCGCTTGGACGGCATCGACCCAAAGACCCGGAAAAAATTACAGTTACACCAACAATTGGCCGCCTGAGGATGCTGTCGGGAACCGGCCTACCAGAGCCGTATTCCTTTGGAGTGTCCTTTCATTGATCTCTTTGTTGGGGGGATGCGCTTTGGTCCTGTTGTTTTTTGGCCGTTTCGATTACTTAGGGTGGGGTGGGGATGAGCCCGCGATAAAGAAAAGCATTCCGTTAAAAGATTTCAAAATCACTCCCAGCCAGGTGGCGACTTATAAATATTTCCTCATTGTGGCGTTGCTTTTTTCTTTCCAAACCCTCATGGGTGTGTTCACGGCTCACTATTTCGTAGAAGCCACGGGATTTTATGGATTAGATATCCGGGATATCCTGCCCACCACTATCACCCGCACCTGGCATTTACAGCTTTCCATATTTTGGATCGCCACTGCTTGGCTGGCGGCTGGATTATTCATCGCTCCCTTCATTGGCCAAAGAGAACCTAAATACCAAGCCTTCTGGGTGAACGTCCTCTTTGGCGCGGTGGTATTGGTGGCGGTTGGTTCCATCGTTGGTGAATATTTGGGCATCAAGGCCAAGCTTGGACAGTATTGGTTCTGGTTCGGGCATCAAGGTTGGGAATATTTGGAACTGGGTCGCTTCTGGCAAATCCTTTTGACCGCTGGCATGGGTATTTGGGCAGTGTTGGTGCTTCGAACGGTTTGGGGAAGGCTTAAGGGGCAGGATTGGGGCAGTTTGCCTTACCTTCTCGTTTACGGCATCCTGGCTATTCCCTTGATGTTCTCGGCGGGTTTGCTTTACACCCCGAGAACTAATTTCGCTATCGCCGATTTTTGGCGTTGGTGGGTGGTTCATTTGTGGGTGGAAAATTTCTTTGAACTATTCACTACCATCGTAGTGGCGTACTTCTTCGTTATCCTTGGTTTAGTGACAACCAAAACCGCTGTCCGGGTGGTTTACTTGGATATAATCCTTTATTTGGGATCGGGACTCATCGGTACGGGCCATCATTATTACTGGACTGCCCAACCAGCCATCAATCTGGCCTTGGGAGCCTTCTTCTCGGCCATGGAAGTGGTTCCTTTATTGCTCTTGACCCTTGAGGCTTATGACTTCGCCAAGCTCAGGAGAGGGGAGGCAGGCACGAAGGAATCGGACGGATTTTTCGCCCATTACTGGGCGATTATGTTCCTGATTGCGGTCGGCTTTTGGAACTTCGTAGGAGCCGGAATATTTGGTTTCCTTATCAACCTGCCTATTGTCAGCTACTACGAACACGCCACCTACTTAACGCCAAATCACGCCCATGCGGCCTTGATGGGGGTTTACGGCAACCTGGCCATCGCTGCCTTAGTGTTCGTCCTGCGGTTCCTGGTCAAGCCTGAGCACTGGTCCAACCGTTTATTAAAAATCTCCTTTTGGTCCCTGCAAATCGGCCTGATGATGATGCTATTACTGGATATTTTCCCGGTGGGGATTTTGGAGATGGTCCAGAGTTACACGCGAGGCTACTGGTTTGCCCGAAGCGTGGATTTCTGGAGCCAACCCATCGTCCAAAAACTTACTTGGGCCAGGATGGCAGGCGACCTAACTTTCGTCGTTGGCGGAGTTTTGCCTCTTCTCTACTTCACGGTTAGATCGATGTTTTATTTGAGAAAACCGGACGCCAATCCGGAATGACGAAGAAACGTTAGGGGAAAAAGGGTCCTGAATCTTGAAACGTGAAAAATTTCTTTGGCCGTTGACCCAAGGACACCATGGGGCGCTGGTGGCGGCCCGGAATATCCGAGACCGCCTTTCCAAGCTGAACGAAGGTGAAAAAAATACCCTAGTTGTCTTGAGCCAAGAAATCTCGGGCCTTTTTGCTAGAGATTTAGAACCGCATTTTCGCGGGGAAGAGGAAGAACTCCTAAAGGTTTTTGAAAATCATGTAGGATCGGATGATTCGGACATTAAAAAAATATTGCAAGACCATCAAACCATCCGAGCCTTATCAACGTCAGTGACCCAAAAAGATCTTCAACTCTTTGCCGATACTCTTACCGCCCATATCCGTTTTGAGGAGGATGTTTTTTTCCCCAGAGTGGAAAAAACCCTGACTGAGGAAGAAAAAGACCGTGAGACGAAAAAGTTACTTCCTTACAAACCTGCCGAGACTCATGTCCCCCACCGCTTGACCGAAAAACCAACCGATAAATAAATTGGAGTCTTCCCATTTTATTTTTTTAAAAAAACTTCCAAACCTTTAACATTGGTTAGGCTTGCGTTTCGTTGTTTATCAATCGAAATGAACCCTCCCTTTTCAAGCTTGGCTAAAGCCCTTGAAACGACTTCCCGAACCGACCCCAGCCGCGCGGCAATGACGGAAATGGGCGGCAATTTTAGTTTTTTTAATTTTTTATCCCTGAATTCCTGCAACAAAAAGGCTGCTAAACGTTGATCGACTTCCTTTAGGGAAAGGGATTCAACAAGGGCCGCTGTTTTACGAAGACGGGAAGCCATCAGCTTCAAGGCGGAAAGGGCGATAGCGGGGTGTCTCAAGCAAAGCCTTTTGACATCCTCCCTGGAGATGAAAAGCACTTCGCTTTCTTCCTCGGCACGGACTGAAGAGGGATAAGGTTCATCATCAAAGGTAGGTACTTCGGCGATGGTGGTTCCGGCCTTTTCCAAGTGGATGATTTGCTCCCGCCCTTCAGTGTTATCCCGATAGGCCCTTAAGGAACCCTTGGCGATGACATAAAGGCCTCTGGCCTTATCCCCGGATATGAAGAGAACCTCCCCTTTTTTCAGCCTCTTTTCCACACAAACACCAGCAATAACGCCCAGTTCATCCGGCCCGAGAGAGCCAAACATTTCCGTTTTTTTCAAGGAAGCAATCTTATCCATTTGCCCATCATATCGTTGGAGAAGGGTTTCCTCAAGAATAGGGTCTTTTAGTGACTTGAGTCACGGCGTCAAGAACCCTTGGGGCTTAAATTGAAACCGTAAGAAGGACACAAGGAGATTCAAAATGAAAACAGAAACCAAAAAATTCGAGGCCGACAAAACGGTGGGGGATATCGCTTCCGAATTTCCGAGGACTATACCACTTTTTGAGGGTTTGAAAATCGATTACTGCTGTGGGGGAGCCCGGTCATTGAGGGAGGCCTGTTCGTTAGTGGGCGTTCCGGTAGAGAAGGTTGTTTCGGATTTAGAGAGGCTTGAGGCCGAATCGAATCAGGAGGAGGTATTACCCGATTGGAAGACCCAAACTATGGCCGAATTGATCGACCATATCCTGGGAAAGCATCATGCTTTTACACGAACCCAACTAAGCCGCCTAAAGGCTCTTTCGCAAAAGGTCGAGGGAGTTCATGGCGGCAACCATTCCGAACTTTGCCGATTGGAGGAGATCATCAATGAAATGTCCGAGGAGATGGAAGGACACATGGCGAAGGAAGAAGAGCAAGTTTTCCCCTATCTGAAGGCCCTGGAAGAGGCAAACGGCAAAAAAGAAGGTATTCCCAATCCTTTCGAAGGGGGGCCTTTGGAGAATCATCCTTTAAAAATCCTGATGTGGGAACACGGCATGACGGGAGAGGAATGGATTGAGATCCATAAGATCACAAACGATCTCACCGCTCCTGCCGACGCCTGCCGGTCTTACAAAGCACTTTACTTAGGATTGAAGGATTTGGAGGACGATTTGCATCAACACGTCCACAAGGAAAACAATGTTCTTTTCCAGAAGTCCATTCATAACGGCTGGTTGGATTGAAATTTTGAAGATAAACGAGAATACTGAAAAACTAAATCAAGGAGGAAGACATGAAACGTGAAAAATTCCTGTGGCCTATAACCCATGCCCACCATTTCGGATTGATGACGGCCAAAACGCTTCAAAGGATGTTGGAAAAAAAACCTTCGAAGAAGGAACTGGAGGAATTGAAGCGAAAAGCTGAAAGATTCTTCAAGTCGGACTTGGAAGCGCATATCGGTGTGGAAGAGAAGATGTTAGATCAACTCGCTTTCCATAAGGGTTCTGATGATCCATTATTGGCCCGGTCCCGGCGGGAGCATAAGGAGTTAAACCAACTGTTAAAAACGAGAAATTTGAAATCGTTAAAATTGTTCGCTGAAAAACTCATCCAACACATTTATTTCGAGGAAGATAAGTTGTTCAAGGAAATCGAGGACCAATTCACACAGGCAGAAAAAGAGTGGGTGGAGACTGAAATTCAATTCAACATCCATGATTGGCCCAAAATTCCCGCGTTTAAAAATTAAGGAAGGCATCATGCAACCGGAAATCCCGCCTAAAACAAAAGGCCTTCCAGGCGCTGAAGTCGCGAAGGCCGCCGAGTTAGTGAACTACCAGGAAGGTTCCGTTGTCAGCCGGGAAATTGTCAAGAAAACGACTGGAACCGTAACGATTTTTGCATTCGATGAGGGACAAGGGTTGAGTGAACACACAGCCCCATTCGACGCGCTCGTACAGGCATTGGAAGGCGAGGTGGAAATAAGCATTGCGGGCAAGCCTTATCACCTGCATTCCGGCGAGATAATTCTGATGCCAGCGAAACAGCCGCACGCCCTTAAGGCGTTGAAGCGGTTCAAAATGATTCTCACAATGATTCGGTCTTAAGCCTTAACCAAGAAAGGTAGGGTCATGCGTCAAATACTCATTGTTCATGGTTCTATGGATGAGCGCTTTGAAGTGTTTTTCTCCAAGGTATTCCGTGCGGTGGCGGTTAAAACGGTTTGGGTAACCTATAAGGACCTCGTGGGAGGGCCTGCCTCAAAGGATAGAATCCAAAGGGAAATTCTAGAGTCGGACGCCTTGTTTTTCGTCCTCAGTAAGGATGAGGAAGTTTCCTCGCAAGCCAAGAACTGGTTCCCTTGGGCTACCACCCTTGCTAAAGAGAAAGATATTTGGGTTTTTGAGCATTGCGAGGATTTGAAACGCGTCCCTGTTTTGATCCCCAACCTTGGGCATTATGTAGCTTATTACATTACCAATGCCTGGTGCGATTACGTCACGAAGTTTGCCGAAACTTACGAAAAACCAAAAGCTGCTGGGCCCGTCTTGCCCGAGGCCTTATTAAAACCGCTGACTCCGACAGAAGAAGGATCATTCTTTGATCCCTCCACGGGGTTCGCTTTTTTCGACGATTCAACAGCCAGGCCTATTGGATTAAAGGCCGTCTGTCCGGCCTGCTCCGGAGTTTACAGTCTGCATATTCCTTCCGAAATGAAGGCCATCCGGTGCCCTTCTTGCGGTCATCTTTATGGTATCCAGCAATCCCCTAAAGCATCTATACCGGCCAAAGCGTGACGGGCCAAATAAAGTTACCCGCTGGACGAATTTTGAATGGAATCAATCAAGTAGGGAATTCGGACATGATTCAAATCAAACGGATTTATTTGAAGCCTCAAATCAAAGATGGAAAACGCTATTTAGTGGACCGGCTTTGGCCCAGGGGAATAAAAAAGAAAAAAGCTGGATTGTCGGGTTGGACCAGGGACGTCACTCCTAGCGCAAGGTTAAGGAAATGGTTCAATCATGATCCTAAGAAATGGAAGGAATTCCAAAAAAGGTATGGCCGGGAACTGGCTGCCCAGCGGGAGGCGCTCAAACCCCTTTTCGAGGCTGCCAAGAGAGGCACATTGACACTTTTATTTGCCGCCAAGGATGCCGATCACAACAACGCTGTGGTCCTTCAAAAATATTTAAAGTCAAATCAGGCTTAATTTGAACGTTTGCCCCGGTACACGGCAATCGCGGTATTGAGGATAAACAGTAAAAGAGCCAAGGCGTTTAGCAACGCACCCCATCGGCGCCAAGGGGTGGATTCAAATGCGTCACCACCTACCCTTGCCACGAGGGAAATCTGTAAAAGTAGCCAGTGGGCATAAAAGAACGAATGGAAAGGAACTGGTGTTCTCAAGACACGGGGCAATAGAAGAGGGGCATGGCTGAAGACCATGGAAAATACCAACCCCAGGAAAATGCAATGCAGGAAGGCGTCGTAAGCGAAACCCGAATCCACCGGGGCGGTTATAAACCCGACTAATCCACCTACAAGAAGCCAGGCATAGGCCGAGATCAGGCAAGCCTTGGTGAAGCCTTTCCAACCTTCTGTTTTTTCGCTGTTCCACCCTCTGTCGAAAACCAATAAACACGTGGCCAGAAGAAGGAACCCCGCCGCAACCATTCGGACCCCTAGGGGTGGCTGAAAGGGTTGCAAGCCCACACCGGCCATCAGTAAACCAGAGGCCGTCATAAGGGCCAGTGTCCGACCAATCGTTGATTTCCAATGGACGGCTTCCAATCTTTCAGAAGCGATGGTCAGGACAAATAGAATTTGCCAACCGTTCATCACGTGGGGAATAGGTTCCCCATGCCACCAAAAGAAATTGGCCCAAGCCCATCCACATCCACCCGCTAGCGCCAAGGCGGCGGCATAAGCCGGTTGTTTCCAGAAAAAAGCGATAGAAACCAAAAGATAACCCAGGCTGGCGGCGAGGAACAAAAGGGCTCCCCAGTTTTCCGGGCCACCTAAAAGAAGGGTCCAGGCACCTAGAGCGGTCGCCAGAGGGACTAACAGACCAACTTTGGATTTAAGAACGCTTGCCCGCGCAAGTCCGATGATCGTCCCAAAGAATCCGCTCACCATTAAGGGGCCATGAAAAGAGATCCAATTGGCCTCGGGTATTGGGAGATGCCATTGCAACCGCAACAGCCCGCCCCAAACGGCGAGAAAAAGGGTTATTAAGGCCGAGACGGCGAGGGGAATTCGCTTGGAAATTTGACCCATTTAAACTCCTAAACTTTTGTAGTTTTAGAATGCTTCAATTAGCGATTTATCGATGTGACTTATCTCACGCTTTGTCAAAATTTCGCGAAGGAGGAAATGGCTTATTTTAGAGTCAGATAATAATTAAAAAGATCATTAGGCTTTCTTTGGCTCAAAATCTGGTGACCCTTCCTATGTCATTTGGTGTCATATACGTGTCATTCGAATTCGGTTTTTACCGGAGGGACTACCAATTTAATCATGAAGTCCGTTCAGTGGGGTCCGGGCCTTGGATCGGCCCGGCGGCTTTCGCCTTGTGAAAAACCTGCACATGGCCCTCCCAAAAAGGATGGTGTGCAACTAATTCCCCGGGAATTCGGCTTTGAAGCTTTCCATTGGAACCTGAAAGACGTCAGGGATTTGATCCTGAAAAAATGGGGGATCCATTTCCATCAAGGGAGCATTGGCTGGCAATTCAGGAAAAGGGGTTGCAAGCTTGTCCCGATTGGTCCGGGTGAACCTCCCAACACCTCAAACTCCCGTTACTGGTTCCAAAAATGGGTCGGACCAAAGGCCTGCACATGCCTGTCGCAAAAAGGATAGTGTGCAACTGAGTTTGTCGGCCCGAAGGCAAGGAACTGTGGAATGCTCTGGTCATGGGAAAATATTGGTCAGGCGCACATACCAGACACCGACTGCAATATCACCTCGTTTGGATACCCAAGTATCGGAAACGAGTCTTGCTTGGCAAAGTTGCCGTCCGCCTGCAAGAGCTGTTTAGAGAGGCGGCCCACGTCAACCGTTGGGTAATCCACGAATTGAATATTCAGCGAGACCACGTGCATATGCTGATCCAGGTTGAGCCAAAGGTGAGTGTGGCTAAAGTGGTGCAGGTGCTAAAAGGCGGTACAAGCACCAAGATCAGGCGTGAGTACCCTGAACTTGAGGAGTTTCTCTGGGGGGATAGTTTTTGGGCGGACGGCTACTTTGCGGAAAGTATAGGCACTGTGCAGGAGGAGATGATCCGCAAATATATCCGCGAGCAACAGCATGACCAGAGTATGCCGAAAGGTAGAAACCCCGGGCTTTAGCCCGGGGAGATTCATTAGCAAATAAACTAACTTTCTTGAATCGAACCTTTTTGGGGGATAATTACCAAACAAGTTTCTTGTCCAATAATTTTGGGAGTGAAAATGGCCGATAAGAAAAGAATTATTGTGAATGTTTTTTTTGTGCTGATAGTACTATTGGCGGGAATTGCAGCTCTCTTTTTATTTTTTTTAATGCCGGTAATACATTCTAAGTTTGCAATTTTCCATGAATATGGATTTTTGTGGCCTCTTTTTTACATTCTTTTTATTGTTTTATACTTTTTTGTTTTTTTTAAGTTGATCATTTGGTTATTAATCAAGTTTGTATATATGAAAATTATTGCTTGGATTGACAGAACAGACCCCCAAAGAAAAATCCCTTGAGGGTTCGAGGTTCAAAAACGCTTTTCCAGAGGAAGTTAATTGAATAACACTTTTAAAATACTGGGATTCTTTTTTCTTTCTACGGCCCTGTTCTTTATTCAGAACCCAAGCCAGGATTTTGGAAATATCGGGTCGGTTGTCTCTGCCATTCTGGCGATTGTTTTCCTTATAGGTGGTTTCAAATATCCGGGTGCCCTTAAAAAAATCTCGATTTTCCTCCTGCTTGTTTTTTTGGGAGCGTGCATCCCCGTTTTTCTTTTTCCGGTTGTGGAAATACTGACGGGATTCCAGGTGTATAGCCAGTTGGTATCTAATAATTGGAAGCTTATAAGTGCGATTTTAGGCGCCTTATTTTCCCCTTCCTTTTGGTATTTGTTTCGTCGAATCAACCCGGACTGGAAAAGGTTGGCTGGCGGCATCCTTATATGGACGATTCTTTCGGGAATTATCCATTTTCTTTTTTTAGACCAGAGTTCGTACGCCTACCGGCGCATGGACGGTGGACTTAGGTTGAAGGGGAATGTTTACTACCGTACAAAACATTTTAATGATATCGACATCCTAGCCAACTCGGGGACACTTATTAAGGTCGTGGAGGTTCCTGGAAACATCTTAAGCCAGGTTTGGAAATATGACCCAACCAGAGTCTTGATCCCGCAAGGAAAAGCGGTTCAGGTCGATTTTGATGTCCTTAATACAAATCGGACAAATCTGATGGTGTTTAGGGGATCAAACTCCATCCAAGTAATGGAGGGTAAAACCAATATCGGCAAGTAAAAGTCCGATGGGTGCCTGAAATAGCGAATACGGCATTAAAAAAAACCCAAGGTATCCGTGTTACCCATCCTTGGATCGGGAAAATCCTTACTTTTTTCATGGTCTTTGGACCGGGATTGATCGTGATGGAAGCCGACAATGACGCGGGAGCTGTTTCCACCTATACCCAAGCGGGCGCGCAGTATGGAACCGGCCTTCTATGGCTTTTACTGATCCTGCTCCCGGTGTGTTATTTCATCCAGGAGATGGTGGCCCGGTTGGGAATCGCCACGGGCCAGGGCCATGCCGCCATGATTTATAAGCGGTTTGGAAAATGGTGGGGTCGATTCTCTTTGATCGATCTCCAATTGGTTAATTTCCTGACTCTAGTCACCGAATTTGCGGCCATTAACCTTGCCACCTCCAAAATGGGATTGTCCCCAATGGTTACCGTCCCTGTTGTGGCGGTAGGAACACTCGTGATGGTTTTGACCGCTAGTTACCGGCGATGGGAAGCTATCACTCTCTTTCTTTGCTTACTGGACATCGCATGGATCGCTTATGCCATTCATCTAGGTCCTTCCTTGGGCACAGTGCTCCAAAAAACTGTTACTTTTTCCGCCCCTTTAAAAGGATTCACGACAGACTATGTCTTTTTGGTCATCGCAATCGTTGGAACCACCATTGCCCCTTGGCAGCTTTTTTTCCAACAGAGTTGTGTGGCGGATAAGCGATTAAGATTTGCCGATCTGGGCTCGGCCCGGTTGGATACCTTTATTGGAGCGGTTTTCACCATCGTGGTAGCCGGGTGCATGATGCTTGTTGGGGACGCCGCCACCCGAACAACAGCCGGATATGTTTATTCAGATCCAGCTCAAATGGCCGAATCCTTGGGGCTCCATTTCGGCCCTATCGTTAAAAGCGGTCTTTTGATGCTGATGTGCAACGCGGCGGTATTGGGAACCACGGCCATTTCACTTTCCAGCGCTTGGGCCTATGGGGAAGTCATGGGATGGCCCAGTAGCCTGGAGTTGAAGCCTCGACAAGCTCCTGGTTTTTATGCCGTTTACGTTTTGGTGGTCTTAGCGGCGGCGGGTCTGGTACTAATCCCCCAGGCTCCACTTCAACTCATCATTATGGGCGTTCAGGTCCTGGCGGGAGTCATGCTTCCCTCAGCCATCATCTTTTTGCAATTGCTTTTGAATGATAAAGAATTGTTGGGGGAGCGATTCGCCAATAAGCCCTGGAACAACTGGGTGAATTGGACCATCATCCTCGTCCTTTTCTTCCTTTCCCTGGTTTTAGCGGTGCAAGTCATGTTGCCTCGATTGTTCGCCCAATCTTAGAAAACAAATCAAAAGGAGTCGTCGCGATGAAAAACAACTCAAGCACAGTGAAGAAAGAAGAATCTTTCTTGGTCATTCATCCATTGGACGATGTGCAGGAACAAAAGATGGACCCAAATGGTTTGGGGGCCATGGGGATGACTCCATTGGTAAAGGGCTCTTTGATCACCCTGAGGGTTTATTTGATATTAATGGTGTTGATGATGATTTACCACGTTTTGGACTTAGCGGGGGTTTGGAAGATTTGATTTCTTTTGTGCATGAGAAAGGGGGGCTTTTGTTCTTTTTGAATTCGATGACGTTTTTTGCTCACAGGTCGAAAGTGAAAGCCGTTTTGACCGTGGTTATTATTTTATTTTGCTTTGGTGCTAACCGAACGCTTTGGGCCGAGGATACAGCCAGCACTGAGGTATTTACCTGCACATGCCTGTCGCAAAAAGGATAGTGTGCAACCCAAACAATTTCGGAATTTGATTATTTTGAAATCCCTCTTTTGGCGCGATATCAGCTTCCGTTTAATTGGGCGATCAAACCGAGCATCTTTGTAGGACCAAGTTTCGCAATTCTTACAGGTGTTAACCAAACATTTAATCAATCTGGCGCGCCAAGCTATTCCAGCAACAGTAGCAGTGGTTTTTCATCTACAGAGTGGAGCGTTACAGGTGGTCTGGAAGCGGATTGGGAGAACTGGCTTTTAAACATTCGTTACACCCAGGGGTTAACTCAAATGAATACTATGCCCGCGTCATCGGGTTCAGTTTATATCGGCGCCCATAACATAACCTTTTCGATTTTAGCGGGTTATAGGATTTGGTGACATTCAAAGTACTAAAGAGTCTGAAAAAGCCATCTAAAGGCGAAGCAATTATGAAAAACCAAAGAAAAAATCTCATCGTTTTTTTTACATTGGCAACATTTTGGCAACTGCAAACTGCTATTGCTGATGTTTTGGTATCCGAAAGCCAACCGCAATTTTTGAAAAAGGAAAGCCTAAAAGACTTCAATAAAAATAACTCCGTTCGTGTGGGGATAGATAATCCTTTTGAAAAACTTGGGAAAGTGGAATTGATTTACCTGGATAGATTTTCGGAACTTTTGAAAATATTGCCTGTTAACGCACACAAAACAAGTTTTCTTACCTTCAGTTCCGACGAAGATGGAAAATATTTTGCAATTAATACCGACCTTGGGAATTTTTTGGTCAGCTATGAAACCAAATCAATTGTTTTTGAATTGCTGCCACCCTACACACAAAAGGTAATTTACGTCAGCCCCAACTCAAAATATTTTGTGCTGGCGACGGAACAAGATGGAATCAGCTTTACCGACTTCTACGACCTTTCCACAAAAGATAAAGTTTTTACGGCGGATGGGGATTTGATGGTTGACCACTTTATGGGCGCCGATGACGGATATGTTTTTGGAAACTATAAAGGCCGTGATGGTTTGATCGATTTAAAGAACCCAAAAAAATTCAGCCAAATTTCTCCTGACGACGTGCCACGCCCAGGTCAGTACAGTTCATTAGGACCGGACCGGGTTTTAGGTTATTCGGAAAAGTTGGACCAAATGGTTATTTGGGATCTTCCCTCAATGTCGGTTGAGAAAAGCTTTGAATCGCTTCCCAAAGGCGTTCCGTTTTCAAACAACTCCGGAACTATCGTCGGTTCTTTTGACGAAAACAAAGTGTTTTTCTGCGATCTAAAAAGTGAAACAGTAAAGGGGTTTGCGTTTAGCAATTTGGACCAAAATATCTTTATGGAAATGGCCCCAGGTAAAAGAAGGGTCAAAACCATCAAAGAAGGTGTCGCGGGTTGGCGGACTTTTGATACTTTCGAAGTTGTGAAAATGCATGACGTTGCGAAAAATGAAACTAAGGAATTCTCGCCCTCGGATGAAGGGGACCAAAAGAAAACGGAAATGCACTTAGCCCGAAGCGAGGGAACTGGAAACTATTTCGTTGTGAGCGGAGTGGACCCTGATGAGAGTGGCGATGGGTTTTATGTGAGGTTCACATTGTGGTCCGAGGGGAAAAACGCAAAGCCTCCTTGCTCCCAGATAGCCCATTTCGACGGCAATTTGAATTTGGATAAAATCATTCATTTTTCAGTTCCTTTACTTCCCAGCTACAAATTTGATTCGAAGACCGACAGAATTTTAGGGATCAGCCGCGATGGGATACACTACAAATTTGATTTAAAGTGATTTATGAAGCCCAATAAAAAAATTTCTTATTTAACATTTTTTTTCATTTTCCTTTTGGCGAAAAACATTTTCGCGCAGTGTGGAATATCGATCTCTTTATCGGATCCGCCAGATGGGGGATGTACTGCGGTGGGTACAAGTGGATCGATCACAATATCTGGAACAACAGGTGGTGTGTCCGATGATGCAATTGTAACAATTCACTATGGGAATAATTTAACAACCACAAGTGTTTCGAGCGATAAGTTTAGCCAAATAGTTTCTTTGTCGGCTTCCGATAATTCTTTTGGCATAACGGCTATTGTTAGCCAGGATTGTTCTGTCTGCTGTGACGACTCAAGCCCATGCACTGACATGAGTTGCACCGATTCACAGTCAGTGACAGCTACAAGTTCATATACTTATCAATTGCAACCGGACATCAGTATCGATAGCCCGCCAGATGGTGACACAAAATCAGTTGAGGGGCCGAATTATTTTTTCACGGTCAGTGGTAGTACAACTAACGTTCCATCGGGCACGAATATAATTATTTCAGGCGGTATTGCGGCAGTTACTGCTACAACTTCGGTGTCAGGGACATTTTCCCATGCTGTTACCATCCAGCCTTCGTCTTCGTCCATCGACATTACCGCTTCGGTTAGCACTGGGGCATGTGGTTCAGCATCGGATACAGCCACAGTCAACTATTCCTGCCTTATGCCTTCCGTCAACATTACCTCACCAGCGGATAATACGGTATTGACCGGGACATCCGCCACCACGGTAATTTCCGTTAGTGGAACAACAACAAATATTCCTGTCGGAACCACCGTCACGATAATCGCGGGAAGTGTGACAATTTCCGCTCTAGTGCAAAACGGAGGTTCTTTCAACGGTTCTATTTCAATACCACAATCATGTAATTCGGTTGCTATTTCCGCGTCGGCTGATGTGGGTAGCTGTGGTACCCCCACTAGTTCCGTGAATTTTGAATACACTATTTCTGCTCCAACATTGAATATCATCTCCCCGTATCAAGGGGTAACTATTGGGGCCTCATATCCACAACCCACGCCAACACCCTTTGCCGGAACCGATGATTCACTCTCCCTTCCTGTTACTGGGACCACAAACGCACCTGACGGCAGCCAGGTTGCCATAACCGGTTCTGGAATTTCAGAAGTTGATACATCCGTTTCTAACGGGATGTTTGAGGCTACAATCCAAATTCCCCCTACGCATAACTACATAAATGCCTGCACATGCCTGTCGCAAAAAGGATAGTGTGCAACATATTGAGCTGTTTCCCAAAGTGAGAAACAGCAATAAGCCCCATAATCTCTTGGCACTTTTTAAATTTTTAAAAACTTCGCCATTCATTAACAAACGCCTTTCAATCTACTAACTGTTGCCCAAAAGTTACTTTTCAAAAATATCTATCGGTTAAAATATTTTTTAACTTTTCCCAAAACAGAAGGTGTAATTTCCACATTTGGGTTATTTTTTTGTGCAAAATGTACCGCATCCACTAAAATCCTTAAATGATTGCTAGTCCAGAGAAAACTAACCATGACACCCCCGCGTTTAAAATCGATGTAGTAATTCCACGACCAATAAGCGCGTCTATAAATGCCAACAACTTCACTCCAAGGCCAAAAATTTTCATCTTTTGGCTTAAATGAGTTTTTCATCGTGACTCCACTCTCGTCATAGGTCCATCGAGGGGTTAATGCTCGATTAAAAGCCACCAAAAATAAAAACAGACCAAAGACAACTATTAAGATTGGTTTCGTGATTTCGGCATCTGGTTCCCCCAATTTCTTCACAAGAACAAAAAGGCTCATCCCTAAAAAAAGTCCCATGAGCAAAACAGTGAATTTAGATCCATAAACTTTTGTGTTTTTCATTTCAAACCACTTCACTTAATCTTTAAAATTGAAAAAGAAAAATCACGGTCCTGAAAACCACCCACTAATGGTGCTTATCGCATTGTTTATTACGGGAGCGGCTTGTTGTTGAATATATTTCCAACCTGCCGATGCCGCGGTCGAACCGGCAACATAGGCAAGGGGTGCAAGCGCTTGTGTTCCCTCTTCCACCAGCGGAGCCAAAGGCCCCGAAACTGAGGCCAATGCTGCTCCCCCTGCTTCCAATGCGCCAACGGCCAAATCACTACCCCTGCACATGCCTGTCGCAAAAAGGATAGTGTGCAACTACAAAATCCGTTCAATTGAAATTATACGATATAAATAATGAATTAATTGGTAACAACAACCTTGGATTCAGTGGGGTTAATTTGGACACAATTTTTTTAGGCCGGTTTGTTGCACACTATCCTTTTTGCGACAGGCATGTGCAGGGTTGAAAGTGGACTCCGCAATCCACGAGGTCAAGCAAGCGAAGGAGCAAGGTGGCAAGCCTGAATTCATCAAGTGCTACTACCCCTTCAACAACCTCAACGACGAGGTTCTGCCCGAAGCCGAGAAGGTCTACAAGGCCCTCCCGGTGAAAAAGGGCAAGTAAGAGGAACGGCCCCGCCGGGGGCTTTGTACCCGGCAATTAGTCTTTATTTGACTACGGTTCAATAAAGTTGTACCTTATAAATAAGTTTTACATAGTAAATATGTTTTACTTTTGGGAGGTTTTTATGCTGATTACACACGTTTCCGAAAAAGGCCAAGTAGTCATTCCGGCTGAATTCAGGGAAAAATTCGGAATCAAGAAAGGAACTTCCGTCAAATTTTTTGAGAAAGACGGGGAGATACGCATGGTTCCCATGACCAAGGATTTGATAAGGAAGAACTGCGGGATTCTCGGGACCAAGGGGAAGCTTTTAAAGCTTTTGGCGGAAGAAAAGAAAGTTGAGCGCGAGCTTTGAAACATTACGTTTTGGACGCCCACGCTCTTTTGGCCTATTTGGAAGGGGAAGAGGGCAAGGAAGTCGTTGTTTCCGTTTTAAATGAAATCGCGGACGGCCACGCCGAGGCTTTCCTTTGTATCGTGAATTGGGGAGAGGTTTGGTACACGGCTTTTAGGGAGGGCGGGGAAGAAAGAGCGATGCTGTATGAAAAAACGCTTGCGGAAATGGATATCCAGGTTTTGGACGTGGATAGGGAATTGACCCTTGTCGCGGCGCGTTTCAAAGGGACTCATAAGATGTCTTACGCCGATGCATACGCCGCCGCCACGGCAAAATTGAGAAACGCCCACCTCGTGACCGGGGACAAAGAATTCAAATCCGTTGAAAAAGACATTAAGGTGAAGTGGATTCGATAAGTTTAAATATTTTAGTCGCGGGTAGGCTGGAGTTATTCGCCAGGTTCTTATTAGGAAAGGCTTTGGATGAAAAGAAAATTCGTGATGATCCGTTTCAAAGCTAAATCTTCCCAGGCGAAGTATTGGGAAGAGTCCCTTAAGGCTTTGGGCGTGAAGGACTTCTCATCCTTCGCCCGTGGGGCCGTTCAGGCCGCCATCGAAATGGGCCAGAAGGCCCACGATCCAAAGTGGCAGGATTTCCTTGAGGCCATTCAACCCATGGCGAAAAAGAAACTTGGTTACGGAATCTTCCACGGAGGGGCCAGGGTTACGGAAGGCTACGGAAAGAAACGCAAGGGAATTTCCGCCGAGGAGTACCGGCGCCTATTTGGAAAGAAGAAGTAAAAATGTTGGAGGGGATTTTGATTAAAAAGGTAGTGGTGGAACACATGGGGCTTAAACTCACCAAGCCCGACGCTAAAACCCATGCGAAGATTGTTAAAGCCGCCGCAAAAGCCGACCGGGAAGGGACTTGGATTCCCGATGAAAAAGTCCGGCCTGAAAGATACCGCCGTGGGTAACAAATCAAATGATATCGTTGAACACAAGGGCTGGAAGTTTAGCAAGCCTTCACCCAAGGAAGCGGCAGAGATTCGCCGTGGGGTGGCCGAAATGAAAAGCGGCAAGGTCAAGACGATTTCTTCTCAAGACCTCATCAAACACTTGGAGAAACTTTAAGAGCTAATGGTCCTCGAAGGAGAACAGCGGCCCTAGGGTCTACAAGGCTCTCCCGATGAAAAGGGCAAGTAAAGGAATGGCCCCGCCGGAGGCTTTGTATCCGGGTTTTCATAATATATTGGTTGACCTGTTATATGACATATGGTATAAAATACCATATCATAAAGATTAGGGTACTCGTGGAAGAAATTGACGTTTCGAAAATCAAATACCGCCTCATTAAGCTCCTTCAATATGAGAGCGATCTTAAAAAATTGGTGAGGTTGGAGCCCAAATTACACGAGGAAATACGTGACAGTATCAGGTTGGAAGTTGAATCCGGAAAGCTTGACGAAATCAAAGGTACGGGAGGATGGATAAAAGGCCGGGCAAAATCACCCAGCCGGAACATCGGGAAAAGCGGAGGCTTTAGATTCACTTACCTTCTTTTTCGTGTTCAACATGATATTTACCTGTTCTCAATTTACGACCACAGGAATAAATTAAATTTAGACGCCAATGATTTAAAGGAACTAAAAAAAACCGCGGAAGGCATAAAAAAAGCCTACCAGAAAGAGGGAGGGGATCGATGATGAAAAAAACAAAGGAAGAAAAGAAATTGTTCAGGGAAAGCCTTAGGGAAGGTCTCAAATTTGCCCAAGGGAAACCCGCCAAAGTTAAGGTCGAAAACCTTTTCATCCGCACTACAGGCCAGGATATAAAGGACGCGAGAAATATTCTGAAGGTTTCCCAACCCCAATTCGCCCGTATCATGGCTGTTAGTTCGGAAACGGTAAAGAAATGGGAGCAAGGTAAGAACCCGATTCCGGCGGCGGTTGGCTATTGGGCAGAAGGCATAAAAACTCACCCCTCCCAAACAAAAAAGCTTCTTTTCGAAATGGCGGGTAAATTGACGGGATTGGTTCCAGCGGCAGGACATTAATTAAATTGCCATCCCCTTTGGAGGTGTTAGGTGATGAAGGAACCTAAGAGTTTGACGGAAGTCAGAAAATGGAAACAGAGAGTTTCCAACGAGATGAACCGTCTGGGAATTGTAAAGTTTAATCAAAAGCATCGAAAAGAGACGGATGAGTTCATAAAAAGTGTTTGCAAAAAGGAACTTATGCCGCCCTCGCGCTCAGTTGAACGCCGATTGTCTAAAGTTTGAATCTGATGAAAAAGACGGCCCACGGGCCAAGAGTCCCCAAGGTTGGGAGGCTGGTGGCTGAATTGGTTGAGGCTGTTTACAAAAACGCCCCTTTAAAGTTCAGGAAACCAACCGCCAAAGAGCATAAAGAAATCATAGTTCGTTATAAGGAAATGAAAAGCGGGGCCGTGAAGGGAATTGAAGTTCACCCCGAATAAATCCCAAAAAGGCTAGAAGAGGGTAGGACGCCCCTCCAAACCTCCCCCCGCGGAACAAAAAAAGCCCGACTCCTCTAGGAGCCGGGCCATTTTCCTTCTTTTATTTTTTAAATGAATTCGGTTTCCACTCCTTCCGTGGCCACGTTTTCGCCGGAGCAGGAACCGTTGGTTTTGAAACCATGGTCGCGCTGGCCGCCGCTGGCCTTGCGGCCGCAGGGACCGCGAATGCCGCCTTCTCCGGTTGCTTCCCCGTCCCGGCCTTTCGGTAATTCTCCAGCCCTTCCTTGGTGATCAAATCCTTCAAAGACTTGTTCAAGTAGTAGAAGGGAACAAAGCCCCCTTCCTTGAACTTTCTCGCCGGCAGATCCACGAAGGTTCCTTTGGAACCCTCGACGATCCTCATCCCCGGTAGCGTCACTTCACACCCGCCATCGAACCCAACCTTGACGGAGAACGTCCCGACCTGGTGTCCCTTCCTGGCGATATTCAACTTCACAACTTCAATCTTTGGATTCATTCGAATCCTCCTCATTTTTATTTTGGGGTTTCGCGCCTTTTTACTGCGCCCCCCTCTACGAACGAGTAGGGGGGCGCGGTAAAAAGTTTGTATGTTCCTTTGCGGAAGGGAAGCAGCGGAGCGGATGACCTGTAGCCCTGTTAGAAAATTGCTTTAAGCGACGAATCGCGAAAGGCGACGACGGAGGAGGAGGCCGACAGCGTTCGAGGCCGCCGGGCTGATTTTGCCCGGGGTCCCGGAGGGCCAGGCCGGTTGCTGATTCCTTATGAATCTGTGTTGGCATTCTTTATCTTTGACTTGAGGTTTCGGATCGCCGTTCGCGGTTTTGGTTTTAAGGCCTTGTTGAAAGCCTAAGTCCCTTCGAAAAATACCTAAGAAGGTTCGCCGACCGCTGATTTCGCGGGCGTGTAACCTTCATCCATTTAACCATCCGGGGCCAACCCGCCCCTATGTGCAAACAGCTTATTGCTGTTTGCACAACCAAGACGCCGCCCTTTGCCTTGTGGGCAAAGGGCGAGGTGCCCCCGCTTTGCCAATGGTCTATTCCTAAGAAAATTTAATTCCTTTCAAATGCGCCGACTGCAAAGCACCGCCCACGCCAATTGAAGATCGCAATTGTCATGGTCGGCAAGGTCGGCGCTGCTGTCGCATTGAAACCAAATTTTTCCTGCGGAATCCCCTTCAAGTTCCTGCCCCCACCGCCGGCTTGTGCCGGTGGGGGCAGGAACTTAAAAGCCCCGAAAAAAAAGCGAAGGAGCAGGGGAAATGAACGAAGAGATCAAAAACATAGAGGAACTTTTCAGGGTTCCCGACCAGGAAATCGATAGGTTTTTGGAACTAATCAAAGAAGAAAGGATTTAAGGAGAAAAAATTTGATAAACGAAATTTCTAAAACAGGACTCCATTTTCCTTTTTCCGCTTGGAAATGTGGCCACGGATGGGACGACGAAAAAGAGGGGACACCCTGCCCCGCTTGCAAGGGGTTTTGTTTTTCGTGCGGAAGCAACGCCCTCCCGTTAGACGAAGAAACCGGAAACTGCCTCAAGTGCCAGGATGTTTTTGATTCGGATTATGAGGATTTTATCGAGCGCAGTTTGTCGTACTTGACTATATGAAGGATACTACACATAATAAGAAGTGAGGTTTTTATGGATTTATGCCGTATTTTCGGAACTTCCGGGACAACATTATGGACCGGGAAGAGCTTGACCTTTTAAGGTTCCAGGTTTTGGGGCTTGCTTATGCTAAAGACCGTTCTGGTTTTTTTGATAAAATTTTAAAGGGAGAAAAAAGGGTTTTGGTGGTGAATTATTATTTGTCTTTTAAGTTGCACGCCCTTTTCATTTTGACCGCCCATATCACCAGGGCGGGGGAGCCGCGCGAAAAAGAAAAAGAGGCGATTCAAAAATACTTAGCTGAAATAAAAGCATTGGAGGGGGAATAAATGAAAACACATTTTAAAAAAATTGTTTTGCCGGGAGTTTCCATTGAAGAAGACATTAAACACCTTAAGAAAAGACGGCCCGACCTTTACGCCTCTTTGAAGAATCCGAGCCCAAGGGTTTCCCTTGGTTGGAACCTCATTAAGTTGCGGAACAAGAAGAAATTGACCCAAGTTGAATTGGCCGAGAAGGCGGGTGTTTCCAGCCGGACGGTTTTGAATATTGAAAACGAGAACAGCACCTATAGCCCGACCTTA
This sequence comes from uncultured Pseudomonadota bacterium, assembly GCA_963770835.1. Lineage (GTDB taxonomy): Bacteria > Oederibacteriota > Muellerivitia > Muellerivitales > Muellerivitaceae > JAJPJW01. The sequence goes on from CAVYRH010000003.1 coordinate 406,099, forward strand.
GGAATAATTGACCTTATTGCCAAGGCCTTGGGGGTGACGGCTTCCGATCTGGTTAAGAACGTTGACTTAACCGTAAACTTTTAAAGGTGTTTGCGCCTTAGGAGCTTTCCAACGGAGGATAATATGAAAGGCCGAACAGTCGATCATCATGAATTTCTTTTGAAGGAACTAAAAGACCCTGAAATCAGGAAGGGTTATCTAAACGCCGCCCTCGACAGGCGGGATAAGAAACATATTCTTTCTTCCCTCAAAAACGTGGCGGATGCCTTGGTTGGGGGGAAAATCGTGAAATCAAAACCTAAGAAACCGAATAAGGCAAACCTGCCGAAAAAGACCCGCCTGAGAAGTAAATCTAACAAATTCCTTTTTGAATACAATGGAACGAAATTTTATAAACCCGGTCCCAAACTCGCCAAAGAAATTGACGAGAAGGCGGACGCAATCATGGAAGGTCGGGTAAAGGGGATTCGCTGGAAAGGGTCGTTCGACAAGACCTTCGCTAAACAGCCTAAACCCTAGAACTGACAAAGTTGGAGAGGGTAGGACGCCCCTCCAAACCTTCCCCCTTCAACAAAAAGAGCCCGGAGCCTCTCGGCCCCGGGCCCTTCTTTTATCTTCTATTTCCTTGCCGGGTTTGGCTTCCATTCCTTCCGTGGCCACGTTTTCGCTTGAGAGGGAACCACTGGACTTTCCGGCTTTACCGCCGCAACTGCGGGCCCTGCAGGGGCCGCCGGCACCGCCGGACTCGTCGGTTTCTCACCCGCCTTTTCCGCCACCGCTTTGCGGTAGGCATCCAGCGCCTCATGCGTGATTAAATCCCTTAAGGCCTTGTTCAAGTAGTAAAAGGGAACAAAGCCCACGTCCTTGAACTGCCTTGACGGAACATCCACGAAAGTCCCTTTGGCCCCCTCGACGATCCTCATACCGGGTAAGGTAACCTCACACCTGCCATCGAAGCCCACCCGAGCGGAGAACGTCCCGACCTGCAGCCCCTTTTTCTCGACATTCAACTTCACAACTTCAATCTTTGGATTCATGCGAATCCTCCTCATTTTTATTTGAGGGTTTCGCGCCTTTTTACTGCGCCCCCCTCTACGAACGAGTAGGGGGGCGCGGGTAAAAAGGATTTTGCTTTTGGCGGAAGGGAAGTAGCGGAGCGGATGACCTGGAGCTCTGTTCAGGCAATCCTTTAAGCGACGAATCGCGAGAGTGCAACGGCAGCGTTCGAGGCCTGGTTCACCGTCCACGGTATTTGGGGACGAGGGAAGGGGCGTGAGACCCAAGGCCGGTCGCTTTTTTGGCCCATAAGGTGAAAAGCCTTTCGGCTTTTTTTAAAAGGTTTTGTTCCCGCCGATTTATCCCCCAACCTTTTCAACCGTTTCCCAAACCTGTAGTCCGGGCGGCGTTTCCCCCGGACCCCCCCAAGGGAAGGGAACAGCCCCTTCCCTATTCCCATCCCTAGCCCGGCGGGAAGTGACCCCCGGAACCCCCGGAAGCGAAAGACAACGTGGACGCAAACCAAATCGCCGGGCGGCTGACGCCGTCGGGATCGGTCGGCGCCTAAATTTCAAAACGGGCCGGGCCTCCTTCGTCGGCTTATCCGGCCCCACAACTGTTTTGGAATTTTCCCGATCTGCTAAAGGAACACCGCAGGACCCTCGATCTTGTTTTACCCCAACAACAACACCTCTTTCGCTCCGTTTGCGCCCCCAAGGATTTTTGAGGGGGCGCACCCGGAGGGTGCTCTCTCCTCTAAAAAATAAAAGGGAGCAGAGGAAATGAAAACAAACGATTTGATGGAGAAAATCACCAAACAAATTTTGGAGGACATGGAGAAAGGAAATCTTTTTTGGGAAACGCCCTGGATCAAAACCGGGAACTTCCCCAAGAACGCCGCCACCCGGAAGGCTTACCGGGGGGTGAATGTCATTTGGCTTACCTCGGTTGCGAGCCATCAGGGTTTTTCCTGTAACTCTTGGCTCACCTACCAACAGGCCAAAACAGCGGGAGGCAACATCAAGGCCGGGGCCAAGGGGGTTGAGGTCATTTTCTTCAAGCCCTTAACGGTGAAGGAGGAAAAAGCGGAAGGGGACTTTGAAAAGAAGGTCATCAAATACCTAAAATATTTTACGGTTTTCAACCTTGACCAGACCGAGGGACTTGACCACTTGCGGCCCAAGAGCGCCGAGGAAAAGCCTTTCAACAAGAACGAGGAGGCCGAGCGCATCCTCACCCAATCCGGGGCGAAGATCGTGGAGGAAAACCCCGACAAGGCTTTTTACTCCCCAACTTTGGACTATATCAACCTGCCCCCTCGCAATTCCTTCAAGACGGAGGAGAAATTTTTTTCCACGAGTTACCATGAGCTGACGCACTGGAGCGGCCACCCAAAACGGCTTAACCGCAAGCAGTCCCTGGTTTTCGGTTCAGTTGATTATGCCTTCGAGGAACTTGTCGCCGAAATAGGCGGGGCTTTCTTGGCTGGGCATGTCGGCTACGAATACGACACCCAACACGCCGCCTATGTCCAAAACTGGATCAAGGTTTTAAAGGATGACACCCGCGCCATTTTCCGGGCGGCATCACTCGCCCAATCCGCAGCCGACTTTATCTTAGGCGTGAAATTTGAAAAGAAGGAGGAAGCCGCTTAATAACAGCTCCATCCTTTCAGGAAGAAAAGCCCCCCGGTTTCAAACCGGGGGCTTTTTTTGGGGTGTTCTTTGTCTCGGTGCGGCCCCTTTCGGGATTGTTTTCGAAAGGAAGATTTGACAATGAGTAATATAAATATTACACTAGGTTCAGGCATGGAAAACCACCCCTTTGTAGTTAAATATTTGGAGGTAGACGGTAAGGTTTTATACAAGGAGTGGCACCGCCGCTTAAAGGACGAAACCGCCAAGGACCTTATACGGATGGCGGTTGACCGGATGGAGGACGGGAATTTTGGCGATCATCACGACCTGCCAAAGACCGGGGGCCTTTGGGAATTAAGGATTCATTACGGAAGAGGTTTCCGGGTTTATTACGGCTATCATAAGGGAGCCATCATCGTCGTGGTTTGTGGGGGAGAAAAAGACAATCAGGATAATGACACAAAGAAAGCCACCAAGCTATGGGCGGCTTTTAAAGGGAGCGTGAAATGAAATTTGGATTGATTGACCATAAAAGTTATTTGTTTGAAGAACTTCAAGACCTTAAAACACGGGTCCGATACATAAACGCCGCTTGGGAAACCGGAGATTTTAAATACTTTTTGAAGGCATTGAAGAACGTGGCCGACGCCCTAGGCGGGATGAAAAAGCTTTCCAAGGAAACACAACTTGCGAGGGAATCCCTTTACACGATGCTTTCCGAGAAGGGAAATCCCACCCTTTCGAGTTTAGAAAAGGTTCTTCACGCTTTCGGGGTGCGGATTCTATTTGAAAGGGAACTCGCCCGCGGGAAAAAGAGTGCCTAAATAAAAAACTAATTCAAATGTAAAGCCCCCCGGTTCTGTACCGGTTGGGGCTTTTTTTGTTTTAAGGTGTTCTTTGTCTCGGTGCGGCCCCTATCGGGATTGAGGAAGGTTCGCCGGCCTTTGGCCGTGTAACCTTCCCTTTGCCGCGCCTCGAAAATCATAAAAGCAGGGAAGGGAAGTACCCCTACCCTTTTGCAAACAGCTTCAATGCTGTTTGCACCACCACTGCGAGGCCCTCGCTTTGAAAGCGACGGGCCAGGTGCCCACCCTAGCCCGGGCGGTGGGCTCGTTCGAGCCATCCCCCGGAACCCCCCAGGGGGAGGGAAAAGACCCTCCCCTTTATCCCCACCCTAGCCAAGGGACAGTGACCCCTGGCAACCCCAGAAACGAAAGACATAGTGGAAGCAAACCAAATCGACGGGCGGCTATCGCCGCCGGGATCGGTCAGCGCCTAAATTCCCAAACGGGCCACGCCTCGTTCCTCGTCTTTCGGCCCAAAACCTGTTTGGGAATTTTCCCGGTCTGCTAACACCAAAGCGCAGGACCCGCCGACATTGATTTGCCCCAACACAAACACCTTACTCGCTCCGTAAGCGCCCCCAAGGATTTTTGAGGGGGCGCACCCGGAGGGTGCTCTCTCCTCTAATAAAAAAGCGGAGCGTTCAAAATGAGCAAGAGAATCAAGCAGTTAGAAATGCCTTTGGAAGTGATGTTCAAAATTCCCCCCACGGTTCCCCCGGTTTCATGGTCCGAAGCAAGGGCCGATTACGAGAGAGGCCCGGTTGTAACAAGCCCAGATGATGTAGTGGCCTATTTTGCCAAATACATCGGAGGCAGGGACAAAGAGGCTTTTGTCACCATGTACCTCGACCACCGCAACCATGTTTTAGAAACGGTTTTGAACAGCGAAGGAACCGTGGACCATACCGCCGTTTATCCAAGAGAGGTACTAAAAAAAGCTTTGGAGTTAAACGCCACGGGCATCATATTTTCCCACAATCACCCAGCCGGAAGCCTTGAACCTTCCGAAGGTGACAAAGCACTTACCCGCCAAATCATCACCGCCGCCCGTGCCTTGGGCATCACCGTTCACGACCATTTAATCGTCACCCACGAAGGACATTTTTCCTTCCGTACCGCAGGGCTTTTGGTTTAAGGAGAAAAAAATGATAAACCAAATTTCTAAAACAGGCCTCCACTTTCCATTTTCCCCTTGGAAATGTGGCCACGGATGGGACAACGAAAAAGAGGGGAAACCCTGCCCCGCTTGCAAGGGTTTTTGTTTTTCGTGCGGAAGCAACGCCCTCCCGTTAGACGAAGAAACCGGAAACTGCCTCAAGTGCCAGGGTGTTTTTGATTCGGACTATGAATTTTTCAAAGAAGCCATCGGCCCCCATGTATAAAAAAGGAAAGAAAATGAAAGCCCCAAAATTTGAATATATGGTTTGGGCAAAATTGCCCGGAAAGGAAAATTGGGTTAGGTATGAATCCGATTCTTTTGAATACAAACAACAGGCCACCGCCGACAAAATGGGGCGGGGGGTGGTCAGGAAATTAAAAGCTAATGTTTCTTATAGGGACTACCAATTTAATCATGAAGTCCGTTTAGTGGGGTCCGGGCCTTGGATCGGCCCGGCAGCTTTCGCCTTGTAAAAAATTCGCCGCGCTATCGCGCGTGTAATTTTCCTTTTGCCTGGCCGGTTTATTAAAACAGGGAGGGGAAGAACCCCCTCCCCTGGACCCCACCCCGACCCGCTAAACAAAAAAAGCCCAACTCCTTCCGGAGCCGGGCTTTTTATTTGTTCCTTTCAGGAATTTTGATCCAGCTTTTTTTCGGCGATAGCCTGGTCATAAGCTCCAAGGGCCTGGTCCTCAATGATTTCCTTTAAAGGCTTATTCAGGTAATAAAGGGGAACCGGGTCCTGGTTTTCTTTGTACTTCCTGGTTGGCAAATCAACGAATAGACCTTTCGGTCCTTCGACCACCCGCATATTAGGGAAGTGCACCTCGTATTTGTCGCCGAACGTCACCTTAGCGGTGAAAGTCGCCAACAGGTGTCCTTTCTTAGCCGGATAAACTTTCAAAATCTCAACTTTTGGATCCATAAGACCCTCCTAATTTTTATTTGGAGGTTTCGCGCCTTTTTACTGCGCCCCCCTCTACGAACGAGTAGGGGGGCGCGGTAAAAAGGATTTTGCCGTTGGCGAAAGGGAAGAAGCCCTAGCGGATTCCCTGGAGCTTTATTAAGGGGTTTAGGAAAGCGACGAAGCGCGTAAACGAAGTGCCAGCGTTCGAGGCCGCCGGGCTGGTTTTGCCCGGGGTCCCGGAGGGCCAGGCCGGTCGTTTTCGGCCTTAAGGTCAAAAGCCTTTCGGCTTTTTTTATAAAGGTTTTGTTCCCGCCGTTTTTCTACAAAAGGGGGTAAAATCATGTGAAATTATTGTCCACGACGGGGACCCATCGTGGACAGCTTGGATGTCGACCCAAAGAGAAAAACAGTGATCCAATAAGTAAGGATTAGATCTTATGACTGACCACTATATTTTATTTGGCGCTCAATCACTTCTTGGCTTTTTTCTTTTCGCTCTTCTGGTCTGGAAACCTATCTTCCGAAGAAAAAAGATCGTACGAATTTGTCTTCTGGTTTTAATTGGGCTGGCAATCCTATTAAGTTTAGTTGCGTCATTTTTTCTTGATTCTTTCTGGAATTCCAATCCGGCGGTGGTCCAAAAGGCTTGCCTTGATCTTTTAATAGTTTTATGGCCTGTCGGTTTGTGCTTTTTATGTCGATGGAAGGCGATAAATCTTAAGGCTCGGGTCTTACGTGTGCTTGGCATATTGTTTCTAGGGCTTTTCGTCGGGATCAATCTTTGGTACTCCATCCCGGCCATCCTGAATGAGCCATATATGCCTCACGACGTCAAAGTCGAAAGGACCTCACCCCAAAACGGTACGATCGCCACGATCTTTTTTCGATATGGGCCGAGCATGTTCAATGATGGACAGACTTATCTGAATCTTCGCCGAAAAGGAACCCCATTCCATCCAGTTGATTATTTACTAAGGAATTATTTGGAAGATAATCCGGCCAACATCATGATTTTGACGGGGTACGATGCCCATTACGAACCGATCGATTTAGTATGGGTGGATGAAACGCATTTAAAGGTTCTGGTGTCGAACTATGACAAATTGTCCAAAAATACTTGGGCTGATTACGACCATTACGCGACCCTCTTTGAAAAGAAGAAAGACCGTTGGGAGAACGTCGAAATCGACTACGTGGATAAGAGTAAATAGTTAAATCGACCATGTCGTTCATTAAGGTAAGCTGTCCACGACGGGGACCCGTCGTGGACAAGGTTTTGCGGAAGTTTAATTCTGTATCTGTAGGTCGCACTCGGTATTGATGGACTTGGTTTCCTGCTTGAAGACCTTGTCGAAATTCTTCATCAAGTAATGCACGTCTTCCACCTGGTCGTTCAAGATCTTGTGGAAATCCTGGATCGACATGAATTGCTGCTCGTAGACCTTGGAATAGGGGAAATAACTCCAGTGCCAGGGTTCGTCCCGGACCGCCCCGCGTTTCCCCAAATAAACTTTGCAAAAACCGAATACAGGGGCGTTGTGCTCCATCCAGTTGTAAAACTGGATGACCCGGACGGGGGTATCGGGGTGCACGTTCACCAATTGGCCCCTCAAGCTGGCTTCCGAAATATCCATGTCCGTGCCCCAGTGGTGCCGCGAAAGGCCGGGAACCGAAACCAGGCTCATGACGGCCCTCACCCTCCTCTTGGCGTCCAGGTTGTCGGTTTTTTTGTAAAGGGAATCGTAATGGTTCCAAATCTTCATTTGGTGCTTGAAGGACCTGTGGCCGGAAACAAGGATCAAATGCCAGCCGTCCTGGGCGGCTTTGTCCCGGAGCTTCCAAAAACTTTGCATGACTTGCGCGATGGCGTATTGGCCGGATTCGGGGTCCTCGATCATGTCGGGAGGCGATTGCAGCCCCAAGATCTGTTCGTCGGTTATGGGGGGAGGAGGGGTTGGGACTTCCGGCGCCTGGCCCACCGGGGGAGCCGGCTTAAGGGCCAGGTGCTGGGTGGCGCAACCCCATAGGCAGCTCAGGATCAGGAAGAGGGAAACGAAGCGTAATAGCACTTGGCTGAAATGTCCTTTAGAAAGTTGGGTAGTGAGTCAGTTTGAGTTGGACAACCTTAAGGCACCCCTCACCCTACCCTCTCCCCCAAGGGGCGAGGGTCTTTAGCGGCATTTCCCCCTCTCCCTTGAGGGGAGAGGGCGGGGTGAGGGTGGAGTCGCATTTTCTTTTCAAACTGATGTACTACCGGTTACTTGAGGTCCTTCGAGGAAACAATTTTCAAGTTTTTATCCAGTTCGTAAACACGGGGTATGCCGGTGTCGAGGTTTAATTCCAAGACCTGTTCCTTGGTCAGGTTTTCCAGGTGCATGACGATGGAGCGCAGGGAATTGCCGTGGGCGGCCACGATGACGTTTTTTCCCTGTTTCAGGTAGGGGACGATGTGGGTGTCGTAATAGGGAATGGTGCGGGCGGCGGTGTCCTTGAGGGATTCGGTAAAGCCGGTCTCGTCCTTGGGCGGCGGAACGTCGTAGCTGCGGCGCCAGATCTTAACCTGGTCGTCCCCGTATTTCTTGGCCGTTTCGGCCTTATTCAGGCCCTGGAGGGCGCCGTAATGGCGTTCGTTGAGGGCCTGGTCCATGTAGACGGGCAAGTCCTTGAACTTGGCCACCTGCATGATGAGCGCCAGGGTCCGCTGGGCCCGCTGGAGGTCGGAGGTAAAGGCCACGTCGAACTTATAACCCTTCAGCTTTTCACCCGCCTGCCGGGCTTCCTTTTCTCCCAGTTCCGACAAGGGCACGTCGACCCATCCGGTGAATTTGTTTTCCAGGTTCCACTGGGACTGGCCGTGGCGGACCAAGACGAGTATCGGCATGGGAAACCTCTTTTGAGCGGCGGATAAAAACGAAAGTGGATTTTAACCGCTGGATTCCCGTTTGAAAAGGGGAATGGTTGGTAGTGTATCAGTTTGAAAGAAAATGTTGCTCCACCCTCACCCCACCCTCTCCCCTCGAGGGAGAGGGGGAATATCTACCAAACCCTCGCCCCTTGCGGGAGAGGGCAGGGTGAGGGGTGTCTTGAAGTTGTTCAAGTCAAACTGAGACACCACCGGAACGCGCCTTGATCGGACCGGGATCGTATAGCATACTTAATCCTTCTTTTATCCTTCCTGGGGTGGACCCATGCCGTCCAAGGCCGAATTAAAATTTATGAGGCGCGCGCTTTTCCTCGCCGAGTCCCGCGGCCGCTACGCTGCCCCCAATCCCAAAGTGGGCGCGGTGCTGGTCAAGGCGGGCCGTATCGTCGGGGAAGGCGGCCATTCCCGCTATGGCGGCCCCCATGCGGAGATCATCGCCCTTCGCCAAGCGGGGAAAAACGCCAAGGGCGCGGCCCTTTACGTGACATTGGAGCCCTGCAGCCACCACGGCAAAACCCCGCCCTGCGCGGAGGCGGTCATCCGGGCGGGAGTTCGTAAGGTGGTGGCGGCCATGAAGGACCCCTTTCCCTTGGTGCAAGGACGGGGGTTCCAAAAACTCCGCCAGGCGGGCATTACCGTTAAAACGGGTGTGCTAGAAAAAGAAGCCCGGCAAATGAACGAAGCCTTTCTTTTCGCGGTGACCCATTCGAGGCCCCGGGTTCTTTTGAAAGCCGCCATCAGCCTCGACGGCAAGATCGCTACGGCCTCCGGGCGGTCCCGCTGGATCACGGGGGACGGGGCGCGACGGAAGGTCCATGAGTTGCGGGCCCAAGCCGACGCCGTCCTGGTGGGGAGCAGAACCGCCTTGAAGGACAATCCTTCCTTAACTATCCGGCTTCCGGGTTACCATCGAAAAGATGGGTGGCCCTTGCGGGTGGTGTTGGATTCCCGGCTCCAAATAAGCCCTCGGGCCCGGCTTTTCCAAGGACAAGGCCCGACGCCGGTGGTTTTCACCTCTCCCGGAGCTTCCCGTGACAAGGAAAGAGCCTTGGTCCGGCGCGGCACGGCCGTTTTTCGGGTGCCTTTGCGGGGAAAGGTGTTATCGTTAAAGGCTGTTTTAAGGGTCCTTCATTCGCTTCAGGTGCGTTCCCTCTTGGTGGAGGGAGGCGGGGAAGTGCACGCTTCATTTTTAAGGGAAAAGCTGGCGGACGAGGTCGCGCTTTTCGTTTCCCCCAAGATTTTGGGCGGGAAAGGCCCTTCCTGGGTGGGGGGCGAGGGAATTGAAAACCCCAACCAGGCTCCCTATTTAAAGGATGTCCACATCGAAAAATTGGGGCAGGATTTTTTGCTCCAGGGAAGATTTTGAAATGTTTACCGGGTTGATCCAAGAAGTCGGGACTGTGGTCAAGGCGGAAAAGCAGGCCTCCGACCTGCGCCTTTCATTGGAAGCGCCCCGGCTGTCCCCGCAGTTAAAGACCGGGGATAGCCTGGCCGTGAACGGTTGTTGCCTGACGGCGGTGGAAGTAGGGCCGCCCTTGGTTTCGTTCCAGGCGGTCCCCGAAACCATTAAGCGCACCGTTTTGGGATTATTGAAAAAGGGCGACCCGGTCAATTTGGAACTTCCATTGACGCTCTCCGAGCCCCTGGGCGGCCATTTTGTCCAGGGTCACGTGGACGGCGTGGGCCAAATCCTGAAACTGGAACCGGAGGGAGAGGGCGCCCGGATGATGGTCCGCATCCCCGAAGCCCTGACGCCTTACGTAGTGGAAAAGGGAAGCATCGCCCTGGATGGAATCAGCCTGACAGTGGCGGACATTCACGGGGATGAAGTGGAGGTCGCGCTGATCCCCCATACCCTCCAGAACACTTGTTTAAGGTCCAAGCGGGTGGACGACTATTTGCACGTGGAAGTGGACATGCTGGCCAAGTACGTTGAAAAACTGGCGGCAGGCTATCTTTCCCACGGGAAGGATTCATGAAGGTCGAAAAAGTCGGCGACAGCGAATTCGAAAAACCCCAGCCCATCGCGCCCATGTTCGCGCCGGCCTTGAATGAGCGCATCCAAAGGGTTTCCGACCCCGCCTTGAAACTGGAATTGGCCGGCCTGATCGTGGAAATCGAGGAAAAAGGAAAGAAACTTTTCGCCAGCAAGAGCCGCAAGGAATTCGAGGAGTACAAGGCCTCGGTGAAGAAATTCATGGATAAGATCGTGAACAGTTCCTTCCGGATGGAGGAAAAGCACGGACAGAAAAAGGACGGAAAATTCGTGGTCTACCTGATGATGCAAAAGGTCGACGGCCACTTGGAAAACCTCGCGCAACTGCTTTTGGCGGGCCAGCAGGACTCGATGAGAATCCTCGCCACCCTGGACGAGATCCGCGGGATGCTTTTGGACACTTATTCCTAAATGAGACGGGGTTTTGGATGGAACTGAAAAGAGTCGAACAAGCGATCGAGGATATCCGCCAGGGAAAATTCGTCATCGTGGTGGACGACGAGCACCGCGAGAACGAAGGCGACCTGATCATGGCGGCCGAAAAAGTCACGCCCGAGGCCGTCAATTTCATGGCGAAGGAAGGCCGGGGTTTGATCTGCGCGCCCATGCTGGGGGAGGACCTGGAACGCCTGGACCTGGCTATGATGGTGGCGGAACAGCAGGATAACTTCCGCACCGCCTTCGCCGTTTCGGTGGATGCCCAGGCCGGTGTGACCACCGGCATTTCCGCCCATGACCGGGCCAAGACCATTCAAATCCTGGCCGATCCGAAATCCAAACCCACCGACTTGGTCAGGCCCGGCCATGTGTTCCCCTTGCGGTACCGCAAAGGCGGTGTCCTTCGGCGCGCGGGCCACACCGAGGCAACGGTGGATCTGGCCCTTTTGGCCGGGTTGAAGCCCATGGGGATCCTTTGTGAAATCATGAAGGATGATGGAACGATGGCCCGTCTGGAGGATTTAAAGATATTCTCCCAAAAGCACGGGTTGACCATGATCACGATCGCGGAACTGATCCGTTACAGGCGTCGGAAAGAGAAACTGGTCCGCCGGGTCCTGGAAGTCCTCCTTCCCACTGAAACCGGGGAATGGAACGTCGCGGTTTACCGGACCGAAACGGAGGATGACGACAGCTTGGCCTTGGTCAAGGGGGACCTGGCCGAAGGAGGGCCGGTTCTGGTGCGGGTCCATTCCGAGTGCCTGACCGGCGACGTCTTTGGTTCTTTCCGGTGCGATTGCGGGGAACAACTCCACGCGGCCATGGCCCGGATCGAGAAGGAGGGGCGGGGTGTCGTCCTTTACATGCGCCAGGAGGGGCGTGGGATCGGTCTATTCAACAAGCTCAAGGCTTACCAGTTGCAGGACCAGGGGATGGACACGGTGGAAGCCAATGAAAAACTCGGCTTCCCGGCGGACTTGAGGGATTACGGCATCGGCGCCCAGATCCTGGTGGACCTGGGAGTCAAAGAAATCCGCCTTTTAACGAATAACCCCAAAAAAATCGTGGGTTTGGAAGGTTACGGATTAAACGTGGTGGAGCGGGTTCCTATAGAAATCGATTCAAACCCGATTAACGCCAGATACTTGGACACTAAGCGGCTAAAGATGGGACATTTTTTAAGCAAGAAAAAAGAACCAAAATAACAAAGAGGCATTACAATACGGCGGCTTTGGGGATCGGAGGACCCAAGGGGTGCGCCGCGCCCGGGTTCAAAATGAATGATTTAGGCAGGTAAAAATGGCGGCGAAAATTTACGAAGGAAAACCCGAAGGCTCCCGGTACCGAATCGCGGTAGTGGTCAGCCGGTTCAACGACTTGATCGGCCGGCGGCTGTTGAAAGGCGCGCTGGAGACCTTCAAGGAACGGGGCGTGGCGGAGGAAAACATCGAGGTGGCCTGGGTTCCCGGCGCCTGGGAGATTGCCGTGGGCGCGGCCAAGATGGCCCAGGACAGGACAATTCCACGGGATGGTCGCCTTGGGGGCTATCATCCGGGGGGAGACGACCCATCACGAAGGTATCGGGGCCGAAGTCGCGGCAGGTTTACGGGGGCTCTCGGAAAAGACGGCCTTGCCGATCTCTTTCGGCGTCCTGACCACTGAAAATCTGGACCAGGCATTGGCCCGGGCCGGGGAGAAAAGCGATAATAAGGGGGCCGAGGCGGCCCTTCACCTGTTGGAGACCATGTCGGTGCTGGACCAAATCCGATAAAGGCAATTTTAAATTATGGCAGGTTTCCCCGTTGCGCAAACGGCGGCATTCGTAATTCAAAATTAGAATCTCCCATTCCGCGATATGACGGAACGGAATGAAAAACAGGATAGTGAAATGATAAAAAATGGACTTAAAAAGCCGGACCCGGGAACTGGCCCTTCAGATGCTTTTCCAGATGGAACTTGGAACGGTCCAACTGAAAGATTTGGAAGAAAATTTCCTTCCCAAGGCCAGCGCTCCCGAGGTGGCCAAGGTAATGTCCTTGCGAATGGTGAAAAATACCTGGGACCGCGTGGCGGATATTCACCGGCAACTGCGGAGATTCACCGAACATTGGGATTTGAGCCGCATGGCCGGGGTGGACCGGAATGTCTTGAGGCTGGCCGCCTATGAGATTTTGTTCGACGCGGATATCCCAAAATCCGTGGCCATCAATGAGGCGCTCGAAATCGTTAAAACGGTATAGTACCGATGACCCAGCCGATTCGTGAACGGCATCTTGGATAAGCTGAATAAGGCCAGCTGACGGTCGGCAGTCGAAAGCTCCCAGATGAGGTTTGAACTTGTTTTGACTTCTGCCGAAAGCCGACTGTCGGTTAATTTGGACGGAAAATAAATGGAAATCGACATTTCACCCGACATCCGGGCGTTCCTCGACGAGGTGGTGGATTCCTTCGCCATGTGGGATCTCCTGATTTTTTCTCGAAAAAACTGGAAGAAACGGAAACCCGGACCGAATGGCCAAGCTTTGGGCCGCAAACCGACGACATCCTGAAGCTCGCCAAAAAGTTGGATAAGCTAAAAATGGTTACCCTCGACAAACGGGTGGATGGCGAAACCATCTGCCAATTCAACCGTGGATGGGCCCGTTTTCCAGCCTTGGAACGGTTTTGGTCTTTCAATGAAAGCCAGGAAAACCGGCTGAGTATCCTCAGCTACCTTCTCCCGAAAAAAATCCGCTAAAAGCGCCCATCGTCCGCCGATAACCGATGGGTATTTTCCCCCCCCGTGCTAAAATAACCCATCGTTCTCCACTCCTGGGGCCTCATGCGATACGGTATTTTCTCGGATATTCACGGCAACCTCGAAGCCATGACGGTAGTGGCGAAGGCCATGAAGTCGGAAGGCGCGGAGGAGTACCTTTGCCTGGGGGATCTGGTGGGCTATTACTCGAATCCCAACGAAGTGGTCGAACTCATCGATTCCCTCAAGTGTTGGAAGCCGGTCATGGGAAACCATGATCGGCGCTGATAGGGAAAACGACCTTGTCCAAATTCAACCAACCCGCCGCGGATGCGGTCCAATGGACCAAGACCGGCTCAAACCCCAAAACAAGCGATTCCTTCAAAACCTCCGGTTAAGGGAGGAAATCGGGGAAATCCAGTTGGTCCATTCGTCCCCTTTCCAAAGCGAGGAGTGGCATTACCTCACCAGCCGGAGGACATCGAGCGCAATTTCCGGTATTTCCAAGGGGTGATTTGTTTTTTCGGCCATGTCCATAAGCCCTTCATCGCGGAGCAAAAGATGGACGGGTCGGATCGGTACCGGAGGAGCTGAATACAATTTCCAAACCGATTGCCGGTACCTGGTCAACGTGGGCAGCGTGGGCCAGCCCGGGACGGCAATCCCCGGACCTGCTATGTCATCTACGATTCCACCGCGAAGAAGCTTTCCATCCGCCGCCTCGACTACGATTTCGAGACAACCGCAAAAAAAACCCTCGAAGCAGG
>CAVYRH010000004.1:0-779338 GCA_963770835.1 uncultured Pseudomonadota bacterium
GCCGAGGGACCCGGCGGTGTCAAAGTAAGACGCACTCAAGGCGTAATTGCCCTGGGGACCGCCGCCTTGCGCTAAAGCCGCCTCACGGACCGTCCCGTAGAGCGCCCTCGAATAGGGCTGACCCACCCGTGGGCCCTGCGCCTTCCTGGGTGACGATATCGACCACCCCGGCCATGGCGTTAGACCCGTAAAGCACCCTTTCGGGGGCCCCTTACAACCTCGATCTGCTGCACGCCGCCCAGGGTCAGCTCATCCAGGTAGTCGTAGGACCGGGCGGTCGCGATGGGGTCGTCAAGGGGATGCCGTCCATGAGCACGAGGGTATCCGCGTCATTCCCTCCCCGCGTGTAAATGTAAGTGATTTCACCTGGCCCGCCCGACTGGACCACGTCCAATCCCGGAACCCTTGGAGGGCCTCCATCACCGTGCCAGCTTGTTTTTGCTCGATATCTTTGGCCGTCAAAACGGTCATGGAATCGGTCACCTGGGAAGCCGGCGTGTCCAGGCGGCTGGCGGTAACCACCATTTCCCGCATCGGCGGCAAGGACTGGGCGGGCAAGGTATTGGCGGAAGATTCAACCGTAAGGGTGTTCGCGGCGGGTTACAACAAGAGGCGGATCCGCCCACAACAAGGCTGGAAAAAACAAGGAAACCAAAGGCAAAACACGGCAAGACATTAAAAAATATTTCATGGCCCACTCCCCGAGGCCGAAAGCTTCAATGGGGAGGGGGCAGAGGGACTTCCGTTGGAAGGACTCTCCGCTTCTTATTCCCGAAGAAGCATTCGAAGATTTCTCAAGGCCGGTCTCCTGACTCGGGGCACTCACCTTCCGGGCCTTCCCATCTTTTGGACAGTGGTTCCCGGAAAAAACGTCGCCCCTCACAGTGGCGGGTCCGTGCCGGATTTACACCGGCTTCCCGAGCACCCTGAGTTGTGATGGTTAAATACTCCTGTCGGCGGGACTTGTCAACGGCAAAGAATTCCGAAAAACCTTTTCAATTTTTTTGCGCCCGGGCGTCGCGGAATATCCCTGAAAGAAATTCGCCCAGGCCCACCATGCTGGGACCGGGGATCAGATACTCATCCTTATTGAAACAATAGACCCGGTGGTTCTTCACCGCTTTTAGGGAGGGCAGGCCGTCCCACACGGCGGCTTCCCGGACCACCTCATCCGGTTTACATGGGCCGGGGGAAAGGCGTTCACGATGACGTCCGGGTCGCTTTTCAAGAGTTGCTCTTTCGAAACCAACGGATAGGATACGGGCGAATCGGAAAGGATGTTCACCCCGCCCGTCCAGCGGATGAGGGCATCCACGAAGTTATGGGGCCCCACGCCGTAAATCTGGTCCAGGGCGCCGGGAGTCCGGTCGATGACGAAAAGCACGGAGACGGGCCTTCCTTGGGTTGGCTCAGCGCGTATCTTGGCAAGCCTCGCCGCCAGCTTTTCCTTGGCCTTTTTCGCGGCGGCCTCCCGCCCCAGGGCTTTCCCCAATGTGTCATAGGCAGCCAAAACATCCTCCACCGTCTGGCAATCCTGGACCAAAACGGGAACCTTCAACTTTTCAAGGTTGTCCACGGCCTTGCCGTGAAATTTGAGGGCTAGCACCAGGTCAGGTTTTAGCGAAAGGATTTTTTCGTAGTTGGGATTGATCCAGCCGCCGATTTTTTCTTTCTTCTGCGCCTCCGGCGGGAACTTGCAGAAATCGGTGACACCCACCAAAAGGTCCTGGGCGCCGATATCGTAGACGATCTCAGTCAGGTTCGGCGCCATGGAGATGACGCGTTTCGGTGGCGTTTGCGCGAAAAGGGAAGTGGCCACCCAAAGCAGTAGGATTAATAGAATTAAAAAGAACCTTGCCCGGTTCAATTTAAAGTTAGGTGCTCGAAATCCAGCGTTTATCACTGACCTGTTCCCCGGCGTCTTGTTTTAAGGAGGCCGCCTTAGTGTACAATCCAAACTATGTCCCAGCAAAACAAACCCGAAACCAAGACCTGCGGCCGCTGTGGAAAAACTTTCGATTGCTTCGCCCGCACCGGCGGGTGCTGGTGTGAAAAGCTGCCGCCCCTTTCCAAGGCGGTGGCGGGCCACGACTGCCTCTGCCCCCAATGCCTGGAAAAAGAAATCCAGGCTCAACAAGCCGCCCGAAAACCCTAGGAAACCAACTTGTCTTCCGAACTTCGAATCGCTTCTTTCCTTCCCTCGGCCACTGAGATGGTCTGCGCCTTGGGCCTGGCCGACCAATTGGTGGGCGTCTCCCACGAGTGCGACTATCCACCCGAAGTAAAAGGCAAACCCGTCGTGGTGCGATGCGCTATGGACTTGGCATCCTTCAACCTGGACCAGATCGACAAGGCCGTCAGCGAAAGGGTGGGCCAAGGCGGGAGCGTTTACGCGGTGGATGAAAAGGCCATCCGGGCCGCCTCCCCCAACCTCATCCTCACCCAGGACCTCTGCCAAGTCTGCGCCCCCTCGGGCAACGAAGCAACCCAGATGCTAAATTCCTTATTCCCTAAACCTGAAATCCTTTGGCAGACACCCCATTCCTTCGAGGACGTCTTGGTATGCCTCCTGGCCTTGGGTGAGAAGACGGGAACCCGTGAAAAAGCCGAACAACTGGTGAAGGAAGCCCGTCTGCGGATCGAAAAGGTTAAAACCGCCACGAAGAGGCTTCCCAAAGTGAAGGCTTTTTTCATGGAATGGGTGGACCCTATTTACTGCGGCGGCCATTGGGTGCCCGCGATGATCGAATGGGCGGGCGGAGCGGACGAAATTTCCAAGCCCAACGTGGATTCGGTGAGGATTCCCTGGGAAGAAGTTGTCTGCTTCAACCCGGAGATTCTTATCGTCGCCCCCTGCGGCTTTGGAGCCCAGGACGCCTTAAAACAAGCCGAACAGTTGAAATCGAGGCCCGGTTGGAAAAGCCTGACGGCTGTTCGACAGGGAAGGGTCTTCGCCGTGGACGCCAATTCCTATTTCGCCCGCCCGGGCTTGAGGCTTGTGGACGGCGTGGAAATCCTGGCCCACTTGATCCACCCGGAACTTTTTAAATGGAACAGCCCCGCTGAAGCTTTCTTCCAGGTATCGTAAGATACCAACATGGATACCGCTCAGAAGCCACCCACTCTTTATACCGTCGGCCATTCCAACCATACCTTCGAGGAATTCCTCATGCTCCTACGGGTCCACGGCATCGGGCGCATCGTGGACGTGCGCACGGTGCCCAAATCCCGCCGGGTTCCCTGGTTCAACAAGGAAGAGCTTGCGCCGGCCCTCAACAAGGCCAATATCCGCTACGCCCATCTTCCCGAACTGGGTGGATTAAGGCACTCCAAGAAAGACTCTCTCAACCTCGGCTGGAAAAATGAAAGCTTTCGGGGTTTCGCCGATTACCTGGCCACCGGGGAATTTGAAAAGGGTTTGGAAAAACTAAATGAAATGCTGCCGACCTTGAAGACCGCCGTCATGTGCGCCGAGGCCGTGCCCTGGCGTTGCCACCGCGCCCTCATCTCCGACGCCGAAACCGCTCGGGGTATTCCCGTGGTGCACCTCATGTCACTCACATCCAAAAAGCCCCACGAAATGACGGCCTTTGCCGTGGTGGACAAAGGATTAAATCCACCCCGGATCACTTACCCCGCGCCGAAGGAAGAAAAAACCCAACCCGACCTGCCCACCATGGCCCCGGCTTCGCCCAAGAAAAAACACCCGAAGAAGCCGAAGACCCGGTAAATCCTATTCGGTTTCTTCTTCCATCTCTCGGCAACCCCACCGGTCATGGTAGACCAAATCCGTAAAAGGAACCTTCGGCAGCCATCCCGCAGTCTTCAGCTCCGGCTCGGGCGCAAAAGTATCCGTATAGCCCACGCAAAGATAGGCGATGGGCACCACACCTTCCGGCAACTCCATCAGGGCCGCCAGTTCTTCCGGGCGGATAATGCTCACCCAGCCAACACCCACCCCCTCGCAGCGCGCGGCTAACCAGAGGTTTTGTACGGCGCAGACCGCGCTATAGAGGTCCATGTCCGGCTGGCTGGTGCGGCCCAGGACGACGGGCCCGAAACGGTTGCGGTCGCAGGTGACGCAGATGTTTAAAGCCGACTCCAAGATGCCCTCTAACTTCAGGGAGGCGTATTTCTCGCCGCGTTCACCGGGAAACATTTTCTTGGCTTCCTCATTCGCCCGTTGGAAGGCCTCGTGTACCTTGTGCCGGACGGCTTTATTTTTCACCAAGATAAAATTCCAGGGCTGGCTGTAACCCACGGAAGGGGCCTGCATGGCGGCGGTCAAAATCCGCCCTAGGACGGGTTCGGGTAAGGGATCGGATTTGAAACGCCGCACGTCCCGGCGTTCCCGGATGACGCGGTAAACCACATCCCGTTCTTTCTCGTTGAAACCGTCTTTCACGCCAACCCTCCTAATAAAGACATCCCGTAAAAATCATCTCACCCTCAAGGCATTAAGAAAAACGAAAAGTCTTAAAAAGAATTAAGTGTTTTGTCTAACCCTTTTTTGTGATCGGGGTTTCCTTTATGGTTCAAGTTTCTTTTAAGCCGCCAGGTAGGTCCTGCGATGAAACAACAGCCACAACAACACCGGTACCCCCAAAAGGGCGGTTAAAACTCCCACAGGCACTTCCGTGGGGCCAAAGAAGGACCGGGCCACCGTGTCGCAAACCATGAGGAAAGCCCCCCCGCCCAAGGTGCTGCAGGGCAAAAGGAAGCGGTGGTCGTTTCCGATCCAAAGCCGGTAGATATGGGGAATGATGAGCCCCACAAAGGCGATGGGGCCGGTCAAGGCCACCACCGCGCTGGTCATGAGTGACGCCACCACGATGCAAACCACGATCACCCGCGAAGTGGGAACACCCTTCACCTGGGCCAGTTCCTCCCCCGCCGAAAGCAGGTTGAGTTCCCGGGCGAAGGCCAGGAGCACCAGGAACCCGGTTGTAATCCCTACAGCCAGCCTCCCCACGGAGGCCCACTCCACCACGTCCAGGCTTCCGATCATCCAATGGATCATGGCGTAGGCTTGGGTGAAATCCGCAACGTAATAAGCCAAAAGCACCAGGGCATTGAAAAAATAGTTGATGGCGACCCCGGCCAAAAGGAGCGTCAGCGCGGAAAAGGACCGGAGCATAGAAGCTAATGAATAAACCAGGAAAAGGGAAAGCAGGGCGCCCAGGAAAGCGAAAAGGGTGACCAGTGAAAACCCGTGGGTCAAGGACGTCAATCCCAAAAGGATGGCCACCACCGCGCCGAAGGAACTGCCGCCCGCCACTCCCAAGGTGAAGGGGCAGGCCAGTGGATTGCGGAGCACCGCCTGGAAGATGATCCCCGCGCAGGCCATAGCGGCCCCGGCCAGGGCGGCCAGGAGGTTTCGGGGAAGCCGCACGGAAAAAAAGATTTGGGCGTCCTGGTTTCCGGGGGAAGGGGGCCAGGATTGGAACACCTTGACCCAGGAAACCGTGGTCGGCCCAACCAAGGGACAGCCGAAAAGCACCAAGCCGAACAAGACCAGGGTGCAAAAGAGAACGAAGGTTTTGGTGGAAGTGCGGTTCATTGAAAAAAACCTTTGTTAATTGTCATTGCGAGGAGTGGCCCACGAATAGCGGGCCGATGACGACGAAGCAACCTCAGTTTAAAAAATTCTTTAGAAACGGCATATTTCAACTGGGGTTGCTTCGTCATAACCGCCCGCCTAACCGGCGGGCATTCCTCGCAATGACCGCGTTTTTCCTTTTTGGTACAAAATACGGAAAATCACCTTTATGGATTAGTTGATCCACTTCCACATCCAAGACCGCCTGGATGTTCCGGGGCGTTAACACTTTCTTGGGAGTGCCGTCGGCGAAGATCTTCCCGCCTTTCATGAGGACCAACCGTTCCAGGAACCGCCCCGCCAAGTTCAGTTCATGGGTGGCAACGATGACGGTCAACCCCTCTTCCCGGTGGAGCTTTTGGACGATCTCGAAGAGCAATATTTGATGGGAAAGGTCCAGGGACAGCGTGGGTTCGTCCAATAGAAGCACTTGGGGCGTCTGGGCCAGGGCGGAGGCCAAAAGCACCCGCTGGCGCTCGCCGCCGGAGAGCTCGTCGTAGGACCGGTCCTTGAATTCCAAGGCGTCGCAAAGCGAAAGCGCCCTTTCGCAAACCTCCCGGTCCTTGGCTCCCAAGGGTTTCAAGCGCCCTACGTAGGGGTGACGGCCCATCTCCACAATCTCCATGACGCTTAACGGGAAAGTAAAGTGAAGGCCCTGGGGAACATAGGCGATCTTGCGGGCCCTTTCCCGCACCGGCAGGTCCTTCAGGGGCCGCCCCTCGAAAATCACGCGGCCTTGCTGGGGCTTGACCAGCCCCACCATGAGCTTTAAGAGCGTGGACTTGCCCGCGCCATTGGGGCCCAATAAGCCGACTAAGTTTCCTTGGCCGATGGTGAGGTTCGTCGGTTGCAGTTCGAAATGAGAATAGGAGGGATAACGGAAGGATAAATTTTGAATTTCAAAAAGAAGCATACCCTCATTTCCATTTCTAAAATCAGGCGAAGCCCGATGGGGTGATGAGGGTAATACAGTTTTCAATGCTGGGGCCTTCGGCCCCATTTCGATGGATAAACTGCATAAAGCCCTTGTCCCCGAGGCTTGCTTTTTTCAATCCGAGGCCGGTTTCCTGGCTTAGGGCTTGCAATCCCCGGCCTTCCCATCTTTTGGACAGTGGCCTTTGGGGAAAAAACGTCGCCCATCACAGTGGCGGGTCCGCAGCGGTTTTGCACCGATTTCCCGAACACCTTGGATCGATGGGGCTATTTAAGAGCCTCTCGCCAGAGGTGTCAACGGAGTTTGGGGAATTTGTGAGCTGTCTCATAAAAGTTAGGAAATGCCGTCCCTACAATACCGCTCATTAAAATAATCGGACCCTTGAAACATCCCGAAGCAAAGGTTTAGGCTGGCACGCCGCTTGAACAAGGAGATGGCATGGACGCTTTAATGCTCGCCCGGGCGCAGTTCGGCTTCACCATCGCCTTCCATTACATCTTCCCTCCTTTGAGCATCGGCCTGGGCCTCATCCTGGTCCTCATGGAAGGCCTTTACCTTTTCACCCGCAAAACCCTTTACCTGGAAATGGCCCGCTTCTGGACCCGCATCTTCGGGCTTATCTTCGCCATGGGCGTGGCCACCGGCATCGTGATGGAATTCGAGTTCGGCACCAACTGGTCTACCTATTCCCGCTTTGTGGGCGACATCTTTGGGAGCGCCCTGGCCGCCGAGGGCATCTTCGCCTTCTTCCTGGAGTCGGGTTTCTTGGCCCTCCTTCTTTTCGGATGGGACCGCATTAGCGCCCGGACTGCATTTCTTTTCCACTCTCATGGTCTGCCTAGGGGCCCATTTCAGCGCGGTATGGATCGTGGTGGCCAATTCCTGGCAGCAGACGCCCGCCGGCTACCATTTGGTCGGCACGCCTACCGGTGGGGTAAGGGCCGAGGTCACGAGTTTCTGGGAAGCGGTGCTGAACCCCTCGACCTTGACCCGCCTCTGGCACGTTTACATGGGCGCCTGGCAGGCCGGGGCCTTCGCGGTTTTAAGCGTCAGCGCCTACTACCTGCTTAAGAAAAAGAACCGGAATTTCGCCCTAGCTTCCCTCAAGATCGCGCTGGTGGTGGCAGCCACGGCTTCGCTCCTGCAGCTGTTTTCAGGCCACGAAAGCGCCGAGGTGGTCAGCGTCACCCAGCCCGCCAAGCTGGCGGCTTACGAAGGCCATTACCAAACGGCCCCTGCGGGCCTTTATATCCTCGGCTGGGTGGATGAGAAAAACCAGCAAACCAGCGGCGTCGCCATACCCGGCCTCTTGAGCTGGCTGGTGACAGGCAAAACCGACGCGCCCGTCACGGGCCTGGACGCCTTCACCCCCGATAAGCGGCCCCCGGTGAATTTCGTCTTCCAGACTTACCACGCCATGGTGGCCATCGGCATGGCCCTGATCGCCATCGCCTGGGGAGGGATCTTTCTTTGGTGGCGGGGAAGGCTTTTTGAAACCCGCTGGTTCCTGACGATTCTTGGTCTGGTCGGTGCTCCTGCCCCAAGCCGCCAACCAGCTGGGTTGGTTTTCCGCCGAGGTGGGGCGCCAGCCCTACATCGTCTATAACCTGATGAAAACTTCGGACGCCCTTTCCAAAACCGTGAACCCCGGTGAAATCCTGACCTCCCTCATCCTTTTCGCTTTCATCTACTTTTTACTTTTCATCCTTTTCATTTATCTCTTCAACGATAAAATCCAGCATGGGCTCCAGATGAAAGTGGAGGAGGGACACCGCGCATGAATACCGGATTGGCAGACCCTTTGGTTCATCCTGGTCGGAGTCCTTTTTTCCGGTTACGCCATCTTGGACGGCTTCGACCTGGGGGTGGGGGCCCTCCATCTTTTCGTAAAGACGGACAAGGAACGCCGGGTCTTCCTCAATTCCATCGGGCCCATTTGGGATGGGAACGAGGTTTGGCTGGTCACAGGCGGCGGCGCTCTCTTCGCGGCCTTCCCGGAAGTCTATGCCACCGTCTTTTCCGGATTCTACCTGGCCTTCATGCTGCTGCTGGTGGCGCTTATTTTCCGCGCGGTGGCCATCGAGTTTCGGAGCAAACAGCCGATGAAATGGTGGCGGAATTTTTGGGATGCGAGCTTCTCCGTCAGCAGCATCGTCTCCTCGTTTTTGATCGGCGTGGCCTTGGGCAATATCGCCTGGGGAATTCCCCTGGGCGCGGACCATGAATATGCCGGTAATTTCTTGGGACTGTTGAAACCTTATCCTCTTTTTTTAGGCGTAACGACCTTGGCTCTCTTCATGATGCACGGTTCCATTTACATCGTCTTAAAGACCGAGGGCCCCTTCCAGAAGAAACTGAAAGGATGGGTGAAGAACACCATGATCTTTTTCATTCTTTGTTACGTCTTCACCACCCTGGCCACCCTTCTTTATCGTGCCGCACATGCTCGAGACCATCAGGCAATATCCCCTCCTGTTCGTCGTGCCGGCCTTGAGTGTCCTTTCCATCGCCAACATCCCGCGCAATGTCAGCCAGGGCCACGGTTTCGGCGCTTTCCTTTCTTCCTGCGCGGCGCTCCTGACCCTCATGGCCCTCTTCGGCATCGGCATGTATCCGGCTTTGGTTTATTCCAATCCCTCGCCCGAGAACAGCCTGACCATCTATCAACGCGGCGTCCTCCCTGAAGACCCTCAAGATCATGACCTTGATTGCCGCCATCGGCATGCCCCTGGTGCTTTCCTACACCGCCAGCATCTATTGGATCTTCCGCGGCAAAGTGAAATGGACGCGCACAGTTATTGAAATGGACTTTTCGAGAAGATTATTTAAAAAAGTTTTTCACGTCTAAAAATTTGATTGTCCGGGGATCCACCGTTTCTTTTTGTCAAGGGTTTCCGAATGATATTAAAAAATTTTATCTTGTGAAACGTGAACAAAATATTTTTGTGAAGAAATGATTTCAAAAAAAATTTGATGACTGATAAAAAATCTGAAACAAAAAGATTTCGCAACGAAAATATTTTTCGCTTCCACGCCAAAATTTTCTTGACTTAAAGTAAAAAAGATTTAAAAGAGGTAGAGCAAGTTAACTTTTTGAAAACTTAAACTACTCCCTAAAATTTTTTCGTGATCGACGGGTTTTCCGATAAACGAAAAAATTTTTTTCGTCTCTAGGACAAATTTTAAAAGTGAGTTTTGTGGATTCATGTGGATATGTTGTGAACGGTGTGCTGCATGAAGCTCTAAAAGTACTGAAATTGAAAAGACTTTTGCCCACGGGTAAGGCGTTCCCCGTTTTGAGATGGTAATAAAGGTGACGTAAGCGGGAAGGTTGATTTTCCCCTAGATTTTACGGTGCTTTTGAGGTTAAATGAGGCCTTAGCAAGTTATCCACAAAGCTATGCACAGGTGTGAATAACTGGTCGGTGTCATTCCTGAGAAGATGACTGTAAAAAGAATGCATAATTCCCTGGGGATAAACAGGGGATAATTTTAAACCGAGCTGCAATTTACCCTTATTTTTATGGGTTTTCACGCGTTTTTTATCATTGGAGGTTTGTGGATGACCGTTTCAGCCGATCTTTGGGATCGCTGCCTAGAAAACCTCAAAAAAGACCTAAATCGCCAAAGCTTTGAGACCTGGTTTAAGCCTACCAAAGCTTCCGTAGCCGAAAACAACACTCTCAAAGTCCAGGTTCCCAATGAATTCTTCCGGGATTGGATCCGGGACCATTACCAGCCCCAAATCCAAAAGGCCTTGAAAACTCTCCATCCGGAACAATTGGAAATCCAATTTGAAATAGATGCCTCGGTGCCCTCAAAGCCGAAACAACCCTTCGGCCATCATCAACCGATTCCACCGAGGCCAAGAGTTTCCGTGGAAGTTGTCGAAAAACCCCGATTGACCATGCCAACCCCCACCAAAGTTCTCCGGGCGATTCGGAATTCATCCTTAATACCAAATTTAATTTCGAAAGTTTCGTCGTGGGAAATAGCAACCGTTTCGCCCATGCGGCCTGCCTAGCTGTAGCGGAATCTCCGGCCCGTTCCTACAACCCCTTGTTTATTTATGGAGGGGTGGGGCTGGGAAAAACCCATTTGCTTCAGGCCATCGGCAATTTCGTGGTGGAACAGAATCCCAATATCAGGGTTCTTTACATTTCCTCTGAAAAATTCATGAACGATTTCATTCAAGCCATTCAATCGGGTCGCCAGCAAGATTTCCGCAACAAGTACCGCACCGTGGACGTGCTTTTGATCGACGATATCCAATTTTGGGAAGGCAAGGAGGCCACCCAGGAAGAGTTCTTCCATACTTTTAATGTCCTTTACGAGGCCCAAAAACAGATCGTGGCCACCTCCGACAGCCATCCCAAGGAAATCAAGCTGGAGGAACGCTTGAAAAACCGCTTTGAAATGGGCCTCATCACCGATATCCAGGAACCGGATATGGAAACCCGAATCGCCATCCTGCGCAAAAAAGCCGAAAGCGAGGGGATCCTGGTTCCCAATGAGGTGACGGCCTTCATCGCCAACCACGCCAAGGCCAATATCCGCGAATTGGAGGGTTCCATGTTGCGGGTGATCGCTTTTGCCTCCCTCACCCGCCAGGAAATCACCCTCGAAATGGTCAAGGAAGTCCTAAAGGATTCGCTTCCCAACGAGGATCGGCGTATTTCCGTGGACGCCATCCAAAGGGTGGTGGCCGAGCGTTATAATTGCAAATTCTCCGACATGAAATCCAAAAAGCGCACCAAACAGATCGCCTTTCCCCGCCAAATCGCCATGTATCTTTCGCGGGAATTAACCGCCCATTCCCTGAGCGAGATCGGCGCGGCCTTCGGCGGAAAAGACCACACCACCATCATTCACGCCTATGAGAAGATCGAGGAACTTCTAACCACCGACATCACTCTTTTGGCTGAAGTCAACAGCCTGAAGAAACAGCTCACCGAAGGCAATTACTCCGTCTAAAATGCTTGTCGTCAAGTCAAAACCGTCCTTCTTCCTTTTCCAAAACCTTCTTTGAATACTTTATTTTGATCTTTATTCCATCCACTATCTCCATCACAATGACTTTCCCACATATTCTGGATATGTGGATTAAACAATTCATTATAAACTTTTTTCCACAAAACTTTCCGGACAAAGGGTAAAGTAAGCGGGAATAAGCCATGTGATAAGCCAAAAAAGTTGCGGGCTTGTGGATTTGCTCTATAATACCCCCAGTTTATTCCCAACTAAAAAAGCCGGTTTCATCTTGTTTTAAAAGCAAAAATGGAATTCTATCCACATATCCTCAATGCCTACTACTACTTCTCTCTTTTAAATTTAAAATCTTTAAAGTTACAGCTGTTAATCCGAATAAATGAGGAGTTTCACATGAAAGTGGTATTGACCCGGGCAGATCTTTCAAAGGGAATATCAACCGTTCAAAGCGCGGTTGCTGCTAAAAACACAATGCCAATTCTGGCAAATGTTCTATTGGAAGCCCGGGATAAAAAATTGGAATTTGTCGCTACGGATTTGGATATGGGGATTCGTTGTAGTGTTCCGGCGGAAGTGGTGGACAAGGGAAGCATCACTATCAACGCTAAAAAACTATCGGATATCGTCAGGGAATTGCCCGAAGCCTCGGTTGATTTGGAAATAGACGATAACCATAAAATGATACTGGTTTGCCAAAAATCGAATTTTAAAATTCATGGTCTTCCAAAAGATGATTTTCCAATTTTGCCGGAAGTTAAAAAAGACAAGACTTTCAAGGTGAAGGGGTCTCTTATCCAGGAAATGATCCGTAAAACCATTTTTGCCGTCTCAACGGATGAAACCCGCTATGTCCTAAACGGTGTTTTTTTCCAAGCCGAGGGCGGAAAACTCAGGATGGTGGCCACCGATGGGCACCGCTTGGCCTTCATCCAGAAGAAAATGGAAGGGAAAGCCGACGAAAAATGCAGTGTCATCATTCCCACCAAAACCTTGAATGAGCTTTCCAAGGTTATTTCCGACGTGGGAAAGGGAAAAGAAGATGAGGTGATCGTGGAAATTACTGCCACGGAAAACCAAATCAAATTCGTTGTAGACGGCGTCGAGATTGTTTCCCGGCTTATCGAGGGCCAATTTCCCAATTATGAGCAAGTCATTCCCAAGGAGTCGGACAAAAAACTGGAAGCTTCGACGGCGGATTTGGCCGCCGCCACGCGCCGGGTGGCCATCCTGACCTCGGAAAAATCCAACTCCATCCGCTATCAGGTCAAAAGCGGGAAACTGACGATTTCCTCCAAAACACCGGATATGGGCGAGGCCAAGGAAGAAATGGACGTGAATTACAAGGGCGAGGAAATCAGCATCGCCTACAACGCTAAATACGTATTAGATGTCCTCAAAAACGTGGGGACGGAGGCCGTAAATATTGAATTAACCCAGCCCTTGAGCCCGGGCATTTTGCGGCCGAAAGGGGATACGGATTATCTTTGTGTCATCATGCCGATGAGGGTGTAAAATTAAAAATATGAAGAGAAAATGTTGGCCGTTTTTATTGATGCCGATTTTTTTGATGAGTTGCGCGGGGCCTCCGACCCTCCCGAAGAACACTACGACCGACACCTTGTCCATCTCCCTTCCCACTGGGGCGCCACCAGCCACGGGCACAGGAGCTTTTTACGATTATTCCCAAACCACCACCAATTCGAACGGGGTCACAAGTATTTCCTCTTATATTTCGACGCCCATCAATTTCCCCGGCGGGCCCTGGACCTCTAACGATTACACCCATGACTCCCTCGGTTTTGCCATCACCTTCACCAGTGGCCCCGTGACTTTTAATTACCAACTGGATAACAATACCGGCACCGCCATTGCCAACCCTGCCTACACGAGCGGCCGGTTCAGCTTTTAAGTTTTAAGCGGTTTCTTAAAAAACAAAAAAGGCCCGGAAATTTTCCGGGCCTTTTTTGTTTCGGAATGAAACCGGTTAATATTAGTCCTGATACCCTGTTGGAACTTTTTCCTGATCCAGGCTTTTGGCGGTGATGACCGCCAAATGGAAGATGCAATCCGGACAGTAGTAGAGATGCCGCTCGATCATGCCTTTTTCAGGGTGTTTCAACCGGTGTTCCCGGTAATCCGCTAGCTTTTGACGAACATCCTCGCATCTTATTTCCATGACCCACCTCCGTTTCTCCTATTGGAAAAACGCGACCCATCCATTAAAAGTGCAGAGTCCGTGCCAATTGACATTAAGGGCCGGTAATATTCAACCTAGGAACATTAAAGCGATTTTTTCAACCATTTACCCTTTTTCAATGCTTTTGCGGGTTATTCGGTGCGTTTTGAAGAAAGCGGATAAAAAGAAAGAGGAATTTTCCGTAAGAGATTCCACTAAAAGCGTTGGAGTTCTGCCATTCCAAACGGTTTTTTTAATGAATGACCGAAATTTTTAAAATTTGCCGGCCGGAAAGGCCTCCGCTGGCGTTCAACTTCTCCACCACCGCCAGGTAGAGGCCGCTGGCCATACCCGAGGCGTTCCAAAAAGCCTGTCCTGTTTCCGAATCCCCTTGGAAGGAAGCGGCCAATTCCCCCGTAATCGTAAAGACCTTCACCCTCAAAGTCAGCCCCTGGCCGGAAGGGCCTATGAAGGAAACCCGCTTTTGCCCGATGGAAGTATTCAAAAGATTAGGTTCTGCGATGACAGTCGCTTCCTCTCTTGCTCCCCCACCCACCACCAGGACGGTTTTAGAAATGTCACTACTTGCGCCTTGTCCTCCGTCCCAATGCACGGAAAGCAGATAATGTCCGGAAGTCACGTAACCTCCCTGATCGTCAGTGCCGTCCCAGGACAAGGTAACGGCCGAGGCGGAAGATTGGATAAGGATTTGGATTTGGTTGGGAGTTCCTGGGGTTCCCGCCGCGCCGGGTTCCAACACTCCCCCACTCAAGGTTACGTTGGTCATGCCGGCGCTGGAGGCGTCATCTACCCAGGCCGTCAAATGCCTCACCACCTCTCCCGCCTCGTTATAAACCGCCGCCGAAACCTGGGCCAAGTTTCGGCTGACCACCGCCTCCTGGGTCACGGTAGTCGCGACCCCCTCTGAGTCCACGCTTAAGACCTGGATGTGATAAACACCGTTGGAAACGGGTTCGCCCGAAGAATCGGTGCCGTCCCACATCCCCAGCAAGGACCCCTGGCAGTAGAGCAGGATTTGGCTTCCCACGCCCGCCAAGCGGGTGATTTCGCGGCCCTGGAGGGAAAGGCTGTTTACGGCTTGGGAAAGTTGCAGTATTTGCAGGCTTTTGATGAGCTCCCCGGCTTCGTTATAAACCCCCACTTTGACGGTGTAAGACCCCGTGACCTGGACGGTCGTGCTGGAAGTAAGGGGATTGGCCAGGCTTGGAAAGGTTAATTCGGCGCCGTTGACCACCGGCGTGCCCGCCGGCGCCAGAAGGTTGACCTTGGTTTGATAGGCCAGGGAGTAGGCGCCGGGGGCCAGGCTCGCAGGAAGGGTCCAGGTCAATAGGGAATCGGTGGTGTTAAAGGCGGCAGTACCCGCGCCCACTGCTCCCAAACCAGCGAAGGCCACATTGGCGGGAAGGGTGTCGGTGACCGTCACGCCCGCGAAGTCCCCCGCCGCGACCGTGACGGCCAGGGTATAGGTCAGGGTCGTTCCGCCCTGGGCCGTGGCCGGAGAAACCTGTTTGGCCAAGACGATTCCCCAGGTCGGCGTGGGGGAAGGGGTGGAAGTCGCCGTCAAGGTTGGGGTCGAGGATGGCGTGAAGGTGGCCGTTGGCGTGGCGGTGGAAGTCGGCGTGAAGCTGGGGGTGACGGTTGGGGTCGGTGTAAAGGTTTGTGTAGGGGTGGGAGTTGAAGTGAGGGTGGACGTGGGGGTTCGGGTCGGGGTCAAAGTCGGCGTCGAAGTGGGGGTAGAGGTCGGCGTTAAGGTCGGGGTGGGCGTCACGGGGCAAAGCCCTCCGGCGATTTCCTGCACTAGGTTGTAGTCGTAATCCACCATATAAAGATTCCCGAAGCGGTCATAGACGAGGGATTCGGGGTGGGAAATATTGGTGGCCAGAACCCCGGTGCCGCTGGTGGAACAGCCTGAAGTTCCGGTTCCAATGACGGTGCTGACAATACCCGTGGTTCTATCCACCATGCGCACCCGGTTGTTAATGTCGTCGGTGAAGATCATATTGCCGTTGCAGGTGAAGGTGACGCTGCCCAGGTCGTCGTTGACTTGCGCCAGTGTGGCGGGCCCGCCGTCTCCGGAGTAACCGGGCGTGCCGGTTCCCCCCACAGTGGAGATGACATCGGTGCCTGCGGCCACCTTCCGGTAAACAGCGTTCAAGCAGTCGCCGATGAAAAGGTTGCCTTGGGCGTCGTAGGCGATAGCCTCAGGTTGGTTCATTTCAGCCAGTGTGGCGGGCCCGCCGTCGCCCGTGTAGCCGGCGGTGCCGTCCCCGGCCAGGGTGGTGATGAGGCCGGTGGCGATGTTGATTCGCCGCACCGTGGAGTTGCCCGCGTCGCTAAGGATGAGGTTTTGGCCCGTGGGGTCGAGGCGCACGATGTTGGGGTTGTCCAGCTCGGCCAATGTGGCGGGCCCGCCGTCGCCCGAATAGCCCGCGGTCCAGTTGCCGGCGAAAGTGCTGATAATACCCGTGGTCCCGTCTACCTTGCGGATAACGGCATCGTAGAAATCCGCGATGTACATATTGTTGCTGGAATCGAAGGCTAGGGCCGAAGGAAAGAAAAGAGTGGCCAGTGTGGCGGGGCCGCCATCCCCGGCGCCGGGATTGCCGTTGGGGTTATAAATGCCAGCGTAGGTGGTGATGATTCCGGTGTTGATGTTTACCGTCCGCACGGTGTTGCTGCAGGCGTCGCCGATGTAATAGTTCCCGTGTGAATCGAAGGCGATGTCGTCGGGACAGTCCAGGCCCGCCAGGCTAGCGGGCCCGCCGTCGCCGTAATAGCCGGGCGCCGAGCAGATGCCCACCAATGTCGTAATAGTCTGTCCCATGGCCGGCAAGGCGGCAAGACCGGTTAATAGGGTCAGAAAAATGAAAATTTTGGAAGAAAAGCGCATGGAGTAACTCCGGTTGCCATAAACGGTTTCACCTTCTAGA
Organism: uncultured Pseudomonadota bacterium; assembly: GCA_963770835.1. Lineage (GTDB taxonomy): Bacteria > Oederibacteriota > Muellerivitia > Muellerivitales > Muellerivitaceae > JAJPJW01. The sequence goes on from CAVYRH010000004.1 coordinate 16,650, forward strand.
CGGCCAGGCAGGGTTTTAATCCAGAAAGCCTCCCGTTTAAAACGGCTTCAATATTGGCTTTCCCCCATTTCCAGCCCTTGTGCTCAAGCCTATAATCTCCCCATGGCTTTTAAGACTTCCGTACCCCCCACCCTTTCCCAGCTTCTCCAAAGTTTAAGGTCCCGCGAGGACCTGAAGGACCGCATCAAGCACGTGGAAAGGATCATGGCGAACCCCGCACGCTTCCACGCCTATCCCAAGACCCTCTCGAAGGACCTGGCCAAGGTGCTGGAAAAGTCCGGTTATGAGGCCCTCTGGACCCACCAGGCCCACGCCGTGGAGGCCCTGCACCATGGGGCAGCCATGTGGCGGTGACCACCCCCACCGCTTCCGGTAAGACCCTTTGCTTCAACCTGCCCGTCATGCAGTCGGTAATGGGAAACCCCAAAAGCCGGGCCCTTTATCTTTACCCCATGAAAGCCCTGGCCCAGGACCAGCTGAAGACCCTGCAGGAATGGATGGGGCGTTTGAAGGCCGCCAAGCTTCCGGTCTTCTCCGCCGAAATCTACGACGGCGACACGGCCACGGGGGTGCGCGCCAAGATCAAGAAGAACCCGCCCAACATCCTCTTGACCAACCCGGACATGCTGCATCTGGGGATATTGGCTTACCACGACGGCTGGGCGGAATTCTTCAAGAACCTGAAATACGTGGTGGTGGATGAGGCCCATAGCTACCGGGGCATTTTCGGCTCCCACGTGGCCCACGTGCTGCGGCGGCTTCGGCGCATCTGCCGCTATTACGGTTCCGACCCGCAGTTCATCACCTGCTCGGCCACGCTGGGAAACCCCGACGAATTCCTCACCCAATTGACGGGGCTCAATTTCGAGATCATTTCCGAAACCGGCGCCCCGCAAAACGAAAAGACCTTCGTGCTGTGGAACCCGGACACTACTTCGCCCTATACCGAAGCCGTGACGCTTTTGATCGAATGCCTGAAGGCGGGCATGAAGACCATCGTCTTCACCAAGGCCCGGAAGATCACCGAACTCATCAGCCTCTGGGTCACCCAGGCCCGGCCCGAATGGGCCAGCCAGATCAAGAGCTACCGGGCCGGGTACCTGCCCGAGGAAAGGCGCGAGATCGAAGCCAAGCTTTTCAAGGACGAGCTCAAGGCCGTCATTTCCACCTCGGCTCTGGAGGTGGGCATCGACGTGGGGGGCCTGGACGCCTGCATCCTGGTGGGCTACCCGGGCACCATGATCTCCACCTGGCAGCGCTCGGGCCGGGTGGGCCGGGGCGAGGCGCCTTCGGTGGTCTTCCTCGTGGCCATGGCCGACGCCATGGACCAGTATTGGATGAAGCACCCGGCGAAGTTTTTCACCATGAAACCCGAGTCCCTCATGGTGGGTTTCGAGAACGAGAACATCGCCAAGGCGCACCTTCGCTGCGCGGCCTCCGAAATCCCCTTGACCTCCGCCGACAAGGTCTTTTACGGGAAACTCCTGGAGGAACTCCTGCCTCCCATGGTGAAAGAAGGCGCGGTGCTGGAATCGGCCAGCGGGGAAAAGTGGCTGGTGACGGACAAAAACCCCCAGCGGGGCATTACCATCCGCGACATGGGCGAGGGCTACCAGATCATCACGCAGGAAACGGGGGAATTGATCGGCACCATCGACGGCATGCGGGCCTTCCGGGACTGCCACCCAGGGGCGGTCTACCTGCACCAGGGCGTGCAATACGTGGTCAAGGAATTCCAATGGGAACAGCACAAGATTTTGGTTTCGGACGAGCCGGTGGATTACTACACCCAGGTCAATTACGAGGAAGAGACGGAGATACTGGAGGAGATGAAAAGGCGTCCCTTGGGCGATGGAAAATCCCAATGCACCATCAAATGGGGAAAGGTGAAAATCACCCAGCGCTTCATCAATTATGAGGTTCACCGCATCGTGGACCGGTCGCTGGTTTCCACCTATCCCCTCACCCTGCCCCCCTTGACCTTTGAGACCCGGTCCCTTTGGATGATTTTGCCCGACTGGCTCCAGCGCAACCTCTCCGACCGGAAGCTCCATTTCATGGGGGGCCTGCACGCGGCCGAGCACGGCACCATCGCCATGATGCCCCTGCATGTGGTTTGCGACCGGTGGGACCTGGGCGGTATCTCGACCCCCGCCCATCCCCAGGTGCCCCAGCCCGTCATCTTCATCTACGATGGCTATCCGGGCGGCGTGGGCTTGTCCGAGCGGGCTTACGAGACCATGGAGGACCTTTTGACCACCACCTTTGAGATGATCCGCGACTGCGAATGCGAGGAAGGCTGCCCCACTTGTGTGCAAAGCCCGAAATGCGGCAGCGGCAACCATCCCTTGGACAAGAGGGGAGCCCTCCTAATCCTGGGCCACATCCTCGGCCGGGAGGACTTTAAGGCCGTTACCTTTTCCGCGAAGAAGAAAATTTTTTCAGATGAGGAACCCCTTTTGCCGATGGGAGAAGAAAAATCCCTGCCTCCTTCCGCCCCGCCTTTGCCGTTAACTCAAATTTCAAAATTCATAATTCAAAATTTGGGTGCCCCTCCCGATAAGACCGGTCCGGTGGTCTTCGACATTGAGACCCAGTTCCTGGCGGGCGAAATTTCCGGCGGTTGGTCGAACCTGAAAGGGATGAAGCTCTCCTGCGCGGTGGTTTACGACGTGACCCAGGACAAGTACTACACCTACGTGGAGGAAAACGTGGGGGACTTGATCGCCCACCTGAAGGCTTCCACCCGGGTCATCGGCTTTAACACCCTGCGCTTCGATTACGGCGTGCTGCAGGGCTACACGTCCTTTAATTTGCAGGACTTGCCCTCACTGGACCTCATGGCTGATTTACAGAAGAAACTCAACCACCGACTCTCCCTGGCCCACCTGGCGGAACATACCCTGGGCGGCGCGGAAAAAAGCGCGGACGGATTATTGGCGGTCCAATGGTGGCGCGAGGGGAAGTACCAGATGGTCATCGATTATTGCCGGCAAGACGTGAAACTGACCAACGACCTCTGGAAATTCGGGCAGGATAAGAAATATGTACTTTTCAAGCACAAACAATCGGGAGAGATCGTGAAATGCCCGGTCAGTTGGTAAGGACCGCCGGGTTTGGTAATATGTAAGTTAATCAGAAGTTAAAAGGACATGCTTATATGAATAACCCCGAAATCACCCAAATCATCAAGGAACTTTCCTCGCCCATGGCCGAAAGGCGGGAGCAAACCCTTACCACTCTCGTGACCCGCCGCGAGGAAGCCGTCCCGGAACTCCTCAAGATTTTGGAGCAGGTAAAAAACGTGCCCGTGGGAGCTCCGGTGGCGCTCACCGACTGGTCGTGGTTTTTGGCCGTCTATCTCTTGGCCCAGTTTCGCGAGAAGAAGGCCTTGCCCATTCTTTTGGAACAGTTCACCCTGCCGCCCGAGCACGTGGACCGGCTCTTCAAGGATATCCTGGTCGAGGACCTGCCACGAATCCTCGCCACCCTTTGCAGCGATGACCCCGCGCCCTTGAGGGCCCTGACGGAAAACGAAAAAGTCCACGACGCAGTACGCGCCTCGGCCCTGTGGGGCTATACCATCCTGGCCTCGGTGGGTGCCGTGTCCCTACCGGAAATCACGGCCTATTACGGGGAGCTTTTCGCCGGTAAGTTGTCCCGCCGCCCGTCCTACGCCTGGACCTCGCTGGTGGCTGGCTGCGCGGCCCTGCACGCGAAAAACCTGAAACGGGAAATCCTCCGGGCCTACGAGGAGGCGCTTCTGGACGCCTCCGCCTATTCCATGAAGGAAGTGCTGAAAGAGTGGAGCCTGACACAGGAGGAAAGCCTCAAGCGCCTGGCGGAAGAAAGCGGGGGACTGATCAAAGACGTTTGGGAAGAATTGGAGTTTTGGCCTTGGGAGGAAGAGGCAGGCCGGGAAACTTCCGAAGAATAATTCCTAAAATTATCTCAGCTGGTTTAATAGTTTCAAATCCACCGCGTCCAACTCGAAATCAAAAACTTCCAAATTCTCCCTCAGGTGTTTCTCGCCCGTGGCCTTGGGGATAGCCGCCACGCCTTCCTGCTGGACCAGCCACCGCAAGGCCACTTGCGCGGGGGTTTTCCCGTGCTTCTTCCCGGTTTCTTTCAGTTCGATGCGGCCCAAGAAACCGCCGCGGCCCAGGGGCGTATAGGCGCAAAGCACGATTTTCTCCTTATGCGTCAAAGCCAGGAGCTTGTCCTGGTTTTCCGGCAGGCTGTAGGGCACCTGGTCACAGGCGAGGGGAACCTCCGCCAGCGACAGGGCTTGTTTCAGGAGCTCCGCTGAAAAGTTGCTCACGCCCACGGCTAGGGCCTTGCCGTCCTTAGCCAGCTGGCAAAGGGCACCCAAGGTTTCCTTGAGCGGCACGGCGTCGTTGGGCCAATGGATGAGGAGCAGGTCCACGTGGTCCGTCCCCAGGCGTTTCAGCGAAGCTTCGGCGGCGTTTTGGAAATCCTTGGCGCGGTAGTGGTTGGTCCAGACCTTGGTGGTGAGGAAAATCTCCCGGCGGGCTACGCCCGATTCTTTGATGGCCTTTGCGATTTCTGCCTCGTTGCCGTACATCTCGGCCGTGTCGATGTGCCGGTAGCCCAGGTCCAAGGCCCGCTTGACCGCCGAAACGCAAGTGGAGCCCCGGAGGTCCCAGGTGCCCAGCCCCAGGGCGGGCATGGAACGGCCGTTGGATAAGGGGAGTTGGATCATGGAGTTATTCTACAACAAAGATAAATTGAACCACCAAGGTCACCAAGTACACCAAGAACGGCAAGGCATATAGACATTCAAGATTGGACCTTTGTTTTGAGTCTTTCTTGGCGAGCTTGGTGGTGAAATAGATTTCGTTGAAAACTAAAAAAATCCCCTTCCAGTTGCCCGGAAGGGGATTTAAATTCCTAACTTCTAATTCCTCATTCCTAATTGTTTTTTACTTACCGTACATCCCGACCAGCTTGGCTTCGGCCAGCTTGTTCTGGCTGCAGTAAAAACCCACCATGGCGGCGGAGGCGTCGGCGGTGAGCCCGAGCGTCTTCACCTTGAGGGCGAAAACCTTGAAAATATAGTGGTGCGGTTTCCCGGGGGGCGGGCAGGGGCCGCCGTAGCCGGGCTTGCCGAAATCGGTCCGGGACTGGATAAGCCCGGCGATGGAGGCGTCGTCCGCCTTGAACCCCTTGGGCAGGCTCGTCACGTCGGCGGGGATGTCAAACACCACCCAATGCCACCAGCCGCTTCCCGTGGGAGCGTCCGGATCGTAGACGGAAAGGGCGTAGCTCATCGTTCCCTCGGGGCCCTTGGTCCAGTGCAACTCGGGTGAAAGGTTCCCGCCTGAGCATCCGAAACTGTCGAACACCTGGTCGTTGGACATCGTTGCTCCCGGCTTCACATCCGGGCTCGTCAATTCCATCGCGAAAGAGGCTTGGACGGCCAAAACCACCAGGGCAACCACTCCTACCAGCTTTCCCGCGACTTTCATCCAATTCCTTCTCATAGTTACCTCCCAAGTTTTTTAAACTGAACGCACGAATCATAAAACTGAAAATGAAAAAAAAGCCAGATGTCCCAAAAAATACAGCCCAAAAAAGACGCTGTTTTAAAACTAAAGCCCTATTCAATACCTTTTTAAAATTGCGAAAGTTTCCAACCCGGTAGATGTTCAAATTTATGGGAAAAGGCCCAATTTTCCCCCACCTGATCTGGATCATAGGGGCCCCCGGGGTACGGGGTGTATAAGAGAATCGTCGGAAAGGTTCCAAGCCAAGGCACCCCAAGGGTGCAACGGGGACTGAGGTCCCAAAGCGATGAGGAACCCGGCAGTCGAGAGCTGGGGAGTTGGAGAGGCTTCCGGAAGAAGCACCTTTTAAAGGTGCGGTGGGGCCAAGGCCCGAAAAGGACCGGGATCCAAACCGGCACAACCAGTGGGCACTTGAGGAGGTTGCAGGTTCGTCAAATCGTCGGAAGGGTTCAAAGGTTGCGCTTCAAAAGCGCGGGGCCGAGGCCCAAAACCACCACCGAACCTTGCTGAAGGTATCTACGGATCTTATGAAGGAGTTAAGAATTTGTTTTAGCCCCGGGGCGGGTGCCCCGGGGCTTTTTTTATTTGTCCACATAGCTTTCGAAAAGCTCCCCGACCCGTAATTATAAAGCGATAACTTCTTCACCGGCCCCGGATTATACTTTCCCATCTTTAATTAAAGGGGTAGGCCATGAAAATCTTCCTTACCGGCGGCAGCGGCTTCATTGGATCCTGGGTGGTGAAACAACTGTTGGAGGAAGGCCACCAACTGCGCCTGCTCATCCGCAACCCCTCCAAGATCCCCTCGCTGAAAACCATGAAGGGAGTCGAGGTGGTGGAAGGCACCCTCTATGACAAGCCGGTCCTGGTGAAGGGGCTCCAGGGCGTGGACGCCTGCGTGCACATCGCCCTGGGCTGGGGCGAGACCCCCACCACCATGCTGGAGAGGGACACGGCGGTTACGGTGTTCCTACTGGAAGAGGCCGAAAAAGCCGGCGTAAAAAAGTTCCTCTACACCTCCTCCACCGCCGCCATCGGCAAGTTCCGCCGCATCATGACCGAAGCCATCGACCCCCGACCCGTGGACCTTTACGGCGCCACCAAGGCGGCCTCAGAAGCCTTCCTGCTGGGTTTCGCGGCCAAGGCCGAAATGCACTGTAATGTCATTAGGCCCGGCTATACCTTTGGCAACCCGGCCTTCGGAAAGGAAGGCGTCACCCAGCCGGACAAGCGCTTCAATCAAATCGCCTCCGCGGCCAAGAAGGGCGAGCCCATCCACCTCACGAAATACGACGGAACGCAATTCATCTGGGCGGGCGACCTGGCGAAACTCTACAGCGCGGTGCTCGCCAGCGACCGGCGGCGGAAGATTTATTTCGGCCTCTCCACCGAATTCGTCACCTGGGAAAAGGTGGCGAGGAAGGCGGTCGAGATGGCGGGTTCCAAGAGCCAGATCGTGCTGGAGGACAAGGGCTGGGACGCCGAACCCAACCTGTTCGACCTGAGTTCGATCAAAAAGGATTTTGAACTGGAATTCGTGGCGAGCCCTGAAATTGAGAAGCATTTGGCCTATCTCACGGGATTATCCGATTAAAATCTGTAAAGCGACGCCTTAATTCCTCTTGAGCACCACGACCTGGTAGTGATTGCCGTCGGCTACGTAGAGGTTTCCCAGGGCCTGTTCTTCAAGCGACCTGGTAGGGAACCTGGGCGATGAGCTGAAGGGCCCTTTCCCTGTGGTCCTCGGGCACCAGGAGGCGCACCTTAAAAAGGGGCTTGAGCCAGAGCACGAGGAGGCGGAAATGGTAACCCTGGAAATGGCAAGGTACCTTTTCGTTTTCAAGGAAGCCTTTTAAATAGGAAGCCAGGGCCATATTGTCCAAAACCATTAGCTCGATCCCCGGGCCGTTAACCTTCCAAAACTGCCATTGGGCCAAAAAGTCCTGGGCCAAACCCATAAGCCAAATGATATATGTGAAGTTGATAATCCAATAGAGGGACTGGAAATTTTCCGGGCCCACGGGCACCCAAAACAGCGCGGCCCCGAATAGGAGCAGGGGAAGTGTACTGCCGAATTGACGATTGAGGAGGCTTTCCCGCTTCGTGAGGTAGCGGGGCAGGTCGGCAACTTGGATCCCGAAGAGGTCAATGCCCCAGAACCAGTTGTAACAGAGGATTCCCAGGAGGACCATCATCGCCAGTTCCAACCATAAGTGGGACCAGCCTTCATGCATCCAGGTGTTGGGAACGTTGGCTAGACTCATGTAGGCACCTGTGGTGGAAATGCAGGTCAGGACAAAGCCTTCAATAACCGCGCTGGAAGGAAAGGGTGGAACCTCGAACCAAGCCAGCTTTCCAATGACTGTCCGGAAGGGAAAGCGAGGGGGCCTCCGGATCAATCGCCAAAGATAATAGGAAAAGGCGGCCAGCACCAGGACCATAGCCAGCACCACGAAGTTTTGGTTACCGTCGTGTTTGGCGGCCAGGTATCCCTGGAAACACCCAATAGGCGTCATGACGAGGCTTGGGATATCCCTGGCCAGCAGAAGGATCAGATAGCCGTTGCCCACGCCGTATCGGGTGATGAGCTGGGCCAGAATGATGGACAAGGCGACCCCCCCATGAGTGCAAGGATGGTCAGGAACTGGAATAGGAGGAAAGGGCCCTCGATGTAGTTTCCCATGAGCCTTTTGAGCAGGTAGGTGGTGCCCAAGGCGTTGATGAAACAAAATATAAAGGAAAGGCGCCAGGCCCAAAGATTTAACTTTTTGCGGCCTGCCGCTCCTTCCAGGCGCCAACGGTTGAGGGGCGGCAGGACCAATGAAAAGACCTCCAGGACGATGAAGGCGGATAGGACAGGTTTGAGCCCTAAGACGAGGAGATTGAGTTTTCCCATGTGCTTCCCGTACCAGTCGGGATTCATGGCAAAGGCTTCGCCGGTGGTGGGAAGGGGCAGGTGGTAAAGTGCGGCGTAGAGGCCCGCCAAGAGGACGGTTAGGAGGAAGGCGTTACCATAAGACTTCTCATTTGGAGTCATGGACCAATCATTCAATACAAAAGAGTCAGGCTTATCTTGAGGGCCTGTCAAAAGATTGGCCATTTTAGCACTTTAGGGTGGGATGGGAACGGGCCCTTTTATCATGATGATGGAAGTCCTCGCGGCGCGGTGCAGGTATCCCATTGTAAAAGCTTATTTAATTTCTCCGACTTTGCTCAGGGCGTGGCGGTAATAGAGATAGTAGGGTTGGCTGTATGGGGTTTCCGTGGCGGTGGCCTCCACCTTCCAGGGTGGCATTGCGGTATCCCGCCCTTTATACTCAGGCCATGGATTCCAAGCCCAAGCGTTCCGTGACCATCGAGCTGCCCATCATGTCCTTTGAGACCGACTTCGTGGGCATCGTGAACAACACCGAATTCATCCGCTTCCTGGAGCGGGTGCGCTACGCCCTTTCCAGGAAGCTGGGTTTTTCCTTCAAACAGGTGCGGTCGACGAAACTTTTCAGCGTCATGGCCCACGTCGAGATCAACTACATTTCGCCCGCGCACTTCGAGGACATCATGTTGGGAACAGGCTGGGTGGAAAAGGTGGGGAACAGCTCGGTGACCCTGGCTTACGAATTCCGCCTCAAAGGTTCCAACCGGCTCATCGCCGACGCCAAGCAGGTCATGGTCTTTGTGAACGAACGCCTGAAGCCTACGCCCATCCCTCCCTCCATCCGCAAAAAGCTTTAATCTACAACGACATTTGGCCGCTCATGGGCGCAAATAGTTGTTAGTAAAAAGTAAAAATTCTAAAACACTTTTTACTTTGGTCTTCTTTCAATTTTCCAAATTTTATTTGAGGAAATTCCCGTTCATTCCCGGCTTCGAGGCCTTTTGGGGGGCGAAAGGCGGGCCTTGTAAAGTCAGCGTTAAAGCGGTATTTTAACGCCCTGACCCAAAGCATTATCCAAGAGGAAGTTGTATGCCAGCCAAGATGAGCGCCAGTGGCCTTCAAGAACAAATGATGGCGCTGAACAAGATCGGGATCGCCCTCACCAAAGAGCAGGACCTCAACCAGCTCCTCACCCTTATCCTCACCGAAAGCCGCCAGTTCACCAACGCCGAAGCCGGAAGCCTTTACGTGCGCGAGGGCGAACAGCTGCGCTTTTCCGTCACCCAAAACGAGGTGCTGGAGGCCCGCAAGAAGGCCGAGCAGAAGGCCCAAAGGAAGCCGCTGGAAGTGGCACCCTCCACCTTCACCGGTTTTTACGTCTCGCTGGACAAGAGCTCGCTGGCCGGCTACGTGGGCGTGACCGCCAAGGTCCTCAACCTCCCCGACGCCTACAAGATCCCCTCGGGCAGGGAATACAAGTTCAACCGTTCCTTCGACGAGAAGAACAACTACCGCACCAAGAGCATGCTCATCGTGCCCATGAAGGACGCCATGGGCAACGTGGTGGGGGTCATCCAGCTCATCAACGCCCACAAGGGCAAGGCCATCGTTCCGTTCCAGAAGCACTTCGAGAACCTGGTGCTGTCCTTGGCCTCCCAGGCGGCCATCGCCATCAAGAACACCATGCTCACCCAGGAACTGAAGGACGCCTACCTGGACACCATCTTCCGCCTGTCGGTGGCGGCCGAATACAAGGACGACGACACGGCCGTGCACATCCATCGCATGAGCCGCTACTCGGCCATCCTGGCCGAGGGGCTGGGGCTCTCCAACGCCGAGGTGGAAAGCATCCGTTACGCCTCGCCCATGCACGACATCGGCAAGCTGGGCGTCCCCGATTCGATCTTGATGAAACCCGGAAAGCTGACTCCCGCGGAGTTCAAGGAAATGCAGAACCACACGGTGTTCGGCGCGAAAATCCTGGAAAACGCCAAGGCGGAACTCTTGAGGGTCTCCGAGACCATCGCCCTCACCCACCACGAGAAGTGGGACGGTTCGGGCTATCCCCGGGGCCTGAAGGGCGAGGCCATCCCCCTGTCGGGGCGTATCGTGGCCCTGGCCGACGTCTTCGACGCCCTGACCACCAAGCGCTGTTACAAGCCGGCCTTCTCGTTGGAAGAATCCATGAAGATCATCAAGGAAGGCACGGGCCGCCACTTTGACGCCAAGATCGTGCAGGCCTTCACCAACAACCTCGAGAAGATCCTGGCCGTGAAAGCCCAGTTCAGCAATTAATTTTGATTTTGGAATTTAAATAAAAAAAGGCGGGAATATCCCCGCCTTTTTTTATTTGCGCAATTCCTTGTCGAAGCCCCCACCCCCGGGTTGGATATTCAACGGACCCGCGGCGGCCTATAATTTTCATTCCCTTTCAAAGTGGAACAACTCCCCGGCTCATAAAATTATTCTCGAAGCAGGAGTGGAACTTGCCCACGAAGACGATTTGCTCGAATTGCGGCAGGGACCTGGCGCCCCGGGAGACCTTGGACGACCCCGACCGCGCCTACGGCATCTGCCCGAAGTGCGAGGAACATTTCAACCGCCAATTGGACCAGGACCTGGTCCGGTTCCTGGAAACCCTTCCCCATCCGACGCTCCTGGTCAACCAGGAACTCCGGGTCGTGGCCTACAACGAAAACTGCCTGCGGAATTTCTGCAATGGGACGCCCAAACCCAAGGGACTCAGGGGCGGAGAATTCATGGGATGCCAGAACGCCTTCCTGCCGCAACGCTGCGGCGAAACCGCCGCCTGCCTGGATTGCGCCATTCGCCGGGCCGCCGTCCAGACCTTAAAAACCGGGAAGCCCCAGAGGAACACCCGCGCCCATCTGACCCGCAGGGAGGGGGACCGGAAGGTCCGGCTGGAACTTTTAGTTTCCACGGACAAACTGGGGGACCTGGTCCAGATCACGGTGAACAGTTTTTTCACGATTTTGGAACCTCCCTCGGCCGCGTGAAAAGAAGGCCGGCCTCCTGTTATATTGTCCCTTCCCAGAATTAAAAAAATGAGAGGCGGTGGCCTATGGCTCTATGGGGGACTTGGCAGCTCTACGCGCTTGGTTCGGCTTTTTTCGCGGCCCTGACGGCCTTGTTCGGCAAGATCGGCGTTTCGGAAATCAATTCCAACCTGGCCACCTTCATCCGCACCGTGGTCATCCTCGCCCTGATCGGCGGGGTGGTGAGCTTCAACCACCAATGGCAGAAACTGGATTCGCTCTCCCGGCATGGGATGTTGTTCCTGGTCCTCTCGGCGGTGGCCACGGGCCTGTCCTGGCTTTGCTATTACCGCGCCCTTCAGATGGGCCCGGTCTCAAGGGTGGCCCCCATCGACAAGTTGAGCGTGGCCCTAGCCATGCTTTTGGGCGTGGTTTTCCTGGGGGAGACCCTCTCCCTGAAGGCCCTTTTGGGCGGCGCGCTGGTCTTGGGCGGGGCGATCTTGATGGTCTTCGCCTGAGAAGAGGTTGAGACGGTCTAAACCTTCACGACAGCATCGAAAAAATTCCCCGCCCTCATTTTGCGTTTTTATTTTCCCCAGTCCTATCTTAATTGGGCGTTATTGGGCAAAGATGGGCCCGTTTGAGATTAAGGAAGTAACTTCATGGCCGCTTCAGATTCCACTTACGACGTCATCGTGATCGGTTCGGGCATCGGGGGCCTGACGGCCGCCGCCCTTTTGTCGAAGCTCCATCAAAAACGCGTCCTGGTCCTGGAACAGCACTTCGTGGCGGGCGGGCTGACCCATGAGTTCCACCGGCACGGGTACCATTTCGACGTGGGCCTGCATTACGTGGGCGGCATGGGGCCGGGCGAACTGGGCCGCAAGCTTTTCGACTTCCTCACCGACGGCGCCCTGGCCTGGAACAAGATGCCCCACCTGTTCGAGAAATTCGTCTATCCGGAATTTTCCTTCGACCTCCCCTCCGACCCCAAGGAATACCTGCGGGCGCTCCAGGAAAAATTCCCGGCGGAAAAAGACGCCCTGGCGAAATATTTCAAGGACTGTTTCAAGGCCGCCCTTTGGTACGGGGTGGAAGCGATGGCGGAGGCTTTTCCCTGGGCCTTGAGGCCCCTGATGAGGCTGGCCACGGGGCTCTTGGGCGGGATCAGCCGCCAGACCACCAAGGCCTACCTCGACCAGAACTTCAAGGAGGACAGGCTCAAGTCCCTGCTGGCTTCCCAGTGGGGGGACTACGGGCTTCCCCCCTCCCAAAGCGCCTTCGGCCTGCACGCCACTATCGTCCAACATTACCTCAAGGGGGGGTGGTACCCGGTCGGCGGCGCGGGCGAGATGGCCCGGAAAATCATTCCCGTCATCGAGGCCAATGGTGGAAAGATAAGGGTGAGCCAGAGGGTCACGGAAATCCTGGTGGAAAAGGGCCGGACCGTGGGGGTCCGGGTAGTCCCGACCAACTCCCCCCAGGGGGACGGAATCGAATACCGGGCCGGGGCCGTCATCTCCGACGCCGGTTCCTATATCACCTATACCCGGCTCCTGAAGTCGGCGCCTTCTTCCTTCCGGGAGGAATTGGAAAACTTTCCCAAGGGTTTTAGCGCCATCAGCCTTTACCTGGGGCTGAAGGAATCCCCCGCTAAGCTGGGCTTTAAGGGTGAGAACTACTGGGTTTATGAAAGCGAGGACCATGAATCGGCGGTCCTTGACCTGGAAAAGAGCGGTAGTTATTACCTTTCCTTCCCTTCCTTGAAAGACCCCCAGGCAACGGGCCACACCGCCGAGGTGATCGCCTTTTGCGGGTATGAGCCTTTCCAAAAATGGAGCGGCCAACTTTGGAAAAAACGGGATAAGGACTATTACGAAATGAAAGTCCGCCTCGCAGAACATTACTTGGACCTTCTCGAGTGGCGTTTTCCGGGCTTCCGGAAACTGGTAGGGTTCCAAGAATTGGCCACCCCCTTAACGGTGGAATATTTCCAGGAAACCTCCCGCGGGAATTTTTACGGCATCCCGGGCACCCCCGGCCGCATTGGGAAACCCTGGGCCCGGGTGACGACGCCGGTCAAGGGGCTTTACCTGACGGGCGCGGATGTCCTTTCCCTGGGGATCATGGGAGCGGCCATGGGCGGGGTGAAGACGGCGGGCATGATGTCGGGCCCTTTCGGTTTTTTCAGGGTGATGGGGAAAATCATGCGACGAAAACCGTTCTCGGCGGAGATAAAACCGTGACGGAGTGGGAATTTTTTTTGAGTGGTGCACTGGTTTTGACCTGAACGGTTTTGATAGTCTTTGCCTGAGAGGTTTCGAGGAAGGGGAAAGACTATGCGAATTTTCGTCACAGGTGCCACGGGGTTTATCGGCTCGGCCACGGTTCAGGAACTCATCCGCGCAGGCCATCAGGTGACCGGCCTGGCCCGCTCGGAGGCGGCCGCCAAGTCGCTGGCCGCCGCGGGGGCCCAGGCGCACCGGGGTTCCCTGGAGGATTTGGAAAGTTTGAAGAGCGGGGCCGCCGCCTCGGACGGGGTGATCCACCTGGGTTTCATCCATGACTTCTCGAAATTCAAGGAGAACTGCGAGATCGACAAGCGCGCGATCGAGGCCATGGGCTCGGTCCTGACCGGTACCAAGAAACCCTTCGTCATCACCTCGGGCACGGCGCTCGTTTCGCCGGGCCGCCTGGCGACCGAGGACACCGATCCACCGGCCAATTCCAACTTCCCCCGGGTTTCGGAAATTGTGGCTGCCGAATTGGCGGCGAAGGGAATCAACGCCCGGGTGGTGCGCCTTTCCCCCTCGGTCCATGGCGACGGCGACCACGGATTCGTTCCAATTCTCATCAACATGGCGCGGGAGAAGGGTGTTTCGGCCTATATCGGCGGGGGGCAAAACCGCTGGACCGCCGTGCACCGGCTGGACGCGGGCGTTTTGTTTCGGCTGGCCATCGAGAAGGGCGCCACAAGAGCCCGTTATCACGGGGTGGCGGAAGAGGGAATCGCGTTCAAGGATATCGCAACGGCCATCGGCAAAGGCCTGAACCTTCCGGTGGAATCCAAACCGGCGGATCATTTTGGATGGTTCGCGCACTTCGCCGGAATCGACTGCCCGGCCTCCAGCAAGCTCACCCAGGAACAACTCGGTTGGCGACCGACGCACACAACCCTCCTGGCGGACCTCGAAAAAGGGAGCTATTTCAAAACCTGAAAGGAAACCCTATCCCTCAAGGTCTCCTGGCCGAGGCCATGTTGCCCGCGGGAGCGGTGTTGATGGTCTTCGCCTGATCGGAAACGGCCTGGCGCTGCTGAAGCAGGATGGAAGCCGCCGAGAGGTTTCCTTTGAGCAGGGGCACTGGCCAAAGCCCGCCGATAAGAAGAAAGGCCACCAGCCCCATCATGGCCAGCCGCTCCCGGGGCCGTAACTGTTCCTGCCAGGGGCTGGTGAAAGTCCCGCAGAAAAGGGCGCCATAGGCCCTCAGGATGGTGATGCCGTTCAAGGCCGCCGCCACGCCCACGAGAAATCCAAAGCCCGGGAAAGCCTCCACCGAGCCGTCCACCAAGAGTTCCTGGGCCACGAAGCCCAGGGTTCCCGGAATCCCCACGCAAGCCAAACCTAAAACCAGGAATCCCACGGCTAAAAGCGGCATGCGCTCATAACCCCCGTGGAACACATCCAAGGAAAGCAGGCCCCTGCGCGCCTCCAAGGCCCGCAAGGCCAGACCGAAGCCCGTAAGGGAAAGGATGCTGGAGATCCAAAGGGTCAGTCCCCCCGCCAAGCCCCCCAGGTTGTTACAAGTGATTCCCGCCAGGACCACCGCCGACTGGCTCATGAAGAAATAGCCGAACATCCGCCGCACGTCCTTTTGCACCAACCCCAGGGCGGCCGCGTAAACCGAGGTCAAGAGCGCCAGGATGCCCATGATTTGAAGGGTTGCCGGCGGCACCGAGGGCAGGATGAGCCGCGCCGCGCAATAGGTGCCCACCTGGGGAATGACGAAAAGCAGGGCGGTGCCGAACCGGGCGGTCTGGAAGAAGGAGGGCATCCAGGTATGCAGCGGCAGGATGCCCTTTCGGATGAGAACGGCGGCCACCAAGGGCAAGCAGGCCCATTGGGAGGGCCCGGCGGCCACCCCCAGCGTGAAAAGCAATACCGAAGCCGCCATGTAAAAAGCGAAGAGGCGGGACCTTGCCTCGAACCAGGGCAAAACCGGGCCCGCCGCGAAAAGAAAAGCCAGGAACCACGGGTTCACGGTCGAGAAGGTCAAGAAGAGGATGGCTTCGGAGGCGAGGAACTTAGCCGACAGTTCGGGCGTACGGTGGGACTTGGGCATGGTGAAAAGCACCGCCGCCGTCGTGACCGCGCAGCAAAAGACCAGCGGTGCGCCCAACTCGTCAAGGGTGAGGAGGGGGAACCAGGGGTCCACGACGGCCTTGTGGGATCCCAGCTCGATCCAGGAGGCCGCCGCCATCATCAGCCCCAGGAGGGTGGCGCCGATGCCGATTTCGTGGGAAGCCTCCCGCCAAAGGAAAACCGCGCCGATGCCAAGCACCGGGGAAAGAAAGAGCAAGGTGAGCCAGGGAAAATGGAGCGTGGAAATCATCGCGAAGCCTCTTTACTGCTATCGCTGTGCCCCCCCTTTGAAAAAGGGGGGAAGGAGGGTATTAGATTTTTAAAAATGACAAGCGAAAGGCTAACTCCCCCTCTATCCCCCTCTTTCAGAGGGGGAAAAACCATCCGGTCAAAATTGCTTCTAGTCATTTCTCCCGCCCTTCGAAACGGCCCACCCACCAGAGCTCCAACCGGTCAAGGAAAGTTGCGGCAGCCAAAAAGGGCCGCGCCACCCAGTCACGAAGCACGGCCTCCAGGTAGCCCCGCTCTAGGGCCGCCCTGTAAAGCCGGAACCTAAGGCGCAAGGGAAGAATTTTTTCGTAGTGAAGGCCCGTGCGGGGCAGGTGGCTGCCCACCGCGTTTTCGATGTGGTGCATGTCGTGCAGCAGCGAGGGCGCCCGGAGGAACTGGAGGGTCCTTAAACAAGCATGGCCCAAGAGGTGGATGAGCGGTATGAGCCGAAGCCCCAGGCCGATCTCCGCCACGATGACGCCCACCTGGGTCAAGGAGGCGAAGGCCAGGGCGCATTTGATGTCCGTCTGGGCCCGGCCCACGAAGGTGCCGTGGAGGGCGGTGGCGACGCCCAAGGCGACGACGAGCCAGGCCACGGCCGGGTTGGCGTCCAGGAGCGGGGCCGCCCGCAAGAGAAGGAAGGCCCCCAAGTGCACCGAAAGGGCCCCGTAAAAAATGGCGCTGGAAGGCGTAGGGCCCTCCATGGCGCGCGGCAGCCAGTTGGAAAAGGGAACCAAGGCCGATTTTCCCATGGCGGCCAAAAGGATCAGCAGGGCCAGGCTCCAATGTCCCGAGTTAAAGACGATATCGAAAGCGCCGGTCCCGGTCCAATGGTGGGCCAGGCAGGCCGCGAAAATCAGCCCCAGGTCCCCGATGCGGTAGATGGTCCAGACCCGCAGGGCGTTGCGTACCGGCTCCGGCCTTTCGTGGAAGAAGGCGATCAAGAGCGCCGAGGAAAGGCCCAACAGTTCCCAAGCCGCCAGGAGCGTTTCCATGGAGCCCGCCAGGGCCGCGAATTCCATGCCCACGGTGAAGAGTGAGAAAAGCACGAAGAAGCGGTTATAGCCGGCCTCCTTGTGCAGGTAGCGGTGGGCGAAGATGCCGGTGACCCCGCATAAAAGCAGGATCAGCACCAGGAAGGGCAGGGAGAGCCAATCCAAGATCAGCCGGAACTCGAAGGTTTGGCCCGCGATCACGCCGAAGGGGGAAAAGGCCAGTTCGGTGTGGGAAGGACAAAACAAGATAAGCCCCAAGGACGCGGCGAAGGCGGGGACGAGGGTGAAGGGAACCAGGTAGCCGGTGGCCCGCTCGGAAAGGGGCCGGTCCACCAGGGAAAAAAGCGAAAGCAAAAAGAAGAGCAGGGTAGGAAGCCCCAGGGTGATCAGAAGAAGGAGGTTCATGACATTCATCGGCTTGACCTGAGGTAAGAAGAATTAAAAAGGGTTTCAGAAAATTCAACTTCACCCTCACCCCATCCCTCTCCCCTCAAGGGAGAGGGAGTAAAATCCGCATAAAACCTATTTCCCCTCGCCCCTTGGGGGAGAGGGTTAGGGTGAGGGGTGTTGTCGAAGATAATTTTTGAGAAGTTCATGGCATGATCCTCGCGTAATCCAGGTGACCGCTTTTGCCCTGGTACCACTCCAAGGAAGAAGAGACCTGGGGCAGGCTGGGGTTTTCCGGCTGGTAGGGTTCGAAACGGCCTTCGTGAAAAACGAGGATTTCATTTTTTGCGGGGTCCCACACGGCCAATTGGATCCAACGGTTCTTGACAAGGCGCTCCACTGCCGGCAGGCGGGAAAGGGCGCCCTTAAGCCGCTCCAAGGGGGATTCCACCACCAAAAGCAGCCTCACCGGTTCGTGGATCTCCACCATCTGCCAGGGAAGACCGGTCCTCAGGTCGCTGGCATGGCCATCCATGACCCCCAGCATGCCGGTGATGTTGTGGGGAAGTTTGGTGCCGCAGCCGTAGCCGCCGCGGTCGGTGAAGGAAAAGTAATATTCCAGGTTGATCCCGCCGCAGACCGGCCCCACGGCCTGGAGCACCCGGGTGAGCAGGTCGCCGTCCGGGTCGGATGGGGGGGCGTAGGAGGCGAGGAAGGCCCGCCGGTCCATGAAAAGGCCCCGGGTGCAGGCCCGCCTTCCCACCACCGCCACCGCGTTGGTGGCGTGGCCGTATTCGGGCCTCACCTGCGCCAGGTCCTCGGTGCGGTCCGCCATGGCCCTCAAAGCCCCCAGGGGGGTGATGTCGGGCGGAACGTTGTCGAAACGGCGGCTGCGCTCCTGGGCGCCCAGGGCGGCTGCGCGGCCCAAGGCCACCTGGGCCCGGCGAAGATCCGCCGCGTGGGAGGGGGGGAGGCGGTCCAGGTCGTAATAGTCCATGAGGTCGTTGCAGGTGTTGTGATAAGCGGCCACGAAGACGGTGGCCTCGGGGATTCCCAGATGCCGCCTCACCTCCGGGTCATTGGCCATCAGCGCGAAGACCCGGGCGTTGGGGCCGCCCCGGCCCCCGCCGCAGGCGCCGCAATCATGCGCCGATTCATGCGGGTTGTTCAGGCTGGAGGAGCCGTGCCCGACGATGACCACCAACCGGGAAAGATTTTTCAATAATCCCGTCTCTTCCAGGATTTTTCCGACCACCTGTGCGGCCTCCCCGGTGGTGTAGTTCCATTCCAACCGGGTTTTGGCGGAGGCGGTTTCAAAACTGGAACGGAGTTTCGCCGCGTGCCGCGGGAAGGCGACGCGCAATATCAGGGGGAGGGCGGCCAGGGTGCCGAAGAGGCCGCTCAAGAGGGTCCCCCGCACTCCCGTGCGGCTTCCCACGTGGAAAGCGTAGGCCGTATGGCCCCAGGCCTTGCGCAGCGAGCGGGACTCCTCCTCCAACGGCTTTTCTTTCACCCAATGGGTGGGTTTGACCAGGATGGGGCAAAGGGGGACCGAGTGGGCGTCCTCCGCGCCCTGGTAATACATGGCCAGGCCGAAATATCCCGCCGTCCCGAAGGTTTCGCAGGAAGGCTCGGTTTCCTCCAGGTGCCGCCGGAAGGATTCCTCGCGCTCGTCCAAACAACACAAGGCTTGAAATCGAGGGGAACCGGCTTGGGGACCCATTTCACCCTCTCCCTCGAGCTTTGGTTTTGAGGGTACACAGGGGGCTTTCCCTGTGAGCGCTTCTGGGGAGATGGGTCGGGGTGAGGGTGATTTTTCCTGAGTCGCCACCCTCACCCTTTCCCTCTCCCCAAAGGCGTTCATAGGGGAAATGCCCCCTATGCTACCCCTCAAAACCACATCCAAGGGGCGAGGGGAATTGTTAAATTTGAGTTGGTTATTGAAATCTGTGGATTGCGTGGATCTTTCCCCGGTTTGAGCTAAAAGGGCGTCCAGGGTCTTGATGCGGTAGCGCCGTTCGTAGGCCAGGTGAAAAAGACGGCGCCGTTCCAAGGAAGGGAATGACTCGATTTCTTTTAATAGTTTGTCCGGGGAATTGTTCCGGACCCTTTCCCCCGGCCAGCCCAAAACCTGGGCCGCCTGGTAGAGGCTATAAGCGCGCATGGCGACGGTCCTGGGGGATTCGGGGGGGGACATCTTTCTTAAATCCGGAAGCGGGAGATGGGCGCGGCCCGTGACATAAGCAACGGCTTGTTCTTCCAGCAGGAGCCGGACGGCGGCGAATTCCAACAGCGACCCCGGCGGGGAGGGGATGAAGGCGCGGTCCGGACGCTCCTCGATCTGGCGCAGGAGGCCCGGCCAGCCCCGCAAAGCCAGCATCATTTCCTCGATATAGGCCTCCCATTCCCCGGGGGGGATTTGGAGGTTCCGGAGCGATTGAACGATGGAAGCGGCGGCGTTTCTTCGCCCCTTGAACCTGGCGCCGAAGCCCTTGAGCCAGGCGTCCGGCAAGGGGGCGTAGCGGTAGGTTTGCGTGAAGGAGCCCAGGAAGCCCAGGCTGCGGCTGGGCAGGCGCCAATAGGCGATGCCCTGGTCGCAAAAGGCCGCGCAAAAGCGGATGAGAAGCGGATGAAGCAGGGCGTCCACGTCCTCGCCCGTGAGCTCGAGGAGTTGGTCCCGGTACCGGGCCTTCCGGGGGAGGGGCAAGTGAACCGGCCCCAGGGGCTCGACGGCCGCCCGGCAGGCCTCCCACAGGTTCCGGTCCATGGGCTTATCGGATTCGTTCAGGTGCCAATCCAATTCCTTGTCGTCGGGCTCGTGAAGGCCCACCGCCATCAAGGCCAGCCTCAGTTCCAAGCGGGTGGTCGCGTCTGCGATGGCTTCATTGCTATGAACGCCCAGGTCCTCGGAAAGGACGGCGCGCAGGTCGCCGGTGAGGATGCGGCCTTGAAGCCATTCCTTCCGGTAGTCCTCCTCGTCCAGGTAGGGCCTGCAGCCGAAGAGATACCCTGCCTTCACCACGGCCTCCTCGAAGGGGAGGTGCTCGAAAGCGTGGAGGGTGTTGTGATGGACGAAAACGCGGATAGGGCCCTGGGCCGGCAGGAGGTGGGCGGCATGTTCCACCATCCTCCGGACGTCCTCTTCGGGGCTTGGGAGCTGGCTTTCAGTCTTTTCCGGGTTCAAGGAAGATGAGGGGAGGGTCATGGGCGGGCCGGCGTCATTCTTTTCCCAGGTGATCCAATACTTCCTGGCTTTCCTTCAGCTTTTTTTTTAGGAAAAGGGAGACGTGTTTCAAAACGTCGTAAATGCCCTTGTCCCGCACCGAATAAAACACAGTCACCTTCTGCTGGCGGGAGTTCAGGATGCCCGCCTGCTTCAAGATGGACAGGTGTTTGGAAAGGCCGGACTGCTCCATTTCCAGGGCCTTGACCATCTCGTTGACGGATTTTTCTCCGTGCTTCAAGTGCTCGATGATCTTGAGCCGCCCCGGATGGGAAAGGGCCTTCAAGAAATCCGACTTGATTTTGAAAACGAACAAAGGGTCGATCATAGTTAAATGAATATATTCCAATCTATTCATATATACAATCGGGCAAATCTAAAAGATTAAGCGAAAAATTGAACCACATGCCACCCTTCCATCAAGAAGTTAAAGAGGGTGGTATAGTCCCACAGTTCCTTAACAACATTTTCAATAGGACATGTGGGACAGAGTTCACGGAGTACACAGAGTAAGGCTTAAAGACTCACAAATAATGTTGTCCGAGACACTAATGAATTAAGGACACCCCTAAAAATCCCAAAAACGACCGTTGTGCGACTGTAGGGGCAGGCCTCCGCGCCTGCCCGGACTTTGTTTTCAGCGGTTTCCGTCAAGGGCGGCCACGGTGGGCCGCCCCTACAAGAATTTTTAGAGGCGCCCTTAACTCTGTGTCCTCTGTGGTTAAAAGAGGTTTTGTTGGAAGTTCTTATCCTTCGGTTAAGCCCCGCGGGATTTGACCCGCCCTCGGAGCCTATCCTTCCGTTAAGTCGTGGGAGGAGAGGTCGTAGGGCTTGGCCTGGATGTGGTGAAGGGTTCCCGCCCGCAGGGCCCTGCGTTTGACGAGCCAGTTGACCCCCCAGGTGTAAATCCGGCCGGGAATGGCCGGCTGGCGCATGAGCCGCACGGCTTTCTTGGGGACCGGAAGGCCACGGGAAAGGGCGGTGGCGGTTTTTTCCAGCGCCTTGACCGCGTGACGGGCGGCGAAGGAAGAGGAAGTCAGGGGCCTGCCCGCGGGCAGGGTCCCGCTGCCCCCCAGGGCCAATCCCCCCATCCATTGAAGTCCTTCCAATTCCGCGAAGCGCTTCAAAATGTCCAGCGCCGAATCGTTCTGGTGCGCCTCCGGAAACCGGGAATGGGCGATGGCTACCACGGCCTGCGGCGGGGGGGAGGGGCCGGGGCCAATTTGAGACTTCGTCTCTTGCCCCGGCACACCCACGACTTGCCCCTTGGCTTGTGGGCCTCGGGGCAGGGGCAGGCTTTTGCGGTGCCAGGCGTAATCCTCCAGCACCTTCACCAGGCAGGCGGGGGGCTGGTCCAGGGTGAGGGGAAAAAGGAAAACCAGGATATCGGAGGCGTCCATCAGGCCGTGCAGGTTGGCGATGGAGGGCGCTGATTGCTTGGGGAAGGAAACATAAGCCAGGGGGGCCGCCACCGACCGCTTGGAAAGCTCCTGGGAAAGGCAGATTCCCAGCGAATGGCTGACGCTCTTGTGGGCCTGGGGGCTGGCCACGAGGATGAGGGCCTGGCGCGGGGGAGTCACGCGGGGACCGCCATTTTTTCGACCAGGTTCTTCACCCGTTGGTCGACCTGTTTCACCGTCATGTAATCGTAAACGAAGTCCGTGGCGAAATGGGAGCCGGAGAGGTGGAGCGTGTTGCGCCGCACCACGGTTTGGAAGATATCCTCGGTGGGAGGGTCCTCCTTGGGAAGGCCGCCTAAGGCCAGGATCTGGAACCGTTTCTCGTAGCGCGGCGGGTTGCGGACCTCGCCCCAGCGGGGGGTGAGGAAGGGGAGCAGGTGGGGGCGGGTGACCCGGTCCAGGGCGGTTTTCAAAAGGGAGCCATAGCCCCCGAAGCTCACGGGAGTCAGGAGGGCCACCAGGTCGTGCTCCGCCAAGTGGCGGCTCAGGATGCGGGCGTCGTCGCGCACCCGGCAGAGCCCCGGCGTGTGGAGCCAGCAATGGGAGCATTCCTTGCATCCGCTCAGGCGCAGGTTCCGCAAGGGAATGGAGAGAACTTCCCATCCGCGGTGTCCCAATTCCCTGGCCAGGAGCCCGTCGGCTTGTTCCAGGACATTGTGCCCCGTGTTGGCGCCGTTAAAGATCACCGCTTTCATCAGCCACTTCCCCCTTTAACATTTAACCGGTTTCTATTCGAATTATGGGGGAGGAGGGAGGTGGAGATTATGACGACCGTCATAAGAAAAAGCCATGCGGCGAAATAAGAAAGTTAAAACTGATACCCGAAATTTGGATCTTGTTAAACAGACAGTTAAATTTTTTTCGGAACTATGCACATGACATACAATTTAAAAACCGAGTGTTTCACAGTTGCCGTCCCCTTCTCCCTTGAGGGGAGAAGGATGGGATGAGGGTGGTTTTGAGGGTAAAAGGCACCCCTCACCCAGCCCTCTCCCCCAAGGGGAGAGGGGTTATGTTTTGCCTGTATGTCAGGTAGATAGTTCCGATTTTTTTTGCAAGAAAAGAAAGCTTTTCATTCTCCCCGCGGGCCCTTAGGGTTTAAGTCCAAGAATCATGAGATGACTCATTCCCCCTAGGGATTTTGCCGCCTAAAATAAATTCATGAATGCCATGATTTTACCGGCCCAAGGGCGGCCCTTGCGGCTTTCCGAACTGGAAAAACCAAAACCCGCCAAGGGCCAGGTGCTGGTTTAGGTGCGCGCCTGCGGAATCTGCCGCACCGACCTGCATGTGGTGGACGGGGATTTAAAAAATCCCAAGCTGCCCCTGGTGCCGGGCCACCAGATTGTAGGCATCGTGGAAGCCCTGGGAACCGGCGTTAAAAACGCGAAGGCCGGCGACCGGGTCGGCATCCCCTGGCTGGGGGGATCCTGCGGAAGCTGCGATTACTGCCGGTCGGGCCGGGAGAACCTCTGCGATAAGGCCCTCTATACCGGTTACCAGGTCAACGGCGGCTTCGCCGAATACGCGGTGGCGGACGCACGCTTCGTCTTTTCCATTCCCAAGGATTTCCTGGACCTTGAGGCCGCGCCGCTTCTTTGCGCGGGGTTGATCGGCTGGCGGGCTTATAAGATGGCGGGGCCGGGTAAGAGGCTGGGATTTTACGGCTTCGGCGCGGCCGCCCATTTACTCACCAGGTGGCCCGGCACCAGGGCCGGGAAGTTTACGCCTTCACCCGGGCGGGCGACGGGGAATCCCAGGCCTTCGCTAGGAAGCTGGGCGCCGTATGGGCAGGAGCCTCGGGGGCTATGCCCCCCGTTTCCCTCGACGCGGCCATCCTCTTCGCGCCCGCGGGCGACCTGGTGCCTGCGGCCCTGCAAGCCGTGGCCAAGGGCGGGACGGTGGTCTGCGTGGGAATCCACATGAGCGACATCCCCTCCTTCCCCTATGAAATCCTCTGGGGAGAGCGGATTGTCCGGTCCGTGGCCAACCTGACCCGCAAGGATGGGGAGGAGTTCCTAAAGCTGGCCCCCAAGATCCCCATCCACAGCGAAGTGACGGTTTATCCGCTGGAAAAGGCCAATGAGGCCCTGTCGGACCTGCGCGAAGGCAAATTGCAAGGGGCGGCGGTGCTGCAGGTTTCTTCAGGGGATTAAAATGAAAAAATAATTACTTAGTACTACCCGGCACCGAGCCCTCCGGATTGCCAGCGGGATCGGGAGTCGGTGTGGCAGCCGTGGGCACCATGGTAGGAAATGGGGAGGATCCGGGGATAATAACCGGAACCATCGAGTCTTCCTGGGCGGAGGCCGGCGCCTTCCAATCGATTTCGGGAATTTTTCCTTGCACCAGTTTCAAGTTCGCTTTTTTCTTAGAGAGTTTCTTTAAATAAAGGTAAAACCTCGTTGCCGCTTCCTTGGTCATGGGCCGGGGGTCGAAGGTCACCTGGGCGTTATAGACGTTCAGGGGCACGATTTTCCCGCCCAGCCACTTGCCCCTTTCCCCGAAACCGAGGAACAGGATGCCGCTCTGGCTGATGGCGGTCAGTGTGCCGAAGGCAAAGTTGCCGATGGCATAGGCGATGGGCTTGCCATGGTACACCTCCAGCTGCTGCCAGATATGGGGGTGGTGGCAGACAACAGCGTCGGCTCCCGCGTCGATAGCCAGGTGCGCCAGTTCGGGCTGGTAGCCGCGCAGCCGCGTGTGCTTTTCCTGACCCCAGTGGCAGCAGACGACCACCACATCCGCGCCCTGGAGCCGGGCCTTTTGGATGTCCTCCCGCATGTCAGGTCCGGAAGCCGCCGCACAGCCGGCGCGGTCCTCCCTGGCCCAATACTCGGTGGGGTAGGTGAGGGAATAGGCCAGCACTGCCACCTTGTGACCCTTTACTTCGAACCAGGCGGGCTTTCGGGCCAAGGCGTCGTTCATGTCCGCCCCGCAATGCTTTAAGCCCTGGGTGTCCAGGGCCGAGAGGGTGGACTGGAGGGCCTCCACCCCGAAGTCCATGGTGTGGTTGTTGGCCAGTGTCAGCAGCTTGAAACCCGCGTGGGCCAGCCCCACGGCCGAGGAGGGGTCCACCAGGAAGTTGTACTTTTTATGGGGAAACTTTTCGCCGGCCGTGCCCAAAGGTCCTTCCAAGTTGCCCATGGCGATGTCGGCTTGTTTCAACAAGGGGGAGGTACGGGTGAAAAAAGAGTCGGGCCCCTCGGTTTTAAGTTTGTAGGCCGCCGAGCCGCCCATCATAATGTCACCGGTGAAGGCCAAGGTGATGGGAGTGTTGGAGACGGCCATGGGTGCCGGCGTGGGTGAAACGGTCGGGGCCGGTGCGGGTGGGACCTCCCCAGGTTTTTGGACAAGCTTTTGCACCGGTGCGCAACCACCCAGCACGAGCATCAGGGCGAAACCCAGCGTTAATGAGTGTCTCAAGGGCATGGGCAGTATTCTAACTTCAATTTTGAGTTATGAATTTTGAATTTTGAATTTTTGTCAATTTCCTTTCGGGAAAGCGAAAGGAAATTTCCACCATAATTGAGAATTAAACATTAAGAATTCGCGGAGTGAATAGTGAAACAACCGAACCGCCGGGTCATGATCATTCTTTCCCTTTTTCTGGTGGGAATCATGGTGCTGGCCATGGGTATGGCCTTTTTCAGCGACGGCCACAAGCTTTTGGACGCCATCCACCACATCCACGCCGAACAGATGCTCTTTGCCCTGCTTTGCACGGGCATCGCCTACCTGGCCTTCACCCTTTCCTTCAACGGCCTCTTCGAAATGACGCCCTACCGGGTGCCCTTCAACCGGTTTTTCTCCATCATGTTCATTTCTTATACGATCAACTTCATCGTTTCGACCGGTGGCTGGGCGGGCATCGCCTTGAGAAGCTATCTTCTGCGGTTCGAAAAAGTTCCCTATTCGGTGACCATTCCCATTTCCGCGGCCCAGAACATGGTTTTTAACATCGTCCTGGCCTGCGTTTCCTTCGGCGGCCTTATCTACCTGCGGGAACACCCTGAATTCGTGACCGGGCCTTGGCAGGACGTGGTCCTGGCCGTCATGCTGGGCTTGGTGGCCTTGGTGGCCCTCATGCTGCTCTTGTTCTTCAATCAGCGGATCCGCAAGTGGTTCCTGAGGATCGTCATCCGCTTTGGGGATTGGCTGGGGCGGACTTTCTTCAGGAAAAATACCAGCCACCAGCGCCTGGTGGAAATCCGCAACAACCTGGAAGAAACTATCCAATTCCTGCACCGGGGCTGGGTCCAGCTTTTGGTGGTGACCTTTTGGGTGGCCATGGACTGGGGCTTCCAGGCCCTGGCCCTCTTCTTCTGCTTCCGCGCCGTAGGGCTTGACCTGCCCTTAGGGCTCCTCCTGGTCGGTTTTATGGTGATGAACCTGACCTCCAACTTCAACCCGGTGCCCGCCGGCTTGGGGATCAGCGAGGCTCTCTTGGCCGGGACTTTCAAACTGCTGGGGGTAGAGTTTGAAAAGGCAGTAGTGGCCGCCCTGTTATTCCGCTTTGTTTTCTTCCTCTTACCCATGGCGGTTTCCACGGCCCTTTACCTGGATACCATGCGGACCTTCCTGAAAAAGGAAGATGCTATCGAGGATGCGGTCAAAAGCCGGTCATAAAACCCTTATGGGTTTAAATTCTTAAAATCCACTAAATCCGAATAAAAAGCCTCCAAAATAGGGTTCCACCCCGAGGGTGTAACTTTTTATTGACTTGATCCATATCGACTAATATAATCTGTTTTATAAAAGACAGATTAAGTATAACCTAATGAATAGGTTTTATAAGTAGTTTGAAAAGGAGAGAGCCATGGAAAAGTTACCATTCTTCAGCGAAGAGAAATCAGTGGGGACCTACCTCAAGGAAATCGCCCGAGTGCCTCTTTTAACCCCCGAAGAGGAAAAGAAGGTCAGCCGCGCGGCCAAAAAAGGGGATCAACAGGCCCTAACCCGGATGGTGGAATCCAACCTGCGTTTCGTGGTTTCCATCGCCAAGGGCTACCGCAACCGGGGGCTTTCGTTCCTCGACCTCATTAATGAGGGCAATTTGGGATTGATGAAGGCCGCCCGAACTTTCGACCCCGAAAGGGGCGTGCGGTTCGTTTCCTACGCCGTGTGGTGGATACGCCAATCCATTTTGGCGGCCATCCTGGACAAGGCGGATATGGTGCGCATCCCCCAAAGCCAGACCAAGAAGATCCGCAAGATCAACAAGCAGATGGAAGCCATGCGGCAGAAAGCCGGCGGGCCGGTGAGCGATAGCGAGGTCATGAAAAAGGCCGACATCAGCCGGGAGACGCTGGACGAGGTCCAGCAGTTCTCCCACGGTTACATGAGCCTGGACACCACCCGGGTGGGGGACAGCGAAAAGCCCATCATCGAATTCCTGCGCGATCCCAAGGACCAGGACAGCTTCGAAAAGGCCTTGATGGACAAGGACCTAACGGAGAAACTGCAGAAGGCCTTGGGTATCCTGGAGCATCGGGACGAGAAGATTCTCACCTGGCGCTACGGCTTGGACGGCAAGGGAGGCCAGACCCTGGATGAGATCGGGAAGCGCCTGAACATCTCCAAGGAAAGGGTGCGCCAGATCGAGGAGCGGGCCATGAAGAAAATCCGCGCCTCCAAGGCAGCGGACAACCTGAAGGATTACGTGGCGTAAAATATCCGAAGATTGTCCGTTCGCGCCTGGATTCCGGCAGGTAAGGGGCGCTGAGCGGCCAAGGGGAAAAAAATGGAAGTCGGTCCGGAACATCCGGTTTATACCATCAGTGTGGTGGCCCAACTGCTGGGGCTGCATGAGCAGACCATCCGCCAATACGAGCGGTTGGGGCTCATCAACCCCTGCCGGACCATCCGCAAGACGCGGCTTTATTCGCAAAACGACATCGAACGGCTCGAATGCATCAATTACCTCGTCAGAACCTGCGGGGTCAATCTTTCGGGCGTGAAAATCGTGATCACCTTGTCGTGCCAGCACCCGGAGATCGAACAACTCCTGAAATCCAGGAGGATTCATCCCCAGAACCTGGAAGGACCTTCCGAGATTTGAGTTCGGTTTATCATTGAAAGTGGGAGGCAGTGCCATGTCCAATTTTAAAATTTCCAGTTACGGCCGTTCGGCCTGGCTGAAGGGCGTGCGGTTTTTCGCCGCGGCCGCCTTGGCCTTTTCCGGCCTTATCCCCGTTTTGGCCTCGGCCGCCGAGTTGAAGCTGCCCACTGAGGAAGCGGCGCCGGTCAGCGCCGCCAACAGCGCCGCCCTGGCCCTGCAAAACGCCTTCATCGACGTGGCCGCCAAGGTGAGCCCGGCGGTGGTCAATATTAGCTCCGAGTGGACCGAAGATGTGCGGGGGATGAATGATTTCGGCAATATGAACGACTTTTTTAATTATTGGTTTTACGGGCCCCACGGCCAGCCGAACCAACGCATGATGAAACAAAAACAGCGCAGCCTGGGGTCGGGGTTCCTCATCACTGACGACGGCTACATCGTGACCAACGCCCATGTGGTAGGCAAGGCCGAGAAAGTGACCGTCACCTTCGAGGACGGCACCACTTACCCCGCCAAGATCGTGGGCAAGGATGAGAAGGTGGACATCGCCGTGGTGAAGATCTCCGACGGCAAGAAGACATTCCCGTACGCCATCCTGGGCGACTCGGATGCCCTCAAGGTCGGGCAATGGGCCATCGCTATCGGCAATCCCTTCGCCCTGGACCACACGGTGACCACGGGTGTCATTTCCGCCAAGGGCCGCAGCGTGGAGGTCAGCCAGGACCAGGGCATCCAGAACTACATCCAAACCGACGCTTCCATCAACCCGGGCAATTCGGGCGGGCCCCTTTGTGACATCGAAGGCCGCGTCATCGGCATCAACAGCGCCATTTACAGCCAATCGGGAGGATCGGTAGGCATCGGCTTTGCCATCCCTTCCAACATCGCCCGCAAGGCCGCCGAAGACCTGGTCAATAACGGAAAGATCATTCGCGCCGGGCTGGGCTGCATCGTGCAGGGATTAAGTCCCCAAATGGCCAAGAGCTTCGGGCTTAGCACCACGGAAGGCGCCCTATTGTCGGAGATCAATCCCGACAGCGCGGCGCAAAAGGCGGGCTTGAAGGCGGGGGACATCGTCCTGGCCGTCAATGGGGAAAAAATCATCAGCTCAGGAGATTTGGTGGCCAAACTTTACACCCACAGCCCGGGGGAAACAGTGGAACTCACCATCCTCAGGAACGGCGCCCAAAGCACCGTGCCCGTCACCCTGCAGGAACTCAAAGAAACCGCCGCCAAGCCTGGGGAACCTTCCGATGAGGACAACCGTGGAACGGCCCAGCCCGGTCAAGGCCAAAACGACAACCTGGGCTTCAGCTTCCAGGACCAAACCCCGGACATCGTCAGCCAGCTTCCGGCTGGGGCCCCCAAAGGCCCGGTGGTGACCAATGTCATCCAACAAGGCCCGGCGGCCCAGGCGGGCCTGCAGGCCGGCGACGTGGTGATAAAAGTCGGCAACACGGCCATCGTCTCGGCCCGGCAGCTCGCGGTCGTGCTGAAGAAGAGCGACCTGAAGAGCGGCGTAAGGCTTTATCTATGGCGCGACGGCACCAACTTGTTCGCTTTCCTGCAGTCAGGGGACGAGTAATAACACCCAGTTCTATTTAGTCGTTTCAAGCATGATCAAAGCCCCGGTGAAGAAACCGGGGCTTTTTCTTTTTCCTCGGAGGAACCCGACCCGGTTGCGATACGACTAAATTTGGTCCAATCTTGTCTTGAAACCTCGATGGCCCCCTGGTTACAATTTTTCCTCCCCCGCTTGAAGGCGGAAGGAAAGAGGGCCCATGTACCTGAACTACCGCTTAACCGTCCCCGACGACCTGGAAGCCTGCTACCCCTTCATCCGCGACCGCTTTCATTACGATGAGCGGTTGAAAAAAGACGTTCTCTCCCTTTGGAAAACCCTCATTGGGGATGGTTGCTGTATTTCCCAGGTCATCGAAGACCGGGACCAGCCCGTGGACAAGCGCCACGTGGGTTTCGGCATCAGCATGTTCGCCACCGACCGCTTCATGGAGGAGGCCAAGACAACCCTTCCCCCCTTTACCCACCTAAGGGTGCTGGAAAAATGGAAGCGCGGCATCCGGCCATTCCTTAAGAAAGCCGACGTGACTCCCGCCCAAACGGGCCGGGGCCTGAACGTGGTGGCCCTTCACTACGGCTGGGATTTCCAACGATACGACCTGGAAAACTACATCAAGATCCGGCAGTTTTGCACCCAAGCCTTCCTGACCCTGGTCTCCGGTTACCGGGTGAAGGAATTCGCCGAGGAAGTCTACGAGGTCGAGGAAAGGGAACTTATCACCAACCTGGGCTGCGACACCTACCGCGATTACAAGGAGTTCCTGGGTACCAAATACCTGCCTCCCGCCATGGACAAGGGCCATCCTTTTCTCATGGGTATCACCGCCGAAGCCGCCCGGAAAAAACCCGGCACCGCCGCCGCGGCCATTGCCTTGCTGGGGTCCCCCCGGTTCAACTTCCAGCCTGCGGAGCAGGAAATCCTCAAGCGCGCCCTCCTGGGCGAAACCGACGAGGAGATCGCCGCGGCCCTGGGTATCTCGCTCATCACGGTGAAAAAACGCTGGCAAGGAATCTACGACAAGGTGGCGGCGGTGGATTCGGAACTGCTGGCCGAGGCCTCCGAAGAAAGCAATGAAAGCGGGAAGATCAAACAGCGCCGCCGTTACCTGCTGAAGAATCTGCGCGACCATCCCGAGGAACTCTGGCCCGCCGTGGCTTCCGGCGCCGCCGAGGGCTCCTAGCCTCTTTCCTTCAGGCCCCATAGGGTCGTTTTTCCGCCCCAAAATAAATTCCGGAATTTATACCAAAGGTATAAGACCTTTTTGACCTTTCCCGACAGAATGCGCCTCCATCAGGGGCTTGCGGCGAATTTGCTGATCCCCTGAAAATCAAAAAGGAGGCCGTTATGAAACCAGTTTCAGTCCAAATCGCCTATGACAACCAATACCCCGACTTCATCACCCTAAGGATCGAAGGGGAGATCCGGATCGGGACCTTGGAGCCCATCGAGAAGAACCTGGAGAACATCTATCCCGTCTGCAAGGGAAAGAAAGTCCTCTTCGATTTGACGGGAGTGACTTTCGTTAGCAGCACCGGATGGAGCATGTTCCTGACCGCCTGCAAGCGCATTGTGGAAGAGGGGGGAAGATTTCTCCTGACCGGAATGAACACCGAGGTCCACGATGCCTTCGAACTTTTGGAGTTCCAGGAATTTATGGAAAACTATCCCACTCCAGCCGCGGCTTTGCAGGAAGCCCTGGAGGAAGACCTTCTTCTGCGGGAAAAGTTCCAGCGGTAGAGAACGGGGTATTTTGATCCCCGGGAATTTTTATTTGAGGACGAACTGGAAGAAAAGAAGCAGCCAAATTACCGAATTGCAAAGGTGCCCGGTCCAGCAGACACGACACTCCAGTTTGTCCCGGATAAGAATCCAGGCCAGAATGATGGTCATTAGGAACGCGAAGCTCGCGGCGGCAAAAAGAAGCCAGAAAGTCCAGTGGAGGACCAGCCCCGTACCCAGCAGGGGATAGTAAAAGACCCCTAAGAGGGAATTGGGAACGCCTAAAAGGGCGGCATTCTTGGTGCGGAACAACACCTGGCAGCCGCCCGCCTCGAGGCGACAGATGTTGGGACCGGTCAGGAAAGCCGGCAAAGTTTTGTAGCGCCCATAAAGGGCGATAGCGGCGGCCAGCCAACCGGCTCCCAAAGCTAACCCTAAAAGAATATCCATTAGCCTCATCATAAGCCTGCTCCTAAGCTTTTTTCACCACGGCCTTCCGCTGCCGGGGCCCCCAGTTGAAAATCCATTGGATCCAGGGAAGCAGGGGATGGCCCGCCACCTTATTCATAAAGAAAAGCTCGTGGTCCCGTTCGGCTGCGGTCATGGCGTGGAGTTCCCGGGCCATTTCCTTGAAGCCCAGGGCCCGGGCGTGGAAGGCGGCGTCCTCATATTGGTCCACGTTGCCGAACTCCAGGCGCCCCGCGAAATACATGGGGAAAAACCAGCCCGTGTAAGGGCAAAGGGCCCCCAGGGTGGCCCCGATGGTTCCGATCGCCAGCTCCAGGGGAAGGAAGGGCTTCGCGCGAAGCTCCGTCAGCATTCGCCGGACAGCCGCGCGGTGCACCCATTCTTCCTTTTCAATGCGACTGATGCCCTCCACTTCGTCCGGGGCGGTGACGGCCTGCCAATGACCGTGATAGGCCCGGGCCGCTCCCAGCTCCCCGGCGTGGGCGTATTGGAGGATTTTCACCAGCTTCTTTAAGTGAAGTTCCCTTTCCATTTTCATGGCCGCCTTTCACACTATTTTTGAACACGTTCAAATTATCACTTGACGCGGGAAGAGTGTCAAGCTAAAATTTGAACGTGTTCAATTACTGAAGGAGAGGCCATGAGGATCATCTTCGGAAAATTCAATTTGGAAGACCCCAAGGTTCGGCAGGATTGGGGAGGACGGGCCTCCTCCGCCGACCTTAGGTTCCGGGGGAAGGGAAAACACGACCGTTACGACCTGGACCTGCCCCGGCCCACTACATGGTCCCCGGCGGAACTATTCCAGTGGGCGACCGGAGAAGTGGCTGGATACCGCGCCTTCCCACCCGGCCGGATGAAGGCCCTGGTGGACGCCCCGGGGGGCCGGGTGGCGAAGGGGGCAACCATCCTCCAGGGTGTCTTTGTCGGCCCTTTCCGTTTGCGGATGGCGGACCGGGTTTTGGATGTTTTTGAGGGGGAGAATGAAAAGGAAAAATGGTCGGGGTTCACCTACGGCACGCTCCAAGGCCACGCCGAAAGGGGGATCGAAACCTTCCGGGTGGCCTGGGACAAGGCTTCGGGAAAGGTTCACTTTTCCATGGAAGCCTGGTCCAATCCCGGCCATTGGCTGGTGTGGATCTTCTATCCCTGGGCGCGTTGGGTGCAGAAGAAGGCGGGGAGGGAAGCAATAGGATACATGAAAGAGCGTTTGGAAAATTTGAAAGGCGGTGGCGCATGAAGAAAAATTTCTTTCCTATATTTTCCTTTTTGTTCCGGTGGGATGGGACGGTGGACCGAGGGGCCTATGTGTTGACGGGCTTCTCCGGGTTTCTCCTCAAGCACAACATCGATCGGCTGGTGGCCACCTTGGTTTATGGGAAGACCTGGGGCCTCTTTAATTATTTCATCCCGCCGAAGGACGCCTTAACCGCCTTGGCGCCCAACGACCTCCAGATGCTTTTGACCCTTTTGGCCCTCTCCCTCCCCTTCGTCTGGGTGGGGGTGGTGCTGACCCTGAGGCGGCTCAGGTCCGCGGGGCTGCCCCTACCCTGGGTGTTCTTCTTTTTTGTGCCGGTGCTCAATCTTCTTTTTTTCCTGATCCTGGCCTTGATGCCGCCCGTTTCAGGCGCGGCGGAGGTGACTGGGAAGCCTCAGGGCTGGGTTAAAAGAGTTCTGGACCGAGTCATCCCCACCAATCCCTGGGGTAACGCGGCCCTGGCCGCCTTTGCGACGGCAGTGGTCGGCGGCGCGGCCACAGCGGTCAGCGTGCTGGTCTTCAACACCTACGGCTGGACCCTCTTCGTGGCCACGCCCTTCGGCATGGGGCTCCTGGCGGCCCTGCTGCACGGCTACCACCATCCGAAAGGAATACGGGAGTGCGTCAGCGTAGCTGGGCTTTCCTGCTTCATCCTGGGGCTTGGCTTCCTAGCTTTTGCCTTCGAAGGAATCATCTGCCTGATCATGGCCATGCCCCTGGCGTTGGCCCTGTCGGCGCTGGGGGGAGTGGTGGGCTACGTGATCCAAAAAAAACAGGCCCGCCGATCCCTGGCGGCCCTGGCTTCCCTACTCCTCTTTCTTCCCTTAACGATGGGGATGGAAGCGGCCCAACCGCCGACTCCCACGGTTTTCGAGGTGAAGAGCTCGGTGGATATCCAGGCGCCACCGGAGAAGGTCTGGAAGAACGTGGTGGCCTTCACCGAAATCCCGCCGCCCCACGAAGTGCTCTTCAAAGTAGGAGTGGCCTATCCCATCCGCGCGGAAATCACGGGCAAGGGCCCGGGCGCGGTGCGGCACTGCGTCTTTTCCACCGGCCCCTTCGTGGAGCCCATCCAGGTCTGGGACGAGCCGAGGCTGCTCAAGTTCTCCGTCACCGACAACCCGGCGCCCATGCAGGAATGGACGCCCTACCACGAAATCCACCCGCCCCACCTGCACAACTTCCTGGTTTCCAACGGGGGCCAGTTCCGCCTGATCCCGCTTTCCAACGGCGGAACCCGGCTGGAAGGCACCACCTGGTACCTGCACCACATGTGGCCCTCTCTATACTGGCAGGTTTGGTCGGATGAGATCATCCATGAAATCCACATGAGGGTTTTGAACCATATCAAAATGAAGTCGGAGGAAAAATCATGACGGATAAGAAAACACAAGTCGAAAAAATCCAGAAAGCAGACAAGACAAAGCAAAAAATACTCGAAGCCTCCCTGGATCTTTTCCTGAAGAAGGGCTATGAGAATACCACCATGCGGGAAATCGCCAGGGCCGTGGGCCTGGCGCCCGGGGCCGCCTACTACCACTTCGACGCCAAGGAACATATCATCCAGGCTTTTTACGAGATGTCCTTCGAGGAGCACCTGCCCGAGGTGGAGCGGGTGCTGGCCAAGGAGAGGGACCTCCAGAAGCTGATCGCGGGCGTCACGCGCGCCCACATGATGATCGCGGAGAAATACCACGCCATCTCCAAGGCGCTCTTCACCACTGCAGGGGATCCGGACCACGTGTTGTCGCCCTTCAGCGCCCAGTCCAAGCCCTTAAGGGAGCGCAACATCGAAATCTATAAGAAGGTGATGGACGTTACCACCAGCCCTGTTCCCGCGAAACTAAAGCCCAAGCTGCCGGAGCTCCTTTGGATGTACAAGATGGGGATCATCCTCTATTGGATCTACGACCGCTCGCCGCGACAGCGGAAGACCTTCCAGCTGATCAGCCAAAGCTCCATCCTGATCGCCCGGCTCATTAAGCTTTCCAACCTGCCGGTCTTGAAAGGATTTTCCGAGCAAATCGTGAAGATGTTCTATAAGTACAAGTTTTATTAACGGCAGTTGACAGCTGGCAGTTCACAGTCGACAGGGAAAGATAAAAGGCAACGGCCAGCCAAAAATCGGGAACAATTGAGTAATCGGAGGTTTTTATGGGAAAAGTGATTCTAGCCGGTGGAAGCGGGTTTATCGGACAGGGCTTGGCGAAAAGGTTCGCCGCCCAAGGGGATGAAGTGGTGGTTTTAAGCCGGTCTTCAAAAACGCAAGCCGGAAAGGTAACTACCCTCCAATGGGATGGGAAGACCCTGGGGGATTGGGCCCAAGCCATTGAGGGTGCCGACCTGGTCATCAACCTTGCCGGCAAAAGCGTGAATTGCCGCTACAACGAGAAGAACAAAAAGGCCATTCTGGATTCCCGCGTGGATTCCACCCGCGTGCTGGGCAAGGCCATTCAACAGGCCAAAAACCCGCCCCGGCTTTGGATCAATTCCAGTACCGCCACCATCTACCGCCACGCGGAAGACCGGCCCATGGATGAGGAAACCGGAGAAATCGGCAGCGGGTTTTCGGTGAACGTTGCCAAGGCTTGGGAAAAGACTTTTTTCGAAATCGAAACCCCTAAGACCCGCAAGGTCGCCCTTAGATCCGCCATTGTTTTGGGGAAAGAAGGCGGCGTTTTCATCCCATTCAAAAATCTGGTGAAGTTCGGCTTGGGCGGCACCCAGGGGAGCGGAAGGCAGATGTTCAGCTGGATCCACGAAGAGGACTTATTCGAAATCATCTGGTTCATCCAGACCCGTGAGGATATGACCGGGGTGGTCAATGTCTCGGCCCCCAATCCCCTCCCCAACCGGGAGATTATGAAGGCATTCCGTATGGCACTCAACCGCCCCCTGGGCCTTCCAGCCCCCGCCTGGCTTTTGGAGGTCGGAGCCTTCCTGATCCGCACCGAAACCGAACTGCTTTTGAAAAGCCGGTGGGTGGTGCCTACCCGTCTACTCAACGCCGGCTATCAGTTCAAATATCCCACGGTTCCAAAGGCCTTGGCCTGCTTCGTTTGACTGCGTTATGATATTCCCATGCTCAGGAAAATTAGCCTCAGCGCCATGGTGTTCACTTATTTCTTCGCGGGGTTGGCCCATTTTCTCAAAGCCGATTACTACCTTAGCTTCATCCCTGCGGTCGTCCCTCAGGCCCGATTTCTGGTCCAATTGTCCGGCGCGGCTCAAATCATTCTCGCCGTTCTTTTGGCCATCCCCAAAACCCGTCGGGGGGCCTGCTACGCCATTCTTTTGCTTTGGAGCATTTCCCTACCCCTCAACATTTACACTGTGGCGACAGGAGGTGTGGGAACCCCCTTCACCTCATGGCAATTGAAGGCACTCATACCTTTCCACCTCCTGTTGATGCTATGGGCTTTTTTGCTCAGCCAGGAACCGACGGGCCATCGGCAATCTCGAGTCTCGAAGAAAAAATTCAAAATCATGAAATCAACGGTTGAACAATGAAAAAACCAATGACCCCGGATTCTTCCCCAGCCTTCAATGAATATGGCGTCGATACGCCGCAGGTGACGGGCTTCCTTTTAGGATGGGGGCTTTTTTTAGCGCTCTTGGCTTGGGTCTTGGGCCGCCGTCCTCTCCAGGAATTTGCCGACGGGTTCCTGGGGTGCCTTTTCCTGGCCTCCGGCTTTCTTTTGTTCGTTGTGGCTTTGTGGATGATATGGACCGGATGGAAGGGAAAATCGGTGGCCTGTCGGCGGTTGTTGGACAGCCTGCAATTGAAGGGCAACGAAAAGCTTTTGGACTTGGGTTGTGGCAGGGGACTGGTTTTAATGGAGGCGGCTAAACGCCTGCCGCGGGGCCGTGCCGTGGGGTTGGACAACTGGTCCCAGGCTTATCTCTTTCAAAACAACCGGGAAAGAACTCTTTTCAACGCCAAGGCCGCCGGCGCTGAAAAAAAAGTGGAGGTGGTTACCGGGGACATGCGCCGGATTCCTTTTCCCCGGGGCCGTTTCGGCGCAGTGACTGCCTATTTGGCGATCCACCGCATCCGGGAAAAGGAAGGACGCCTCAAGGCCCTCCAGGAAGCCGGGCGGGTCCTTAAAAAAGGGGGACGGTTAGCCCTGCAGGATTTCCAATACAACCGCCAAATCGCCGAGGACTT
This sequence comes from uncultured Pseudomonadota bacterium, assembly GCA_963770835.1. GTDB lineage: Bacteria > Oederibacteriota > Muellerivitia > Muellerivitales > Muellerivitaceae > JAJPJW01. The sequence continues at coordinate 54,001 of CAVYRH010000004.1, forward strand.
GAGGAAAATAGGTTTTCAAAAAGTCCGGGTTTCAAAACTATCGCTTCTGACCTTCCCGCCGTTGAGGCGGATTACCGCCGTCAAGAAATAACCCTCTTTCCCTTAGGAACCGCAAGGGCTCAGGTCTTTAAACGGGGCTGATCTTAATTTCCCGCCCCGAATGGATAAATTTAGAACTTCGAGAGAAAAGCCGGGGAATCACTTCCGCAGCAAGGGAAGTGCCCCAAATGGAGGGAGGTTTTTCCACGTGAAAACGGTCTCCCGGAAAGGGACCATTGTAGAATCGAAAAAACCGAGGAATAATTTTGTAGCAATAACCCCGGAAACCCACCCAAGGCGGTCTCGGCGAAAATGGATGGGAGAAATATCGTGCAACCGGAGCTGCCGTTTCCCGATAGATTTTCAACCCCAAGCCCGCCTCGACCCGTCAAGATCTGGAATTTATTAAGAAACGGCCTGATACCTATTCCGAACCGGGCTTGACAGCGGAAGGGCCTCGTTTAAAATTTGTTGGTGTTATATTCACAAATGTTCATCCTTGCCGAGGAAACCGAGCTTTCTCTTGAAAAACTCGGGAAGTTGCTGGGGGTATCGGGCATGACCTTGCGGCGTTGGCGCCGGCAAAAGCCGGATTCGGTCCTTCCTTCCACCTACGAGCGGTCCTTTTCCTGTGGCATTGAGCAAATGGTGGTTGATGGAACTCTTTCGCCCGAATCCAAACTGGCCCGTTCGGTGATGTCCAAAAGCCGCCGGCGGTCATTTCAAGCAGCGCTGAAATCCCTGGGTTTTTCACCGGCCCTGTTGGAAGGAAACCGGGACCCCAACGACCGGTTGATGCTGGGATTGTCCCAAATCGCGAACGACCTCTCGAGGGTCAAGAAGGTCGACCGCAGTTGGAGGCTGATTTCCCGCCTTTCCCGGATGGGGGAAGAATGGAAACGGCGCATTGAAGGGCTCAAACAAGTCATTTTTTCGCCCCGTCTGGGAACCTTGGACAAGCTGGTGGCTTATGGAGCCCTTTTTTATTTGGTTACCCCTTTTGACCTGATCCCCGACGACATACCGGTCTTTGGTTATTTAGACGATTTCGCCATTTTAGGGCTGGCCTTGGCTTTTTACATGAAGCGGTTCCCCCAACTGTTGGAAAGGGGTGGGGTGGGGAAGCCCGCCAGAAGTCCCCTTCTCGCCTCCGCAGTGGAATCCACCTCTCCACCTCCCAAGGTCCGGCGGCCCAAACGCACTCTCCTCCGGGAAAAATCAGGATGAACCTATTACATGTTCTCAGCAGCGACTTTGTATCGGGTTCCGAAACCTCTACGGCCGCGCTGGCTGCGGAGCAGATGAAGAATGGCCACCATGTGTTCATTGCCGCCGGAAGCTTCAGCCAACCCACCCAAGCCAAGTTCATAAGGGTGCCGATCTTCGACCGGGGCCCTCTCCGGCGCCTGATGAATGTCGGCGCGATCCGGCGCGTCATCCTCGACGAAGGCATCGATATCGTTCATGCCCACTCGCGGGCCGCCAGCTGGATTTGTTATTGGGCTTGCCGCCTCACGGGGACCGCCTACCTTTCCACACTCCATGGCCGCCAACACCTGCATTTTTCCAACCGCTACTTTAATATTTACGGTCCCCGGTGCATCGCGGTCTGCGAAAACATCCGCGAACAAATGCTCCAGGAAACCGCGGCCTTCCAGGCGGACCAATTAGCCGTCATCCGCAACGGCATACCCCTGGCCGCCCAAAAGGGCTCAACCCACAGGTTCAAATGAGGTTTTATGCCTAATCCGGTTGTTTTGATTGTAGGCCGGCTTTCGGGCCCCAAAAATTTGGTCGTGCTGGTCATTCTGCGCACGGCCGCGCCTGCGGTGCTGAAAAAGTTTCCCGGCACAAGGTTCGACGTGATCGGCGGGCCGGTCACGGAAGAACACCGGAAATTGGAAAAACAGTTTTCCTATATCCGCTTTCACGGGCATCAAAAGAACCCCGATCCTTTTTACCGGAAGGCGACGGTGGTCATCGGAGCGGGCCGCGTGGCGCTGGAAGCCATGGCCCTCCAAAAACCCGTGGTGGCCATCGGCGAGCGCAAGTACATCGGCCCCCTGCGCCCGGATAACCTTGAAGCGGCCAAAGCCACCAATTTCGGCGATTGCCTGGAAGAGGAAGATTTCAACTGGAGCCGGCTGACGCGGGACCTTTTGGACCTCCTGGGGGACAAGAAAAAACGGGATCTGGCCGCCAAGACCGGTTTTCAGTTGTTGAAAGACGAATACGACCTCGGCAAGGTGGCCGCCCAAACGGAGGCCCTGTACCAAAAAGCACTTTTGGAAAAAAACATTTCTCGTTTCCACGAAATTCCGGTGCTGATGTACCACAGGGTCGTGGAGAAGGCCCCGGATTCCTCCAAATACAATGTTTACGTCACCCGCGAGACCCTGGAAGAGCAACTACGTTTCCTGAGAAACCACGGATTTGCGACGATCACCTTTGAGGACTTTTCAACCCGCCGAGTTCCCTCGAAGCCCGTCATCCTCACCTTCGATGATGGTTATGAGGATAACTATCTCCACCTATTCCCGTTACTCAAGAAGTACCATATGAAAGCGGTGGTTTATATCCTGGGCAACCGCAGGCACAAGAACAACTTTTGGGATATCCCCCAAGGCGAACCGGAAGCATCCCTTTTAAAAGAAAAGCAAATCCGGGAAATGTCCAACAGCGGCCTGGTGGAATTCGGCGCGCATTCGATGAACCACGCAAGACTGACGGAATTGAAGCCTTTGGAAATTCGAAAGGAAGTGGAAGGGTCCTATAAAACGATCAGTGAACTTTTAGGAAAACCGGTCCTTTCCTTCGCCTATCCTTACGGTCAGCTCAACGCGGAGATCAAAAAAATAACCGCGCAAGCAGGCTATCCTTTCGGAATAGCCGTGAAGGGACGGTTCAGCCGATTCGGGGACGACCTTATGGAAATCCGCCGGGTGCATATGTTCCCCAATACCTCGCTTTTTGACTTCTGGAAGAAAACCAGCGGGTTCTATCATCGCTACCGGAAGTGGACGGGAAAATTCGATGCCGCCTAAACTTTCGGTGGTTGTCATCACCCTCAACGAGGAGAAAAATATCGTCCGGTGCCTCAAGAGCCTCCGATTCTCCAAGAAACCGGAAGTCCTGGTGGTAGACGCCCAAAGCAAAGACAAAACCGTAAGTGTGGCCCGGAAACTGGGAGCCAAGGTTTTCGTCCGTCCCTGGAAGGGCTATTCGGACCAGAAGAACTGGGCTTTCACCAAGTGCCAGGGGGATTGGATCCTGTCCCTGGACGCGGATGAGGAATTGACGCCGGCCCTGGCCCAAGAAATTGAGGCCATCGTTTCCAAACCAGCCCAGGACGTGGACGCCTTTTTCATCAAGCGCCGGGCCTTTTTCCTGGGTAAATGGATCAAGCATTGCGGCTGGTGGCCGGACGCGCAATTGAGGCTACTCCGCCGGGGCAAGGGAAAATTCTCCAACCGTCCCGTGCACGAGGGGCTGGAAGTAAAGGGGAGGGCCCTGACCTTAGTGGAGCCCATGAACCATTACACCTACCATTCCATCGATCAGTACTTGGAGAAGATGGAGCGTTACTCGGACCTTTTCTGCCAAAGCGCGCCGTCCAAGAAGAAAAATTTCTGGTGGGCCTACCTCGTCTTTATGCCCGGCTGGACCTTCCTCAAAATGTTTTTCCTCAAGCTGGGCTTCCTGGACGGCTGGCGGGGGATGCAAGTCTGCGGGCTCTCCGCCTATCATGAATACGTGAAATATAAAAAGCTTGGCCGGAAGAAAGGTTAGGAAGGTGATCCCCAAGGCCCTTTCCTACCGGACCCTCCAAAGCTGCCTTTTCCTCGGCATTCTCGCGGTGAATGGTTTGGTGGACGGCTTGTTCTTGAAGCTGGTCCGGTTCCGCGCCTTGAGCGGCTGGGAGGATGAGCTCGATTTTGATTCCCTCATATTCAATTGGAGCCGAATCCATGGGATAGTCCTTGCCGTGACGGGCTTGGGGCTAGCTGCAGTCCTTTTAAGTTTTTTCGCGGAGGGTTTTTACCGGCGGTTCGGTTGGATCCTGGCGCTGGTTTTCCTGGCCAGCATGGTTTATCCCTGGGGACTGGCTTTTCATTACGTAAGGTCGTTTCATATCATCCTTCTTTTCGGTATCTTGATCAACGCCTATGGATTCCTGGTTTTGGCCTTTTTCAAGGGGCCGGCGGGGCTTTTAGGCACAGCGGAGAAGCGAGGCAAAAAGATGACTGCATTCAAGGAAATACCGGTGGAAGAAGCCCAAAAGCTGCTGGAGTCGGGCAAGGCCGTCTTCGTGGACGTGCGGGACAACGCCTCCTACGAGGCCGCCCGCGTGCCGGGGGCGATCCACTTGAACGACGCCAATGTGCAGGATTTCGTCACCAAGACCGACAAGTCAAAACCAGTGGTTTGTTACTGTTACCACGGCAACACCAGCCAGGGCGCGGCGGCCTACCTGACGGACCAGGGTTTCCAGGAAGTGTACAGCGTCATCGGCGGGTTTGAAGAGTGGCGGCAGACGGAGAAGATTGAAAATTGACCGGGAAGTTACGGTTATCAGGCGGACAAAATGGGCGTATGGGATAAAGAATACCGATATTGGCTGATGAAGGCCGAGCCGGATGTTTATCCGGTCGAGCAATGGAAGAAGGACAAGGTCACCTTTTGGGACGGCGTGCGCAACTATACGGCCCGCAACTTCATGCGCGATAAGATGAAAAAGGGCGACGGCATGTTCTTCTACTACTCGGGCGGCAAGCCCAGCGGCATCGCGGGGGTGGGAGAAATCGTGAAGGAAGGCTACCCCGACCACACCGCCTTCGATCCCAAGGACATCCATTTCGACCCCAAGAGCGACCCGAAAAAGCCTTCCTGGTACATGGTGGACGTGAAATACGTGAAGGCCTGCAAACAGATCCTGTCGCTGGATTTCCTCAAAAAAGTCCCCGGCCTCAAGAATATGGCCCTTTTCAAGTATTCGCGGCTTTCAGTCCAGCCGGTCACCGAAGCCGAATGGAAGATCATCAACCGCTTGATCGATTCCCAGGAGTAAACTAAGCCCCTATGCATCGAACTTCCCGATGGCAATGGGCGCTTTTAACGGTTTTCTTGAGCGCCTCAGCCGCCCTAGCCGACCCGCCTTCATTTTTACAACTCCAACAAGATATTCCCCTGCCGGGGGACACTTCCCGCTTCGATTACCAAAGTTTCGACCCGCAGACGAGGCTTCTTTATATTTCCCACATGGGCGCCGGACAAATCATTCTTTTCAACACCCAGACCGGCAGCGTGCAGGCCGTCCTCCCGGGCTTTCCGGGGGTGACGGGCCTCTTGGCGGTGCCCGAACTTCACCGGCTTTTTGCCAGCGTGACCGGCCGCCACGAAGTGGACGTGATCGATACGCAGACCCTCAAAACCCTGGCCCACATCCCGGCCGGGAATTTCCCGGATGGCATGGCTTACGATCCTGATTTGCGCCAGGTTTACGTTTCGGACGAGAGAGGCGGCGAGGAGATCGTCATTGACGCCGTCAAAAACAAACGAATGACCTATATCAAGACGGAAGGCGAAGTGGGGAACACCTGTTACGACTCCGGAAGCCGCCGCATCTTCGCCAACATCCAGACCCGCAATGAATTGGCCGTCATCAACCCCGAAACCCGGAAGGTCCTGCTGCGCTACTCCCTCCAGGGCGGCAGGCACCCCCACGGCCTTTGTCTGGATCCCACTTCCCGCCTGGCTTTTATCGGCTGTGACGGCGACGCCAAACTCGTGGTGGTGGACATGGACAAGTTCGACGAAATCGGCGTGTCGGACGTGGGGAAGGGGCCGGATGTCCTGACTTTCGACCCCCAACTGGGGTACCTCTATGTGGCCTCGGAATCCGGGATCGTTTCCGTCTTCCGGGTGAGGGACCGTAAAATCGAAAAAATCGGCGACTTCCCGGTAGGGTCCAACGCCCACTCGGTGGCGGTGGATCCCAAAACCCATTTCGTTTATTTCCCCCTGCGCAAGGAAGGCCCGGGGCCGGTGTTGCGCGTCATGAAGCCGGCGAATTAGTTTTTTATCCGGGAACCGCTTCCCTCAAAACTCCAGATGGACCTTCTGTCCGGTGGAATACCACCAAACCAGGTAAGCATCGTAAAGCAGGAAAACCAGGAGGTAGCCGACCAGAAATCCGCATCTTTCGGGCCAGATTTTCCACATTGAGAAAGCGGCGAAAGCCGTCAATACAGGAAGAAGGATAAGCCCCGCGTCCGGTAGGAGGACATAGGCCAGGATCATGGGAGCGCCGAATAAAAAGCCCATGACTCCATTATCCATCAATCCCCCCAAGTGCAGCGTATCAGCGACCCAGGACAACGAGGCCCCCAGGAGAACATAGAAAAAAGGAAAAACCAGGATCGAATTGGCGGCCATTATCCATTTTTTCATTTCAACGCTCCTTTTTGAATCAGTCCAGCCAACATTTGAAAAAAAACTTCCAATAAAAATCATGGTGAAAGCCTAGGCATGGACAAGGTCCAAGGCGGTGTTCCTCAAGGCTTTCAAATCCAACTTGCCCGATCCCAGGTAGGGAATGGATTCAACAAAGTAAAAACCATCCTTCTTGGGCACCCAGAGCTTGGGCAGATTGGTTTGAGAGAGCTGGCCCCAAAGCTCCTCGGGTTTGAGGACCGGATGGGTGTAAAGAACCACCAGCTTCTCGCCCTTTTGTTCGTCGGGCACCGAAGTGACCGCGCAGGCATATTCCCCCAGCAGGCCCATCAGGGCCTCCTCGATCCTGCCGTGGGGCACCATCTCGCCGCCGATCTTAGAAAAGCGGGAAAGCCGGTCGGTGATCTTGATGAAACCGTCCTCGTCCACCAGGGCGATATCGCCCGTCTTGTACCAACCGTTATCCACCACCTCGGCGGTTTTCCCGGGTTGGTTGAGGTAGCCCACCATCCTGTTGGAGCCCTTGACGAGCAGAAGCCCCTCTTTGTTCACGCCCAAAACCTCACCAGAGTCCGGATCCACCACCTTCACAGCCACGCCCGGTAGGGGATGGCCCACGGTGCCGGGTTTTAACCTCGCGGTTTTCCGGTTGGGGCTGGAGGGGAAATCCGGCATATTGACCGAGACCACCGGCGACATCTCCGTGGTGCCGTAGCCCTCCATCAAATCCAACCCGTATTTTTCCTTGAAGTCCCTGGCGATCGAATCCCGCAGCTTTTCCGCACCCACCACCGCGAAACGCACGGTGGCGAAACTCTCCTTGGGGCATTTGCGCGTATAGGCGGAATAAAATGTGGGAGTGCTGATGATAATCGTGACTTTGTACTTGGCCACGAGCTCCCCGATGACCTTGGCGTCCAGGGGATTGGGGTGGTAGGCCACACCGAAACCACCGATCAAGGGCAGCCAGAGGGTGCCCATGTAGCCGAAGGAATGGAAGAAGGGAAGCACGCCCAGGATGCGGTCCTTGTTCGTAACCCAGAAGATTTGCTCGACCGATTCCAGGTTGGACAGCACGTTGTAATGGGAGAGCATGACGCCCTTGGGGGTTCCGGTGGACCCGGAGGAAAAGATGACCGTAGCCAGGTCATCGGGCTTGACCCGGTGAAGGCCCAGGGTCCGTTTCAGGATGAAAGTGGGCAGGAGGAAGGCCTTGAGAAAGGCGGAGGTTTTTTCCCAACCCGAGAATCCTTTCATCACCTCTTCCAAGTAAACCATGCCCGGCAATTCCTCCAGGCCCGCCTTCTGGAGGAACAACTTGGAGGTGAGGATGGTTTGAAGACCGCATTCCTTTGCGGCCACTTCCATGGCCTCGCGGCCCGCGGTGAAATTCAGGTTCACCGCCGTCTTGCCCGCCAGGGAAACTCCCAGGTTGGCCAGGGCCCCACCGATCGAGGAAGGAAGCAAAAGACCCACCTTGTCCCCGGGACAATGTTTTTTCACCCATTGCGCCATCAACATTCCGCCCGTCAGGGTTTGACCGAAACTCAGTTCCTTCCCCGTAGAATCGGCCATGGCGAAGGAAAACCAGCTTCTCTTGGCGTTTTTAATGAAACGGTTGGGCAAAATGCTGTCCGGTGTTTTGCGGTGTTCGGTAGCGTCCGCGCCCAATTCCTGAACGGCCTGGCGGACCTCCCCCGCGTTGCTGGTTCCGGGGATGGGCTTGCCGAATGAAACGGTGACAGGATATGGGATTTGCCTCGGCCATTTGAAAAAGAAGCGCCCATCCTTGAAGCTGAAGACGCTTCCCCAAAGCCGGTCCAGGTGGACGGGGATAATCGGGGCGTCGATGTCTTTCATGATGCGTTCCAAACCCTTCTTAAAGGGCATGAGATTGCCCGTGGGGGTAATGCCCCCTTCGGCGAAGATACAAACCAGTTCGCCTTCCTTCAGGCGGTTTCGGGCTTCCTCGATGCTCTGGAGGACTTCTTCCTTGGTGCGGTTGGTGGTCGGGATGGCCTTTACCTTCTTGAAAACCCAGTGGAACCACTTGTTCTCGTAAATGGGCTTATAGACCATGAAACGCACGAAGCGGTTGGAGGTGGTGCCCACCAAAAGGCCATCCACCCAGGAGATATGGTTGCAAACCAAGAGGGCGGGGCCTTCCTTGGGCAGGTTCTCCAAACCCACCGGTTTGACCCGGTAGAGGGTATTGGTGAGGGCCCAAAGGACGAAGCGGATGAAAAAGTCCGGGAGAATGGTCAGGATATAGGCCGTCCCCAGGAGGCTTAAGATTCCCATGGCCAGGATGCTCTGGTCGGGGGAAAGGCGAAGAGGACCTCCCAAGAACCAGGTCAGTCCGGCGGCGATCAAGACCCCGATGGTATTAACGAAGTTGTTGGTGGCGAGTACCCGGCCCTTCTCCTCCTTTTCCGCCCTTTGCTGGAGCAGGGCGTTCAGGGGTACGGCATAAAGGCCGCCGGAAAGACCGAGGAGCGCCAGCGTGGCGAAGGTCCCGTAAAAGGAATGTCGGCAAAAGGCGAAAAGGAGCATGGAGAAGATCCCCATGCCGATGGAACCCACAGGGATGAGGCCCAGTTCCACCCGGTCGCCGGAAAGCCGTCCGGCCCAGAGGCTGCCGAAACCGATGCCAAGGGCCAGGAAGGTGCCCAAGACGGCGGTGGTGGAATCACCCAAGCCCATCACCTCCTTGCCCAAGAGGGGAATGGCCCCCTGCATGAAGGCACCCAGAAGCCAGAAGTAGGAAATACCCACGACCGTCAACCACATAGCGCGATCTTTTTTCAAATCCTTGGCGCCCTCCCAAACCTCGTGGAAGGGATTCAACTTGAAGGCCTTCCGGGAGCCCGAGGGTTTCACCTTCGTGATGCCCAAACTTAAGAGGGCGCCCACGACCGCCACGGCGACCAGGACCAGGTTCAGCTTGCCGGGGTCCCCTTTCCAATGGGCGAAAAGAAGTCCGCCCAGGAAGGTGCCCAGGATAATGGCCATGAAAGTGGTCATCTCCAAGAGGCCGTTGGCGCGGGACAGGTCCTCTTCGGGAACGGCTTCCGGGAGAAAGCCGTACTTGGCCGGGGAAAAGAAAGTAGAGTGGAGACCCAACAGAAAGACCACTCCCAACATGAGGATCAGGTTTCCGGAGACCATGGCGAAATAACCCAGGATCATGGAAAGAATCTCGAAGAGCTTGACCGCGATCATGACCGCGCGCTTGGAATAAACGTCCGCCAGCCATCCCGAATAGCCGGAAAAGAAGAGGAAGGGAAGAATGAAAGCCCCCTGGGCCAGGGCCACGTAAAGGCTGCCTTGTCCAGGAGCCTTGTCCAAGGCGGTCATGATGATGATGAACTTGAAGACGTTGTCGTTGAAGGCTTCCAGGAACTGGGTCCAGAGGAAGGCCTGGAAGCCCCAGGACTTCAGAAGGTCGGAATATTTGCCGTGGGACATCATCGCCTCCTTAAGCCGCGATCATTTTGAAGCAGGTGTCCGTCACTTCATCCACTATCTCCCGCAGATCGCGGGTGATCCATTCGGAGCGCCTGAAAAAGGGAACCCGGATGATGGCGCCGAAGACCATGGCGGCCGCCAAATGGGTTTCCATCGGGCGGACCTCCCCATTTTTTTGACCTTCCTCGATCACCTGGACCATCAGGTTGATGGGGGTGCGGTAGTCCTCCCCCATGCGCCGGGCCGCGCTGTGCTCGGTCAGTAATAGGAAGGAACAAAGGGTGGGGTCGGTTTCGTAAAGGTTGAAACCGGCCTCCACCATGGAGCGGATCTTCCCCTTGGCGGTGGTTTCCTTGGCGAGGCCCTCCTCCAACTGTTTCATAAATATTAAGAGGTTCTCGTGGAAGAGGTGCCAGGCCATGTCCTCCTTGCTTTCAAAGTGGCGGAACATGGTGCCTTCCCCGGCATTGGCCAGCTGGGCGATTTCCCGGGTGGTGGTACCCTCGATGCCTTTTTCCACGAAAAGCTTGAGGGCGGCATCTAGGACGTGTTGTCGCTTGGTGATGGTTCTTGACATAGGACTTATTCCCCTGTATTATTAATTTAAATGAGCGGTTACTCACTCATTATATACAAAGCACTTAAACTGTCAAGATCAAATGAAAAGAAATGTAGGGGCGGCCCTCTGAAGCCGCCCAAGTCTGGGGCAGGCACAGAGGCCTGCCCCTACACAGACAAAGATTTCGGCGAGGACCAAATGAAAATTGGAAAAAAGCCTTTTGAAGAGAGATGGTTTAAGACCCGGGATGGGGTCGACATCGCCGCCAATTTTTATCGGGGGAATAAGGGGGGAGGACGGCTGATCATCCTGGCCCCTGGTTTCGGCAAGTACAAGGATGCCCCACCCATGGGCGAGCTTTGCGGGGAGTTGTCCCAATACGGGGATGTTCTTTGCGTGGACTTCCGAGGGGTGGGCAAAAGCCAAGGCCGCTACGGCTTTGGAGCCCGCGAGCACTACGACCTGGAGGTCCTTTTGAAGTGGGGTCGGAAGTACCGCCAAAGGATCCTCGTCGGCCTTTCCATGGGTTCCTATTACTCCCTGCGGGCGGCCGACGATTTCCCAAACCTCGTGGACCGGCTGTTCCTTGTTTCCGTTCCGACCCGGATGGAAGACGTCCTGAAGACCCTGGGGCCCTTGCGGCAATCCTGGGCCATCGCCACCCATCCTCAAACCCTGGTGAGCCGCCTGACCTCCCCCCACGATTTTTTCTTCCATTGGGACTACCCCTTCCGCCCTAAACCGGATGGCGCCGACCTGGCCCGGCGGCTGAAGGCGCCCGCTTTCTTCCTGGTCGGGGGCAAAGACCGGCTGGTGGTGAAGGAGCTAAGCCGGAGGATCTACGACAACGCGTCGAAAGAAAAAAGCTGGACCGAAATCCCGGAAGGGAACCACGCGGAGTTTATTTACGTGGAAAACCGCGGGAAGTTCAACCAATGGCTTAGTGCAAATTTAAAGGGAAAAACCAAGTGAAAAAGTGGGTTGATTTATTTATAGGGATAGGTTTCTATTTACTTTGGAAATTCATCAGTTCCAAGTTGAATGTCTTTGTTGCCTACACAGCCTCCATTCCCTTGTACATCATCTTTTTTGCCCTTCTTTTGATTTGGTCCGTCATACGCAAGAACAGCGCCAGCCTTGTTGGCCTAGTGGTGGCGGCCTTGGTTCCACTGATCCTCAAATTTCAGCCCGGCGAGGGAAAACTAGGAATCTTTTTCTTCTTCCTGGCGATTTTGTTTTGCTTGTGGCAATTTTTCGGGGAACCCCTTCTCCCCAAGGCGGCTCCGCGAAAGAAGAAGGGGAAGCCGAAAGAAGCCCAGCCGGGACCCACTCGCTGGGGTTTGCTGGGTCGAGCCGGAGCCCTAGCCTTTTTGCTTTTGGCGGGCGCACGGGAAAGCGACCTCATCGTCTCCAAGCTCTACTTCGTGCCTTGGCCCATCTATTCCGATTACGCTTATCCCGCCGGGGTGGAGAAGGTTGATTTCAAAAGCCTGGATGGAACCCTGTTGAACGGCTGGTATCTCCATGGCAAATCGCCACTGGCTTCCAAGCGGCCGGTCATCCTCTATATCCATGGAAACGCGGGGAACATGGCGGCTCAATGGTTCCAATTTAGTTTCCTCATGGATTGGGGTTACGACGTTTTTACTTTCGATTACCGGGGTTTCGGGCTTTCCGAAGGTCACCCGAGCCGGGAGGGTCTATGGAAAGACACCCAGGCGGCTTTCCAAGAAATGACCTTTCTTGAGCCGGGCCGGAAATACGCGGTCGTGGGCTTTTCCATGGGCGGGCCCTACGCGTTGCAACTTGCGGCCCATGAACCCCGAGTTTCTACCGCCGCTTACCTGACCTGCTTCAGTTCATTCCGCGATATCGGGATTTATACCTTGAATAATTGGGGAGTTCCCCATTGGCTGGTCCCCGTCCTGGGATGGCTTTTAATCCCCAACGGCCTGGATGCTCAAGATGCAGAGGTTTTGGACCCCTTACCTCCTGCCCTCTTTGTCCAAGGCACCTGGGATGGAAATATTCCCTACGACATGACCGAAAAAATCGCCGATCATTACGCCGGGCAACACGAATTCCTGCCGATGCCCAATTATCCCCACGGGGATTACTTCAAAGGGCCGCTGGGGGAGAAGTTTCATGATTCGCTGGACCAGCTTTTATTGGGAAAAGGGAATAGAAGATGAAAAAAAGAAAACTTTATTTAATCGGCTTTGGCGCATTGTGTTTCATCGCCGTCAATTGCCTGGCCTATCTGCAGGCTTATCATTTCATTCATTATTCTTCCGGGGGACAACGGACCGAAAAGCCCGAAAAGATCAACTTTGTTCAAAAACTACAGGTTCTCTTCACGGGAGCCAATATCCCAAGACCGAAAATCTCCACGACGCCGGGGGATTTAGGATTAAAGGTCGAAACACTCACTTACCCGTCGGAAGACGGATTGAGGCTGTCGGCCTGGTACGTTCCACACGCCCATCCCAAGGCCATGGTTCTCCTGTTTAACGGACATGACGCCACGAAATCCCAATTGCTTCCCGAGGCAAAAGCCTTTTATGACGCGGGTTACGGTCTCTTCCTGGTGGATTTCAGGGGTTGTGGGGAGTCGCAAGGAAGCCAATCGAGCTTCGGATATTACGAGGCGCGGGATGTCAAGGCCAGCGTCCTCTACGTCCAGCACCATTGGCCAGGCGAAAAAATCATCTGCTACGGAAGCTCCTTGGGAAGCTCAGCCATTTTGCACGCCTTTACCCAAGGCCCCATTCCGGCGGACTGTGTTATTCTGGCCTGCCCTTTTGATGATTTTTACCACACGGTGCGCAACCGGTTTTTTATCCTAGGACTGCCTCCCTTCCCCTTGGTCCATTTCCTGATGTTTTGGGGTAGCCTTCAATTGGGTTTCAACGGCTACTCCTTCAAGCCCATGGAAGACGCTCGGCTTGTCCACTGCCCGACCCTCCTGCTCTACGGGGCCAAGGACCACAATGTCCTTCCCGCCGATTCCCTCTCCATTTACAAGAACCTGGGGGGAGTTAAGGAGTCGGAAAATTTCCTGAACTGCGGGCATGAATCCTTTTTCACAAGGGATCCGATGCAATGGAGGGAAGCGGTTTTCAGGTTCTTGGACCAAAAACTGGGGCTGAAACCTTGAAAAAAATATTTTTCATTTTGCTTCTCTTGGCAGCCGTTAGCGCGGAGGGGGCGCCCGCCCTGCAGGAAGGTGACATCGTCTTCCGGAGTGAAAAGGGAAACCTGGCCAGGGCCATCCAATTGGCCACCCATTCACCCTACAACCACGTGGGGATGGTCTTTATCCGAAAGGGGAAACCTTATGTTTTGGAAGCCGTCCAGCCGGTGCGGTTTACATCCCTTAGTCGGTGGTGGACGGATGGCACTTGTGCGGCCAAACGTTTGAAAAACTTTAAGGCCGTCTTAACGCCGGAGGTCCTTCAAAAGATGGAGGACATAGCGGAAAAGAGCGTGGGAAAAAAATACAGTTTCCAGTTTCTTTGGTCGGAGGACAGCTTCTACTGCTCCGGGTTGGTTTGGAAGATTTACTACGACAGCACAAGACTAGAATTAGGAAAGTTTAAAAAGTTGAAGGAATACGACCTTTCCAGTCCCCTCGTGAAGCGGGAGTTAAAAGGCAAATACGGGTCTTTTATACCGATGGATCTGAAGGTTATTTCCCCGGGAGATATATTCCAGTCGGACTTGTTGGATGGGGTCTTATCCCGTTGACAAAGATTTAACGGAAGAACGGTTCACTTTCAGCCAAAACGGTTTTGAAAAACTATCCGGCACAAGGAACCTTTTCTGATAAAGTTTGAACGGTTTGCATAAGCGGAAGACGAGACCAGGAGGCGCGATATGAATTGGAAGAAAAGCCCGAGGTTAGCCATGCATTGGCGCACTACGGATGAGGGAAAAGTGGAATGCAACCTCTGCCCGCGCCACTGCAAGCCCCACGAGGGCCAGTTTGGTTATTGCAAAGTCCGCGGCACGGTGGAGGGGCGGCTCCATACCTTTAATTACGGAATGTCCGTCGGCGCCACGGTGGAGACCATCGAAACGGAGGCCATCAATCATTACGCGCCCGGCACCCGCATCCTCAGCGTGGGGAATATCGGCTGCATGATGTCCTGCAGTTATTGCCAAAATTGGGATTCCTCCCAAATCCGGCATTTAAACCCCGACGCCGTTCGGGAATACACCCCGGAACAGATCGTCCAACTCTGCCTGGACCACCGGATTCCCATGATTTCCTGGACCTACAATGATCCCGTCGTCTGGCACGAATTCGTGTTGGAGACTTCCCGTTTGGCCCAACAGCGGGGAATCAAGACCCTTTATAAATCCGCGCTCTATATTGAGCGGGCCCCCCTGGAGGACCTTATCCCGGTCATGGATATTTTTAGCATCTCGCTCAAGTCCATGGACGACAACTTTTACAAAAGATATACCAAAGGCCGGCTCCAACCCGTGTTGGACGGGATCAGGCAAATCCATGGCTCCCAGCACCGCAAGCACCTCGAGATCAGCCAGCTTCTCGTGACCGGGCTCAACGACCGCATGGAGGATATCCAGAGAACCATTGATTGGGTCCTAGGAAACCTGGGGACCGAAGTTCCAATCCATTTCGTCGCCTTCCACCCCGCCTACGAATACACCTCCGTGGAAAGGACGCCGGTGGAAACCCTCAAGGCGGCCAAGCGGATGGCCATGGAACAGGGAATCCGCCATTGCTACCTTGGCAACGTTTACGAGGACAAGATGAGCGACACCCTTTGCATCCATTGCCGGAACACACTGGTGACCCGCTTTGGGCTCACCGTGGAGGTCTGCGGCATCGATCCGGAAGGAAGATGCCGCCAGTGCGGTAAGCCCTCGCCGATCCTTTATCCCCATGGGAACCTTCCCATCACCCTGGAGCATTCCTTCGGCCCGGAACTTCGGCAGGAAGAACAAGTTTGGAGCAGGGAAGTGAACAGCATCCACATCGAATGCGGGCCGGGAACCCGGGAAGCCTGGCTTGAAATCAAGGGAATGGGAAGCGACCGGCGGGACGTCTTTAAGCTGGGGGACGGCCTGAGCCGGCGGATTGTTTCCAAATCCAACCGCTCCGAAAGGGGGGTGCTGGTCCGGTGGGAACAGGGGGAAGATATCCGGATATTGCCGGTGCTGGACCGGGCCCATTTCCCCATGGCCGAACCCGCCGCCCTCAAGGCGGTGCCCCTTGGATAAGAAGGATTTCAGCGTTTATTCCAAAGCCCTGCACCACAAGGTGGAGGCCCCGGACGCCAAGCCCGCGGTCACGCCCCTTTACCAGACCAGCGCCTTCGAGGCCGGTTCGCCTTATTTTTATTCCCGGAAGAACAACCCCAATTGCGAGGAACTGGAACAGGTCATCGCCTCCTTCGAGGAAGGGGCCCATTGCCTTTCCCTTTCCACGGGCATGGCGGCCATTTCCCTCACCCTTTCGTACCTCAAGCCGGGGGACCAGCTCGTCATCAACCGGCATCTTTACGGCTGTTCCTATAAACTCTTCGAGCGTTTTTGCGCCCGCTACCAGGTCGAACTCCTCGTGCTGGACCTGACCAACCCCGAATCGCTCAAGCGGTTCTCGGCCAGGACGAGGATGGTTTTTTTCGAGACCCCCACCAACCCTTTCCTCTTTACCGTCCCCATCCAGGCGGTTTCCCGGGCGGTGAAACAGGCCCGGCCCGATGCCCTGGTGGTGGTGGACAACACTTGGGCCACAAGCTTTCACCAAAAACCCCTGAAGCACGGAGCGGATATCAGCCTTTACAGTGCCACCAAGTTCTTCAGCGGCCACAGCGATGCCATGGCCGGGTTCCTTTGCGTGGACGATAACGTCCTTTACGAGCATTTGAAATCCGAACGATTCTATACCGGAAGCATCCTTTCCCCCTTTCCGGCCTGGCTTATCCGCCGAAGCCTACAGACCTTCGCCCTGCGCATGCGCCACCATCAGGAAATCACTGGGAAAATGGCCGACTTCCTGAAAAAGCGGAAGGAAATCACCAAGGTCTACCTGCCCGAGTTGGGTGGGCAGCTGGAAGGCTACGGGGGGATCCTGTTTTGCGAGCTCAACGAAAGCTTGAAGGACCGGTACCAGCTTCTTTCCCGCTCCCTGGAACTTTTCAACACCGGAACGGGGATGGCTTGTGTCACTTCCATGATCGCCCAGCCCTCGACCGGCAGCCACGCCTCCTTGTGCGCCCAGGAACAGGAGGCGATGGGCATCAAGCCCTCGCTGGTTCGCCTTTGCTTCGGCCTGGAGGAGGAAAGGGACTTGATGGCGGATTTGGCTAATGGGTTTGAAAAGATACAGGGGGCCTAGATGAGGCCGTTATTCCAAATTCAGTTATTGGCTTTCCCCTTTTTCGAGGCGGCCTTCCTGATCCTGGCGGCCGACCTGGGGTCGAAGGGACAGGCCCAGGGGGCCTTGGGTTTTTGCCTGCTGGCCAGCGTCTTCCTGAGCTATTCGGTGCATGTCACCTTTCACGAGTTCGTCCACCGGACCGCGACTGCCCCTTACGGGAGGTGGTGGTCCCTGCCCGCGACGATTTTCCTGGGAATGCCGTTGGACGGCTACCGGATCCACCATATGAACCACCACGCCTACAACAACAACTTCCGGGATTTTTCCTCCACCTGGCGCCTCTCGGGCGGCAAGCTCCTTCCCCGGGGGCCTTGGGGTTACTGCCTGGGCTGGCCCCGGTACCTGGCGAGGGTGCGCAAAAGCATCCTCCTTGCGCACCGAAAAAAGCATTTCCCCGCCTCCTTTCCCCGGCGCGTCCGGGAACAGAAATTTTTCCTGCTGTTCTTCCTGGTGGTCCTGGGATTCACCTTTCCCAGGGGCCTGGCCCTTTACCTGCTGACGGTTTACCTGGGCTGGGCCTGGATCAGCCTTCACAATTATTTGCAGCACCCGCCCAAGGCCCCGGGGAGGATCACCTCGGTTTACCTACCGCTCTACAACCTGTTTTTCTGCAATAACGGCCTGCATCGGGAACACCACCACGAACCGGGCCTTCCCTGGAAGGACCTGCGGGGCGCCGTGGGGAAGGGGCGGCCGTGAATCCTACCCTCACGCCAGCCCAATACGAGGCCATCATCCACGCCGGCAACCACACGGCCTATTCAGCGGCGGTTTTCCTGGGCCTTTTTTCGGGGGGATGGCTGATCCGCAAGGACAGCGAAACCTGGCCCCTCGCCCCGCGCCAAAGGATCATCGTCTTAGCGGTGGCGGGCTTGGGGGCCCTGGTGGGTTGCGCCCTTCCGGCCTATTTCGCCGGCGGGGTCATCGGGGAAATCGCCCAAGCCGACCTGATTTCCCCCAAAACCATCCTGGGCGGGATACTCGCGAGTTTCCTTTTCGTGGCCCTTTACAAAAACACCTTCCGGGTGGATTACGACACCAGCGACGCCTTCGCCCGGGGCGGATGCCTGATGATGGCCGTCGGCCGCATCGGGTGCGTCTTCCAGCACTGTTGTTTCGGGAAGGAAGCCCCCGCCGGGTGGGGGCTGGATTTCGGGGATGGGGTTCCGCGCTATCCCACCCAGGCTATCGAGGCCCTGGGCCTCTTCGCGCTCTTCTTTTACCTGGACCGGCTGCACCGGGAAAACAGGTACCCCCACCGGAGGCTTTTTATTTTCTTCCTGCTTTATGGAATTCTCCGCTTCAACCTGGAGTTCCTGAGGGAACCCATCGCCGCCACCTACGCCGGGCTCGGGTTCTACCAATACCTCGCCCTCGTCCTGGCTTTGACGGGGGGGTTCCAGATCCTCAAGCGCAGCCGCCCCAACACCCGGGAGGTGGCGGCATGATCCGTTTCCACTATCCCGGGCCTTGCAGGGAGCTGGCCCAGCGGAAACTGCTGAATCTTCCCGTCGCCCTCTTTCACGAGGAATCGGTCCAGGAAGCCCAGAGGTCCTTTTCCGGAAAGACCCTTTGGAACGTCCATTTGTCTGACCGGCTTTTTTTTGACGCTGGCGGCCTGGCCCTTTTAGCCAAGGCCTTAAAAGGTTACTCCGGAAAGGCTTCCACCCTTACCTTCGAGTTGGAACTTTCCGAAGCGTTGTACCGGGATTACTACTCCCTGGGCGCTGCCCGCAGCGGCCGCGGGACGATTCCCCTGCCGGTTAGGGCCGTTCGGGAGGAAGGCGGGGAAGGGGAGGAAACCCTCACCCTTTCCTTTCAAAACACGGTGACGGAAAACTTGTCCCTACCCGATTCCCTGGCGTCTTCCGGCCCGGTGGAAACCCCCACCCAATTGCTGTCGGTTTACGGAAGCGAGTTTGACCTGCTTTTCGCCAACCAGATGCTGCTCTTTTCCACTCTGGCCCGGCGCATCCGCTCGTCGCCTCGGGCCTTGTTGGGCCTATTCACCCAAAGACATGTGAAATCCAAGGCCAAGCGCGTGGCCCTGGCCTACAAGGCGATCCATCCTTCCGCCCAGGTCCATCCCACGGCGGTGGTCGAGGGGTCGGTCATCGGGGAAGGCTGCGTGGTGGGGGCTTATTGCGTTGTGCGATACAGCTTTCTCGGGAAGCGGGTGCAGCTCAAAGACGGTGCGAAGGTGGAATTCAGCGTGGTGGGGGACGACAGCTTCCTCATGCACGACCTGGCGCTGGTCCGCTGCCACGTGGAAGACCAGGTCTTCCTCATCCACGGACCCTACCAGTTTTCCCTCTTCCACTCCCATAGCGCGGCCTTCGCCACCATCATGATGGATTACCGCGCGGACGGCAAACCGATCAAGGTGATGACGCAGGGAGGCCTTATGGAATATGGAGGAAGATTTTTGGGGGCCGTCCTTCAGGAGTATTCCAAATCCCTGGGGGGAAGTTTATTGGCGCCGGGAATCGTGGTTCCCGGAAAAGCCTGGCTTTCGGCCGACCTGTCGCAGGTTCATAAAAACCCCATAACCGCTGCGGAACCTTTTAAGGCAATACCCACCGATTCCCCTCCGGGCCAAAGAAGGGGTTTGAAAACGAAAGACAAACGATTCCTTGGGACGGGATCCAGGAGAACGATGAAAAAGCCGCGCAAGCCAGAAATGAAATATTAATCATTGTGGGGAGCCATATTTTATGAATCGAAAACAACAACCCGCCAAGAATGATGAAAGTTTTCTCGGCGGTTGCCTGAAAGTCGTGTTGATTCTTGTGTGCATCGTGGTGTTATTGATTGTTTGTTTTTTTATTTACATTTATGTGGTTTGTTCCGGAAAAGGGCCCACCGCTTTTATCCAATAAATCAGGTTATTCTTTTTGCGGAGGCCTACAACAATGGCAACAGCAACTTGAGCTAAGCCCCGCGTAGAAAGAAAAGGAGTTCCCATGTGGAAATGCCCCAACTGCGGGACTGAAAACGAAGGGGACCCGGTTTATTGCGGAAACTGCGGTCATCAAAATCCCGCCTCCTCCAAGGGCTCATCCAACAATTCGGATCCAAGGACGGGGGGGCCACGGTTGGAAAATAAGGGATGTTCCGACATCGGCATCGGTTCTGGTTTGTTCCTCGTTTGTATTGCTGTAACTTTCTCCTGCGGCCGCTATTTTGGGCCATCCTTTATTTTTTGTTTTATAGGGGTGTTGATTTACTCGGTGATGGCCAAAAAGCCAGGCCTCATCGCCGGATTCATTCTTGGGGGTGTTTTAAGCGCAGCCGCCTCTTTTATCTTGTTATGGATCGTCTGTTCCGGTGCCCATTGGTGAAAATAAGACTTTCCAATTAAATAAATTCGGAGGGGTCAATGTTTTTCCTGCAGGGAATCCTGTTCGGCCTTATGGTTGCGGCCCCGGTGGGGCCCATGTCCCTGTTCTGCATGCACTGCACCTTGCGGAAGGGGGTGGCTGCGGGGCTTTTCACCGGTTTTGGCATTGCCTGCGCGGATTTCCTGTATGGTGGCCTGGCAGTTTCAGGGTTTAGTTTCTTGCAGGCCTTTCTTCATTACCAAAAATGGCTGAGGATGGGTGGCGGAATTTTCCTGGCCTGTTTAGGCCTCTCCATATTTCTTAAAAAACCCGGATTGAAACGGGTGGAAGCCAGTAGCCATGGAGGAACCTGGTTTTCAGCCTTTGGCCTTACCCTTTCGAATCCCGCCACGATCCTCTCCTTTATGGCGTTGATATTTTCCAGGGGGTTGGAAAAGCCCGGAGAAGGCCTTTTTGCGCCCTTTTCGGTGGCTTTGGGGATTGGGGTGGGTTCTTTCATGTGGTGGGTAGCTTGGGTAGGATTGGTTTCAAAAGCTGGCAAGTTATTACCGGATAAGGTGTTGGCGGGTGTCCAACTGGGTTCGGGTTTGGCTTTCCTGGCTTTTGCGGCTGCTTGTTTCTTTTAATGATTTTCTACTAATGAACGGTTGATCCTGAAGCCCCCCTAGTTGCCACCGGCGTAGGAAGCCTTAAAGGCCAGGTCGGTCGTGAGGACGGGCAAGGCAACTGCCGCAGCGCCCTGGGCGACTGTTATCTTTGTCCCCCCCGTCTTCACGCCCTTGTCGGTGTCCCACCATTCCAGGTTCCAGGCCCCGTCCCGGTTGAGGCCCTTCAGCATCAATTTTCCCCCCTCGACCTTGGGCGTTTGGGCGCTGCCGAACGTGAAGGTGCGAGACTGCACCCGTCCCAGCACCCGGTTCTTGCCGTTCAAGGCCTTGCAACGCAGGGCCCCCACGAAATGGGTGAGCGTGTAGGAAGCCACCTGCACCCAATCGGTGCCGGTCGAGTCCACGAACAGGTCGTGGGTGCCCGCGGGAACCTTGATCCCGTAAACGCTGTTGGCGGTCACCGGCAGGTCCGCCACCGAGGTGGGTTGGCCGTCCAGGGTGATGGTGAGCTTCGGACTGCCCCAGGAAGAGACGGTGTTCAAGGCCACGCGGAACTCCGCCGCCTGGGCCAGCGTCACGTGGAAAGTGGGCGGGTTACGGAATTCGGCCTTGGCCGTGCTGTAGACGAAGCCGGTCAAATTGGACTCGGGGGGGTTCACCCCCCCGTCGGGCGTGAGGTTAAACAGGTTTTGCGGCGCCTTCACCCCCCAGCCGTTGTTGCCGGGGGAAAAGCTAAGGTCCGTCGAGCCCGGCGTGGTCACCTGGAAGGCCATGGGCTGGTAGCCCCGGGCGTCCAGGTCCTCGCCCGCCACGAAACCCACGATGCCCGTCCAGCGCCAGTAAAGGTTGTTGGGGCCCACGTAATTGTCCCACCACCAAGGAAAGCCGCCGCCCGCGGCCTTGGCGGTGAACGAACCCCAATTGGTGTTGTGGATGAAAATGCCCGTGGGATCCTTCTGGTTCTCAGAGCCGCCGGCCCCGCCGATGCCCATTTCGCCCACCACGAAGGGTTTGCCCGGGTTATTCGCCTTCATCTGGCCGGTCAGCCCATCCACCACCTGGGCCATATCCGTCCCGCCGTAGTTGTGCTCCTGGGTGAACTGCATTCCCGCCTTCCAGATATCTGCGGGCCATTTGAGCGCGTTGGCGTAACTGGTGGTGACCAGGTGGTGGTAGGGGTCGTTGGCCTTCAAGTAGCTGCCCATTTGCTGGTGGAAGGTGACCGATTCCCCCAGGTGGTCGGAATAATGGTCGGTCCATTCCATCTCGTTGAAGATTTCCCAGGATTCCAGGGAGGTGGAATAGGCGTAGCGCGCGATCAAGTAACGCCAGTTGCGCTGGAGGAAAGCCATGGCCCGGGGGCTGGTCCAAAACTGCTCGGGCGCATCCAGGAAGCCGCCTTTGGGATTGGCCCTCTTGTTGTAGGGATTGCTGTCCCAGTTGGGGTTGGTGGTGGAGGAGAACTTGCCGTGGTTGACGAGGCACAGGAGCGCGTAGACCTTCTTTTGCACGCAGAGATTCAGGATATAGTCCAGCTCCCAAGCTTCCTTCATCCGGTCCGAGTAGTCGCCGGGGAGCTTCGTGTCCGGGCCGTAAGAATAGGCCCATTCGATCTCGGTGCTCCAGGGCGCCTGCCAGAGCCGGATGTAATTGCCCCCCGCGGCGGCAAGCGCCGGGAGCCAATGGTCGTAATCGAGGGTCTTCCCGCCGCCCCAGGCCATGTTCTCGCCCAGGGGGAAATAGGGGCCGCCGTTATCGAAGGCGAAGTAATCCGGGTCCTTGGCTGAAATCCGCACGAAACCCGGATTGGAGGAGGCGGTCACCGTGAAAGGCTTCGCGGCGACGCGGGCCGCGCCCGAGGCGTCCACCGCTTGCAAGCGGTAGGTCCAGGCGCCTGTTTCGTCAGGGGCGAACCGTACTTTCCAAACAGGAGTGCCCAGGGGCGTGAGGACCTCCGAATTCCCGGTTCCGCTTCGTTGGTAATCCTGGAAATAAAAACCCTTCACCGTGTGCGCCACGCCCGTGGGAGAGGTGAAAACCGCCGTCACGTCGATCTGCGCCGGGTCGAAGGGGTTCGCGTAGGTTTTGCCTAAACTGAATGTGGCCTCAAATTTTTCATATTTCCCGACAGGCCCGTTGTCCGTAACATCGCTAAACTTGGCGGCACGGGCCGGATGAACCGGGGCAAGGAGGATAAGACCGGCGAGGACGGCTGCGGGAAGGCGCATGGGGCTCCTTGGATTTTGAAGTGAGCCGATTTTACCCGGTTTTTTAGGAGGCCGGATGGGAAACCATAAAAAAATGGAACTATGCGCTTGGCATAACAAATAATATAACCCTCTCCCCTTGAGGGAGAGGGCAGGGTGAGGGGGAGCGACACTCGCTTCAACCACCCTCATCCCTTCCTTCTCCCCTCAAGGGAGAAGGTGAAAAACAACCGCGAATAGACCTCGTTTTTGGTTCTTATGTCAAAACTATAGTACCGGAAACAAAAGTGATCTTTAAGGATCAGAAAGTGAATTTTCGTGGAAGTGTCCTAGCGATTGGGCGATGATAATCGCTGAGATTTATTCTTCAACCAGCGGGGGATTCCATGAAGGCGATTTTATACGACGTCCTGCTCATCATCGTGGGCATCATCCTGATTGCTTTCAGGGATTTTTACGCCACCCTTGGCCAAAAGGCGAAGACCCCCGAGGAAAGGGCCGAGCTGGCCCGAACCTGGATGTACCGGTTTAAAGTATGGAACGCCATTATCGTGGGGGCCGGGTTCCTTTCATTCGGCTCTTATTTGTTGTACGTCAATTTATTGAAATACTTCCATTAATGGGAATGAAAGAGCCAAGCCAGCAATCCAACGAGGCCCGCGGCAAAAAGTATCCAAACGGTTCCTTGAATCCAGTGGCGGGGTTTTGAGAGAAAGCCCGCTTTTGGATTAGGCCTGAATTCCTCGTCTTCCCCTTTTGCTTCATCCCAAGGTTCCGGAGATTTCCACCCGCAATTCGGGCAGGGCGCCCAGTCGTATTCCATTTCCCGGCCGCAGTTGAGGCATACCAGTTCGCTCATAGCGGATGTTTTTCCAGGCGGCCCTGGAAGGAATCCTTCCCAACCCCCACATAGAGTTCCCCCTCGGTTCTCGTCAGTTCCCAATGGTTGTCCCGGTCCAGGGTGGCGCCTAAGGCGTTCAAAAAGCGCTGGTCGAAGGAAAACAAACCGATTTCCGAAAGCCGGTGCACTTTTTCCTCCTGGAGTTCCTTCGCGAGCAGGTGGGCGTCCTTGTGGGTGTAAATCCTAACCTCCTTGGACGCCTTGGAGGCCTTGTGGATGCGCTTGGCCGCGGGGTTTCCGATGTCGATCCAAAGGTCCAGCCCGCCGGTCAGGCCCGTCACGCGGATGGCGGGCTCGTCGGGGGCGCTGATGCCGGCGGAGAATTCCAGGCCTTCCCGGTAATTGAGCGCGTAGGCCAGGACGCGGGTCACGAAGAAGGGAAGGGATTCGCTGGGGTGCATGGCCGCGCGGAATTCCAGGGTCTGGTAGAGGTTGCGGTCCACGTCGGACAAGTCGATGGTAAACCGGTAGAGGGTGGATGTTAGGGCCAAGGGGATTCCTTTTGAGTCAACGCTTTTTATCCCGATTTTTCCAATAGCCGGGCTTGCGGGACAAGTGCATGACCGCCACAACCGTAATTTTGTTCCCTTTTTGACGGTAAATAATTCCATAAGGGAACTGTTTGAGTAAGTGGCGATGAAAGGGGAAGCGCGCACCCAGAAGAACCGCCCAAGCCCGCGGATGGGAAAGGATGCGCCCAAAACCCTCCTGGAGAACGGCCAGGAATTGGAAGCCCAGGCCCGCCGTTTGTGATTCGTAATATAAAAATGCCCTCTCCGTTTCCTCATTCGCGGCGGGAAGTATTTCCAGGATCATTTTTCGGAACTATGCACTTCACATACAAACAAGGAAACCCTCGCCCCTTGTGCCTTTCGAATTGAGGGGTACACAGGGGATTTTCCCTGTGGGCGCCAGCCAGGGAGAGGGTAGGGTGAGGGGTGTCTTTCCCTTGCAAAACCACCCTCATCCCAACCTTCTCCCCTTAAGGGAGAAGGGGTAAGGGAAAAACAACCATTATTTCTAGAAAATGTATGTGAAGTGCATAGTTCCGTCATTTTTTATATTTTTTGCGGATATTCTCAAGGGCCTCGAAGGCTGGAATCGCCTTAGTTTTTCCCGCCAAATAGTCGTCGTAACGCCGTTCCGCTTCCTTGATCCAAGCGTTCAGTATCTCCGGATCATCCACAGCGTAGGCGGCCGGGGGTTCGGAGGCCAAACTTGGCCTCTTGGAACCCGCTAGACGGTCCTCGAAATTATCCTCGTTCAATTCGGTCAGGAGCGCCACGGGTTTTCCCTTGTTGGTCAGGACGATTTTCTTGTCCTTGCGCAACTGCTCCATCACCTTTCCGTAATGGGTCCTCATTTCACGGACTTGAAGGAATTTCATCACACGCTCCTTGTAACCATTTTGTATCCAATTTGGCTACATTATGGTAACAAATGGAAACCTGGATTCCAAGGCTATGGGATTGTGGTCCACGCGGACTTTTTCAGCATCCTACTAGCTTTGCCAAATGGCCTCGGCGACTTCCTGGGCATCGTCGAATTTCTGGAACGAAGACAACACAAAATCCAAGACATCCTCCTTCTCGGTCATGCTGTTTTGGAATAGCCGGTCAAAGTTGTTGATGAAAAAAGCCATCGAACCCGTTTTTTCCATGGCCTTCTCTAATCCATCCTTTGAAATCTCAAGTCTTAATTCCAACTCGGCTTTTTCGATAGCCTTGAACGGTAAATTTTTCGGGTTCTGGTAATTCAGGCTGTGGACCATCAACAAACCGTTGATCTTCCGGTACAGGGAAAACCAAGCCAGGCCGTTTTCCTGGACGGCGAACCGGTACCGGTAAAGGTCCAGATCGTGTTCGAGAATTCTTTCGATTCTTCCCACCAATAAATCGTTCATACGGCCCTCCCCGGTTTTTAAATTTCTTTTTCCTGCGGGAGTGGTATACGAGTGTATACTAAAAAAATCAGGGACTTATATAGTTAACTCCCTTTTTTCTTTTTGGCTTTTTTCGGCTTAATTTTTGGTTTGTGCCTCCCGTATTTGAAAATCATATCCAGCATTTGGTTAATTTGTTCTTTGGCCTTTGTCATCACACCGCCTTCGTTAAATCTTCAAAAGTGAGCCTTTTCCCGATGGAAGCGTCTAAGAGACTGGCGATCCGTTGTTGGCTTGTGCGTTCCACGTTGCCGTCATTTAAGCGAAAAGTGAACTCGTTGACGTAACGGGCTAGGTGCTTCTTGTCCACGTGATGATAGACCCCGTTAAGGCCTCTTTTCATAACCGCCCACACGCTCTCAATGCTGTTGGTGGTTACGTTGCCCCGGACATATTCTTTGGAATGGTGATTAACAGTTTCGTGTTTATAAAGGTCGTCCAAAGGCCGGTAACCGTGGTTTTCATCGGTGTTGATAGTGCTTCCTTCTTTGACGTTCCAAATGACGGTATCGGAAAGAATGACGCTGTTTACAGCTTTGATGGGAAGCGCTCTGGTTTTCCCGCCACGTTCACGCATCCCCAAGACAGCCGTTTTAACATCCAAGTTTCGCCCTTCTCTGCCTTCGGCTCTTTTATTGAAGTGGCGGTTCTTCTCTTTGCCTCCAACGTAAGTCTCGTCAATTTCAACGGTACCGCTCAAGGTCGAATAATCGTTTCCGCAAGCCTCACGAATACGGCCAAGCATGAACCAGGCGGTTTTTTGAGTAACGCCAATCTCCTTCGAGAGTTGCATCGAAGAAATGCCCTTCCTTGCCGAACCAGGAGGTACATGGCATATAACCACTTGTGAAGCGGGATATGGCTTCTCTCAAAGATGCTTCCCGTGCGGACGGTGAAGTCTTGAAGGCAGGCGTTACAGCGATAATAACCGTCCTTCCGAATGGCGATTCTTTTGGCCTCTTTGCAAAAAGGGCAAATAGCCCCATCAGGCCAACGGCGTTGCTCAATGTGAAGCCTTGCGGATTCCGCATCCGGGAACATTTTGAAGAGTTCAAAAGTGCTAATCGCTGTGTTTTTCATATTCCACCTCTTGCCCCGTTTTATCCAACGAAGCCATTGTACTTGACTCCCTGTAGGGAGTCAAGTACCATTTATCAAAAGTAAGATTTATTTAGGTCTCAAACAAGGCCGTTTTTCTTCTAAAATACTTGTATACCCAAAAGGATTGGCAAAGAGTGAAAAACACAAAAAAAAGTTCCGATCTCGAACATAAAAAAAAGGAACCACCCAAACCTGTTTTGACTAAATCTATCACAGTAATCAAAAGCCAACCAATTCAGAATGAAGCCGATAAAGAAAATAAACCCATTCAAGATAAAGTTAAATGGACCGACAAAGTAATAGCCTTTTTTACTATTTGTAACCTCTGAAAAACTCCTTCGTCTAAATGCTTGAAATATAATACCAGCATTCCAGACGGAGGGAATCCATGCAAATGAGCTTCGGGATGTACGAGGACAAGAACCGGCGGCTCAAAAAGACCATGCTGGAGGAAGTGGATAAGGTTCTGGACTTCCCGAAGATCGAGAAATTACTGATGGAAATGTACCGGGGCACTACGGGAAGGCCCCCCATTCCGCCTTTGATCTTGTTTAAATGCCTTTTGCTGGAATCCTGGTACGGCCTGTCGGATGTGGAAGTAGTCCAAGAAATCCATGACCGGCGCAGTTTCGAGCGGTTCGTGGGCGAAGGGGTGCGGGAGTACCACGTTGACGACACCACTTTGGTGAAGTTTCGGGAAAGACTCCGGGAAGCCGGGTTGATAGATCGGGTTTGGGCGGCAGTGCAACAGGGCTTGGACCGCAAAGGTCTTTTGGTAAAGAAAGGGGCCATTGTGGACTCCACCCTGGTGGAGGGAGCCTGTAAACCGGAATCCAGGGACCAGGACGGAAAGCCGGTGGACGAGGATGTCCATTACACCTCCCGGCAAGGTAAAGCCGTGGATGGGATGAAGGTTCATGTGGGCCAAGATGAGAAAAGCGGCCTGATTCGGAAGATGGATTTGAGTCATATTGAGGAACACGATCACGAACATTTCAAAGACATGGTTCCCCGTGGGGTGGAGCGGGCCTACGCCGACAAGGCCTACCGGTCGGCGGAACACGATGAACATTTGGAGGAACGAGGGATTCGGAATCGTGTATTGCATCGGATTTGGCGGGGACAGAAGCTGACCCAGAGACAGGTGAAGCAAAACAAAACTTGGGGCCGTGTGAGGTGCGGAATCGAGGCGACAATGAGTACCTTGAAGCGGTGGTGTTCGATGGGACGGATGAGGTACTACGGGATGGCGCGGAACAAGATTTGGGTTTTGATCTGCGGCATCGCATTTAATGGGAAAAGGGCGGTAAAGCTGGCGATAGCTTGAGCTAAGAGGAGTTTTTCAGAGGCAGAGGACGCAAGAAGGGTCAAAAAAGGAGTTCTAGGAGTAAGTGCAACACCCTTGGAGAAACAAAAACATCTCCAAACGGGTTCGAAAACCCTGGTGAGCGGGGTTTCAAACCCAAACAGGGAGTTTTTCAGAGGTTACTATTTGTTTGTTTGCTACTGGCAGTATCACAGCAATAATTTATTGGTGCCAACTCGGAACAATGCATGACCAACTTGGTGCAATGAAAACGCAAGCAGATGTTATGAACCAACAACTTGATGAAATGCGAATCGATCAACGAATAGATCAAAGAGCTTGGATGGCACCTTCCGACGTTAAACCACATCCAATCCTTAATGAAATCTATTTTGATGTCACTTTTGAAAACACAGGGAAAACTCCCGCCTTGGAAATCCATTCCAGAATTGGAATGGATGTTGATGAAAATAGAATTCCCAACAAGGATGATGAACCAAAAGAACCGTTTGAAAAAGGATTGTGTGCCGCTGGTACAGGCTATCTCTGCACTACCAGTTCCCTTCAACCAGGTTTTCAAATGATTATGAGCAAACTCTTCCAAAAGGGAGCACCCATCTATGTCTACGGAACAATTTGGTATAAAGATATATTCGGAAAAAAACATTGGACGCAATACTGTTTTATGATGCAAATGAATCATAATGGCCCGGTTCCAGGCACAAAACATAACCGAACAGATGACGCAAAAAACTAAAATTAATGCTTTGGACTTATAGGGAGTCATCTATATAAGTCCCAAAAATCAAGAGGTTTTTATGACCAACTTCCAATTATTCGGTTCCGATTGGAATGAACTATCGGCCGGTCTCGGATCTGTCCGCCGGAGCTTCAGCGCATGCAGGAGCTGACTGTCCTCTGAAACTTTAGTGAAGGGGATTGCGCAGGGAAATATTGAAAGGATTTCCTAAAATGGACGCCTGACCCCGTTTCTTTTCTCAATTTTGGTAAACTCGGCTCTTCTACTCGAATATAATTAGATATGAAAAACTATAAGAAAAAGAAAACAATTTCCCTTTTACAAATGGGAGGAACAATTTTATTTTTTGGTAGTAGTTGGTTTGGGCTCATAGTTACATCAGACGCTATCGAATTATATAAATTTTTATTGGGGATATTTTTATTAATAATTGGAAGTGTTTTAGCTGTGGTTATTGTTTACTTTGAAGAAGGAAATAATAAAAAAAAGTATCTTTTTATTTCATCATCGGAGCAATATTTTTTTTAATTTTTGTTCTCACTGTTTATTGTTGGCAAACCAAAAAGCCAATCGATTTTAAATTCAGAACCTCACCGCCTCGTATTGATTTTGGAATGGATGACAAAAACGAAAATATTCCAGATCCTAAAATACATATTTTCTATGCTGTTGAAGCACTTAATCGAACAGATGTAATGAGAATTTGTCATTTGCAAATTTATTTCCCGGAACAATTTAGAATTTCAAATGGTTGGACGGCAGGTCCTGACGTTACAGGAATGATGTTCGAAGAAGATACAAAAGATATATTAATAGAAAATTCAGAAATAAAGATTCCGGGTAAATCAGCTCGTCAATTTTTGTGGGATACAACATTTCACACAGATGACCAAAAAAGTCCTGATTTTTATCAATCATTAGAAGCGTTAACGGATAATTTTTATTTTGAATTGACTTTGGTGTCCGATCAGAATGAAAAAATCACAATAACCAAAAGAGTAAACTTAAGAGAATTAGTGATGAACGAATATAGAAGTAGGTTTCTGGACTTAACAAAAAAATGGGATTATAAAAAACCGGCAAACCCTTCAATAATTGTTGATTTTGTACAAGACAAATACAAATATTAATTTGGAATTCATTCAAATTTCTTTTCTGTCTTTTACAAAAGAAAAAGGGGTCCGGCTAACTTCCCCCAGAAAAATAGGCCGTCAGGATGTTGAGGTTTCTTCTGAACCTTGGGACGGACCATCGACCAGGCGGTATCGGGTGTATTTGCCAGCCCCGACCCTTTCTAGGCGCTTTCCACCTAGAAGCTTATCCACTACAAAATCCGCCGGAACGTCACGATACCGGAATTTCTTTTCCCCCTGGCAGATCCTTAAAAGCCGGTTTAGGTTGTAAACGAGGGTGCTTTTGGGCAGGCCCAGGTCCTGGGCCATCTGGCCGGGGGTGACCTCCCCCTTGGCCAAGAGATAGGGGGCCATGACCCGGATAAATCCCGACGTGTCCGGGTGGGCTATCCGGCCCTTCCGGCGCTTGAGATAGGCTTCGGATGGGGGTTTGGGCGCATGGGGGGCGGCCGCCGGTGAGGGAACCGCTGGGGTAGAAGTCGGGGCGGCGGTAGGTAGGGGAGCCCGGGGCTGGTTGGGGCTTATCCATCCCTAAGAGTCCCTTTAGAAAGCCCTTCAAAGACGGTCCTTCCATATCCACTCCTAAAAACCTGAGATTCCCACGTTGCAAACCGAGCCTATTGGCGCTGCTCCTCGGAATGACAGCAAAAAAGACCATTCTCTACTTTAGGTCCGCCCGGGAAGGTAGTGTGTCATTTTGCATTGGACGACCTCAAGGCACCCCTCACCCTACCCATCTCCCGAAAGGCTCTCACAGGGAGACCCCCCTGTGTACCCTCAAAACCAAAACCAAGGGGCGAGGGTTTCTTTGCCATGTTTCCCCCTCTCCCTTGAGGGGAGAGGGCGGGGTGAGGGTGGAGTAACATTTTCTTTTCAAACTGTAACACTACCCCCGGGCAGGTGTTCAGCGGCTGAACATAATTGGACGCAAGAACGGCTTGGTTTCGGATTCTTCAAAAAACCCTTATTTTTGGTGTTGCACGGCGCATGCCTATCCGCAAAGCGCATGTTGAAATAAAGGAATACAAGCGTATTCTATCCACTGAAGGAGGTGTTTCATGAACTACCAGCGGATGAAAACGGTTGAGATTTTCAGGGAAATTGATACTGAGAAGAAAGCCCTTGAGTGGATCTGGAAGAGTCGTTTTGGGGGAAAAGCTTTTATTTGCCCCCACTGTGAGAACGAAAGCTATTGGCAGCATCAAAGTCGCCCGGAAATAAGGCAATGTGACTCTTGCTCAAAACAAATCCGGGTGCGGGCAGGAACCATTTTCCAGCATTCCAAGCTTCCCTTGCTCGTTTGGGTGAGGGCTATCGGTTTTGTCATGCAAGGTAAAAGAGGCATGGCGGCCGAGGAACTTAAACGGCATCTGGGGAGACGTTACGAAACAGTCTGGGGGATGCTGCAAAAGATGCGGGAAGCTTTGGAACAACGGGAAAAACCCTATCAGCTCAAGGATTTGATCGAATTGGATGGGGCTTTTTTAGGGCGTCGTCGTTATTACAATCAAGTCGCATTACTTATTGGGGTTGAAAGTAAGGAATGGGTGGACGAGAAAGGTCGAAAAAAGCCAAAAGCTGGATTTGCCAAAGTGAAAGTGGCCTCTGAAACCCTCTGGCATGCCAACGAATTCGTCAATCAAGCCATCCAAAAGGACTCGCGGATATGCATGGACGCTAGTTCCCGTTTAAGGAAGCTGGAAAACGTAACGGTGGAATACGAGAAAATGGACAGAAACCGTCAAGCTTGTGACCGCTGGTTGCCGTGGGTTCATAAGTTCATTTCCAATGCCAAGACATGGATTCTTGGAACCCATCATGGGGTAGGAGTCAGATATGTTGGCCGTTACTTGGCCGAATACACCTATCGCTTCAACCGACGGCATGACCCGGATTCCTTATTCCACAGAGCTTTAACCGCCTGTGCACTCGCTAAACCCATAACTTTACATGCGCTTTGCGGATAGGCATGCACCGCGCGACAGCAAAAATAAGGTTTTTTTGATATTTTTGATTCCAGGGCCCGCCTCCCATTCTCACGTCCAATTATGTTTCGCGGCGAAACATAATTGGACGCAAGACCTTGGCTCGGCGCCGGTGGCCCGGGTCATTGGGGCTTAAAAGCCGCGAAGCGAAGCCGCACGTAATCGGCGGTCCAACGGCCGTCGCGGCTGCAAAGGAAAGGCCGCAACTCCTCCTGGATTTCCTCCAGGAAAGCCTCCCGCTCTTCTGGTGCCACGGCCTCGATATAGTTTTTCCGGAAGGTTTTGAGCCAGGTTTTGATGTCCTTCGGCAGGGTAGTGGGCCGTGGAAAAAGAACGATCGCCGGCTCGGAGAACCCCCGCTTTTCCAGCAAGTCCCGGTATTCCTCCCGCGAGGGATAGGCGTTGGGCTCGGGGACCTTCTTATCCAATTTGCGTTTCCGCAGGGCCCGGCGGGTGGCCTTTTCAATCCTTGCGATGTTGCCCTTGCCGCCCATCTCGGCCACGAAACGGCCGCCGGGTTTCAGGGCCCGCCAAACGCCGTCGATCACGGCCTCCAAGTCCTTCATCCAATGCAGGGCCGCGTTGCTGAAGACCGCGTCGAATTCCTCTTTAAAGGTGAGGGCCTGGCCGTCCATGAGGCGGGCATCCAGCCCCAGGGCCCTTGCGGCCACGATGAACTCCGGGCTGGCGTCCACGCCCACCACCCGGCAGCCGGAATCCACGAACTTTTTCGTGAGCACGCCGTCGCCGCAGCCCAGGTCCAGGATTCGCTCGCCGGGTTGGGGGTCCAGCAGTTTCACCACTCCCGCGCCCAGGTCGGTGACGAAGCGTGCGTTCTTATCGTAATCTTGCGGGTTCCAGGTTTGGGACGTCATCGGATCACACTCCTTCTAAAGCATCGAATCCCGGGCGCCAAGGGATCGGCTCACTTAAGTTCATAAACTATTCCTTCGCCTTTCCTTGCGCCGGCCCCCCGTCAACCCGCCAGGCCCAGCCTGCGCCGGACCCAATGATTCACCGGGACCTCGAAAAAAC
Organism: uncultured Pseudomonadota bacterium; assembly: GCA_963770835.1. GTDB lineage: Bacteria > Oederibacteriota > Muellerivitia > Muellerivitales > Muellerivitaceae > JAJPJW01. The sequence goes on from CAVYRH010000004.1 coordinate 87,251, forward strand.
GGTAGGACAGGTAGGCCCAGGCGAAGGTCGCCGAGGCGAAAACCAGGAAGGCCGTCCAGGTATCCCAATGCACCATGAGGGGCAGGAGGCAGGAAAGGACGGAAGCGTGCCACAAATACATCCCGTAACTGACCTTACCCGGGAGGGAAAGGGGAGTTAAAAGTTTCGACTCAAAAAAAGACAGGTGGATGCCGCCCAGCAAAAAGAGAAAGAGCCCGAGGTCCAGGAGGGTCGGCGTCCAAAGCAGGGTCTTGTCCGCGTAGGGATGGAAGTAGGCCCCGGCCATCACCCCGCCTCCCAAAAGGCAGAAAGCCGCGCAAAGGCCCGGCCGACCCGACAGGGATTTACCGAACCTTTCCACGGCCAGGTAGAGCAAGGCCCCGATAGAGATCTCCTCGAACCCGGTGAAGGAATTCATGAAGCTTAAGAAAAGGTCGTTGGGCCGGTAGAGGTAGGCGGCCCCCTGGGCCGCCAGCCCCAGGGCGAAAACCAAGGCCAGGAACACCCCCAGCCGCCGGCGCGACCCCAAGGCCCTCAGCACCCAGGGGTAAAGCAAATAAAACTGCTCCTCGATCGCGATGGACCACAGCACGTCCCAGTGCAGGCCGTATCCGTTGAGCCCGGACTGCCTCCACATCAAAAGCCAATTGAACATAAAAGCCGCCAGGGCGAGCCAGAAGGCCCCGTTGAGGGAATAGTGGGATCCCGTGAACATGCCGTGCGATTCGGGGGGCAGGGGAACGCCCCCGTAAACCACCGTGATCCCCACCGCGACCACCAGCGCCAGCAGCGGCCAGATGCGGGCCACGCGGCGGACGTAGAAACGCTTAAGGTCCGGGCGCTCCAACCCGCCCAAGTTGGAGTCGATGAGCCGGGTGATGAGGAAGCCGGAAACGACGAAGAAAAGGGAAACGCCGAAATAGCCTTTATCGGCGATGGCGGTCCACAAATCCCTCAGGAAGGGCTGCCGGGGCGGGAGCGCCCGGTCCCACTGGTGGAGGATGAGGACGGGAAGGATGGAGAAGGTGCGGACGATGTCGATGATTTGAAGATTTTTTTTCGCCACGCCCTGTATTTTAGGGGCCTTTGGGGCGATAGGAAGGCCCATCTCACCGGCTCCGGCGCGCCCTTGGGCGCGTTCCCAGGTTTGTTCAGGCATGTTTCACCACCGAAAAGCAAACAATCTTTAGCCACAGATGAATGGGATTAACCCAGATGGCAAAAACCAATTATCCATTGGTTTAAACTTAAATGAATTTCCGGGTTTTTAGGATTCGATTTTCCCAAATCCATCCCCTTTATCCCATCGGAAGTATGTACTTGGCACAGCAACCCAATAAACCCTCGCCCCTTGGGGGAGAGGGTAGGGTGAGGGGTGCTTTTAATTAGCTACATCACCCTCACCCCGGCCCTCTCCCCTCAAGGGAGAGGGAGTAACCACGGCTAAAAGGCCAGTCTTAAAACGTGCTTTGCCAAGCGCATAGTTCCGTATCCCATTCATCCCATGAATCCGTGCTTCGAAGCTGGTTTGTAGCTTCAGGGCGCGTGGCAAAAGCCTTTGTTTGGGCCGTTTTGGTTAAGACGGTTTCCGGCCCCAGGCGGAAACGGTGGAATAGTAAACGGCTGATTGGCCGGGGTCGGCGGCCATTTCGGTAAAGATTTTCAAGTCGTCCTCCGTGGCCGCCCCGGTTTCCAGGTACTTGTCCCAAAGCCCCAAGACCGAGAGCCGGGTAATCTCCGCCATGCCTTCCCCGCCCCGGTCCAGGGGGGCGTAGGTTTCCTCTCCGATTTTCGCGAACCCGGTTTCGCGCAGCAGGCCGGGCAGGAGACGGCCAAAGGAAGAATCCATTCCCTTTGAGGAAAACAATAATTTCCGCGCCTGGGGTATGGCGTTGAAGGCCTTCAACCGGGCCGGGTCAGTGGTTTCGAGCCGCCCCCCGGAAGTGTCCGCGTCTTCCAAGAGAAGCCATCCCCCGGGCTTCAGGGCCGCCTTCATCTTTTTCAAGACGTCCTGGTAGGTTGGGATGTGGTTCAGGACATAGCGCTCGTGGATGAAGTCGAAGCGTTCGGATCCCAAGTCCATCCGGGTCAGGTCGTCTTCCAGGACTTGCAGGTTCGGATGCCGGATTTCCCGGATGAAACGCGTATCCATGTCCACGGCCAGGACGTTTCCCTTGGGGCCCACGGCCTTAAAAAGCCAGGAGAGCAACCCGCCCCCGCCGGCCCCGGCTTCCAGGAAGGACATCCCTTGTTTTAGGCCAAGCTTTTCAAGGAACCCCCGGGTCCGGGGGTCTAAAAGTTTCTCGATCTTCTGCAGGCGGCCGTATTCCTCGGAATCGGAAAGGTGCTGGTGGACGTAATCGTCTTTCGGCATGGCGTCCCTCAAAAGATGAAAGATTAAAACCCAATTTAACCACCAAGGTCACCAAGAAAAGCAAAAATCAAACATAGGATTTTCGGCATTTTAAGAATCTTTGTCTTTAGTCGTTCTTGGTGTCCTTGGTGAGCTTGGTGGTGAAACAGGTTTTTGTTAGGGGGTCTTAGTTGCTTTTACGCAGAGTCGCGGCGGACGGTCAATCCCCGCAATGACAGCTATTTAGAAACCACTTACATAAGGTAGTTTCTTCGCGACCTCGGCGGTCTTGCCGACGTTGGCCAAAAGCAATCCCGTCGAATCCCAGGTGCCGTTGACCAGGGCGTTGCGTTTGGATTCGTGGATCTCGAACTTCAAATGCTCCTTACCCTCGCTCAAGAGGGATTTCTTTTCCAGGTCCAGTAAGAACTTCGTTTGGGGCTTTTCCCTTACCAGGGCCTGGAGCTTTTGCATTTCGGCCTGGCTTACCGTGGCCGTGGGGATTCCCAGCATGGTGCAATTGCCCGCGAAGATTTCCGCGAAGGATTCCCCCACGACGGCGCGGATGCCCCAGCGCATGAGGGCCTGGGGGGCGTGTTCGCGGGAAGAGCCGCAGCCGAAATTCTGGTTCACGAAAAGGATGTTGGAGCCCTGAAACTGGGGCAAGTCGAAGGGGTGGCCCTTCGGCTTTCCCTCGGCGTCGAAACGCTCGTCGTAAAAGGGGTATTTGCCCATATTGGTGAAGGTGATTTCCTTCAAATAACGGGCCGGTATGATGCGGTCCGTGTCGATGTCGTTGCCTTCGACGGTGACGGCCCTGCCCTCGATTTGCGTGATCTTGTTCATGAAAAACTCCTTAGCCGCAGATTTGCGCGGATTTTTGCAGTTAGAATCAAAGTTTTTTATTCTTGGCCGTAAATCAGCGAGTATTTGCGCCGATTTGCGGCCAAGCCTTTTATTTTATTAATTCCCTCACATCGGTCACGTGGCCTTCAATGGCGGCGGCGGCCACCATGGCGGGGCTCATCAGCATGGTCCTTCCATCCTTGCTTCCTTGCCGTCCGATGAAGTTGCGGTTGGAGGAGGAGGCCGAAATCTCCCGGCCCTGCAGCTTGTCCGGGTTCATGGCCAGGCACATGGAACAGCCCGCCTCGCGCCACTCAAAACCCGCCTCCTTGAAGACCTTGTCCAACCCTTCCTTCTCGGCGGCGGCTTTCACCTGCTGGGAGCCGGGCACCACGAAGGCCCGGACCTTCGGGGAGACCTTGCGGCCCTTGGCCACCTTGGCGGCCTCCCGAAGGTCGCTCAGGCGCCCGTTGGTGCAGCTTCCGATGAAGGCCACGTTGATGGGCGTGCCCTTGATGGGCGATCCCGGCTTCAGGTCCATGTGCTTGTAAGCCAGTTCCACGGTCTTTACTTCGTCAGCGGAGAACTTACTGACTTCCGGAAGCTTATCGTTCACGCCCACGGACTGGTCGGGCGTGATGCCCCAGGTCACGATGGGTTCGATGTCCGCTCCCTCAAAGTTGACCACGTCGTCGTATTGGGCGTCCTTGTCCGAGGCCACGGACTTCCAGTAAGCCAGGGCTTTCTCCCGCTTCTCGGCGGCGGGAGCGTATTTGCGGCCCTTGAGGTAGTCGAAAGTCGTCTGGTCGGGGTTCACGTAACCCACCCGGGCGCCGCCCTCGATGGCCATGTTGCAGACCGTCATGCGTTCCTCCATGGTCATGGCGTCGAACACGCTTCCGCCGTACTCGTAAGCGTAGCCGATGCCACCCTTGACCCCCAGCTTCTGGATGATATAGAGGGTCACGTCCTTGGCGGTCACGCCGGGCTTCAACTTGCCGTTCACGTTCACGCGGCGCACCTTCAGGGCGTCCATGGCCAGGCATTGGGTGGCCAGGACGTCGCGAACCTGGGTGGTGCCGATGCCGAAGGCCAGCGTCCCGAAGGCCCCGTGGGTGGAGGTGTGGGAATCGCCGCAGGCGATGGTCATGCCCGGCTGGGTCAGGCCCATCTCCGGCCCGATGATGTGCACGATGCCCTGGTTGCCTGAGCCGAAATCGAAGAAGGGAACCCCGAACTTTTTCACGTTCTTCTCGATGGCGCCCATCATCTGCTCGGCCTCGTTGTCCTGAAAGGGCCGGGCCTGGCTCTTGGTGGGCACGATGTGGTCCACGGTGGCGAAGGTACGGTGCGGGTAGGCCACCTTCAAGCCCTTCTCGGCCACCATGTCGAAGGCCTGGGGGCTGGTGACCTCGTGGATCAGGTGCAGGCCGATGAAGAGCTGGTACTGGCCCGTGGGGAGCTTGTCCACCACATGGGCGTCCCAGACTTTGTTGTAAAGGGTGCCTTTGCTCATTGAAGACCTCATTGAATTAAATTAACCGCCGTCATTGCGAGGAGTGATCCCCGAATAGGAGATCGTCAATGACGAAGCAACCTCAGTTGAAATACGCCGTTTCCCAATTTTTTAAACTGGGGTTGCTTCGTCGTACTCGTCCGCCTATTCGGCGGCCACTCCTCGCAATGACAGCAATATAGGTCTCGAAAGTAATATTTGTAAAAGATATAATAAATATACTATTGATAGCTTTTATAAATATTACTTTCGAGAGGGTTTATGGAAACCCACCAACTCCGCTATTTTCTCGCCGTGGCCCAGGCAGGCAGTTTCACCCAAGCCGCCCGGCAATGCAACGTGTCCCAGCCGTCTTTGAGCATCCAAATCGCCAAGCTGGAAGAGGAGCTGGGAGGACCGCTTTTCGAGCGCATCCGAAAAGGGGGCCGGTTGACCGCGAGGGGAGAAACCTTCCTGCCCCGCGCCAAAACCATCCTGGAGCAGATGGAGTCGGCCCGGGAAGACGCGAAGGCCCTCTCCGGCCTCACCTTGGGGCGCGTAAGCCTGGGTTGCATGCCGACCACCGGCGCCCACCTATTGCCCCCCATCCTTATCGCCTTCCGGAAGGCCTACCCGAAAATCCAGGTTCAATTAAAGGAAGAGTCCTCGCCCGACCTGGCGAGGGATTTGGAACAGGGGGAAATCGAGTTGGCCCTCATGGACGAGGCGGGACTTCGCCCCGGCCTCGATCACCAGACGATCCTGAGCGAGGAACTTCTTTTGGCCCTGCCGGCCAAACATCCGCTAGCCGGGAAAAAAGCACTCAGCCTCAAACAAGCGGCGGAAGAGCCTTTCATCCTTATGAAATCAGGCCACGGGTTCCGCCAGATCACGCTGGATCTTTACCGCAAGGCGGGGCTGGAACCCCGGGTGGTTTTTGAGAGCGGCGGCATCGAGACGGTGCAGGCGCTGGTGGCAGTGGGGTTGGGCATCAGCCTGGTTCCCCAAATGGTGGCCAAGTTTCCCGGTGTGGCTTATGCCGGGGTTTCAAGCCCCAAGGCCGAGCGGACCCTTTCCCTGGCGTGGCGCAAGAAAGTAAAGCCATCGCCCGCGTCGGAAGCCATGAGAAAGACCATACTTCAGGTCTTAAAGCCCTCCTAACCGCCATCAGGGTTTATCGCCGTGCCATTTCATCAAGCCTTCCGCGCTGATTCCAATGAGGATGGCGAAACCCAGGCCTAGGGAAGTTTCGATAAAACGGTCGAAGGCGTAAACCCAAGGCGAGTCCCCGTGAAAAAGAATGACGATACCCGTGATATAGCCGGTGATTTTGGCCGCGTCCTTCAGGCCGATGAGCTCGCACAAGAGGATAGAAAAGAGAACGCCCGCCGCCATCACCAGGGGGCTGTGGCCTAAGAAGGAACCGATCAAGGCGCCCAAGGCCGCCCCGATGACGTTGCCAATGAGCCGGATAAGCCCCGTCCGGCGGGTTACCTCCGGGGAGCTGTCCGTTACGACGATGGCGCTGATGACGGCGTAGATGGGGTAGTCCATTCCCAATTTCAAGGCCGTCCAAGCCGCCAAGAGGCTGGCCAAGCCCGCCCGGACGCCGATTTGGAGGCCGTGTTCCAGGTTTTGGAGAAAGGGGGAGGGTCTTTTTTTCTTGGGGGCCATGGGGCTTTCGAAAGTGGTTTGCGTCAAAGCCCAGTGGTCAGCACCACGCGGAACCGGGCCTTGCCGCTCATCATATGGTCATAGGCCTCGGCGGCTTTTTCCAGGGGAAACTTCTCAACCTGCGCCTTCACGCCGGTGAGGGAACTGAAATTCAAGGCGTCCTGCGAATCCTGCGAGGTGCCCGAGGCCCAGCCCGACACCGACTTCATCCCCGGGATCAACTGCAGGGCGGAAACCTGCAGGGGGTCGTGGGGGGCGCCCAAAACCATCAAGCGGCCCCGGGGGGCCAGGCCGGCCAGGCTGTCGGTCATGGCCTTGCCGCCCGTGCCGGTGGCCAGGATGACCTTGGCCCCGCCCCATTTCTTGAGCTCCTCGGCCACGTTTTGCGCTTCGGTATCCACGTAATGGTGCGCGCCCAGTTTTTTCGCCAGGGCTTCCTTGTCCTTACCGCGGGAAACCGCCACGGTGCGGAAACCCATCTTGGCCGCGAATTGCACGCCTAGGTGGCCCAGGCCCCCGATACCCACCACCGCCACGGTATCGCCCGCCCGGGCGCCGCTGTTGCGCAGCGCGTTGAAAGTGGTGACACCCGCGCAGAGAAGCGGCGCGGCTTCCGCGGATTCCATCCCCTCCGGCACCGTGGCGAGGGCGGAGACGGGAACCACCATGGCTTCCGCGTAGCCCCCGTCGTAGGAAAGGCCCGCGACCTGGGCTTGGAAGCAGTTCATGAAATCCCCCCTGCGGCAGTTTTCACAGGCGAAGCACTGGCCGCCGAACCAGCCCACGCCCACGCGCTCCCCCGTTTTCCAGCCCGAAACGCCCGACCCCACCGCGTCGATCTTCCCGACCACCTCGTGGCCCAGCACCCGGGGGTATTGGACGGGCATATGGCCGTCCTTGCCGACGGCGTCGCCGTGGCAGACGCCGCAGGCCTGCACCTTGAGGCGCACCTGGCCGGGCCCCGGCTGGGGCAACTCCCTTTCCACGAGCTGGAAAGCGGACTTGGCTTGGGGAACCTGCATGGCTTTATAGCGGCTCATGAAATACTCCTTGGAGATTCAGATATTCGGCGGATAAGCTCAAGTTTCGACCCATGAACCCTTAAATGCAATCCTTTCCCCGGGGGTTTTCGAAAATTTAATCGGGACTTGCCTTGAATTATTCAAAGGCCCCTCAATAGACTTGCCGGGTCTTGAACTGAGTAAGGATTGAGGAGGATTTATGAAAATCGGCATCATCGGATCGGGCGTGGTCGCGCAAACCTTAGGGGCCAAGCTGGTGGAATTGGGGCATGACGTGGTGTTGGGCACCCGCGACCCCAAGAAATTGGACGATAAAAAGAACATGGCGGGCAGCCTCAATGAGTGGCTGGCGGCGGTTAAGAACAAAGCCAAGGTCGCCACCTTCAAGGAAGCCGCCCACCACGGGGAACTTCTCATTATTGCCACCCACGGGCAGGCCTCGGTGGAGGCCCTTCACCTGGCCGGGGCGGGCGAGGCGGGGACGAAGACCCTCATCGACACGTCCAACGAGCTGGACTTCAGCAAGGGCGCGCCCCACGCGCTGGCCAGCGAAGGCCGGTCGGTGGCGGGAAACATCCAGGCCGCTTTTCCCAACCTCAAGGTGGTGAAATGCTTCAACACCCTGGCGGCGCCCCTGATGGTCAACCCCAAGGCGCTCCACGGCGGCGACCATACGATCTTCCTGTCCGGCAACGACCCTGGCGCCAAAGCGCAGGTGACGGAACTTTTGAAGTCCTTCGGGTGGACGGACATCCTGGACCTGGGGGACATCTCCGCGGCCCGCGGGCAGGAGATGTACATGGGAATGTGGGTGAGGCTTTACGGCTCCCTGAAGAACGGTATGATCAACATCAAGGTCCAGCGCTGAGTATCGAAGGGGCTTAAAACCCAGGAGGAAAAGATGGGTTCGGAACAACGGATGGATGTCTTCGTGAACGTTCATAAGGGATTACGCCGGGGCCTTTTGGGGCTTTCCCTGAAGCTGGGGAGCCTGGACTGGTCGGACCCGGAAGAGGTTAATGCCGTTGGGATGGAATTCGCGAACCAGATCCATTTCCTCCGGGAGCACGGCCAGAACGAGGACCTTGTGCAAGTGCCTTTCCTGGAAAGCCGTTCCCCGGGAACCGCCCGGATGATGGTGCAGGACCACCGCCGGCTGGAAAGGGAAGTCGACCAATTGGAGGATGCATGGAACCGGGTCTCTTCCAACCCCGATCCATCCAGGCTGGGATACCAGCTTTACCTGGACTTCAACGGGTTCCTGTCGGCCTACCTGGCCCACATGGAACTGGAGGAACAGGAAATCACCGAGGCCATTTACGAAAACTTCACGGACGAGGAAATCGGCCAGGAGTTCAAGAAGATCATCGCCCGCACCTCCCCCCAGGACATGGGCATGATGCTCAGCTACATGATCCCCGGCATGAACGGCGCCGAACGGCTGGCCTTTTTATCCTATCTGAAGGCCGCGGCCCCCCCGGAAGTCTTCGGCAAGGTGAAGGGCCTGGCCCAAGAGGTCCTGGCGCCCAAGGACTGGGAAAAACTCTCCACCCAATTGGAAACGGTATGACTCACCCCAAGGTCAGGAGCTGACCATGGCGAAAAAAACGGCGCCCGCGAAAAAGACGGCCCCGGTGTTCGGGGAAATGGTGGGGTTCGTGCCCAGCCATGACCTGGAACGGTCCAAGGTTTTTTACACCCAGGTCTTGGGTTTCCGTACCCAAGGGAAAGACCCTTTCGCCCTGGTCCTGGATGCCCATGGAAATACCATCCGGGTGGTCGGACTCCAGGGTTTCAAGCCCGCGACATATACCGTCCTGGGCTGGGAAGTCACCCGCATCGGCAAGGTGGTGGCGGACCTCCGGAAAAAAGGCGTGGTCTTCCAAAGGTACAATGGAATGAAGCAGGACGCCCACGGCATCTGGAAGGCCCCGGGCGGGGCCCGGGTTGCCTGGTTCAGGGACCCGGACGGCAACGTGCTTTCGATAACGCAATCGGCCTGATGAAAAATCCCAACTACGCCCAGGCGAAAAAAGCACTACGCCGCCACGCGAACCCCCAAAAAGCCAAAACCTACAGGGGGTTTTTCAAGAACGCCGAAAAGGACGTCTTTCTCGGCGTCACCGCGCCTTTGATGCGGCAAGTGGCCAAGGATTTTTGGGAAATGCCCTTGCCCGACCTGCGCCGCCTGATGGCCTCCCGAGTGCACGACGAAAGGTCCCTGGCCAATTCGGTATTGGTGCTGAAATACCGCAAGGGCGACGAGAAAACCAAGAACCAGATCTTTGATTTTTACCGGAAAAACCGCCGGTTCATCCAAAACTGGGACGGGGTCGATGACAGCGCGCCCTATATCGTGGGGCCTCACTTGTTGGACAAGGACCGAAAGGTTCTTTTCCAATTGGCGGGCTCGAAGAGCCTTTGGGACCGGCGCATCGCCATGGTTTCCACCTGGTGGTTCATCCGGCAGGGCGACACGGTGGATAGCTTCAAGCTGGCGGAAAGGTTCGTCAAGGATGAGGAAGACCTGATGCACAAGGCCGTGGGCTGGATGCTCCGGGAGGCGGGAAAGCGGGACCTGGGGGGATTGAAGAAATTCCTCAAGCGGCACCACCGGACCATGCCGCGCACCATGCTGCGTTACGCCATCGAGAGGTTCCCGGAACCCGAGCGCCGGAAATACCTGATTAAAAAGGCGTCCAAGTGATTACCCGGCGGTAATTACTTGAAGAAAGTGACCAAAGGTCCGACCTTCAGCCGGAAGATTCCAATGCGTTAAAGGAGGCGGGCCATGTTGAAAACCAGGTTATCGCAGGACCGGGGCCACGCGGACCACGGCTGGCTGGAAAGCTATCACACCTTCTCTTTCGCGGGTTATTACGACCCCGAGTACCACGGCTTCCGGTCACTCCGAGTCATCAACGAGGACCGGGTTCAACCCGGCCAGGGCTTCGGCCGCCACCCCCACGACAACATGGAAATTCTCAGCTACGTGCTGGAGGGCAATTTGGAGCACAAGGACAGCATGGGTACGGGCTCGGTCATCAAGCCGGGGGATGTGCAGGTCATGAGCGCGGGCACCGGCATCACTCATAGCGAGTTCAATCCTTCCCCTAAGGAGAAGGTTCATTTCCTCCAGATCTGGATGTTCCCGGACAAACAGGGGCTCAAGCCCCGCTACGACCAGAAGCACTTCTCGGAGGAGGACAAGAAGGACAAGCTTCTCTTGATCGGATCAAAGCAAGGCCGGGACGGTTCGGTGGTGATCCACCAGGACATCGACCTTTTCGCCTCGCGCCTGGGCCCGGGGAAGAATCTTCAATATCAAATCCGGCCTGGCTCAGGCTTTTGGCTGCAAGTGATTGAGGGCGGGTTGGAGGTCAACGGGACAAAACTAAAGGCGGGCGACGCGGTTTACGGGAAAGAGGAAAAGGCCCTCGAGGTCAAAGCCAATAAGGAATCCGAATTCCTCCTGTTCGATGTCGGGAAAGACGACTGGCGGAAGAATTAAAAAACGATGACCTGCTTTTCCTTGGCGGCCTTGGCCGCAATTTTCTCATAGGCGGCCGGGGCTTGCTCCAGGGAAAGGGTCTCCAAGCGGAGAGGCGCGACCTTGCCCGACTCGACCAAGGGCACGAGTTCCCGCAAGATGGTTCCGCTTTCGGCGAAAGACCGTTTTAAGGAATCCACCCCGATCAGGGAAAGTTCCTTGTGGTAAAAATCCACCAGGTTCAGGCCGACCCGGGGGTCCCCGGGGCTCGTGATGGCCACCTGCCGGCCCCTCAAGGCCAGGCTCTTCAAGCCTTCCTCAAAAAGAGGCCCGCCCACGGTGTCAAAAACCAGGGCGGCGCCTTTCCCGGCCGTCAGGTCCATGACCGCCTCCGGTAGCTTTTTCTCGTCCAGCGCGATCCATTCGTCCACCGGAAGGTGCTTCACCCTTTCGCGGCCGGAGGCCTTGGAAAGGGTGCCCAGGACCCTGGCGCCCCGGGCTTTGGCGATTTGGGAGGCGGTGGAGCCTACGGATCCGCCGGCGCCGATGATAAGGAGGGTCTCGCCGGGTTGGAGCCGGCCCGCGTTCACCACGGCCTGCCAGGCGGTCAAGAAGGCCACCCCCGACGCGGCGGCCTGGGCGTAGGACCAAGCGGAAGGTTTCAAGGACAGCGCTTCTTCGGGGACGCACAGCATCTCGGCGTGGCTTCCATCGCGGCCGAAACCCAGGTTGCCGCCGGTGCCGAAGACTTCCCGGCCCACGATGGAGGAGGAACCTTTCAGGACGACCCCGGAAAAATCCCGGCCCGGGACGCGGGGAAGGGTGGTGAAAGGGAACCTCCCCAAGACATTCCCGATGTCGCTGGGATTGATGGCGGCGGCCTTGACCTGCACCAGGGCTTCGCCGTCCTTGGGGACGGGCAGGGGAAGGTCCCGCACTTGGAGGTTGGAAAGGGCGCCGGTTTTCTCGAAGTAGAGGGCCCTCATTTTCCGCTCAACGCTTTGACCCAAGGACTTCCTCCAAAAATAATTAAGAAAAGAATCGTTGAACCACCAAGGTCACCAAGCTCACTAAGAACGGCGAAAACAATAAATTCTTAAAACGAATCTTAGCTTTTATCTTTCTTGGTGGTCTTGGTGACCTTAGTGGTAAAAATGTTTCGGAACTATGGCTTTGACGTCACCCATTTAAGCGAGGCCATTTGCCGTTGCTTTCCCCTTCTCCCTTGAGGGGAGAAGGCCGGGATGAGGGTGGATTTGACGGCTAAGTCACCCCTCACCCTACCCTCTCCCCCAAGGGGCGAGGGTTTTTGACTTAAAGTACGCCAAGTGCATAGTTCCGAAATGTTTTACCGTGTTTGGGGATTTAAATATCCTTGAGGCTGAAGTGCAGCCCTTTCAAGGAAGCCACGACCATCCAAACGCCCAAACCGATGACGAAGACCCCAAAGGCCATTTTCAGCCAGGCGTCCCCCAGCTTGTGGGCCAGCAAGGAACCCAGCCAGGCGCCCCCGAACATCGTTAGCGCGATCAACAGGGCGGCTTTCAGGTTGACGTTGCCTTGGCGGTAGTATTCGAAGACAGCCGCCAAGCCCACCGGCGGCAGGAGCACCGCCAGGCTGGTGCCGACCGCTTGTTCCTGGGTGAATCCGCACAAAAAAGCGAGGGCGGGAACGATCAGGACCCCTCCCCCGATGCCCAAAAGGCCGGAGGCGATTCCGGCGACCAAACCGATGACCAAGAAAGCGATAACCATAGATCCCCCTTTCAAACCTTATTCACCCTTCGTCCTTTTGGATCTGGCTTTTATTATAAAAACCTTTTCTTCAAAAATGCCTTACCAGAACCAGATTTGAAATACCGTTCCAGTTTTCTAGCGTGGGATTCTGTTTCAACCGCCACATATGACTTTAGCTTTATTGGACGGAAAGATTCGGTGGAAATAACTTCGCCGGTTTGATGAGAACGGAAACGCCTTTTGAGATCGTCGGTAGACCCGACGTAGGTGTCTTTGTTGTTGAGTTCCAAGAAATAGACATACCACATCAGTTACAACCTTTACATTTACCGCAGAAAAAAATGGCCTGCCACCCGTAGCTGGGATGAATCAGCAGGCCTACCTACGCCAAGGCTTCGGTAGGCACCCTACGCCTCCTTAAATCATGTTTAAGGAAGCGTAGGGTGGCGGAGAGAGAGGGATTCGAACCCCCGTTACGCTCGCGCGTAAATCTGATTTCGAGTCAGACGCATTCGACCACTCTGCCATCTCTCCGGGTCAAAACACTAACTAAGTTGTGGGTTCTTTAGTCCTATTGGCCTCAACGAATGCGTCTTCAGCCGCATGGACGAAAGAAACATTTAATTTCAATTCCGGATGGAAACTTTCGTCGCGCCCCTTCGGGGCGACCGCCCATCTGCCATCTCTCCGGGTCAAATAAGTGTTTAGGTTGGTAGTAAAAAAAGGCGCACCGGAAAACCGGTGCGCCAATAAGCAAAAACCTATTGTAGTGGAAAATAAGGCCGCATTGTAAAGGGATTGACCTGCACCCGCCGGCCTCAGGATGTTATGATATTATAACTTTCACCCTGGAAAACGCCGATCCCCATGAAAAAGACATCCATCGCCCACCTGCGCCGTGAGTACCGCAATCGCGGGCTCACCGAGAAAGAAGCCCCCGCCAATCCGCTCCCCCTTTTTGAGAAGTGGTTCAAGGAAGCCCTGAAAGCACGGGTCCTGGACGCCAACGCCATGGCGCTCACCACCGTTTCCCCCCAAGGCCGCCCTTCGGCGCGGATGGTCCTCTTAAAAGGTTATGACCCCAAGGGGTTCGTCTTTTACACCAATTACCAAAGCCATAAGGGACGGGACTTGAGCCATAAACCGGCAGCCAGCCTGCTGTTTTTTTGGCCGCAATTGAGCCGCCAGGTCCGCATTGACGGGCCGGTGAAGAAGGTGCCGGATTGGGAATCGGACGAGTATTTCGCCACCCGCCCCCGGGGAAGCCAGCTCTCGGCTTGGGCCTCGGACCAAAGCCAGGTGATTTTCCACCGGGAGGCGCTGGAAAGGCGCATGAGAGAACTGGAAAAGAAGTACGAAGGCGGGTTGATCCCCCGGCCCCCCCATTGGGGCGGCTACCGCCTTTCGCCCGAAACTATCGAGTTTTGGAAAGGGCGCCCCAACCGGCTGCACGACCGGCTGGTGTACCGCCGCAAGGCGGGGAGTGGATGGAAAAGGGAACGACTTGCGCCCTAAAAGGCTGTTAACCACAGAGTTCACGGAGTACACAGAGTAAGGCATAAATATTTTGGATTTTTGTCTAAATAAATAAGAAAGCCAAATTTGTTAAGTCTTAATCTTTGTTTTACTCTGTGAACTCTGTGTCCTCTGTGGTGAGAAAGAGATTTTGATGGAACAGGCTAAAAAAACCGAAACCCGCGGCAAAGTCATCCAAACCGCCAGCATTATGGCGGTGTTGGTGCTTTTCTACGCGGCCCTCTGGGTTTTAAGGCGGGAAGTAAGGGCCAGCCATTACGAGGACGTCCTTCGTTATTTAAGGGAAATCCCGCCCCATAACTTCTTCCTGGCCCTCTTGGCGGCCCTCGGCAGTTATTTCGCACTCACCTTTTATGACGTCCTGGGCTTGCGGCACATCAACAACCCCCTTTTCTACCCCAAAACCGCCCTGACGTCCTTCATCGCTTATACCTTCAGCCACAACATTGGGGCGGCACCCCTGACCGGGGGCGGTATCCGGTACCGGCTTTATTCCGCCTGGGGCCTGACGGCGGGTGAATCGGCCAATGTTCTGGTCACCTGCGGGGTGACCTTTTGGGTGGGTTTTCTCACCATGGGCGCCGTCTTTTTCTTCCTACAGCCTCCCGAACTGCCCCCTTCCGTGCACCTGCCCTTCAACTCCGTCATCTCAGCGGGCGTTTTCTGCGTGCTGGCCGTCACGGCCTACCTTTTAAGCGCCATCCTCATCAAGAAAACCATCATGATCTTCCGTTGGAAGTTTCCCACTCCCACGCTGAGCCTTGCCGTAAGCCAAATGGTGGTGGGTTCGGTGGATTGGACCTGTTCGGGCACCGCGCTTTACCTCCTCTTGCCGCCCAACTCCCTTTCCTTCCCCTCTTTCCTGGCCATCTACCTGCTGTCCCAGATTATCGGCTTCGCCAGCCAGGTGCCGGGAGGATTGGGTGTTTTGGAAACCGTGGTGGTCCTGCTTCTTTCGCCTTTCTTACCCGCCTCGGACGTGCTGGGCGCCATGCTGGCTTTCCGGCTGGTTTATTACCTCATTCCTTTCGTGCTGGGATTGACGTCCTTCACCCTTTACGAAATCAACCGCAATAAGGAAGGTTTCAAACGGGCCCTCCAAATCCTGGACCGCTTCGCGCCGGATTTCGTGCCGCAAGCTTTCGCCTTCCTCATCTTCCTCGGCGGCTCGCTGCTTTTTTTCTCCAACGCCACCCCCGAGGAGTCCCACCGCATCACCCGCCTCGGCGAGCTGATGCCGCTTTGGGTTTTGGAAGGCTCCCACTTGCTCACCGGAGTCACGGGCGCCGTGCTTTTGGTTTTAGCGCGCGGGGTGCAGCAAAGGCTCCAGTCGGCTTATGTCCTGGGCCTCGTTTTCTTGGGGGCCGGCACGCTGGGTTGCCTTTTCAAGGGCTTCGATTTCAAGGAAGCCCTGACCCTGCTCGTTGTTTTCGGGGCGCTCTTGCCCTGTGGGCGTTATTTTTCCCGGCGCACTTCCGTTTTCCAGCAGCGTTATTCCCCCATCTGGGTGACGGCCATCCTCTTCGTCTTGTTGGGGTCCATCTGGACCGGCGTTTTCAACTACCGCTACGAGGACTACTCGGCGGACCTTTGGACGACCTTTGATATCGTGGAGGATTCGGCGCGGTTCTTGAGGTCCACCCTGGGCGCTACGGTGACGCTTTTGGTTTTCTCCATCGTGTCACTTCTTTCCCCCATCCAGCCCGAGACCGAATTTCCCGGCCCCGTCGAACTGGACCGGGCCCAGGAGGCGGCCAAGAAATCCCGCCGGGCCTCGGCGGCCCTGGCCCTCATGGGCGACAAAGCCCTCTACTTTAATAAGAAAAACGACGCCTTTTTGATGTACGCCATCGAGGGCCGAATCTGGATCGTGCTGGGGGACCCGGTAGGGGAAGAGAAGGAAAGGGAGGAACTGGCGGCCAAGTTCAAGGACCTCTGCCACCGCAAGAAAATGTGGGTTCTTTTTTTACTGGTGGATCCCCAACATTTCCAGTTCTACCTGGATATGGGGCTCACCGTGGTCAAGGTCGGTGAAGAAGCACGGGTGCCCCTGAAGACCTTCAGGCTGGACACCCTCGCCTCCGCGGATTTGAAAAGCTCCCACCAGCGGTTCAAGGAAAAAGAGGAATATACCTTCGAGGTCCTGCCGGAAGGCGCGAAACCGGATCTCTTACCCGAGCTTAAGAAAGTTTCCGAAGAATGGCTGAGCAAGAACAAGACCCGCGAAATGGGGTTTTCCGCGGGGTTTTTCCAGGACGCCTACCTGCAGCGGTTTCCCCTGGCGGTCGTGCGGCGGGAAGGTAAGGTGGAAGCCTTCGCCAACCTGCTGGAAAGCGGCGTCAAGGAGGAAATCCTGGCCGACTTGCTGCGTTCCTCCCACGAGGCCCCGGCGGTCTTGGAGGATTACCTTCTTTTGGAAACCATGCATTGGGCCAAGGAAAAAGGCTTCAAGTGGTTCAACCTGGGCGCGGCCCCGCTTTTGGACGTGGAAGAAAGCCCCTTGGCCCCCTTCAAGGACAAGATCGCCCAAATCCTCTCGCCCTACGCCCATGTGCTGAAGCTGCCGGACATCCGCAAGGAAAAAGAAAGGTTCAACCCGGAATGGTCGCCCCAATACCTGGCGGCCTCCGCCAACCTGCCGCTGGCCGTGGCCTTCGCCAACAGCCGGGCCTTGATCGCCAAGGGCAGCCGGGTGAACGTCAAAAAATGAAGAAGTCAGTCCACAGTTCACAGTCGACAGTCGGCAGCAACAACTTGAACACCAGTCAACCGCGGGGGTTTTTAAAGGTTTTGCCGTGGACTGTCGACCGTCGGCTGTCAACTTTCGCCGGAATCCTTCTAACTTTCTGCTTTCTAGCGGGTTGCGCGCCGGTGGGGTATGAAATCCGCAATACCGGCGTTCAGGCCACTCCCGATGAGGCCATCCATAACGCCGAAACTTTCCTGAAGACCCGTCCCAATTGGAAAATCGACTGCTCCCATTTTGTCCTGGCGTGCTACCACTCGCCGGAAATGGACCGCTTCTTCGCCAAGTACAACTATCTCAACCACAACCTCACCAAGGACTTAAGGATCTACCTGGAGCAGAACGGGAAAAGGCGCGCGCACGCCGTGGACATCCAACCGGGGGACATCCTTATCTTCAACAAGACCTACGATAAGAACGGGGACGGCCATATCGACGACAAGGATACCGACACCCACTGCGCCCTTGTTGAAAGCTTCCAGGACATGGTGGTCACCTACATCGACGCCTCGGAAAGCCGGAAGCCTCCGCGAATCCACCGCCGCAAATTCGGGTTTTACGGGGAAAAATACAATGAAACAGTGGCCCATGACCCGGCCACGGGGCGCAAGATCCACGCGCGGGAAACTTTTTCCGCCGCCTTCAGCCCGCCGTCCCCGCCCTGAAAAAATCGCTGAACGATAAAATTGAGGAAGAAAATGTTTTCCGGAAAATTTTTTTACGGTCCGCTTTCAAAAATTTTTTAAAAAAATAAAAATTACTTCCCATCGTTTACCGTCGAAACGTTATCCGAAAAAACAACTTTTACTTTTAATTAACCCCGGGTTTATTTTTATTTTCGGAATTTTTCCAAAATGAGGCCAGGAAAAATTTCCGGGGCCATGGACCGCTCCTGCGGATAAGGGGCCAAGGACTGCAGACCTTTTCGCCCCCCTTTCATCGGGCCCCCGGAAATTTTCCGCTGTTATGTTTGGAAGGGAGTCGAGCATGAAAACAAACCGAAAAGGAAGTTACCTGGCGCTGCTGGCCTTGTTGGCTTTGGCCTTGGCAAGGCCCGTGGAAGCGGCCAGGCTCCACGACATCAAGCACATCCTCATTATTTACCAGGAGAACCGGAGCTTTGACCATTACTACGGCCATTTCCCCGGCGCCAACGGCATCGATGACGCCGACCCGTCCCATGTGATCCAGAAGGACGTGAACAGCGTGCCTTATGCCGCCTTGACCCTGATCCAGGCTCCCACGGGCAGCCAGGGACAGGCCGACCACTTGTTCCCGACCACCTTCCCGAATACCCCCTGGGATATCAGCCTCTTCGCGGGGCCGGACCTGACGACACGGGACGTCATCCACCGCTTCTACCACAGCTTCCACCAGATCGACGGGGGCTTGAATGACGAGTACGTCACCTGGTCCAACGGAGGCGCCATGTGCATGGGGCACTATGACGCCAACGACTTCCCCGAGGGAAAATTGGCGCAGGAATTTACGCTCTGCGACAACTATTTCCAGGGCGTGTTCGGCGGGTCGATCATGAATTACATTTATTTCGTGTCCTGCCAGGAAGCCAGCTATCCGGGCGCGCCGGCCTCGCTGCTTTCGATGGACTCGAACAACCCGGCCACGCTCAACGACAACTACCTGTCGCCGGATTTCTTCGTGGTCAACAACATCGCTTCCTTCGTGTTTTCCTTCGGTCCCGGCCAGCCCCAATTGCCGGCCCAAAACCTGGACAACATCGGAAATGAGCTTTCCGCCCAGGGAGTCCCCTGGAAGTCCTACACGGAGGGCCTGACGGCCGCGGAAACCGACCCCACCAGCCCGGCCGCCGAGGCCTCGGACGGTTCGCCCTTCCTGTGGTTCAACGGCTACGGCCCCACCCAGCCCGGCTTCGCCCATATCCAGGACCTGTCCCAGTTCCAGCAGGACATCGACAACGGCACCCTGCCCGCCGTCATGTGGATCAAGAACGACGACATGCACGACGAACATCCCTTCACCAGCTCGGTTTTGACCGGGCAGGAGAGGGTGTTGGAGCAGGTGAACGCCATCCGCAACAGCAAGTACTGGAAGGACACCTTGATCGTCATCACGCCGGACGAGTTCGGTGGCTGGTGGGACCACGTTTCGCCGCCCCATATCGGTGACGGCCACACCAAGCCCAACCAGGCCGACCGTTTCGGCCCCGGTCCCCGCACGCCCTTCGTCATCGTTGGGCCCTTCGCGTGGAACCATTATGTGGCCCACCAGCAGTTCGAGCCGGGTTCCCTGCTCAAGCTCATCCAGGCCCGCTACCACCTGAAGCCCTTGTCGGCGCGCAACGCGGCGGCCAACAACCTGGCCCAGGCCTTGAAACTGGACGACGACGATTGGGACCAATACCTGGATTGGGATGGGCATTAAGCGCAATCCCGCGTAGGAAAGGCAACCCTCGTTTCGGGCGCCCATTTAATTGAGTGGCGCAAGGCCGCCGGATTTTTCCGGCGGCCTATTTTTTTGAGATGGAGTTTTCAACCGCCGTAAGTTTATCCTTCAACTCCGGAAAATTTTTAATGTTGAAAATTTTTCTTTCGGACGTTTTCCGTGAAATCGATATTCGCGCCCGCGATGTTTAACGGATGGTTAACCCGCTAGTGATTCCTGCGTTCTAAAAAATTCCAGAATGGGACTTGGAAATTTTGGAACGAACAAAAAGACTGCAGCTTTTTGCCCCAAGATTCCGATTCCATGAAAGACAAGGAGCGAAAATGAAAAAACCGTTTTTGAAATCCGCCTTCGCGGTTGCGGCGGCCTGCCTGCTTTTTTCGGGCAAGCCTGCGGTCGCGGACGGGCTTGAGGGGATCAAGCACATCGTCATCATTTACCAGGAGAACCGGAGCTTCGACAACCTTTACGGCACCTTTCCCGGCGCCAACGGGGTCGCCCAGGCCAGCGCGGTTTCCAAAACCCAGGTGGACTTGAACGGGCATCCTTACGCCAGCCTGGCCAATGTGCCCGGCGGTTTCGCCTCCGATGCCTTGTTCCCGGCCACGGTACCCAACGGCCCCTGGGACATCGGCCTCTACGCGCCGCCCAACATGGCCACCCGCGATATCTCCCACAATTTTTACCACGAGATAAAGCAGGCCAACGGCGGGTTGATGAACGAGTTTTCCACCTGGTCCGACGACCCGGCCCTCTGCATGGGCCATTACGATTACCAGACACTGCCCGAGGCGGCCCTGGCCCAGGAATTCACCCTTTGCGACAATTATTTCCAGGGCACCTTCGGGGCCTCGATGCTGAACCACCTCTTCATGATCGGCGCCAGGGACCCGGGATCCTTCCCTCAATTCCAGGCGGTAAGCCAGGTTTCGGTCATCACCAACGACCCGAATACGCTGCAGGACAACGCGGTGTCGCCCGCGCCGTTCTTCTTCCTGGTCAACAGCGACGACCCCTTCAACCCCCCTCATGGCGTGCCGGCGCCGGACGGCATCTATGTGCCGGTCCTGACCTATGACACCATCGGGGACCGCCTGAACGACAAGGGCATCAGCTGGAAATGGTACGCGCAGAACTGGGACGCCACGATCGCGGACCCGAACGGCGCCATCGCCGGGAACTTCGATTTCGACCACCAGCCCTTCGACTTTTTCGCCAACTACGCGCCAGGCACTCCTGGACGCGCCGCGCACCTGCAGGACGTGAACAATTTCTTCAGCGACGTCCAGAACCACAGCCTGCCTTCCGTGGTTTGGATCAAGCCCTACGCCACTGATAACGAGCACCCGGCCGACGGCATCCTTTTGGACGGCCAGAACTACGCCATGTCGCTGGTAAACACGATCCGCAACAGCGACTATTGGAAGGACACCCTGGTCATCATCACCTACGACGAATCGGGCGGCTGGTGGGACCACGTGGCTCCCCCGCATGTGGGCGACGGCCATACCCTGCCGGGCCAAAGCGACCAATTCGGCCCCGGGGCGAGGCTTCCGCTCCTCCTGGCCGGGCCCTTCGCCAAACAGCACTTTGTCAGCCACACGCAGTTCGACACGGCCTCGATCCTGAAGCTGATTGAAACCCGCTGGCACTTGAGGCCCTTGGCCGTCCGCGACGCGGCAGCCAACAACTTGGCCCAGGCCCTGGATGTGGATGACGACGACCGGCCCTGAGGGGACGGTGGATTTCGAAGGCCGCTGCCCACCGGCAGCGGCCTTTTTTTATTTCCGGCCCTTGGAATCCTCCCCTTGGCGGTCTTCCTAACCCCTCCCGCGAGATTTCCTTGGAGACGGGTCCGGTCCTCCGATAAACTCACGGCGGAGGGAAAGATATGTTCCACGTTGTCCTCATCGAACCTGAGATACCCTGGAACACCGGCAACATCGGGCGCACATGCCTGGGCGCAGGCGCGAATCTCCACCTGGTGGGCCGGTTGGGTTTCCACCTAGACAACAAGCAAGTGCAGCGCGCGGGGCTGGATTACTGGGAAAAAGTGAAACTGTACCGGCACGACACCTGGGAAGGATTCCTCGAAAGCCTCCCGGCCAAATCCGAACTTTTCTTCTTTTCCACCAAAGGAAAGCAAGCTTATTGGGATATTGAATATCCAAAGGGTTCCTACCTGGTTTTCGGCAAGGAAACGGCGGGCTTTCCCAAAAAGTTTTACGAGGTCTATAAAGAAAAGCTGTATCGTATCCCCCAACAGGGTGAGGACATCCGGAGTTTGAATCTTTCCACGGCGGTGGGGATCGTGTTGTTTGAGGCCCTCCGGCAGGCAGGTTCACACAGGAAACAATAGGTCATTCGTATTCATTGTTCATTTCAAGGAGGGGTTATGTATTGCCGGAACTGTAAAAAGAAGGTGGCTGACCTGGCGGTTGTGTGCGTTCACTGCGGTTTTCCCCCCAAAAGCGGCAAAAGTTTCTGCCAGAATTGCGGCGCCAAAACCGATCCCAACGCGGTCATCTGCGTCAAATGCGGGGTGCGGTTGGCCCAAGTCGGCAAGGATTGGCTGGTCACCCTCCTCCTTTGCATTTTCCTGGGAGGACTGGGAATCCACCGTTTTTATACCGGAAGCATCGGCATCGGTATCGCCCAATTGGTGACCCTGGGCGGCTGCGGAATCTGGACTTTGGTCGACCTGATCCTGATCGTCACGGGTTCCTACAGGGATTCCGACGGGTACGTTCTTGTCCGGTACTGACGGTTCGGCCAGGCCAGGGCTCAGGAACGGTTTCTTTTTCCTTGCGCTTATTTCCATTCCGGTCGCCCTTGCGGTTTTACCGGTTTCCTTCTTTGAGGCGATGCCATCCCTTTGCCTGGTCCGAAACCTATTTCACGTGCCTTGCCCGGGTTGCGGAATGACAAGGGCCCTGTGTTGCGTGTTCCACGGGAGGCTCGTGGAGGCCTACCATTACAACCCCCTCGTTATCCTTGTTTTTCCACTCTTGTCTTTTACCTGGTTCAAAACGGTTCTTCGATTATGGAAGGAAATTAGGGATGAAAAACCCCGGACTTGGCACGACAAGCCGGTAAAGAATTATTTCCAACAAAGCTGAGAACCCCCACTTCCGAACCGGAGGAAGCTCGGCTCCCTGATTAACGGTCCTCTAGGGTTCTAAAGGAGGGCGGGGGCCCTTGGGTTTCTTGGGGCTTTCACCCTTGCTTCCTTTTTGATACCTCCAAATTCCGTAAAAACCGGACCCCAATAAGGCGAGGATAATGACCACCTGTTCCAGCAAGGATAATTTGTGGGCGGTTTGATCATCCGGGGCCGATCCCGCGGGAACCAGCACCGAAAGGGCGAGGGAACAAACGATCGCCAGCAACAGGGGCCAGAAACTTTCGACCACCAGGGTCGTTTCATCCTCACCCTTCAGGCTTTCGGGAACCTGGGGCTTTTCCCCCTTAAACCGCATCATCAACTGGATTAACCGCGCCATTTGGCCGCTAACCTCGGCGCGGGAAGGGTCCTCGCCGGAAATTTTTTGGTACTCGGACAATAGGGAGTCCAGCTTCCCGAAACAAAAATAGAGGTCGATCCGGCTTTGATGGCCCGCCGGCCAATCCCAATGGTTATCCAAGATCCCAGTGATTTGCAGGTCGGCTTTTTCGAACAGAAGGGGGTCTTTCCGCTCGCGGGCCATGGAGCACAGATAGGAAGCCCTTCTGCGGGCCACCCCCAAATCGGCCGGTTCCAGGGCGAGGTAACGC
The DNA here is from genome assembly GCA_963770835.1 of uncultured Pseudomonadota bacterium. Classification (GTDB taxonomy): domain Bacteria; phylum Oederibacteriota; class Muellerivitia; order Muellerivitales; family Muellerivitaceae; genus JAJPJW01. Next base: position 110,348 of record CAVYRH010000004.1, read on the forward strand.
CCGTAATAATTTACGGCCAGTTCCTGCTTGCCCTCCGTCCAATAAAGGTCGGCGGCCTTCAGGACAGCTTCTTTTTCCCCTAGGCCGCAGCTGGGGCAGGTAGCGGCATCCATTTTTTCGATGCGGCAGTAAGGGCAGATCAAGGCGGTTCCTTTGGGATCATTCCAGTGAGGTGAATATTCTCAGCGTTCTTTCGCGGCTTGGCAAAACAATTTCGGGGCCGCCGGGGTTGATTATGGCCCTTCTTTCCGGCACTCTGGGGCCTCATGAAGCTCAAAGTCGCCCTTCTTTTTCTTTTCCTGCTTCTCATCTTCGGCATGGGGTGGTGGATGGATACCCAAAATACTCCTTCTTCCTATAAATACACTAATCGGCTTATCCATGAAAAGAGCCCCTACCTGTTGCAGCACGCCCACAACCCGGTGGACTGGTATCCCTGGGGCGAAGAGGCCTTCGAGAAGGCGAAAAAAGAGGACAAACCCATCTTCCTTTCCATCGGTTACTCCACCTGCCACTGGTGCCATGTGATGGAGCATGAAAGCTTTGAGAACGAGGCCACGGCCAAACTTATGAACGAAAATTTCGTGTGCATCAAGGTGGACCGCGAGGAGCGGCCCGACGTGGACCAGATTTACATGAACGCCGTCATGGCCTTGACCGGCCAGGGCGGCTGGCCCTTGAACCTGTTCCTGACGCCGGACTTGAAACCCTTCTACGGCGGCACTTATTTCCCCCCCGACGGCCGCTATGGAAGGCCCGGGTTCCCCTCCGTGCTCCAGGATATCGAACGGGTTTGGAAGACCCAGAGGGACCAGGTAGAAAAAGCCGGGGGGCAGTTGGCCGGGATTGTCGCCAGCCCCAACAAAGACACCTCCGGCGGACCCTTGACCGAGCGGGTTTTGAACCAGGCCCGCAACGAACTGGAAAAGGGTTTCGATGAAAAGGAGGGAGGGTTCCGTGGCGCGCCCAAGTTTCCGCCCTCCATGGCGATCCAATTCCTGCTGCGCATTTACCAAAAGACGGGGGATCCCAAAATCCTGCCCCAGGTGGAATTGACCCTGGACAAGATGTCCCAGGGCGGCATTTACGACCAGGTGGGCGGTGGCTTCGCCCGCTATTCGACCGACGACCAATGGCTGGTGCCCCACTTCGAGAAGATGCTTTACGACAACGCCCTCTTGGCGCGAGCCTACCTGGAAGCGTACCAAGTCACGGGGAAGCCGGAATACGCGCGCGTGGCACGGGAAATCTTCGCTTATGTCTTGCGGGACATGACGGACAAGGACGGCGGCTTTTACAGCGCCGAGGACGCCGACAGCGAGGGGGAAGAAGGGAAGTTTTACGTTTGGACCCCCGCCGAGTTAAAGGCCATCCTGGGCGAGAAGGACGGCGCCGATTTCGCCAAGCTCTACGGCGCCACGGAAGCGGGGAACTTCGAAAGCAGCAACATCCTCCATTTGAAAACGGACTTGCCTGAATCCCTGAAGGCCCTGGGGAAGGACGAAAAATGGTGGGAAGGGGCAAGGGCGAAGGTGCTCCAAGCCCGATCCCAGCGCGTGAGGCCCCACTTGGACGACAAGATTCTGACCGCCTGGAACAGCCTCATGATTTCTGCCCTGGCTTGCGGATACCAGGTTTTGGGCGACCCGGAGTACCTCCAGGCGGCCCAGAAGGCTTCGGACTTCATCAACCGTAACCTGTTTAAAGAGGAGAGGCTCCTGGCTTCTTATCGGCAGGGCCCCTCGAACATCCAAGGCTACATCGACGATTACGCTTTTTACCAGGAAGCCCAACTGGACCTTTACGAAAGCACCTTCGATACCACCTATTTAAAGAGAGCTCTCGATCTGGAAAAAGAAATGTCGCGGCTTTTCTGGGACGACAAGAACGGCGGCTATTACTTCACGGGCATCGACCAAAAGGACGCCGGCCGGCTTTTGACCCGCACTAAGGATGCCTATGACGGCGTCATCCCCTCGGGTAACTCGGTGGCGGCCCTGAATGATTACCGGCTGGCGGAATTCACCGGCCAAAAGGACTACCGCGACCGGGCTGACGCCATCCTGCGGGCCTTCTCAGGGCTCTTGGAACGGGGGGCGTCCAACTTTCCCAAGATGCTCCAGGCCTTCCAGTTTGATTTCTATGGGTCGGCCGAAATATTTGTCGTGGGGCCGAAGGCCGATTCAGAAGGGACGCTCCGGGTATTATGGAAAACTTTTCTTCCCAACAAGGTCCTGGTTTTCGCCGAGGATAGCGGGGGGCGGGCCCTTACCTCACTCGTCCCTTGGGCCGAGGGACGCCCGAGCCAAAAGGGCAAACCGACAATTTACGTCTGCAGGAATTTCCAATGCCAATTGCCCACCACGGATGAAAAAAAGGTTTTGGAACTTCTTTCTAACTCCGGCGGGCAATGATTGACCCCCTTTTCAACAAGGTCATCCAGCAAGTTTTGGGAGAGCTGCCGCCGGACCTGAAGGCTGCCCTGGGCACGGTGGAGATCGATGTCCGCGACGTTCCCAGTCCCGAACAGATACATCGAAGCGGGCTCAAACCCGACAATGACCTTTTCGGCCTTTTCGAGGGGCTGAGCCTCAAGGATTGGCCCATCGGCCGGGAGCGGTATTTCCCAGACCGCATCACCCTTTTCGAGGAGTCCCTCAAGCGGCATTACCCCCAAAAGCAGGAATTGGCCCTCCAGATTCGCACCACCTTGATCCATGAATTGGGACATTATTTTGGGTTTTCTGAAAGGGAATTGAAGGACCGGGGTTTCGGCTAAGAGGTCTCAGGCATTATTTCTTTCTAAGGAGCAGGCTATGGGAATGCTGAAGGAATTCAGGGAGTTCGCGGTCAAGGGAAACATGGTGGACTTGGCGGTTGGAATTATCATTGGGGGGGCCTTTGGGAAAGTTGTTTCCTCCATCGTGGCGGATGTCCTCATGCCGCCCTTGGGATTATTGATCGGCGGACTTAATTTCACCGATATCAAAATCAAATTGAAGGAGGCGGTCCTGGACGCGACGGGGAAACCCACCCATGACCCGGTGACGCTGAACATCGGCAATTTTATCCAATCGCTGGTCGATTTCGCCATCGTGGCCTTCGCGGTTTTCCTCCTGGTGAAAGCCATTAACAGCCTGCATCGGAAGGCCGAGGAAGCTCCCGCGCCGCCAGCCCCACCCACGAAACAAGAGGAACTCCTTACGGAAATCAGGGATTTGTTGAAAAAAAACCGATGAAAAAAATCGGAACCCTTCCAATCAAGGAATACCGGGGTTTCGGATACATCCAGATAAAGGCCCATTTTGGGTTTGTTTACCGCCTGTTTTAACGGAAGGTTAAAAATGATTTTGCCTGGATTTTTAAATATCTTTTTAATAGCCTGCATCCAATTGGATTGAAGAAACGTCTAATAACCAGCCGGCAACTGTTTAATCCAATTATGCCGGAAGCAGTAAACTTTATTAGGGGAGGAATGCATGAAGAACCATTTGCGTAAATTGATTTTGGGCATGGGAGTATTGGGTTTAATGGCCCTGCCCATGGCAGTGAAAGCCGACGGTTTAAACCTGAGCGTCAATATTGGCCAGGACGACCAGGCCCATTTTGATTTCAAGGGCGGGGCAGGGCATCACCATCCGATGATTTGGAAGGCCGCCATGCAGTTGCGCAATGCCAAGCATACCCTTTGGCAGGCCGCTGATGACTTCCACGGGCATAAGGCGGATGCGATCCAAGCCATTAACGCGGCTTTGGACCAGCTCAAGAATTGTGAAATGCAGTAAACAACCGCTATCAAAAAGCCACCGGAATTTCCGGTGGCTTTTTTTATTTTAGGGATTCCGTTTATTCGCTGTCATCACGATATAGAGTAAAAACATATTCCTTGGAATATGAAAAAGATGGAGTTGTTTTGCGGACCACCGATTTTTGCATCGAAAGCCGGGATGGGCGCGAGATTTGGGGAACCCTGGATCTGCCCGGGGAAGCCTCGCATCCCGCGATTGTCATGGCCCACGGGGCCCTGGGATTCAAGGATTGGGCTTTCTTTCCCTGGCTTGCCCATTTTTTCGCCGGTGAAGGTTTTCCGGTCGTTCGGCTCAACTTCTCTGGCTCGGGCATGGACTCCCAAAAAGACGGGCCTTTCGTGAACCTGGAAGCTTTTCAAAACGACACGATTTCCCGGCAAGTGGAGGAATTTCGCTCTGTCATCCATGGCGCGACCCATGGCCAATTGGCGCCGGACCTGCCCGCGCAAAAAAACATTTATCTTTGGGGGCATTCCCGTGGCGGGGCGGTATGCCTTTTGGCGGCGGGTGGAACACCGGCCGTGAAAGCGGTGACCACTTGGGCCACCATTGCCCGGGTCAACCGCTACCTTTATGAAGTGAAGCAAGCCTGGCGGAAACAGGGCTTTTCCGCCCAGGAAAGCTCGCGGACGGGCCAACTCCTGAAGTATTCCACCGGTTTCCTGGACGACGTGGAGAAATGGGGAAAGGAAGGGGACGTGCCGACCTACCTTCATAACCTCAACCTTCCCGTCCTCTTGGTCCACGGTTCGGAGGATACCAGTGTCCCGCCGGAGGAATCGGAAAGCCTGGCGGCGGTGAATCCCCTGGCCCGGTTGGTCCTCCTAGCCGGGGCCAACCACAAGTTCAACGCCTCCCATCCCTTCACCGAAGCATCCGCGGCCTTGACGGAGGCGACCCAGCGAACCGTTGGGTTTTATCGGAGCATTCCAACGTGAGGTCCGGGTACAATCCTCCATGAAAAAAAACGGCCGCCACTCCGCGCCCCAAAAACACCTTCACCTCCGTTTCCACCTCAAGGATTTCCCGGGGTTTTCCGCCAGGGACCTGAAGGACCTGGAGCGGTATTACCGCTCCCAATTGGAAGGCCACGAGGCGCCCGAAAAAAGGGTTGGATGGAACACGGCCCAGAGCCAAAGGGTGCGGTTTGAGGCCTTGGCTTCCGTGGGCCCCCTGAAGGGCGCAAAGGTACTGGATGTGGGATGCGGGTTGGGGGCTTTTTGGGGCTATTTAAAGGAAAAAGGGGCCGGGGTGGATTACACCGGCGTGGATCTTTTTCCTAACGTCATCCGAGAAGCCCGGAAGCTTTATCCGGACGCGAAGTTCCAGGCCCGCCGTATTCTCTCCAGGCCTTTCCCGGCCGGAAGTTTCGATTACTCTTTTTTGTCCGGCGTCTTCAATGTGAAGGTGAAGGACAATTGGCGCTATATGAAAGCCGTTCTTGCCTCTGCTCTCCGCCAAAGCCGCAAGGCGGTGGCTTTCAACGCACTGAACGCTGAGGCGGGAATCAAGGAAAAAGACCGCTTCACCGTAAGCCCCCAGGAACTGTCGGACTTCGGCCGGAGCCTGGGCGTTTCCCGCGCGCATTTGATAGACCACTACCATCATTTGGATCTGACGCTCTTCCTTTACAAATAGAGAAGCGACAAAGGGGAATCCTAGAAAAGGGTGGAAAAGCGGCAATCCTTTCCCCTACACTCGCTCCATGGTTTTTATTCCGCCCAAGCGCATCGCCTCCTTTTCCTACGCCACCACCGAAATCCTTTCCTACCTCGGTTTTACCGATGAGGTGACCACCCTCAAGGAATATTGCGAGGCGGAACCGCCGGCCAGCGACCGCAACAAGCCCGAATACTGGTTTTCCATGGCGGAAGGCCGGGTGCACAGCCTCAAAGCCGAGCTGTCACTGACCTTCTCTGTGGGCCAGCAGGACCTTTATAAGCGGCTGAAGGAAAAAGGTTTCAACGTCCTGCACTTAGACCCCCGTTCCCTCCGTGAAGTGGAGGATGCCTTTTTACAGGTGGGGAAGGCCACGGGCACGATGGACCGCGCCAAACTGCTGACGCAGGATTTCGCGGGGGGCCTGCTGGCCCTGAAGGAAAAAATTCCTTTCAACGCCTACCGGCCCAAGCTTTACGTGGAGCAATGGAACAAGCCCCCCTCGGCGGCGGGCGGGTGGTACTCGGAGCTCATGGCGGAATCGGGAGCCCATTATTTCCCCATGCTTTCCCGGGAATTGAGCCGGCCCGTCAAGATCGAGGAAATGATCAAGTTCGACCCGGAAGTCCTCGTTTTTTCGGTGTATGGCGCGGGCCTAACCTTCGACCCTGCCGAGGCCCTGAAACGGATCGGGTGGGAAAAACTCAACGCCGTGCGCAAAAGAAGGATCTTCAGCGTGGAAGAATCCCTTTTAAACCGCCCCGGCCCCCGGCTCCTCGACGGCGCCAAGGTCATTCAGTGGATATTAGGGGAGGCTTTTTGGGGCTGGCCCCTGGTGCAGACCGCTTTTGCCAGGCGGGTGGTGGATTAAAAAGTCCCCGGGTGGCAGTACAACCACTTACTGTTGTTATTGTTAGAAGGAACCATGGAAAACAACCCTTTAGACCCTAACGGGGATTCCCACCCTATTCGCATCCCTACTAATGACGAACTTTATGATTTTTTCAACGCCTTCATCTATAAGTGGTTGAAACTTCCCTCACAAAAAGTGGTTTCGGTGGAGAACGACATCCAGGCCCTTCCCAATGAGGAAGGACTCATGTTTTCCGAACCCGCCCCCGGCATCCTTGTCTTGCGAACTTCGAAGGAATTCGCAACAGGCCTGGCCAAATTGGCCAATCTCCAGGAAGCCCCCCACGACTTATTCCTGGAGATGATCGTCCTTTTTTGGCACCGCTTCGTGGCGAACTTTTGGAAACTGGACAGCCGCCAGCTTCCACCGATCCTGTTCAAGAAATCCGCCCCGAAGCATTGGCCGGACCGCAAACCCGACTCCCACTTGGTGGTATTCATCCTGCAACAGCCGGTGGAAATCCGCCTTTGGCTCCATTTATCCGAAGCGGAAAAGGAGCGGTGGAAAATCCGTTGAACAACTTCCCCGGAAAAGAAAGCCGGAAAGACGTTAAAATAGCCTTTTATTGTCAGCCTTTTTCCGGGAAATTTTGTGGCCGAGGCCACTCCCCATCCCTTGATCCCTTTTGACCTCCATCTGATAAAATAAACGACCTACCCCTTTTACAAGGGGTTCCATTTCCGCGGTTCCCTTGAAGGCGATATGTCCTCCGAAACCAACACCGACTTACTTCATTCTTTCTTCGAACTATCCTCCGAATTGATGGCGGTCCTTTCGGAAGACGGCTGTTTTGAGGATGCCAATCCGGCCTGGCAAAAAAACCTCGGATGGAATTCCCGTGACCTGAAGGGCCTCCCCTTCTTTGACCTTTTGCACCCGGAAGACCTTTCCAAAACCCAACTCGAGATCCAAAAACTCCACCAGGGAATTCCTAAGTCGGATTTCGCCAGCCGTTGCCGCGCCAAGAACCAGGAACACCGTTGGATCCGTTGGACCTGCTATTTCATGAAAGAAGAAAAGCAGTTCTACCTCACCGGCCAGGATATCACTGGTTTAAAAGACGCTGAGAAGGCGCTGGAAGAGAACAAGGCCAAGTTCCAACGCCTGAGCGAATCCTCCACGGAGGGGATCGCCATCCACGAGAATGGCGTCATCCTGGAAGCCAACCATGCCCTGGCCCGAATATTCGGCTTTGACCGCGCCGAGGAGATGGCCGGGAAGAACGGATTGGAACTCACGGCCCCCGAATACCGCCAGTTGATTTCGAACAACATCCAGGCGGACTATGAGGAACCTTACGAAGTCGTGGGCTTAAGGAAGGATGGAAGCCGGTTTAACTGCCTGGTTTCCGGAAAGCCGATCCTATACCAGGGGCGTAAAATCCGCGTTTCCACCTTCTTGGACGTCACCAAGATGAAGAAAAGGGAACAGGAACTTTTCGAGAGCCAGGACCTTTCCCGCAAGCTCACCGAAGCCTCCCGGGACGGCGTCGCCGTCAGCGAGAAAGGCGTGGTCCTCATGGCCAACCCGGCCCTGGCCCGGATGTTCAAGTGTGAAGTTTCCGAAATGATCGGCCATAACGCCCTGGAATTCACCGCTCCCGAGTTCCGGGAGACCCTCCTCAAGAAAGTGATGGACGAAGTCGAAACCACCTACGAGGTCATGGGCCTGCGGAAGGATGGCACCCGCTTCCCCGTGGAAATCAGCCCCCGCATGACCACCTACCAGGGCCGGCGCGTCCGGGTGGCCTTTTTCCACGACATCACCCAGCGCAAAAAGATCGAGGAAGAAGTCATCCGTCAGAAGGAATTTTCCCAGAATCTCATCAACAGCAGCATCGACGGACTCATGGCCTTTGACCGGGATTGCCGCTATACGCTTTGGAACCCGGCCATGGAGCGCCTGACCGGCCACTCCCGGGAGGAAGTCCTGGGCCAATGCGCCTTCGACGTCTTCCCATTTTTAAAACAGATCGGACAGGACCGTCATTTTTACGAGGCCCTGGAAGGGAAGACCGCGGTCACCCGGGACCGGCCCTTCCGCACCCCCGCTGGCCGGCAGGGTTTTTTCGAGGCGGCTTATTCCCCTCTGAAGAACGTCCGGGGGGAAATCATCGGGGGACTGGGCATCATCCACGAAACCACCGAGCGCAAGAAGATGGAGGAAGCACTCGAGGAATCCGAAACCAACCTCCGCGCGGTCTTCCACAACACCTTCCAAAACATCATCCTGATGGACCGCGAATGCCGCATCAAGGCCTTCAACCCCAACGCGGCGGCCTTCACCCTGGATGATAGCGGTAAGAAACTGGAAGTGGGCCGCGATTTCGCCGAGTACCTGCACCCCGAGAACGTCGAGTTCTTCCGGAAAAGCGTCCAGCAGGTGCTGGAGGGGGAGGCGGTCCAGGTGGAACAGTCCCTTCCCGCGGAGGAAGGCGAAGTCCACTGGTTCGAGGTCAATTACCACCCGGTTTTCGGAGCCTCGGGCGAGATCGAGGGAGTCTGCCTGACCTCGTTGGACATTGACGAGCGCAAACGCGTCCAGCAGGCCCTGGAAAATTCCGAGGCGGACCTTCGCGCGGTGTTCAACAGCAGTTCGCGGGGCTTCATCCTGGTGGGACGCAACGGAAAGATCCAGGACTTCAACCACCTGGCCGTTGAGAGTGTGCGAAGGAACAGGGACCAGGAACTGGAAGTGGGCCTTCCATTGGCAGATTACGTCGAGCCGGAACACACCAAGGCCTTTAAGGAAAGATTCAAGAAAGTGCTCCAGGGTGAGACGGTCCACCTGGAGAGGGTGGTGAAGTCTCCTTCAGGGCTGGAGGAATGGTTTGAATTCACCTATAACCCCGTCTGCGACCCCCAGGGCAAAGTGATCGGCGTCTGCGCGGCCATCGGCTCCATCCAAGCGCGCAAGGACGCCGAGGAAGCCATCCGGAAATCCGAATCGAACCTGAGGGCCATCTTCAACAGCAGCACCCAAGGCATCACCGTGGTGGACCGGGACGGAATCATCCAATATTTCAACCAGGCGGCCGCCGCCTTCACGATGGAGTTCATGGGGAAGGCGCTTCAAATCGGTAAGTCCCTAACCGACGACTTGGCGCCGGCGGCCCGTGAATCCTTCCGGGAAAAGGTGGGGAAAACCCTCCAGGGTGAGGTCGTGCGGGGGGAAAACCAATTTCGTTTCCGCGACGGTTCGCTGCGCTGGTTCGAGTACACCTACCACCCCGTGCTGGACGAGACGGGTGCCGTGGCTGGCGTCTGCCTGACTTCCCTGGATATCGACGGGCGCAAGAAGGCGGCGGAGGCGCTCCAGGAAAGCGAGGAAAAATTCCGGCGTATTTTCGAGGATGCCTCCACGGCGATGGCCATGGTGAATGATTTCAAATTCATCAAGGTGAACCGGGCATTCCAGGAGTTGTTGGGCTATGCGCCGGGTGAAATCATCGGCAAATCCCTTTTTGAAATCACCCACCCGGAGGACTTGGCCGAGACCGAAAAGGTGGCCCACTTGGTCCATCAAAACGAAAAAGACCGCTTTCGGGTGGAAAAGAGATACCTCAAGAAAAACGGCGAAAGCCTTTGGGTGCAGCTTTCAGCCACGGTGATCCGGGACGGGCAAGGGAACAAACTTTATTCCCTGATCATGGTGGAAAACATCACCGAACGGAAATTGGCCCAGGAGGCCCTCCAGAAATCCGAGGCGGACCTCAAGGCGGTCTTTAACAGTGGCTCCCAAGTGGTGGTCCTGATCGGACCGGATGGAAACATCCAGAACTTCAACCAGACCGCGGAAGTCATGGCCCAACGGGTACTCGGGGGTCCCCTCCAAAAAGGCACGCCTTTTATCCAAACCCTTCCGCCCGGGGCGGACCCGAAGGTGTTCGAGGCCAGTTTCCTGGCCGCGCTCCAGGGCCGGGAAATCCAGGGAGAAAGGTCCGTCCGCTCGGCCGAGGGGAGAGAGCGATGGGTGGAAGTGAAATACCAACCGGTCCTCAACGAACAAAAGGCCATCCAGGGCGTCTGTTTCTCCCTGGCCTTCATCGACGAGCGGAAGAGGGCCGAGGAAGCCCTGAGGGAAAGCCAGGAACGGCTTCAGAGGTTCACCGAACTCACCCGGGAAGGGATTTTGATCCACGAACACGGCTTGGTGGTGGACGCAAACCCGGCCCTGGCGGCCATGATGGGCTACGCGGCGGAGGAAATGACCGGGAAAAACGGGTTGGACTTCCTGGCCCCCGAAAGCCGTGAAGAAGCCCACCGGCGCATGGTGGAGGGTTCCGTCGCCCCTTATGAGGTCCTGGCCTTGCGCAAGGATGGAAGCACATTCCCCGTGGAACTGCAGGGCCGCAACTTCAAGGAAAAGGGCCGGGACCTGAGGGTTTTGAGCGTCCGGGACCTTACCTGGCAAAAGGCCACGGAAAGGATTTTGACGGAAAGTGAGGAACGCTACCGGAAACTGGTCGAACTTTCCCCCGAAGCCCTGTTGGTGCACGCGGGGGGGAAGGTGCTTTACATGAACCCCTCGGGATTGAAAATGTTCGGGGCTTCAACGGAACAGATGGAGGGAAGCCCGGTGAGCGACCTCCTGACTCCGGGAAGCCGCTCGAAAGCCCTGGACCGCACGCAATTCATCGTGGAAACCGGCCAAGCCACCGAATGGGCCGAGATGAAGCTGGCCCGGCGGGACGGCCGGGTTTTCGAGGCCGAAACCAAGGGGACGCCCATCCTTTACCGGGGCATTCCCGGCGTCCTGACCATCGTGCGCGACATCACCGAGCGCAAGGAAGCGGAAGATACGTTGAGGGAAAGCGAGGAGCGCTACCGCAAGCTGGTGGAGCTTTCCCCCGAAGCCGTCGTGGTCCACGCGCAGGGGAAGATCCTTTACGTCAATTCGGCCGGCATCAGGATGTTCGGGGCCACTCCCGACAAGGTGGACGGAAGTTCCGTCGCGGATTTCCTCCATCCCGACCACCGCGGAGAAACGCTGGAGCGGGTGCGCCGCATCGTTGAAACGGGCCAATCCAACGAATGGACCGAGCTGAAGCTTCTGCGCCTCGACGGCCAGGTTTTCGAGGCTGAAACCAAGGGAACACCCTTCCTTTACAATGGAATCCCAGGCGTCTTGACCATCGTGCGGGACATCACCGAACGAAAGAAAGTGGAGATGGCCCTCCGGGACAGCGAGAACGACTACCGGCGGCTGGTGGCGGAAATCCCCCTGGCCTTGGTCGTCATGCGGGAGGGGGGAGTTATCGTTTCCGCCAATTCGGAATCGGCCCGGTTGCTGGGCGCCGGCCGATCGGAGGATCTCATCGGGAAATCGGCGTTAGATTTCATACTCCCGGAAAACAAGGATATCGTCCTGAGCCGGATCACCCGGACCCTTGAGGAGGGGCTCGACGCGGAAAACCGGGAAACGGAGCTGGTGACCCTGACCGGCCAGCGCATCCAGGTGGAAGTCCGGGGCATACCCATCACCTTCCAAGGGAAAAGGTTGGCCTTGTCCATTTTGCGCGACGTCACCGAGAGCAAGAGGATCAATGAAATGCTCCTTCGGTATGAGCGGCTGGCCGCGGTGGGAAAGGTTATCGCCGCCATCGCCCACGAGGTCCGGAATCCCCTCACCGTGGTCTCGGGCATGAGCCAGATCCTCAAGGCCAAGTTGGAGAACAGGTCCGAATTCCACCAGGAATTGGAAACCATCCTGGCCCAAGCCAGCCGGCTGAAATATTTCATGAACGACATCCTGGATTATTCCAAGAACCTGGAAATCCGACGGGCTCCGGTGAACCCGCGCACCCTCCTGGAAGAATCGCTGATTTTGGCCCAGGCCCAGCTGGGTGTGGCTCACGCCGGCTCCTTCGTGGAATGGAAGATGGAGGCCAGCCTGCCAAGCTTCTTGGCCGACGCCGACCGCCTGCAACAGGTAGTGGTCAACCTGGTCATGAACGCTTATCAGGCCCTGGAAGGGGCGGGGACGATGACCCTTTCGGCCCGGGTCCAGGACGGTTGGATGATATTGGGCGTGGGGGATGACGGCCCCGGGATACCGGAAGCGGACATGGCGAAGCTTTTCGAACCCTTTTACACCACGAAGAAAGGAGGGTCGGGCCTGGGGCTTCCCATCAGCCAGAAAATCGCCGAGGCCCACGGGGGGAGGATCGGCGTCAAGCGCCTTTCGCCCCACGGCACCCTTTTTACCCTTCAGCTGCCGCTGGAGAAGGCCGACTAAGACCCCGTTTCACCACAGAGGGCACAGAGTAAGCCATTCATAATTTTAAGAAGATTCTTTTGTCTTACTCCGTGTACTCTGTGGTTCAAATCCATCTTTAGGATGAAACCTTGCATTCCCTTTGGCATCTCTCCTATTTCCTCACCTTCACCTGCCTGATCCTATTCCTCCTCCATTACTACATTTGGGCCCGGCTCATCCGGGACACGGGGCTGACAAGCCCCTGGCGGCTTGGGTTGACCCTGCTGGTGGCCCTCTTAGGGCTCATGATTCCCTTTGGGCTTTTCCTCAGCCGTTTCGCGCCCCGGCCGGTGGCGGGCCCCGTCATGTGGGCCATCTATACCTGGCTGGGCACGGCTTTTTTCCTCAACGTCCTGCTGTTGACGTCCGACCTGGCCCGGTTGCTGGCGGTGACCCTGCCGATGAAAATGATGGAAAAGCCGCTCGACCCCGACCGGCGCCGGTTCCTGGCCCTGCTTTCAGGAGGAATCGTGCTTTTAGCCGACTTCGGGATATCGGCGGTGGGTCTCTTTGGCGCGACGGCGGCGGCGCTCCAGGTGAAAAGAATCCGCGTGGGCCTCGCCAAACTGCCCAAGGCCCTGGAGGGTTACCGTATCGTCCAAATCTCGGACGTACACGTGGGGCCCACCCTGGGCCAGGATTTCGTGGAGGAAGTCGTGCGGCGGGTCAACGCACTTCAACCGGACCTGGTGGCCATTACGGGGGACCTGGTGGACGGCACCGTAGCCCAACTCAAGGACCAGACCGAGCCCCTGAAGGACCTCCGGGCGAGGGACGGGGTCTTTTTCGTAACGGGAAACCACGAGTATTACACGGGCGACGTGGACGAGTGGCTCGCCTGGCTCTCGGCCAACGGCATCCGGCCCCTGCGCAACGAAAGGATTCCCATCCGGGACGGGTTTGAACTGGCGGGGACGGACGATTATTCGGCCAGGGGCCCGGGCCACGGCCAGGACATTCCCAAGGCCCTTGAGGGGCGCGATGAGAAGAGGCCCGTGATTTTAATGGCGCACCAGCCACGGTCCTTCTTTGAGGCGGCGGACCTGGGCGTGGACCTCCAGCTTTCAGGCCATACCCACGGCGGGCAGATTTACCCTTTCACCTATATCGTCGCCCTGTTCCAACCCTATATCGCGGGCCTCTACCAAAAGGGGCCGTCGCAGATCTACGTCAGCCGCGGCACGGGAACCTGGGGCCCGCCCATGCGCCTGGGCGCCCCGGCGGAGATCACGGAGATTGAGTTGGGGGCATCACCTTCTTGAAAAAAATACCCATTTGAACGGATAGAAAATTCCTAAGAGAAAAGATCATCTATATTGATTAAACAAATGAATGACTTGGAGGAGAAATGAAAAGATTTTTGTTGAGCTGTGTGTTTATACTTTTTCTTGTGGTTCCAATGCATGTTTATGCATTTCAGGAAGATATAATTCCGGTATTTTTGGCTGAATATATTGATGGCAAACCCACAGGTAATTTGATGCAATTTCAATTCCATGTTATGGAAGCTAAGAACAAAAACCGTTGGGTTTTATCTGAGATAACTATAACGCCTGATAATTATGATCAAACCGTATATCTTCAACCTTTTGAATACACCTCTGATGAACTAACCGATTTTCCTCCAATTCAAAATTTAAAATGGGAGTATGGAAAAAAGATTGAATTTGATTTTTATCCAGATGGAGTTCAAAAAGTAATATTTACTGCAACAAAAATTCCAGAGTCCCAATTTGGTTGGATTATAAGGTGCGTTGGTACGATAAACGGGGCGGTTACTAAAGGTGAAACAAAACCAAGAGAATGGAAGGCTTCCAAAACTATTGATCTTTTATACAAAAAGGTGAAATTCGTAAATTTATAAAATAATCAATAAATTCTAAAGTTCGAGGTGTTGGGATGAAGAGTAAAGTTTTGGTTTTGGTTGCGGTTCACGGTGTGGCTTTTGCAGCACCCCAGCCCACCCCCCGTGTCGGGTAGGCTCGTTCCCAAGACCCCCGTGGACAAGCTGACCATCCGCCTTCGTCAGCAGAATATCCAAATCAGCCGAGATTTGAAGGCGGGCAAATTGACTGCCGCCCAAGCCAAAACTCTCACCGATGCCCAAATAGCCGACTTGAACCAGCAGTTAAACACCCTCTCCAAGTCGATTCCGATTAAATAACCGCTTTTATTTTTAAGGGAGAAGCCTTTCTAATTCTTTTAACTCAGTTGGGCTCAACCGGAATTCCAGAGCCGGGGCCAATTCCTCCGCTTGCTGTGCGTTTCGGACCCCCACAATGGCTCCCGTGACCTCACTGCGCCGCAAAACCCAGGCAATCGCCGCAACCCCGGCGGGATGCCCGTGACGCTCGGCGATCTTGCGGAAAGCTTCTTGCAGGGCCAGGTTCCTGGAAAGCTTTGGCTCCTTGAAATTTTCGTTATTGCGGCGCCAGTCGCCCTCGGCCATGTTCTGAAGCCTTTCCTTCGACATCCGCCCGCTTAGGAGACCCGCCTGCATGGGGGAATAGGGGATTACGCCGATATTCTCCTTGGCGCAAAAAGGAAGGATTTCGGCCTCAACTTCCCGGCGGATGGCCGAGTAGGGCGGCTGAAGGGAAGCGATGGGGGCGATGGCCTGGGCGCGCTTCATTTGGGAAACGTTGAAGTTCGAAACCCCAATCCAGCGCAGCTTACCGGCTTTCTTCAACTTCGCCATTTCGGTCCAGCCTTCCTCAATATCCTCATCCGGGTTGGGCCAGTGGATTTGCCACAGATCCAAGGCTTCCACCTGGAGGCGCCTCAAGCTGTCCTCGCACTCCTTGCGGATCGAATCGGCCTTGAGGCGGTTGGTGATCACGCGATCCTTGCCCCAGATCAGAGAGTTCTTGGTGAAAACATAGGGTTTGTGGGAGAGGCCTTGCAGGGCCTTCCCGACCATTTCCTCCGAGTGACCCTTACCATAAGCAGCAGCCGTGTCGATCCAATTCATTCCCAGGTCCAGGGCTTTGTGGATGGCGGCGATGGAATCGGCGTCGTCCTGGGGACCCCAGTTGTAATTGCCTTCCGGGCCGCCGATAGCCCAGGTGCCAACGCCGACAGGCGTGATCTTCATATCCGTACAGCCGAGTAAACGGGTTTGCATGAAGGACTCCCTAAAAGATTGGATGAAGTTTTTGAAGCCGGGTTATTCTAAGTTAGTTTCCGGCGCTTTGCTTGAGAAGGTCGAGCAAGCCCAACATTTTATATCCACCGGGCAGTTGGAACTTCTCGGCCCCGAAGTCTTTGCCCTGGATGCTGAGGACCGTTAACTTCATGGAAGGCTTGCCTTTGACGTAAAGCACTTCTGAAACAGGCAGGTCGGTTCCGGAAAAATTCTGCTCGAAAGCGCCCGTGTCCGCGCCCCACTGGGCCAGGAGGGGACTGGAAAGGTCCACGGCCAGGTGGGCCAGGCTGCGGAAGGTGTTGTAGTCCTCCGGATCCATGCCCGCGCCTTGGGGGGACGTCACCCAGACCTCCCGCATTTTGCCGCCCGTGGCATCATGGGTCACGTAGGTGTCGCCGGAAAAACTCCCCACTGGGCCGTCCTTCTTTTCCAATTCAGGCACGCCGTTGAAGAAAGAAACCGCGTTTTTCGCGGCCAGGTCCAGATTGTGGCGGGTTTCGGCGTCGGTGCTGTCGGCCTTCTGTTTTAGCTGGCCGGCGAAAAGGGCGAGCACCACCTTCAGGGTGGTTTGGTCCGCGGCCGGAAGCATGAAGATGGATTTGTGGAAGGGGTCCATCAGGGAAATCTGGGAGGTTTCCCGGTCGTATAAAAGGGAACCCTTGGTCCGGGGGCCCTTCCAGGTCAGCCGCACTTGGCCCTGGTCGATCTGGACCTTGGTATCCACCCAATCGGACGGGCCGGAGAGGCTTCGCAGGACGGCCTTTACTTCCGTCCCCGCCTGGAGGAAAGCGGCAAAGCCCAGCCAGAAAAGGGGGAAATAAAGAAGGAAGGTCCGTGGTGTTTTCATGGGCCTATCCTAACCCGAATGAACCGGAACTAAACAGGGTTGGTGGCCAAATTTTATGGGTTCATGGCGTCGGAGGGGACACCGCCGAGGTAATCGCTGGCCTTGAAGTGATTATGGCACCGGACGCAGGAATTCAAATGACCGTCCCCCGGAAGCCAGGTCACCGGCATTTGGATATTTTCAGGATTTCCCGGGACCGGCTTGTCCCACCGTAAGGCGTATTGCCAACCTCCCGTTTCGGGGGAGTCCGAAACCTTACCTTTATGCATGACATAAAGAGGCCCGGGGGTTTCGGAGGCTTTGCCACCCCTATCCTCGAAGGATTCCTTCACCACCCAAGCCCCTTCCGGTATGTCATCGGAATTCTTGTAAGCCGTTACGGCTTCCTTGGAGACGTAGGTATTAACCCATCGGTGGCCGTGGGTGCGGCTGTTCCACGGCCGGGCGTTCATCTTCGCCATGGTTTGGCGGTAGTCCTGGATGAGAGAAAACAAGTCCCCGGGTGCGGTGGAAGCCGCGGAAACCGAAGTGGCTTCCTCGTCCGGCCCGTAAACCATCTCGCCCCCTTCGTGGCCCGTGACGCCGAAAAGCACCGCTACAGCCAAGCCCAAAACCAATTGCAAGGCAGTAGGCCAGGACTTGCCCTTCACTTGTTGAAGGGCACCCACAAGGGTTGCGATGGAAAAGATAGTGGCTAGGCTTCCCAGGATCGCGTGAAAACGGAGCTGGCCCTTCATGGCCTGGGGCGGCGGAAGAATCGACCAATCCAAAGTCATCCCCAGGTGATGGGCGAAAAGATGACCCAGGAGGACACTCGCGATAGCGCTCAAGAAGGTGAGCACCCACAGAGCCCCGGCGGATTTCAAAAGCCAGGGGGCTTTCTTCCAGGAGCCCAACCCGAAGGCCAGGACCGCCAGGATCGAGCACACGATAGGAAAGTGCGTCATCGGCGGATGCAGGGGTCCGAGCCAATGGGCCAAGGTTTCCATGGAGACGACTCCTTCAGTGAAAGATCGGCTTAATTAAGATACCGGAACAGTCCGCCAATGGCGGAACTGTTCTAAAAAATTCAACGTAACCCCCAAATTCTGGCGGAATTTTAGGGGTCGGCAGGCTGCGTTGTAGCTCTTTTTTTAATTTTTCAGCAGCCTGCCAAGAATAACACGGCGCTTATAATGAATGAACCAACATCCTCGTCAAAGGCGGATCCTTGAGGAAAAATTCCTCGTCATTGGTTTTTCCAACAAAGATTCTTTGGTTTTTGTTCGGCTGGTTTACCCTTGTGAACGGCCTTTTGGCCTTTTCCCCCTTTTTACTTGCCTGGAAAGCGGTGTTGGCAGTGTCCGGGTTGGTTCTTCCAATAGCCTTCGTTTTAAGGCAGGCCCGCCTAAAGTCCCGGCCTCCCAAGCCTTTCTGGGATGAGGAACTTTTACCCCCTGCGCCGGGCTGGTTTATTCCCCTAGTAATACTTGCTGCGGCTTATTTTCGTTTCATCCATTTGACCACCCTCTCCCTTTGGCCCTTGACCGATGAAGCCAAAAGCGGCTATTTCGCGATGCAATTGGCTGTCCATGGGTTAGGATCGGCCCAGCTTTTGTACGATTTCAGCCAATTACCGCCTCTTTACATTTGGTTGGAAGGGATGTTCTTCAAACTGTTTGGCACCTCGCTTTTTTCCCTCTGGTGTTTTCCCGCAATCCTCTCCCTGCTGACGGTTCCTGTTTTCTACCTTGCCGCCCGGATTCACTTCTCAAAGAATTTCGCCTTACTTCTTTTGGGCCTCATGGCCTTCAGCTTTTGGCCCCTCTATACGGGAAGGTTTTCTCACCAGGGATCCCTGCTTTTGTTGTGGGAGTGTTTGACCTTTTGGATGGCGGGGATTTTGGAAAAGCAAGTTCGCAGTCCTCAGTCCGCAGTTCGAAGTAAAAGATTGATCAGCCAATCGCCACCTGTTGAGCTCAACCCGCTGAAGTATGGTTTTTACCTGGGTCTTTTGACGGGCGCGGGGTTTTATACCTTCACTTCCTGGCCCAGTGTGGCCTTGGTATTGGCCCTTTGGATTTTTTGGTTTCACCGCAGGATCTTCGTTTTCTTCCTGGGCGGCATGATATTGGTCTACCTGCCGTTGGGAGCCGCCTGGCTTTATAACAGTTATGGCGGATATATCCAGCACGTCTGGGCGCTCAACCCGGGCGAAGCCTGGTGGCCCCAAGTCCTGCGGGGCTTCTGGGACCTTTCCGCTTTTTTCTGGAAGTCGCTCGTTCCACCGAACCTATTCGCCTATAAGCCTTTTTGGTGCGGTTATCTCAATCCATTTTTGGGAGCCTGCTTTTTCCTGGGAGTGCTCGTTTTTTTCCGGCAAGGTTCCGCTTCCGGAGTTAAGTTTTGGTCCTTGGCTTTCATCCTTTTTTACCTTCCCGGGTTTCTCACCGGCGGTGTTGAGATGTTCCGTGTTCTCCCCATCCTGCCCCTTCTTTTATTGGGTGCGGCTTTGGGGTTCTCGGCGCTTTTGGCCTCCGTGAGGTTTTCCTGGAGGTGGCCGGCCCTCGGATTGTTCTTCCTGCTTTCCTTGGGAATGGATAGCTACCATCTTTTCGGGGCCTACCAAGGCCTTTGGACCCATCCCACCGACAATTGGTTCGCTAGCAAGTCTGTGGACCGGCTAAGGGCCTACACCCTCTTGGACGATCTGCAAAGGAAATCAGGCCCCGGCCTCATCCTGTCCGATTTAGTGCCGGATCTTTACGACCAAAGCCTTTCCCTTGCCACCTTTGAGTTCAACGCGACGGATAACCCCCGCCTCGACCCCTCGAAGGCCCGGTGGGCCGCCCTCCTGACCAACATCCATTACGAGGGCTGCCTTGAGAAGCAATTCCCAGGAATCCAATGGATCTGGCTGGCTCCCGACATGGGTTGGCCCGATGGAGGGCTCCTGCTGGCGGTTATCCCCATGCCCTGTGCCCATCCGGAAGCCTTCGCCCGGCTTGTTCAGGCGGACCAGGCCATGCGGGAATTGGTGCCGCTGGTTTACGACAATCGCGACTACAAATCCCGCCAACCCGTGGTGGAAAAGCTCTTTTCCCTCTACCCACTTTTCAAAGGGGGACCCTTTTTGGAGTCCTGCTTTTGGGAGAAAATAGCGGACAACGCCTATGGCGACCGGAATTACGAGGCCCAAGTGAAAGCCTTGCAAGAGGCCATTGAAAAAGGGTACCCTGCGGCACATCTTTACAATGACCTGGGGGCCCTTTACTTCAGGCGGGGCCATTGGAAGGAAGCCCGCGATGCCTTTGAGAAGGCCCTTCATTGCCCGATCAACCACACTTCCGCGGCGGCGGGTCTTCGGATGTTAGAGGAAGCCGAAAAAACCGGGCAACTTCCCAAAGACTGAAGTTAATAGAAAAGGAGATTTTTTGAGTTCACCGTCATTCCAGCGTCCACCCGAGGTTCCGCCGGAAATCACCTTTATTTCCCTGCCGAAGGCCATGGCCCAGTTTCATCACCTGCCCATCCACGTGCCGGTGTGGATACACCGCCAAGAGAAGATCCAGAAAAAAGGTTACGACTTCAACGAGGGAGCCCGGGTCATGGAGGAGCTTTTGGCGACGGCGCCCGGAGTCCCCGGGGCTTATCTTTACCAATTGTTCGTCAAAAAGTGGCCTCACTTGATGGAGGTTGCCCCTTACTTCGAATCGGGACGCGTCGTGGAGGCCATCCCGAAGCTGGTGGAAGTGCTCGATATCGACCCCGAGTGCCCGCTGACATGTTTCCAGCTGGGTTATTGTTTCCGGGCCACGGGAGAACTGGAAAAATCCGAATCCTTCTATAAAAAAGCCCTGAGGATGGCCCCCGAGGCAGGATGGATTTACAGCAACCTGGGGCGCACCTACCAGGCCATGGACGATAAGGCAAAGGCCGCAGAGGCCTTTTGGAAAGCCTTGGAGCTTTTGCCGGGGGACCATTTTGTATTGGAACAATTGATCGGTCTGGGCGAGATATTCGTCATACCGGGGGAAGCGGGCAAAGGGGACATCTCGGCGGCTTTTGTGAAGCGGGCGGATTACGAGAAAAAGATGAGGGAGGCCGTTGAGAAGGAAACGAAACCGGAAACACTGGCGCAGTTTGGATGGCGGTTGCTGAAGGACCGGCTGGTGGACCTGGCCTGTTACTGTTTCGAAAAAGCCCATAACTTGAAGAAGGATTTTAAAGAAGCCCTTCTGGGGCTGGGAACGGCCCACTTGGAGGCAAGCCGGGTCCGGGAAGCCGAGCGGTTTCTGTTGGAATACTTGGATGAAAATCCGGATTCCGCCACGGCCCACTTGAACCTCTTCAAAGCTTACCTGGCGGGCGGGGAGATGGACCTGGCGTGGGATGAAATCCAAACCGCCGTGCGCCTGGACCCGGCCCGGCCTGAGTCGTTAAAACAGTTTTACTACCTCTTTCTCCAAACCGGCCGCAAGGAGGATGGCCTCGAAATGCTGGGCCAGTTGGCCCTTCAACACCCGTCCATCTCCACGCCCCTTCTCGTGAAGGCCTGGGCGCTGACGGAGGACCAGCAATGGCCGGAAGCCCGGCAAGCCCTGGACGAAGCCTTGAAGCGGTCTCCTCATGACGAGGAAATCCTGCTTTTTCTTACTTCGGAGCTGGGTAAAAGAGGACAGCGGGAGGAATTGATCCGCCTCCTTCAGATGGAAGACATACCCTTGCCCCTCTCGCTGACCATTAACTTAGCCCTCGCCTACAGCCAAACCGGCCGGTTGGAAGAAGGCCAAAAGATATTGAAAGCTTTCCTGGAGAGGCCCGGACTGGAACCCATGGACCGGGAAAGGGGAAAAGCAATATTGAAGGAATTTGAGAAAGACAGCCAGTAATCCTTAGTTATTGGCAATTAGCCAAAAGGGAAAGATGTAATGTAACCGGTGGAATAATGGTTTTGCTAATTGCTAACAGCTGCCGTTAATCGTCGAGGGAGATGGTACGGGTGGCCGGAGCGGAAGAATTCACTTCCCCAATCTTCCGGTGGAGCATGGGGCGGATGACGAGGCTTTCCCCTTGGTACAACTTTTGGGCCCGCTCCATATCGGCTTTCTGGGTGTCCGACAGGTAACGGCAATGGTTCAAATGATCCTCCACCAGGCAAAGGCCCGTGCCCGGTTTCTTCCAAAGCTCCAGGAGATTGTCCAGGACTATGACCGGGCTGTTCATTTCCTTAATTTTTTCCTGGTCCACGGCGTGAAGGCCGTCGTAGTACACGAACAAGTAATCCGGATGGAACTTGAATTTGATCTTGCGGGCCGCATCGACGAAAAAAACACCAGCATCGGAAACCACCAATTGGGTGAAGCGGTCGTTGTTGGTTTGCTTCCGGAAGGCGAGAAAGCGGACCGGATCCACGGAGACGCCTGCGTAACCCAGGTTGCGGAATTCATCGTAAATTTGCTTGTTCATGCGCCCGAGCGCGTCCACCTGCTCAGGCCTCATCGGTTCCAAAGACATACAAACCTTCAATCGTTTTAACAAATTTGTGTTGTATTACAGTAAGTCCCAATTTCAATGGATATTTTAACATTTTTCCGGGGAGAGGGAGGCGGATTGGACGGAAAATGTGAGTTTTTAGGCTTCACGATCAAACTGAATGTTGAAACGCTTAAGAAGGGAGTTAAGAGTCCTGGGGACGGTCCAAGGCATAGTAGGTCCGGGGGGTCTTAAGCAGGATGAAACCCATCGCGAAGAACAAAAGGTCCCGAAGGACAGTCAGCCAACTCATTTTTTCGCCTTTGCCAAAACAACCGCAGTCACAATCAATGCTATTGAGGACATCCCAGGTGATAGCCAAGGTATAGACGGCCATCAGGCCACAGAAAATAAGCGCCGCTCCCCGCCACCGGAAACCAAAGATCAAGCAAAGTCCGGTAAAGAATTCAAGCCAAGGAACAACCACCGCAGTTAAAGCCTGCAGGGAATCGGGAATGAAGAAGTAACATTGCTTGATCAATCCCAAGAAATTCACCGCATCCCCAATTTTGTCCAAGCTGGCGCCGAATAAAAGCCAGCCGCAGGCTTGGCGTAATAGGGTCGCGGCCAGGGTTTCCCCCTCTACCCGGGGAAGGGAATAAAGACGGAATTTCGCCCCGGCCCAAACCAGGAGAAAGAGCAGGCTTAAGCCTGACAAGGTCAAGTCGTTGAGGATGGCGTCGATTTTCATGGTTGCGCACCCTGGGTGACGGGATAACCCGCTTTTTTCCAATCCGGCCAACCGCCAGTGAATATTTCGACACGAGTATAGCCTGCATCCCGCAAAGCCTTGGCCACCTGAAGGGATAAATCGCAGTCTCCACCGTGGCAATAGGTAATGATTTCCTTGGTTTTATCCAGCAATTGGGGCATGACAACGGGAGCGAATTTCTCTGGTTCATTGCCGTAAAAATTCAAAGCGCCGGGAATATGTCCTTCCTCGTATTCCTCGGGCTTCCGGGCGTCGAGGAAGACACAGGCCTTCTTATCAAAGCGCTGTTTGACACCCATCAAACTCAGTCGGGGAAAGGAGAGCTCGCCGGGCAAAAGAGTGGGAGCCTTTGAAGAAGATGTTTGGGAAGAAGACGGGGGGAGAGACGGAAAGCCGATATAGGTCACTGGGGTGGAATTTACAACAAACTGTTTATAAATCTTGGGTTTGAATTTCAAATCAATTCCATCGACGTAAAAGGCGTTGAAGAGGACCGCGAAAAAGGACGAGAAAACGAATAAATTCCAGGCTTGCCGGAGGACGGCTATTGCGGGAAATGAAATAAGAGAATCAGAAGGATTCTGGGAGAGTTTTGAGAGCTGTTTATGTCGCATAGGAGCTTCTATTGTCAAGGGACAGCTCTCCCTTTTCAACCTTCATCACTATCGAATCAAAACCAGAAGAGGATATTTTCTCCTTTGAGTACTTGGACCGAGCTGCCACCTGGCCGTGTCACGTGCTGCGCACGCGGCCAGGTACACGGCTAGGTCCACGGGCATAGCCCGCAGGACCTGGGCAGCCGATAAAGCCGAAAAACCCGCCAAGGAAGGGATGTAGATGGGAAGGTGCTCCCGGCTAAATTCTTGGGTTTTGCCGGGACTTCTTGGGTAGAATAGGCCCGCCTTTCAAGGAGGCCTTTGCTTGGCCGCACAGATCAAAATTTCCCGCCAGAACATCTTCGTTATCGCCTTTTTCGTCCTCCTGATCGGCCTTTTTAGCCTCCTCTATTCGCTTTTAGAGCCTTTCTTGCGCGCCTTTGTTTGGGCCACCATTCTCGTCATGGTGTTTTATCCCCTTTATTCCCGGCTGCTTAAGGCGACGGGCAAGCACGCTTCCTTATCGGCCCTTATTTCCACCCTTGTGGTCCTTACCTTCCTCGCCCTCCCCGGCTTTTTCCTGGTGGTCAACCTGGGACGGGAATTACCCAAAGCCTATGCGTTCCTTTCGGGCGCCCAATGGGACGTGAAAAGCCAATGGGTGATGGATAAGTTGAAATCATTCAACATGGGGCCCTGGCTCCAATCCTGGGGAATAGATTCGAGCCAGTATGAGGCGGTCATTCAAAAACAAATTTCCACCGCCTTGGAAGGTTTTGCCCAGCTGGTTTTGCAAAAGATGTCCTATGCCTTTGAAAATATCGCCTCTTTCGCCCTGGAAATAGCCCTGGTTAGCATAGCGCTTTTCTTTTTTTTCCGGGATGGCTCTCGGCTGGCCCTGAGGGCCACCGAACTTATTCCCTTGGAAGAGAAACACCGGATAAAGGTTGTCCATACTTTCTCCATCACCGTGACAGCTGTAGTCCGGGCCATTTTCCTGACGGCCGTGATCCAAGGATTCATGTCGGCCTTGGGTTTCGTGGTGGCCGGGGTGCCGGTTCCAATCCTGCTTGGATTGGTGGCCTTTATTAATTCCTTTATCCCATTCCTGGGGGCGGCCTCGGTTTGGATTCCGGTAACCATTTGGCTGATGGTGCAAGGGAATACGCTTGCGGCTGTCGGGTTGGCGCTTTGGGGATTGGTCATTACCGCAGTGGACTACGTCATCAAGCCCTGGATCATTGGAAACGAAGCCAAGCTCCCCCTCTTCTGGCTTTTCTTCACGACGATCGGGGGACTGAAGGTCTACGGCCTTTTGGGGGTTTTCTTGGGGCCCATCATCCTTTCCTTGGGAATGGCCTTCCTGGCTATTTACCGGGAAGTCTACTTGAATTGGCATAAGCCAGCTTCTTCCCCGCGAAATTCAAGCCGTTAATCCTTTCGGTCTCAACCGCGCCAAGAGGCGCCCTTTGTGGCTGAGATAGTTGCTTTCTTTAAAGGAACCACCAAGAATAATCCGGTATCTATCTTTGGGTTTTGGGGAGGAATTATGCGGTACCGTTGGCTGGGGAACACGGGGCTTCGGATCAGCGAAATCGGCTTTGGCGCTTGGGCGATCGGCGGAGCCTGGTGGGGCCCCCAAGATGACACGGACTCGCGCTTGGCGTTGCACCAGGCCCTCGATATGGGTTGCAATTTCATCGATACCGCCTGGGTTTACGGCGACGGCCACAGTGAAAAGCTGATCGGCTCGGTCTTGAAGGAACGCGGCGAGCGGCCCGTAATCGCCACCAAGGTGCCACCCAAGAACTGGCAATGGGACAACGAACCCGGCACCCCCCTCTCCGAGACCTTTCCGTCCGAATGGATAATCGCCAAAACCGAGGAATCCCTCCGGAACCTGGGGCTCGATTGCGTGGACGTTCTCCAGCTCCATACTTGGTTGAAAGATTGGAACGCCCAGGCGGACCCGGTTTTGGAAACAGTCGCGCGGTTGAAGCGAGAGGGTAAAATCCGAGCCTTCGGCATTTCCCTGAGGGACAAGGGGCCGGAGGAGGCCAACGACCTCATCCGGTGGAGGCAGGTGGACAGCCTTCAGATTTTCTTCAACCTTCTTTACCAGGACCCGCTCTGGAAAGTTTTCTCCCTTGCTAAAGAATACGGCGTGGGCATTATCGCCCGTGTTCCCATGGCTTTCGGCGCTTTGAGCGGCAAGTTCACCTCCAAGACCCGGTTTTACGGCGACGACCACCGCCGGAACCTTTACGTGGGGGAAGGTTTGACGACGACCCTGAAGAAAGTGGAAAAGTTAAAATTTCTAGCTTCCCGTGCTATGCCTTTGGCCGAGGCCGCCATCAAATGGACATTGGCCTACCCGGAGGTCTCCACCTCCATTCCCGGCATTCGCAATCCCCATCAGGCTCTCCTTAACTGCGCGGCGGGTGACGGTGCGCCGCTGGCACACGCGGCCGTTCAAAAGGCCGAAAAACTTTACAGGGCCAATTTCGGACTGCCGGTCAAGACCGTTGTAACCGAAGAGGGGGTACCCGCGGTATTAATGTCTGGGATCAAATTGGCGGCCAGGTTGCCCAGGAAGCCAGCCAAAACTCCCAAGAAAAAATCCCTCATCCGGAAAACTAAAACCGTGAAAAAGGTGGAGAAAAGGAAAAAGTCCACCCCTAAGAATAAACGCAAATGATCCAACCTTGGAAGAACAACAAAAATTGGATCGATTATGACTGCGGTTTTTTCCAGGTCCACGCGCACCAAAGCGAGTCTCCCACGACCGGAAAGGAACATCCCTTTTTCGTTCTTTCCACGAGGGATTGGATCAACGTGGTGGCCCTGACGAAGGACCGGAAAGTTGTTATGGTTTCCCAATACCGGCACGGTTCGGGAGAGGTGAGCCTGGAGATTCCCGGCGGGGCGGTGGATACGGGCGAACCGGCGGAGGAAGCGGCAAAACGGGAATTGCGCGAAGAAACAGGTTATGAGTCCTCCCAATGGCATTTTTTGGGGAGCGTCAGGCCCAATCCCGCGATTCTCAGTAATACTTGCTATCTTTATTTGGCTTTAGACGCCGAACGAACGTCGGAGTTGGATTTGGATGAAGCGGAAGAACTGGAAGTGAGCTTACATGAACTGAAGGATGTTCCCGCAATGATCCGTGACGGCCGAATCCGGCATTCCCTCGTCGTGACGGCCTTTTATTTTTACCAACTTTTTGAAAGGGAAGGGTCCCCCGCGAGGGGAGAAGGTAAAACCTTTTAAGGATTTTTGCCTAATCTGTTACACTTTTATGCGAAAGCAATTGGGGAAATGAAAAACACTCTTGCGATTCTGAAGTTTAGTGGCGTAGGATTAACCATAGGTTAAATTTAACATATCAGCCCTGATATGAAAGAGGTGTAACATGTCCCGTATTTGTGTTTTCATCGACGGAAGTAATCTCTACTTCGCCCTGAAGCGGAATAACAAGATGACCCGGGTGGATTATTATCAATTTTCCCTGGCCTTGGCCGGCGAGCGCCGGAAATTGGTCCGCACCTACTACTATAACGCTGTGTTCGACGCGACCCATTTCTCCGACAAGGCCAAGAGCCAACAATCCTTCTTCGACTCACTTGATCGGACGCCTTACCTGGAATTGCGGCTGGGGCGCATCATCCAAAACCGGGAAGGCCACCGGATGGAAAAGGGAGTGGACGTCCGCATGGCCGCCGACATGGTCTATTACGCCGCACGAGATTCCTACGACACGGCCATCGTGGTCACCGAGGACCAGGACTTTTCCCCCGCTATGGCGTTGGTAAAAGAATTGGGGAAGCACGTTGAATTGGCGGTGTTCCCCGACGCCCAGAGCCGGGAAATGATTCGGGTGGCGGACAAGATCCTCAACCTTGAGGAAATCGTGAACGCCCATGCGGCCCATATCTTCCCGCCGACCCAAAACTCCGAGGAACGGGCACCTGACGCGGAAATGGCTTTTGGCGTTTAACCGATAAACCTTAGTAAAAAATAAAAACCCCCGGGAATTCCTGAGGGTTTTTATTTTAGGGCCCATGTTCTTCAATTCCCCAGACCCGGCCACACGCATCCCGTCTTTGACCTATTTTTTGTCATTAAATGCTAAATGCAGTTTGGTCTTATTTGGTTCAAAAACTGCCGTTTTTAAAAAAGATCCAGTTGTTTATCCGAGAAAATGGCCTTCCAACGGTTTTGGTAACCCCACTTTTCCCGGAAATGTTTCACCTTCCGGTAAAGCGCTTCGGTGTAACTTTCCGGCGGGTAAGGGCGGGGGCCGTAAAGTTTTTTCGTCTGCTCGAAGGCGGTGCGGTTGAACTTTTGGAGGACGTAGTAATAGTAGCCCTTCACCACCTGCCCCCGGAGCCTTAGCACGTTATAGACAAAATAATCCACACCGATCTCCGAGGCCGCGCGGACCATTCCTTCGATGGCATCTTCCGTATCCGTGATGAAAGGAATAATCGGCATCAAATGGATGCCGCAAGGAATTCCGTGGGCTTTCAACCGACGGAGCGCCTCGAGCCGCCTTTCGATGGGGACCGCATGGGGCTCCAAAAATTTCTGCAAGCGGGGATCCAGGGTCGTCAGGGTCATGGCGACGCCCCCGTTGGCCTTTTCCACCAATTCCTTTAACACATCCAAGTCCCTCAAGACGAGGTCCGACTTGGTCGAAAAGACCGCCGGCCAGCCATACTTGGCCAGGAGCTTAAAGGCCCCCCGGGCCAAACCGTATTTTTTTTCGGCGGGTTGGTAAGGATCAGTGGCTGCACCCAAGGTAACCCAGTCCCTTTTTCGGCGCGGGTTTGAGAGTTCCTCCTCCAGCACCTCCAAAAGATTCACCTTGACCTGAATCTTTCGTTGGAAATCGAAAGAGTTTTGGAAGCCCAGGAACCAATGGGTGTAACGCGCAAAACAGAAAGGGCAGCCGTGGCGGCTGCCCCGGTAGAGGTTGAGGGAGTAGTAAAAAGGCTTGGGGCTGTATGGAAGCCGCGTGTGGTGAAGGGCGGATTTCACCTTGATCTCGATGTACTCCACTTCGCGCGGGTCGTCGTCGACCTCGGCATAGGTGGGTGAATAGGAAGTGGAGAGAAAGGGCTCTTTCAACGGATCCCCCGCGTGTTTTACGCGTTGAAACGGGGGTTTTGATAGAGAAAGAAGAGGCTGGGAGAAAAATAGCCGGACCCGGCCTCTCCGCGTCGGATGGAATCGGCCACTTCGAGGAAGGACCGGGTGGATTCCAAGAGCTTTTCCGGCGGCACCAACTTGATCGATAGAGGTTCGTCCTCCCAAAGGTCCTTGTAATCTTTTCCAACGGGAGCGGATTTTTCCTTGAGGAACCTCAGGAATTCCGCCAGCGAAGGTGTTTTTTTCAGGGAGACCCGCGCACGAAGTCCCTCGGGCCAAATCAAGAAATCCAATAGCTCGTAATCGCCCACCATTTCGCCTTGAAGCAAAGCCTGGACTAGTCGGTGGGCATTGGGGAGGTCCTTCAACCAAGAAGAAGCCGCTCGAATTGAAACTTCATAAACTACGTTTCTTCGGGAGAAAGGAGAATAGGAGGAGGGAGATTCCCGAACTAAAGGAAATGAAGGGGATGAAAGGTAAGTCATTAAGCACCTCCTTGAAAAGCAGATGTCAGTTGCCAGCCTTTAGGAGTGGGCCTCCCAAAGCCAGTTAATCTATCGCTGATAACTGACGGCCGATAGCGGTTGTTAACGCGGGCTGAAAACGCCGACGACCTTGCCGATGATCCGGAAATCCTGGGTTTCGTTCACCACGATGGGCTGGTATTTCGGATTGGCGGGTTCCAAGACCACCTTGGAACTGGTTTTGCGGAAGGTTTTCACCGTTGCCTCGCCCTCGATTAGGGCTACCACGATCTCCCCCGGAGAAGCGTGGCTGGTTTGCTGGACGATCACCTTGTCGCCCGGAAGGATATGGGCGTTTATCATCGAATCCCCTTTGACGGTCAGGGCGAACAAGCTTCTTCCGCCGCGGGCCATCGAAGGGTCGACCACCATCGTGCTCTCGCGGTTTTCTTCCGCCAAAAGGGGAAGACCGGCGGCGACCTTGCCCAGCACGGGGATGGAAAGGCCAACGGTGGAGTCATCCACTAATTTCAAACCACGTGCCGTATGGTCCTCTCGTTCCAAATAACCTTTTTCCTCAAGAGCCAGCAGATGTTTGCGCGCGCTTTGGGGGGAGTTCCATTTGAAATGCCGCATGACTTCCCGAACGGTGGGCGGGCGGTGCGTCTCGGTCAGGTGGCTTTGGACGTACTTCAACACTTCACGCTGGATGTCGGTCAGGCTTTCTTCGTTTGAGGCCATGGAGTCCTCCAAAAAATTTCTTGAAATGGAATACGGTTGTATACTAGTATACGAGCGTATTCTTCGTCAAGGGAAAAGTGGAGGTGGCGGCATGGTGGAAATGGATGTCCAAAACACGATCGGCGTGGAAATAGCCCGGGAAAAGAGGCCGGATTACCTGGGCCACCGCAAGCGCCTCCGGGAAAAATACGGCGCCGAAGGGGCTTCGGCGCTCCAGGATTACGAACTGCTGGAACTGCTTCTCTCCTTTTCCATTCCCCATCGGGACACCAAGCCTTACGCGAAGAGGCTGCTGGCGGTCTTCACGAACGTGCGGCGGATCCTGGAGGCGGATGTGACGGCCCTCCAAACCCTCGGGGAACTGCCGCCCCAAAGCGCCCTGCATTTCAGGGCCATGGGCGACCTCTTCCGCCTGGCCCACCAGGAGGAATTCAAGCGGGGCCGCTCCGTCGGCGGACCGGAGGACGTGGCGGCTTTCTTGAGGGAGCAAATCGGTAGCCGTCCCCGGGAAGTTTTCACCGCGCTGTTCATGGACCACCGCAACCACCTTTTGGCCTTCGAGCACCTGCAGGAAGGCACGGTGGACCACACCGCCGTTTATCCCCGGGAAATTTTAAGACGCGCCCTAGACCTCCACGCCACGGGGATCATCCTGGCCCACAACCATCCCGCGGGAAGCCTGGAGCCCTCCGAAGGAGATAAGCAATTGACCCGGCAGGTCCTGACCGCAGCCCGCGCCATGGGCATCACGGTGCACGACCATTTGATCCTCGCTACCGAGGGGTATTTCTCGTTCCGGCAAGCGGGGTTATTGGTATGAGTGAAGCACTAAACGGTTTAGAGGATTTTCCCAATGAACTACATGTGCTGATGAAATTCCATATGCAAATAGGCAGGTGGCCCCAAGATTCAGGGGAACTTTGCGCTTACGAAGAATGCGAAGGGATTCCCTTAAACATCACCAATTATCCCATGGTGTTTTCTGGGGATCCTTTTTCAAGCAAATTGAAAATCCAACTGCTCAAAATCGATGAAAAACTAGAAAAAAGCGTTCCATTTGGCGAGCTCGAATTTGGAGTCTCGATCCAAAAGGGGCAGTTGGTTGAAGAGGCGGTCAACGCGAAGTTTAAAAGTTATTTTTGCGCGTATCGAAAGTACTGATAGGAGGAAGTCATGAAAGAAATTAAGTCGTCGCTGGAGAAAATCCTGAAGGTCACCAGCATCTTCCGGCTGGAAAAAAGGAAATGGCCCCTTCACGCCGCCGAGCTCCAATCCTTCGCGCTGGAACTGGGGAAGTCATTGGATTTCTCCAAGTTCCACCGCTGCCGCTTTGTCATCAAGTCCAACCAGGAAATGGTCCTGGATTTTTGCCTCTCGCCGTCGGGAGACGGCTGGGCGCCGCGGGGGGCCATGGAAGTGAGGGTTCCGGGACTGGAAAAAGAGGACACACTTCCCATGCAGGTGGAAATAAAAGACCTGGCGCCCCAGAAGGTGGAGGCCAGGTCTTATTGTTCTGTCCCGAATTATTATGAGGAGGAGGCGCGAAAGATCTCAGCCTAACGGTTGGAAAACTTTAACAGGATGATGAAAAAGTCCAAACGGCGGACTTTTTCGTATCCGTGTCGCGAATCATCCCTTGAAAAACAAGGGATTTAAGGCGATTCGCTCCTAGCCCGTGGCTGTAGACAGGGTGGAAAAAGACTTTTTCAGCACCCTGTTAAACCTTGGCGGCCGGGAATCCTTCAACACTTCAAGCTTGGGCCGCCGGTGCGCCTTCTTCTTTCTTATCTTCCAAATGCATGCCCACGATGTTGGCGCCGGCATCCACATAGATGATCTCACCGGTAACGCCCGAGGACCAGGAGGAAGCCAAATAGGTGGCGGTGGAGCCTACCTCGTCCTGGCTGACATTGCGTTTCAGGGGCGTCATTTCCCCCGCGGCTTTCATCATGGTCTTGATTCCGCCGACGGCTGAGGCGGCCAGGGTCTTGATGGGGCCGGCCGAAATGGCGTTGACGCGGATATTCTTGGGGCCCAGGTCGTAGGCCAGGTAGCGCACATTGGCTTCCAAGGCGGCTTTCGCCACCCCCATGATGTTGTAGTTGGGGATGACCTTGACGGCGCCGTAATAGGTCAGGGCGATGATACTGGCGCCATCGTTCAGCAAGGGAACGGCGGGACGGGTGATGGCGATCAGGCTATAGGCCGAGATATCCATGGCCAGGTGGAAGCCGGCGCGGCTGGTATTCGTAAAGGTCCCCGAAAGGTCCTCTTTATTGGCGAAGGCGATGCAATGGATCAGGATGTCGAACTTGCCCCAGGCCTTTTCCACTTCTTTATAGAGGGCTTCGATCTGGTCATCCTTGGAAACGTCGCAGGGAAGGATCAGCTTGGCGCCGACCGATTCGGCCAGGGGACGGACGCGCTTTTCCAGGGCCTCCCCCAGGAAATTAAAGCCGAGTTCGGCTCCCTCCGCGTGGAAGGCCTTGGCGATGCCCCATGCGATGGAACGGTCGTTGGCCACCCCGAAGATGAAAGCTTTTTTCCCCGACAGTAATCCCATGTCCCTTCCTCCCTAAAATTAACCGGTTGTGAACTTAGCGGTAATGATGCCGCCCCCCGCGTAACGGGCCCCATAACTTAACGGTTTTTACTGGGAGTTTAAAGCCAAAAAGAGGGTGCTTTTTCATGATTTGTTGAAGAATAATAGCCTCTGTTTTTCAAAACCTCCGGAGGAAAAAGGAATGATTAAGCATGTTGTCCTTTGGAAATTGAAAGAGAACGTTGAGGGGAAGTCCAAAGTAGAAATGGCGCGGGAACTCAAGGCGGCGCTGGAGGGGTTAAAGGGAAAAGTAATGGAAATCCAATCCCTGGAAGTAGGCCTCAACTTCAACCCGGCGGACACGGCCTGCGACCTTTCCCTTTATACCGAATTCAAGAGCCGGGAGGATTTGGACAAGTACCAGAAGCATCCGGAACATTTGAAGGTGGCGGAACTGGTAAAAAAGATGACGGTGGAACGCCGGGTGTCGGATTATGAAATTTAGAAGATAAGGAGCCTTTTATGCCGAAGACAACAAAACCCAAGGCCAAGTCCGCCTCCCCGAAACCGGCCAAAGCTAAAGCCGCCTCGGGAACCTCCTCCAAAAACCTCAAAATCGCCACCTTCAACGCCAATTCCATCCGGATGCGGATGCCCATCCTCCTGAACTGGCTCAAGAAAGAAAAACCGGACGTCTTGGCGGTCCAGGAAACCAAGGTGCAGGACTCGGAATTCCCCAAGGAGCCCATCGTGCAGGCGGGTTGGAACGTGGTTTTCCACGGGCAGAAGGGCTACAACGGGGTGGCTTTCATTTCCCAAAAGCCCATGGAAAAAGTGGACATGGGTTTCTACAAACAACCAGAGGAGCAGGCGCGCTTTATTACCGGCGAATACGCGGGTGTCCGGTTGTTCAACACTTATATCCCGCAAGGGTTTGATATCACCTCCGAGAAGTACCAGTACAAGCTCAAGTACCTGGCTGACCTGAAGAAATACTTCGATAAGAAAGTGCCCAACAGCCTGCCGGCCCTTTGGATGGGGGATTTGAACGTGGCCCGAACCGAGATCGACCTGAACAACCCCAAGGGCAACAAGGAACATCCCTGCTTCCATATCGACGCCCGCAACGCCTTAGAGGAAGTCCTGAAAGGAAAATGGACGGACCTGTTCCGCGAAAAAGTGAAAGAGGGTGGCCACTACACCTTTTGGGACATGCGCTTTCCCGGGGCTTTCGAGCGGAACGCCGGTTGGAGGATCGACCTCATCCTGGGGACGCCCCCCATGGTGGAGCGCCTGAAAAAAGTCTGGATCGATACCAAGCCCCGCGGCCTGGAAAAGCCCTCGGACCACACCTTTTTATTGGCGGAATTTTCCCGATAAGTTCGGGGGCGTTTAGAACCGGCTTATTGGCGAGACCCCCAGGGCAAAACTTGCCCGTCATTTTTCCTGGAGGATGTTGTTCCAACCGAACTTCCCGCTTTTATCCAGGAAGGGCTGTTCCAACAGCATGTTCACCGGCAGATACTTCTCATCGTGGAAAACGTCCAGGCCGATCTTCATTTTCTCGTGGCCTTCCTTGGGCTGCGCCCGGTAGGTTCCCAGCAACCGGTCCCAAATTGACAAGTTAAAACCAAAATTGCTGTTCGTCTCCAAGGGGATCACGGAATGATGCACCCGGTGCATGTCCGGTGTCACAATCAACGAACGCAGGATCTTGTCCAGCCAAGCGGGCATCCGGACATTGGAGTGGGTGAAGAGGGAGGAGACGTTCAAGATCAGCTCGAAAAGAAAAACGCCGAAGGCCGGCGCTCCCAGGAGAAGGACGAAGAAGGATTTGATCAGCATGGAAAGGATCATTTCACCGGTGTGAAAACGAACGCCGGTGGTGACGTCCACTTCCAAATCCGTGTGATGGGTGCGGTGGAACTTCCAAAATAATGGAATGGCGTGGAAGGCCCGGTGCTGGTAATAAACCATCCAATCCATCGC
The DNA here is from genome assembly GCA_963770835.1 of uncultured Pseudomonadota bacterium. Classification (GTDB taxonomy): domain Bacteria; phylum Oederibacteriota; class Muellerivitia; order Muellerivitales; family Muellerivitaceae; genus JAJPJW01. The sequence continues at coordinate 144,688 of CAVYRH010000004.1, forward strand.
CACGAGGGTGAAAACCACCGAGAAGGCCCATGGAACCTCAACCCATTGAAATAACCCGAAATTCTGGCTTTTCGCCAAATAAGCGGCGCCGATGACGGCGCTGGGAAAAAGGAGGCGAGTGATGACCGCATTCAGGATGGTCAAAGCCAGGTTGTGGGGCCAGCGTTCCATGCGGGGTATCTTTTCTTTCCGGCGGGAAGCCTGAAACTCCCACAAAACCATCAGGGCGAATGTCCCCAGAAACCAATAAAACCGGATATTTCTTTCATGACCTAATACAGCCAATTGAGCGTTCCAGTCCATTCCACGCCTCCTTAACCCTAACCCGGACGAGCCGGGACCAAACAAGGGCATGTTCTCAATTATTTCGGGTGAAACCAAGGGTTAAAGCGCCCGGTTCCTTAGCCCGATAAATTTTCATCATTTTTCGTAAATTTTTGCGGGTAAGGAACTAGGGCAAGTATATCTCATTCGGTCCTATCCCGCCCGTATTGGAAACAAACCCCTTCCGCCTTAGATCCTGTGCTTTAGGTTTTACCCGCCAGTCCACTGCGAGGGGATCGGTTCGGCCTGGGATCGCCTTTTTACCCTCTTAGTTGACTAATAAAAACCTTGGGGGGATAATGAGTTTAGCGATAAGCTATTGTGATTGAATTTGGAGTTGCCGCTCCCGACTTTTCGATCCCTTCCTAAATGATGACTACAACAACAATTTAAAATGAAAACCATCGGAGCGGCATCAATGGGTTTACCTCGCAAGAAATCCCTTCTTTTCAAGTTTCGTGAAGCCTTTTGGCGTTTCTTTGCCATGCCGGCAGGGAATACCCCAAAACATTCCCGCCTCACGGCTATCCAAAACCCGAGGGGTTCCGCGCTCATCATGGCCATCATGTTCATGATCGTGGGGGCCCTTTTGGTGACGGTTGGAACCCAACTGGTCACCACCGCCCGCAAGAATGCCAACCAACAGGCCTATGCGGTGGCCATGGCGCAAAACGCCGCCCAAGCGGGCCTGGAGGATGCCATCGGCTGGTTCAAGCGCCAGAGCACCCAGCCGATCGCGGCCCAACCCGCGTCCAACTACGGGTCCCTTCCCAACTATCCCACGCCCGTCTATCCCGTGACCATCTCGACCAACGTCGGGACAATGGCGGTAAGCTACGCCGACGAAGCTTTCTTTCCGGTTTACAACACCGCCAGCCCCGTGTCCACCGACACCATTGACCCCTACGCCGGCACGGTAACGGGCATCGGACTGGTCAACGAATTTTCCCCGGACGGGGCCGGCAGCGTTTCGCAGGCCGCCACCGACGGCTCCCAGCCCCGGTGGGAAAGGTACGAGGTTTACCGGCAGCAATACGGGGCGAACCCCAATCCCCCTCCCCCCACCCCCGTCCCCGTCCACGACGTGACCGGGGAAAGGATGTACGGCAAGTTGGACGGACAGGGCTATGTTTGGTCCCTCCGATCGACCGGTTATTATTACATCCGGAGGGATTTCACCAAGAGCGTTTCGGCCCCCTATTACTGGGCCAAGGATTACAAAACGCCCCCCAACACGCTCCTGGCGACGGCCCGGATGGCCACCGAGATCCGCAAAATATCCACCACCATGCCCTGGGGGGTCAACTCCGCCGTCTATATGCCCAACGTCAGCGCATTAAACACGGGAATTGAAACCTACGTCTCGAACGCGGGCCAAAGCGGAGCCTACTCCTGGGCCCAAGTCAACGGGGGCAAACCCGTGACGGCGGGGCCCAAAGAGGTGGTGGGAAGCGGCGTCACCGAATCAAGCACCGCGGGCCTCAAGGACGCCAACGTTTTCGGAATGCTGATCGGCGAGTTCGCCAATTTGGATTCGGTGGTCAAGCCCACGACGACCACGAATTTCGCGGGCATCCCCGCGAACAGCATTATTTATTACAATGGAAACCTGACCATCGACCCGGCCGGGGGCAACTCCAATTGGTACGTCATCGGGAACAACGGAAGCCAAACGGGCCTCCTGATCGTCAACGGGAATTTCACGATGAATTCCTCGGCGACCCAGCAGAACGCTTATTACGGGCTGGTTTACGTGACGGGGTCGGTGAACCTGTCAGGGAGCCTTATCGAAGGCGCCCTTATCCTGGGCAGCGCCGGCACCGGGGTGACCCTGACCTCCAACAACGGGAATCCCGCCGCCATCTACTACAACGCCACCATGCTTCAAAGAATGCAAACGGTTGTTTCCGGATACTTGGAAGATATTTCCGCCCGGAAGATATTCCTGGCGATACCGAGCGAATAAGGGCCCGGGCAAGGGAGAAGGAAGGTAATTATGGCCATCAAAAGGTTGAATTCGCGGGGCATGACGATCATCGAAATGCTGATCGCCGTGGGCATCATGGCCTTCATGGCCTCGGCCGTGGTCCTGGCCCGCCAATACATGGCCAAACAAACCCAAAAGACATCGGACAAGGTCTTCGCCACCCAAAAAGCCATCCAGATGTTCGAGGAAATGCGGGCCCTCGCCGCCCAGGGCGGATCGACGGGCTTCGCGACGCTGGACAATTACAACGACGGGAGCAACTACGAGGATATCCTGACCACGGACAAAAGCGTGTCCGCGCCCGCGGACCCCTTGAGCGCCAACAAGAACATCGGATACTGGAAATTCTGGCGCCAGGTTTCCGTCGTCCACGTCGTCCAGGACCCGTTCGCCCGCATCGTCAACGTCCGCGTCTACGGCGGCCAAAAAGGCAACACGGCGGACCCGGGGAACCTCCTGGCGGAAGTGGGGGGCATCCTGCGGATCACCTACACCCCGGTCCCCCCCACCCAAGAATATGACGTTTACGCGCTGGCCCTTTCCAACGAACTGGGATGGTTCACAAATGTTCCCAATATGTTGAACGCCTTCGAGTCGGCGGTCAACGCGGTGACCGTCATCAACCCCGGGCTTATCATCCGGCAACACGAGATCACCCAGACGGCCTTCGGGCGTGACTTTTTTTACAACCCCTACATCAACCAGGCCCAGGACACGGCCACGGCCGTCATGCCCTGGATCTACTTTTACACGGGCAACACCCCCGAGACGTCGGGCACCACCCCGGGCACGGACACCATGTTCTTCAGTCCCGTCCAATTGCAGGGGCTGGGGGGCATCAACCTCGACGGCACCATCGAGCCAGCCAACGGTTATTCCATGTGCGACATGTATAACGCGGCCATGCGGTACCCGGATGAGCTGGCGGCCTACCAGGCCGTTTCACAGTCCGTTGCCGCCCAGGGTACCACCTATCAGATGACCCTTCGGATGCTGTTGGAAAAGATGAACAGCCAGCCCGCGTCCATCATGAACCCCCTGGTCATTTCCATGCACGGGGAAGTCCTGCCCCTGGTCAATATGCATAATTACTCGGACGCGGCCAAGGACCCCACGAACGCCACCACCTGCGCGGGCCCCAATATGCGGGTCGTGACCCACCCCGACCTCATCCATTACCCCTCCACCAGTTCGGGCAGGGCCGTTTCGTTGAGGGTTTACGCCTATTACGACGGTCTCCTCACCCCCGGCAACTTGAACGCCACCTATCCCCCCGGCAGCGTCGCCAGCACCATCACGGTTTATTTCCCCTCCCTCAAGTTCATCGCCAGCGACCTTAATGTGACCGCGATCTCCGGCGGGATCAATCCCGTCGGTGGGACGGCTTACCGGTACTACGCCACGAATATCAACCAGGGAAGCGGGAACGCCACCATGGGAATGTCCTGGAGCATGAGCAACCCGGGCCTCAATACCAACGACACGGCCATCACCCTTTACAATACCCCCTTAAGATGCGAGGCCGTCACCACCGCCGGCGTCACCACGGGGCTTTTGCCCGCCAACCTGCTCTATAACACCGAATACATTCCCTGCGACGCCGTTTCCACCAGCCCGGTTTCCACTAATGGTTTTGCCGCCAATCTCACCACGACAAACACCACCGAGCCCGTGAATACGGCCCGTTGGATTATTTCGTTCAAGACCGCCAATAGCGTCACCATTTCGGACGGGCAATATGCCGTGGAAACGCGCTTTGGAACAAACTTGACAACCGGTAATTATCCCCCCACGAACAACAACCTCATGTCCAACCTGTCCCGGACCTATGTTTGGATCGGCACGGGAACCAATGCCGGCTCCCCCTGGGGCGGGTCCGGCGTGACGCCCTTCACCGAACGCTACCAGTACAACGGCGACCCCCGGCATTGCCCCTACCTGGATTGCAAATACGGAACCGTCGCCATGAGAACCACCGACATTGAGGCAGGAGGCACCACCGTCGACGCGGCCAGTTACAACTGGTATTGGAGGTCCATTGGAACCGACAACCCCAACGGCAACCAAGGGGACGGCTACACAGGTTTCACCAAGACCACCGCGGGTTTCGACGGCCAGCCCACCGGCGCCAATCCCAACGGCGACATGCGGGACATGCCCCGCTATTACTATACCTACCGCCAGGGCATCATGAATACCACCGGGATCTTTACCAACCTCAACGGATGGACCTGCTGGCACGCCAGCGAGGGCGGGGAGATCGGCGGCACCTACGATCCTTTCGCCAGTTCCCTGCAATTTATCGACACGCCCTGGGACCCGGCCGATAGCGCGGTCGAAAACATCGACGAAGAACAAAAATCCAACGATTGGGACCCGGCCGCGATTCCTGTGTCCGCCACCCAATCCACGGCGCGGGTCGTCATCTACAACAATTCCAAATCCCTGAATCCCACCACGACCTGGTATGAAAAATCGTGGCTGGGGGAGTTGTACCCGGATTTGGGGGCGGTGGCGGGGGTTACTTACGCGGTCACTTGGATCAATAACGGAAACCTTCCGACCGTCCAGTTCTGGCGGGTGCCTTTTGAGGCCGTCTCGGTGGCCGGCGGCGGCACGACCAACGGTTTCGACACCAAACGGCACTCCCAATGGGGGGTCGGCTCGAGGGGGCCCGCGGCCTTCATGAATGGGGCGGTAGGCACCTCCGGCGCCGCCATCAACTGGGGCCTGGCGGCCGACGGCGGCGGGGGCACGGGCAACGTATCGGATATCACCAACCTGGGCATCAACCTCTACAACACCACCAACTTCGTCATGGGAAGCCCGGTGAGCGCGGCCAACACGCGCCCCTGGAACTGTTATTTCAATTTAAGCGCCGACTCCTCGAAAGAACCCCCCAACTGGGGGGATTCTTATTACCAGGGCTTAAGGACGACCCTTTCCATTCCCAGCGTCCCGTCCGCCATTAATGCCAACGCCTATTCCCGGATCATTTACACCTCGGAAGACACCACCGAAACCGGCGACCTTAATAATTCCGGGACCCCGCAGTGGAACACCCTGGGAACCATTGAGATGGATTACACGCCCCCCGGTGGAACCCAGCAAACCGGCTATTTCAACCTTTCCGGCCTGGCTCCCTCGGGCGCCTCGGGCGTCCTGGTCCTGGCCCAAACGGGCCTCAACACCATGCTGCGGGCCTACTTGGACGCGGGAATCCTCCATCCCAGCGGGTCGCCGGGGCATATCCCCCAGCTTCCCCTATTCCAGGTGAGTACGGGCAACCCCGCCAACCAATTCTCCAGCCCTTCGGCCGTTACGCTGACCTGGGCCTCACCAGTTTCAAACTGCTCCCTCTGGACCCGTTGGGCGGGTATCGACGGCGCGGCCAACTGGTACACCGAGGAATATCCCGCTTATGCCGCGGGATTGACCATCACCTCCAGCACCTACAGCGAGCCCACAACGGGCACACAGCCGGTCTCGCTGTTCTACGTTCCCATGTGGTCCGCCAACGGAACCAATTGGATTTCCTGCGTCGACAACGCCACCACCCTGACCCAGGGCAACTATTGGACCCCGGCTTCCCTGGCCACGACCCAAATGGCGGTCACCTGGAACACCCCCGCCGGCACGTTCCCCCAGGGCACCTACTCGGTCCAGGTGGACGGTTTCCGGCAGGGCTACCCCCTCCACTACAGCTATCACGAGGTGGATGACATCTCCATCACACGGTGAAACATGGACAGGAAAAATAAAATTTTAAATTTTAAATTCTCAATTTTGAATTGCCGAAGGTTTTTCAACCGGCGGTTGAAAAACTTCCGTAACTTCGAACTTCGAACTTCGGATTTAAAACTCGCCGAAAGCCGCCTGCGGGTTTCGGCGGGCGGATGGACCTTGATCGAACTGATGCTGGTGATGGCCATGATCGCCATCATCACGCCCGCCATCACCTATCTCTTCATGAAAGTCAGCCAAGGCATGGCCTCGGACGAAATGCACACCGAGCTCCAGCAGGGCAACCAGGCCATGCTCAACCGCCTCCAAGTCCACCTCGCCGCGAACCGCCACTGCTTCTTCAACGATAACACGTCGGGGGGGGTTTCCTTTTTGACCCGCCTGAACCTTACCACGGCGCCCGCCAAGGTGGCAGGGGGGGTGACCCTTTGCGAACCCCAGCCCCAGCCCCAAACCACTCCAACCTTTATCTCGGGCTCCTTAAGCCCCAATGCGACTGGGTTCCTGAGCGCCAACGTGGGCAACGCCCTCCTCTTCGCGGCCTATGACGCCCCCCAGACGCTCCTTTACCCCACGGGCCCGCCTAAAATATCCACCGCGGTGCCGATCACGGTCACCGGCGCCTCGATAGTCGACTCCAACGGAGTCAAGCAAACGGCCATCATCGACCTTTACCGCTTTTACTTTTACTATCTCTCCTCCGCCATCACCAAACAGCTTTTCGACGCCACCGATTACAGCCTCATCGAGTGGCAAAGCATCCAATACCCCGATTACACGGAGATCGCCAACTACAGCCAGGACCCGGTGCTGGAGGGGAATGTCCTGGCCGGAATCAAGGCCGCCGGCATGACGGTGGCTTGGGATTTCACCCAAAGCGACCCCAACCAGGCCTTCGTCGCATTCGGAACGGCCGCCTACGGGACGAATTCCACTTCGGTGACGGCCCTGAGCGCCGGCTATACCATCGCCATGGATACGTACAACAACGTGACCGTGACCCGGTCGGGCATTTTGACCTCGGGTTTCCGCTATGGCATCAGCCCCAACACGAACAACTGGAAATCCTGCCCGGTCCAGATTCCCCTTTACGCGGCGGTGGCCGCGCCCGGCACGGCTTTTCCCAACGGTTTTGAGGTGGCCGCCAGTTCCAACCCAACGGGGCGCCAAATCATGATCCGGAGCGTCTGGGTGGCCGAGGGGGCCAACGGTTCCCGCGTCCGGGCGGTTTATAACGACCTCAATATGGTGGATGAAATCTCGGACAACTGGTAGGCCTCTAAATCCGGCCGGGCTGAAAACCGGCGAAATTCGCGGAAAAGGCCTTTTTTAAGGTAAAATTAACCCCGAATCGTGCTCTCGCGCTTAGATATCAGCGCTCATCCGCGCGTGCGAAGCATGCCGATGTTAAACGCGGTATATGGGATAAACAGGGTAAGAGGTGGACTTTTCAATGCCGGTATTTAAACCAAACAACGGGCCCATGTGATGGAAGAAATCGCATCGGCCCCACAACAACGGCCGGCCGGGTTTCATTTTACCCGCCGCGCCCTTCTCCCGGCCCTGGCGCTCTTAGCCGCCGGTTGGGGAGCCTCCCCCGCTGCCGCGCAGGCCACCCATTTCGCCTTCATCATCCCGCCTTCCTCGCCGGCGGGCTTGTACAGCACAACGGTGGGCAGCAACACCGTTACCTTCGAAGTCCAGGCCCAAAACGCCTCCAACGCCGTCGTGACGGGTTTCAACGACGACGTGGTGGCCGGCCTTTACAGCACCGCCACCAGCCAGGTTTCGGACCCCGAGGCCGTCTACACGAGCGGCGGGATCACTTATATCGGATCCCTCACCCTTTCCTTCGTCAACGGCACCGCCAACTTCGGCGTCACGCTTGAGGCGGGGTCCGATTCGGAGCAGCTTGTCCTGCAGGATTTAAGCTCGAACCCGGTCATCGTAGGCACCAACTATCCCGGAAGCCTAGGGGTGACCACCGGGGCCGCCATAACCGTTAGGGGTTTCTCAAGCCAGCCCCTTTTCCCCCGGGACATCAATTTCAATGGGACCAGCGAGAACCCTCCCACCGACGACACCCCCGTCACCTATATTGTCGGTGGGGCCACCGACCCCCTCGCCATAAACGACAACCGGGTTACTTTTTTCGGCCCCGGGGATTATGGGGACATCGTGCCCCAGGCCCTGGGAACGGCGGGCAGCTCCGGCATCGACACCAATGCGGCTTGTTACCTGATCCAGAACTTCAACGGAGGTTACGCCGCGGGCGGGGCGGGGGTATCGGTGCGGCTGTGGTTTTCCGCGTCCGCCGGCACCGCCCCCGTGAGCTACCAGGTGATCCTGGATTACGACGGGAGCCTGGCGGACTACAACAACCCCAATTCCGCCAAGGACACCGTCCTCCAAGGGGCGGTGACCGCGGGGGTGGGATACGGCTTTTACACTGCGGCGCCGACGACCCTAGCCGGTTACCAGCCCTACCAGCCCTTCATGCAGGGCAACGGCCAGGTGATCTTCCGGGTCTGGACCGTACCCGGCGATACCGTCACCCTCAAATACGCCAATGCCAACGTGGGCCCCCCCTACGACGACAACACTATTTCCTTCATCAAGGTGCCCTACTCCTCCCAAAATACCCTGCCCTTGCTCTCCACCGTCACCGCGCCCAGCTACACCGGAACCCCCCCCACCCCGCCCTATGTTTTGGCCGGCGCCTCGGCGATAACCCTCATCGACACTTTCAAAAACCAGTACTCCAGCCCCCTGACCCAGATTGTTTTCCAGATTCCCGCCGATCCCCTGGGGGTTACCAATTGGGCCATCAGCTCCGTCCCCGCGCCCACCGGCCGCAATCCCGGGTGTTCCACGGCTTTTTCACAGCCTTCCGGCACCACGGCCGGCGTCGTGACCCTGACCAGCGCGTCCAATCCCGTCACGACCAACGAAATCCTTCCCGTCACCATCATCGCCCAGGCCCCCGCCACCAATTATTCCTGGCCCTTGAGCATCATCAGCGCCCTCACCGATACGGGGTCCACCGCGCCCTTTGATTCCGCATCCGTGGTCGTCAATACCCTGGAGGCTCCCGACACGCCCGGCTCCTTCGCGGCCGTCCCGGCTAATTACGCCGGCACGGGAGGGCAGATTTCGCTTTCCTGGAACCAGTCGGTCAGCCAGAGCCCCCTGGGTTATGTGATCACCCGAAGCCCCGGCGGCGGCCCTTTTGGAACGGTCACCCTTCCCAGCGGGTTGGTGGTCAGCAATGCCATTACCATCACTCCCGCCTCCACGGCCGTGACGGTGGACACCAACGTAACCAATCTAACCGGCTACACCTATACCATCCAAGCCTTCAACACCGTCACCCAATCGGCCGCCGCGAACGCGGGCCCGGTGACGGCCTATGCCGATCCCGGCGCACCGGGCAACGTGGTTGCCCTGACTGGGGGGAACACCGTCCAGTTGAGTTGGGCCGCGCCGGCTTCCGTGACGGCCGGTTCCTACGCCGTGACGGCGTACCAAGTCTACCGGGGCACCTCCTCCGGCGGGGAAAGCGCCACTCCCATCGCGGCAGTGACCACGTCCCTCTCACCGGTGACTTACGTGGACACGCCTCCCGTGTCGCCTGGAACCACTTACTACTATTACCTTTCCAGCATCGACACCCAATACAGCGGCGGCCCAACCTTCGGCCCCCACGATAGCGGCCCTTCGGCCGAAGTTTCGGGCTTTCCGCCCGGCAACCCGCCCAACAACGCGGCCGTCACCCTTGAAGTCATCGGCCCGCCCGCCACCCTGATGGTCAGCTGGACCGCGCCGGTAAGCGACTTGAACTCCATCACGAAGTACTACATTTGGAAGGAAACGGATAGCGGAGGGTTTGGGGCTTCGGCTTTCGCCACCGTGGGAGCGGCCTCCGTTTCCGTCCTGGACGGAGTGGTGACCACGGGCCATACGTACAGTTATTTCGTGCAGGCGGTGGATTCCCTTAACAATATCTCGAACGATTCGGCCACCGTCACGGGCCAGGTCGGGCCTTCGCCCCCCACGGGCCTTACGGCCCCGGGCTACGCGAACAGCGTGACCTTGACCTGGAATTCCAACCCGGCCAACCAAAGTGTTACGGCCTACATCATCGAGAGCAACGGAAGTTTCTTGCCCCCCCTAGTGCCGGCTCCCGGCGGGGGCGGCCCGGTGACGGATTTTGACACCACTCCGGTCCAGGGAACCAATTACGGCTACCAGGTGGCGGGGATCAACAATACGGGCGTCACGGGAACCTTCTGCGCGGCGGTCACTTCGGCGCTGCTGCCTCTCGTGCCGAACAGTTTCACTGCGTCAGTCTCGCAGACGGGAGTATCTTTCATCATGGACTTGAACTGGACCGCGCCAAATTCCGGCGGAAACGTCACCGCCTATAATGCCCGGTACAACACGACGAACACCTTTGGCACTTCCACTTTCATGGGCTCCTTTCCTCTTGCCTCCCAACCGGTCACCCTGGACGAAACCGTTGCCTCGGCGGGAACAACGTATTTTTTCTGGATCCGTGGCGTGGATCCCGGGGGAGCGGGCGCCATCACGGAGGTGGGCCTCCAACTGCCGCCCAACCCGCCCACGGGCCTGGGAGCTTCTTCCACGGCCGCTACGATCACACTCAATTGGAACGCCGTGTCGGGCGAGGGGGTCACTTCCTACACCGTCTACCGAAGCACCAACCCCACCAGCGGTTACGCCACTATTGGCGCGTCCCCCACGGCTAGTTACAACGACACAACGGCGGCGGTTGGAACGGACTATTACTACGAGATTTCCGCCACCAATGCCGGGGACGGAGTGACGATTCCCGGCGGGGAAAGCCTGCTTTCCACCTCCGTTGAATCCGCCCTGGCTCCTGCCGTGCCAGTGGGGTTGACCGCTACCCTTAATGCCGCCTCGGACAACGTGACCTTGGGTTGGACTTCCCAGTCGGGAAGCGACCCTCTCTTGGTCAGCTATACTTTGTACCGCACCATCAACAGCGGGGCGCCCGCCACACTCCAGACCGCGGCCGATACGGTTGTCACTTACACCGATACGGGTATTACTTCGGCCAACGCGGGCCAGACCATACTTTATTACCTTTTTGCCACCAACAACGCCGGGGCCAACAGCACGGCCGAGGGTCCGGTGGGCCTGCAGGTGCCGCCCAACCCGCCCGCAATTTTACCCGCTTCGCCTTCTTCCAACGCCGTTACCGTTAATTGGACTGCCAACTCGGCCGGGCAGAATGTCTCCCAGTACACCATTTACCGAAGCCAACTGCCCTCGGGCAGCCCCGCGGCCATCGGTACGGCCACGCCCACACCGGGCCCAACCAACAGCTTCCCCGACCTGGGCCCCCTGACCGAAGGAGTTTCTTACGTTTATTACCTGACCGCTACCAACCCCGGCGGCGGGCTAGGAGTTCCTGGTGGAACAAGCGCAGCTTCCAATTCGGTTACTTCAGGGCTTGGTGCCCCGGTTCCGACCGGCCTTGCGGTTTCGGGCATCGACACTTCCAACGACATCGGCGTGACCTGGAACGCGGTCACCCTCGTCAACGCAACGGCGGTCAGCGTTTTCAGCGGCACCACCAACAATATCGCCTCGGCCACCCCCACCAACCTGGCCACCTCGGCGGTCTCTATTAATTACGCCGCCCAAACGCCCGACACTACTTATTATTACTGGCTCGAGGTCCTCAATACCTTCGGCCCCAGCTCGCCCGAAGGGCCCGTTTCCCAGCTCACCTACCCGGCGGCGGTCACCATCGTTACCGCGGTTTTGGACGCCGACGGCGTCTCCCGGGACCTCACATGGGACACGGTGGGCGGGGGTGACGTGAACTCCTACAACATCTACCGGGAACAAATCGGGGGCTCGGGTTTCGTCTCCGTGGGCTCCGTGCCCGCCGCCGGTCTGGCCTTCCCCGTCAAGCGCAGCAGCGAGGTATTGCCGGGCAAACTTTACTCCTACGAGATCACCGCCGTGAACGCCACGGGCGAGGGCAGCGGCTACAACGCCGTGACCGTGGGCGTGCCGCCTTCCGACCCTTCGCCGGTCACCACGGCGACGGGCTTGAGCGCCACCGTGCAGGTCGGCCTTTCCTGGCCCGCGAACGTGGCTTCCGAGGGCGTCACCAGCTATACGGTTTACCGGGGAACGACCCCGGCTTTTTCGTCGGCTTCAGCGGTCGCCACCGGCGATGCGGTGACCAATTACCTGGACAGCTCCGGCAGCCTTGTTGGGGGAACCACTTATTATTACTGGGTGGAGGCCGACGCCAACGACGGTGTGGAAAGCCTGCCAACAACGGCAACCAGTTCGGTCACCGTGACGGCGGCCGCCCAGCCTAATCCGCCTACTGCCCTCACGGAAACCGACGGAAACGCCTCGGCCAGCCTGACATGGACCGCCGCCATTTCCACCACCTTCCCCATCACGGGTTACAACCTTTACGACGCCGCCAGCGGGGGCGCCACCGTCAAGGCCAACGCCACGCCCGTGCCGGCTTCGCCTTTCACGGTGCCGGGCCTCTCCAACGGAGCCACCTATTCCCTTTGGGCGCAGGCGGTGGACAGCCACGGCAATTTAAGCGCCTTGACCGCCCCAGTAGCGGGCCTTCCCGACGCGCCGCCCGGAGTGCCCGGGAACGTTTCGGCCTCCAACGGGAACGAAGCCGCGCAGGTTACCTGGAAAGCCGCCGTGCCCGGAACCTTGCCCATCGGCAATTACGTGATTTATCGCTATCCCTTGCCCAGCGGCCCAGCCAATTACATCACCGTGGGGGGCAATTTGACGGGTTACGTCGATACGGGCCTGGTGAACGGTTCCTCCTACGTTTACGAAGTGGAAGCGCTGGATTCCAGCGGCGTGGCGACGGGCATCCACGCCAGCGGCTTTTCGTTGCCGGTAACGGCTGTCCCCAGCATCAACGTGAACCCGCCCAGCAACGCGCTGGCGGCCGGGGGGGTTGGGCAAGTGGTGTTGAATTGGACCGATTCCTTTACGGGCGTGGGGGAGGCCGTCACGGGATATACCATTTACGGCGCGCAGGGTTCGGGCTCCTATAGCCCGGTGGGAACCATAGCCGTGGGCCAGCAGGCTATCACGGAGACCGGCCTCACCAACGGCACCGGCTATTCCTATTACCTGGTGGCTTCCAGCGGCACCACGGTCAGCGCCGACAGCGCCACCGTCTTCGCCACACCCGCCAATCCCCCGAACGCCCCCGTGAGTTTCCTAAACGTGGACGGAAACAATTCGGTCAGCCTGTCCTGGTCCTCGGCGGGAGTTGAGGTGAACAACGTCCCCGTTAACAAGTACGTGGTCCTGGTGGGGGGAGTCCCGGTGACCGCTGTGAACGGCTCCACCCTGTCCGTGGTAGATTCCGGCCTGACCAACGGGAACAGCTATGTCTTCACGGTGGAGGCAGTGAACTCCAACGGCACTACGGGCGCTCTTTCGGCTTCCCTCACGGGCTACCCCTATGCGCCCTTCGGCCCCACCGGCTTTTCCACGACGGCCACCGCCGCCAATGTCACAGCCTCCTGGACCGCTCCTGGCGGGACGACCTGGCCGGTGGCGAGCTATGACCTTATCCGCGCGCCCTTGGGCGGAGGGACCCCCGTAACCCTCCCAGCCGCCGGTTCGCCCTTGGCCGACACGACGGCCACCTTTGACCAGCTTTACACCTACACGCTGGTTGCCATCGACAGCAAAGGCCATCCCAGCACCCCGGCGGGACCCGTGACCGACGGCCCCTGCAACCCGCCCGCGGCCCCCACGACCGTGGTCGCCACCGCCGGAAACCAGCAGGTGCTTTTCGATTGGCCCGCCTCCGCGCCCGTTTCGGGAAGCTTCCCGGTTTCCTTCTACCTGGTATCCATCAACGGCGGGGCACCTGTCACTTTGCCGGGGACCCAGACCTGGTACCTGGACAACAACAACGGGTTGGGGTTGGTCAATCCAGCCACAGTGAACGTAACCGTGCAGGCGTTGGACGCCACCGGCAACCCCGTCGGCAACCATTTGAGCACCACCGCCACGGGGGGGCCCGTTGTAACCGGCGCCGCCGACCTCAACCCGCCCACGGCCCTGTCCGCCTCTGTCACCGGGACCAATTCGGTCAAGCTCACCTGGGCCAGGCCCAACGACGAGGGTAATATCGTGACCGGTTACAACATCTACAAGACCGGCAGTTTTACTACGGTCCTGGGGACTCCTATCGCCACCCTGGCCAACCCGCCGCTGGCCCCGGTGACCGTTTATAATGACTCCAATGTGAGCCCGAACTCGACTTACTTCTATGTCATCACGGCGATTTACCAGCAGGGCGCCTCACAGGTCGCGAGCCCGCCGTCCAACCACGCTTCCGTGACCACCCCCGCCCCCGTGGCCGGAGTGCCTCCGGTCACCGTGGGCCAGATGGCCTTTGACGCCAACCTGGTGAAGCCCATGACGGGCCAGGTGCTGGGAATTTATTTCGTGGCCCCCAACAGCGGGCCCGCGCAGATCAACGTTTATAATATCTCGGGCAACCCCATCCGGGCCCTCTACGCCACCTCCACGGCGGGCATACAGGAAAACCTGACCTGGGACATCAAGGATAGGAACGGCAACACAGTGGCCTCCGGGCTTTACTTGATCGAGATCAAGGCGCCGGGCCTGCACCAAATCAAGAAAGTGCTCGTGGTCAAATGATGAAAAACAGTCCACAGTCAACAGTCGGCAGTCGGCAGGAGAAAAGAACCATGATGAGTTGGTTGTTAAAAGCTGTCGACCGTCGACTGTCGACTACTTTTCTCCCTGTTTTTCTTCTCATGTCCCTCACCCCTTGTTTTGGGCAACAACTGACGAGTGGAGCTGACTTTTTAAAGATCGACAGCGGCGCCCGCAGCGAGGCCATGGGCGAGGCCTTTACGGGGGTGGCCGATGACGTGGACGCCCTGACCTTCAACCCGGCGGGGCTGGCCCTCCTCGACAAGCCCCAAGTGGCCTATCTGCGCATGCTTTACCTGGCGGACATCGCCTATAACTTCGGCGGGGTGGCCCTGCCGGTCCCCGACGGACAGGACACCTGGGGTTTCGGCGCCGGGGTCATCAACCTGGGCACCGCACCCTTCGACAGCACCCTGGGGCTGGCCCCGGCGGTTTCGGCGGGCAACAACGCCATCCTGGCCTCGGCGGCCTTGCGGATCAAAAGCGTCGTGGCTTTCGGCGTGACGGGCAAACTCATCATGGAAAACCTGGGGGGATACAACGCCCAGGCCTTCGGCGGCGACGTGGGCGTCCTGCTGACCCCCATTGACCGCCTGGGCATCGGGCTGGCGGTCCTGGACGTGGGCCAGCAGGTGAAATTCATTTCCGTGGGGGACCCCCTTCCGACTACCGTGAGGCTGGGGGTGTCGTATAAAGTTTTGGACATCCCCCACCATTCGGTCCTTTTGTCCGTGGACAACGGCTACCAACTGGGGAGCCAAAGCTATATCGGCGGGGCGGGCGCGGAATACTGGTTCGACAAAACCCTGGCCCTAAGGGCGGGCTATACGGGGGACGCCTACCAGCAGCATTTGACGGCGGGCCTGGGCGTGAACGTGGACATGGCGGAATTCGACTATGCCTATGCCCCGATCGCGACCCTCGGCGACACCCACCGCTTTTCCATTACCCTTCGCCTGGACACGGGGGAGGGCGGCCTGGCGGCGCCGATGGACTTCGCGGCCCGGGCGATGGACGGCGCCGTGGCCTTGAGCTGGAAACCAGCGGCTTCCTCCTCGGTGGTGGGCTACAACCTTTACGTGAAAAAACCAGGCTCCGAAAAGCTGGGCCTGGTCAATAAGAACCCCATTAACGACACCGTGGTCAAGTTGAGGCACCTGCAGAACGGGGAAAATTACACTTTCGCCATCACCTCGGTCTCGGCGGCGGGGCGGGAAAGCTCTCCGGTCCAACTCTCTGCCGTGCCGGGAGCCTCCGCCGTAGGCTCCGGTTTGATGGCCCCCACGGGCTTCAAGGCCGCCCCGACGGGGGGTGGATTCACCCTGCTTTGGGACACCTCGGAATCGAGCGATGTGGCGGGCTACAACCTTTACATCGCCGACGACCAGGGCAAGCCGGCCAAGAAGCTCTCCGCCCAGCCCATCACAAACACCAGCATCACCCTGAAAAACGTGAACGCGACCCGCGTTTATAACTTCGTCCTGACCACCGTCAACCGGGCGGGGGGTGAAAGCCCGGCCACACCGGTTTTAAAGGTGAGCCTGGCGGACTTGACCAACGCCTTGGTATCGAAATTCGTCCCGCCCTCCGGCCTGGCACTCCAGGCCTCGGGCGGCAAGGTGCACATGACCTGGGACGCGGCCGCCGGCGCCGTTAAGTACAACATCTATATTTCCCACGACGGGACGAACTTCAAGCTCCTCACCCCCCAAGGTCTTTCCAAAACCGAAGTCACCATGGGCGGTATGAAGGCCGGCAAGGCCTATACCTTCGGCGTCAGCTCGGTTTCCGCCGCCGGCAAGGAAAGCGAAAAGGCCGTCCAAACCCTGCCGGCGCAGTAATCCCCAAAAACACTCGGTAGCCTAGCTTTTAACTGAAGATTCAAGGTAACTTGACCTCTCTTTCCACCCTATTACCCTACGGAGTTACCCATGAGCGAGACCGAAGAGCTTTCCCAAAAAAAATGCAAACCCTGCGAGGGAGGAACCAAACCCTTGAACCGCGTGATGGTGGAGGGCTACCTGGCGGGCCTGCCGGGGTGGCAACTGCGTGAAAATTGGATTGAGAAAACCTTTGGCTTCCAGAATTTCCACGAGACCATGTCCTTCGCGAATGCCGTGGCCTTCATCGCCAACCGGGAGGACCACCATCCGGACATGGAGGTGGGTTACAAGGCCTGCAAGGTCAAGTACACCACCCACGCCATCAAAGGGCTCTCGGAGAATGATTTCATCTGCGCGGCGAAAGTGAACAGACTGCTTGAAGGCTAGTTTTGAGTTCTGAGTTTTAAGTTTTGAGTTGTTGAAGATTTCCGTTGTAAGAAACAA
Organism: uncultured Pseudomonadota bacterium; assembly: GCA_963770835.1. Classification (GTDB taxonomy): domain Bacteria; phylum Oederibacteriota; class Muellerivitia; order Muellerivitales; family Muellerivitaceae; genus JAJPJW01. The sequence goes on from CAVYRH010000004.1 coordinate 161,818, forward strand.
CGGAAATCAACATTAACTCAACACTCAAAACTAAGAACTCATAACTTTTTCTGGAGGAATTATGCCCACTACTGAAACAGTCAAAACAAACAATGTGATGACCCTCGCGGAATTCTTAAACCGCTATCCCTGGCCCGCCGAATGGCTTAAAAAGGGAAAGCCGATGCATTTCTTTTGGACCTTCGACCTGCCGGTTGCTGTGGAGAAACTATGGCCCTTTATCGCCGACCTGTCCTCCTTCAACAAGCGGGTGGGCCTGGGGGAGATGAAGTTTACCGAAAAAAACGGCCGGCTCCAGGGCTTCGCGGTGAACGTCGGCACCAAGATGTACTGGGAGGAAGTCCCCTGGGAATGGGAATACGGGAAGCAATTCAGCCATGCCCGGGTTTACAGCCAGGGCCTTCCCCATTACATGCGGGCCCGGTACCTTTTCGAGGAGCCCCAGCCCGGAAAATGCCGCCTTTATGTTTACCTCTCCTGGATTCCCCGGGGCCCGGTGAGCCGGCTTTTGATCAATATCGGACTCAAGCAAATCAAAAAGGGATATGAGAAGGCCCTGCGGGAAATCACCGAGGCCATCCAAAAGCAGCAAAAACCGGTGTTTGTGCCGCAGGCCGTCAAACTTCCACCGCAGGCGAAAGACCGGCTTCAAAAGATCCGCCAGAAACTGGTGGAAGAGGGAATCACCGCCGGACTGGCCGACCGCCTCATCCGATACGTGGAAACGGAGCCGGATGAAACCCTCTACCGAATCCGGGTGAAAAGCCTGGCCCGCGAGTGGCAGGTCAGCGAAAAGGAGCTGCTTTTGGCCTTCCTCACCGCCACCCGCCAGGGGCTTTTCAACCTGACCTGGGACGTCCTCTGCCCCCATTGCCGGGGCGTGCGCAATGAGGTGAAGAGCCTGGGGGCCCTGCCCAAGCGGGGAAACTGCGAAGTCTGCAAAATCGACTTCGACGCGACATCCTTCAACACGCTGGAAGTAACTTTCCACGCCCACCCTTCCATCCGGCCCGTGGAAAAAAGGGTTTATTGCGCCGCCGAGCCCGGCACCAAGCCCCACATCAAACTGCAAAAGACCGTCCAACCCAAGGAAGAGCTGGCCTTGAAGACCCTTTTAAGCCTCGGCCGATACCGCCTGCGGGTCCAAGGAGCGGAAGTTTATAACCTGTTGGATATCAGCGACGAATCGTCCGGCGACCGGGTCTTGTGGCAGGACTCCCTGGCCCAGCAAAACTTGAAGAGCGCCTATTTTCCCACGATGGTCCTCCAGAACACATCGCCCGAGGCGAGAACCTTCATCCTGGAGGAAAACAAGTCGGACCAGGATACCCTGCGCCCGGTGGACCTCTTTTCCTTCCAGGGGTTCCGCGACCTTTTCTCGGAAGAAGCTTTGGCCGCCGACCTTAAGCTGGATATCGGCGTGCAAACCATCCTTTTCACCGACCTGGTGGGCTCAACGCGTTTTTACGAGGTAGAGGGGGATACGGTGGCCTTCACCGAGGTGAAGGAGCATTTCACCAAGGCCTATGAGGTGGTGAAAAAGCACGGTGGGGCGGTGGTGAAGACCATCGGGGACGCGGTGATGGCGGCTTTCGCCCACCCCGCGGACGCCATGAAGGCCGCAGTGGAGTTCCAGGGCTATTTCAACGGTCATAACCCGGAAACCCGCCTGCGGCTAAGAATAACCCTGAACACGGGTTCCTGCCTGGCGGTGAACCTGAACAGCAGCATCGACTATTTCGGCAATACAGTGAACCTGGCGGCCAAGATCCAGGCCATCGCCAGCGCGGGCCAGGTGGGCTTCACGGAAAGCGTCCTGAACGATCCGGAGGTGAAAAACCTGCTCAAGGAGAAGGGTCTCCAGCCGGAGAAGCTGGATTTCGAGATGAAATGGGCCAAGCGTATGCTGCCTGTTTACCGGGTGGAAATAAAACCAATTCGAAATTAGTAATTTGGAATTAGGAATTTAAAGACTCAATTCCCAACTCCTCATTCCTAATTCCTCATTTTTTTGTGGACTTCTTGTCCTTGGAACCACCCATCAGCGCCTTGGCGATTTGGACGAAGGTTGGAATGAGCGATACGAAGACGATGCCGAGGATCACGACCTCAAAGTGCTGGTTCACCCAAGGCAGGTTCCCGAAGAAATACCCCGACCCGATGCAGAGGACGGTCCAGGAAAGCACCCCGATGAGGTTGTAGCGGGCGAACTTGCCGTAGGTCATATGCCCCACCCCCGCCACGAAGGGAGCGAAGGTGCGGAAAATGGGCGCGAATTGGAAGAGGATGAGGGTTTGCACCCCGTGCTTCTCATAGATCTCGTGGGTTTTATCCAGGTACTTCTTGTTCATGAACCTCCCGAAAACGTTGGGCCCGAAGAAGCGGCCGATCCAGTAGTTGCTGTGATCCCCCATCAAGGCCGCCGCGGTCAGGAGGGCCCAGGAAAATACTACATTCAATTGGGCGGTGGCGCAGAGGGCGCCCACGGTGAAAAGCAGGGAATCCCCAGGAAGGATGGGAGTTACCACCAAGCCCGTCTCGCAAAAAATGACCCCGAAGAGAACGGCGTAAATATAGGTCCCGTAGGTTTGGACCAACTCGGGCAGGTACTTGTTCAAATGGAGGATGTGGTCGAAAAAAAGGTGCAGGGAATCCATGAGGCCTCGCTTTGCTCGGAATTATGAATTTGTAATTATGAATTTTGAATTTCGGTGATTTCCGCTTAGCGGAGATGCCCGTTCATTCATGATTACGGCTGTGGAAGCGACGACAGTTTAGCAAGAAAAACTTTAAAGCATGGCCGCAAATCAGCGCAAATTTACGCAGTTAAGATTGGTTTTTAGAAGGTTTTGTCTCAATAGCGATGATTTGCGTTAATTTGCGGCTAAGATTTTTCCCCGGGTTTGGGGGTTTCTTCGGGTTTAGAAGAAGCTTCCACGGCGGCTGGCACCGGGGCGGCTTCGGCTGGAACCGGGAGCGCCGGTTCGGCGGAAGGATCCCCCGGAGCGCTCCCATTGCCGTCGGTTTTTCCATTCGTCTTGGACTTCGGTTTGTACTGCCGCTTGCGCGGGTAAAAAAGTTTCTGGGTTTCTTCCTCATAGGCGAAGAGGTTGCCATACTTCGCCCATTGGATGAAGGTATCAAAGGTCTTTTCAAAGTTCTCGTTGGGCAGGTTGAAGATGATGACCTCCTGCACCAGGTCGGCGTCCAGTTTGGCCCGGGGGTGCTTGGCCAGCATGTCGTTGACCTGCTTGAAGAGGCGCAACTTTAAAAGCTGTTCCTTCCAGATGTTCTGCCTTTCCTGGGGTGTGGCTTTCATGAAGCGCTGGCCGTCGGGTGTCAGAACCACCATGCGCTTGGGAGTATCGACGAAATCCAGGAGTTCGGCGGCCTTCACGGCCTTGAGGACCTCGCCGAATTCCCTTTCGGTTTCGGTGGCGATGCGGAACACATCCTCTTTTCCCTCGCGGGCGTCCAGGTACTCCAAAATACCGACAATGACGGTGGGGGGGGCGTCGGGAAGGGATTCGGCGGGCGGGACTTCATTGGGTTGGAGAACGGGCTCGGGAGCGTCGGGAATTTCATGGCCCGTGATGATTTCATGCAATTGGTCCACCAGCTTGCTGAACTCGGGGGAACGGTAGTCCCGGGGGCGGGAGAGCTTGTTTTCCACGATCTTGACCATGTGCCCCGGGTTTGTGCCCAGCACCACGATGCGGTCGGCCATGTAAACCACTTCGGGAATATCGTGGCTCACCATGAGGATGGACGAGGGATTTTTGTCGTGGGCCGCCCAGATGTCGATGACTTCCGCCCGGAGCGACTCGGCGGTGAGGGCATCCACGTGGCTGAAGGGTTCGTCCATGAAAAGGATCTCGGGGTCCACCGAAAGGGCGCGGGCCATGCCCACCCGCTGTTTCATCCCGCCGGAAAGCTCCCGGGGATAGGTTTCCTCGAAGCCGGCCAAGCCCACCATTTGGATGGCCTTTTGGGCGCGGTCGTCGATCTCATTAGCCGGAAAGCCCCGGGACTGCAAGGCGGTCTGAATGTTTTCCGCCACCGTCATCCAGGGGAAGAGGGCAAAGCTCTGGAAGACGATGGAAACCCCCGTGTTCAGGTCGTGAAGGGGCTGGTCATGGTAGAGAACCTCGCCTTTGGTGGGGGAGATCAGGCCGGCCAGGATGCGCAAGAGGGTGGATTTGCCGCAGCCTGAGGGGCCCAGGAGGGCCACCACTTCGCGCTTGTTGATGCAGAGGTTGATGTTCTCCAAAACCTTCAACTCTTTGCCGTTGGGAAGTTTGAACTCTTGCGAGACGCCTTTGACCTCGCTGAGCTTCAGGTTTTCCGGAGCTTCGGTTTTAATGTCCACCGCCATCGCTTACCCCCTTATTTGCTTAAAGAATACTTATCCTCGGCCATCCGATAAAGCCTCTTCCAGACCAGCCGGTTAAAGGTCACCACCATCAGGGACATCACCAACACACTGGCCGCCAGCATAGGGTAGTCCTCATTCCCCGCGGAAATGCTAATTTGGGAACCCAAACCGAAGGCTGTCAGGGTTTGGTTGCCGTTGGTGATGATTTCCGCCACGATACTGGCATTCCAAGTGCCCCCTGCCGCAGTCACCATGCCGGTGACCAAATAAGGGAAAATGCCCGGCAGGTAGACTTTCCAGAACCGCTCCCAGCCCGTGATCCGGTACATCCGGGCCGCCTCCAGGAGGTCGGATGGGATCGCCATGGCCCCCGCGATGACGTTGAACAAAATGTACCATTGGGCTCCCAAGACCATCAAGGCGATGCTGCCCCATCCAAGAGAGATGCTGAAAAAATTCATGATGAAAATTACATAGGAAAATAGCATGGGCGAGGGAAAGGAAGCGGCGATTTGAACGAAGGGCTGGGCGATGCGGGAAAGACGCGGCGAAAGGCCGATCCAAAGCCCCACCGGAATGGTCCAAACCGCCGAAACCCCCACGGCCACCAGAACCCGAGCCAGGGTAACCAAGGCCTCCTGGACGATGAGTTTCCATTGATCCAGATGCACCCTGCTGAAAAGCTCAATGATTTTCCAGGCCCCAAACAGCATCAAGCCCACCAGCGTGATAAATGCCAAAATCGAGAAGATCCTTACCCAGGCCTTGTCGGAGGGCTTGGAGGAGGCCGCCGGCCTGGCGCCGGCCTTGTCCGCGGGCGGCATGGCCGCGGAGGAAACGGTCTGTTTCGCCTTGAACAGGCCCTGAAAAATTTTGAAAATTTGGGAGCGGTTCAGGAGATCTAAAAACCAAGAATGCAGGCCTTCCTCATTTCCGCCCTCCTCCACGCGGAACTTCTGGCCCCAGACCACCAGGGGCCGCCAGAGGAACTGGTCCAGGAAAACAATCATGAGGATCATGGCGACGATTCCAAAAAATTTAGCCCAACCGTTATGGTGTTCGTCCGCGTAGCTCATATAGGAACCGAGGCCCGGAAGACGAAAGTCCTTATCCTTAAATTGGAAAGATTCACAAACGGTGAGGAAAAACCAACCTCCCGCCATACTCATCATGCTGTTCCAAATAAGCCCAATGCCCGAAAAAGGAATTTCCAATTTGGTGGCCTTTTGCCACCAGTTAAAGCGGTAGACCGCCGCCGCTTCCAGGAGATATTGGGGGATGGACCTCAGGGACTGGTAAAAACTGAAGGTCATATTCCAAACCTGACCCGTGAAAATACTGATGACGCACGCCAGCTCCAGGCCGATATTGCTGTTGGGGAAAAGCGCCACCATGGCTAAAAGAAGACCGGGTAAGATGGCCAAGACCGGAATGCTCTGTAGAATATCCAGCAGGGGAATGAGGACTTTTTCAGCGATGTGGTCCTTCGCGGCCCAATAACCGTAAGCGAAGGTAAATAAAAGGGAAAGAATGTAGGCCAGCAAGCCGCGGCAAAGGGAGAAAAAGGTGTATTTGGGTAGGGCCCAGGGCGAAAGATCGATCTCCACGGCGGCGCGGTGGACTCCCGTCCACTCGCTTGCCACCTTCAAGATGCCGAAGATGAGGCCGATCAAACCCAATAACAGCGAGACATCAATCCACCAGACTTTTTGATAGCGGGTGATGAAGGCAGTCGCATTTCCCCATACTTTCTTAATGGGGATCGGGGGAACGTTGAGGAGTTTTTTGATTTCCATGGGCGAATTCTTTAGAGGTTTAATTTGTCATTGCGAGGAATACCCGACGAATAGGCGGGTGGTAATGACGAAGCAACCTCAGTTTAAATATGCTGTTGTGAAGGATCGACAACCAAGGCTAAAACCACCCTTGAACTGGGGTTGCTTCGCCTCAAAATTCGAGGCTCGCAATGACAGCTATCAATGATTTATTCGAACCGCCGGGAAATCATAAGCCGGGGGCGGGGGGGAGGAAAGAAAAAAGTGGCGGAAGGTGAAGGAAAAGGAATAGTGTAGCCAACGGACGGTTGACTGCGAGTTTACCGAAGGTTAACAAAAGGGGATTTCATGAAGCGGCTTCTATTCCTGTTTTTACTCTTATGCGGTACGCGGCTTTGGGCGGATTCGACCCCTTCGGCAAACTCAGAGCGGACAGGCTCGTCCCCCAGGGATTCAGGATGGAGCTCCGTTGAAAAAATCCTGGGGCGGCCGGGGAAGGATCAGGGGCAGGGGCTTCAGGTTCTTTTCCCCCGTACGGATTTAAACGTGGTGGTCCAGGGTTTTCCCCTGGATTCGGCCAATGTGCTGGTGAGCCGGCTCCTCTTCCAATCCGCGCCCCCAGGCAAGCCCCAGAAGGCCCGAATGGAGGGGCGGGTTTACCTGTTGGACTCGGAGGTCCCCCAAACCATGGCCCAGGCCGCCCGGGGCGGCCTGGAAATCACGGCCCTTTATGGGCCTTTCTTGGAGGAATCCCCGGCCTTGAAATGCCTGCGCCTGAGGGGGGTAGGGTCCCGGTCCAGCCTGGCCTGGGCGGCTCAAATGGTTCTTTCCACCACCGGAACGCCGATGGACCCACCAGCCAAGAATGTAACACCAGTGGGGTCTCCAACGGCCTCGGCGACTGCTTCCGCGAATCAAGATACCTGGGAAGATGTCCAAGACGTCTTAGGACAGGGTGAGCAGAAAGGGTTGACCCTTATGTATAAGTGGGAAGGGAAAGACCGGGACGCCTCCCTTGCCTTCCAAAACCATGGAAAAGACACCACGGTCTTCGGGGAATTTTCCGTTCCTGAAGAAGAATCTAAGGCGCTGGTGGAGGTCTTCCTCCAGCGGCATATCGTGGTGACATCCCGGTTTACGGAAGATTCCACCGAACCCCCGCGAAGCTTCGTCGACTTTTGGGCGGTGGGGGATGGAAAGAAACTGGCGGAGGATTTGAAGGAAATTTTACCCCAAGAAGAAGTGGTTAACCCTGATTCATTATTGGCGAATCCCTAGTGCTTTTAGGCTGTCAGTGAAGGGGATTCAACACTGCCTGTAGAAATTCCGAAACGGCTTGGATCGTGCCCCGGGTCATTTTATGCCCGATGGGAAATCCTTTTGAAATGGGGCGATAACCCGCCCGCCTTAAAGCCTCGAGGGTCGCCTGGACCATCTCTTCCTGGACGATTGGGTCCAGTATCCCGTGCACCACGAGGATGGGCGTTCTGCGGGAAGCCGCCGGATGGGCCAGGGTTTTCTCCGGTTCCCCTATATAACCGTTCATCGAAACGACCGCCGCGATGTTTCCTTTGTAGTTCACCCCCGCCTCCAAGGACATCACGGCGCCTTGGGAAAACCCCATGATGACCACGGGCCTTCCAGTTCCCCCAGGGTTCGTTTGAACGGGAGCTTGGAGGGGAACATCTGAATCCGAAGAGATTGAATATTGCTTGGAAAAGTAATCCATGACCGCGAAAAGATAGTCCCGGCTTCTTTCGATATCCTTACGGCTGTGGGTCACGCGGTTGTACCAGGCATGGGTGAAGGAAGAGTATGGAGTCGTAGGAAAAGGGCCATCCGGCAGGACGATCAAGCAGGGGGGAAGCTGGAATTCCCCGCTAATGCCCAACATCTCGTCGCCGTTGGTCCCGTAGCCGTGCAGGATCAGGACGACCGGAGCATCCGGTGGAAGGTCCTTGGGAGCCACCACCAGGCAACGGTGACCCTGAACGTACTCCGTGGAATAGGGAGCTTGGGCCCCGGCGGTTCCGGTCCCCAAAAGGATTCCCAAAGCCACAAAGGCAATTCGAACAAAGTTTAATGTGTTGAAGACATTTTTCCTAAACCGAATCAACGTTTTTTCCCTCGATTCCCAAAGTTATAAACGAACCCCGGAATAATCCTCAAAAACCCCGCTGAAAAACCCGCGAGGGCGAGAAGAGTGATGAAAAGCCCCAGGCGGAAGGTGGCGGGTTCATAGCGGAAATCCGCCTGCTGACCGCCTGATTCCACAGCCACGGCCATGAAAAGGCCGTAAGCCCTCAAAATGGGCGTGGGTTTTCCATCCACCCAGGCGTGCCATCCTGGTGCGTAGCTTTCATTAAATACCACATAACCCGGTGCCGGTGAATCGGTGAAAGCGAAGATCCAGTTTCCGGAGGGACGGTAAATATCCTTTGTCGGCCGAAGGGCCAGCAGCCGTGAAACCGGGGAAAGCTGAACGAGAGTTCTATCGGAATTCCTCTCCAAATAAATTTTCTCCCGCCATTGGCTGTTGGGCTGCGCCAGGACGTTGAGAAGGGAAGGGCGGTCGGGAAATTCCGCAGTTCCAGGAACCCGGCGCATATCCACGGAAGCTTGAGAATCCAGGGAGAGGAAATTTTTCCCTATTTTCCCAGCCAATCGGTATTTGGGGGCAGGAAGGGGCTGTGGCAGGAGAAAGGCGCGCACCCCGGCGATCTCCAAGAGGTCACCCGAATAGGGGAATCCCAAGTTTAAGTAACGCATGGTGTCCTTCAAGTTCTCCGTCTGGAGGGAAAAATAACCGGTCACCGTTCTTAAGCCCCAAACCATGTTGGTGTTGGGCAGGAGATTATCCGGGAAAACCCGGGACAGCCTTTCCTTCATTTCATCGTCCGTTTTTTCACCCGCCACGGACATGAAGAGGGAAGTTTGCAGGGCCAATAGTCTTTCTCCGTCGGCTTCCTTCTGGATTTCCCCCACTTGCCGCTGGAGGATCGGGTCCCGGTAAGGGTTCGGAATCCGGTCGGTCAGGCGGAAGGGTAACACCAATAGGTCCACAAGCCACAGGGCGGCGAGGACCCAAACCCAGGAGGTCTTTTTTATTCCTTCCGCGGATGGGTCCGCCGGGTTCCCCAGGAAACGGCAAAGGGAGGTACAAGCGGCGAAAAGAAAAAGCCCCACCGCTTTGGAAGGTTCCAGGAGGTTAAAGGCCGTGGCCGGTATGAGCTTCCACAAGAAAAGGGAGGGCCCGGCCATCCACACGAGCAGCAGAAGCGACAAGGGCCCCCAAAACCCGGCGCGGGTTCTTTTAAACACAAGGGATGCCATCCAAACCAGGCATGGGATGAGGCCGAAGTAAAGGTCGCCGAAGAGGGAGTTGGTGGAATCACTCCGGTAGTCGGAAGCGCCTGGAACCCCCAAGAACGTGGGATGAAAGAGGGTCAGGTATTCCCAAGGATGGGTGTAATAGGGGAACAGGTTCCAATGGTCGTGGGTGGTGTAGGTTAAAAATTCAAAAAAAGGAAACCACTGAAGGGATGTCAAAAGAAGCGAAGCTCCCAAGAGAATCACCACCCGGCCGATGACAGACGCTAAAGGGTGCTCCAAAGCCATCCAAAACAAAAGAACAACCCAGGTGTAAAAGACAAAGGTGGGATATCCAGCCAAGAGTTGGAGGCTCAAGACGGCCACCGCCAGCAAGGATTCCTTCAGCCTTCGATGTTGGAGGGCCTGGTGGACGGACAGGAAAACCCAGGGGATCCAGCTTGCGGTGGCGATGAAAGGGAGGTTGATCCAACAACGGATGAAATGGGCCGAACCCGCGAAGGAAAGGGCGCCCAAGGCCGCGACCCACCCCCCGCTTTTCTGGGACCGGGCCCAAAAAAAGAATCCCACGTAGGCCCAGGCCTCGTGCAAGAGCGCGAGCCAAACCAGCCCATGGGGAAGGCCCAGGGTGTTTAAAAGCCAATAAGGCGGGTAAAAAAAGGCCGACTGCCAATTGGCCAGGTGGGGTATGCCGCAGCTGAGATAAGGGTTCCAGAGGGGGATTAGCCCTGCCCGGAGACTTTCCAGGTTAAAGGCCCTCTCCGGATAGACGTAAGCCAGGATGTCATTGTGAAAGGGAAGCCGGTTCCCCAGCCAAAGGGCGGAGGCGGCCAGGGTTAACAAATAAAGTCCGGGCATCCATTTAGAGGAGAGGGGAAAAGGATACTTAACCAATTGTATTTATCCCCTGGGAGCATGAAAAATAGCCGGGGAAACAACGTTCCGGGCTTGAAAGCCGGGATGGAGCCCCGATCGATCAGAAACCATTATAACGGGTGGGCATCTTTTTGACCGGGGGTCCATGCTAGAATACGCCCCCTGTCGGGCAAACTTTACGAGGAGGCGGGTCATGGCGGCTACAGCGGAACAAGTGAAGCAAGCGGATTTCGGGGTGCTGGGGATCGCGGTAATGGGTGAGAACCTGGCCATGAATATCGAGGACCACGGCTTTTCGGTGGCCGTCTGCAACCTCCGGAGCGACCGGGTGACGCCCTTCATGAAGCGTAACGCGGGAAAGAAATTCGTCGGCGCCCATACCCTGGAGGACTTCGTGAAGGCCCTGAAGCCGCCCCGCCGCGTCATGCTGATGGTCAAGGCCGGGGACCCGGTGGATGACGCCATCAAACTGTTGAAGCCCCTCCTGTCCAAGGGCGACATCATCATCGACGGCGGCAATTCCTGGTTCAAGGACACCCAGCGCCGGGAAGCCGAACTGACCAAGGAAGGTTTTTACTTTTTCGGCGCCGGAGTCTCGGGCGGCGAGGAAGGGGCCCGCTTCGGACCCTCCATCATGCCGGGCGGAAGCCCCCAGGCCTACGAGTTCGTGCGGCCGGTTTTCGAGGCCATCTCCGCCAAGACCGAGTCGGGCCCCTGCGTCACCCATTGCGGCCCGGACGGGGCCGGCCATTTCGTGAAGATGGTGCACAACGGCATCGAGTACGGCGATATGCAATTGATCGCCGAGGCCTACGATATCCTGCGCAAAGTGCTCGGACTTTCCGCCGCCGAGTTGGCGGATATCTTCAATGGGTGGAATAAAGGGATCCTGGATTCCTTCCTCATTGAACTCACCGCCAAGGTTTTCACCGTCAAGGACGACGAGACGGGCAAGCCCCTAGTGGACATGATCCTGGACAAGGCGGGCCAAAAAGGAACGGGCAAGTGGACCGCCCAAATCGCGCTGGACTTGGGAATCCAAATCCCCACCATTGTCGCGGCTTTGGATGGGCGCGGCATGTCGAGCATTAAGGAAGAAAGGGTGGAGGTCAGCAAGCAAATCAAGGGTCCCACCATCTCCTATAAAGAAGATAAGAAGCAACTCATCGACGCCGTACGGGACGCACTTTACGATTCCAAGGTTTGCTCCTACACCCAGGGGATGAGGCTTATCAAGGCCGCCTCGGATGAGTACAAATGGGGCGTAAATTTGAAGGAAATGGCCCGCATTTGGAAGGGCGGGTGCATCATCCGGGCTAAACTCCTGGATGAGATCATGCAGGCTTACGGCCGTAACCCCAATCTGCAGTCCCTTTTGTTGGATGAGTCCTTTAAAAAGCGCATCGAATCCACACAAAGCAATTGGCGCAAGGCGGTTTCGGTGGCGGTGGCCAACGGCATCCCGGTGCCAGCCATGGGGGCCAGTCTGTCGTACTTTGATTCCTACCGTACGGCGGACCTGCCGCAAAACCTGACCCAGGCCCAGCGGGATTTCTTCGGGGCCCATACCTACCAAAGGGTCGACCATCCGGAGCGAGGATTCCTCCATACCGATTGGCTGTCAAAAACGAAGTAATTTCAGCGAAACCTTGTCCTCCACCCCCTCGTCTAAAGAGGGTGGGACAAACACCACTAAGGAGGAGAGAATGAACTTTAAAGCTTTGATGTTGGGTTTAGTCTTGGCGGCCTTGGCTTTTGGCCAAGCTTCGGCCCAGAGCTTCGATTTGGGAGTAGAAGCGGGAGCGAACTTCTCAAATTTCATCGGAAGCGCAGCCCCCAGCGGGAACTTCAACAGCGACAAGCTGGGATTCGTGGGTGGCGGGTTTTTGTGCCTGAATTTCGGGAGTTCCTTTGGAATCCGTCCCGAGGTTCTTTACGAGCAAAAGGGCAACCAGATTTCAGGGACTAGCACCACCACTGAACTGGATTACATCGAAATACCGGTGCTTTTGAAGCTTTCCCTGGGAACGCCGGTTTTCAACCCGTCGATTCTTTTGGGCCCTTCCTTTTCGTGGAATTTGCTGGCCCAAGGCGGCGGGGTTAATATCAACGGCGTCAACAGCTCCGATACGGGGTTGGTCGGCGGAGTGGAATTTGATTTCAGCAAGTTCCTCATATCCGGCCGGTACGAATTGGGATTGGATAATGTGAAGAGCGATTCCAACGTCCAAAACGGAACCCTTACATTCCTGATCGGTTATAATTTCATGTAACTGGTGGTTTAGATGAGCAGGACCATGACAAAAGGCCCGGGAGGTTCCCGGGCCTTTTGTATTTGTGGCTATTGCTGGTATTCCAGCTTTCAAGGGCTCCCAGGGCTTGTGAAATCTTTCACACCCTCATTTGTCAAACGCTCCGTTAAGGGCAAAAAACGGCAAATTTAGGAACTCGAAAAGCCTAGTTTGTGAAATGTTTCACATTGATTCTTCCATCTAAAAGTCCTTATAATCCAGCCAATTCCACCCTTTCTCCTCCTGCAATCCTCTCCAAAATCCTGAAAAGGTGGCATTAAACCTCCCACCGGGGCCAGCACATGAATTTTGAAATGATTCAAAATCTTTTGCCTTTAGCCCTGGCCTTCGTACTGGCTCTCGCGGTACCGGCGGCCATGTTTATCCTGTCGGCTTTCCTGGGACCCCGCCGCGACAACGAGGCGAAACTTTCCTCGTATGAGTGCGGCATCCAGGCCGAGGCGGTTTCGGGCGACGCCCGCCACCATTTCAACGTGAAGTTCTACCTGATCGCCATGTGCTTCCTGGTCTTCGACGTGGAGGTTGTTTTCCTTTTACCATGGGCCGTATTGTTCCAGAAGATGGCCTGGGGAGGGTTCTTTTCCATGCTGGCCTTCCTGGGTGTCCTGGCTTTCGGCTGGTTTTACCTCTTGAAAAGGGGGGCACTGGAATGGGAATGACAGGCGAAGGTTTTCCGGCCATCACCACCCGCAGGGACGCGGTCGTCGCCTGGGGACAGAAAAATTCCCTGTGGCCCATGCCCTTCGGCACGGCCTGCTGCGCCATCGAGTTCATGGGCGTGGCCGCCTCCGTTTTTGACATCTCCCGCTTCGGCGCCGAACTGGTCCGCTTTTCCCCGCGCCAAGCCGACCTTCTTTTGGTGGCGGGCACCGTCACCTTCAAGCAGGCTCCCATCCTGAAACAAATTTATGAGCAGATGTGTGAGCCCAAGTGGGTCATCTCCATGGGCGTCTGCGCTTCCGCCGGCGGGTTCTACAATAACTACTGCACGGTGCAGGGCATCGACCAGGTGATCCCCGTGGATGTTTATATCTCCGGCTGCCCCCCCCGTCCCGAGGCCATCCTGCAAGGGGTCCTGAAACTCCAGCATAAGATCGCGAACCCCAAGGCGGTTCCTCCGGCGCAGTTCAAGGTGAAAGAGCCTCATTTCGACTACTAAAGCCAGCTCACAGTCGACGGTTCACAGTTCACAGGTAAGGCGAAAAGATGAACAACGAAAACCTATTAGCGAAATTAACCCAAAAGCATCCCGAAGCCTTGTTGGGTTCGGTGGACCGTTTTGGCGCGCTTGAAATTCAAGTCGCGGGCGAATCCATCGCCGAAGTTGTCGTGACCCTGCGGGACGATCCGGACTTCTCCTTTAACATGCTCGTCGACCTGGTTTCCATCGATTATTCCGCCTACCAAGGTTGGACGGGCGAGAGGTTCGGCCTGGCCTACCTCTTCAAGTCCCTGACCCTGGGCCACCGCCTGCAGTTGAAAGTGTCTGTGCCCGAGGATGAACCGATCGCACCGACGATTTCCACGCTTTACGCCAATGCCAATTGGCTGGAAAGGGAGGCTTACGACCAAATGGGAATCCGCTTCGCCCACCATCCCAACCTGAAACGGATCCTGAACCACCACGAGTTCGTGGGGCATCCCTTGCGGAAGGATTATCCCATCACCAAACGCCAATGGCTTTCGGCCAACGAGTCCCTGATGGATGAGATGGAAGTACGGTTGAAGGCGAAGGGCTACGAATGAACAACATTGATCCCCAAACCCTGCTTCCCAAAACCAACGACGAAAACTCCGCGTCCGGCTTAGATTCGGCAAGACACAAAGACAGGAAAGACCTGGTTTTCGTCAACCTGGGCCCCAGCCACCCCGCCACCCACGGCTGCCTGCGGGCCCTTTGCGCCCTGGACGGGGAAACCATCGTGGCCGCCGTGACCGAAATGGGTTACCTGCACCGGGGTTTCGAGAAAGACTGCGAAGTCCACACCTTCCAACAAGTCATTCCCTACACCGACCGGCTCAATTATGTTTCTGCCATCATGAATAACGTGGGTTACTGCAAGGCCGTGGAACGGATGCTGGGCATCCAAATCCCCGACCGGGCGGCCTATATCCGCGTCATTACTTGCGAGTTCAACCGCATCATCGACCACTTGGTCTGCGTGGGCGCCAACCTGGTGGACATCGGGGCCCTGACCAATTTCTGGTACTCCTTCAACGCCCGCGAGAAGGTCTACGACATCCTGGAAAAGCTCTGCGGGGCCCGGCTGACCTCCAGCTACACCCGTATTGGGGGTCTTTCCCGGGACGTTTATCCCGCTTTCGGCGACGAAGTGAGGGCGGTGCTGAAGGATATTAAAAAGAGCGTCTCCGAAATCACCAAACTAATTTCCAAAAACCGCATTTTCCTGGACCGTACCCAGGGCGTCTGCGTCGTCTCCAAGGAAAAGGCCATTTCCTACGGCTGGACCGGGCCGACGCTCAGGGCCTGTGGGGTGGAATACGACCTGCGCAAGGCGGACCCCTATTACCACTACGAGGATTTCAAGTTCGAAGTGCCGGTGGGCACCAAGGGCGATATCTACGACCGCATCTTCGTGCGGCTCTACGAGATCGAGGAATCCATCGAGCATCATCGAACAAGCCCTGAGGAAACTCCCCAAGGGACCCATCCTGACCGACGACAAGCGGGTGGCCCTTCCTCCCAAACAGCAGACCTACGGCAATATCGAGGGGCTGATGAACCACTTCAAGATCATCATGCACGGCATCTGCCCGGAACCGGGCGAGGTTTATGACTTCACCGAGGCTGCCAACGGCGAACTGGGGTTTTATATCGTTGCCGACGGGGGCAAGAATCCCTACCGCATCAAGTGCCGCCCACCCTGCTTCATGAACTTCGCGGCCTTCCACGAGATGATCGAGGGCGGCATGATCGCGGACGCCATCGCGAATTTGGGATCGATCAACATCATTGCCGGAGAGCTGGACCGGTAAACGGAATAAAAAACCCGAGGGTGTAATGGCCGTTCAGTTTAAAAAAGAAACGAAGAACGAGTTCGAGACGATTGCCGCCCGATACCCGGTGCGGCGCGCGGCGCTGTTGCCCGCCCTGTGGCTAGCCCAGCGGGAATTCGGCTTCATCTCCGTGGACGCCATGAAGGCGGTAGCCGAGATGGTGGGTTGTTCCCCGGCCCAAGTGCTGGAGACCGCCAGCTTTTACACCATGTACCACAAGGAAAAGCCGGGCAAGTACCACCTGCAAGTCTGCCAGACCATCTCTTGCCTCTTAAACGGGTCGGAAGAGATCAAGAAGACCATTGAAGCGAAGCTCAACCTGAAGCCGGGACAAGTAACACCCGACGGGCAGTTCAGCTACCAGCCTGTGGAATGCCTGGCGGCGTGCCATAACGGGCCCTGCATGCGGGTGAATGATGACTACCACGAAAACCTGACGCCCGAAGGCGTTGGGAAACTGATTGATGAACTGAAGAGAAAATGAACATTATGAAAGGCCTTCTTGGAAGAAAGGGACTTGTTTTTGCGGCGATCCTTTTTGCTGTGCATTGCACGCCAGCTCGGGCGGAGGAATTATCAAGTGGGAACGAGGTCGTTAATTACGGGGTTGGAGTGACGTTCACCGGAAAGATCGCAACCCGGTTGGAATATGGAGCACCGGGTTTTGGGGAGGACCCAAAGACAGACGCAAAGGAAAACATCTTCTTGTTGGTGTTGGATAAACCCATTGATGTTCATGTGGATCAGAGCCGTCCGGGCGATGTTACCGATACGAATGATTTCGATGGAGTGAAAGAAATGCAGGTGGTTTTTACCGGCAAAAGAATGTTTTCGAAAAAAATAATAGGGAAGAAGGTCAAAGTGACCGGAACATTATTCCAAGCTCATACCGGCCATCATCATACGGACGTTTTAATCGAAGTAGATACTGTAGAAAGATTGAAGTGAACCCGGAGCGAATCATTGCCTGACTTTCAACCTCAATTAACCAAACGTTTCGGACTCAAGGACAGCCATATGCTCAAGGTATTCCTTGAGACGGGTGGCTATGCGTCCTTGAAGAACCTTTTCGCCAAGAAGCCAGCCGAAGTCATCGAGGAAGTGAAGGCCTCCGGCCTCAAGGGCCGCGGTGGGGCCGGGTTCCCGTGTGGTATGAAATGGTCCTTTGTGCCCCAGAACACGGGCAAACCAATCTACCTGGCGGTCAATGCCGACGAGGGCGAACCGGGGACCTTCACCGACAATTACATGCTCTTAAACGACCCTCATCTTTTATTAGAAGGCATCCTATGCGCTTGTTATGCCATCAACAGCCATACGGCTTATATTTATGTCCGGGGTGAGTTTTATGCGCATATCCAGCGGCTGAACGCTGCCATTGATGAAGCCCGGAAAGCTGGATATTTAGGGAAAAACATCCAGGGTTCGGGTTTCGATCTGGAAGTTTACGTGCACCGGGGTGCGGGGGCCTATATCTGCGGCGAGGAAACCGGGCTTTTAGAATCGCTTGAGGGAAAACCCGGAAAACCGCGCATTAAGCCGCCTTTTCCGGCGGTGGTCGGACTCTTCGGTTGCCCCACCATCGTCAACAACGTGAAAACCCTGGCTTCCGTCCCTTGGATCATCGCCAACGGTGCGCCGGCCTATGCCGTCATCGGTACCAAGGAATCCACCGGCACCCACGTCTTCGGACTCTCGGGCCACGTGAACCAGACCGGCTATTGGGAAATGCCCTTCGGCCTTCCCATGATGGAATTCATC
Source organism: uncultured Pseudomonadota bacterium (assembly GCA_963770835.1). GTDB lineage: Bacteria > Oederibacteriota > Muellerivitia > Muellerivitales > Muellerivitaceae > JAJPJW01. Next base: position 179,265 of record CAVYRH010000004.1, read on the forward strand.
AACAACTACGGCAAGGGAGTGAAGGGCGGGGCGCTCAAGGCTGTCATTCCCGGCGGTTCTTCCTGCCCTGTACTAACTGCCAAGGAATGCGAAGACTTGACCCTTACATATGAAAGTATGCGGGACCACAAAACCATGTTCGGAACAGGTTGCGCCATCGTGATGAACGAGCACACCGATATGGTGAAGGTTTTGAAAAATCTGACCCATTTTTATTCCCACGAGTCCTGCGGCCAGTGCACGCCCTGCCGGGAAGGGACAGCCTGGGAAGACCGGCTGATGAAGAAGTTTTTGAACGGGGAAGCCACGACCCAGGAATTGGGAATGATGCTGGAGATCGCCGACAACATGGAGGGCAAGACCATCTGCGTTCTTTCGGCGGCCCTGGCCATGCCGGTCCGAAGTTTCATCCAGAAATTCCGGCCGGATTTTGAGAAATATTGCAAGCCGACCTCAGTGGCCGTGCCGGAGGCGGTTTCCTAATGGCGAAAATCACCATCGACGGAAAACCCATGGAAGTGCCCGACGGCACCAACGTGCTGGAGGCGGCAGTTTCCAACGGCGTGCCACTGGAGCACTTTTGCTACCACCGCTATCTGCCCGTTGCCGGCAACTGCCGCACTTGCATGGTGGAGATCGAGGGGCCCAAGGGGCGCATGCTTACTATCGGCTGCAACACCAAGGTGGCCGAGGGCATGGTGATCCACACCGACACCCCCAAGGCCAAACAAGCCCAAAAGAGCGCTCTGGAGATGCTCCTCCTGGACCACCCACTGGACTGCCCCGTCTGCGACAAGGCGGGGGAATGCAAACTGCAGAACCAATATATGGAATACGGACTTTACGATTTCCGCCGGGGGGTGCCCCGCTACTTCAAGGGCGGAAAGGACGAGGATATCGGCGAGCACGTCATCCTGGACCAGGAACGCTGCGTGCTATGCACCCGGTGCATCCGCTTCGTCGACGAGATCCCCAAGACGTCCGAGCTGGGAATCATGAACCGCGGCCATGAATCCGTCCTCAGCATTTTCCCGGGAGTACGGTTGGATAACCCCTATTCCGGAAACGTCACGGACGTCTGCCCGGTTGGTGCGCTCACCTTGAAGGAATTCCGCTTCAAGCAAAGGGTGTGGTTCCTCAAGAAAGCCGAATCCGTCTGCCCGGGCTGCGCTAGGGGCTGCAACATCACGGTGGAACATAACCATGGGCGGATTTACCGCTTCATGCCCCGTGAAAACGCAGAACTGAACAAGACCTGGATCTGCGACGAAGGGCGTTTTTCCTTTAATCACTGGCAGGACAACCGGGTGGAAGAAGTGCGGTTGGGGCACGGAAGTTCAAACCTGGATGACGGCATCGCCCAATTGGCCAACCTCTTGGAAGGCCTCTCACCGGAGGAAGTCGCGGGCATCGCCTCCCCCGCCGCCGCCCTGGAAGACCTTTATGTTATGAAGAAACTGTTCGAGAAGCGTTTCCGGCTGAAGAACCTCGCCGCGCCCTTTTGGGGCAAGAAAGGCGACGAGGATAAAATCCTCAAGCTCGCGGACAAGATCCCCAACACCCAGGGTCTAAATCTTTTGGGCATCGACACCGAGGGAAAGGACCTTTTAGCCCGCATTGAAAAAGGAAACTTTAAGGCCGTCCTCATCATGCACAACAACCCCTTCGGACAGGACGAGGAAAAGGCCCAAAAGGTCTATGGAAACGTGAAAGTATTGGTTGTGCTTTCGGTCCATAAAACCAAAATGGCCGAGCGGGGCTCTATGGTTTTCCCCGTGAGGCCTTTCACCGAGAAGAATGGAACCTTCGTGAACGCCACCAGCCGTCTCCAGCGGTTCCGGCAGGCTATTGAACCCGGAAACCCCGACGTGGTGGAGGCTTCGTTATGGATGTGCCGATTGGCCAAGGCCCTGAAGGTGGAAGGCCTAGATTTTGAGGACACTCCCTCGATCTTCAACGCCATGGCCAAGGAAGTGGAGGCTCTCAAAGGGCTGACGTTTAATTCCATTCCCGCCACCGGCAAGGTTTTGGATTTGAAACCCCTGGCCCCGGAACCTTTCCAGGGCGTGAAGGCCCAGCCCAACGTGTGTGGAAAGGCCAAGGCATGATGGACTCGAACCAAGTTTTCACCCTTATCAACATCGCGGTGATGACGGTGGTGATGTGGCTTATTCCCCTCCAATTCATCCCGGTTTTCATCTGGCTGGAGCGCAAGGGAAGCGCTATCATCCAGGACCGCATCGGTCCCAACCGCACGGGAATCCTGGGGTTCCGACTTTTCGGCATGGTCCAGAATTTCGCGGACGTCGTGAAACTTTTGATGAAAGAAAACATCGTACCCACCAAGGCCAACCGCTTTTATTTCATGCTGGCGCCCTTTTGGGCCATGACCATCAGCCTCCTGCCCCTTTTGGTGGTTCCCCTCGCCGCCCCCCTCAACTTGATGGGACATACCATCCGTTTCCAGGCCGCCGACCTTGGCGTGGGGCTTCTCTTCATCCTTTCCATCACCAGCATGGGAGTCTTCGCCATCATCCTGGCCGGGTGGTCCTCCAACAACAAATTTTCCCTTATGGGGGGGCTGCGTTCCTCGGGCCAAATGATTTCCTACGAGCTTTCCATGGGCCTGGCAATGGTGGGGCTCTTGATGGTCTACCAGGATGTCCGGATGAGCTCCATCGTGGAAGCTCAAGGAAGGCTTTTGACCGCATGGGGCCACACTCTGCCGCTGCCCAATTGGGGTATATTCCTCCAGCCTGTCGGGTTTCTCCTTTTTTTGGTGGCTTCTTTCGCTGAAACCAACCGAAATCCCTTCGATTTGGCGGAAGGGGAGTCGGAACTGGTGGCGGGCTTCCACGTGGAATACTCCAGCGTCAAGTTCTCACTCTTCTTCATGGCCGAGTATTCCAACATGGTGGTGGCGGCCTTCGTGATCTCGACCCTATTCCTGGGTGGCTACCAGGTGCCCTTCGCCTCCACTGATACCCTGTTGCAAAACCCGAAACTAACCCTGGCCCTTTTATGCGGATTAGTGATCCTACTCATGGGGCTTACCGGCCTATTCCTCTATAAGAGGGGGAACCAGCAAAAACACCTTTTCGCCAACGGGGTGAAAAGGGCTGAGCCCTTTCTTTTCGCGGGGCTTTGCTTTGCGGTTGCGACGGCGGCCCTGGCATTCCTGGCTGTGGGTTTGACAACGGAACTTGCCCCATGGATCTACGGGATCGCCACCACCCTGTTGCAATTGTTTTGCCTGGTCCTGAAGGTGCTGTTTTTCTGCTGGCTCTTCGTATGGGTACGCTGGACCCTGCCGCGGTTCCGTTACGACCAGCTGATGAAGATGGGATGGAAGCTCATGCTGCCGCTGGCCTTGTTGAACTTGCTGGTGACCGGCGTGATTATTTTGACACAAAAGTGATGAATAGCCGAGGGAACAGAGGAGTTTGAGGTTTTTATGAGAATTGTGCAACGGCCCGAAATGAAGGGCTCTGAAAAAATATACGTGGTGGAAGTGGTCAAGGGCCTTTGGCTGACGATCGGCCACGTCGTTACCAACCTATTCCATCCGGAAAACTTGCCCACGGTCTTCTTCCCCGAGGAAAAGAAGGCGCTTCCACCCGCCACCCGCGGGAGACACCGCCTCATGAAACGGGAAGATGATTCGCCGCGTTGCACGGCCTGCATGCTGTGCGCCACGGCCTGCCCGGCCGAGTGCATCCACATCCTAGCCGCCGAGTCGCCCGATCCGAACATCGAGAAGCTCCCTGAGAAATTTGATATCGATATGCTGCGCTGTGTGTATTGCGGCTTTTGCGTGGACGCCTGTCCCCTGGACGCCATCCGGATGGACATTCCGGAGGTTACTGTCGCCGGTTACACGCGCGACAGCCTGGTGTACCACAAGAAATTCTTGATGGATCACGACAACAAAGACGTAGTGCCGGATTATAATCCGCCCCGGCCAGTCCTTTGGACACATGGGCCCCATGCAAAGCCTTAAGAAGCAGTCAACAGTTGGCGGTCGGCAGCCGGAAATAAGTAAAAGACGCTGGTTTTTAGTTGTCGACCGTCGACTGTCAGCTTGGAGAAAGGGAAGTCATGATTGAAGCGGTTTTGTTCTATATTCTGGCCGCGGTTCTCTTGGGCATGGGTTTGCTGGTGATCACCAGGACTAATCCCATCGCCTCGGCCTTGGGGCTGGTGGCTGCCTTCGCGGCTTTGGCGGCCCTTTACGCCCTTTTGTCCGCTTCGCTGGTGGCCATCATCCAAATCCTGGTTTACGCGGGCGGCATCATGGTGCTCATGATCTTCGTGATCATGCTTTTGAACCTTCATCCGGACGACCTCAAGCCCATGCGGGCCAAGGGAATCGTCGTGGCATTGGCCCTGGTTATGGTTTTGGGGTTGGTCTTAGGCCCGGTTTTCCTGGTGGTTTTCCCCGCCGGGACTTGGACCCTAGCGCCCGTGGCGGCGGGCTTTGGGGACATTTTCTCAGTCGGTGAAAAAATATTCTCGGATTATTTGTTTCCCTTTGAGATGCTCTCGCTGGTGCTTTTGACGGCCATCGTGGGAGCTTTGGTCCTCACGAAAAGGAAACTTTAAATGGAGCTTTTATATCCCATCACGCCCACGCATTACCTGGTCCTGTCGGGCTTGTTATTCGGCATTGGAACGGCGGGGGTGCTGTCGCGCAGGAACCTGTTCGTCGTCTTGATGTCCCTGGAATTGATGCTGAACGGGGTGAACCTTTCCTTCATCACCTTTTCCAGGGTGAACGGCGATTTGACGGGCCATGTGATCGTCTTGTTCGTGGTGGCCATTGCGGCGGCGGAAGCCTGCGTGGGATTGGCCATCGTGATCGCCCTTTACCGCCTGAAGGAAACGGTGGATTTGGATTTATTTAAGAGCTTGAAAGGCTGAAATGGGAATCGAAGCGTTCCAATATAAGTCCCTGATCCAGTTCGACTGGATTTGGCTCATCCTTGCCGCTCCCCTCCTGGGGGCGGTTGTGAACGGTGCTTTGACCCTTTTCGCAGCGGGCCGCAAAACCAACATCGCCCATGGGTTTTACGCCACGGTTGGCTGTGGGGGGGCCTTCCTTTCTTTTATCGCCTCCTGGCTAACCTTCCTTCATTTTAAGGAGCTACCCGCCGGCAGCGTTTTGACCCAGGAATTGTTCGATTGGATCGAGGCGGGGGCCTTCCACACGAAGATGAGTTTCGAACTGGACGCCCTCTCCATAAGTATGGTGGTGTTCATTACCTTCGTTTCAAGCCTTATCCATCTTTATTCTGTGGGGTACATGAAGGACGATCCAGGTTTCGGCCGGTATTTCACTTACCTGAATATTTTCCTCTTTTCCATGCTGGTCTTGGTGATGGCCCAAAATCTTCTCGTGCTCTTTTTGGGATGGGAAGGCGTGGGGTTTTGTTCCTATCTTTTGATCGGTTTTTGGTTCGACGATGCCGCGAAGGCCAACGCGGGCAAGAAAGCCATCATCGTCAACCGCATCGGGGACGCGGGCTTCCTGGCCGGCCTACTGATCCTCTTCGCGCTGGCGGGGACCTTCAATTTCAACGAACTGCAAATGGGGAAGCACGCTTTCACTGAGCTTTCCGCCACGGTGATCTGCCTTTGTTTCTTCTTCGGCGCGGCGGGCAAGTCGGCCCAGATCCCCCTTTACGTCTGGCTGCCGGACGCCATGGCGGGCCCCACGCCGGTATCGGCCCTCATCCACGCCGCCACCATGGTGACGGCGGGTATTTACCTGGTGGCGCGCCTCAATTTCCTCTTCGTCCTGGCGCCCTGGGCCTCCATGGTGGTGGCGGTTATCGGCGTTTTAACTGCCCTCTTCGCGGCCACCCTAGCCCTGGCCCAAAACGACATCAAAAAGGTTTTGGCTTACTCCACCATTTCCCAACTGGGGTTCATGTTCTTGGGGGCGGGGGTCAGCGCCTACGGCGCCGGACTCTTTCATCTCATCACCCACGGGTTTTTCAAGGCTTGCCTCTTCCTGGCGGCAGGCTCGGTCATTCACGTTTTGAAGGGAGAGCAGGACATCCGCAAGATGGGCGGGCTGCTGAAACATATCCCGTTGACGAGCATCTCCTTCTTCCTTGGTTGGGCCGCCATTACGGGCGTCCTGCCTTTTTGCGGGGGATTTTTCAGCAAGGACGAAATCCTCTGGCGGGCCCTGGCAACCCCCAACCCGGTCATTCCCTTTTTGCCGGAAGCGCTTTATTTCACCGCCCTTTTCACCGCCTTCCTGACGGCTTTTTACATGACCCGCCTTTTCGTGACGGTTTTCTTCGGGGAATACCGGGGGGACCGCGAAATCTTCGAACACCTGCACGATTCACCGAAGGTCATGACGGTGCCGATGCTGCTTTTGGGAGTGGGTTCCATCGTCGTCGGCTGGATCGGAGTGCCCGAGGCCATCGGCGGGGGAAATTCCCTGGGTAAGTTCGTGGAACCGATTTTCCATCTTTCCACCCTGGAGGCCAACAACATCTCCCCGAAATTGGAGCCGCTTTTGATGCTGCTTTCCTTCTTAGTGGCGGGCTTGGGGGTCCTGGCCGCCTGGTATGTCTATGGGTGGAAGCACAACATCAGCCCGGTTCTTTTAAAGTTGATTCCTGGCGGTAAGAAGGCCGTCGAGAAAAAATATTATGTGGATGAGATTTACGAAGTGTTGGTGGTGCGTGCGGTTAAGGGGTTTGCCCATTGGGTCTCCGACAGGCTGGTGGAACAAATCCTCATCAACCGGGTACTGGATGTAATCACCCAAGGGGTTTACGCGGTCGCGAAGTTATTGAGGAAAACCCAAGTGGGCCTGGTGCGGGTTTACTTGGCCTACGTCGTGGCGGGCGCCGCACTGTTGATTTATCTCTTACTTCATTAAGGCAGCTCTTAGAAGTTTTAGCTGTTAGCCAAAAACTAACAGCTAAAAGCCAAAAGCTGATTTAAAAAGAGGTTTATTTTGATCCTATCCATTCTCATAGGTCTTCCCGTGCTGGGAGCGGTGTTGGCGGCGCTTTTTCCCCAAGAAAAGGCCACCAAGACCATTTCCCTCCTGGCTTCCCTCACCACCTTCGTATTTTCCCTCCTGCTTTACGTTCGCTTCGACGCGGCGGATGGGGGGTTTCAGTTCCAGGAACTCATCCCGCTGGTCCCCCGGCTTTCCATCAATTACAGCCTGGGCCTGGACGGTTTATCCCTTTGGCTCATTCTCCTCGCCACTTTCCTCACGCCACTTGTGGTTCTGGGAAGCTTTGGAATGATTAGGAAAAATGTCAGGGGATATTACGCCTGCCTGCTTTTGCTGGAGGCTTCCGTCATCGGAACCCTGGAGGCCACGGACCTGTTCCTTTTTTATATTTTCTGGGAGCTCATGTTGATTCCAGCTTTCTTCCTGATCGGCGTCTGGGGCGGGCCCAACCGCGTGAAGGGAACGGTGAAATTCATCCTTTTCACCATGGCGGGGTCGCTTCTGATGCTGGTGGCGCTCATTTATGTGACCCACGAAGTGAAAAGCTTTGATTACGCCAAGGTCTTCGAGCACGCCTTCCCGGAAGACGTTCAATTCTGGTGCTTCCTGGCCTTTGCGATGGCTTTTCTCATTAAAATCCCCCTCTTTCCTTTCCACGGCTGGCTCCCGGACGCCTACACGGAGGCGCCTGCGGGCGGTACAGTGATGCTTTCCGCAGTGCTGGTCAAGCTGGGGGCCTACGGCCTCTTGCGTTTCTGTATCCCGCTTTTTCCCGACGCAGCCAAGGCCTTCGCCCCCTGGATCATGGTGCTGGCCGCGGCCGGAGTGGTGCATGGGGCCTTCATGGCCATCCTTCAAACCGATTTCAAACGGTTGATGGCTTATTCCTCCCTCTCCCATATGGGGTTGATCACGCTGGGGATTTTCACTTTTTCGCTCACGGGTCTCGAGGGCGGCATGATCCAGATGGTCGGCCACGGGGTTTACATGGGGGGGCTTTTCCTTTTAATTGGGATGCTTTATCAACGCCGGGAATCGCACGAGATGGATGCCTACGGCGGGGTCGCGAAGGGGGCGCCGCTCCTGGCGGCGGCATTCCTTTGGATGATTCTTTCATCAGCCGGCCTGCCCGGCTTTGCGGGTTTCGTGGGTGAAATCCTGATTTTGACTTCCGCCTACAAGGTTTGGGCCCTGCCGGCCCTCGTCGCCATCACGGGTTTTGTCCTCTCGGCTTGGTACCTCTTCAATTTGTACGGGAAAGTGTTTTTTGGACCGGATAAAGCCCACCGCCAAGACGCCAAGGCGCCAAGTAAGACAGATCCTGAAAACAAAGAACAAACCCAGAAGTTTAAGGATCTGTCACTGTCAGAAGGTTTGGCGCTATTGCCGCTGGTTTTGGCCGCCCTTTGGATCGGTCTGAACGCCAATTTTTTCCTGGCACCCATAGAAAAGACCCTTCAAATGAAAGTTATTGAAAAGTTGAAACCACCGCCACCCATGATGGATTTCGCCGCCGAGCAGCGACGCCTCCAAGAAGAAATGGACAACGGCAACAAGAAGCATCCGAAGCGTTAAACACGGAGCCGGTAAAGTTATTCCGTGACTCAAGATTTTCCGAGGTTTAAGTTGGGCCCATTACCGAACGAATTAACCCCGCTCCTGCCCCTGTGGATCGTCGTGGCGGGGGCGCTTGCGATCCTTCTGCTGGAAGCCCTCTTGCACGAGGAAGGGCGCAAGGCGGCGCCCGTTTTGGCCGGAACCGCCCTGGTGCTTTCACTGGGGAGTGTCTTTCACCTGCTTTCCTTGCGGGGAATGCCCGGGCCTCTTTTTCACGGCGCGGTGGTCGTGGATTTGTATTCCCTAACCCTCCAGGGAATTTGCCTGTTGTCGGCCCTTTTGACCTGCGTTTTTTCCGCTTCTTATTTGAAGCGGGAAAAGGCCGTGACCGGCGAATATTACGCCCTTCTTCTTTTGGCCGTGGCGGGCATGTTCACCTTGGTCCTCGCCGCCGATTTCCTGACCTTTTTCGTGGGTCTGGAACTCATGTCCCTGGCCGCTTACGTTTTGGCGGGATACCTGCGGGTCCAGGAACGCTCGACCGAGGCGGCCTTGAAATATTTCATGCTAGGAGTTTTCGCCTCCGGATTTCTTCTTTACGGTGTCGCCCTAATTTACGGGGCCTCTGGGACCATTCATTTTTCGGACTTGAGGCATTTCTTGGAACAAGGGCATACTTCCTCCCTTTTCGTGGATTTAGGTGTGGGGTTTCTTTTGGTGGGTTTGGGATTCAAGGTCGCCTTGGTCCCTTTTCACGGTTGGGCGCCGGATGTTTACGACGGGGCCCCAGCCCCCGTATCGGCTTTTCTTTCGACGGGTGTTAAAACCGCAGCCTTCGGCGCGTTTGCCCGCCTTTTCGCGGAGGCATTCGGCTTGCCGGGAACCTGGGTTCCGGTTTTCGCGGTCCTGGCCATTCTCACCATGACCCTGGGCAACCTGGGGGCCCTGGCCCAGGAAAGCGTCAAGCGTATGCTCGCCTATTCCAGCGTCGCCCATGCCGGGTACCTTATGGTGGGGCTTGCCACCGTATCCCTCGCCCCGGCGGATGACCTGGAACGGGCGGTGGCTTTTTACCTTTTGGCTTACACCCTCATGACCGCGGGGGCTTTTGGCTGGATCGCCTGGGCATCCGGAAAGGGCGAGGCGGGAACGGGGCTCGAAGATTACCGGGGTTTGGGCCTGAAATGCCCTTGGATGGGGTTGATGATGGCGCTTTTCATGTTTTCCCTGGCCGGCATGACACCCACCGCCGGCTTCTTCGGAAAATACTACCTTTTCAAATTGGCGGTGGACCACGGTTTGATCGGATTGGCCCTCATCGCGGTTTTGAACAGCTTTCTCTCGGCTTATTACTACCTGCGAGTGGTCGTGTTCCTCTACATGAAACCCTCAAAGGAAGGGGTTGGCTCCGTCCCATTCGTCCCCTGGGATCTTCGCCTCGCCTTTTTTCTTTGCGGTTTGGGTGTGCTGGCCGCGGGGTTTTTCAAATTTCCTTTTTAAACGGGAAAGGGATGGCCACTCCATGAAAGTTATCGCCGATTTGTGCGTCGTGCCCTTAGGGGTCGGCGTCTCGGTATCGGAATACGTAGCGGCTTGCGAGAAGGTTTTAAAAGAAGCGGGACTGAAAACCCAACTGCACGCTTACGGAACCAATATCGAAGGGGAGTGGGATCAAGTGTTCGCGGCCATCAAACGTTGCCATGAGGTTGTTCACCGAATGGGCGCGCCCCGCATCTCCACGGTCCTGAAATTCGGCACTCGCACTGACCGCAAACAGACCATGGATGAAAAAGTAAAAAGCGTCAAAAACCGCCTGAAAAAATAAGTTCCGTCCCTTCCGTCTTAAAGATGACTACCACGTGGAAATTTTAGGTACAATTGGATTGGGTCGGGCCTCCCCTGCGGGAAGGCCTTTAGGAAGGGGTGGGTTGATGCGTAAAATCTCGGGAAATGATCGCGGATTTACACTGATTGAACTCATGATCGTGGTGGCCATCATCGGTATTTTGGCGGCTATCGCCATTCCCCGTTTCGCCCAGATGCTGGAAAAGGGCCGGGAAGGCGACACCAAAGGCAACTTGAACAGCATCCATTCGGCGGCTTCCATTTATTACGGGGATCAAAGGGGCATATGGCCCACAACCCTGAGCACCCTTTCAATTTACGACTTCAGCCAATACCTGGACAATGTGGCCCCGGTCAAGGTCACGGGCAGTTTCGTGATGGGCGCCCTGAGCCCCAGCGGAGGGTTGATTACTATGACCACCCAGTCTTCTGTTCCTACGGGCAGCGGTACCGGTTGGCTTTACGACAGTACAAACGGCGAAATCTACGTCAATAGCACGGTAACTGATTCCAAAGGGCTTCCCTATTCTTATTACGGTTTCGAATAAAAGTCCGGACAACCTTTTGATTCTTCCGTCGTTTTCTCCACGGCACGTGAGGCCTCAGCTTCCAGGCAAATATGCGAATCCCAAAGATGTTTGAAAAATACCCGAGAGTGTAAGTTTTTCATTCCATTTTCTTAAAAACGATTTCCTCCCTCCCGAATTCTTTCGACAAAATTCAAGTTTCACGTTTCTGTTCCCCATGATTTTCGGAATAAAAATTGCATTTTAAAACCGTGATTCAACGCGCCTTGCGGAAAATCTCTGTGACATTCGTCATTATGAAAAATGCTGATTTATTCGAAACTCTTAACCACTTGAGCGATTATCCCCGTAGCCAGGAACGATTCAATGTCTGGGAATCCAAATTTAACTTCGCCACCGGTTATTTCCATCCACAGGGAATATCCATTCCCCTTTGGAAAGGCAATATTGGCTGCGGCGTTCCTTATTGGACTCGTCGTGGTTTGGACTTATGGCATGGCCCATGGCCGCAATTCAACTCTCCGGCCCGCCTTCAGTATGAGGGATGGAACTGTTCTCATCCCCGAATCCGAGCGGCCCTTGGATTTCTGTGTCATCGGGGTTGATCCAAGCCGGAGCCTATTTTGTTTTTTGCCTTTCCTTCAGCAAGAGGCGCTGATGCCTCCTTCCCGGTTCCAGGAAATCCACCGTCAATTGTACTGGCTTAATTTTGAGATATCCCACGGGCGGCTCCTGAACGCCCTTCCCCGCAGTACGCAAATCTACGTGGCCCTGCCGGACCCGAAAAGCGTGAAAGAAGCGGACGGAACCGAAGAAGGGCTTTTCCGGGGTTACTTGAAGGCCCACTGTGGATGGACGGAAGCAGACATCCAGGGGCGCATCCATTTCTTTAAGACGCCCGTTCCCATCGTTTGGGCCCAGGATATCGGCAAAATCCTCGGCCACGACGCCCAAGGCCGGTGGATCATTTCCCGCGGTTCTAATGACCAACGCGGTTATGGGGAATCCGTGGGTGCCCTTTGCCAGGCTTATCCTAACCTTTTCACTTTTCGCGACTTGCCTGCGGGAGTCAGCGCCGAAGGGGGGGACGAGGACCTGGTCCGTACCCCCGACGGAAACCTGGCGATGTTGGTGGGGCGCCACCGGGCGCGCAATTACCTAGAATGGGCCGGCGGGCGGTCCTTGAACGCCCAGGTTTTAAGCCAGGACGATCTCCTCAAGGCGGAAGACCTTTTTTCAGGAGCCTTCGAAGGCGTGCCGGCAATTTTTATTCCCAGCCGGGCCCTGGAAAACCCAGCGCTTGGCAACAATGAGCTGTTCCACCTGGATATGTCGGTCGTTGTTCTCTCCGTGGGAGGAAAGACCCATGCCTTCGTGCCCTCTTATATCGATCATCCGATCGACCGTGTGACCGGCCAGCCCTTGGACCCCGCCTTCGTGAAAAGCCTGCAGGACGAATACGACCTGATGGCCTCCGAGCTGACTTCCTTAGGTTATCCAGTCGACCGTCTGGCAATTACGGACCATCCCGTTCGCAGTCCGGCCAATTTGGTGAGATATTACGATCCCACAACCGGGCACTGCACGGTTCTTTTGGCGAGATATCCCTACAATTTTTCCGGTTCCGGGGGGTTCGTGCCCCAGGAAAGGGTTATGGACAGCTTTAAGGATTTAAGGGAAAAGGGTGAGGCTTGGGAGAAAGCCTCCAACGAATACAACTTCCTGCAATTGCGCCGGTCCATTGAAGTTGCCTGGCAAACTATGGATGGGGCGGGCTCCCAAAGCGATCCCTTTTTCGAAAAGAACCGAGAACTTTTCCAAAAAGCGGGGGTCGATGTGGTGGCCGTACCGGATTTCGCCTGGGGCTCGGGCGGGCTTCATTGCCAAATACTGCATTAACCGGCCGCTGAAAAAACAGTCGTACCGCAAAGTCGCCTTTATCCCCTTCCAACCTCCTTATAAAACTAGAAAATTGATTTCAGGAAGGTCTTTCATCCTCGGCGAAAGGCCTTTTTCTGGTCGGTGTTCAAAGTGACATTTGGAAGACCGGGGGATATAATTTGCCAACTATTTACGGATGAATGCCTTCCACCCTTTTTCTCGGTTTAACAAGGAGACTTTTATGAAAAGTATTTTGATCTTTGCACTTTTCCTGGCTTGGGCCCCACTTTTGTGGGCCGATCAACCCAATCCCCCACTGGTTCCCGTCCCAAGTGGCGAAGACACACTGCCTCCGCCTCTTGACCAGATGACCCCCGTAACCGTTCCCTCCCTCCCTGGAAATGAAAACACAAAGTCCGAGCCTCCGGAAAAAGTGGCTCCGCCGCCGATGGTTCCACCCAAATCGGCGGTTTCGGCATCGACTCCCGGGCCAACCATTCAAAGTCCAGTTCCCGAAAAGGTTTCCTCGAATACGGTGATTTCAGCAGGGGCCCTCACGGATTATTTTCCAGTCCATGAAGGCGCCAAGTGGAACTACGAATACTTGAAACCGGCTTCCGGCGAAACCGCCAAGGGAACCTATTCAGTTCAATGCACCGAGGCCAAGCAAATGCCGAATGGAACGGTACGCGCCGTTTTTGAGACCACAGAGAACGGTCAAAAGGCGCAGGATCACTATTCGTTTTATGACAATAAGATTGAGCACATGGGCGAAGATGGCCAAACTTCGACGGGTGACTTTGTGTTTAAGATCCCCTCCGCCGGTGGTAGCTCCGCTTGGTTGGTAACGGAAAAAGACGGGACGGTCCACAAATCCAAGGCCGCCTTCGGCCAAGCCCAGGTTTATCAGAAAACTTATCCTGATTGTGTGGTGGTTACGGAAAAAGTCGTTAAGGGCGGCAAAACGGCCAATACTGTCATTTATTATTACGCCAAGGGAACCGGCCTGGTGGCCGTGGAGGTTTATTCGCCGAAGATGAAGCTGGTCCAGGACAAATCCGTCGCCCTCGTGAGCGGTTCCGGCTCTCATTGAAAAAATCGGGAGATCGACCCAGTTTTTGAATTCCCAAGGGTTTTGGTATTAAAATTGTGGTGAGTTTTGTTTTGGCCCTCAATGGGTTGTAATTCCCCCGAAAAACTGGAAACAAAATCCTTCCTCGGAGTTCCTTGCCGGTAAAATCCCTTAAAATAGTTGCAGTTACTCGGTTTCTACGGGTATCATGCTTCCCCTGGCCTCCATCCAACTCATGTTTTTCCCCCGATTGGTAAGTTTACCGAGGCTCTTTGAACCAAAGAAATAGGGTATGAAGCCCGTTACCCTGCGTGCGTTGCCGTCTTTTTATTCCGCCCTGGGGGTGGAATTCATGGGGGATCCAACGGCCCACGTTTTTTGTATCGGGAAATTTAAGGCAATCCCAAATTTTGAGGAGGAAGTACTTCAATGGAAAATGAAATTATCGTCGGTATCGGTGGGGCAGCCGGAGACGGTGGCGCATCCACCGGGGACAACCTGGCTTTGGCCAGCGCCCGGCAAGGTCTTTTCGTGTACGTCTATACGAGCTATCAATCCCTGATCCGCGGCGGCCACTCCTGGATACGCCTCCGGATTTCCAGCAAGAATGTCACCAACGTCGGCGACCAAGTGGGCGCCATGATCGCCTTGAACCAGGATTCGATGGACCGCCACCTGCAGGAATTGACAACCGGCGGCATCTGCGTTTACAACGGCGATAAGGTCAAGCCCGGCAAGGCCCCCGAGGGCGTGCAGCTGTGTCCCTTGCCCGTGTTTGAGCTGGCGGGCAAGGATGCCCTTCCGATCATGCAGAACACTGTGGCCTTGGGCGCCCTCACCGGTCTCCTGGGATTGGAATTTTCGTCCCTTTCCTCAGTCTTCGAACACACCTTTAAGAAAAAACCCCAGGTCGTCAAGGCCAACATCGATGCCGCCAAGGCTGGCTACGATTTCGCGGTGAAGACCTACAAGAAAATCGCCAATCCCCTCGGCAAAACCCCGGCCAAGCTTGCTATGGTGCACGGCAACAACATGTTCGGCCTCGGCGCGGCCAACGCCGGCTGCAAGGTTTATTGCGCCTATCCGATGAGCCCGGCCACCGGCATCCTTCATTGGATGGCGGGACACGGCAAGGACTTGGGGATCTGCGTTCGCCAAGTGGAGGATGAAATCGGCGTCGCCAACATGACCATCGGCGCGGGCCAAATGGGCGTGCGCGCCATGTGCGCCACATCGGGCGGCGGATTCGCCCTCATGACCGAAGCCATCGGCATGGCCTCCATCATGGAAATTCCGGTCGTCATGATCAACGTCATGCGCGGCGGACCTTCCACGGGGCTTCCCACCAAGCAGGAACAAGGTGACCTGAACCAGGCCATCGGGGCCTCCCAGGGTGATTTCCAGCGCGTGATCATCGCCCCCACCTCCATCGCGGACTGCTACTCCACTATGGAAGAAGCCTTCAACTTACGCCGAGAAATTCCAGATGCCGGTCCTCATCCTTTCCGACCTCCTGATGAGCGAGGGCCACATGACGCTGGAAACCTCCTTCCTGGACCGTGAGTTCAAGATCGACCGCGGCGAGATGATCTTCGAGGACGACGGCAAGCCGAAGAGCTACCTTCGTTATAAGGACACCCCTTCGGGCGTTTCGCCCCGGGCCATCCCCGGACTGTCAAACCACCTTTACGTCTCCGCTACCGACGAGCACGACGAGGACGGGGTCACCATCTCCGACGTCTATACCGATCCCGTCACCCGCAAGAAGGTCGTGGACAAGCGCGAGCGCAAAATGCAGGGAGTCCTGGCCGCTTTGCCTAAGCCTAAATTGGAAGGATCGGCCGACGCCGACACCGTCATCGTGACTTACGGCTCCACCTACGGGGCCGCCAGCGAGGCCGTCGAGCGCATGAACAAAGAGGGCGTGAAGTGCAGCCACCTTTCGGTCAAGTACCTGGTTCCTTTCCAGGAAAAGGAAGTTACCGCACTTTTGAAGGGTAAGAAAAACATCATCGTGGTAGAAATGAACAAATCGGGCCAATTCGCCCGCCATTTGCGCGCCGAAACGGGTATCACGTCCACCGGCAACGTCCGCAAGTACGACGGCGAGCCGTTCGAACCCAAGCATGTCGTCGCGGGCATCAAGGAAGTCTTGAAGGGCAAGGCGGTCGTCGAGTCCGAGTCGTTGGAACCGGGCTGGCGCACGCCGCATCCTCCGGGACCGGGAGTCATGGCTACTTCGTCGACGCATTAACAAAAGGTAGGGGCGGGCCTTCGTGCCTACCCTGGGCAGGCGTGGGAGCCTGCCGTACGAAAATCATCCGTCCCCTTCCAGGGGGACCACTTTTAGGAGGAAATTATGGCGACAGCAGTAGCAGCAGCACCCAGGGACGCGAAACTTTATAAGCCGGAAATCCCGCCCGATTGGTGTCCGGGCTGCGGGGACTACGGGGTCTTGACCGTCCTCCAGCGCGCCTGCGGCGAGCTAGGGATCCCCAACGAGCAATTGATGGTGGTGTCGGGCATCGGATGCTCGTCCAACCTGCCGGGTTTCTTCCGGTCCTATGGCATGCATTCCCTGCACGGCCGTTCCCTGCCGGTGGCTACCGGCGCCAAGATGGGCAACCACGACATGACCGTCATCGCCTGCGGCGGCGACGGGGACGGCTATGGCATCGGCCAAGGCCATTTCATCCATTCCATGCGCCGTAACGTCAACATGACCTATATCGTCATGGACAACGAAATCTACGGATTGACCACCGGTCAGACTTCGCCGACTTCCGAGCCCGGCATGAAGACCAAGTCCACTCCTAACGGAAATCCCGAGGGGCAGTTGAACCCGATCGCCTTGGCGCTGGCCGCCGGCTGCGGGTTCGTGGCGCGTGGATTCTCCGGCGACATCAACCACCTGAAGAGCCTCTATACCCAGGCCATCCAATATCCTGGCTTCGCTCTGATCGACGTCTTCAGCCCCTGCGTCACCTTCAACAAACAGAATACCTTCGGTTGGTTCAAGGAACGCGTGTACAAGCTGGAAGACAAGGGCCACAATCCCACCGATTGGGCTTCGGGCATGGAGCGCTCCAAAGAATGGGGAGCGCAGATTCCCATCGGGGTCTTCTACAAGAATCCGAATCCCCAACCTTCGCTCGACGCGGCAGATCCGGCCCTGCAGGACGCGGGCTTGTCCAAAACGAAGAAGCTGGGTTTAACGGCGGAACAGCGTAAAAAGCTGATTGAGGAGTACGTATAAATCCGGTACTCGGCCGTCAGTAAAAACTAAACATGACAGCGAAAGGCTCTTCTTTCCAACAAAGAAGGGCCTTTTCTTTTTTTGAGGGGTTTGGTTAAATACTTCTGTTAAATCCACCCCCCGGAGTACCTGTTGCCCGTCAGACCAAAACGGGTGTCCTTCATGGGATTCAGGACACTAGGTCTGAGGGCGACAAAAACATTTGAGCTTTGGAAGCCCCATCTCAAATGTATAATAAAGGATTTGCCGTGCCTCATGTGATTCTCGACAACTGTATCGGCTGCACCCTTTGCGCGGTGAAATGCCCCACTGAGGCCATTGCCGGCGAAAAGAAATCCATTTTTCATATTGATCCAGCCCTCTGTATCGACTGTAGCGTGTGTGGTATCTATTGCCCGGTTGAGGCCATCGTGGACGCGCGGGGGGAGACGGTTAAGAAGATCAAGCCTCTGGAGATCCCCAAGGCCAAGGTGGACCCCGATACCTGTACGGCCTGCGAGTTTTGCGTGGACGTCTGCCCCTTCGACTGCATTTCCATGCAGCCCCGTAACGACCATCCCGAATTCTTCAAAATCGCGGTGGTGGACGAGAAAAAATGCGTCAGCTGCAAGCTTTGCGAGACTGTCTGCATCAAGGGCAGCATCACGGTAGCCCGGCCGGCGGAACTGATGAGTTATCAGCCCCACCGCTGAGGCAATGAAGCCGCGGATTCAAGGTTGAATTTCGTAATGTTAAGTCGAGGAAACGAACCTCCGGTTCGTTTTCTTTTTTTTGCGCCTATTAATCCGCTTTTATGATGCCTGTCATAAAGGGGGAGTATTTACATCCGATAGAGTCGGGACCGGTTCAACCGGCCCGGTGGGATTGAAAGGGGAAGTACCATGGCGGAAGAAGTATTTGACCTCATCATTATCGGTGCCGGACCCACGGGGATGTTCGGGGGCTTTTACGCGGGTCTAAGGGGCATGAAATTCAAGATCATCGATTCCATGGAAGCTTTGGGGGGTCAGGTTTCGGCCATGTATCCGGAAAAGGACATCTTCGACGTGGCAGGTTTTCCCCGGGTCTCCGGCAAGCGCCTCGTGGCCGACTTGGAGGAGCAATTGATACGCTTCAAACCCCAGGTGATCTTAGGCGAGAAGGTGCTCAAGCTCAACCGGCGGATGGACAACGTTTTCGAGCTCACCACCGACAAGGGCGGCAAGCATTATTGCAAAGCGGTCGTCTTGACGCTGGGCATGGGATCCTTCACTCCCAAAAAGCATCCGAACGCCGAGCTTGTTCCCTTCGAGGGCAAGGGCGTGCAATATGGCGTCCTGTCGCTGGACCCCTTCAAGGGCAAACGCGCCCTGATCGTCGGCGGCGGCGACTCGGCCCTGGACTGGGCGCTCATGCTGGAGCCCATCTGCGACAAGGTCACCCTTATCCACCGGCGCGACGAGTTCCGCGCCCACGAGGATTCGGTCAAGAAGCTCAAAGCCTCCAAGGTCGAGATCAAGCTTTGGTACGAGTTGAAGACCGTGCGGGGCAAGGACAAGGTGCAGGAGGCGGTCATTTATGAAAACCACACCATGGCCGAGGAAGTCCTGCCGATGGACTTCGTGGTGTTGAACTTTGGTTTCCAGGCCTCCCTTTCCTTCCTCAAGGACTGGGGATTGACCTTGGAAAAGAACAAAATTCCCGTGAACCAGAAAATGGAAACCAACGTGCCTGGCATCTACGCGGCGGGGGACATCGTGACCCATCCGGGAAAATTGGACCTGATCGCCACGGGCTTTGCCGAGGGCGCTACGGCCGTCAATTTCGCTAAGACCTATATCAACCCCAACGAAAGGGCCGAACCGGGGCACAGTAGCAGCTTGAAATGGTGAGACGAAGAGCGAGAAACTAAAACTAATTATCCTCACTTCTATCTCCTAACAACAGGGAGGCTCAGTTGGCAAACACGGACATTCGAACCCAAAAAGGGCTGGGAGTCACTTTGCGAACCGACAATTGGTTTGGCGAGCCTTTGGCCATCGCGGCGGGCCTGATCGCCTTCGTTATTTATATGACCTACGCGGCCTTCACCCCCTACGGCCCCGCCGGCCAGGTTTGGTACAAGTGGGGTTCCTATATTTCCCCGGCTTTCTCCCCTTATATCAATCCCTCCTGGTATAAATGGTCTCCCGCCATCCTCATCCTTTGGGCGCCTGCGGGTTTTCGGGCCACTTGTTATTACTTCCGTAGGGCCTACTACCGGGCCTTTTTCCAGGACCCACCCGGTTGCGCGGTGGGCGAGGAATCCCGCGAGTACAAGGGTGAGACGGCCTTTCCCTTTATCCTGCAAAACCTACACCGTTATTTCCTTTATTTCGCCATTCTGCTAGTCATCAATCACTGGTTTGATTTGGCTGTGTCCTTCACCAAGGAGGGACCAAAGGATTATTACGTCGGGATGGGCACGGTTGTTTTGGCGATTGATACGGTGCTTTTGACCCTTTATGTGGGAAGCTGCCACGCTTGGCGCCACTTGATAGGCGGTAAAGAGGACTGCTTTTCCGCCTGCCCTTCCTACCGCTACAAAATCTGGTGCCAGGTTTCCAAGTTCAATGAGAAACACGGCCTTTGGGCCTGGTTGTCCCTTTTCACCGTGGGCTTCGCGGACCTCTATGTGCGCATGGTGGCCATGGGCATTTGGACGGACATCAAGATATTTTAAAAATACTCGCCGCAAAGACGCAGGGGCACAGAGTAAAGGAAAAGATTTTTTTAATCGGTTTCTTTCGCCGCTCCCTGTGTTCCTGTGCCTCTGTGGCGAGAATCTTTCGAGGTGACGAGTTTGAGCGATAACTACCAAAGTTTCGAATACGACGTTCTCGTGATCGGCGCCGGTGGGGCGGGCTTGCGCGCCGCCATCGAGGCCTCAGCGGCGGGATGCAAGACCGGCCTGGTCTGCAAATCCCTCCTGGGAAAGGCCCACACGGTCATGGCCGAGGGCGGCATCGCGGCGGCCCTGGCCACGGTGGATTCGCGGGATTCCTGGAAACAGCACTTCTGCGACACTTTGATCGGCGGCAACTTCGCCAACCACTGGAAGATGGCGGAGATCCACGCCAAGCAGTCGCCGGACCGCGTGCGGGAGCTGGAAAAATGGGGCGCGGTGTTCGACCGCACCACCGACGGCAAGGGAAACATCAACGTCCGCCATTTCGGCGGGCACACCTACAAGCGCCTGGCCCACGTTGGCGACCGCACGGGGTTGGAGCTAATCCGCACCCTGCAGGACAAGGGCGTGCATTCCGGCATCGACGTGCACATGGAATGCACCATTTATTCCCTCCTTAAGGACGGCGACCGCATCGCCGGAGCCTACGGTTATTTCCGTGAAACAGGCCGCCCCGTCCTTTTCAAAGCCAAGTCCATCATTCTTTCCACGGGGGGCATCGGAAAACTTTACTCGGTCAATTCCAACTCCTGGGAATGCACAGGCGACGGTTTCGCGCTGGCCTACCTGGCCGAGGCCGAGCTGGCCGACATGGAGTACGTTCAGTTCCACCCCACGGGCATGGTCTGGCCCGCTTCGGTCAAGGGCCTCCTTATTACCGAGGGCGTTCGGGGCGAGGGCGGGGTTTTGAAGAACAATAAGGGCGAGCGGTTCATGTTCAAGTACATCCCCCCCAAGTACCAGGGCAAGTACGCCGACACCGAGGCCGAAGCCAACGCCTGGTTCCAAAAGGTAGTGGTGGAGGGCCAGAAGGAAGAAAACGTCAAGGAACGCAAGCCTCCCGAACTCATGAGCCGCGACGTTACGGCGAGAGCCCTTTGGACTGAGATCAAGGAAGGGCGGGGAACGGAACACGGCGGCGTGTACCTGGATATCGCCTCCCGCCGGACCCCCGAGGACATCAAGAAAAAACTCCCTTCCATGTACCACCAGTTCAAGCAGCTGGCGGACGTGGACATCACCAAGGTACCCATGGAAATCGCCCCCACCTGCCATTACATGATGGGCGGCATCAAGGTCGATCCCGAAACCCAGATGTCCAACGTGCCGGGCCTTTTCGCCGCGGGCGAATGCTCGGCGGGCATGCATGGCAGCAACCGCCTGGGCGGAAATTCCCTTTCCGACCTCGTGGTTTTCGGCAAACTGGCTGGGGAAAACGCGGCGGCTTTTGCCAAGAAAAACGGCGCCCCGAAGATCAACGATGCCGTCTTCACCGACTTGAACAAGGAAATGAACCGTCCCTTTGAGAACGTGGGAGGGGAAGTATCCTACGCCATCCTGGCCGACCTCCAGAAGGCTATGGAAAAAGGCGCGGGCATGTACCGGGAAGAAGCTCTGCTGGAAGGCTGCATCAAGGATTTGGCTTCCCTTCGGGAACGCCTCAAGAAGGTTTCCGCCGAGGGCAACCGCATATTCAACCCCGGCTGGCACGTGGCGCTGGACTTAAGGAACATGCTCGTCGTGGGCGAAGCCATCGCCCGGGCAGCCAAGGAACGCAAGGAATCCCGCGGGGGCCATACCCGCACCGATTACAGTACCTATTCGAAGGATTTCGCCAGGAAGCGCGTGGTTGTGCGCCAGAAGGGCGAGTCCATGGAAGTGGCACAGGAAGACCTACCCCAGGTTCCGGCGGACCTGGAAGCGGAGCTGGTGAAGGAAGGGTTTTTGAAGGCTGAAATTTTGAAACAAATCCGAGGAGAAGCCCCAGCGCATTAATTTTTTGGTGTTTTGGCCAGGAGGTGTTGTTATGGCTTCAAGTTCGCCCCAACCGCCTCCGCTTCGCGTTTGTGAGGTTTGTGGCCAGACAAGCGCACAAAAGATTTGTCCAAATTGCGGGACTTCGGCCGCTTTTGTGGGCTGGTTTACCCGCAAGGTAAAAGACAAGATAACAATCATCCTTTTATGGTTAGCATTAATTTTTGCTTGGATCGAATTGTTCGTCTTGATGAAGGTTGTGCCTACGTTTGCTGACGTATTTGCAAGTTTTGGCGCAAAGTTGCCAGGGCCAACTGTTATTTGGATTCAAATGAGCAATGGAGTGAAGTTGTTTAATTCTCCTTTTCTTATGTGGATTCCATTTGGGGCGCTTTACCTTTTGATTGTATTTCCATTTGAACGCTTAAGGATTTTTGGTCTCAAAACGGCAGTTGGGTTGTTTGTTTTTTCAATTTTATTTATTTTTTTTACCATTATTTCGTTGTTCATGCCGATGTTTGAAATAGGGAATGTCGTCAACTAAAGGGTGGTATGAAATGTCCAACATTCACATGAGGGTCTACCGGGGCAACTCGGAGGGCGGACAACTCAAAGACTACAACGTCGAAGTGGACGAAGGCATGGTGGTCTTGGACGCCATCCACCGACTCCAGGCCACCCAATCCTCCGACCTCGCCTGCCGCTGGAACTGCAAGGCCGGCAAGTGCGGAAGCTGCTCGGCGGAAATCAACGGTAAACCCCGTCTCATGTGCATGACCCGCCTGAACGAGTTTGAGGAGGGGGAAACTATCACGGTCGCGCCCATGAAAACTTTCCCCCTGATGAAGGACTTAGCCACCAATGTTTCCTGGAACTACGAGGTCAACAAGCGCATCCCGCCCTTCACGCCCAAGGACGGGGCCGACTGGCATTGGGAACAAAGGGACGTGGACCGCATCCAGGAATTCCGCAAATGCATCGAGTGCTTCCTTTGCCAGAACACCTGCCACGTCCTGCGGGAGCACGACAAGAAGACCGCCTTCGCGGGTCCGCGCTTCTTTGCCCGCATCGCCTCCCTAGAAATGCATCCCATTGACGCCCTGGATCGCACGGGGCTCTTGAAGGACCAGCAGGGCCTGGGGCTCTGCAACATTACCCGTTGCTGCACCGAGGTCTGTCCCGAGGACATCCACATCACGGATAACGCCATCATTCCCCTGAAAGAACGGGTGGTCGACAAGTATTACGACCCCCTAAGGCTCCTTTGGAACAAGGTGTTCGGAAAATAAAAAATTTCAGAAGCCCTGATCTTGAATCGGCCATCCACTGGCGTCCCTGGTCGGTGGCCATCGTCCTGGCAATCTTCCTCGCTGTTTTTTCCCTCACCGAGTTCAACCTGCTTCAATGGTCTTTTTCAATTGAATTGGGCTGTGCCGTATTGTTCGTCTCAGCGGGATGGAATATCTACGTCCTGCTGCGGGCTCGATCGGGCGGGAAGCCGGGCTTGAATCCCGAAATCGCCGACGGCCTTCTTCTCGTAGGACTGATTTTGGTTTTCCTCGGAGCGTTTTTTTAAAACGAAGTTTGGGCTTCGTGGCCCTATGGGCGGGACCGGGGAGCCGCCACAGGCGGACTAAACCTTCGCCGCGTTCAAGTCGGCGCAAAGAATGTAAAAGTCTCCCGTCGGATCCCCTACCACCATGGCCACAGTGACGCAGAGATGGCCGGAATTCATCGATAAGTAAGGATCGGTGAGGTAGCGATGTTGGGTGGGGGTTGAAAGAAGGGCGTAGTAAATCTCCCTCAATGAGTGATCGCTGCCCTTGGGCGAGGGGTGAAAAAGGATGCCCTTGCGCTCGGGAATGTGGTATTGACTGCAAAGGGTCTCGGTGACTTGGATTCCCTCAGCGTTCAAAAGATAAAGGCACTCCAGTGATTGGAAATGAGGGAAAAGGGAAGGAAGTTCCGCCTCCCAATCCTCAACTGGCTTATTCGGAAGGCAGGCGGCGAGGGCCTCGGCGACCAACGCACAACGGTTTTTCAGGCCCCGATCCTTATTGGCTTTTCCGGTCATTCGGCGCTTAAACCGGGAGGCCAGGAACTGCATGCGGGATTTTCGGTTGAGCATGAAGATTGTGTTTTTTTTGTAATTCTTGGAAAAATACCGGCCCTGGACCAAGTCGGTCCCAAACTCCAGGGCCACCAAGGCATCTTCCTCACTCTCGATCCCGCTCGCAACCACCAAAATGCCCAGCGAATGGGCTCTTTTCAAAATGTTCATGAAAATCGCCTGTTTCTCCTTGCTGTTCGCCAGACCCCGGACCAGGCTTTCCTTCACCTTCACCATGTCGGGGTTGAGCCGCAGGAGAATGTCCAGGTGCTGGGGGCTGCTGGTGACATCCTTGAGGGAGACCAGGAAACCGTAACCACGCTGGCTTTCCGCGAATTTCCATATTGATTGAAAGTCCGCTTGACCTGTAAGGGCGATTTGCACCACGATCCGGCGGGGATCGAGGGACCACTCGGCGGCTTGCCGGAACCAATGGCCGGGTTCTTCCAGGGACTCCTCTAAGACGGAAGGTTCGGCATCCATGAACATCAGCAAATGCGGCGCCTGGGACTGGAGGGGGAAAAAAGTTTCAAGGGAATTTTGTAAGAAAAGGCGTTCCAGGGGCAGCCGAAGGTGGGAATCTGCCACGGTCATGGAACGGAATAGGTCCTCGGGTTCGAATAAACGGCTGGGGTCATCCGGATCCACGGCCCGGCGAACAGCCTCCAGGCCGATCACGCTCATTTTTTGAACCGATAGGAGGGGTTCGAAAAGGCAAGTGACGCTGCGCTGGTCTAAAATGTAAAAAGGATGGATGGGATAGGCGGCAACCAAGGCCTCTTCCAAAACTTCGTCCTTGCTTAAATCCTCCAGCTTCGGCAGTTCCAAAATCATGTCTCAACCTCCCCGATCCTTCGTTAAGCTGACCCAGGGCTTGAATGTGCAATGGATATGCCAAGAAAAACATTATGAAGAAATCGTTTGTCGGATCTTCAACGAGGACAATTCCGTGGATCCCAAAGGACCGTGAAGTTTGCGGAGTTTAAAATTTTGAAAGTAAAATCGTTTGGCTTGTCGGAAAGGAAACAATGAAGGGATTTTTCATAAAACTGAAACGTTATCAGAGGAAATTATTCAAGATTTGAAAAGATTTTAGGCGGGCCGCCGAATATTTATACATCCGTCAGATTAATTCGCCTAGGAAGCGGCTGAATTATAGGTCTATTTGTTCCACCCCGTGACGGGAAATCGGGAACAGGCTGAAATTTTTTAATATTAAAATTTGGACCGAAAAAATTTTGAAGAAAACCCTAGTGAGTCTTCCGGGGGATTTTAAATCCGGCTAAGGGCGGAGGTTGGCTCCGGACCGGTAAACCGAAATACTCCTCAATGGTTTGCCATCCTTGTAAAAAATAACAAAATACTTCCCGATGGGCATGTCCCGTCCCTGGTTGTCCTTACCGTCCCAAGTCACCCAACTTTCCCCTTCACCAACGATCTTCTTATCAAAAATCAGCCGCAAGGGATCGCCCCTTTCGTTCACTACCTCAAGTTGGTATCGCCCGGCGCCGTCCTCAAAGGTCACGTAAATCTCGACCGGGGGGGTTTGAAAAACAATGGCTTGCGCCTTCACCAAGGGGAGAAGCCAGGTGGGGATGGGCGTGGGTTTTGGTGGGACGGGCGGCGGAACGGGCGTCCAAAGGGCGTGGTGTAGGGGAGTCCAAGTGGGGGTGGGACGCACCCAAACGTAAGTAGATGTGGGTCGGACCCTCACCCGCCGCACTGTGGGGACCGCCCGCACCGGCCTGGGGGTCGGAAGGGGTGTCGGGGTAGCGCGGCGCCGGGGCCGGAGGGTAGGCGTAGGAGAAGGTGGCAAAGGCGTTGGAGTCCATGTTGGAATCGCTGTTGGAATGAAGGTGGGCGTGAAAGTCTTGGTAGGGGTGAAAACTACGATGGGCGTCGCGGTGGGAACCCAAGCGGGCAGTTGGGCGATCTGGCGCCAATAAAGGATGCCGCAGGCGCTGGTGGGCCCCGACCCAACGGCGGCACCGTCATAGGAAACATAGTGAATGACGAAGCCGGTTAAGGCGTCGGTGATCTGGGCGCAAGTCCATGTAGTGGTGGTGACAGGCTCTCCGGTCAGGGTGAAGGGATTGGAAGCCGGGTTGTAATTCAAATCCGTCCAGCTATTTCCCCGGGGGTCCACAGGCGGTGGAGCGCCTAGGCCACATTTGGAACCCCCCGTGGGGTCCCAATAAAGGGAAACCCCCGACTTGGCGGGGTTTTCATTGTTAACCACGAAAGGTTTGCCGCCCGCGCAGTCCACCTCCAACTCCCAGGAGCTGAAAACCAGCACGGGATTGACGTTGGTGGTCTTAAGGGCCAGGCAAACCTGGGGGCCCCTGAGCATGGGAAGGGGGACATCCACGCACAAACTTTCCGGTTTGCAGCCGGTGCTCAGGTTGCAATAATCCTTGGAGCCCAGGAAGGATCCGTTCAACCAAACCAAGGTGGTGTCGTCACCCGACACGCAAACCCGAGCGCTGACCGGCGCGCATTGGCCCAAAACGTAAAGAGGCCGCATCAGGCCTGTAAGAAGGACAATCCATAGGAATTTTTTCACGGGTCCCCTTGGGTGAAGTTCTATTCTATCTGACTGATTCGCGCTGGGAGCTGAAGAAACAAAGAAACGCTGAAAGTTGTGGCAACTTTGAAAACGCTTCTGCGTTGGGTGTGGATGTTTTGTTTCGTGCGGCTTTGGAAGTAAAAGGGGAAATGAAATGCGGAAACATTCGAAGGCATCCCTCAAAGTTATCCCCGAAGTTGACGAAGACCCTGGCTTTCAATAATGGAAACGTCGTGTTGTGGTATGTACCAATGGGATGACTGAAAGCGCCAGGAAAGGAGTCCAAAACCGCTCTAAAAAGTCCACCGGGGCGGTTTAATATTAAGATTGGGTTATTTTCGGCCAAAATCGGGGGCTTTTAACCGGGGTTATCCATCCGTGTAACTCCACAGAAATCTCCTACCTACATAGTCCTCCCGCCGCATCCGTTAAGCCGCACCATAACCACTCGGGAGGCCATTTGTGGAAATATTCGGGCAACATTTAGGTTTGGGGCATGTTATTTTCCTACTTTTCGCGTTGGGGTTGGCGCTCAGCTTCGAGTTCGTCAACGGCTTCCACGATACAGCCAACGCCGTGGCCACTGTCATTTACACCCATACGTTGAAACCTTGGATCGCGGTGGTCTGGTCCGGCTTGTGGAACCTCACGGGCGTTTTGACTTCCAGCGGCATGGTGGCCTTCGGGGTCATCGCCCTTTTACCCGTGGAATTGGTTATCCACGTAGGTTCGGCCCCGGGCTTCGCCATGGTCTTCTCCCTGCTCATTTCCGCCATTATCTGGAACGTGGGCACCTGGTATTTCGGCCTTCCGGCCTCCAGCTCCCACACTCTCATCGGTTCCATTATGGGTGTGGGTCTGGCCAACGCCATGATGTCCCCCGGCCATGTTTTCGGTGAGGGGGTCAACTGGGCCAAAGCCAAGGATGTCGGGATGGCACTTCTCGTCTCCCCGATTGTCGGTTTTGTCTGCGCGGGCCTGCTTCTTTTGATCTTCAAGGCGCTTATCAAGCGAAAAGACCTTTACGAATCCCCCAAAAAAGACGCTCCACCCCCCCTCTGGATTCGAATCCTTCTCATTCTTACTTGTACGGGAGTCAGCTTCTCCCACGGTTCCAACGACGGTCAAAAGGGTATGGGACTCATCATGCTGATCCTTATCGGCGTAGTCCCGGCCACCTTCGCGGTTAACCTAGACACCAGCCAGCAGGCCCTCCTGGATCTCGCAGCCACCACCCAAACCATCTCCTTCCAAATGGACAAGCACTCCCCCGGCGCGGCCATGGCGGGCGGCCCGGTGGCGGACCAGATGATTTCCGACTACATTAAAGCCTCGGGCAAAATTTCAAATGACACCTTCGCTGCCATCGGAACCAAATGCAGGGAAATTTCCGCCGAATTGGAAGGTAAGAAAAGCCTGAATGAACTCTCGGAAGACGGCCGCAGGGGCCTGCGAAATGACCTTTACCTGACATCGGAAGCCTTAGGCAAAGCTTTGAAACAGAACTTGTTGACCGATCCAGCAGAACAAAAGTCGGTTAAGGATCTGAAAGGACACATGGACAAACTCACTAAGTTCATCCCGGTCTGGGTGAAATTCGCCGTGGCCTTGGCTCTGGGATTGGGGACCATGATCGGCTGGAAGCGCATCGTGGTGACGGTGGGCGAAAAAATCGGGAAAGCCCATTTGACCTATGCACAAGGGGCCTCGGCAGAACTGGTGGCCTTTGCCACCATTCAAGCGGCGGACATTTGGGGCCTACCTGTCAGTACAACCCATATCCTCTCTTCCGGCATCGCCGGCACCATGGCGGCCAACCGGTCGGGGTTGCAGTCGAAGACCCTGATGAATATTCTCATGGCCTGGGTCCTCACCCTGCCGGTTTGTATGCTCCTGGGTGGCGCTATCTTCGCCTTCACCTTGAACGTGGTTTTCCACGCGTTTGGGATTAAATAAGGCTCGAAAATTCTCTTGAAATCCGGGTCGAGGGGGAAAAAAGGGCGCGGGAAGGACCCGAAAGCCTCTCCACGCCTCAGCCTGGCGGGGCAGGCGATTAACTTCATTTCCTTGGTGGAGCATCTCCCTTACGGCGCCAGCATGCTACAGGAAAAAAAGGTAGCACGGGGCGCCATGGGTTTTGGAATCCTGGTCATGGCCGTTGGGGCCGCCATCTTTACCATCGGCTGGTGGCAAAAATGGACCTGGCTCGTCGAGACCGCTTTTTTTATCACGTTGGTAGGCTGGATGATGGTCATCCTGGGGTTCGCCTTCGGTGTAGTGGGATGGGCCGCCCGGACCCTCCCATTTAAAATCCGTGGGAAATAAAAGAAAATTGACCTCAGCCTTGAACCCGTTGATTGAGAGGCCCCAACATCCTTAGCCGGCAAGGGATGGTGTTATAATGGACCTTCTATTGATCTTGTGAGAGGCCCATCTGCTTGAAAAAGAGACTCCACATAACCCTGTTTTTTAGCGCAACTGCCCTTTTGATGGGTTTGCAATCCTGCAACACCAACAACAATAACCCAACGGTCCCCGCGCCTTTGCCGACGAATACCTCGACTTTTACCGTTACTCCCACCCACACGATCACGAATACCCCTACCCCTAGGCCCACCCATACCCCAACCCAAACTCCGACCTCCACTCCCACCGCGACCCCTTAAATTTAAATAAGGCGCGCATCGCCAACCTTTTCTCCCTAAACCCCATCTGACGGAACTTTTTAAAGGCCACCCCATCCCCGGCTTAGTGACGGACTAGCAGCTTGGCGGTTTTATAGCCCACATGCCCATTGGGCCCCTCCACGTCCACGACCGCGATATACAGCCCGCTGGCCATTCCTCCCGCGTTCCAAACCGCCTGATCCGCTCCAGTGCTCCCTTGGGTAGTCCCCACCAGTTCACCGGCCACGTTGTAAACCCGCACTTTGAGGGTGAATCCCTGGGTTGAATTCACCGTGAAGACCGCCGTAGTTTGCCCTCCCGCCAGCACATTGGGCTCCACCAGCAGTTGCCCGGGGACCATTCCCCTTGAGCCGTCCATCACTGATACCTGGCGAGTGACAACCTGGTCATTGGGCCCGCTCAGCCAGGAAGCTTCCACGTAGTATTGGCCGTTCGTCACCATGCCGCCCTGGTCATTGGTGCCGTCCCAAACCAATGTCACGCTTCCGCCGGAAACAGACACATTGATGGTGATTTGCGACGATGAGGTGGAAGAGGCCGAGACGACACCGGGCGCGACCGTATTGGAGGATAAGTCCAAGGACTGGATGGTGCTGTTGGAGTTCGACACGATTCCCTGGTAGAGGTGTTTCACGATCTCACCGGCCTCGTTATAAACGGCGACTGAAAGGGTGGAGAGGGAGCGGTTGACGCTGACGTTCTGGGTGACGGAGGTGACAACACCCAAAGAATCGGTGCTTTGGACCTTGATGAAATACTGGCCGCTGGTGACCTCCGTGCCATTCTGGGCCGTGCCATCCCAGGAAGCCACCGTCGCATCGAGGATGGAGACGGAAGTGGAAGAAACCTGGTTGGTCAAGGACATGGAGGAGAGTTGGAAGGAGGAGATGGTTTGGGCGAAGTTCTGGACCAGGAGGGTTTTCACCAGTTCACCCGCCGAATTGTAGACGGCGACCTGGACGGTGATGGGGAAAATTACCGTCACCGGCGCGGTGACGGACTGGGGCTGTCCTCCCGTCTCTTGCACCTGGGCGTTGTTGAGGAGGACGGTTTGTTCCACCAGGCTGGAAGAAATGGTCACGGTGTAGGGAAGCTGGTAGACGCCGGGGGCCAGGGAAGGGAAGGCCCAGGTGAGGACGGGGCCGGTTTGACCCATGGTTTCGCCCGCCACGGCAGGCGAGGGTTGGCCCATCCCCGCGAAAACCACCTGCGCGGGCAGGGTATCCGTAACTTGGACGTTGGAGGCTGTGGAACCCGAGACGGTCAGCAGGATCCGGTAAACCACGGTATCACCGGGATGGGCTGTGGTTTCGGAAGCGATCTTTTGGATTTGGATTCCCGGAGTGGGGGTCGCCGTGTTGGTGGGCGTGGAGGTATAGGTGGAAGTGGGAGTGAAAGTGAAGGTGAGGGTCGGTGTAAAGGTGTCAGTGGAAGTGGGCGTAAGCGTAGTGGTGGAGGTCGGTGTAAAGGTCGATGTCCGGGTGGGCGAGTCCGTCGGCGTCGAGGTGGCGGTCATGGTTGGCGTAAGGGTGGGTGTGGAGGTGTCCGTAACCGTCGCGGTTGGGGTCGCGGTGAAGGTTGAGGTTAAGGTGGATGTGACGGTGGCCGTTGGCGTGGCAGTCGAGGTCAAGGTAGCGGTGGAGCTGGGGGTGAAAGTTGGGGTGGCCGTAGGAGTGGCCGTTTCCGTAGACGTGAAAGTGAGGGTGGGCGTGGAAGTCGCCGTAAAGGTGGGCGTGGCGGTGGGCGTAGAAGAAGGCGTGGTGGTGGGGGAATTCGTCGGCGTATCCGTGGGAGTGGAGGTGGGCAGGGGGGTTGTGGTATTCGTGGGCGTGTTGGTGGCCGTGGCGGTGGAAGTGTTGGTGGGAGTTAAGGTGGGTGTGGAGGTCGGCGTCGCGGTCGCAGTGGATGTGGGAGTGGCTGTGGGGGTGTAAGAGGGGGTTGGGGTCATCGTGCTAGTGGGGGTGGCCGTCGGGGATGGGGTCGGGGTATGGGTGACGGTATTCGTGGCAGTGGCTGTCGCAGTGTTGGTCGGAGTTAAAGTCGGCGTCGTGGTCGCCGTGAAAGAAGGTGTCGAAGAAGGCGTAGGCGTGGGGGTATTCGTCGGCGTATTCGTGGGGGTGGAGGTGGGCAGAGGGGTTGTGGTGTTCGTGGGCGTGTTGGTGGCCGTGGCGGTGGAAGTGTTGGTGGGAGTTAAGGTGGGTGTAGAAGTCGGAGTCGCTGTGGCGGTGGAAGTGGGGGAATCCGTGGGGGTACGGGTAGCTGTCAGTGTCGTGGTGTTCGTCGGAGTGGCCGTCGGGGACGGGGTAGGGGTGTTGGTGGCGGTATTTGAAGGGGTATTGGTCGCGGTAAAGGTGGAAGTCATCGTTGCCGTGGAAGTGGCCGTGGAAGTGGGCGTGGAGGAAGGCGTGGCGGTGGGGGAATTGGTCGGCGTATTCGTAGGGGTGGAGGTGGGGATGGGCGTTGTGGTGTTTGTGGCCGTCGGGGTAGCTGTGGCAGTGGCGGAACTGGTCGGGGTCAGGGTGGCCGTGGCGGTTGAAGTATTCGTCGGCGTGTTGCTCGGCGTGTTGGTTGGTGTGTTCGTCGGGGTGGCCGTAGGGCTGTTGGAAGGGGTTGGGGTGGGCGTGTTGGTCGGAGTGTTGGTGGGCGTATTGGTCGTGGTGGCTGTGGGGGTGTTGGTGGGTGTATTGGTGGGAGTGTTGGGCAGGGTGTTGGTCGGAGTGTTGGTGGGGGTATTGGTTGGAGTGGCCGTGGGGGTGTTGGTTGGCGTTAAAGTCGGCGTATTGGTGGGGGTTGGGGTATCGGTGACTGTCGGCGTGTCCGTGGGCGTGGCCGAGGGGGTGTTGGTGGGCGTGCAGGTGTATCCCACGTTATTGGTCACGGCGTTGGATAAGAGAGTGGAAGGCTGGGTCTCAAAATTTTCCTCCTCGGCGATATTGGTCACAACCCCGGAACAGGTTCCCGCCGGCAGGGCTCCGACGGTGACACTGAAGGAAAGGGTTCCCGAAACGCCCGCTGCCAGGTAGTTGATCTGCCAGAGCAAATCCTGCCCCACCAGGGCGGTGACAGGCTGGTAGGGATTGCTGGTGACCGAATTGGAAAGAAGGTTTGTCCCGGTCGGGATCGTGTCGTTGATTACAACGCCGTCGATGGCGGAGGTGCCGGTATTCTTATAGGCCAGGGTGTAAGTGATGGTCTGTCCCTGGTTCACCTGGCCGGCCGGGTTGTTGGACTTGGCCAGGGTAATGCTGGGGTTGGGGCAGGAAATCCACTGGGGACAGTCGAAGTAGCCCCATCCATAATGGCCGCCTTCGCCGCAGTCATATTCGCTCACGACGATGGTGCATTGCTGGCCCGCGTATTGGCACAGGTTGAAGGTATAGGGGGTCCAGGGAAAAACCCCCCAGTTCGTCCCGTTGGAGGGGTTCACCTGGCAGCCGCCCGCCGCGCCGACCGTTCCGGCGTTGTTCCCCACCAAGCCGTCCAGGGTCACCAGGCCCGACCCGACCAGGTACTGCCAATTGAGCAGCAGGTCGTAAACCTGCAGGCCGCCCGCGCCGCATTGGCCCCCGCCGATATAAACCTGGACCTCCAGGTAGGCGTCGTCGTTGGGGTTGCCCGGATTGTTGAGGTAGTGGTAATTCTCGAAAACACCCGCCAGCTCAAACGACAGGCAGCAAGAACCGTTGGTTGGAACCGTTGAACTGGTGCAGACCCGGGCGTAATCGCCATGGTTCGTGTCCCCCCGGCCCGAGAAAAGCTGGTAGGCGCTGGGCTGGCCGGCCGGGACCGTGTTTAGGAGCCCGTTCGAGTTGGGGGCTATCCCGGGACCCACGGGGACGGCCACCGGGTTGCATGCTACGTTGGCGCCCGTATTAATAAGGGAGGTCCAATTCGTAAATTCGCTTGAACAGGCATTGGGCCAGGGGATGGGAGTGAAAGTCGGCGTAAAAGTGGAGGTGGAAGTAAAGGTTGGCGTGGGAGTGTGGGTGAAGGTTGGAGTGAAAGATGCCGTCGGGGTAGAGGTGGGCGTGGCCGTATCGGTCAGGGTGAAAGAGGAAGTGGGCGTGGAAGTGGAGCTAAGGGTGGCCGTACTGGTAGGAGTGAAGCTGGCCGTCGGCGTGAAGGTTGAAGTCGGAGTGGAGGTGCCTGTGTTTGTCGGTGTCACCGTCGGGGAATTGGAGGCTGTGGGAGTGGGTGTGGCGGTATTCGTGGGAGTGACCGTCGCGGTGTTGGTTGAAGTCGGAGTCTGCGTTGAAGTTGATGTGGAAGTGGGACTGGGGGTAGCCGTGCCGGTCGGGGTGTCAGTGAAGATGGCCGTATTGGTCAGCGTGAATGTGAAGGTCGGAGTGGGGCTGGGCGTGTCCGTTGGGGACGCCATGGGCGTCGAGGTTGAAGTATCGGTGGGGGAATCGGACGGGGTTAAGGTCTGGGACCTCACCGGCGCGACCGCGAGGAAAGCCAGGGTCGTCAAGATCCATAAGACCGATCTTACTGGGGACAGTTGTATCATCTCCGACATTTCAGTCCTTCTTTCGGATTCTAAAAGCCTCTCTGAAACGGGCCTGTTGATTGAACGGAATCGGGGGTGTCCAGCGGCAACCAGACGGGCGATTAGGAGGAACAAATGGAAAGATATTTTCTTTTGTTTTTTGCATTAGATAGTTCGAAAAACCACCAAAGTAATGTGGAAATTCTTCCAACATTCCCTTTTAAATGGGAACGCCCGGAATGGACGCGAATAGGGAATGACGCGATTTCATTCTGAAATCTTCCCGTCTTTCTGGTTTCCAAAAACGCCTCCTCCATTCGGTTCGCCGGAAATTTTCCGGTGGACACGGAAAAGGGTGACATTTCGACTCTCTCCCCTAAATGAGCACGTTCAATGCCAGTTCAAAGCGAGTCATGTTTCAAAAAAGAAAATTTGTCCTGGGAAGCGGGTGGAGTAAAACGAGTAAAAATGTCTTAAACACGTCCGAGTTGTATTTTTTTTGAAAAAGATAACGGCAAATTAATTTGGACGGGAAATTCCTCCTTTTGAAACCGATTGAAATTTTTACATCCGCCGGTTTTTTTAACATCCCACAGGTGGTATCTAAGAGAACTAGTAGAAAAACCCCTTAAATCGGTTATTTCCCCCCGAATCCGCCTTTATCGTGTTCATCGGTGTTTCACTGACCCCATTTTTGCCTGGGTTTGGTTTAATGCCGCACCACCAGCTTGGTGGTTTTGTAGACGACATGCCCATTTGGCCCCTCCAAGTCCACCACGGCGATATATAACCCGCTTGCCATTCCCCCCGCGTTCCAAACCGCCTGGTCCGCCCCGGAAGGCCCCTGAACCGCCCCCACCAGTTCGCCAGCCACGTCATAAACCCGCACCCTCAGGGTGAAACCTTGGGCCGAATCCACCGTGAAGACAGCGGCTGTTTGTCCGCCGGCCAGTACATTGGGCTCCACCAACAGCTGACCCGGAACCATCCCCCGGGATCCGTCCACCACCGATACCTGCTGGGTGACGACTTGGTCGTCCCCGCCGTTCAACCAGGAGGCTTCCACGTAATATTGGCCGTTGGTCACCATGCCGCCCTGGTCATTGGTGCCGTCCCAGGCCAGCGTCACGCCGGCCCCGGCCATGGCGACCAAAACCGTAATGGACGAGGAGGAAGGAGAAACGGTAGGGGAACCAGGAGTAACCACGGTGGAGGACAAAACCACGGACTGGATGGTATTGCTGTTGCTTGGCACGATCCCCTGGTAAAGATGTTTCACCACTTCGCCCGTCTCGTTGTAAACGGCCACGGAGAGGGTGGAAAGGGATCGGTTGACGCCGACGGTCCGGGTGACGGTGGTGACTACGCCGAGGGAGTCGGTGCTTTGGACCTTGATGAAATACTGGCCGTTGGTGACCTCCGTGCCGTTCTGGGCCGTGCCGTCCCAAGTTGCCACCACGCCAAGGATGGAGACGGCGACGGAGGAAACCTGGTTGGTCAAGGACGTAGAGGAGAGTTGGAAGGAAGAGATGGTTTGGGCGAAGTTCTGAACCAAGAGAGTTTTCACCAATTCACCAACCGAATTGTAAACCGCGACCTGGACGGTGATGGGAAAAACCACAGTGACCGGCGCGGTGACGGACTGCGGCCGGCCACCGGAGAAGACTACTTGGGCATTGTTTAAGAGCACGGTTTGCTCCACGAGGGTGGAGGAGACGGCGACCGTATAGGGCAGCTGGTAGACACCGGGGTTCAAGGAAGGGAAAGACCAAGCGAGGACAGAGCCGTTTTCGCCCATAGCCTCACCCACCACGGAAGGCGAGGGCTGGCCCAGGCCCAAGAAAGCAACCTGAGCGGGCAGGGTGTCGGTAACTTGGACGTTGGAGGCGGTGGAGCCGGAAACGGACAGGAGGATTTTGTAGGTGAGGGTGTCCCCCGGGTGGGCGGAGGTTTCGGAGGCGGATTTTTGGATTTGGATGCCGGGCGTGGGGGTGGAAGTGTTGGTGGGAGTGGGCGTAAAGGTGAAGGTGAGGGTGGGGGTGAAGGTATCCGTGGGAGTGGGCGTGAGCGTGGGTGTGAAGGTGGGTGTGAAGGTCGGGGTTTTCGTGGGAGTGGCGCTTGGAGTGGGCGTATCGGTATTCGTGAAGGTATAGGTGGGTGTAGGGGTTGGGGTGTTTGTGGGTGTAAGGGTTGGGGTGTTGGAAGAGGTGTTGGTGGGGCTGTTGGTCGGGGTGTTGGTGGAGGTAGAGGTGTCCGTCATGGTGGGCGTGGATGTGGAAGTGGCCGTGGCGGTTGACGTTGGGGATAAAGTGGGAGTCCAGGTTAAGGTCACGGTGGGTGTTAAAGTGACTGTGAAAGTATTGGTGGCAGTGCCGGTATTGGTGCTCGTGGCCGTGGCGGTGAAGGTCGGCGGACAGCCAACGACCGTATTCGTAACGGCGTTGGAGATGAGCCCGGCGGTTTCCAGGTCGGACTCAACGGCGGTGTTGGGGATGTCCCCACAAGTGGAGCCAGCCACCACCTGGAAGGAGACGGTCCCGGTGTTGCCCGGATAAAGGTATCCGACGTCCCAAATCAGGTCATTGCCGATCATGGCGGTGGCGGGGATGCTGGGACTGCTCCCCATGGACCCGGGGACGAAGGCCGTGCCCGTAGGGACGGTATCGTTGATCACCACTCCGTCGATGGGCGAGGTGCCCGTATTGGCGTAAGACAAGGTATAGGTGATGGTTTGGCCCTGGTTTACCTGGCCCGTAGGGCTATTGGCCTTAGTGAGGGTAATGCTGGGGGAGGGACAGACCCCCCAACTGACGTCGTCCAAATAGCCCAGGCCGAAATGCCCTCCCGCCACGCAGTCGTAATCGGTGACGCGCAATGTGGCCTGCTGGCCCGCGTATTTGCAGAGGTTGATGGTGTATTGGGTCCAGGGAAGGTAGCCGAAATCGTTGCCGCCATCATTGCCACCCCCCCCACCGCCTGCGTCCTGGCAGAAGCCGGTGTTTCCGACTCCCGTCAAGCCATTCACCACCACCTGGCCCAAGGTATTGGACCAGGTGTAGCGCAAGCTGGCCACCGTCGTGCCCCCGACGAGGACTTCCACTAAAAGATAAGTGTCCCCAGCCAGGTCGCCTTGCAAGTAATGGTGGTCCTCAAAAACAGCGGCGAACCAGAAAGAAAGGCAGCAGGTACCGTCAGTCGGCACCGTATCGGTTTGATAGATCTGGGCCCAGTCGGCGTGGTTATTGTCGCCACGGGCCGAAAAGAGCTGGGCGGCGTAGTTGCCGGTGTGGACCTGGTTCAAACCGGCGGGGGCCAGGGGGCCGGCGGAATCGGGCGCGACGCCCACGGGAACCACGGTGACACTGGGCGGGGCGCAAACTACGTTGGGGCCCGAGGCGATCGCGGTGGTCCAGCCGGTCAGGTTGCCCGTTTCAAAACCGGGGTTCACCCAGGCTTGCGCGCTGGAGAAACCCGAGGCCGTGAAGAGCAATGGCAATAGGAAGGTTCGCGAGGAAGAGAAAAGACTCATTAGTTTTGACATATCCCTGCGCCTCGGCGTTTAACAAATGGTTTTTTCAAAAAAGTTAAGTTTGTGATTATGAGAATTTTTTTTGGACCAACATCACTGGCTATTGCGACCCTACCACCGGAAAATGAAAGAGTACAAGCGGCCATTCCAAAATTTTACCGGGAAGTAAAAATATTTTTGCATCCAGGGAGTTAAACGAAATGGAGTGCCGTAGATTTGTCCGAAATTTTTTTTGACCCTGATCACGCAGTAAAACGAAAGTAAATGGCGTGCTTAACGATTTTAGAAAAAACGATACCGGTTAATTTTCGAAAAAAACGTTTTCGGATTTTTTCTCCGCGAACAGCCGGCAAAAAATCGAAAGTTAATCGCCTTTAAATCGGAGTGCTGCGAAAATTATTTCACTGGTTTTTTAATGACATGATGGGAAGGATTCCTTTGGGTGGCGGCATAATTCACCGATTTTTAATGGGTAATTTCCCGTTGACGGAAACTAAGGGTTGACACGAAGATAAAAGCCGAAAGATCGGCCCTTCGGCCCATTAGGAGAAAGTCCTTGGCGGGTTATTCCCAAACACCCCTTCTGAAGAAACTTGGGATCAAAGGCGAGTTCCGCATGGCTGTCCTTAACGCCCCCCAGGACTATTTCAAATGGTTGGGCCAACTGCCGCCGGGCGTCCAAGTTGTTTCTTTTCCCAAGGGAGAAATGGATTTCATCCATTTTTTTACCAAGAACCGCAAGGAATATGAAAAGAGATTGGTGGACTTTAAAAAAGCCGTAGCGCAGGACGGTATGATCTGGGTTTCCTGGCCCAAAGCGGCCTCCAAAGTGCCAACGGACGTGACGGAAAAGGTGGTACGTGAATACGCCTTAAAGATCAGCCTGGTGGACATCAAGGTCTGCGCGGTGGATGAAACCTGGTCGGGTTTGAAACTGGTGATTCCGGTGAAAGACCGTAAAAAATGAACGAGGCCCTATCGCCAATTGGACTTAGGCTTGGCAATATCAATTGTTGGTCGGCAATCGGGGATTGTTCTTTGTTAGCCTTGATTTATTGATTTTCTCAAACTTACACTCAAATGCCGTTAGATATTTGGGTGTAAGTTTTTTTGGTTATGGAGTGTATTTATGTTTTTTCAAAAAAACAAAAAGGCCGCACCCACCCGTTTATCCTTTGGGAGAACAAACCGCTTCAGCTTTAGACTAAAGACTTCGAAGCCACGGAGAGAGTTGTGACTTTTCCTTTCGGAAGGTGCGGTTAAATTTAATTTAAAAACGAAGGGATAGATTTCAAGGGGGAGGGGGGAGAACCGCAAAATTTTCAAAGGGAATAAAAACCCTCAACTGCCGCCAGGCAGTTGAGGGTTTTTATTTGGAAATGGAGTTTATTTACAATAAAAAAGGCCGCACGCTCCGGAATTCCGGAGATCAGGGGCTCACCCAGTTTTTAGTGGTAGTGGCCCGTACTCTGATGGACTGTGCGACCTTTTTTCATTTTCTCCCATCCTTCGATGGGTACAAGTGGAATCTTGAAATCCCGGATTATTTTTAGCGCATAAAGCAGGCCAGTAAAAAAGAACCGGCCGAAAAATAAAAAACGCTTTTTTAACAGGCTGGGAAAAAATAGAACAATCTATTTTCAAAACAACGCTTTTGTAAAAACGTTTGAAATTAAAGATAAAAGTGTCCTCCGAAAACCTCCCGAAGTTTGCGTGGGAGAACGATCTTTTTTGGGCTATAACTATTTGAGTTTTGTTGAGCATCCAAAGCGGCTAAGGAATTTTTTGGAATTTTTCAAAAACACCCAGGTGAAAAAAGCGGCTTTTCCGGCAGTGTTTGTTTTAGCCGCATTGGGCCAATGGTTCATGGCCCAAAACCAGGCAACGGCAACCGTTTTTCCGGCGCTGTTTTTTTACGCTTTCGCGCTTTATCTTTGGTTTCTCACTTTAAAAAAAGAGAAAACCGGACTCCTGGATGAAAAGCCCCTGACGGCCCGGCTGGAATGGGTGTTGTTTGGCTTTATCCTTTTAATAGCTTTTTTTTTAAGGGTTTATGAGCTTGATCAAATCCCTTCGGGCATCTACCTGGATGCCTCAGGGCCCGCCCTTTACGCCCTTAAAATGCTTCACGAGCATTTTAAGCCCCCCTTTATGCTTCCCGCCTTCGCGGCCAATCCTTCGTATTTGGTGTATCTTTTGGCAGTTTGGTTCCGTTGGTTTTCCCCGACCCAGGTGAACCTGTTCCTGTTTTACGTTGTTTTCGCCATGGCCGCTTTGCCTTTCATTTATTGGACTTTTCGCCAATTGGCAGGCCCCCAGTCCGCTCTTTTAACCGTTTATTTCATCGCCGTCATGCGGTGGCACATGGTTTTCAGCCGAATCGGCTTTCGGGGAATCCAGGTTCCCTTTTACATGTTTGGAACCCTGGCGTTTTTTCTCTACGGTTTAAAACTCAAGAAAGGTTGGCCTTTTTTCCTTTCCGCGCTGTTTTTAACAGGCGGGTTATACACTTATCAATCCTTTAAAGCATTCCCTTTAATGATGTTGATCCTGTTGGTTTACGAGCATTTCAAAAACCCCAAAACGCTGAAAGCCCTGGCGGTTCCCCTCCTGGCATCGGCCGCTTTGTGCGGTTTCTTCACGGTTCCCTTACTCCATTACTGGAACCAGCAGGGCAGCCTGGGAACCCGGGAATCGCAGATTTTTATCGGGAAAGAGGTGGTCCAGGAGAAAAGCCTGCGGCCCTTGGCGGAGAAAGCCCTGCAAACCGCCTTGATGTTTAACCGAAAGGGCGAAGAACAACCGCGGCATAATTTCAAAGATCACCCAATCCTCGACGATGTCACGGGGCTCTTTTTTATTTTGGGTTTTTTCCTCGCGCTTTGGAAATTCCGGCAAAAGCCTTATTTTTACGCGGTTTGCGGCTTTTTCGTCATGAGCCTGCCCGGCCTGCTTTCCAGCGAGGAAACCCAATCTCATCGGATGCTGGGCGCCCTCCCTTTCGCGGCTTTTTTCGCGGCCGGCGCGGTTTTAACCTGGCGCAAGGGCATGGCCGAGCGTTTTCCTTCCTTTCGTCCCTGGGTTAACGGCCTCGTGATGGGGCTTCTGATTTTCGCGGCCATCGAAAATATCAAAACTTATTTCGTGGACCAGGCAGGGGATTATGACTGTTGGAGGGATTTCAACATCGAGGCTACGACCGTTGGGAAAACCGTCGTCCAGCACCCGAACACGGTCTTTTACCTGGCGCCGGCCTTTTACGACCATTTCACGGTTCAATACCTGGATTATTTCGAGTCCAACCGCGTCCATTTACTGGATTTGGGGGAAATGAACCATCTACCTCTGGATACCCGCCTTTCCAAGATTTGCTTCGTCCTGGACGAGGGAAAAAGTCCGACTTTGGCCTTTTTGAAAGGCCTCTATCCTCAGGGACAGGAAGAGCCTTTTAAGGACCGGTACGGGAAAACACTCGCGTTTTTTTATTACGTTTCGGGCCAGGTAAAACCGATTTCGTTTCAAAAGGGCCTCCAAAGATGGGAAAACCCTAATGAAAACTCTCCCGACTTGGTCTCCACCGGACTTGTACAAGACCCCCTCATTAATTTCACTAATATCGGCGATTTGGGGGTCAGCCATCCGCCGGTTTTGGCGGTTTGGAAGGGGAAAATTCGTATACCGGCAACGGGTTCTTACGGTTTTCTCATTCTCACCCAAGATAAAGGAGAATTGGATTTGGATGGCCGGAAAGTGGTGGAGAACCTTCAAGGTGGGGAAGAAGTGATCCGCTTGACGGCAGGGTGGCATTCCGTCGAGCTAACCTGCCAGAGGGACAATAACCCGGATGTGGCCCTGGATTTCCACCTTCTCTGGAAAAAGCCCGGTAACCTCAACTATGAAGTCGTTCCGAATTCGGCTTTCGGGAAAATCCGATAAGGGCGTTACTTCGAGTCGGCGGGCGGGGCGGGGTTTTCCTCCACCGGCTTTTGGGTTTCTTGAAAAAGAAAAAGGGTCCCCCAGACCTTGCCCGAAAGGGTGGTACCGGAGGCGCTGTCCAGACGGAACCGCTTAGGTTTATTGTTCCAAACGATGTCCACATATTCCCGCTTGAGTTCCTTCCGGTCCTTTAGGGATTGGGCCATCCTCGCGCCGATTTCCCCCAGGGCGTTCTCCTTAAAAAGGTACAAATTAGTCAGGGATTTGGGGTTCATCTCCAGGATTTTCCCGACGGGCGCGTTGACGAAAAAAATGTTTCCATCCGTGGAAACGGCCAGCGCCCCAATGGGAAGTGAATCCAAAACGTTCTTCAGAGTGGCCGCGTATTCCAAGGCCATTTGGTCGCCTTCCTTCACCCTTTCGGACAAAAGGCGCGCCTTCCGGACTAGGTCAGTGATTTCCTTTTCCTCTTGGACGGTCCGGAAGGCCAGGTAGGCCGAATGGATGGAAACCACGAAAAGCAGGGCGCAGGACAAAAGCAGGAAGGGGTCCATGTAATTGAAGTTGTCGCTTTTGACGTAAACCAAGTAAATGTAGAGGGCCACCACCGCGATGGCCACGAAGAGGCTTCGCCCCACGGACTGGCTCAAGGCCGAAATGAAAAAGGTGAGGAAGGTCAGGATGAGAAGGTTGGTCTCGAAGCGGTCGAAGAGATAAAGCCCGGCCAGGAGAAAGACGAAGTCCATGGAAAAGACAATGTATTGGAAGCGCACCTTCCCAAAGACATCCTCCTTCAGGAAATAAAAGGGGAGAAAAGTAGCCGCCAGGGCCAGGGCATAGGCCAGCACGGTGATTTTTTGATCCGGGTGGGCCTGAAGGAAAAGGAAGGCAAAACAATAAAGCGTGAGCGCCAGCAACAAGCGGATCAAGAAGATGTTCTTCTTGACGCGGGGTGTGGCTTGTTGGATTTCACTCATGGGGGGTTGAAAACCTTTTTTTATTGCCACAAAATCCACGGAAACATTTTTAAATGTCAAAGTGCCGTGGATTCCATCATAAGGCGGGCCAATTTCCATGCAAAGCCAAAAGACAACCTATCCCCCCAGTGTGTGGCTGGCCCTGGCCTTGGTCTATCTCGTTTGGGGTTCCACCTATTTGGGCATTCACTTCGCTATCCAGTCCATCCCTCCCTTTCTCATGGCGGGAGCCCGCTTTTTAACCTCCGGCCTGATCCTTTTCGGCTTCGCCGTTTTATACGGCCTGGCTTCCTCCAAGGGATTTCCCCGGATCACCTGGGGCCATTGGAAGTCTTCCGCCGTCATCGGTTTTTTCCTGTTGCTCATCGGCAACGGCGGCGTGTGCTGGGCCGAACAAAAGGTGCCCTCCGGCATGGCGGCCCTCCTCGTGGGGACGGTGCCCCTTTGGATGGCACTCTTGGAATGGACCTGGAAAAAGGGGTCAAGGCCGGGGCCCCAGGTTTGGATCGCCTTACTGCTGGGGTTCACGGGGATCGCCGTCTTGGTTCTGCTCCGGCCCGGGGATGGGCCCTTGCGGGTGGACCCCCTTTGGGCCCTCTTGCTGGTGGGAACCTCGCTGGCCTGGTCCTGGGGCTCCCTTTACGTCCGGTCCGCGTCGCTCCCTTCCTCCGCCCTCCTCGCCACGGCCCTGGAAATGATCGCTGGGGGCTTTCAGCTATTGGTGGCTGGGTTCCTGCTGGGGGAACCCAGCCGGTTCCACTTCTACCAATTGACCACCTCCTCGGTAGAGGCCTGGGTTTACCTGACGCTGGTGGGTTCGCTGATCGGTTTTACCTCTTAATATTTGGGTCCTGCAAAAGGCCACGCCGGGCTTGGCCTCTACTTATGCCTTCGTGAACCCCGTCATCGCGGTCTTCCTGGGCTGGCTTTTGGCCGGGGAGGCCCGCTCGCCTTCCCTTTCCCTGGCGGCGGCCCTGATCGTGACGGCTGTCATCCTGATCACCCGCGCCTCCCCCCGAAACCGGGGGAATTGAGCGGTTTTTAATTCCCACGGTTTCCCCGGCATTTCATTAAAATCCCTCCAGGTTGATAACTCGAAAGACTGGCGGCTTTCCCATGGGCGAAACCATCTCGAACATCGCGGTCATCGGCGGCGGCGCGGCGGGGTTGACGGCCGCCTATCTGCTCCAACAACATTACGTGGTCACCCTCTATGAAAAGAACAACTACGCGGGAGGGTACGCCAATACCGTTGTGATCCCCAACGGGCCGGATAAGGGAAAGCCAGTGGATACGGGTTTCACCCTGCTGAACGACCAGACCTATCCCACTTTTCGCCGGCTATTGAACCGTCTGGGGGTTGCCATCCGTCCCAGCGAATTTTCTTTCGGCTATTGGGACGAGAAGAGCGGGCTGCAATACGCGGCTACCGGCCCCAACGGCTTTTTCGCCCAGAGGTCCAACCTATGGAATTCCGCCTTCTGGAAAATTCTCCGCGAGTGGGTGTGGTTCAAGCGCCGGGCTTGGCGGGACATGACCACGGGGAAACTTGATTCCCTTACCCTGGGGGAATACATCGAGCAGGGGAAATTTTCCGAAGGGTTCTCAAGGGACTGCCTTCTTCCCCTGGGATCGGCCATCTGGTGCA
Organism: uncultured Pseudomonadota bacterium; assembly: GCA_963770835.1. Taxonomy (GTDB): domain Bacteria; phylum Oederibacteriota; class Muellerivitia; order Muellerivitales; family Muellerivitaceae; genus JAJPJW01. The sequence goes on from CAVYRH010000004.1 coordinate 223,014, forward strand.
CCTCCGTGAGGGAAATGAAACAGTTTCCCGCGGCCATGTTCGCAAGAGTTTTGGAGGGTTTTGGTTTTTTGGGCCAATCCCGCCGACTTCAGTGGCAGACCGTGGAGGGGGGGAGCCACAACTACGTCAAGGCCATCGTGAGAACATTCAAGACGCGGGTCCGGCTGGGCGACCCCGTGGAGGAAGTGAAACGGAAGAAGGAACAGGTTTTGGTGCGCACCCGGGCCGGCCAGGAACAGGCTTATGACAAGGTAGTATTGGCATGCCACGCGGACGAGGCCTTAGGGCTTTTGGCCGACCCCAGCGAAGAGGAACAAAAACTTCTTTCGGTATGGAACTACCAGAAAAACAACGCCGTCCTCCACACCGACCGGGACGTCATACCGCCCCTTAAAAACGCCTGGGCCTGCTGGAACTATGTGCGGGAAAGGGACGCCACGCTGCCCCAGCCTGTTTCCATGACCTACCACATCAACCGCTTGCAGGGGCTGGAGTCCCAGGAACCCTATTTCGTGACCTTGAACCGGGTACGGCCCATTCCCGAAAGATATATCCTCAGGGAAATGTATTACACCAACCCCACTTTTACGATGACAGCGGTCGAATCCCAAAAGGAGCTGCCCCGCCTGAATGGGGCCAACAATACCTATTATTGTGGCAGTTACTTTGGAGACGGCTTTCATGAGGATGCGGTGAAATCGGCCGTGGCGGTGGCTCAATGCTTTGGCATCGATTTATGAGGGAACTCCAACGAAAAACTGTCGGGGACTGGTAAAGGCCTGTCGAAATCTTATGATTAACTGTGGGAATAATTAATCCCACAATACCCTGAAGACCATCTCCCATTGGGAGGGGTTGGCGGTGTTGCCACAATGTATGGATTTTTGCCGCTTCAACGGGGCAAGGAACCCACCCAGAGGCTGTTTTAAGGTGATAACGCTCCACCCCCGGGGTATAATTTCGTTGGGAATGAACGTCTTCCAAAGGCGCGCTTTTCCTGCGGCGGCGGCCCGGTTTTTCGTATGGCAGGCGGTTCTGACAAACTCCCTTCCCTCTGCGCTTCAATCGGCGCTGGCCCGTCCAAAATCAAATTTTTGAGAGGTGTTTTTCCTTATGCTACCAGCTGATGCCGAACCAATAACAATCCAATCCCTAACCCAACCCATCCTCATCCAAACCCCAACCCAACCCGCCGCCGACGCGGATACCCGCCGGAATTTCCTCCGAACTTTCACCAAGGACGAGCAAATCGATTGGGGCGGCAGTATTCCCTTTTTCGGCGTGCACGTCATCGGCCTCCTGGCTTTCCTCACCGGAGTCAGCTGGGCCGCTATCCTCATGTGCCTCTTCATGTACTATTCCCGCATGTTCGCCATCACGGGGATCTACCATCGGTACTTCTCCCACCGCACCTACAAAACCAGCCGGTTCTTCCAGGCCGTCATGGCCTTCTGGGGCACTTCCTGCGGCCAGCAGGGGCCCCTTTGGTGGGCCGCCCATCACCGCCATCACCATAAATACTCGGACATGCCGGAGGATATCCATTCACCCGGTTTGCGGGGCTTCTGGTGGTCCCATTGGGGATGGATCCTCTGCAAGCGCTACGCGGACACCAATGAGCTTGCGGTCAAGGACTTGACCAAGTATCCCGAGCTCAAATTCATCAACAAGTACCATGGATTGGCCCCCTTCATCCTGGCCACGCTCATCTTCTTCTTCGGCTCTTTCCTCCAACACGCGGCCCCGCAATTGCACACCAACGGCTTACAGATGATGTGCTGGGGCTTCTTCACTTCCACCACCCTGCTTTACCACGGCACCTTCACCATCAATTCCCTTTCCCACGTTTTCGGGAAAAAGCGGTTTGAAACCGGAGACGACAGCAAGAACAATTTCATCCTGTCGTTGATCACCATGGGGGAAGGGTGGCACAACAACCACCATAAGTTCCCTTACGCCGAGCCGCAGGGCATTTACTGGTGGGAAATCGACATGTCACATTATGTCCTGAAGGTGTTTTCCTGGTTCGGCCTGGTGTGGGATATTCAAACCCACCCCAAGGAACTCTTTGCCGCTGCTAAGAGCCTGAAGAGCGAAGCGGCCGCGTAACAAGCGCCGTCCAAGTTGATCTCGAAAGGGGGGCGGGAAATCCCGCCCCCCTTTTTTGTTTTGGAGTTTAGGGATTAATATGATTTAAAGAGCGGGAGTGTAAGCGTGAACCTTTATTTGATCCTGAAGTTTCTGCACGTGGTTTTCGCGGTGGTGGCGGTGGGGTTCAACCTCAGCTACGGTTTTTGGCTGGCCCGCGCCCGCAAGAACCCTGAAAATCTGCCGTTCGTGCTGAAAAACATCAAGGTCATGGATAGCGCCGTTGCTAACCCCGCCTATATGGGTTTGGGAATTACCGGACCCCTCATGGCCTGGTTAGGCGGCTATTCCTGGCATTCTTTTTGGATATGGATGTCGGTTCTGCTTTTAGTCTTGGCCGCGATCCTGGGCATCGTGGTTTATTCCCCCCTCCTCAAAAACCAGATCCGGGCCTTGGAAACCCAAGGCGCGGATTCGGCCGAATACAAGGCGCTGGAACTTAAAGCCACCCAGCTCGGCTTTGGGCTTATCGCAATCGTAGCGATCATCATCTTCCTGATGGTGACCAAGATCCAATTTTAATCCCCACTTTAAAAAATCCACCTCAAAGATAAATTTTTCAGCAGCACCCATACTCCGGCATTTCGTGGCCCTTGTGCGAGGAGTCGTGCACGGCCTTGGGGTGCTTCTTCTTCACTAAAATCTGGTACCAGCGGTGGAAGGATTCCCACAAGATCACGACCGCGCAAAAGAGGATGACGCTCGTCACCGCGATATTGATCCAGGCGTTAAAGGACTTTTGGGGGTCGGCGGCCAAGAGATAGTTGTTGTGGATGATCAAAACGCAGGCGGTCAAGGTGGTGACGCAAACAAACAGCATGGGAACAAGGGTAAACCAGGCGTATTTAACCCTGCCGGAATTGATGATGGCGCTGGTGGCCACCGCCAGGGCCACCCCCGCGAGAAGCTGGTTGGCGGCCCCGAACATGGGCCAGATGGTGCTGACGTTGCCGGTCCAAAGAAGGTAACTCCACAGGAAGACCACCAGGGCGGTGCATAAGACCGTGCCGGGCACCCAATCGGTTTTCTCCACGGGTTTCCAGAACCGGCCCAGGAATTCCTGCATCAGGAATCGGGCCACGCGCGTTCCCGCGTCGATGGTGGTGAGGATGAAAAGAGCCTCAAACATGATCATGAAATGGTAGAAGTAATCCATCAGGCCCTGGAGGCCCGGGATGCCCGAGAAAATCTGCGCGAAGCCCACGGCCAGGGAGACCCCGCCCCCGGTGCGCCCCACTAGATTCTCGCCCACCGCTTGGCTGAGCTCCTGCAAATGGACCGGATTCAGGCCGAGCGCGGCGAACTTCTCCGCGGGAAGGTTGATGGCGAAATAGTCAGCGGGGAATAGGGAACAGGAAGCCAAAAGCGCCACGATGCCCACCAGGCCCTCCATCAACATGGCCCCGTAGCCCACGAACCTCGCCTCCGATTCCCTGTCCAGCATCTTGGGGGTCGTGCCCGAGGCCACCAAGGCATGGAAACCCGAAATGGCCCCGCAGGCGATGGTGATGAAAAGGAAGGGGAATAACTTCCCGGGAATAATGGGCCCCCCGCCGTTGTCATAGGCTGTAAAAGCCGGCATTTGAAGGTAAGGATGGACCAGGATGATGCCCAGGACCAGGCCGCCAATGGTGCCGATCTTCATGTAGGAGCTCAAGTAGTCCCGGGGAGCCAGCAGCATCCAGATCGGAAGGACCGAGGCGACGAAGGCGTAGAGGCTCAAGAGAACAATGATCTGGTTCCGGGGGAAGGTGAAACAAGCCGCCAGGGCCGGCGGAAGGAACTTGCCGAAAACAACCGCCAGGAACACCAGGGTGACCCCAATGAGGCTGGCCTCGCCAATTTTCCCGGGCCGGATGCGGTGCATCCAAAAGCCCACCAAAAGGGCGATAGGGATGGTCATTCCAATTGAGAAGGTTCCCCAAGAGCTCTCCTTCAGCGCGCCCACCACCACGATCCCCAAACCCGCCAGGGCCACGACCACGATGAAAAAGATGGCGATGGAACCGACGGCCCCCGCCAGGGGGCTGATCTCATGCCGCGCGATTTCCGCCAGGGATTTCCCCTTGCGGCGGATGGAGGCCACCAGGATCATGAAATCCTGCACCGCCCCCGCCAGGCAAACGCCGATCAAGAGCCACAGGAAGCTCGGCACGTAGCCGAACTGAGCGGCCAGGACGGGGCCGATCAAGGGGCCCGAACCCGCAATGGCCGCGAAGTGGTGGCCGAAGACCACCCATTTGTTGGTGGGATGGTAGTTCTGGCCGTCTTTCAGGCGATGGGCGGGGGTGGTCCGCTTGTCATTGAGGGCCACCACCTTCAAGGCCAGGAAGCGGCTGTAAAAGCCATAGGCCGCGGCCATGACCAGGAGGGCGGGAAGGATCAGCCAAAGGACGTTCATGAGGGCTCCTTGAAGGGAATGAACTCTTACCATAAACGATGGTAAAACCCCCCGTCAACCTGAGTGCGGTCAGGTTTTTGTTTTCGGCATAAACCGCTTACGGGCCCACTCGTAAAAGGATTCTTTGTCCAGGGGCCGGGCCACCAGCTCGGCGGCCAGGGCGGAAAGCATGATGGGGAAGATGGCCACGTGGTGGTCGGTCATTTCCACCACCAGCACGAAGGCCGTGAAGGGCGTACGGGTGACGCCGGTCAAAAAGCCCGCCATACCCAGCAGAATCAGCAGGTTGGCCGAGCCGGTGTGAAACAGGGAATCCAAAACCGATCCGGTGCAGGCCCCGGCGGCCAGGGCCGGCGCGAAGATGCCCCCCGCAGAGCCGGAAACGTAAAAAACTAGGGACCCGATGGCCCTCAGGAAGGGAAGATCCCAGGTGGATTTTTCCCCCTTGAACAGCAGGGTGTTCATGACTTCCAAACCCGATCCGCCGGCTTGGGGGTTCAAAAAAACCAGCCCCGCCATGAAAAGACCGCAGGCTATTACTAAGATTGCCCATTGGACCTTGGTTTTCAGCCGCTCCCGCCAGGTGAGGAGCCACTTGATACCCATTCCATAAAAGGCCCCAAAGGCTCCGCTCACCAGGCCCACCGCCAGGGCGATCCATAATATGGAAATCGGCACGTTCCCGATCTGGGGATAGCCCAGGTAAAGGTAGCTTCCGAAAATCCACTGGGACACCAGCCCGGCAATGATGATGGAACTGATGAGCACGGTGCGGAACCGGCGGAAGTGGATGGACATCTCCTCGATGGCGAAAACGATGCCGCCCAGGGGGGTATTGAAGGCGGAAGCCAGCCCGGCGGCGGCACCGGCCACAATCCAGGCCGAGGAATCGGATTCGGAGCGGAAGCGGCGGAAAAAGCGGCCCACGCCGTGGAAAATCCCCGTGGAAACCTGGATAGTGGGGCCTTCCCGGCCAGTAACGGCGCCCCCCAGGGCGGCCAAAAGGGAGCTGGCGATCTTTACGGCCACCGCCTTGAGGGAAAGGAGCCGGTCCACCCATTTCTTGTCCCGCTTGTAATTTAGGTCGTTAGCAGCCAGGACCTGGGGAATGCCGCTGCCGGTAGCCTCGGGCGCGAGGAAAACCACCAAGGCCCAGGAAACCAAAAGACAAAGGGGCGTCCAAATCCAGACGGCTTGGGGATGGGAAGCGATGACCGCTCGGTAGGCAGTTTCAGTCATTTTGAAAAGCCAAGCGTAAGTGACACAGGTGAAGGCGGCCAGGAAGGCCGAAATCCAGAAGGCCAGGGTTTGGAGATGGTCGCCGTAAGCCAGGAAGGTTTGGACCATCCGCTTCAGTGGCACCAGCGAAGGCCGGGGGGACTTTCTTTTCACTTCGAAACCTTTCCTCCGAAATGGCGATCCAAGCGGAGAGGGATTCTACAGAATAAAAGGGGCAAAAAGATAGCTGTACGCAGGGGAAGCCCCCTTTTCTTTTGAGCAAGGATTCGGCTAGAGTAAACCTATGGCCGACGAAAACCTAACCAGCCCAATCCTTTCAACCCAACCCAAAGGTTGGGTGCGATGCCTTTCCCTTGCGGGTTTCCTGTTTGCCCTTGCGGCGGTCCTTCTCGCGGTTTTTTCAGGGTTCGGAACCAAATGGGGCTGGTGGGATTTCCGGCTTGGGTTGAAGCTTTTCTTGTATTCCGCTGGGGCGGGAGCCGTGGGGCTGGTTCTTTCCATCGTGGGCTTAAGTCTTTTCAAATACAGGGGTGCGGGACTTTTGAAATATGTCTTGGGAGCCCTCTTGAGCCTTCTCATCACGGGTAATTTTTTGGTGCGGTTTCACTTCGCCAAACAGGTCCCCCCCATCCATGACATTACTACCGACACCCAGAATCCGCCCCTGTTCGACGACACCCTCCTGGCGCTGCGCAAAGGTGCCCTGAACCCACCCGAGTACGGAGGCCCCTCCGTCGCCGAACAGCAGCAAAAGGCCTATCCCGATCTTAAGCCGGTCGTTTTGGAGAATTCCCCGGCCAAGGTTTGGGAAGCCTGCCTGGCCGCGGCAAAAAAAATGGGATGGGACATCGACGCCATGGATGAAGCCCGCGGGCGCATTGAAGCCACGGATACCACTTTCTGGTTCGGCTTCAAGGACGACGTCGTGGTGCGGGTGACACCGCAGGGGAGCGGAAGCCGCGTGGATGTCCGGTCCGTCTCCCGGGTGGGAAAAGGGGACGTCGGCACCAACGCCAAGCGCATCCGCCGTTTCCTGTCCCAAGTGCGGTCGGCCTTCGGAGCCTAAAACTTGGTCCGGGTGAAGCGAATGTACCTTCCCGTGGGAAAAAAGGACGGCCAGCGATTCCTTGCGGACCGCTTTTGGCCCCGGGGCGTGAAAAAAGAAAAAACCCGGCTTTCGACTTGGATGCGGCAGATCGCGCCCAGCGAAATCCTACGCAAATGGTTCGGCCACGATCCCGAAAAATGGGGAGATTTCCAGAAACGCTACCGTTAGGAATTGGTGGGCCATGGGGAATTCCTCAAGGCCCTTCTTCAAACCGCCCGCAAAGGTAAGGTGACCCTTCTTTTCGCCGCTAAGGATGAGAAGCACAACAACGCCGTCGTGCTAAAGGGTTATTTGGAGCACCGGTTGAAATCGTAGGTTTTTCAATTTGGGGAAGGATTACCAAGGGATATCCCTTCCCGGTTCAGGCGGCCGTTTTTCAAGATGAAAAAATAGAATCCGTCATGGGCTTCGGGCCCGTCCCAAGGTTTGTAATTTTTTTCCATCCAGGGGCGCAAAGGTGTTTCCATCCAAAACCGAAGGTCTTCCCGCGAGGAAGGCTTGCCGACCACGAAAACCTCGGGTGGTGAGGCTTGTAGTTGTCCCAGAGTTTTAAGAGTGTAGTTCTGCCGGTGAGGGCCCTCGTAAAGGGGAGCGGAATAAAAGATCCCAGGGACCGGATCATGGCCACTGTAAAAATAAAGCTCTGTGGCCCATCCCCATTGGTAGAAGGATTCCCCGGGTTTCAGAAGGGTTCCCAAGCGCTCTCCCCACTCCCGTGTTTGGATGCATGAGGGCCCGCCAAACTTGGCGATGGACCATTCTTCTGCCGAGTGACGGTAAAAGGGGCCCTCGTGAAAGGCCAGCCAACCCAGCAGGATCAGCCCCGGAAGGAAACGCCAACGTCTCGAACGAAGGAAGGCGGATTTTTCCAACCCGGCGACGGCCCAGGCCGCCCCTAGTATTACCGGCGGGAAATACAGTTGGTAGTGGTGGGAATAATAAAAACCCGACGCGACCACCATCGCCAAGCTGGAAAGGGTTAAGGCTGTCCAAAGGGACCATGTAAACCGGTGAAGGCTTTTGGAAAGAAAATACAATGCCACCCCCCAAGCGAAAATTCCCAATGGCCAAAGAAAGGCGGTACAAACAGGAAAGAGATCGGACAGTCCCAACTGGCTAAGATGGCTCCAACTGGTCTGGGAAACCCAAAATCGGTTAAAATCCACTAAAATCCAAACCATATCCCGGAGCCTTCCCTGGACCAGGAAATAACCCAGAAGAAGGGCCCAAACCAGGGCTACCGCCGAAAAAACCTCCGCCATTTGGAGGACCGCCTGTCGGCGAAAAGCCGGGTTCCGCCACGAGTGGAGGACATGGGTCAGGCCCAGGAGAGGGAGGGTGATCAGGAGCGGTTGCTTGATAAAACTTCCTAAGGCGAAAAGAAGACCGATTCCCGCCGCACGGTAAAGCCGTGGGGAATCGGGCTTTAACCCCAGCCAAAGCCAGAAAGCGGCCATCAGGAATAAATTCATGAGCAATTCGGTGCTGGGTTGGTTGGCTTGAAGAAAAGGGTCGCCTGAAACGATCGCGAAGAACAATGCGGCCCAAAGTCCCGCCCGTTGGCCGAAACCTCCAGCGGACCCCGCGAAAAAAAAAGCACAGAGAAGCACCATGGAGGCAGTCAGGTTGAGCGCAAAGATGCCAGAGGGTCCGTAACCGGCCAGCATTTCACCTACCGCATAGGCCGCATACAAACCGGGGGGCTTGTTGTCCCAAAGGTCGCTGTAGAGGTCTCGGCCTTGGAGCATTTCATGGGCGGCGACCGCATAGGTTGCCAGGTCCGTCTCCAGGGGTTCGGAATAGGTATGAAGCCGCTCAAAGAAAATAAGGAGTCCCGCCGCCAGGAGGACCAAGGGAATCACCCATTTTTCAAAGGGGGCTGGAAAAGGAATGAAACCTCCTTTTTTTTTCACTGCCCTAGTTTATTCCCAAAATAAGTCGATTCAAGAATTATAAACCTGCAGATTTGGGGTGAAGGGGAGGATTTTTAAAGGGCGCGGGGGATGGTGAGGGTGAAACAGCTTCCCTTGTCCGGCGCCGTGGTGGCGGTAATGTCCCCGCCCTGGGATTTCATGAAATGCTTGGCCACATAAAGCCCCAAACCCGCCCCCGAGCGGCCCGCTTCCTCGCCTAAGACCCGTTTTTGGGTGAAAAGCTGGGCCAAGGCGGCCTCGCTGATGCCCCGGCCGGTGTCCCGGACCTTCAAAAGAACCACCCGGTCCTTTACCTCTGCGGTGAGGGTGATGCCGCCCTTGTCGGTGAACTTGACGGAGTTATTCAGCAGATTGCGCAGGGTTTCCACCAGCTTGTCCCGGTCCGCCAGGACGTCGGGGCAGGTGGAAAGGCCCTCCAGCTTGAGGGTGAGGCCCTTGCGGGCCATGATGTCCTCGTAATCCCGGAGGGCCAAAGCCACGATTTCCATCAGGGCCTGTTTTTCCAAAACGGCCTCGGTCAGGCCGCGTTCGATTTTGGAGAGGTTCAGGAAGTCCGAGATCAGCCGGTAGTTGTTCATGCCGATTTCCCGCATGTCCATCAGGTAATCGGACTGTTTGGGGGACAGCTCGCCAGCCAGGCCTTCCAGCATATTCTCGATGTAACCGTTGATCTCGCCCACGGGGGTTTTCAGCTGGTGGGAGGCCACCGAGATGAGGCTTTGTTTCATTTCCTCCACGTGGCGGCGCTCGGTGATGTCGCTGAAGATGGCCAGGGCATATTGGAGCTCGCCCTTCATGCCCACGACCGGTGTGCCCCAGATCTGCAGGGGGATAATGCGCCCGTCCGGGAGGTGGATCTCCAGGTCCTCGATGGAGGATTTCTCCCCCTTGAGGGCTTTTCCGATGGGGATTTCACCGGCAGGGTAAGGTTCATCCGTGCCCGCCCGGAAAGCCTTGAAAAGCGCGCTCAATTGGCTGGGATCGGTTGATTGGACGATGCCCCGGCCCAAAAGTTCCCGGGCCTTCTGGTTGGCATAAAAGGGCTGCCCGTCCTTGTCCAGGACGAAGATCCCCAGGGGCACGGCCTCCAGGAATTGGAAAAGCCGGTATTCGTTGAGCTGCAGCATTTCCTGCGCCCTTTCCCTTTTTTGGATCTCCCGCCGCAGGGCCAGGAGCATTCCAAAGGCAAAAAGGATGGAAGTGACCCCCCCGAATATGAGGATTTCCAGGGCTAGGTGGGCGTTGGCATCCTCCTCTTCCCGGCGTTTCACCAGAAGGTTTTGTTCCTCCACAATCATTTGGGAAGTGAGCTTGTCGATGGTTTCGTTGATTTGGAGGTTCTGGGGGTCCTTGAAGCGGGACATTGTCTCCGCAAAACCCTTGGCCCCGCCGGTTTGGAGGAGAGCTGCATTGTCCAGGCGATTTTGAAGCAGGGGGATCAGTTTTTTGAAGTTTTCCTTCTGCTGGGGATTGTCCGAGGTCATTTTCTGGGTTTCTAAGGTCTCGGGCATTACCAGGTTCATGCTGGCTTGGGCGGATTTCAAGAAAACGGAGTTTTTGGAAATCATGTAGGCCCGGTAGGCGGACTGGGCCTTCTTCAAATCCGCGTCGAACTTGTGAATGTGGGAAATTACGTCGGTGGTGTGGTCCACCAGGATGTCGCTGTCCAGCATGCGGTTGATGCTGACATAGGAAATTGTCCCGAGTCCCAGGATGACCGCGGTCAGGATTCCGAAGCCGAGGTAAAGTTTTCTTTTAAAGGGGAGGGCCATGGGCATTCGCAGTTGGAGCGCTTATTTTTCCTTCACGACAGCGGCCGTCCCATAGCATAGCACCTCGGTGATGCCCTGCATGATCTCCGTGGCGTCGTAACGCACACCGATAACCGCGTTGGCGCCCAGCTGTTCGGCGTGTTCCACCATCATTTCAAAGGCTTCCTCCCGCGCCTTTTCGCAAAGGCTGGTGAAGATGGTGATGTTGCCCCCGAAAAAGGCCTGGATGCCCGCGCCGAAGTTGCCGATGACCGAGCGGGACCTTACCGTGATGCCCCGCACCACGCCCAAGTTTTTCGCGACCTTGAAGCCTTCCAGCTCGAAAACGGTGGTCGTCATGTCGTGTTTCATGGAACCCTCCCCCATAAAGATGGGCCATGATAGTACAAACGGCAATCGCCATCCGACAGCAAAATGTTCAAAAATCCTAAATCTGGATGATTTTATTTTTCCGATCCAGGTAGTCCTTCAAAACGTACTGGGTCAGCTTGTCCGGGGCGGGATAGATGAGGCGGCCCTTGTTGACGCGGTGCATCTTCTCCAGGAACTCTCCCTCGCCGAAATAGCCCGTGTCGTACTCATTGCCCATCATGAAGGTGTTGATGGTGATGTTCTCGTCGGTGACGGCCTTTACCTCCCGCAAAGTGCGTTGGTAGGTGCGCTCATTGGGAGGATAAGTGAGGTACAGGAAGGAACCGTCATAAAAGGCCGTGGGGGCGCCGTCGGTGATTAAGAGGATGCTGCGGTTCTTGGTGTCGGAATTGGCCAGGAGAACCCGGGCCAGTTCCAGCCCCTTCTGCAAGTTCGTGAAATGCTCGGGGATCATGTCCCGGCTACGCTGGTCGACTTCCCTGGAAAAATCCACGCGCATATTGATCGCCCCGCCCATCACGCTGATGGGCTTGGGGGCAAGCTCCGGGATGGCGCCCACGGAGACCTGTTTGGCGAAGGTGGAAAAGCACACGAAGTACAGTTTGTCCTCGGGATACTCGGTGCGGATGAGGGCGTCCAGCGCCAGGGCCAGCTTCTTGGCGTTGTAAAAGCGGCCAAAGCGGGCCATGGAGCCCGACTGGTCGATGAGCATGACGATGGCCGAGGAGGCCGCGCCCTTGGTCTGGTGCACCATGAAGTCCCGGCTGTCGATCTGGATGCGGCCCTGGGCGCCCCCGCCGGGCGCGCCCGCCTGCCGGATGGCGGAGTTCAGGAGGCTGGAGGGCAAGTCCAGGTTGGTCAGGGAATCCCCGAACTCGTAAGGCTTGGTGACCGTCATTTCCACGTTGCCGTCGCCCGTGTAGGTGGCGTGGTGGCGGCCCAGGCCGTCGGTGAAGAGGCGGGAGAAGACCTCCTTAAGCGCCTTCTCGCCGATCTTGCGGGCGGCCCCGGGCGTGATCTTGTAGATGTCCGTCTCCTCGTCGTAATCCACGTCGCCGGTGGCCTTCAGGGCCTCGGTAAACTGTTGCCGAAGTTCGTCGCGTTTGGCGGCCAGGGCCTGGGCCGCTTCCTTGCCCAGGATCTGCTCCAAGGTCTCCACTTCCATATTGAAGAGGTCGCCATATTCCAGGGCGTCCTTCAACTGCTGTTCCAGGGATTCCAGGGCATCCAACTTTTCCTTCATCCGCTCCGCTTCCGGCGGGGTGGGGGTTTTGGGGCCCGTGAAATCGTGGCGGTTGTAAAGCTCCGAGAGGGAATTCATGCTTTGGACGAGGTAGTTCAACTGTTGCAGGAGCTCGCGGGCCTTATCGGCGGTGTCGTTCCGCAAGCGGGAAAGCTGCCAGTCGAGGGTGTAGAGGGCGGAGGGGTTGCGGGTTTGAAGGGCCTCCTCCAGCTTGCGGGAGAGGTCCTTGTCCTTCAGCTTGGCGGCCAACTGTTCCAGCTCCATACTTTTGCGGCGGATTTCCTGTTCCAACTCGTTCAAGAGCTTGTCTAGGCGGTAACCCTCGAGGATCTCCTTCTTCTGCTTCTCCAGTTCGTCCAGGTAACCCTTAATCAGGTCTTCCAGGCCGCTGGTTTTGAGGAACTGGTTGTAGGGGATTCCCTTTTCCTGCAGGTGCCGCAGGGCCTCGTCGAAGGTGACGTGGTACTGCATCATCAGTTCCTTCACGGCGTTGACCAGGTCCTCAATCGTGAAAGGGGGTTTTTCGGGTTCGTGCCATTCGGAATAATCGTGGGTGATCATGACAACCTCAAAACCAGTTGAACCACCAAGGCACCAAGACACCAAGAACAGCAAAAGATAAGATGAATCTTGGAATGTTTAACCATTTTAAGTCTTTCTTGGTGACTTGGTTTCTTGGTGGTTAACTCTTCTTTTTGGGTGTGCCGGATGTCTGGTAATCCATCATCTCCCCCACTTTAGTGCGGGAAAGCCGGCCCGAGAGGTGCAACCCCTCGAGCACGAATTCCACGCAGGAAGCCTGGTAGGCCTCCCCGTTCTTGCCGGTCAAATGGTGCACGGGCTCCCAAATTTGCGGCAATTGGGAAATGACGTTCTTGTAGTCGGAGGAAGGCGTCAGTTCCGAAATCCGCACGTGCTTTTCGCCGCTCAGGTCGGGGGCGGTCAACTCCAAATGGCCCTTTTCCATATATTCCTTAAAGACCTGGGCCACGGCTTTGTCCATGATCTTGCCGAAAACCTGGAACTCGGTGACGGTCTCCTCGCGGAAGGGGTCCAACTCGATCTTGCCCGCCGAGGAGGTGTAAAGGTAGTTCAGGTCCGACATGCGGGGAACGGCCTCGGCCTCCCCCAGGATGACGGCGCGACGGCGGGAGTTGGCGATCATGGTCTCGTAGTTGGCGATGGAAAGCCGGGCCGACACGCCCGACTTCTGGTTCACATAGGGGCTCTTGCGCGCCTCCATGGTGATCTGCTCGATAATGTCGGTCATGAAATCGGGCACACAAAGCTTGATCTCCCCGTCGGCTGGCACGCGGGCTTCCTGTTGGATGATCTTGATACCCAACTCCCGCGTGAGGGGGTAGTGGGTGCGGATTTCGGCGCCGATACGGTCCTTTAACTGGGTGATGATCTTGCCCGCCCGGGTGTACTCCTCCGGGTTGGCGGTGAAAAGGAGGATCAAGTCCAGGTCGAAGCGGATGGGATAGCCCCGCACTTGGATGTCGCGTTCCTCCAGGATATTAAAAAGGGCCACCTGTACCAGGTATTCCAGGTCGGGAAGCTCGTTCACGGCGAAGATGCCCCGGTTCATGCGGGGGATCAGGCCGAAATGGATGGCTTCCTCGGAAGCCAGGGGGTTCCCAGCCGCCACCTTGGCGGGGTCCAGGTCGCCGATCAGGTCCGCGATCTTGGTGCCGGGGGAAAGGCGCTCGCCGTAGCGTGCCTCCCGGCCGATCCATTCGATTTCCAGGTTGTCCCCGTGCTCGGCCAGCTTTTTGCGGCAGGCCGCGCAAATGGGGTGGTAGGGATGGTCGTGGATCTCACAGCCCCGCACGATGGGCATTTCCTCGTCCAAAAACCGCACCAGCGACCGCATGAGGCGGCTCTTGGCCTGGCCCTTTTCCCCCAGGAGCACGATGTCGTGGTGGGAAAGCACCGCGTTAGTCAGCTGGGGAACGACGGTCTCCTCGAACCCATGGATTTGGGGAAAAAGGGGCTCGCCGGAGCGCAGTTGCTTGAGGACGTTGCGCTCCAGCTCTTCTTTCACGGAGAAATCGGCATAGCCGGAAGCGCGCAATTCTTTTAGATTCGTCGGTTTGGACGGCATAGGTTCCTTCAATCGAGGGTGGAAATAAAGCCAAAAACCTTTTGAACAGCAAGGCCCAACCGCAACCTTTTTATCTTACGGGCTGGAAAGCATCCGAAGCAAGGGCCCTCAGGGAATCACCCCCGCGGCCCGATAAACCCTCCAGATGCCGGTTAAGGAGGGATGGCCGTTTGAAGGGCAGTCTTGGAAATGCCTCAGGCGAAGGCCCGTGAAAGCCAGGGGGGAGGAATTCCGAAGGACGGCGGAGTTGATTTCCAGGACGATACCCGATTTCCGGAACAAAAGGGAAGGATCGCGGGAAAGATAGTAGCGGTGGAAGGCTCCGTTAAAGTAAGAGAAGGCCACGGGCCTTTCGCCCGCGCTTTTATCCACAATCTCGGAGGCCGCCTGGGCGATCCGGGTGAAATGGTCGGGAAAGGAAAGCGGGTCGGCGGCCAATCCCAATTCGGGATAATTTTTTTCGGTTTGGGCCACGCCCCAGGTTTCAAACAAGGTGAAGGACGGGATCATTTTAACGTCCGGCCGCTGGCCAAGCACCTCCCGCAGGTAGTACAAGGAAAAATAATCCTCATCCCCTTCGGCGAAAAAAACGGAATTCCGGGGAATGGACTTCAAAAGATTTTCGCCGTAATCATAGGCGAGGGTTTGTTTTTCCTGGCTTACCCTGCCCCAACCCTGGATCACCATCAGGCATGGCACCAAGACCAGGACCCAAAGAAAAGAAGGCCTTGGCCGGGTGGAAGTGGTAAGGAGGGATGCCAGGAAGAGAATACCCGCTCCGGTGAGGAAGGCCGTCATCCAGTTGAGGGGCAAAAGGAAGTTGTCCAAAATCCATTTTTGATCGGGGTCGTCCTGGATAAAAAGGGTGGAAAGGAGCGCCAAAAGGAGGACTAAGACGGAAGCCAGGAGGAACAAAAGGATTTTCCTTTCCCCGGACCGCCACCAGGCCCAGGCGCCCAGAATGGCGAACATGAGGGCGATGAGCCCCATATCCTCCCAGAGGTGGGAGGGAATGTGGGAAACCTGGGCCCGGCCGATGAGGCCTAAAAGATGAAAGAACTGCCCGGGTGAGGAAGTGCCGTCAAACACGTGGACCAGTACTCCCCAGATCCCCACTTCGCGGTCGGCCACGTAATGCCGCGACAGGTCGGCGGCGAAATTGCCCCAAGTGTCGGGAGCGCCCAGGTTGAGGACGGGATGGAGGTGAGCCCGCAAGGGCAGGTAGAGAAGGGGTGAGACGCCCAGGAGAAGAAAAACCAGGGAGCGGGCCAAGGGGGGAACGAGACGTTGGAGTTTGAAAGGCTTGGCAATCGAAAGGAAAAAGAAAACCAAAAGGCCAGGCAGCAATAGGGCCTGGGTTTCCCAATGGTTGGAAAGGCCCAAACCCACCAGGAAAACGCTAAGGAGCGGCCACCGATATTTCCGTGAAGCCGAACTTTCAAAACGAATCAGACAACCCAGCAGGGCCAGGCAAAGACAAGCCGCCAGCAGGTAAATGCCCCCTTTGGCCCCCAGGGCGTTGCGCCAAAAAGTAGGGGAGAAGGCCAAAAAGAGGGGGGCAAGGCAGGCGGCCCCAAGGGTCCATCCTTTTGCCGGGGAATCCTTTTGAATCAAGGGGAGAAAAGCCAGGAGGTTCGCCGCCAAAAAGCAAACCGCCAGGGAGGCCAGGAAGGCGGAAATCAAATTGATTCGGAAGGAAGGGCATCCCAGGGGAAGAAAGCCTGGAATCCTCATCAGCAAGGCGGCCAAGGCATAGCCGGGGGGATGCTGGAGACCAAGGGTGATACCGGCCGTAACCGTCTCGGCCGAATCGTCATTGGGGAAGGCGGGATTGAGGGTGAGAAGGTTAACCCCGAAGCAAGCCAGGAAAAGAACCGCAAGCCACAACCCCGGGTCAGTCCCAGAACCCTTTTTTCTATTTGGAAGCTGCTGTTTCAAAAGGCCGCCTTGTTTGGAAATCCAAGGCCATTATAAACGTTGGAAAGGGCCAGCCGGTTTTTGATCCAAGGGAGGGTTGAAAAAAGGCGAATCTTCCCTGAGATTCAGTTAAAATAACTTTATTCCCTTCAACGACACAATTTCTTCAAAGAGACCCCATGCCCGACCTGATTGAGACCCCAAGACAGGCTTTTCTTTCCGCCGAGCCTAAAGTGACCCTGGTCAACAGCTTCGCCCGGCCCTTCGACAACGCCGTGGCCACGGCCCGTACCTGTTATTCCAGCAAGGGTATCATCACCGCCGAGCAGGTGGCGGGGGAAGGGCTGGACGAGGAGAAGCGCGAGGAACGCCGCCAAAAACGCGACGATCTGGCCCGGTCCATCTACAAGGCGGGCCACCACACCACCCTGCAGCACGCCCATTTCCAGTTCGCCCTGGAGAACGTCTCCCGGCAGTTCATCTGGAGTTTCCTGCACAGCCATCCCTTCTACAACTCCGAGCAGGTGTCCCAGCGCTACGTGACGGTCGACCCCACTCAGATTGGCCATGCCCCCCTTGTCGCGGGAGGCGGCCAAGGTCTACCAGTGCAGCCGTTGCCTTCCAGACCCAAGCCTATCAGGACCTCACCGAAAACCTGAAGCCGCTGGTGGAGCGGGAATACCTGGCGCGGTTCAAGCACGCGGACCCCAAGGGCAAGAAGGTCGCTCGCTGGCGGTCCAGAAGAAATCCCAGGAAGTGGCCCGGTACGTCTTGCCCGTGGCCACCTTCGCCTATCTTTACCACACGGTCTCCGGCCTGACCCTTTTGCGCTATTGGAGGCTTTGCCAGACCTTCGACGCGCCCCTGGAACAGCGGTTGGTCATCGGGAAGATGGTCGAGGAGGTTTTGAAGGAAGCGCCCGACTACAGGGCCATCCTGGAACAACCGCTGGACTTTCGAATCCACTCCCGAAGCCCAGATGTACGAGAACCTTCCACGCCACCGCCGCCACCCATAAGGCTTTCCGGGAGGAGTTCGACGCCTCCCTGGAAGGGCGCACTTCCAAGCTGGTGGACTATTCCAAGGAAGGGGAGAAGATGCTGGCCTCCGCCGTGCGGGAAGTTTTCGGCCTGCCCTCCTCCGCCCTCTCGGATGACGAGGCCATCGCCCTGGCCCTGGACCCCGCCAAGAACAAGTACCTGGGCGAAACCCTGAACGTCACCACCCACAGCAAGCTTTCGCGGGCGCTCTTCCATCCCCATTACACCTTCCGCAAGAAGATCTCCCACACAGGGGATTCACAGGACCAGCGGCACCGCATGACGCCCGCTTCCCGGCCCATCCTGCACGCCCTGACCCTGGACGAGCCCGATTACCTTGTTCCGGTGCTGTTGAAGCAGGACACCGGCCCTGGAGAAGGAATACGGCGAGATCATGAACCGGACCTGGGAAGCCATCGGCCAACTGCGGAAGATGGGTGTTTCCGACGAGTTCGCGGCCTATCTGCTGCCCAACGCAGTGTCGGTGCGCTTCACCGAATCGGCGGACCTCTTGAACCTGCACCACAAGCACGCCATGAGGCTTTGCTACAACGCCCAGGAAGAAATCTGGAAGGCCTCGGTGGACGAGGCCCAGCAGGTGCGGGAAGTCCACCCCCGCATCGGAAAGTGGCTCTTGCCGCCCTGTGGCCTAAGGGCCTTCGCGGGGACGCTCCCCAAGTGCCCCGAGGGCGACCGCTTCTGCGGCGTGGTGGTCTGGAAGAAGGATTTGAAGGAGTATCAGAGGGTCATTTAAAGTCTTCGACGATCAGGAGGGACGGGATGAAAAGATATCTTCCCTTTGTGGTTCTCCTGTTGCTCTTTTCAACCGCCTTGCCCGTCCTGGCGAAAAAGAAGAAAACGCCTACCCCGACTCCCACAGCAGTTCCCGCTGTTTCCCCCAACTTGGCCATGATGCAGAAGTCCCTGCGGTTTTATGTTTATGAAAAAAGCAGCGACGTGGTATCGGACGTCAGCGGGCTTTTCGATTCCAAGGCCCAGAAGATCACCCTGAAGTGCGAATTAAAGAACCAGACGGGGAGGGAAATCCACGGAGTGCGGGGCACGATCTGGTTCACGACCCTCTTCGGGGAATACATCGCGAACGTTTATATCGAATCCACCACCGTGATTCCCCCTGGGGAAGTGGTGGGGGTCAATTGGGATATTCCCACCGACCGTCTCATGCCCGAAACCTTCGACAAGCTCAAAAAGGCCAAGCTGGATCAGGTAAAACAAACCTGGTATCCCAGCATGATCGTCTTCACTGACGGGACCATCCTTAAGTAACAAAACAAAAACCATTCAGCCACGGATGCACACGGATAAGATTTAAATCCAAAGAATTTTGTTTTCATCATCCGCGTTAATCCGTGTGCATCTGTGGCTAAATAGTCTTTGGAATTCGGTATTGATTTGTTTTGATCCGTGGCTACAATCCTGGCCATGAAACCTTCCCGGTTGGCCCTTTTCGATATCGACGGCACCATCCTCACCACCGTGCGCAAGGCCTGGGAGAATCCCTTCAAAGATGCCATGGAGCAAGCCTTCGCTGACGAGGGTGATCCCCACCCGATTGATACAAGCAAATACCGCCCTGGCGGAAAAACCGATACCCAGATCATCTATGAGATCCTCGGCCAAAACGGGATTGAGGAAACGCGGATCGGACGGCTACTTCTCAAAATCAAGGCCAAGTACCTGGCGCTCCTCAAGGAAGTGATCGGGGAGAGTCCCGATTACGTGACCCTAAAGCCCGGAATCCAAGAGCTCTTAGCCGAGTTACATACCCATCCGGATGTTCTTTTGGGCCTTCTAACCGGTAATTTCGAGGAGGGGGCCCGTATCAAGCTGGGGGCTCACGGATTGAATCAATACTTCAGCTTTGGCGCTTTCGGGGATGCCGCTCGGCAAAGGTCCGAGCTTCCTCAGAGGGCCGTGGATGCCGCCAAGCATCACAAGGGCCATCATTTCTCGGCGAAGGAAATTGTAATTATTGGGGATACTCCCAATGACATCCATTGCGGGCGGCACTTGCAGGTGCGCACGATCGCCGTTGCCACTGGGCCGTTTACCCTGGAGCAATTGGAAGCCGAGAAGCCGGATTTCGTTTTTGTTAATTTTTTGGACAAGGAAAAAGTCATTTCCGCCATCCTGGATCATCTGCCGCATTGACATTAATATTTCGCTGGATAAACCGCTTTCCCTAGCCAGGTTCCCGTTTCTTTGTAACCTTTCCCAACCGTCCTTGTATTTATCAAGCACACCGCTTGTTCAGAATACGGGGAGGTTTTTCACCATGAAGAAGGCCTATTATTTCGCCGCTTTAATCCTGATTGCCGCCGGTTCGATGGTTTTGACCGGTTGTCCCAACAATAGTTACAGCCCCAGTTCCCCCATGTACCCGACCAACACGCCGGTCCCATCCGGCCCCACGGGAACCCCCACTGGAACTCCGACAAAAACCGCCACTGGGACCGTCACGGGAACCCCTACGAATAGTTCCACTCCCACTTTGACGGGAACCCCCACACAAACGGCTACCGTAACCCCCACGGCGACCATTACCGACACACCTACAGTGACCAACACCGCGACCATCACCAATACCCCGACTGCCACCCCCACCGCCGCACCCGTTACCATCACGGTTTCAGAAGCTTCCTCAGGCTTGGACGTCACGGGGTACATTTATACGTCGTCCAGCGGAACCAACGGCACAGGAGGCCTTCTCACGCTCACGGCCAATGTGGGCGATACCATTACGTTTGATTCACTAGCCGCCACAGGGTTTCATCCGCTTTATTTCGACAACGGATCAACCACTTGCATTTTTACCGGCGCCACTTCCAGCCAGTCCTATGTCTTTCCGGCGGCGGGAACCTATTATTTCCACTGCGGCAACCACGCCACCAGCTGCAGCCGGGGCAATGGGGCCTGCGGCTCCACCAATTGCAACGGCATGGCGGGCGTGGTGACAGTCAACTAACCCTCTCCTACTGGTTTTTGGGGTCCCCGGCCGTCCACCGGGGGCCTTTTATTTAGTTTTTTGATTTGGGGGTCGCATGAGAAAAAATTTTTTATTCATCATTTGGATGCTTGTGGTTATTTCAGGCGGCTTAACGGGTTGTCCCACGCGAAGCATCAACATCCCCACCCAGCCGATAGTCATGACGAACAGCCCTACACCTAATATTCCAACGGGTACTCCCAGCCTGACGTTCACGGCCACGGTGCCGGGGACTTCCACCTTTACCCGGACGAATACCCCCACCGCTTCGTCGACTTCCGCAAGCACCGGAACGTCGACGGCAACCCTCACGCCGACTTTTTCGCCCACGGCCAGTCCCCCCACCACCCCGACAGCTACGATTCCGCCCGCCAATACTTTCACCAATACCCCAACGTCGAGCCCCACCGATACCCCGTCAGCTGTTTTTACTCCCACCTCCACACCGACTTCAACCATGACGGCTACGGAAACAAATACTTTCACTGTCACAAATACACCCACTTCCACGGCTACCCTGACATCGACCAATACCCCGACGACCACCAATAGCTTTACCGCTTCGGCCACTTCCACCAATTCCGCCACCAGCACCGCCACCGCGACCGTCACCGACACCTCCACCGTTACGAATACTCCGACCGATACCCCTACCGCAACGCAAACGGCCACGGGTACGAATACCTTTACCGTAACCGACACACCCACTTCCACGGCGACCCCAACCCCGACCAATACCTTCACCGTCACCAATACCCCGACGGCCACCAATAGCTTTACCGCTTCGGCCACTTCCACCAATTCCGCCACCCGCACAGCCACTGCGACCGTTACCGGCACCCCGACAGGGACTTCCACCGCAACGACCACGGCCACGGGCACTTCCACCTTTACCGCAACGGATACTCCCACTTCCACGGCTAGCTCGACGCCGACCAACACCTCTACCGTCACCAATACACCGACGGCCACCGGGACCTTTACGGCCTCGGCCACTTCAACCGACTCCGCCACCCGCACGGCCACTGCGACCGTTACCGGCACCCCGACAGGGACTTCCACCGCAACGACCACGGCCACGGGCACTTCCACCTTTACCGCAACGGATACTCCCACTTCCACGGCTAGCTCGACGCCGACCAAGACCTCTACCGTCACCAATACACCGACGGCCACCGGGACCTTTACGGCCTCGGCCACTTCAACCGACTCCGCCACTGCTACTCCTACCCGAACCACCACGAATACGCCGACCCTTACCCGCACTTCCACATCCACCTTGACCCCCACCTCCACAGCGACCTCCACGGCCACGGCTACGGTGACTTCCACGCCCACCGCCCCCTCATGGGCCAATACGATATACCCGCTGTTTTCAAGCTCCACCTGCTTCACCTGCCACGCCAACGGCGCGGCTTCCGGCGGAATGAACCTGGGCAGCCCGCCATCCGCGGCCACTGTTTACGCCCTCTGGGTCGGCACGGGTTCGGGGGGCACGGCCAGCACAACCAACAACTGCGGGATCACCGATTACGTTTCGCCCGGCAATCCAAGCGCCAGCTTGGTCCTCCAAAAGTTGAACGGTTCCTGCGCGCCTCAAATGCCGGAGACGGGGGCGCTTTTCACGGCGGCCCAAATCGCCGAGTTCACCGCTTGGATCAACGCGGGAGCGCCCAACAACTGACTGTTCCCGTTTCTACCTGATGGATGGAACTCATTGAATTCAGTCTTTTTACGGCACCCGCGCCGTTTTCCCGGGAACTTCTCTTAATAGGCTTGTATTTGCCTTCCCCTCTTTTGTATAAAGCCAAAGAGGGAACTTCATGAAGAAAGCCGCTTATTCCACCGTTTTTATCCTGCTTGTCGCCGGTTCCACGGTAATAACCGGCTGTCCCAGCAAAACCTCAGTGAGTCCCACGTCCCCCGGCGCCCCGACCAATACTTTCACCCCCACTGCGACCCCCACGCCCACCGGCCCCACTTCCACACCGACCACCACGGCCACCAACACCCCTACCGCTACCATTACCAATACGCCAACTCTTACCCCGACCGCGGTGCCGGTTACCATCACGGTCAACACCCAATCCAGCGGTGATAATCCCCAGGGGTACATTTACGTTTCTTCCGTTGGCACCAACAACACTGGGGCGGGCGGCTTGTTGAGCCTAAGCGCCCACATCGGGGACAGCATCATTTTGCCCGCCAATGGCACCCATCCCCTTTGGTTCGATAACGGAACGTCTACCTGCGTGGTGACGGGTGGGGATACCAGTGGCCCGGTCACTTATACGTTTCCTTCAACCGGAACCTATAATTTCCACTGCGGCAACCACGGGGGATGCACTCCCAGCGATGGAGCCTGCGGGCTGTCCACCTGTTCGGCCATGGTAGGTGTTGTCACCGTCAACTAAGCCGGGTTTATTCCCTCATCGGGGCCCCGGGACTTTCCGGGGCCTTTTTTGTTTCGGCGGGAACTCAAAACCTTCTTGCAAAAAGCCTCCCCGGCCTGGAAGATACGCAGCGAACCTTTTCGAAACCAATCTCCGAGGAAACCTATGAAAATCCACCTGGCCCACAGCCCCGACGCCGACGATGCCTTCATGTTTTATGGCCTGGCCAAAAACAAGATCGACACCGAAGGCATCGAGTACGAGCACGTCCTGAAGGATATCCAGACCTTGAACGAATGGGCCCGGGAAGGCCGTATGGAAGTAACCGCCATCTCGGCCCACGCTTACGCTTACGTGAAGGACAAATACGCCATCCTGACCCACGGGGGAAGCATCGGGAAGAATTACGGGCCGATGATCGTGGCCAAAGAGGACCAACCCATCGAAAGCTTCCGGGGCAAGAAGATCGCCATCCCTGGAAAGCTCACCAGCGCTTACCTGGCCTTTAAGCTTTGCCTGCCGGACTTCCAGGAAGTCATCGTGAACTTCGACCAGATCATGGACGAGGTGGCGAAGGGGACGGTGGACGCGGGGCTCATCATCCATGAAGGGCAGTTAACCTATAAGGAAAAGGGCCTGTACAAAATCATCGACATGGGGGAATGGTGGTTCCAAAAGACGGGAATGGTGCTTCCCATGGGGGTCAACGCCATCCGCCGGGACCTGCCGGAGGACGTGAAGAAAAAGGTTTCCAAACAACTGAAGCAGTCCATCCAGTATTCCCTCGACCACCGGGACGCGGCCCTGGACTACGCCCTGGCCTTCGGGCGCGGCTTATCCCGCGACGTGGCGGACCGCTTCGTGGGAATGTGGGTCAACGACCGCACGGTGGACATGGGCGAGGAAGGGCAGAATGCCATCCGGGAATTCTTGAAACGGGGCGAAGAGAAGAAGCTCATTCCGGCGGTCGGTGAGATTGAATTCGTGAACTGAAAACTTATTTTGGACTGACAAAATGACGGTGTTAAAGAAAAGGTTTTTTTGTGAACCGTTCGGAATATATAGCTAAAGCGATTGTTGAAAAAATCACTCCTGGTTGTCGGATGGTTTTTAAGGAAACTCAATCAAACGGTGAATTCGATTTCGATCTTCATTGTAACGAGCAAATCGACTCGGTTGAAGTAACAACTTCCACTGATCAAAGGTTACGGGAAACCCTTGCCGCGATTGAAGTGGAAGGACAATTTGTTCCGCTAAAAAGATGTCAAAAGGATTGGATCATCCATCCATTGGCATCCGCAAACATTAAAAAAATCGTGAAAGAAGTCGATGCTTACCTCGTTGCAATTGAAAATGCCGGACTAGTTTTTTTTAGTTCCATCGATAGGGCTACGTGTTCTTCGGTCGACCGCATTTATGAAGACCTTCGCATAGAGGGTGGGTCAATTACCCATTGGAAGCCACCAGGACCGCGAGTTTGTATCAGTAGACCAGGCGGCGGAGGCGAGTTAAAAGTCGACGATTTTTATCGGGTGATAAAATTAGAGACCGATAAAGAAGACAACCGTAAGAAACTTGGGAAAGCCAAAGGAAAGAAACACCTTTTTATATATGTCGACCCACGAAATTATAAACCTTGGGTAGAGTTAGTAGATCTAGAACCTTCAAGTCAATGTCCAGACCTACCTGACGAAATAGATGTGGTATGGGCTACTTCAGAAGGTCGTTCCAAGGATGAATTTGTCGTTTGGAAGGGCGAGAGGAATGGGGTTTGGAAAAAGTTTCCAGAGATGAATATTCCGAACAAGCGGGAATAAAATTACGGTAAAGACGAAATCATTTATTCGTCAAACAAATGTTCGAAAAGAGAAGGCCGGTAATTGGTCCCTTTATGTGGCCGAATGCGCCGACGGGTCCTACTACACCGACATCACCATCGAATTCGTGAGTTAGTCCCGCCCATCTTGAAGGTTTTTAAAATTGTCCTTGGCTGGGGTTTTATCAAGGGGGCAACCCATCGCTTTTTTGAAATCCGCCCGCGCCTTTTCTCTTTGTCCCAAGATAACTTCCAGGCTTCCCCTCTCGTTGTAGAAATAAGCGTTGGGGTATCCCGTCGCCAGGCCCCGGTTTAAAGCCGCGAAGGCCCCTTCGAAATTCTTCAAGCCCAGCCGGTTGCCGTAGGCCGCATCGCTGTTATAGCTGTTAAAAACCTGCTCCCAAAGGCAGGATTCCAGGAAGGGATCGCCTTCGGCCAGGGGTTGGGCGTCCAATAGCACTTCGCGGACATCATCATAAGACTGCCCTTCCCGGCGATTCATCAGCACCGAAACCGCCTTTAAAAAAACGCCGTTCACCACACTCCATTTGGCCAAGGTTCCCCGGTTTTCATCTGAGATGGGCACGATTTCCAACATCAATCCGCCGTCCTCTCCCTCGTGCCCGTTGGAAAGCCAAGTCCCGCGTCCCTCTGGGAAGCGTTTTTCAAGAAAGGGCAGGTAATGAATGTTACAGATCCAAGCGGCCCATCGAACAGATGCCGAATCCAGCCCCGGATTGAGGACCGCGTTGAAGGGAGTGGAAGCCACCGTCAGGGATTGGTCGGTCCAATTAGGTTGGAAGGCGGTAAAGATAAGTCCGGGACCCTCTTTTCGGGCCTGCGCCTCCAAAAGGGGATAGGCTCGGGAATATTCCAGGGACTTCCCGTTAATGGGCCAAGGGCCACGGGGGCTGGACCAAAGGAGATGGTAGGAAAAGAAAAGATGGTAGCCATCCAAAACCACGGAAGCCAAAAGGAAGAGGCTGATGATTTTTCCACGGTTCAAGGGAGGTAGGGAACCCGCGAGGGCCTGAAGACCCACCGTGGAGCAAAAAAACATGACGGGAAGGCATTGAACCACCCGGAGGGAATTGACGGAATAGGTTAAAACTCCCGGCAGGAGGAAGAGCGCCAGGGCCATCAGGGTGAAGAAGCCGGTTTTCCGCGATTCGGCCCGTAACAAGCCGGCCAAACCGATCCAACACAAAGCGGCCCAAAGGGGATTGAGCAATCCGCCCCAAGTGGAAGTGTAAAAGTAATTATTCAGGTCGCCCCACAGCAGGGCTCCCAGGTACCGGAAGGGGGACAGGAACAAGGTCAAGCCTCCCCCCGGCCGGGAAAGAGGCCAATGGACCGCCAGATAGCTTCCATATCCGTTTTGGATCATGGCCCAGGCCAGTGGAATCAGGCTTGCCAATAGGGCGGCGCTAAAAATCCAAAAAGGCCTGTGGATCTTCCGATTTTTCCAAAACACCACGCCCGCCGTAAAAAGCGCCACCGGAGCCCAGGAAAGGTAGGTGTAAAAGCCGGTACCGGCGAGGAGTCCCAGGATAAGGGCGGCCTTCCCTTCTTTGCCCTCACGGGCACCCCAGAAGCGCCCCAATGCGGCGAGGGTCAGGCAGGCCCAGGGGAAGACTAAAACGGCGGGATGGGAAAACCGCCCGAGGAAAAGCGGCCAAAACCCCAGTCCCAAGAGGAAGGCCAGGAGGAAAGAAAGAGATTTGGAAAAATACCTTTTGGATTCCCGGTAGGCAAAAACGAAGGGCACTAGGGAAAGAAGGGCGGGGAGCAGCCAAATACTGAAAAGGGATGGGCCTAAGACCCTGAACAAACCCGCCTCGAGCCAAAAGTAAAAGGGTGGCATCTGGCTGCAATAGGAGAACATTCGCCACTCCCAATGCCGGGAGAGTTCCATGGCGATGAAAGCATGAACACCCTCATCCACGCCGGGCCAGACGCTCAGGCTCGTCAGTCCGTAAAGACGGAATCCCAAAGCCAAAGCCGCAAGTAGAAACCAAACCGGCCAACCGGGCACCTTGAAAGTTTCCTGACGGTATAAGGGAACGCTTCCACGGGGGAGAGCCTCGAGGGCGGTCCAAACCAAAAGCAAGAACGGGAGGGCGACCAGGAAAAGCCCAGACCAAATTGAGGAAACAGTGGAAAGGTTCGCGAAAGATAAAAGAAGGTGGCCGGCCAGGAGAAGGAAGAAACAAACCCAAAGCAACTGAGCGTTCCAGGAAAGTTGGAATGTAGAGCGGTTTTGAGGGTTCTTTCCCAAAAAAACCCTTTCGTTTTTCAGTGATGGGAGAATCGAAAACGTGAACTTCTTTGGCATCTTATCGTAAAATCTTTTGAGGGTCATGCTGTTTTCATGGCCACAGAGGGTAGATTCAACCGGCGAAGGAGGGGTTTTGGGAAAGAAACCCAAGGGCGAATGGAATCTCTATATCGCCGAATGCGCGGACGGATCCTACTACACGGGAATCGCCAAGGATGTGGAAAAGCGCATGGAAGCCCACAACTCCGGCAAGGGTGCCAAGTACACTTCCACCCACCGGCCGGTGAAGCTGGTATTCCAGGAACCCCAAGCGGATTACTCGGCGGCCCTGAGGCGCGAGTACCAGGTCAAAACCCTTCCCAAGGATCGGAAGATCCGGTTTGTCCAAGGGGAAAAACTCATAAAACCGCCGAAGAAGGCGAAAATGAGTTTTCAAAAAAACCAAAAAAGAAAGAAACAGTTAACCCGGAAGAAACCCGAAAAAAGAGCCGGCCATAAGACTCCAAGACCTGGGATTCCCCCAATCGTTCAGCGGCAGGTTCGAGCCCCTTTTTCGGCTTGAATTAGGTATGATCTTTTCCGCCGTGACGCTATCGAAGGACCACAGGGGGAAACATGATGGAAGACAACCTAAATTCAGGCGAAGAAACCAAACCCAGGCCGCCTTTGACCATGGTTCAGAAAGGAACCCTTTACGCCGTTGGTGTTCTCATCCTGATGGGGGCCGCCTTCTTCGCGGGGCGTTATTCGGCCTTGATGAAACCCGCGGCGTCCAATCCCTTCACTCAGATGCCCACACCCCAGCCCTTGGGCACTCCGATTCCGGTTCCCGAATCCGTCCTCACCATGATCAATTTCACCGGCGTCTCGGAAGCCAAGAAAGCCGAAGTTTTAGCCAAATTCAACAGCGAATACTGTCAGTGCAATTGCAAGATGACGGTGGCCACCTGCATGGTCCGGGATCCCGGCTGCCCTTTCTGGAAAGACCACGTGACCCAGTTCCAAAAGGCCCTGGGCAACGGTAAGAAGCCCAACCTCACCCAGGCTCCCATGCCAAGCCGCATCCTACCGCCCTCCAATGGCCTTGTCCTGCCGCCCGGAAACTCGAACGGGTTCACCATGCCGTCGCAAACGGGAAAGTAAAGCCGGAAGGGCCCGGGGGTAAGAAAGCCATGACCCAAAATGTCTTGGAAGTGGGCGCGGCGCTTGTATTCAAGGACAAGAAATTCCTCATCACCCAGCGCAAGGACGACGACTCCTTCGGAGGCTACTGGGAGCTGCCCGGCGGCAAGAAGGAACCCACTGAGTCCCTGGAAGAATGCGTCATCCGGGAACTCAAGGAAGAGCTGGATATCGAGGTGGAGATCCGCCACTTTTTCCGGATCCTCACCTACCACTACCCCCAACGCTCGGTGCGGCTCAATATTTTCTTTTGTTCTCACAAGGGCGGCGAGCCCAAGACTATCGAATGCCAGGCCCTTGCCTGGGTGGACCCCAAGGACCTGCCCAGCTATAAATTCCCCGATGCCGACCAAACCCTCATCCATGAACTGTCTCAAAGGAACGATTGGGACTCCTACCTGGACGGCCTGAAATACCCCCATGAATATCTGGAAGGTATCCGCCTTTTTAACGCGGGGGACTATTTCGAGTGCCACGAGATGCTGGAGGATATCTGGCATCCCGCCCAAGGGCAGCAACGCCTTCACTACCAGGCCCTCATCCAGGCCGCCATCGCGCTGGAACATTTCCGGAAAGAGAATTGGAACGGTGCCATGGGGCTCTACGAAAAGGCCTGCGAGAAATGGGCCCAATTGCCGCCCGAGTACATGGGGGTGGATTTAAAAGGGCTAAAAGGGAAGTTGGACGTCTTTTTCGGGCAGGTTCGAAAAGCCGGCCCCGGCGGCATGAAGACCGTGGACATGGGCTTGGTGCCTCCAATTCCTCCGCCTCAATAGTGGTAACAAATCCCTAGGCCCGCATCCATTCCGGTGTAGTCGATGTTGATGGGCTTGGCTCCGGCTGTCCCGGTGGGTACGGCATAGGCCCCTGTGTTATCCGAAATCAAGACGGACTGCTGCTGGGTCCCGTCACTATAGGTGACCATCCCCTCAATATTCCCCGTGGTGGCATAACGGCCCCGGAGGTAAAGACCGGCGGAAACTTGGTCTCCCACCGCGATATCCCAACCGAGTCCCAGAGTCCCCCCGTATCCCAAACCCGCCATTTCCCCGGATTGCAGGGTCACGGCATTCTGCACATAACTGAGTTCGGCGATGGTGGCGTAAAAGCCAGCACCGGCGCCGGCCCAAAGCCGGGTACTGCCCAACTTGAAATAATGGTAATACTCCGCCTGGATGGAAATCATGCTGGGTTGGATGGAGCCTTTCAACTTGTAGTCGTAATTATCATTGGCCGAAGCCTGGTAACCGTTGAGGGAAGCCCCGTCGAAGGCCACACCCCAGGCGTTATAAGTGTCGAGCATGAAACCCACTTCCAGGCCTACCAGCGGCCCGAAACCATCCACGCTGGCGGAAGCATGGCCGTACTGGGCGGTGTAATAGGTTTGGAAGGCCGGGGCGGCCTTGGGTAAGTCTCCCAAGCTGGCCGAAATGAAACCTGTATGCAGTTTCACCCAGATGTCATAGTCCCGGAAGACGCGGGGGTAAATGTCGTTCCTCTCCGCCTCCCAAATCATTTTCGCCCGGATACCCTCCGCCAAGTTCCAAAGCTGGGGATTATCGGGATGCCACCGGAGGCTTTGGTCAAAGGCGGGAAGGGCCAGCATGGGCTGGTTTAAAAGGTAATAGTCGAAACCCAGGATCTGCCAGGCCTTCCAGTTTTGGGGGTCCAGCCGGACGGCGGCCCGGAGGTAAGGGATGGAATCCGTATAGTTCTTGTGGGCGTAAAAATTAAACCCCGCCACATAATCGTCGTTGGAGGTTTCAGCCCAGAGAGGGCCGTAAGCGAGGGCGATAAGGAAAACCAAAACTATTCCGCGGGCGGACATGGATTTCTCCATCAAGTCGGTTCAAACGGGTCCAGTATATCGGCGGGAACCCGCAAAGCCAGGCGGTTGGGGGGTAAAAACCGGTTGTTGGTTTCTTGAATCCCACCGGATGGGTGGCCTATTCGCCCTTGAAATCAACCCTCCGGAACGCGGGTATTCCGGACCCACATTTGAAATTTGATCCGCTCCAGGGCGCTGTCCCGGGTGAAGGCCTTGAAGTCCGCCTCGGTCATCCGGCCCGCTTCCTCCCGGGTCAACTCCAGGACTTCCGGCCGGGGATGAAACGCCGCCTCCCGCCCGGCTGGAGCGTTGGTGTTGTAGGGGCAGGCGGTTTGGCACAGGTCGCAGCCCGCCAGGTAGCCGTGGAGCGCAGCGCCCTCCGGCAGGGCCGAGCGGTGCTCCAGGGTGAGGTAGCTGATACATTTGACAGCGTTCAAGAGGCCGGGTTCCTCCAGGGCCCCGGTGGGGCAGGCGTCCATGCAGGCCGTGCAGGTTTTGCAGAGGTTTTCCACCGGGGCGTCGGGGGCCAGCTCCACGTCCGTCAGGATTTCCCCCAGGAAGAGGAAGGAACCGAAAGCCTTGTTCAACAAAAGGGTGTTTTTGCCGATCCATCCCAGGCCCGCCGCCTCCGCGTAACTACGCTCCAGCACCGGGCCCGTGTCCACGTAGGCCTTAGCCTTCGCGCCAGGCGCCAGTTCCCCGCAGAGGTATTGCACCAGAACTTCCAGCTTTTCGCGCAGGACCTCGTGGTAATCCCGGCCCCAGGCATAACAGGAAATGAGG
Organism: uncultured Pseudomonadota bacterium; assembly: GCA_963770835.1. Lineage (GTDB taxonomy): Bacteria > Oederibacteriota > Muellerivitia > Muellerivitales > Muellerivitaceae > JAJPJW01. Next base: position 253,582 of record CAVYRH010000004.1, read on the forward strand.
TGCTTTTCCAAAAGGGGATAGTGTTCGGGCCGGGGGTTGTAGCTGAGGCCCACGCAAAAGACGGACTTGGCCCCGGGAAGAAGGGCCTGTGGGTCGCCCCTTTCCTCCTTACGCCGATCCAAGTATCCCATTTCGCCGGCATAGCCTTTCTTCAGCCAATCCAGGAAGGCGGGGTAACTTTCGGGCCGGACGGCGGGGGCCGCGCCGGACAATTCAAAACCCAACTCGGCGGCCTTTTGCTTCAGCTTTTGGGTGCGCTCAAGGGCGTTCATTGATTTTTGAAATGGACGTAAGTCTGCAGGGTTGCGCTGAGGAAGGACAGGATCAAAACGAGCACCACCAATTGCCGCAAGTGGGACGCCACGACGAAGTAAATTCCAAAAGCCATTACCACCACCACCCAGGAAAAAATAATCCAAAACAACTCTTTCGAACCAGCGGAGGGATTATGGTGGTGTTTGACTTTCAGGGCGAATTGGACCGGCGTGAAACGCTCCCGGGTGCTGGTATTGTCCACCTGCCCGCCCAAAGTTTGCAGAAGGATGTCCACGAGAAAAACCTGAAGATCGGTGGCGGAAGGCGGAGCGTCATGGGGAACGGCGACCGTATAAAGGCCTTTGTCGGAGTCGAAAGACAGGAAACACTCTAATTCGGGAGGGCCCGGCTCAGCGAAACGGATCGCGTCCCATTGGCGGTCCTGGCCCTTTAAGTGGATCTCCACGGGAATTCCCCGGCGATGGAGTTCCCCCATTAATTCAAAGGCCGAAGGTTGGAGTTTTTTCTCGGGGGTCAGGATGTATTCAGGCATTGACGGCTCCGAAAAACGTTTTGGATTCGAAAAAAAAGCAGGGGCGAGGAGTCCCCGCCCCTGCTTGGAAATCAAAGCTGGAGAAACTTACTTGGCGGCGGCCGCCGCCTCCCGGTAGACGGGCGTCCAACCGGACTGGTCCTTGAACAGGCGCATGCATTGGATCTTCTTCTCGTCCGTCAGGTAAAAGCGGTGGTAGCGGTTGGCCGGCACCGAGATGAAGTCCTGGGGTTCCACGAGGACCTTCATCCAACGGTCGTCCAGGCTTCGGATCTCGAAAACGCCGGAGCCGGAAAGCACGAAGCGCACCTCGTCGTCGGTGTGCAGGTGCTCGCCCACGAATTTCTGGCAAAGGGCGTCGAAGTTGGGCATTTCGGCCCACATCTTCACCTGGTCCATGGTCACGTAGCCGTTGTCCTTCATGATCTGCTCCAAGGGGGGGGTGTAGGCGGCCTCCTCGGTGGGAAGCTGGCGGTAGGTGACGCCTTGGGCGTTGAGCTCCTGCGCGGAAATATCCTTCCCCGTCTCCAGCCAAATAGCTTTCATTCTTCCTCCCCTTTAACAGCAGTTTTGAGTTTTAAGTGTTGAGTTCGAAGTTATCGTATGTTTTTTAATCGGAGATTAAAAAACTTCATAAAACTTAGAACTAAAAACTGCGAACTTAAAACTTTTGTTACGTTTCTAAGGTGATACCAAGTTGCTTCATGCGGCCCGCGGCCTCGAAAAGGTAGTCGTAGCACTCGGCGTGGGTCTTGGCCTGTTTCCAATCCTTGCCCCAAACATAGACCCCGTGGCGCCGGACCAGCACCGCGTGGGACTTGGGGTTGTTTTGAATCGCCACGCCCAGGGAGTCGGCCAGGTCGCACTCGTAGGCGGTGTTCTCGATGATGGGGACTTCCAGGGTGTCGAAAGCGCCGTGGCCCTCGATGCCCTTCTGCATCTCCATGTTCTTGATCCTAAAGCGCTTGTCGAAAAGCATGGTGGCGGTGGCCGCGTTGACCGAATGGCTGTGCAGGACCGCGCCGGCGTTCCTTATTTTGTAAGCGTGCATGAAGAGGGGCGCGCATTGGGAAAGCTTGAAGCCGTTACCCGGCTCCTCCACGGCGTTGCCGTCGATGTCCAACACGAAGATGTCCCCGGGCTCCAGGCGTTCCTTTTGGACTGCGCTGGGGGCCATATAGATGAAATCACCATCCTTGATGGAGATTCCGCCGCCCGTGCCGGAGGCCCAGCCTAATTGGTAGAAATGACGACAGAGTTCACAGACCAACTCGCGGATTTTTGAGGAGGAGGCGGAAGAAACCGTTTTGGATTTAGGATGTTTTTCGGACAAAATCGCTCTCATTTGTGACTTAATTATCAGTTATCTTATTATCAGCGTCAAGAGGAAGCCCTTTTTGGCGCACGGTTGAGGCGAAGGAGACCGGGGATGTCCTATTATCAATCCACCCATTCCATTTCAGTGGCCGTGCCGGCGGAAAAAATTTATGAGGCGCTCACCCATTGGGTCCAGCGGGCGGCCTGGCGGCACGGAATTGGGATCCAGTGGGAAGGGGAAAACCGGGCCTTCGTGGGCCAGAAGGTGAAGTTCAAGTTCAAGAACTTCTTGTTCACCTATTCCTTTTCCTTCCGTGTCAGCGGAATGGAACCGCCCCGGCGGCTTTACCTGGAATATATCGAAAAGCCGCTCCAGGGCCGGGGGGCGATTGAAATCAACCCTGAAGCTGGCGGCTGTCGGGTGGAATTTCATTGGATGCGAGTGGAACCGGCGGGCTTTTTGTCCAAGCTTTATTTCGCCCTGGGGTTGGGCATGAGGGCCCACCGGAAGAGGACCCTGGAAACCCTTCGGATGCTAAAGAACCACCTGGAAAGATAGGTCTTTATTGATTCGGCCTTCTTGCCCTCTTATCATACCCTTCCTAAATTAAAGCCCACGGGTAGGGGCGGGTCTGAGATCCCCTCCTCCATTCGTCATTCGGAGAAATAAAATGAACCTCAGCCAAGACCAGATCAAGCGCTACACCCGTCATATCCTGCTGCCTGAAGTGGGCGTCACCGGTCAGAAAAAGTTATTGGAGGCTAAGGTGCTGGTGGTGGGGGCGGGCGGCCTAGGCTGCCCCATTTCCCTTTACCTGGCCGCCGCCGGCGTGGGCACCATCGGCCTGGTGGATTTCGACACCGTGGACGCCTCGAACCTCCAGCGCCAGGTGCTTTTCACCACCGAGGACGTGGGCAAGCCCAAGGTGGAAGTGGCCGCCAAGCGGCTGAAGGCCCTCAACCCCGACGTCAAGGTCAATACCTACCAGGTGGCCCTCAAGAGCGACAACATCATGGACATCCTGAAGGACTACGACATGATCATCGACGGGACGGACAATTTCCCGACCCGCTACCTGACCAACGACGCCGCCGTGCTCCAGAAGAAGCCCAACATCTACGGTTCCATCTTCCGGTTCGACGGCCAAGTGACGGTCTTCAAGACGCCCGAGGGCCCCTGCTACCGCTGCCTTTACCCCGAACCGCCACCGCCGGGCGAAGTGCCTTCCTGCGCGGAGGGCGGCGTCATGGGCGCCATGGTGGGAACGATCGGGGCCATCCAGGCCACGGAAGCCATCAAGATCATCACGGGCATCGGCAAGCCCGCCATCGGCAAGTTCGTCATCTACAACTCGCTGGACATGCAGTTCCGTAACCTGAAACTGCACAAGGACCCCGCCTGCCCCATCTGCGGCACCAATCCCACCATCCACCAGCTGATCGATTATGAGCAGTTCTGCGGGATGAAAGTGGAGGAAACCCAGACCAAGGAGATCAAGGTGAGCGGGAAAGAGGAAATCACGCCGTTGGAATTAAAGGTCAAGATGGATGAGAAACAGGATTTCGTTCTGATCGACGTGCGCGAACCCAACGAATACGAGATCGCCCACATTGAGGGCTCAACGCTTTTGCCGCTCTCCCAGCTGCCTAACCGCTTTCACGAACTGGACAAGTTCAAAGGAAAAGAAATTGTTGTGCATTGTAAGAGCGGCGTGCGCAGCGGGAAGGCCATCAACTTCCTCAAACAACAGGGTTACACCAACCTGGTCAATGTGGCGGGGGGCATCCTCGGCTGGAGCGACCAAGTGGATTCGTCAGTCCCGAAATACTGATTTTAATCGGGGCGAAGGAACCCTTTAGCTAACGGTTTCGGCAGCTTCTGCTGCTTCGGCTTCTTTTTTCACTTTGCGGGAAAAGCCCTGTTTGACTTTCTTGTTCTTGGAGCGGGCCCTCTTATTGAGGTCAGGTTGGTCCTGGTCCGCGGCCAGGCTTAAAGGGTTCTCGGACCGGAAATATTTCTTCGCGGTTCTTTCCCCGGCGTCGCGAAAGAGAATGTAGGCGAAACGGTTCTCGACCTTGCTGATGATGCCCAAGCCCCACTCGGGCCTAACGGGCAGTTGGACGATTTTCCCCAGGTCGTTGTCATTGATTTCCATGCGGCACTTCCTCCATTAAGTATTTGTTCCCTTTCAGCATACGCCTTTGGGCCCGGGAATGGGGTTTATCCGCTGAAATAAAACGCCCCAAAAGGGCCTGGATGGGGGATGGACCACCATATTTGGGGACTCGTCCGGGTTTGGGAGGCGGTTTTCAGTTCTCCCGCCCCATTCGACCGGAATAAGGTTTCCAATGCACAGCCAGGTTTTTTTATTTCCGCCTCTTCTTTTTCCCGGAACGCAACTGAATTCTTTTCCGTTGGGAGTCCGGCGACAACATAAACCACACCTTTTCACGGTGCAAATGCTACGATAAATCAATGTTCGCTTCGAAGGAGGTTCCCATGGCGAAGAAAGTCAAGAAGGCCGCTAAGAAAAAAAAGAGGTAACCCACCGGCGCGCAAGCGCCTTTTTTGTGGCCGCAGATCAAGCCCGGACGGAAACGAACGGGCTTTTTTTATGGGCGACCGACCGTTGTTTTTAGGCTGGTTGTTTTTTAGCCGCTGCGATCTTCGCCATGGCTTCCACCAGCGCCGAACCCGTCAAATGGCGGGTCTTCTTCCGTTCGATACGCTTCACCGAAAATTCCGTCTTGGGCTTCTTGGGCCCTTTCATTTTGGTCATTCCCGTCCCCTTTTAATCAGTTTCATCAACGGTCCATCCTAGGTTGTTTCCCCCCCAATAGATACCCTTTAGGGAAATAGAGCGGGCCCGGAACTCAGGGGAAGGTCTGAAAAGGGAAGAAAGGAACGAAGAATCACCTTACCTACGGGGAAAAGAGAATCCCTGGGCCTTTGCGGATCATGGCAAGCGCGGCGGCTTATTTGGGGGGAAGACGCTTAGCGGGTGGGGGCTCGGTTTTTCCGGTCAATAGTCCCGCCGGTTTCGGGGGGACCCGTTCCATTTGACCTGTTGTCCCGGCCAGCAGATCCGTCTTTTCCCCGTCCTCTTCCTCCGGCAAGCCCATTCGGATCAAGCTTAATTCGTCGAGGCGGGCCTGGATCGACCGGGAAAGGGGCTCGTCCGATTTCGAAGCCACGGATTCCCGATAGGCTTCCGACAAGGGGCTCTCGGCCTCCATTTTTTGGAAGAATTTTTCCGATTCCCCCGGGCCCAGGCCGATGGCGATCCCCTGGATGGCCTTGCGCTGCCAATGGCTGATCTTGGAGTAAAAATCCTTCTCCCCCGCGTGTTGGAACAACTGGTGGCCTTCCTTTATCAGGAAATCCAGGTAGGCTTTGAAGAAATTCACAGAGGTCAGGTCGAACCTTTTCTTCCGTTCAACCGAATAGTCGAGGGTGGAATACCAGAAGACGGCCAGCCATCCGATGACCCAACCGTACCAGGGCATTCGGGTCAGCCAATTCAGGAAAGGGGCGAAGAATCCGGGCGGGTGGAAAAACCCCAGGGCCACGGCCGCCGCCTGGAAAAACCCGATGGCCAGGATGGGCAGGGGATGCCTCAGGGAAAGCCGGAAAATATCCCAACGATCATTCAGCCATTGGATCATGGAAAAATTTTAACAAACCGCCCTTCCGCCGGGTATTCAATTCCCTTGGGTTTCCTTTATCCATGTTTTTAAAAAGCCACCCTTCCACTCCAAAGGGCCGGACCTTATCATGCTTCCAAACCAGCACCCAAGGAAACCCGGCATGGAAAGCGGCAAAAAGGAGATCGGGAAGGCCCAGGTCGCCTTCGCGGGCAAGTTCCAGGCTTTCGTGGATTACCAAAGCCCCGAAGCCGACGCCCTGGCGCGGGAGCGGGATAACATTCAGCTTTTTGCCCTGACCCTGGTGAGGGTCCTCTTCCTTTTGGGGGAGAACAAGCAGGCGCCCATGCTGCTGGAATACCTCCAAACCGCCATGGGGGACACGGTTACTCCCAAGGGCCTGAACCGGCCCACCATCCTGGGGCAGGGACAGGTTTTGGTGGACGTTTCGCCGGAAAAACCCGAGCGGTTGATGGTTTTAAGGCTTATCCAGGAAGAGGAAAGCCGGCTGGCCGAAATCACCCTTCCCCTGGGCGACGAAGCGCATTATTACCCCGCAACGGTCATCTTTTATTTCCAATACCTCCTGCGAACCCTTGTTGAGCCTTCCCTCTTTTTCCTGATGCTGGTGCTGGGGGGCTTGATGGAATATTACGAGAAGATCGGCAAAACCAACGACCTAAAGGCCCTGACGGACGGCCCCGCTTATGGTTTTTCAACCGCCATCCGGTACATCAACGAGGAACGGCGCCGGAACCCCCCCGCGCCCGGGCCGGGGGCCAACTAAGATGGCCTTCTCCCTCAGAGAACAAACCGGGGATCTTTTTTTAAAGACCTTCGCGGCCAAGCCCGAAATAACGGTGATGGCACCGGGCAGGGTCAACCTGATCGGGGAGCACACCGATTACAACGAGGGCTATGTCCTGCCCATGGCGGTGGACCGGGGCATCGCCATCGCGGGCCGCAAACGCAACGACCTCAAGATCACCCTTTATTCCGCCGATTACCAGGAACAGGACGAGTTTTCCGTGAACGCCATCCGGCACGATATCAGCCGGCCCTGGGCCAATTACTTCAAGGGAGTGGCCCTGCTGTTGAAGCAAAACGGAATCCCATTAGGCGGCTGTGAGGCCGTCCTCAAGGGCGACCTGCCGCAAGGCGGGGGCTTGAGTTCCTCCGCGGCGCTGGAAGTGGCCTCGGCGGTTTTCCTGAAAAAGCTCTTCGGCGTGGACATGGAAGACCTGGATTTGGTCCGTCTCGCCCAAAAAGCGGAGAATGAATTCGTGGGCGTGCAATGCGGGATCATGGACCAGTTCGCCTCCCACATGGGAGGCAAGGACCACGCCCTTTTCATCGATTGCCGCAGCCTGGAGCACGACTGGGTCCCCCTGGGAACGGGCTTGAAAGTGGTGGTTTTCAACACGGGCATCAAACGGGAGCTGGCCTCCTCCGATTACAATGAGAGGCGGCGCCAGTGCGAGGAGGGGGTCCGCGAGTTCTTGAAGTTCCTGCCGGGCATCCAGTCCTTAAGGGACGTTTCCCTCTGCGACTTCGAGAAATACCAGGCCCAGCTGGAACCGGTGATCATGAAACGCTGCAGGCACGTGATTTCCGAAAACCAAAGGGTATTGGATACCGTGGAAGCCCTGAAGGCCAAGAACCTTGAAAGGGTGAAAGTGCTCTTCCGTGAATCCCACGAGAGCCTCCGGGACGATTATGAAGTCAGCTGCCACGAGCTGGACACGCTGGTGGAATTGGGCCAGGAACATCCGCTTCAGAAGGGCTCCCGCATGACGGGCGCGGGTTTCGGGGGCTGCACCGTGCACTTGGTGCCCGCCGAGGAACAGGTCGTGGAAAACTTCATCTCTTTCGTTTCGGAAGGCTACCAAAGGCGGATCGGCCGGAAGCCGGAATATTACGTTTTCACGGCCTCGCCGGGAGCGAAGTTCCTTAACGGCTAAGATTGAACCACAGAGTACACAGAGGACACGGAGTAAGGCCTGAAATATAAATATCATCCTTAATTGTTTAAGACTTACTTTGTGTACTCTGTGACCTCTGTGGTGATAGTTTTTTGCCGGAAATCTTTTATTTAGGAACCATCAATGAAACCCACACTCCTCATCATGGCCGCCGGCATGGGAAGCCGCTACGGGGGCCTCAAGCAAATGGAAGCCATGGGCCCCGAGGGCGCCACGCTGCTGGATTATTCCATTTACGACGCCATCCGCGCGGGGTTCGGGAAAGTGGTTTTCGTCATCCGCCATGACATCGAAGCGAATTTCAAGAAACTGGTGGGGAAGAAGTGGGAACCCCAAATCCCAGTCCGCTACGTCTTCCAGGAATTGGGCATGATCCCGGAGGGGTTCAAAGTCCGGGAGGGCCGCCAAAAGCCCTGGGGAACGGGCCACGCCGTTTGGGTGGCCCAGGGCGCCATCCAAGAGCCCTTCGCGGTCATCAATGCTGACGATTTTTACGGGCGGAATTCCTTCAAGGCGCTGGCCGGTTTCCTGAAAAAAATCCGCCAGAACGAGGCGGCAGCCTATGCCATGGTGGGTTTTCCCCTTTCGAAGACCCTTTCCGAACACGGGACCGTGGCCCGGGGAATCTGCCGGATCGGGCCGGGGAAGAAACTCAAGGAAGTGGTGGAACGCCTCCAGATCGGCAAGGAAGGCCGGAAGATTTATTACCTGGACGAGTCGGGGCGGAAGCACCCTTTGAAAGGGACGGCCACGGCCTCCATGAATATCTGGGGCTTTACACCCCGTCTTTTCGAACAGCTCAACCGGGGCTTCATGGAATTTTTAAAGCAAAAGGGCGGTGATTTGAAGGCCGAGTTCCTCCTGCCCCGCGCGGTGGATGACGCCATCGCCAAACGGAAGGCCACCGTCCAGGTGCTTTCCACCAAGGACCCCTGGTTCGGGGTGACCTACCCGAACGACAAGGAAAAGGTCCGGGCCAAGATGGAAGAACAGGTTAAAAGACACCTTTACCCCGTCCGGCTTCATTAATCCATTCGAACCGGTTGTTTTCTTCCTCGATGAACCCGCCCTGAAACTTTTTTCACCCTCCCCCTGAACTATCAAAGAAGGGATTCAGGAGAAGGCTGAAATAAAAAGTAAAGTGATCGACGTTTTTACAACATCTCAATTTTCGGATCTGGAGGGTGGAGAGGCATGCACGTATAATGGTTAACCGTTAACTTTATTTTGACCTGTGGAATTCGTGCCGCACCCCTTTTTTTCTGAATCGAATCATGATTAGTTTGTTAGACTGGCCTTCAAGAGCGATCGAAAGGGAGCCCCACCACCGTTGAAAACGATCCCGATCTTAACTAGTTCCCTGGCGGTTTTGCTTTTGGCCGGCTGTGGAGCGGTTTTCGTGAACAAGGGTTCGGTCCAGGAACCCTTAAGCGACGGCCTGGTCAACCCGGACCAGAATCGCCCCAAGATCACCGTACCCCATGACCAGGAAGTCATCGGCAATTTCGATGACGGCTCCACCAATATGAACCCCCAGCTTTACAAAGCCCCCAACGGCACCTGGTCCGCCTATTCCTACGCGGGTAACACCGTGAATTATCCCTTCGTCGTCGCGGGCGGCGCGAACGGCACCAAGATGGCCGCCCACGTTTCCGGGACACTCGCCAACAAGGGAGACGCCACCTATCCGGCCTTCCTCTTGTCGGGCAAGTTCACGCCCGCCGGTTACTATGACGCCGGCGCCTTCTCGGGCATCCGTTTCTACTACAAATGCCCCAACGACCAGGCCTCAAACCGGCGTTTCAACATCGCCACCGCCCCCACCACGCCCCCCTCCGCAGGCGGGACCTGCGCCAGCAACTGCTACGACCATTTTGGCCAGGACCTGTCCCAGGCGAACGACTGGACCCTGGTGACAGTCTCCTTCAAGGACGCGAAACGCATCGGGTGGGGCAGCCCCGTCGCGCCCCCGGATTTCACCGACCACTTAAACCAGATCATCGATATCGAATGGACCCACAATACGCAGAATACGCCGGGCAAGGTCACGATCGACTATTGGGTGGATGAGGTGGAGTTTTACTAAGTCAAATTCGGTTCATTGAGGGCACTTTGCCGCCACGGTTTAAAACATTTTTAACCAGCGTCTTCTTCCTCCTGCTCATTGTGGGAACTGGAACCGGTTCCGTTTGGGCCCATCCCTTGGATAACGTCACCTCCGACGAGTCCCTCTACCAACGCGTGCAAAAACTGGCCGACGCCGGCCTTTTGGACCCCGCGGACCGGCAGGTGCTGGACCAGGGAAGAGTGGTGACGCGCCTGGAACTGGCTTTTTATGTCGAGAAGGCCCAATCCCACCTGCAAATGGCGGCCGCCACAAGAATTTCCACCGAAAAATCCACAGCCTCTTCCCCCTCGCCCGAGGCGGCAACCGGCCTGGAGCGGGAGATCCTGGACCTGTTGAAGGAACTGGAGGAGGAGTCTTCCTACTTGCGCACCCGGTTGGCCTTGGACGACGAAAGGATCCACCAACAGGAAGCCGAACTGGACCAGCTGATTTCGGACCAGGACAAGGTCGAGTCCGCTTTCAACACGGCCAACAAGGCCAGCGGAACGCCCCATTTCACTTCCATCTCCGACGAGAAGGTTGAGAACATCAATGTCTCGGGCCTTTACCGGGCGGGCGCCACCCGGTTGACCAACGAGGTCAATCTGGGCGTCTGGAGTGACCTGGGCGGCAAGGGTTCCGTCAACCTGGGGCTGGGCGGCTACGTCTTCGGTTCCAACGCCTCCGCCAGCCCGGTTTCCGTCTATCTTTTCTCTCCCTCGGTCAACTACAACCTGGATGGGAAACTTGGCCACTGGAGCTTCACCGTGGCGCAGGAAGACTATACCTACGACACGGACCTGGGCAATTTCACCCGCGGCTTGCAGCCCGGCACACTGCGCTTCGAGAACCCTTTCGACGTGAAACGCTACTCCAGCGACAAGGACATGAAGAACTGGGATGACTACATGACCAACCTGGGCTACGTGCCCAGCTCCGAAGCTTGGGTGAACCAAAACAGCACGGTCAAGGTCTTTGACGGTTTCTACGGCGTGGGCACCCAGCTTCCCCTGGTCAGTTCGGACGCCCGGGCTACCTTACTCTTCGGACCCAACAACAACGCCATCTTCCCCAACCAATGGGAGGAAGGGCTCAAATACAGCCAGCCCTGGCTGGGAGGGAAACTCCTGACCGCATTTTCCACCGAGTGGGTGAACGACAATTACGGGATCACGCCGCCCGGCAGCCCCTCCATGGACATGAAAGATTACGAGGCTAATTTCGGGATCGACCTCTATCCGGTCTTTATCAGCCTCGACGCCGGATTCTCGAGTTTTTACACCGGCATCGACACCCGCAACCCCTCGGACCCGCAAGCCCTGGTCGCCCCGGCGGGCCTGGCCTCCCTTTCCATCTACCCGCTGACCCTCTACTACACGGCCGTCAGCGACGGTTACGCCGACATGCAAAGCAAGGTGGTGCTGGCCGGGTTCAACCCGACCCGCTACGGGGAACCCTACCTCATCAACGCCAGCAGCGGGAGCAACATCGGGTCCAGCAACGCCAGTTTTTTCGAGAACCCGGGCTATATCGGCATGGTGGACGACCTGGTCAGCAACCGTTACGGCTGGCGCGCCAACCTGGGATGGAAGGGACGGCAGGAAAGCTGGACCAAGGACCTGCCCTCCTTCCTGGACGATATCGTGATCAATTTCGACATGGCCCAAAAGACCGAGTACACGGTCCAGACGGACGAGGCGGGGTACAACGCGGTCCAGGTGAACGACCTGATCACCGTCTTCTATCCCGAGGACACGGGCATCTGGGGGAACACCCTTTGGGGCGGATATAACGGAGCCGGGCCCATGGCCACGGCTTACGACGCCAATATCGCTTCCCTGCGGAATAATGGAGTGACCGAAACCTACACATTGTTGGGGAACGGCTATTACCAAAGGATTCCCTTCATCCTGCCGGTTTATTCCGCCGCAGGCACCATCCAGACTTCCGGGGGCGCCAACGTTTATACGCAGTTGGACCATATCAAGACCTACAACTACGTCACCCTTACCACCAAGTTCCAGTTCAATAAGATGTTCGGCCTGCCCACCCCCCTTTACGGAAGTTTCTTCTTCACGGACAACGGCGTTTCCGGCTTCAGCAACAACCCGGCGATCGCCAATATGCCCGACCCCTACCGGCCGGGGCAGACCTTGCAGTCCATTCCCAACCTCTTCGACCAGACGGTTTACGACGCGGCCCTCATGTACCAGGTGGTGCGCAACGTGAACCTGATGGCCGACTACGGCCTGGAATTTTGGAAGTCGGATTACACCTATCCCCTCGTGGATGAGAGGACCGATTCCTTCGGCCTGGGGATGGCCTATGACCTGCCCTGGGGCGGCGGCAAGTTGGAAACGCGCTACAAGCACCTGATTTTCCAGGACACCTACGTCCCGGCCAATAATTACCAGGCGGACCAGGTTTACGTTTATTTGCTGTTCCAGTTTTAAGTGATGAAGAAAAGTGAAAAGGATGAAGGACCAAAAGTGGAAATGACGAGAATGAAAACAAAACCCTTCCTGCCGCTCCTGGCGGCTTTGGCCTTAACGGCCCTGCCGGCTTTTGCCGACCACGGCCCCACTGCGTCTACCCAAAGGGACCCCTGGATCGATTCGAGCCTGGAGGACCTGGTCCAGGCCGGACTGGTGGATTCCTTCGGCCGACCGGTGAGCCAGATGACCAACCTAGAAGTGGCCCAGGCCACGGCCGCCGCGGCGAAAAAACTGCAATCGCCGGATGAAACGGCATCCCAACCCCTTCCGGCCCAAACCAAGGCCGATGAAAGCCTGGGGAAACTGGTGGAGGAGTTCAAAAGCGAACTGGCCCTGATGGACGTGGACGTGGTCAAGGTGGAGGACCGAATCCATGAGGAAGAGAGGCGCAACGGGGAATTCGCCGCCCTGCAGCAGGAATACCTGAAGCGCACGGGGACCCAGGTTTCGGGCTATGCCCGGGGCTACTTCGACACTTACCGGGGTTTCGGCCCCAACGCGGCCTTTTCGTCCATGAGCTACAACGACGTCATGTTCGCCGACATTCTCCTCAAGAGCGTGCCTGTGCCTTTCGTGCTTTTCGACGCGGACTTGCGCCTGATCCGCACCATCGGTTTTTCCTACGCTGACCCCATTCTGCCCGAATACAACCTGCGCTGGCTTTCCCTAACCAACGTGAACGAGGTGGCCAACCTGACCGCCGGGGACTTTTACCAGCACTACACTCCCCTGACCCTTTGGAACTCGGAGATACCCGTCTATACCCTCACCGAGCCTTCCTCCTATGAGCGGGTGCGCAAGGACGTTGAGGAACTGGTCTACCTGGACCACGGCCCGGACTGGCACATGCGGGGCTTCGAGCTCTCCTCGGATCAGGCCCTGTCGGATACCTCCATCCCCTTGAGTTCCTTCCACGGCCAGGCCATGGCGGGCGAGCTCCAGTCCGCGGCCCAGTACAGCTTTGCCCAGGACTACGCCGGGGGCGAAGCAGGCCTGGACTTTTTCAACGACAAGGTGGAGATCAAGGCCACCGGCCTTTCACTTTGGGACCAAAGCCAGTATTCGGACGTGCCCTATATCCCGGGCCTCTTCTCCACTTACTCGCAGCAGTACCAGATTGGAAGCCTGCTGGCCTCCGGCAACTTTTCCCTCCAGGATGACGCCAATATCATCGCTTCGGTCGAAGTGGCTGGGTCCCGCTACCAGGAAGACGCCACCAACCCCCAAAGCGTGCTGGAGGATTCGGCTGTCCGGGGTGTGGGCACGTTGAACCTCTCTACCTTGCACGTGACCGCCAAGTACCTTTACAACGGGCCCTACTTTTATTCCCCTGGGGCCCAGACCAACCGCTACACGCCCTACCCCGGCACTGCCGGTTACCTGAGCACCAACCAAAACCTGGATGACGCCCTGCCCGGATACCTTAACAACTACGTCTTCCAAGGGGTCAACCGCCCGGGTTTCGCGCCTTACGACCGCATCGCGGAAAACATCCTGCCCTACGGCGACGCCTCGCCCAACCGCGAGGGGTTCGTCTTCAACGGCTCCGTGGGACTGGGGAAGGACGGCTGGCTCGTGCCCCAAGCCCAGGCGGAGGTCGGCATGAAAGAGGTCCAACCCAACCTTATCCTTCTCTCCAGCGGCGGGACGACCTCGGTGGACGGCCTGACCGAGGGCCGCAACTTCACCGGAATCGAAACAGCCTTGACCGCCAACCTGTCCAAGGCCCTGGACGGCCTGCCTTCCACCTGTGACGTATCGTTCGATTACAAATACCAGGAAACGGATTTGGGGCTGAGTACCCCCTTTGTGGTAAACACCTTCATCGCTTCGGCCGACGCCGGGCCCTTCCCGGACCTGCCCTTGCTGGACGGCCTGATTCTTTCCCTGGCCTATGAGGAGGCGCAGGGAAGTGGAAGCGAGTTTGTTTTGAACTCGCTGGGCAATCCCCCCACCCTGGCCCAGTATCCCGACTACCTGGATTCGAACCTGGCCGACAACAGCTATACCTACCAGACCCTGGACATCACGCGCACTTCCTGGGCCTTTGGCGCCAGGCTCCCTTTAAGCAAGAGCGCCGAGGTGCACGCGGACTACTTCATCAACCAGTACACATGGACCAGCCAGCCCAGCTACGGCCGCCAGGATCAGATATGGAGGGTGACTTATGAACTCACCTTCTAACGTAAAAACTTTTCACCACAGGCCGCCTTCGGCGGCGCACAGAGTTCACGGAGTAAATCTTTTGGGATTAAAACTTGTAGTAGCTTTCCTGCTGGCCCTCGCGGCCGCTGGCGGGGCCGCCGCCAACGCCATCTTCGACCAAGTACCGGCGGGCGACCCAACTTATGCCAGCCTGGAAAAGCTTGAAAATGCGGGGTTGCTGCCCGCAGGGGCCGCCCAACCTCCCCTGTCCCGCTATGATGTTGCGTTGGACATCTCGAAAGCCCGCGGCAAGTATGACCAAATAGTCTTAGCCCAGGCTGGCGACGAAATCCCCCCACCCCCGAGCGATCTGTCGACCATCAACAGTACCCCGACTCCCACACCCAAACCCACACCCGTACCATTAACTGATTTGGCCAAGACCCTCACTAGCCTGGAAGAGGCCTACCAATACGAATTGAAAGCGGTCAAGGCAAGCCTCCAGTCGATCCAAAGCGAGGCGGATGAAGTGGACGCCAAACAATACGAACTTCGCAAGAGAATCATGGGCATCACCGAATACCCCAGCCTGTCGGTGCACGGTTTGGGCCGGGCCTTCGGTTTCTCCCAACAATATGTGGGCCCCACACCTCCCTATGTGATCCAACCCGGTGTCCAGCAGTCCTTTGGCTACCTGGACCTGGAACCCGAAGGGGTGGTCAGCAAGCAGGTGAGCTGGAACGCCATCCTGCGCCTGGAAACGTCCTTTCAGCCCAACGCGGCCCCGGTCATCACTTTCCGGCGCGCCTCGATGGATTTCAGCCCCGAATGGTTCTCGGCGGACCTGGGGGATTTCGACGAGGCCTACACGCCCTTCACCCTTTGGAACCGCGACACGTTGGACCTCAAGTACGTGCCCGAAATGATCGCCCGGGAGGACGATACCGCCAAATACGAAAGCTTTTTAAACAATGAGCCCGAATGGCCCTTCCGGGGGGTGAGGATCGGCACCAAGCTCCTGTGGCCCAACTCGGACGTGTTGGACGAATTCCACGTTTCCACCTTCGCCGACATGATCCACAACAACGCGGCGGATTACGGTGTTTTCATCACTCCCCCCCAATATATCGACTGGCTTTTCGGGGGAACGGCCGGGATCAAGTCCAAGAAGTGGAAATGGGACGGGACCACTTGGCAGGCGGACATCGAGACTTACGGCATCATCATGGACCAGCCCCTAGATACCACCCCCGGAGTAGCACCCTATAATCCCCTGGATGTGACGACCTGGGCGCACCAATACCTGATCGGGAGCGTCAAACCGGGACTCAAGGTGGACTTGGGTGACGGCACCACGGTGGGCGGCTCGGTGGAATACGCCACTTCCAGCTACCAAGATGACAAGCTGGACTCCAACCGGGTCATCGTGGACAACGCTCTTTTTGGAAGTTTGTTCGTCCAAGAAGGGGCCTCGACGGTTTCCTTCAACTACCTTTACGTGGGGCCTTACTATTACTCCCCCATGGCCCAGACCCGGCAGGACGCGGTCACGAACCTTTCCAATCCCGCCGGGCTTTCCTATTTAAATTCCCCGGACCTTTTCTCGGCACCCCTGCGCGGGCAGGACTTTTTGACCGCTATACCACGGGCCGGGGGAATCTTCGGTTTTTACGACCGCACCCAGGACAACACCTTCCCCTACGGCTTGGCTACCCCGAACCGCAAGGGGATCGGGATCGACGCAGACATCGAGGCCCTGGACCATAAGGCCCTGAAGATTCTGGGGTCGGCTTATTTTGTGCAGGAAATCCAGGACGACCTGGTGAACAACTTACCCGATACGGCCCTGGTGCCAGTGGACGCGTCCGTGGGGACGTCCTCGGTAGCACTGCGGAATTTCACCTACATCAACGCCGGGCCTTCCCTGAACGTGGGGCCCCTGCTGGGGCTGGGACGGGACGTGGAACTAGGGACCAACGTGCGGATGGAACAAACCACCAGCTGGGTCGGAACCCTGACCAGCACCTGGATCATCGGCGGCGTTCGGGTGGAGATCCTGCCGGTTTGGGAGGTCTCAGCCGCCTTTAGCAACCAAGAGTCCAAGGGTACGGAAGAAGGCTTTAACGGGACCCTTTGGGCCCAGTATCCCTACTTGTTCGACAACTCGGACCTGGGGTCTTATGCGCCGTTCACCGTCAACGGCAGCAACCAGAGCTGGCGGTTCTCGAACCTGTTCAAGGTCAACCCCAATTCCACCATCTACCTGGACGCGGATTGGACCAGCGGCAACCTGATGCCCGTCAGCGCTTCCAACCCCACCCTGATCAACCAGTTTTACGAGGTGACTTATGAAGTACGGTTCTAAACTCTTCGCTCTTTTGGCCGTGACGACCCTGATGGGCTGGGGCTGCCAATCCATGGCTCCCACAAGTTCGGTCGGGGGATCGGCGGCCAACTCGCCCAATGAGGTCATCAACTTCGAGGGTTCACCGGCCACAGTGGTTAATTCGCATTTGGCCGAAGCTGGGGTTCCGGGAAACACCGTGCAAGTCCCGGGTACCATTAGCGTGGATGTGCCCGGTGGGGTGACCTTTGAGGGCATCGTGTCGCCCGGGGCCAACGGAACGGCCCATGCCTACCAGATGTCCGGGCCCGTGACCGGTTCCATATGCCAAATGATCATCAAGCTGGATACGGGCTCCGCTTCAGGCTATTACAACGCCAGCCTCTTCAAGGGCGTCCAGTTTTACATGAGGGTCATGCCCGACGACACTTGCACCTCAAGACAATTTTCCATTCCTATCGCCCAAACCATGCCGGTGACCAACGGGGGAACCTGCTTGAGCGGTTGTTACGACCATTTCGGCTATACCTACCAGGGCACGGGTGGCAACTGGCAGTTATACGCCCTGAATTTTTCGTCCCTCACGCGCAGTAGTTACGGAAGCGCCGTCAACCCACCCACCCTGACCGGCTCCAACCTGGCGCAGTTTGTCCAGTTGCAGTGGCAGCAAAACGGCGGCGGTTCCAGCAACGCCGATTTCGGCATAGATGAGGTACAATTTTATTAATTCAAACCCAGGGTTTACGGGGGACTATCCGCCCATCGGGCCCAGTACCAAGGGCACGGGATGTTCTCCCGCTTGAAGGTTTGAGCTGCTGAGAGTTGAGGAGGTTTGACATGAAGATAAAATGGTTTGCATTCCTATTCCTGACCGTGGCCCTGGCTTTTACCCTTTGGCTGACCCAAGGCTGCAACAAGAATGTCCCCACGCTGGCGACCATGGCTGTTCCAACGGTAACGCCTTCCACCAGCTGGTATTTTGAGACCAGTTCCGCCATCGGGTCGGGGAAGAACCAGTGGAATGACACCGGTTTTAACGACTATGCCGGCACTCCTGTCCCCGGCACGACAAGCTGGAGCCAGCCGGGGTACAACGGCTCGGTCGGCTGTTTAAACGATGCTATTACTTTCACCGCTTCGAAGCAGTCGGATACGGTGCAGTACACCCCTTCCACGGGCCTTAATTTTATACAGCTGGGCGTCAACAGCATCAGTTTTGAAGTCTGGGTCGATGGTTCCCTCAACAGCACGACCGTGCAAATTTATTTTCAAAGTGGATCGGGCACCTGGGAGTGGAGCAACCAAATGTCCGTGACCGCAGGTGGTTGGAATAATGTTACTTTCACCCCCACTTGGGTGAAGAGCGGTGAAAGCCCCACCAACGTGCAATCTTTCTGGATCACGCTCATCTCCGGAGGCGCGGGAACCGGCAATTTTAAATTGGATAATATCATGCTCAACCCTGGAACCATTGTCCCCACCCCGACTCCTCCACCCGTCGCATCTCCAACGGCTACCTTCACACCGGTGTCGGCTTACAGCTGGTATTTCGATAGCAGCACCATGGGCGCAGGAGGAAACGACATCGGTACGGCGGCAAACCAATCAGGAACCTGGTATGACCAAGGGGGGCAGGGGGTAACCGGCGTCGTGAGTTGGGCCACCCCTGGTTATAACGGTTCCACGGGTTGTTTTCAGAGCTTCGTCACCTTTACAACGACAGGACAATCGGACCAGATTCAGTACAATTTGCCAAGCCCGATGAACTGGACCTCAATGGGAGTTATCGGTATCCGCGCAGAAGTTTGGGTCGACAATACCCTGGATAACACGACCCCCGTGGCTCAACAATTCACCTCAAGCGGCTCGGGTTCCGTTTGGGAATATGGCGGTTATACCAGCTTGACGGCCAACGCATGGACATTTACCAGTTTTGTCCCCCCTTTCAGCACTACCGGAACCGATCCAACCAACGTCAAAAGTTTCTGGTTCAGGATTACGACGAACGGCGGCACGTCGTTTGGCAGTGGAAACGTCAAACTAGACAATATCGAGCTTTATTAGCCCCGTGCCGGGCTAGGGGCCTGTCCCCGCCTTGCGCGGGCTTCCCAAAAAGTTCTTCGCTACTTCCACGCAATCGGGATATTGGTTCATCTTGACGACCTTCCGGTAGTAGATCCGGGCTTCCCTCTGTTTGCCCATCCGGGCCAAGGTGTTTCCCATGTTGAAAACATAAAGGCTCTCCTGCGGATTTTTCTGGCTGGCGATGAGGAGGTATTTGAAGGTGTGGGCCCAATCCTCCTTGGTGGAGTAATAGGCGGCCAGTGAATTGTAGGCGAAGGAGTCATTGGGAAAATAAGTGAGAGCCAGGCGGCACAGCCGATGGGCGTGATCCCAATTGTCCGGGCCACCCTGGCCCAGGTAATAAGCGATTGGCTGGTGGATCAAGGGTTTGATGAAATGGGAACGGGGTTGGGGCAGTTCCTGGTCGCCCGCCCATCTGAGCTTTTCCTTGTTCTTGCGTTTATCCGCGTATTGGAGGGCGTGAATCAACACGTTATATTGGGAATTGAAGTCGCCCATGTCCTGATAGAGGCGGGCCAGGTTGAAGGAAATGTCCAGGCGCCAGGGGCGGGAAGCGATGGCAGCCTGCCAGCAAGTGACGGACTGGGACATCAAGGCCCGGTCAAAATAGGAAGGGTCCCTGGCGGGAGGATCGGTCCCTGGTACGGACGGCGGGCACCAAACCACTGGTGTTTCCACCACCGCCGGCTTGGAAAGAGGGGGCGCTTTGCTTTCGGCCTTCAAGAAAAAATAATTTCCCGCGGCCACGAACCATTCGGCGTCGTCCGGATTGGTTTGACGCCAATCCTGGAGGGTTTTTTCCATCGTGCCAAAATCACTTTTTTGGAATTGCGCGTCGAATTGCTCCGGATAGCCCGCGAAAGCCCGTGAAAAAAAACTCGCCACCAGCAGGAGGGCGGGCACAAAGTTCCGCATGGATGATCCTTTCGCGCACAGGATAAGGGACGAAAGAACGCAGTTCCATTTTTGTTTTGGAAGATCTAGGGGGCGGGGCTATTTCAAAAGGTTGGGTGAGTGGGTTAAATTCGAAGAAAAATAAGGAAAACTATTGAACCACAGAGTACACAGAGGTCGCAGAGTGAAATCCTTATGGCTTAACAAATTCTTGTGCGTTCCTCTGTATACTCCGTGAACTCTGTGGTTTTAGAAGTTTTTTTAAGAAAAAAGCTGGCTGTTGGAGGGGCCCAGGTCTTTTAAAAGATGCCGGTAATAATGGTTGACCCAGTCATTGAAGGTGTTCTCCTTCGTGCCACCCTTGATCTCCCATTCGGCGTCAAGGTCGTCCAGGAACTTTTCGTAGGCGTCTACTGTATCCAGAAAAACCCAGCTTTTTTTGCGGAGAATGCCTTTTTTCATGATGCACTCCGTGTGGCTGTGATAGATCCGGTTAAAATTATTGCATAATAAGTGCCACAAAGTTTTTCCGGATAACGTGAAAGAAAGGCTTAAACCATTAGTTTTATCCCTTAACAATCGTGAAGGAGCAACATTTATTGGTGATTTTAGGCGGGCATTTTTAGGAATGAGAAGATTTTTAGGAATGATTTTTAGAACCATGTCAAATCTTCAAGGAATTTGTCAGATATTCCTTGAAAACCACAACTAAGCGTCGGAACAAGGAGACCCAAATGCTATTTGAACCTTTTCGCTTAAGGGATATCACATTGAGAAACCGTATCGTGGTCTCGCCCATGTGCCAGTATTCCTACGAGGACGGGTTCTCCAACGACTGGCAGCTGGTGCACCTGGGCAGCCGCGCCGCCGGAGGGGCGGGATTGGTTTTCGCCGAGGCCACGGCGGTGGAGGAAAGGGGCCGCATCAGCCCCGGCGACCTGGGGATTTGGAAGGACGCTCATATCGAGCCCTTGGCCCGGGTGGCCCATTTCGTGGCCTCCATGGGGGCAGCGCCGGGCATCCAACTGGCCCATGCGGGCCGAAAGGCTTCCACCGGCGTTCCATGGGTCACGGACAAGCCCCTGAGGGAAAAAGAAGGCGGCTGGAAAACCGTCGGTCCCAGCGCCGTCCCCTTTTCCGAGGGCTACTCAACGCCTGAAGCCCTGGATAAGGCCGGAATCACCCAAGTCGTGAAGGCTTTCCAGGCGGCGGCCCGGCGGGCGAAGCAGGCGGGGTTCCAGGTTTTGGAAATCCACGCGGCCCATGGGTACCTGATCAACGAATTCCTTTCACCCCTTTCCAACAAGAGGGAAGACGAATATGGGGGTTCCTTCGAGAACCGCGCCCGGCTTTTAAGGGAAGTGGTGAAAGCAGTGCGGGAAGAATGGCCCGAAAAATACCCGCTTTTTTCCCGGTTTTCCGCCACCGAGTGGACGGAGGGGGGATGGGCGGTGGAGGATTCGGTGGAACTGGCCAAGGTTTTAAAGAAAGAGGGCGTGGACTTGATTGACTGTTCCAGCGGCGGCAACATGCCGGGGGTGAAGATCAACGTTGTGCCCGGCTACCAGGTTCCCCTCGCCGAGCGGATCCGCAAAGACGCCGGAATCGCGACGGGGGCCGTGGGCTTTATCACCGGTGCGGCACAGGCGGAGGAAATCGTCCAAAGCGGCAAGGCGGACTTGGTGTTCCTGGCCCGGCAGATGCTGCGGGACCCTTACTTTCCCTTGCATGCCGCCAAGGAACTAGGGGTGGAAGTGAAATGGCCGAACCAATACTCAAGGGCCCGATAACGACAGATATTGGCTATTAGCATTTAGCTTGTAGTAAGCTTTTCTTGGCTAAAGGCCAACATCTAACCCGCTAATGGCTGCCTTAGAGTGTTTTGTGCGTGCCGTCGCAATAGGGCTTGCCGTTCGAATGCTTGCACTGGCACAAGAAGGCGGTCTTGGTTTCCTCGGCCTTGAAAACCAAAGGAGAGAAACCGGGATAGGCTTTATGGGACCCGTCGCAAAAAGGCTGGTTTTGAGAATGGCCGCAGGCGCACCAGGCGTAAGTCTTTCCCACCTCCATTTCCACCTTGGCGGGGAATTTGTGGGCGATATTGGGTTCTAACATGAATCCTCCTTAAAGAATCGGTACAGCAGACCCCATACTAAAAAAGGCCGGCTCAAAAAGAAATCCCTTGGGACTTTATAAGGTTACATAAAAGTGACTCATATACCGGTGAAAAACAGGTTCTCCACCCCTTATGATGAGCCCCGATTGAAAGTTTTTACAGCGAGGTGATTCATGAAAGCCATTGCCGTATTCCCTTCCCAAAAAAAAGTGGATTTGATTGACGCCCCCGAACCCGCCCTGAAGGGCCCCTTCGACGTCAAACTCAAGATGCTGGATATCGGGGTCTGCGGCACGGACAAGGAAATCTGTTCCTTCGAATATGGCAATCCTCCGGCGGGTTCGGACTACCTCATCCTTGGCCACGAGTCCCTGGGTCGGGTGACGGAAGTCGGGCCGCAAGTGAAAACCCTCAAGCCCGGCGATTTGGCGGTGATGATCGTGCGACGCCCCTGTGGGGATCCCTCTTGCATACCCTGCAGCGTGATGCGGCAGGACTTCTGCGTTACCGGGGGGTTCAAGGAGAGGGGAATCAACGGCCTCCACGGTTTCATGACCGAAACGGTGGTGGACGAGGAAAAATACATGAACTTAGTCCCGGCGGACCTGAGGGACGTGGGCGTGCTGACCGAGCCGCTGACCATCGCGGAAAAATCCCTGTTCCAGGTCTGGGACATCCAGGCCCGCCTGCCCTGGGCCTGCCGCCACGACCAACACCCCCACCGCAAGGGCGAGAAGATTCCGCAGGCCGAAATAGGCTACCCCCACAACGCGGTGGTTTTGGGCGCGGGGCCCGTGGGGCTCTTGGGCGCCATGCTTCTTTGCGCCAACGGCTTCAAGACCTTCGTTTATTCCAGGGAACCCGTGGGGAGCCCCAAAGCCAACCTAACCCAGCAGATAGGGGCCTCTTACGTTTCTGGGGCTTCCACCCCCCTGGACCAGCTGGTGAAACAGGTCGAGAATGTGGATTTGGTTTATGAGGCCACCGGCGCCTCGCGCCTGGCCTTTGAGATGCTAAAGTACCTGGGCACCAACGGCGTCTTCGTCTTCACAGGGGTGCCGGGGCGCAAGGGTCCCATCGAGGTGGATACAGACCTCTTGATGCGCGACATTGTCCTGAAGAACCAGGTGGTGGTGGGGTCGGTCAACGCGGGCAAGAACGCCTATGTGAAAGCCATCGAGGACTTGGCGACATTTAAGGCCCGCTGGCCCAACGCGGTGAAGGCCCTCATCACAGGCCGCTTCGCGCCGGAAAAGCACAAAGATTTACTTCTCGGCGATCCGGGGGGGATTAAGAACATCATTAGTTTTGAATGAAGAAGCCTTATCCTTTTCTTTTGTGGCAAAATTCAGAAGTTCTTTACTTTGTGCCTGTGCGGTTAAAATGCCTTGAGGTTTTATGACCCTACCTATCAATCGAGATGCCGAGTGGCTGGAGACGGACGGGCTGGGCGGTTTCGCCTGCGGGACCACCAACGGCATCCGCACCCGGCGCTACCATTCCTTCCTTTTGACCGCCACCACGCCCCCCACGGGCCGCATGGCCCTCGTCAAAAGCCTGGACGCCTGGGTGGAAATGGACGGCAGCCTCTTCCACTTGAATTCCCACATGTATTTCCCCGGGGTCCTGTCGCCCAACGGGGCCGAATCCATCGAATCCTTCCAAAGGGACCCCTGGCCCAAGTGGACCTACCGCCTTCCCCGGGGCATGACGCTGGAAAGGGAAGTCTTCATGCCCCACGGCCACCCGGCGGTGGTGGTCTCCTGGAAACTCTTCAACGCCAAGGAGCCCGTACGGCTCTCGGTTCGGCCCCTTTTTTCCTTCAAGGACTACCACTCCCTCCAGCACGAGGACAAGAACTTCCGTTTTGACGCCGATGTTTTCGAGAAGAACGTCTTCTGGAAACCCTATCCCAATACCCCCCAATTGGCGGCGCTGCACAACGGACATTATTTCCATCAGCCCGACTGGTACCGGCAGTTCCTTTACGAGCAGGAACAGCAAAGGGGCCTGGACTGCGTGGAGGACCTGGCCACGCCCGGTCTTTTCCAGTGGACCTTCTTCAAAACCCGTGCGATCCTCATTTTGACCACAGGGATCGAGAAGCCGGCCTCGCCGGACCAGATACAGGCCGTGGAGGAGCTTTACGACCGTTACCGCACCCACGAGGAGGAACGCCGGAAGTCCTTTGCCTCCCCCCTGGCCCAATCGGCGGACCATTATTTCGTGAAAAGGGACCACGGGGAGACCCTGATCGCGGGCTATCCCTGGTTCACCGACTGGGGGCGGGACACCTTCGTGGCCATCCGGGGCCTGGGGCTGGCCACGGGCCGCCAGACCGAGACCCGCAAGATCCTCCTGGAATGGGCCAAGTCCATTTCCGAGGGCATGGTGCCCAACCGCTTCCCCGACTCCGGCGAGGCCCCCGAATACCATTCGGTGGACGCCTCCCTGTGGTACATCATCGCGGTTTACGATTATTTAAAGGCCGCCCACGCGGGCGAAATTTCCCGGAAGAACTGGAGCGAGTTCCAGACGCCCGTGGAAAAAATCCTCAAGGGTTATTCCCAAGGCACCCGGTGGGGTATTAAGGCGGATGCCGACGGGCTTTTGTGGTCCGGCGAGGGGGACGACTCCCTCACCTGGATGGACGCGCGGGTCAACGGAAAGGCGGTCACGCCCCGGGTGGGCAAGCCCGTGGAAGTCGAGGCCCTGTGGCTGAACGCCCTTTGGGTGGGCGGCCATTTTTCGGAAGCCTGGGAAACCCTCTTTAAGAAGGCCCTCACCTCCTTCCAGAACCGGTTCTGGAACGGCGCGGGGGGCTGCCTTTACGACGTGGTGGATGTGAACCGCCAGCCGGGGACGGGCGACGGCTCCTTTCGCCCCAACCAGGTCCTGGCCGTTGGCGGCCTGCCGCTTACCCTGATCGACGAGGAGAAGGCCAAGCTCATGATGAAAGCGGTGCAGGAGAAGCTTTTAACGCCCCTGGGGCTGCGTTCCCTAGCCCCCGGCGAGCCGGGCTACCGGCGGCGCTACCAGGGCGGCGTAGTGGAAAGGGACAGCGCCTACCACCAGGGTACGGTCTGGCCCTGGCTAATGGGGCCCTTTGTGGAAGCCTGGGTGCGGGTGCGGGGGAACACGGCGGCGGCCAAACAGGAAGCCCGGGAAAAGTTCCTGGAGCCCCTCTTGGCGCAGATGAACCAGGGCGGCCTGGGCCACCTGCCCGAACTGGCCGAGCCGGATAACCCCTTCTATCCGAGGGGCTGCCCCTTCCAGGCCTGGTCGCTGGGCGAAGCCATCCGCTTGGACCAGGTCGTCCTCAAGTAGAACCGGGAAGTCGCCTAGGGCGGGAGCCGTCTAAGATGAAAGATCCAATCCGGGATTTCGCCGAAAAACTTGCCACAGCCTATTCGACGATCCCCCAAGTCAAAGCAGTGGCACTTGCGGGTTCACGCACAGGTTCCTCGGAACCGGATGCTAGCTCGGACATCGACCTGTATGTCTATCAGGACGGTGAGATTCCTATTTCAGCCCGGCAACAAATCGCCTCCGAAAACTCGGCCGAAACCGAGATAGGAAACCGGTTTTGGGAAGAAGGGGATGAATGGCTTGCCCGCAAGCCGCCCGTTAAAGTGGACGTCATGTTCCGCCATACCGGCTGGATCGAGGAGGAGGTGGCGCGCGTGTTCGACCGGCACGAGGCCAGGCTCGGTTATTCCACTTGCTTCCTCTACAATGTTCAAACCTGCATCGTGCTTTACGACCGTGAGGGCTGGCTCGACGGCCTAAAAACCCGGGTCTCCCGGGCCTACCCGGATGCCTTGCGGGACGCCATCCTGGCGAAAAACCATCCCGTCCTGAGGAACTCCCACAGCGCCTATTTCCGCCAAATAGAAGTCGCGGCTGGCCGCGGCGATCTCGTGAGCCTTAACCACCGGGTGGCCGCGCTCCTGGCGAGCTACTTCGACATTATCATCGCGGTGAACCGGACGGCCCATCCGGGAGAGAAAAGGCTGGTGCGGTTTGTACAGGAAAGATGCGCCCTTAAACCTGAAAGTTTCGCGGAAAATGTGGGTTCCCTACTAGTGGCCGTTCCACAGGGGGAAAGGGTGGTTGTCGAAAAGACGAGCGCCCTCTTGGGAGCCCTTGACGGTTGGCTCCTGGGGCTTGGTTTGCTTCCCGCCTGGCCCTGTCCATCGGATAAGTCATGAAGGCTGGGGTGTAGGATGGAAAAGCTTTCCTTGAAAAGACGTTCTTCGCTTAACGGAGGAGGAAAGGGACTAATTTAGCCCTTTTTCTTCGCACAATTGTAAAATGCCCCGACCTAGGAAGGTGCAATGCGGCCGAGGCCCGGCGAGTTCGTCTCATTCGGAGCGTGGCGATGAAACCCTCACGTGAAATACCCAAGGCGCTGCTGGCCCATCTGAAGGACCCCGCCGTCAAAAAGGTGAAGGTGGCCGTCACCGACATCGACGGCATCCTCCGGGGCAAGTATCTCCACAAAGCCAAGTTCCTCTCGGCGGCGGAAAAGGGCTTCGGCTTCTGCAACGTGGTTTTCGGCTGGGATTCCTCCGACGCCTGTTACGACAACTCCCAATACACCGGCTGGCACACGGGCTACCCGGACGCCCAGGCCAAAATCGACTTTTCCACCTACCGCCATGTGCCCTGGGACGACAACGTCCCCTTCTTCCTGGGGGATTTCGAGGACGGTCACGGTAAACCCCTGGACGTCTGTCCGCGCCAACTGTTGAAGAAGGTGGTTTCCCGTTGCGATAAAGCGGGCTACCAGCCCATCGCGGCCATGGAATATGAGTGGTTCAACTTCAAGGAAACGCCCCAGTCCCTCGTTGATAAAAATTTCACGAACCTCCAGCCCTTAAGCCCCGGCATGTTCGGCTATTCCATATTGCGTTCCAGCCTCAATCAGCCCTTCTTCAAGGCCCTCATGGAGGAGATGCCGGCCTTTGCCGTTCCCCTGGAGGGGCTTCACACCGAAACGGGGCCGGGGGTTTTCGAGGCCGCCATCCTTTACTCCGGGGCCCTAGAGGCGGGGGACCGGGGCGTGCTTTTCAAGACCGCCGCCAAGGAGATCGGCTACCGCTTCGGCATCCTTCCCACCTTCATCGCTAAATGGAACACGGCGCTCCCCGGCTGCGGAGGGCATTCTCACCAGAGCCTTTGGAACACGAAGGGGGATAAGAACCTCTTCGATAACGAAAAAGACCCGCACCGCATGAGCCCGATTTTCAAGAGCTACCTGGCGGGCCAGATCCGATGCCTGCCCGAGATTTTGCCATTCTTCGCCCCCAACGTGAACAGCTACAAGCGCCTGGTGGACGGCTATTGGGCGCCCACCAAGCCCCTTTGGGGCGTTGACAACCGCACGGTGGCCTTCCGCGTCATCCCGGGCGGCCCGAAAGCCACGCGCGTGGAAACCCGCGTGGGAGGCTCGGACACCAACGCCTACCTGGTGCTGGCGGCTTGTTTCGCCAGCGGGCTTTACGGTATCCAGAAGAACCTCTCACTCAAGGAAGCCGCCGTCGAGGGCAGCGGCTACAAGTCCCCCGCCCCGCGCCTGCCCCGCAACCTGCACGAGGCCACGGAGAAGATGGCGGAATCCAAGATCGCCCGGGAGCTCTTCGGCGAGGCCTTCGTGGACCATTTCGTACGCACCCGCCAATGGGAATGGCGCCAGTTCCAGGACGCCGTGACTGATTGGGAACTCAAGCGGTATTTTGAAATAGTCTGATTGAACCAAGACCTATTAACTACCAAGACACCAAGGGCACCAAGAAAAGCGAAAGATTAAATCGTGAAAAAGTTTTGAATATTAATCTTATGGTTTGCCTAACTTGGTGTCCTTGGTGTCTTGGTGGTGAAAATTTCTCTTTTGAGGTGTTTTGATGCCTTCTGGACGTTTCAGTTTTCCCACCCTCATCCACTTCGGCCCCGGGGTCCGGGCCAAGGTCGCGGGTTTCTTGAAGGACCACAGCCTCAAGCGCCCTTTACTGGTCAGCGACAAGGGGCTGGCCGCCCTGCCGGTCTTTACCGAAGTTTTCCAATCTCTCAAGACGGGCAGTTTGGAGCCCGGGGCTTTTTCGGGTATCTGGGGAAACCCGACTAAAACCCAGGTTTTGACGGGGTTGGAGGCTTATCGGGCCCATAAAGCCGACTGCCTGGTGGGCTTGGGCGGTGGCGCGGCCCTGGATGTCTGCAAGGCTATCGCCTTGATGGTGAACCATCAGGGGGACCTGTTTGATTACGAGGACGAGAAACCCGGCGCCCTGCCCTTTAAGTATGAAATACCTTTTTGGGTGGCCCTGCCCACTACCTCGGGTACGGGCAGCGAGGTGGGCCGCAGTTCGGTCATATCCGACGACCAAACCCACCTTAAAAAGATCATCTTCGACCCCAAACTGCTGGCCCGGGTGGTCTTCGCCGACCCCGAGCTGACCCTGGGGCTTCCGGCGCCGGTCACGGCCGCCACCGGCATGGACGCCCTCACCCACTGCGTCGAATCCTACCTGGCCAAGGACTACCACCCCATCTGCGACGGCGTGGCGCTGGAGGGCCTGCGCTTGGCCTCCCAAAGCCTGGCCCAGTGCGTGGAGAAGCCGGGAGATATCGAGGCCCGGGGATCCATGATGATGGCCTCCATGATGGGGGCGGTGGCCTTCCAGAAAGGCCTGGGGCTGGTGCATTCCTGCGCCCACGCCCTTTCCACGTTCAAGGACCTGCACCACGGCCTGGCCAACGGCATCATGATCGACCATGCCCTGCCTTTTAACGTGAGCGCCGTCCCGGAACGGTTCCGCCTGATGGCCCAAATCGCGGGCCTCAAGGATGAAACCCCGGAGGCTTTCCTGGCCTGGCTGACCGCCCTTAAAAGGCGCATCGGCATACCGGCCGGCCTTTCGGAAAAAGGAATCCAAGCCGGGGACGCCAAGCGGCTTTCGGAGCTCGCCTTCCATGACTCCTGCCACCTGAATAACCCCCGCCCCGTCACCCAAGCCGATTTCGAGGCGATCTTTTCGGAAGCATTAAGAATATGAAACGCTTTTCACCGCCAAGACGCCAAGTTCGCCAAGAACAACTAAAGCCATAGTGTTAAACCAAATCTTTTGCTTTGCTTTTCTTAGCGGACTTGGCGTCTTGGCGGTGAAATAAGTTTTGGAGGATGGGGTTTAGTATGAAACTCAAAATTGGCCTTTCGGCTTGTTTCTTCCACGCCGATCCCAAGCGGCCCATCTTCAAGGGCAAGACCCTTCAATACATCGAGCAATCACTTGCCCGCTGGGTCATGGCCGAAGGCGCCTTGGCTTATATGATCCCCTCGCCCGCCCCGGATTCTCCCGTGACCTTAGCGGACCTAGTGACTCCACTCGAAGGCCTTGTCCTTCAGGGCGGTTCGGATGTCTCCCCCAAAAGCTATGGGGAACAGGCCTTGAAGCCGGAGTGGGAAGGGGACTACATCCGCGACCAGTATGAAATCGCCCTGGTCAACGAGTTCCGGGCCCAAGGCAAGCCGGTTTTAGGCATCTGCCGGGGGGCCCAGCTTCTCAACGTGGCTTTCGGCGGCACGCTCAACCAGGACATCAAGACACAGGTTCCCGGCGCTTTGGAGCACCGCAATTGGGACATTTACGACCAGAATTTCCATGGCTTGAAACTGATAAGCGGGGAAGTAACCCGGGTCAACAGCGTGCATCACCAGGCGGTCAGGGACCTGGGAAAGGGACTGAGAGCCGAGGCTTGGTCCCAACCCGACGGCTTAGTGGAAGCCATCCGCGCGGAGAAGGGCCCTTATTGTTTCGCGGTCCAATGGCATCCCGAGTTCCAGGACCCGAAAGATGCTTCTCTTTTTGACGGCAGGATTTTTTTGAGGGAATTTTTGAGAGCGACCTAGAAAAAATGAACTATTCAGAAATAGTTAAAGAATATTTCAAAAAGAATTCTTCTGAAATATATTCATTCGCTTCGAAGTATGGACTGAACGTTGAGGAATTTCCTCAATATTCCGAATCGTGGAGTTTGGGATTTAAACACCCGAAGGGTGGGCATGGATATATCTCTATCATGATATTGCCGGATGATATCGTAAATATTAATAGTCAGTGGTTGGTTTGTGTTTTTGAGACGTTCAGTATGTATTCAAAAAACAAGAATTTTAGAGTTCCTGATTCCTCGGAAGTTGATTTTTTAAAGAAAATGTTTGAAACGGCGCTTCAAGAAATACTTTCATGGGATTCGGCCGAGTTGGAAATAGCAGGAGGGAAGGAAGGGGCGCTCAAGGATTCTTGGGCGAGTTTTAAAACAAAAGAAGATTGGGAAAAATCTTTTGAATGGCTGCCAAAAAACCTTCCAAAGGGTTACGAACCCTCAAAATAAAATGGAAAAAAAAGAATAAACGCCGATTGACGAATTGTTTTCGTCTTTGCGTTGAGGTGAAAAAAAGTGCTTAAGATATTCAACCCCGCCAATGGGACACTCATAAGAGAAGTGCCAGAAGACGGCCCGGCCGAGATCGCCCAAAAGGCGAAGGCCGCCCAGAAGGCGCAACCTGTTTGGGCTGCAAGGCCCCTTTCGGAACGGTTGGCCATCCTCAAAAAATTCAGGGACTTGGTTGTTTCCAAGATCGAAGACTTGGCCCTGACCCTGACGGATGAAGTAGGCAAGCCCATCACCCAATCGCGCAATGAATTGAAGGGCCTGTTGGCGAGACTGGATTTTTTCCTGGAAAACACGAGGAAAGAACTGTCCGAGGAGACTGTCTTTTCCGACAAAGGAATGACCGAAAAGATCCTCCATGAGCCCTTGGGGGTGGTGGCTAATATCTCCGCCTGGAACTATCCCTATTTCGTGGGTTCCAACGTCTTCGTGCCTGCTCTGCTCGCTGGCAACGCGGTGCTCTACAAACCCTCCGAATTCGCCGCTTTGACCGGCATGAATATCGCGGACCTCCTCTATGAGGCCGGTGTTCCCAAGGAAATATTCGGTCTGATCGTAGGGGGTGGAGCCACGGGTGCTACCCTGCTGGAACAGGACATCGACGGAGTCTTTTTCACAGGTTCCCACGCCACGGGCCTCAAGGTGGCTGCGGCCGCCTCCAAGCGCCTGATCAAACTCCAACTCGAACTAGGCGGCAAGGACCCGGCTTATGTTTGCGAGGACGTCGACATTCAAAACGCGGCTATCGGCCTGGCCGATGGCGCTTTTTACAACACCGGGCAAAGCTGTTGTTCGGTCGAGCGTATCTACGTAAATTCCAAAATCTTCGAGCCTTTCCTGGAAGCCTTTGTGGCCGAAGTGAAGAGCTATATTCCCGGCGATCCCCGCGATGAAAAGACATACCTGGGCGCCATCACCCGGCCGGCCCAGCTTCAAGTTCTCAAACGCCAGGTGGACGACGCAGTGGCCAAGGGAGCCAAGCTTCATTGCGGGGGAAAAATCCTGCCGGGGCCCGGTAACTTTTTCGAGGCCACGGTTCTCTCCAACGTGAACCATCAAATGGAGCTGATGCGGGAAGAGAGTTTTGGGCCCGTGATCGGCATCCAAAAAGTCCCGGGGGACGAAGTGGCCGTAGCGTTGATGAACGACACGGTTTACGGATTGACCGCCGGGGTTTACACCCAGGATCAGGCCCGGGCCGAACGCCTGCTTGCCCAAGTGGACGCCGGATCAGCCTATTGGAACTGCTGTGACCGGGTCAGCCCCCGACTGCCCTGGTCTGGAAGAAAGCACTCCGGGCTCGGCACGGTTCTTTCCCATTACGGGATTCAAACCTTCACCCGCCCCAAGGCCCTGCACCTTCGCCAGCCTGGATGAGTTTTATTGAAACTGAGGTTGCTTCGTCATAAACGCCAGCCTATTCTGCTGGCATTCCTCGCAATGACAGCAATGGAGTTTTGATATCTATGGATCCCGAATCCGAGCGGCTTGCTCTTTTCATCAACGGCAATCACCCCTGGAAGAAATGGGGCTCCTATCTCTCCGAGCGGCAATGGGGAACGGTACGGGAGGATTATTCCCCCAACGGCACCTGCTGGGACTACCTCCCCCACGACCACGCGCGCAGCCGGGCCTACCGCTGGGGTGAGGACGGCCTATTGGGATTGTGCGACACCAAGGGCTTGGTTTGCTTCGCCGCCGCCCTTTGGAACGGCAAGGACCCCATCCTCAAGGAGCGGCTTTTCGGCTTGAACGGCGACGAGGGCAACCACGGGGAGGACGTGAAGGAGAGTTACTACTACCTTTCCTCTTCGCCCAGCCATGCTTATATGAAGGCTCTCTATAAATATCCCCAAGCCGAGTATCCCTACGCCAGGCTGGTGGAAGAGAACCGCAAGCGGGGCAAGGAAAGCCCTGAGTTCGAACTGGCCGACACCGGAATCTTCAACGACAACCGCTACTTCGACTTCTTCGTGGAATACGCCAAGGCGGACCCCGAAGACATCCTGATCCGCTTGACCGCCGTCAACCGGGGGCCCGATGCCGCGCCGCTGACCGTGCTTCCCACCCTCTGGCTCAAGAACACTTGGAGCTGGGGCCGGGAGGGGGAGCATTATTGGCCCAAGTTCCCCATCGTCCGCAAGGACAAGGGTTTGATGCTGGACCACCCGGCCATCGGCAAGTATTTCCTCAAGGCCGAGGGGTCGCCGCAGATCCTGTTCACCGAAAACGAGACCAACTTTGAGAGGCTTTATAACACTCCGAGCGGGTCACCTTACGTGAAAGACGCTTTCCACGACTATGTGGTGAAGGACCGTCACGAGGCCGTGAACTTGGAGGAGGGCACGAAGACTGCCTTTCTCTACAAGCTCCAAATCCCCGCCGGGGGACAACAGGTTTTGCGTTTAAGGTTCTCCAACCGCGACTTGCCCGAAGCCTTCGGGGCGGATTTCGACAAGGTTTTCGCGGACCGGGCCAAAGAAACCAAGGACTATTACGATTTGAAAATTCCAGCCACCCTTACAAAGGACGAAAGGGTGGTTGCCGAACAGGCCTATGCGGGGCTTTTGTGGAGTAAGCAATACTATCTTTACCAAGTGAAGGAATGGCTGGAGGGCGACCCCAGCCAACCGCCGGTGGATCCGGGCCGCAAGATGGGCCGCAACTACGACTGGTGCCACTTTGGGGCTGAAGACGTGCTTTCCATGCCCGACAACTGGGAATACCCCTGGTTCGCTTCCTGGGACCTGGCTTTCCATACGATCCTCTTCGCGCACATCGACCCCTTTTTCGCCAAGCACCAGCTGGTGCTGCTCTTGCGCGAATGGTACATGCACCCCAATGGGCAGATCCCGGCCTATGAGTTCGCTTTCTCCGACGTGAACCCGCCACTGCACGCTTGGGCCGCATGGCGCACCTACAAAATCAGCGCGGCTAAGGGGGAAAGGGACCGGGTGTTCCTTTCGCGCGTGTTCCAGAAGTTGCTGCTCAATTTCACCTGGTGGGTCAACCGCAAGGATGCCAAGGGCAACAACCTTTTTTCGGGGGGGTTCCTGGGCCTGGACAACATCGGGGTCTTCGACCGGGGGCAGATGGCCCCGGGGGCCCTGCTGGAGCAGGCCGACGGCACGGCCTGGATGGCCTTTTATTGCGGAACCCTTCTTTCCATGGCCCTGGAGCTTTCCGTGGAAAACCCCGCCACCGAGGACATGGCCACCAAGTTCTTCGAGCATTATTTAAGCATCGTCCAGGCCATGAACACTCTGGGCGGCACGGGCCTGTGGGATGAGGCCGACGGCTTTTACTATGACCAGCTCCAGCAGGAGGGTTCGGTGATCCCCCTCAAGATCCGCTCCGTGGTGGGCATCATCCCCCTTTTCGCGGTGGACATCCTGAAGGAAGAAACCCTCGAAAAACTCCCGGAGTTTTATAAGCGCATGAAATGGTTCCTCCGGTATAGGCCCGAGGAGGCGAAGGCTATCCTGCGCCGGGATGAGGGCAAGGTGGGGAAGGGCTGCTACCTTTTAGCCGTGCCCTCCAAGGAAAGGCTGGTGCGGGTGCTGAAGTACGTGTTGGACGAGAACGAATTCTTGTCCCCCTACGGCATCCGGGCCGTGTCGAAGTTCCACAAGGACCACCCCTATGTCTGCGACGTGATGGGGCAGCGCAACGAGATCGATTACGAACCGGCGGAGTCCCGGACCTCGCTTTTTGGGGGCAATTCCAACTGGCGCGGACCGGTGTGGATGCCGATCAACTTCCTTTTGATCGAGACCTTGGAGCGGTACCACCACTTTTATGGGGACGACCTCAAGGTGGAATGCCCGACGGGTTCGGGCCAATGGATGAACCTGAAGGAAGTGGCGCAATTTCTCGGGAAGCGCTTAAGCCAATTGTTCCTGCCGGACAGCGGGGGCAACCGCCCCTGCCACGGGGGCGACCCGCGTTACGCGAAGGACCCGGCCTGGAAAGACCTAGTGCTGTTTTACGAGTATTTCCACGGGGACAATGGAAAGGGCCTGGGCGCCAGCCACCAGACCGGCTGGACCGCCCTGGTGGCAAAGCTGTTAGAAAGTTATTCGAATCCGTAAAAGGAGTAGGGGACTCCTTTCGAATCCCTCACCGTGCTGTTGACATAAACCCTCCCCAAGGCACTGTCGTACAGCCATCCCGAGCCGCTTTCAGTGGGCACTTGGCCTTTTTGCGCCAGAGCGACCGTGTCTCCGACGGGGCTTTTCCCGTTGGCCACAAAGGCACCGGTGGCCTTGACCGGTGGAATGGCGGCCAGGTATTTGGGAACCAGGTCCTTTTCCAAGTCCGCCGGCCATTGTCCTTGATGGTCCCCGTAATAGATGGCCATGGCCGCTTCGATGGACCCCAGATTCCCCTTGGTCGCCCCCTCCTTTGATTTTTCCAACATCTGGGCGAAACGTGGGATGGCGATGGCGGCCACCACGCCTAAAAAGAAAACGCCGACAAAAGGAATCAAACAGAGAACCAGGATCAAGGCCACTTGGTTGGAAGGGCCGACCTGGACCACCTGGGATCCGCAAACCATGTCATGCAGGGCCCGCTTGTCCTTTTGAAAGGCCGGGAAAAGGAAACCCAGGCCCAAGGGGATCGCGGAGATAAAGTAGCAAATCCACCGCAGGAAGGAGCGCAAGACGGAAACAGGCATGCCATCGGTTTGAACTACTTTTAAATTGAAGAGCATCTTACCCAGGGTTTGGCCCTTGAAGGCCGTCATGAGAGTGTAATAAAGGCAGGGAATCCCCAGGAAACTGCCGAGAAAGATGGAAACCGCCATGATCCGGCCCGCCCCTTCCGACATGTGCTTGGCGATTTGGGGGATCGCAATGGCCGCCACGATGCCCACTACCGGCAGACATCCATAAAACAGAAGGGAGTCGATCGCCAGGGCCGCCGCCCTCACCCAAAATCCGGCCGGGGTTTCCACGACTTGGTCTTTTTTCATACAGTTCCTCCTTCATAGTTTGGGCTAGTGTAACCGAAGCTTTTAGGGCCACGTAGTTTAATTGGGTGTCCAATCCTTCATGCTGATAGAATCGGATGAATTTGAAACGAATTAAAAGGAAGTTTGTGAAATCAAAGGCTCCCAAAACCAACGACTGGTGGAAGCCGGTTGTCCTCCTAACCGTCATCCTGGTCCTTTTAATCGCGGCCAATTTGTTCCACCTGGGCAACCAATTGGATGCCTTGCAGGTTTGGATCAAGTCCCTCGGCCCCTGGGGGCCCGCGGTCTATGTGCTCATCTATATCGCGGCGGTGGTGGCGGCCCTGCCCGCGACGCTTTTCACTTTCCTGGCCGGCGTGCTTTTCGGGACGGTGACCGGGGTGATTGTGGTCAACATCGGGGCCACCATCGGCGCCTGCCTGGCTTTTTTGGTGGGCCGTTATTTCGCCCGGGGCGCGGTGGAGAAGATAGTGGGGAAACACAAGAATTTCCGGAAACTGGACGAATGGACCGCCTCGAAAGGCGTCTGGATCGTCATCATCACGCGGCTGGTCCCCTTGCTCCCCTTCAACCTGCTCAATTACGCCTTCGGCCTGACCCGCATCCGATTCTGGCCCTATGCCTTCTGGACCTGGCTTTGCATGATCCCCGCCACTATTGTTTACGTTGGCGGGGCTGACGCTGTGCACCAGGGATTGGCCAAGGGGCAGGTGCCTTGGACTTTGGTGGGGATCATCGTGGGGTTAGTGGTCCTGCTGGCGGTGCTGGGGCCGGGGCTTAAGAGAAAAGTAAAGTTATGAGTTTTAAGTTTTTAATTTTAAATTTTGGAAGTTTTCGCAAAACCCGAGTTCCATAAGTAAGTGCAACACTTAGTGCCTGAAGAAGGCCGCCTCCATAGGATAGGCGGCCATGAAAAAGAACTACAAGCATTTAAGCGTTGAAGAAAGAGATCATTTAGCCGTTTTAAAGGGGAAAGGTCATGGGGTCCGGGATATCGCCCGGATCCTCAAGCGGTCCCCCTCCTCCATCTCCCGTGAACTTAAGCGCAACGCCCCACCTATCCGCACAGGCTATTACTTAGCCCACCGTGCCCACCAACGATATGTCCTTCGCAACCAGCAACGAGCCCGTCGTCTACGCCTCAAAACAAAACGCATTCGTGCCTACGTCTGCCGTCAATTGAAACGAGGATGGTCTCCTGAGCTCATTTCTGGCCGCTGGAGCCACCTACATCCCAAGCAAACCATCGGCCCCGAGGCCATCTACCAGTGGATTTATACTGAGGCCACTTATCTGATTACTTGCCTGGTCCGACACCACCGGCGGCGACTTTCATTCGGCCACAGCCGCAAGCACGCCAAAAACCATATCCCAGGCCGCGTTTCAATCGATCAACGCCCCAAGGTCGTCAACCATCGCAAGCAATTCGGCCATTGGGAAACCGACACGATGGTCTCTCGTCAAAGCAAGGTCGCAATGCGGGCTCTCGTCGAACGCCAAAGCCGATTTTCCAAATTGGGAAAACTAAAACGAAAGACCGCTTCCCAAATGAGTCACAGTCTCAATCGCACTTTATGCCGCTTCCCTCAAGAAGTCCGTCGAAGCCTGACCTATGACAACGGAACGGAAAATACCAACCACCTGGAGACCAACCGTGTTCTTGGTACAAAGTCCTTCTTTTGCGCACCTTTCCACAGTTGGGAAAAAGGCACTGTAGAAAATACCATCGGTCTTGTCCGTCGCCATTTGCCCAAAAAGACCGACCTTGCTAAAGTATCTCTCGAGGAGATTAAGGCCATTGAAAGATGGCTCAACAACAGGCCCAGGAAGTGTTTGGGCTTTCAAACTCCGGCGGAAGTCTTCCGGCGAAGTGTTGCACTTACTCCGTGAATTCGG
Source organism: uncultured Pseudomonadota bacterium (assembly GCA_963770835.1). Classification (GTDB taxonomy): domain Bacteria; phylum Oederibacteriota; class Muellerivitia; order Muellerivitales; family Muellerivitaceae; genus JAJPJW01. The sequence goes on from CAVYRH010000004.1 coordinate 290,842, forward strand.
CAAACGAAAACTTTCTTTTACTCAAAACTAAGAACTCAACACTTAAAACTTGGAGGAATAAAGAGTGCTTTTTGACGTTTTGCCCCCGGATGAATACAACCAAAAGCTCCTCTCCCAGGTCCATCCGGCCGATTGGGTGAACCCGACGCCTTCGGGCCGCTACAACCTGGTGGTCCTCGGTGCCGGCACCGCCGGGCTTGTCTGCGCGGCCGGGGCCGCCGGCCTGGGGGCGAAGGTCGCTCTGATCGAGCGGCACCTGATGGGCGGGGACTGCCTGAACGTGGGCTGCGTGCCTTCCAAGGCCCTTATCGCCTCCTCCCGGCTGATGGGGGAGTTTCTCAAGGCCGAATCCCTGGGGTGGAAAGTCACCGCCAAACCCGAGCCCGACTTCCCCAAGGTCATGGAGCGACTGCGGCGCATCCGCGCGGGGCTCAGCCCGAGTGATTCGGCCCAGCGGTTCAAGGAACTGGGGGTGGATGTCTTTATCGGGGAAGGCCGGTTCCTGGACTCCGAGACCATCGAAGTGGACGGAAAAAAGCTCAAGTTCAAGAAAGCCGTCATTGCCACGGGCGCCAGGGCGGTTAAACCCAATATTGATGGGTTGGAAGAAGCAGGCTATCTGACCAATGAAACGGTCTTCAACCTCACGGTTTTGCCCAAAAAACTGGCGGTGATCGGAGGGGGGCCCATCGGATGTGAACTAGCCCAAGCTTTACGGCGGTTCGGAAGCGAAGTGACGATCCTGGACCACGGGCCCCGGTTCCTTCACCGGGAAGACCCGGACGCGGCGGTAATACTGAGGAAGGTCTTCGAAAGGGAGGGCATCAAGATCGTTTTGAACGTGGAGATTGAAAGGGTTGGTAAGACCACCAACGGAAAAGTCATCCATTACAAGACCAACGGCGCCCCCGGCTATGTGGCCGCCGATGAAATCCTGGCCGGGGTGGGGCGGGCCCCCAACGTGGAGGGGCTCAACTTGGACTTGGTCGGCGTGCGGTACGACGAGTGGAAGGGTGTGGAGGTAGACGACCATCTTCGCACCTCCAATCCCCGTATCTTCGCGGGGGGCGATATCTGCTCGGAGTACAAATTCACCCACGCCGCCGACGCCATGGCACGGATCGTCCTGCGAAACGCCTTGTTTAAAGGAAGGGCCGCCCTCAGCGGACTCGTCGTTCCCCGGTGCACTTACACCGACCCAGAAATCGCCGGGGTGGGGTTGCATGGCCAGACGGCCTTGGAGATGAACATTCCCGCGGATACCTATACCCAGTCCTTCGATCATGTTGACCGCGCCGTCGCCGAAGGGGAAGAGGAAGGTTTTGTCCGTATTCACCTGAAAAAAGGAACCGATCAAATTGTAGCGGCCACCATCGTGGCTTCCCACGCGGGCGAAATGATCAGCGAGATCACCACCGCCATGGTTGGGAAAGTCGGGTTGGGAAAAATGGCCCAGGTCATCCACCCTTATCCAACGCAGGCGGAGGCCATCAAGAAAATCGCGGACGCCTATAACCGGACCCGCCTCACCCCGCGCGTAAAAAAATTATTTCAGCGATGGATGGAGTGGACGCGATAACGGCAGTTATCAGGTTTCATCTGCAAGTTATTAGTGAAAGGTGAAAACAACTGACACCTAATTGCTGACACCTGACGCCCGCCGTTCTATAATGCGCCGTTCCAAAAAATGAAAACCACCAACCTTTTCTTGAAATTCTCCTTCGCTTTGTCCTTCGGCCTGTTCGCGGCCGGTTCTTCCTGGTCCCAGGAAGATATCGCCTTCCATGCCTTGCGGGTCAAAGGCGAAGTTACGGCCTACCACAACGAAAACGACGAGACCGCCCGCCTTTACACCAATCAAACGGTGGATGACGGCGACAAGGTGACCACAGCGGGGGACAGCGAGGCGGTCCTTCGGATCAAGGACAAGACTTATCTTTACCTGGCCCCCCACACGAAGATCCACATCACGCGGCTGCGCCAAGGGGACAAGGGCCTCGAATGCCAGATCAACCTGGTGACCGGACGGATGCTCTGCCAGATGGACCAGGCTCCACCGGGGGCTTTTGAAGTGTCGGCGGGCAGCGTCCTTTTCCGCGAACACGGCACCCTTTTCGAGGTTTCGCGCCGGGAGGATGAGCTGACGGTCGTTTCCTTCGAGGGGGCGGTGGTGGCCAGTTTCCACGGAAAGACCAAGATGGCGAAGGACAACGAGGTCTTAAAACTGGACCACGGCAAATTCCGGAACAAGACCCACCACCTGCAAAGGGACGAGCAGGATGACGTAAACGCCTGGCAGGCCCTTTTGGCCCAAATTTCCAAGTAAAACCTGAGCCCTACTCCCGATCGCACGATTTAACACCGCTATCAGCCGAAATCGCCTATACTTCCTTCATCCAAAAAATGACAAGTAACCCCTGAACAGGTGTTGCGGGTCTTTCGCAAGGGGTTTTTCATGGCTTTTCTAAATCGGGTCCTTGACCCTCCATCTTACGGGTATCTCCGCGACGAGAAACTTTACGTTCCTACTTCCGCCGAAATTTTCCGCGAGTTTTTCACAAGGCTGAACCTACTCAAATCCCGCAAGAATTGGCTCCCCTTTTTCGGTTGGGCCATCATTTTGTGTTTGGCCCCCTTTTTCTTCCTCTTCCTTTTCCGCTATTTCACCTGGCCCCTTTTCATCATTGGTTTTATTTACAGCATGGTCATCCTGGGAACCCATGGAACTATTTACCTCCACCGCTACTCCACCCACCACGCCTTCACTGTCCGCAACCGCTTCTGGCTTTTTATCCTCCGCAACTTGGTCGTTAAGCTTATCCCAGAGGAGACTTACGTTGTGTCGCACCATGTGCACCACTATATTTCGGAAAAGCCGGGCGACCCCTACAACGTCCACGGGGGCTGGCTTTACTGCTTCCTGGCTGACGTGACCCACCAGTCCATCGCCAAGGATTTCTCAAGGGAAGATTACACCAAGACGGCGGCCTTGGTTGGCCATACGGGCATAGGCTTGAACAGCTATGAAAAGTACCAAAAATGGGGTTCCATCGCCCACCCGGCGAGGACCCTCCTGCAATTCCTCGGCAATTGGATATTCTGGTTCGGGGCCTTTTACCTGATGGGCGGCATGCCACTAGCGGTGACAATTTTCGGATGGTCGGCTGTTTGGGCCGTGGGGGTCCGGACCTTCAATTACGACGGCCATGGGGGCGGCAAGGACAAGCGCAAGGAAGGCATCGATTTCAACCGCAGCGACCTTTCCATCAACCAGGCTTGGCCTGGCCTGGTAACCGGGGAATGGCATAACAACCACCATCTCTATCCCAACGGCATCCGGGCCGGGTTCCTGCCCTACCAATGGGATTACGCCTGGCTTTTTATTTGTTTCTACCGCTGGATCGGGGCTATCGACTCCACCCGGGATTATAAAAACCAGTTCATGGCCAATTACTACGAGCCTTATTTACACCAAAAAGGACTTGCCAAGGCCGTTGAAAGCCCCACCCGCTCCTAGTTTCAGGCCATTCAATCCTTCTTGACTCTCCCTTTAAATCATCCGACAATTGCGCCCCTAACGGCAGTCGCCCGTCCTCCGTCGGCGGTCGGCAGCCCAACCTAAACTACTAAGGCAGCAAAGATGATTTCGGCGAAAGAAGTCACCCTCAAGTTCGGCAAAAAAGTCCTTTTCGACAAGGTGACGGTTAAATTCAACCCCGGCTACTGCTATGGCCTCATCGGGGCCAACGGCGCGGGCAAATCCACCTTTATGAAAATCCTGGCCGGCCAGATCAAGCCCGACGACGGCGAGATCGCGGTGGACCGCGGCGTCAAAGTGGCCATGCTCAAGCAAGACCAATACGCCTTCGACGAGTACAGTGTCCTGGACACGGTCCTCATGGGCCGGGAAGACCTCTGGAAGATCCAGCAGGAAAAAGACGCCCTTTACGCCAAGCCCCACATGACCCATGACGAGGGCATCCGGGTGGCCGAATTGGAGTCCCAGTTCGGGGATATGGACGGCTACGCCATGACTGCCGGGGCCGGGGAACTGCTGGAAGGCCTGGGGGTGGAGACCGGTAAGCACGACTGGAAAATGAAACAGCTGACGGGGGGCTGGAAAGTCCGGGTGCTTTTGGCCCAGGTGCTTTACGCCAAGCCCGATGTGCTGCTTTTGGACGAACCCACCAACAACCTGGATATCCGCACCATCGACTGGCTGGAAGACTACCTGAACGGCTACGACGGCACCATCATCGTCATCTCCCATGACCGGCACTTCCTGAACCACATCTGCACCCATATCGCCGACGTGGACCGGGAGAAGGTGACGGTTTACAGCGGCAATTACGATTTCTTCACCCAGGCTTCCAAGCAGGCCCTGGACAGCAAGATGACGGAAAACTCACGCAAGGAAAAACAAATCGCCGAGTTGAAGGCCTTCGTGGCCCGGTTCTCGGCCAACGCCAGCAAGAGCGCCCAGGCCACCAGCCGGGCCCGGCTACTGGAAAAAATCGAGCTGGAAACCATCATTCCCTCCACCCGGCAGTACCCCCGGCTTTTTTTCAAGGAAAAGCAGCCGGCGGGCAAAGACATCCTAAACGTGAAAAGCATCAGCAAGGCCTATGGCGACCTGAAGGTCTTGAAGAAGGTCAGTTTCATCGTGGGCAACGGCGACAAGGTCGCCATCATCGGGCCCAACGGCGTGGGAAAAACCACTCTCATTAAATGTTTGGTAGGGTCTTATCATGCCGAAGGTTCCACCCTGGCCCAATGGGGCGTGAAGGTGGACGAGGGACAAGCGGTTTGGGGAAGCACGGTGAAGCTTTCCTCCATGCCCCAGGACGTGAAAGAGGAATTGACCCGTGACATGACGGCCTTGGAGTGGCTCCGCCAGTTCGACACTCTGGCCGAGGGCCAGGTGATCCGCGGCATGTTGGGAAGGATGCTTTTTTCCGGCGAGGAACAGGACAAGAACGTGAAGGTGCTTTCCGGGGGCGAGTGCCAGCGCATGGTGCTGTCGCGGCTTATGCTGGAGGGGGGCAACGTGCTGATCCTGGACGAACCCACCAACCACATGGACCTGGAATCCATCGAATCCCTCAGCACGGCGCTTTCCGAATACACCGGGACGGTTGTTTTTTCCTCCCACGACCAGGACTTGATCGGCAAGGTGGCCACCCGCATCCTGGAACTGAAAATGGACGGAACCTACACCGACTTCAAGGGAAGCTATGCCGAGTACGAGGAATGGACAGCGGCGGAAGCCAAGCGCGCCAAGGAAGCGGCCAAGAGCGGATCCAAGAAATAAAAAGTGGGACCACCGCTGTTTCTCCGGGACACTCCCTAAACCTATGATTGCTTCTTGATGCGGGATTTGCGGGCCATTTGGGCGCGGATTTCCTCGGCGATCCAGGGGTTGGCCATCAGGATCCCCTTAAAATCCGCCTTGTGCAGGAAGAACAGCTCACAAGCGGTTTCGGCCTTGACGGTGGCCGATCGCGGCGCGTCGCTGATGAGGGCGGTTTCCCCGAAATAATCGAGGGGTTGGAGTTCGGTCGCCTTTTTTTCCACAAAGCCTTTGCGGACCCAGAAGGAAAGGCGGCCCTTGGACACAATGAAAAAGGTATCGCCCGGGTCCCCCTGTTTAAAGACGGTGAAGCCGGCGGGGACCGTCAGCTTTTTCATGGCCGACATGAGCTTTTCCAGCTCCGGCATCTTCAGCCGGTCCAGGAAAAAGGTCCCCTGCAGGCAATCCCTCAAGCGACGGATATCCTCCAAGGCTTTCTTTGTCGCATCCTCCGCAGACATGGTTCCTCCCTGTAAAGTTATTGAGCAAGAAATATACCAGCACGGGCAGAAGCAATCGAGTGGGATGTTTTTAAGGGCAAAATCCGTATAATAGCAGCACTTTGAATTGGGAGGATTTATGGCGGAGAACGATTGGCAGTCAAGGTTGAAAACCGGGCGCAACGACGAGTGCCCTTGCGGTTCGGGAAAGAAATACAAAAAGTGCCACCTGCAGGCCGACGAAAAGGCCCAAAGCGCGGCTTTGACAAAAGTCAACGATGAGGCAGCCAAGAAGGCCAAGGCCGAAGAACACGACCATGACCACGATCACCATGGCCATTACCACCCCCACGAACACGGGCACAAGCACGACTACGGAAGCCATATCCCCAAACCGGGCTCCCCGGTGGTGCACCAGGTCAGCGCGCCCCGCAAGGCCGGCGGGGGATCTTAAGACCAATTAGGAATTTAAATTCCTAATTCCTAACTGTGTGAAAGCGGCGAAAAACTCCAATTATCCAAGGAGCTTCAAATGTCTAAACGGGAAAATATAAGTACTGGCTCCAAGTGGGAGCCTATCTTGGGTTATTCCCGCGCCGTGAAGGTGGGCAATTACGTCCATGTCTCCGGTACCACGGGCAGCGGACCCGACGGCAAGATCGTTGGCGTAGGCGATCCTTACGCGCAAACCGTGCAAGCCGTGAAAAACCTCCAAGCCGGCTTGCAGAAGGCGGGGGCCGACTTGAAAAACGTGGTGCGTACCCGCCTTTTTGTGACCAAAATCAGCGAGTGGGAAAAATTCGGGAAGGCCCATGGCGAATTCTTCGGGGACATCCGGCCGGCCATGACCATCGTGGAGGTGGCCAAGCTGATCGACTCCGAGATGATGATCGAGATCGAAGCCGATGCTTATCTTGGGTAAAAATATTTTTTAAACGCGGACATAGAATCGAAAAATATTTAAGTTGCGTATAAAGGTGGAGATCCATGAGCTCCTGCCCCAACTGTAAACAAGCCTTAATCCGGAAACAAAGCGCCTACGGCATTTTCTGGGCCTGCGAGGAATGCAACCGCTGGTTGATCGGCCTCCCCATCCTCCGGCGCACGATCGAAACGGCTTTCTTCGGGCGCCTTTGGCAGGAAGTTCGCCGCAGCGGCGAAGGTTTGGGACCTCCCTGTTTGATGTGCTCCAAACCCATGAACCGGGTCTTCTTGGAAAATTCTAACACCCCCCTCACTCCGCTGATTTGCAAGGTCTGCAATGTGGCCTGGCTGAGCCCCGAGGAAAGGGTCCTTTTACCCGTCCAGGCGGCCCCCGAACCAGCCCAACCCGAACCGGAAAAGACAGAACCGGCCTTGCCCCCGGAAGCCGCCCGGTTGCTCGCCCTTCACCAGGTGGAAGTGATCGCGGAAAACGCCAAGCGCGAAAACCAGTTCGACGCCTCGCACCTTCCCATGTGGCAGAAATTTCTGGCCGCCTTGGGGTTCCCCGTGGAGGACAGCTGGGAGGAATCCCACGCCTTTCCCTGGGTGACCGCCTTGGTGGTCCTGCTCACCAGCGCAACCAGCCTCTATTTTTTCACCGACTTCAAGGCCTCGGTGGACGCCTATGGGTTTATCCCCACCGAGTTCGACCGGATGAACTACCTCACCTTCCTCACCTGTTTTTTCGTCCACGGTAATTGGCTGCACTTGGTCGGCAACATGTACTTTCTATTCACCTTCGGCCGCGGCGTGGAGGCCAAGATCGGCGGCTTGGGCATCCTGGCCCTCCTGATCCTGGCCACCATCGGTGGCTGCCTTTTCACACTCTGCTTCAACCCCGATTCCGATATCCCCAATATCGGCGCCAGCGGGGGGATTGCCGGTGTCCTCCTTTTTTACGGTTTTGCCTTTCCCCACCGGCGGCTGGTTTTTAGGATGGGGACACCTATGATCGGTAATGGGCAACTGATCCGCCTGCCCGCCGTTGCGGTTTTGGCGATTTGGGTCGGCCTTCAGGTTTTGGGTATATTTAACCAGCATGGTAGCGGGGTGGCTTATTCAGGCCACTTGGGAGGCCTGCTGGCGGGGCTGGCTTTCTGGCTTTTGTGGCGTTGGAAAAACAGCGGTGGGTTGATCAAGGTTCAGGAATAATTCTTCAAGGGAGGGAATATGAAAAGTGTTTTACTGGTGGCGGTTCTCGTCTTACCTTGGCTGGCGATCGGGTGTGGGGATTCCCATTCCAACATGGGGCCGGACCCCAGTTTAGAGACAGCCTATGGCCTGGCGCTGAAGGGCAAATATGACGAAACAGCTGATTTTTTCAGCGATGATGTCCTTAATTACATGAAACTTCACCCGGAAATGACCCTGCAAACCCTTTGGGCCGACCGCTTGAACAACGGTTCGGTGAAAGGCATCAAGATCATTGAGCACACCCTCGGCGAGAAGGATTGTGACTTCAAGTTCATGTTATTCACCAACGAGGGGATGGCCGACGGGGAGGACGACATGGTATTCGAGAAAGGGATGTGGAAGTTCAACACGATGAAGCGGATACGGTAAAGGCGGCCGGCCGTCGAAAGCTGACAGCGACGGACAGCAACGGCCGGGTCAGGGCAAATTCGCGGCCAACGTCCCGGTCTTTCCTTTGGCCAGCTTAGGGGTGGACTTCTGAAGAAGGTTGGCAATAAGGGGAACCACCGCGATATCGGGTTTCTTCATCTCGCGGCGAAGATTCTCAAAGGTCGTCTCCGGCCATCCTTGTTGGAAGAAATTCACCAGCCATTTTGGGACGCCGCCCTTGGGGTCGCAATGGACTTCGGCGTCCACGTAGGTTTGGCCCGGTAGGGACATGGGTACCATCTTGAACACGCAGGTCATCACGCCCCGCGTGTATTTCCTCAGGACCGGAGCCTGGTCGTCCTCGGCGGGAAGGTAGCTGACGGTCAGGTGCTGGGAGGAGGGATCGTAATCCACCGTCACATGGGAGACGAAATCCCGGTCCGACATGACAGTGTCGAACGGGAAGGGGATGCCCACGTGGTCGTACTCAATGAACTCAGTGGACGTAAGGTTGCGAACGACTTTGGAAGACACCAGACTGTCGATCCATTCGGTTCCCCGGGTGGTATCCACGATGACCGAAGCCACTTTATCTATCGGTTCGTCCACGATGCCGTCGCCCTTGAAGGCGATGACCTGGCTTCCCTCTACTTTGGACCAGTAAATGGTCAGCCCGTCGGTTTCACAGGATTTTTGCCAGTGGAAGTCCGTATCCTTGTGCGCGACCAACAAAGGGTCGACGATCGAAGTAACGCCCGCCGAAGTTTCCGCCCAACCGCTTCCAGCGGCCAGGGAGCCCACCAGCAATCCGAAGATAAGATGTTTTTTCATGGGGGACCTCGATAATTGAAATCGGCAAATAATAACGCGCGGGCCGGCGAAATTCCAAGTTATTTAGGTATCAAGAAGGCGGTTGACCGTGTTAGGGGATGATAACCGGGAGAGACTTACAGGTAGCTGACTTTGCTCTTGGGAGGGGCGGCGAATTCGTCCTTTTTGCCCTTCTTCCGGCGACGGCTGGATTTGGCGCTGGATTTTTGCCTGTAATGCAGGAACAGGAATATTCCTCCTACCAGCAGGTACATCAAGCCGAAGCTAGGTGCCCAGGAACTCCCGAACCCGTTCAAAACGCCCGTGTCGGTCAAGATATAGGTATGGATGAGGCCGGTGAAGGAAAAGAAGGAGGCCGCGAAGGTCCAATAGGCGGCCCTGTCGAATTTCCGGTCGATGAGGAATACCATGACCGCGGCGAAAATCATCGAGACCAGGAGAGACCCCTGGTCCAGCCGCAGGATGCCCCGGATGAAGAAATTGTCGTTGGTGAGCTTGTTGGCCATGTCCAAATTGATGACCACCCCACCGACCCTTAGGGCATGCTCAATGAGGTAATAACAATAGGCCGCGAAGGCGGGAATCAGGCCGAAGGCCACCGCCAGGGAATGCTCCTTGGGGATTTCCATGAAGGCCTGGGCCGTGATAATGATGGCGATCCAAAGAAGGATCCCGAAAATGCATTCGCGGGGCACGAACCTCAAAAACAGGGTCACGCCCCCGGTCAGGCACACCAGGGTGATCAGCGCTCCGTTCAGGATCGAGTAGCCGTGACGGGCCCCCATGGACTTCCATCCCGGGTGGCCGATGTAGATGGTGGTGGGGAAGGGGCTGCCCAGGAAGCAGGCCAGCAGCGTCGCAATGCCGTTCCACAAGAGGGAAGGCCTGGTCTCGAAGCGGTCGCCCCCCGCCTCGGCCGATTCCAGGTTCTGAAGGGAGCCGATGACGTTGAAAAGCCCCATAGGAAAGATGACCGCCAAGTACTTCCATCCCGAACTCACCAGGAAGGGCCACAGGTCGCCGAAGATGGGCCGGGGCGGGTAGAAGGACAAGGCGATGGGGTCGGTGGACAGGGCCGAGGCGATGTTGGTCGGGTTGAGGGCATGGAAAGCCCAGAAAAGGATTGTCCCTATTACCACCGCCAGGAAACCGCCCGGCAGGGAAAAGGGCCATTTGATCCGTGAGGCGTAGGAAACGAGGATCAGGAAGGTGGGAAGGAGGCCGACCATGGGGTTGGCGAAGATCTGGAAGATGAAGTCCATGGCGATGAAGGTAATGGCTACCCCCGCCAGGGCGCAGAGCAACGCGGCGCGGGGCGTGTGTTTTCTCAGCCAGTCGCCCACGTAGGCCCCGCCGATTTCCATCAGGCCGTTCAAGAAGCAGGCCAAAAGACCCGCCTGCCAGGCCAGACGAAAGTTCCCGGTTTCCCGGTAGACCGGGGCGATGACCAGAACGATGAAGGCGATCAGGCTGGGAGTGTTGATGCCGAAGGGCAGGGCCGTCACGTCGTTGCGTTTTGTTTTCAGGGCCAGCTGGCGGGCCTGCCAGGCGTAGAAGAGGTTTCCTAATAGGATGGAAAGGGCGGCGCCCGGTAGGATTTGTGAGGTGATAAAATCCGTCGGGAAACCGCACATGCTCTTGCAGAGATAGCCGATGAGCATGAGTTGGAGCAGGTTGTCGATGAAAAGGCCGAAAAAGCCGTCCAGGTCGCCCCGGGTGAACCAGGGCAGGGGCTCGGGCTTCAATTGCTTCACATGGACCAGGAACCTTAGAAAAGTAGGGGTTTTGAAGGAAGCCAGCCGCGCCTGGAGGAAAGCCAGTACCTTTTGCATGGGAAAAGCCTAATCGCCCCCAGGGAACCGGTCAAGGGATTTCATCCATTGGAACGGTTCAAAAGGCTAGGTTCTTTGAAGTAAATGGTTAGGGGGAGGGTGGAGTTGGGTGGAAAGTCCCAAAAATGAATTTATTTTTTTGATCCTGGTATGAAAAATTCAACTGTTGCTAAAACTAACGACTTCAAAAGTTGAAAAAATCTAGTCACTGTCATAAATGAAAACCCAAGAAAAAAACCGGTGCCAGATAAAACAAAAAACACACAGATAAAAAATCCAACGTATTGCATCCATTTTTGATTTATCGAATTACCTATCCAATCAATCACAAAGCCCACAATTCCACCAAAAACACTTTTAACCTTTGATTTTTTACATTTTCAAACATAAAATCTCTGCAATCATTTTGAGCAGTTATTGTAGTTGTGACAAGGGCTTTCCGAAATTTGGTGTCCCAGCTTAAAAGGAACCTGAATCCGGCCCTTTCACTGGGAATCGCAAAGCCACTTTAACCCCTTGGCCCGGTTCGCTTTGAAGGGTGATCTCCCCGCTGTGGGCCAGCATGATTTCCCGGCAAAGGCTCAAGCCCAGCCCGTAGCCGCCGGTTTCCTTGGTGCGGGACTTGTCCACACGGTAAAAGGGCTCGAAGATTTTTTCCTGCTCCTCCGGGGGGATGCCGGGCCCGAAATCCTGGATTGTCACCAAGGCATTGTCGGTGTCCGATTCCAGGCTGATTTCCACCGCTTTCTTCTGGCCGCTTGAGTATTTCAAGGCGTTTTCCAACACGTTCTGGAGCACGGTTTTCACGCGGGCGGGGTCCGCCGTCACTTCCCGTTTTTCTTCCGGCCCCAAGAGTCTCAAACCCGGTTTGCGGTCCTTGTACTTTTCCGTCATTTCGCCGGCCAAGGCAGTAAGGTCCACCGTCCCCAGGGAAAGTTTCCCGTTGCCGTTCTTGAGCCGTTCGGTTTCCAGGATTTCAGTGAGCATGGTTTCCATTTCATGGATGTCGCTCATCATGGAATCCCTCATTTTGCTCTTGGGGGTCATTTCCAGCGCCACCTTCAAGCGCGTCAGGGGGCTGCGCAGCTCGTGGCTGACATCCAAAAGCAACTGGTCCTTGGAATGGATCATTTCCTTGATATGGTTCACCATCTGGTTGAACTGGTCCGCCAGGTACCCAATTTCACCGTGACGCCCATGGGTGGGGAACTGGAAATCCAAATTGCCGTTGGAAATCTCCTGGACCCCCCGCATCAGGAAGCGCAGGGGTCCGAACATCCGCCGCAGGATGAAAGAACCCACCAGCATGACCAGGAAGACGATGGCAAAGATGTGAAGGACCCGGTGGGTGGTGAGGCTGCCGAAAGCGAAGAAGGAAATCGTCAGGATCACGCAGACCCAGAAGAAGAACATTAGGATTTTCATGAAGAACCAGTGGCGGGGAGGGTGGTTCCAGGGGCCCCCGCCCCAGTGGGCGTGGGAGTGGCGATGGCGTGGTCCCCAGGGGCACCGGGTGGCCTGGTCTGGGCTGGTTGGGCCGGAGGTTTTTTCAGTTTCCATGGCGCCGGACCTTTCCGATAAAAAGATAACCTTCGCCCCAGACGGTCTTGAAAAACCTGGGGTTTTCTGCGCTGTCCTTGAGTTTCTTGCGCAGGCGGCTGACGGCGATGTCGATGGAGCGGTTGAAGGCCTCGCACTCAATGCCCTTCAGGTGCTCCATGATGCGGTCGCGGCTCAAGACCGCGCCGGGGTTTCCCAGGAAAAAAAGCAGGATTTCGAATTCGGTGGTGGTGAGGCCCAGTTCTTTCTGTTTCAGGGAGGCGGTGCGCTTGGCCAGGTCAACGGTGAGGTCGTCGGAGCGCAAAAAGCCGCCGGCGGATGGGGCTGGTGAAGGCGCAAAACGCCGCAGGACGGTCTGGATGCGCGCTACTAGTTCCCGGGGTTCGAAGGGCTTGGCTAGGTAGTCGTCGGCCCCAATCTCCAGGCCCACCACGCGGTCGGTCACGTCGCCCCGGGCGGTGAGCATGATGATGGGCACTTTGGAGGATTTGCGGATTTCCTTGCAGACTTCGAAGCCGTCTTTCCCGGGTAGCATCACGTCCAGGATCACCAGGTCGGGCCCGCGTTTTTTCAGGAGATTCAGGCCTTCCTCCGGGTTCACGGCGGCCATCACGCGCATATCGAACTTCAATAGATAGCTTTTCAGGAGCTCGTTGAGCTTCTGGTCGTCGTCAATGATGAGGATTTGTTTTTTAGCGGCCATCTTTAATATCCAAATGCAACACGATGTTTTTTCATACTCTAAATATTAGCATGGGCGGCTTGTTTAACCTCCCGTTGTTACCTTTTGTTACAAAGTGGTACAAGATGAAAAAGTTTCCCCAACTTGTAGCTTTTAACCCCTTCTATTCGTCGTTTTAGTGGAAGGGAAAGGATGTTTTAGGGGACCCTGCTGGTTATCCTGGATTGCCAGCGCGAAAGTTGGCGAGGAATTTAGCCCCAAGCCCGCCATTTTCCATAGACAAAAGTCACCCTCAATGGATCCATCTTCATGAGAAAGGTTTGAACCGGGCCATGAAAGACTTTCAACAAGCGGAAGTTTTCCAGGCCTTCATTGGGGAAAACCGGCGTCTCTGGGTGAAATTAGCCTACCGGGTCCTGGGAAGCCGCGAGGAAGCGGAAGATGTGGTCCAGGAAACACTGGCGCATTTGTGGGAAAAACGGGCTTTTTTAAAGGTCGACAATCCGGGCGCTTACGTGGCCCGGGCGGTTTGGTTAAATTCGATCAAACGGCGGACAAGGGGAAGGGTCCATCTTCCCTTGGAGGAAATAGCTGAACCGGCTTCCGGGGAACGGGAACTGGAGGCGGGGGCCGAAACCGCCGATCCTGCCCGATTGGAACAGGCCCTCCAAAGCCTGCCGGAAGCCCAGCGGACGGTGATCCGCATGAAATATTACATGGGGTTGTCGTTCAGGGAAATCGGGGAAGCCCTCCAGATTTCCCTGAACACCGCGGGAAGCCGGTGCCGTTACGCCCTGCAGGCCTTGCAGAAGATTTTGGTAGTGCGCCGTCCGCCGGGCCATTAGCAATAAGAGGAACCAAGGAGGATCTATGAGTGAAGAACCGAAGAACCATGAAAAGGGGCATACGAACGTTTTGTTCGGCGGCGGTACCGCTATCGCGGTGATTGGTGTCCTAGGCGGCGTTGGGATCGCCCTGGGATTTCCCTGGATCATATTGGCCTATGGACAGGCCCTGGGCCCGAAACTTTTGATGATTTTCGTGATCACGGGCCTTGTCATCGGAGGGCTGCTGGCCTTGACTTCGGCCTTTTTCGGCCTAGTCATGCCGAGGGCCATGGCCGACGCCCCGCCTTGGCATCAGGATGACTGGAAAGAATGGGCTGAATACGCGGATTTGGCCGACCTCGATTACAAAAATTGGACCCTGAAGGATTGGAAAGCCTGGGGCGAGAAGATGAGAAAAAAACGAATGCAGAAGGAACGATAGGGCTTTTGCAAATTACGGGAGAGATATTGACGCCGGTTCGAGCGTTACAAACGGTTACAAAGTGAAACAAAGCTGAAAATCATTATAAAAAGGTATTGTTTATTGTCGGGTCCATCGGAGAAAATCGGTGCCCCACCCTCCGCCGCAAGCTGGAAACCCAAGGGAAAGGACGCGCCGAAATGCCCCGAAAAAAATCAACCTCTCAAGCGAGGACCAAGATGGCTGAAATTGTCTCCATTCGGAATGTCGTGAAGGAATATCATCTCGATAAGGTGGTGGTGCCGGCCCTGCAAGGCGTCAGCCTCACGGTCGCCCAAGGAGACTTCCTCTCCATCGTCGGCCCCTCAGGGTCGGGCAAGACCACCCTTTTGAACCTCATCGGCTGCGTGGACACCGCCACCCGCGGCACGGTGCTGGTGGACGGCCAGGACACCAAAAACTTGAACGACCGCCAATTAACTAACCTACGCCTGAACACCCTAGGCTTCATCTTCCAAAGCTTCAACCTAGTGCCAGTCCTTTCCGTGGCCCAGAACGTCGAATTCCCCCTCCTGCTCCAGCGCAAGTTCACGCCGGAAGAAAGGGCTAAGCGGGTGGATGAGCTTCTGGAAAAGGTGGGGCTGGACAAACACTCGAAGCACCGGCCCAGCGAGCTTTCCGGGGGCCAGCGGCAAAGGGTGGCCATCGCCCGGGCCCTGGTGACGCGCCCCAAGATCGTCCTGGCTGACGAGCCCACCGCCAACTTGGATTCGGTGACGGGTGAAAACATCATCGACCTGATGAAGGAAATGAACCGCGTAGAGAAGACAACCTTCATTTTCTCCACCCACGACGCCAAGGTCATGGGCCACGCCAATTCGGTCATCCGACTGGCTGACGGCCGCATCGCCAAGGGGAAGGCCACCGCCGCGGGGAGACATTAATGAGCTGGTTCCTCCTCCTTCTTCGCATCGCATTCCGAAACATTTTCTCCAGCTTCCTCAACGTGGTAGTAGGCCTCATCATCCTGGCGGGCACTTTCTTTTTCGTGGTCGGAGGCTGCCTGGTCAACAGCATGGACAAGACCATGAGCAAGAGCATCATCGACTCGGTGGCCGGCCACATCCAGGTTTACGAGGCTTCCTCCAAGGACAAACCCGCGCTTTTCGACAACTGGCAGATCCCGGACCTGGACCCCATCCCGGACTTCTCCGCGATCAAGGGGCCCCTCCTGTCCGATCCCAACGTCAAGGCCGTGGTGCCCGAGGGCGTCAATACCGCCATCGTGGTCTACGGCAACACCATCGACCAGATCCTGGAGAAGCTCCGCAAGGCCGAGTCGCCCGGCACAAGGCAACCCAAGGCCGTGATTGATAGCTTGAAGGCCCACGTGCTGCAGATGGTCTCCGTCATCCAAACCGACATGGGAAAGCACAACAAGATCGGAGCGGCGGGTTCAGTGGACCCCCAATCGATCATTGACCTGCAGCGCGCGGCCTCACCGGCCTTTTGGGCCGGGTTCGACGCCGATCCCCTCAACCACCTGGAGTTCCTGGAAAACAAGATCGCCTACCTGGTGCCGGATTCGGACCAGATCTTCCTTTCCTACGTGGGCACGGATCTGGACGCCTTTGCCAAGTCCTTCGACCGCCTCCAGATCGTGGATGGCCAGAGGGTCCCCCCGGGCCACCGGGGCATGCTGCTGTCCAAGTACGTCTATGAAACCATGTTCAAGCTCAAGTCCGCCTACCGCCTGGACCAAATCCATCAGGCGGTCACGGAAAAGCGGCAGACCATCGCCAAAAACCCCGACCTGCAGGATTTGGTACGGCAGAACCGCCAACAAACCCGCGAAATTGTCCTTCAATTGGACCCCCTTTCCAGCCAGAAAGCCGTCTCCATCCTCCAAGCCACCCTGGGCTCGAAGGAGACGGACCTGCCCCCATTGCTTTCCGCCTTCTTCGACATGGACGACTCCAACTTCGAAGCTCGCTACAAGGTCTTTTACGACCAGATCGCCCCTTTGGTGGAACTCTATCGCCTGAAGCCGGGCGATACCCTGACCATCAAGACCTACACCAAATCGGGTTACGTTGAAGCCGTGAACGTGAAGATCTACGGCACCTTCCAGTTCAAGGGCCTGGAGAAATCCAGCATGGCCGGATCCCTGAGCCTGATGGACCTGATGAGCTTCCGGGACCTTTACGGCTACGTGACGCCAGAAAAGATCGCCGAAACAAAATCACTGGAGAAGGCCGCGGGCGTCAAGTTCGTCCCGCGGGACCAGGCCGAGGCCGACCTCTTCGGCGGCTCCTCCACCACCGTGGAAAAGGCCAAACAAAAGCCCATCAACGACGCGGCCGAGCTGGGCGGTGCCAAGGTGAAGCGGGTGGACCTGGCCAGCCAAACCTACAGCCAGGACGAGATCGAGAAGGGCGTAGTCATGGGGGCCGCCGTCATCCTGAAGGACCCGGCCCAGTTGAAACAAACCATGAAGGAACTCCAGGTGATCTCGGATAAGAACAGCCTGGGCCTGAAGGTGATCGACTGGCAGATGTCCACGGGCTTCGTCGGGCAGTTCGTGAACATCACCAAACTTGTCCTTTTCCTGGCCAGCTTCATCATCTTCGTGGTGATGCTGGTCATCATCAACAACGCGGTGGTCATGGCCACCCTCCAGCGCATCCGGGAGATCGGCACCATGCGCGCCATCGGGGCCCGCCGCCTTTTTGTTCTGTTTATGGTCCTGATCGAGACCCTGGTCCTGGGACTGTTCTTCGGGACCCTCGGATCGGCGCTGGGCAGCGCCCTGGTGGTCCTCCTCGGGCACTTCGGGATCACCGCGCCCAACGACTGGTTTTATTTCTTTTTCTCCGGGCCCAAGCTTTTCCCCTGGCTGAACGCGGGAAGCCTCATCGGTGCCTTCATCGTGGTGGTGATCGTTACCTGCATCTCGGCGCTTTATCCCGCCTGGATGGCGACGAGGGTGTCGCCAATCCAGGCCATCGCGGCGGAGGACTAAAATGAGACATTGGTTCGAAGGTTTTTCCCAATTGTTCCTGATCGCCTTCCGCAATCTTTTGACCCACAGCCGGCGCAGCCTGCTCCTGGGCGGCGCCATCGCGGGCGTGACCACCCTGCTGGTCTTCCTGGGCTGCCTTTCCTCGGGGGTGAAAGCCACCATGCTCGAGTCGGCCACCACGGTGGCCACCGGGCACCTGAATATTGGCGGCTTTTACAAGGTGACGGCCGGGCAAAGCGCGCCGTTGGTGACGGACTACCAGAAGATCGAGGACATCGTCGCCAAGACCCTGCCGGACCTGGATTACCTGACAGCCCGGGGCCGGGGCTGGGCCCGGCTGGTTTCGGCGGATACCAGCGCCCAGGTGGGAATCGCGGGCGTGGACATTGCCCACGAACCCCGCCTGCCCAAGGTCATTAAAATGGAGGAGGGAAAGGTGGAGGACCTGGCCAAACCCGGCTCCCTCCTCCTGTTTGAAACCCTGGCCAAAAAACTCAAGGTGAAGACCGGCGACAGCCTGGTCTTTTCCGTGCTCACCGACCGGGGCGTCAACAACACGGTGGACGTGCGGGTTTGCGGCGTGGCCAAGGACATGGGCCTGATGACGGCCTGGAACGTCTTCGTGCCGGAACAAACCCTCAATCAGCTCTACCAGATCAACGATTCGGCCACGGGCGCCATCCTCGTCTATCTGAAGAACATGAACCAAATCCCCCGGGACATGGACCTGTTGCGCAAGGCCCTTTCGGCCGCGGGCTATACGGTCATGGACCGGGAGGCCAACAAGGTCTTCTGGCAGAAGTTCGACGAGCTCAACCGCGAGGAATGGACCGGGCAGAAACTGGATATCACCACCTGGGAGGACGAGATCAGCTACATCATTTGGGCCCTGGCTGCCATCGACGGATTGAGCCTCCTTTTGACCACTATCCTTCTAATCATCATCGCCGTGGGGATCATGAATTCCCTTTGGATCGCCATCCGGGAGCGCACCCGCGAGATCGGGACGCTGCGCGCCATCGGCATGCGGCGCCGGGCCGTGATGGGCATGTTCGTGATGGAGGCCTTCTGCTTGGGGGCCCTCGGCACGGCCGCCGGAGCCCTCCTGGGAAGCCTTTTGGCGGTTTTCCTCGACGCCCTGCACCTGCCGGTGCCGCCGGGCGCGGAATTCTTCATCATGTCCTCCACCTTCCACTTCGCGCTGGACCCGGAGCGCATCTTCAAGGGGGCGGCCATCATCACCCTTTGCTGCACGCTGATTTCGCTGATCCCTTCGTTCAGGGCGGCCCGGATGAAACCCATCACGGCCATGTCCCATGTCGGATGAAAAACCAGTTTACAGTTGGCAGTTCGCAATCGACAGTTGAAGACTAAAGAAAAGGATTCTCTTATGAAGACCCGGTTATTGTTTTTATCAGCGGTGTTGTTGGCGCCGGGGATACTGTTCGCCCAGGGGTTGAGCCAGGAAAAGATGATTGAAATCCTCAAGGGCATCGACCTGCGCATCCGAAGCGGCGGCGACTACAAGGCCCTGGTCTACCTGGAACAGCACCAGAAGGACAAGCCCGACATCGCCCAGGAGGCCCTGGTGTACCGCAGGGACGTCGACCAGAAGCTCATGATTCTCTTCACCAAGCCCAAGACCGACGCGGGTAAGGGCTACCTGCGGGTGGACCGGAACCTCTGGTACTACGACCCCACGGTGGGCAAGTGGGAGCGCCGTACGGACCGCGAGCGCATCGGCGGCACGGACTCGAACCGCGAGGACTTCGACCAGTCGGACCTGGCCAACCAGTACGACCCCCAGTTCGTGGGCGAGGAAAAGTTGGGCAGCTTCACCGTCTGGCACCTGAAATTAACCGTCAAGCCGGGCATCGACGTGGCCTACCCGATCGTGGAGTTCTGGGTGGACGAGGCCACGGGCAACTACCTCAAGCGGCAGGACTTCGCCCTGTCGGGGCGGCTCATGCGCACCAGCTACGACCCTAAGTGGGACAAGCTCTACAGCGACGCCAAGAAGGATTACCAGTGGTTCCCGCACGAGATCCACATCTACGACGAGATCGACAAGGGCAATTCCACCCTGGTCATCATCCAGTCGGTGGACCTGTCGCCCCTGCCGGAAAACATGTTCACGAAAGCGTGGCTGGAAACGAAGAGCCGGTAACCTAAGCAAAAAATTCATGGCCACGGATGCACACGGATTAACACGGGTAAGATTTACAATTTCAACAAAAGCTTTTGGATTCTTTTTATTCATCTGTGTTCATCCGTGTGCATCCGTGGCAAAATTGCCTTTCGTCGTTTTTGCTTAAAGGGGTTCGAAATGAAAAGGTTCCTTATCTTGGCTGCTGTTCTTTTGGTGGCGTCACCGCTCTTGGCCGACGACCGGCCTTCCGAAAGCGAAATGTTCGGCGGAACCTCCACCACGGCCACCCCAGGGCCCACGCCAGCCGCCTCCAACCCGGATACCATGGCCGGCAAACCCAACAACCTTTTAACCTCCGCCGAAGAGAACACCCAAATCGGCGGCACCCTTTCCACCGAGGCGGATTATTACCTCCAGAAGGGAACTTCCCTGAACCAGGACGTCATCAGCAATCCCAACATCCTCTTCCTCTACCTGGACTCCAAGCTGGAGAACGACAACCGGGTTTTCGTCCGCCTTCGCACCTTCTACGATCCCACCGGGGTCTCCAGCGGCAGTGTCACCGCCAGTAGTTACGTTAACCCCTACGGCTTCGGCCAACAAAACAGCGACAACCTCTCGGTGCAGCTGCAGGAACTGCGCATCTCAGCCAACCTCGCCCACGAGATCTTCCTCACCATTGGCCGCCAGAAAGTGAAGTACGGGGCGGCCAAGTTCTTCAACCCCACCGACTTCCTCAACTCCCAGCCCTACGACTTTTTCCTGCCCTCGGACGAGCGCACGGGCGTGGACATGGTTATGGCCCAGATTCCATCTGGCACGGCCAACCTCTACCTGACCGGGCTTCCCGGCAACCCCACCAACGGCAACCCCGCCGGGGGCTATTTCCGGGGGGAAGTGGGCTACGACAGCTTCGGCTTCCTGGAGAGCGGTGAGATCTCGCTTTCGGGCTATCTGCCCAAGGGCCAGTCGGGCCGGGGTGGGTTCGACATCTCCCAGGGCATCGGCGATCTGGACGCCTATTTCGAGGGGGCCGCGGGGCAGAATTCCAGCGGCAACTGGGAAGGCGCCTTCAGCACGGGCGCCAGCTGGGAAGTCCGCTACGCCGACGAACAGACCCAAACCGTGACCCTGGAGGCGGAATACGCTAGTTACCCCACCTTGAGCGCGGGATCGAGCTTCGAGAGCTATTCCTCCACGCAGTTCGGCATCTTCGCCCTGGACCTGGCCAGCCCCTTCAAGTGGACGGACATGACCTTCGCTGAAACCAACCTTTATGACTTCAACGGCCAGAGCGGCTATTCCCGGCTGGACGTCATCTGCCAGTTCACGAACCGCATCGACGGCCGGGTCTATGCGTCGGCTCCCTGGGGCAACACGGGCGGCACCTTCGACCAGGGCAACCTCCTGGCGCAGACCGGAGCCCGGATGGACGTGAACTTCTAGGGCGGATGGGGGGATCCTCGTGGAATTCAAACGGAAAATCACCAAGCGCTACCCCAACGGGGAAATTACCGTCATCTGGCAGCCGCATCTCTGCATCCATTCGGGAATCTGCGCGGCGGGGCTTCCCAAGGTTTTCGATCCCTCCCGGCGGCCCTGGGTGGACCCCCACGCGGCCGGGACCATCGAGATCCGCAACCAAGTCATCATGTGCCCCTCGGGCGCCCTGACGCTGGATCCGCCTCCCAAACTTGAGGATTTGAAGCCGCCTACGACGTAAACGGCCAACCCCAAACAAAAATCTAAAGTCGATTCGGCCACGGATGAACACGGATTCACGCGGATAAATTAAACTCCAAACAGAATTTTGAGACTTTATCCTTTTTTATCCATCCGTGTGCATCCGTGGCCATTCGGCTTTTGTTTCCGCGTTACACCTTGTTACAAAGTGAAACAGCCCCGAAAAGCTTTCCTCCCCTTCCCACCTTATCTTGAAATCACGGGGAAGTTTTCAAGCCCCGATTTCAACTGAAGGAGAAGCAAAATGGAACTCAACGAACAAGATAAGGACCGCATCATCGCCGAAGAAAAACTCCGCATGGAAACCCGAAAGGAATTTTTCAAGGAGCATTTCGGCGGCATGCATGGCATGGGCCGCTGGGGCGGGGGCTGGCACGGCTACGGCTGCCACGGCTACCGCTACGGGGAATTCGGGTTGTTCAAGGTCCTCATCCTGGCCGCGGTCATCTTCGGCCTTTTCCACCTGTGGCACAGGCCCTATTGCGGCTATCCGGGTTATTACGGCTACCCCTATCCGGCGCCCCAATCGGCTCCGGCCCCTCAACCGCCCGTTAAGAACTAAAAAGCTTGGCATCCAATGCCTCAAATCGATTGAAAGGCGGGGAGGGCGCCGAAAAGCGTCTTCCCCGGCCCTTAACTAAGGGTTAACCCCTGGTCCCCCCCGGCCCCGACACGCCAAAATTGTCGCGAGCAGGTTCTTTCGTTACGAAAAAGAAAAATTTAAAAAAGGGTATTGACACTGTTCCTGATAATCAGTACTACTGATCATCACTGGCAGTGAACGAAAGGCGCAAGGCGTGTCATGATCCTCAAGAAAGTCGAAAAAAGGCCCGAAGAAACCCAGGAGGGCGAACTGGGCCTTTCCGAGTGCCTTCTGGGCCGCACCGGGTTTCTCCTGAACAAATCGGCCTACCGTTTTAAGGAGGCCTATGAGGAACGCCTCGGCCCCCTGGGGCTGGCCGCCAAGCATTACGGCACCCTCTCGGTCCTGGAAGAAAGGGGCTCCATCACCCAACAGGAGATCGGGAAGTGCATTTATGTGGACCGGACCACCATGGTCGGCATCCTGGATGATTTGGAAAAATCAGGTTTCGTGGAACGCAAGGAGCATCCCACCGACCGGCGGTCCCATGCCGTTTACCTGACGGCCAAGGGCAAGGAGGTCCTCTCCAAGGCCCACCACTTGGCCGCGGCGGTGGAAAAGCAGTTTTTGGAATGTCTTTCGGCGAAGGAGCAAAAAGAGCTCCGGGGGCTTTTGAGGAAATTGGTCGTTACGCATTATTCGTCAACCAAGGCTAAGGAAAGAGGGGAAGGATGAAAAGAACGGCAAGGTTGCTCTTCATGCTGGCGGTTTCGGCGGCTTCCCTTGCGGGGGCCCAGGACAACGCGGCCCCGGTTTCCACCGGGTCCCTGACCCTGGAGCAGGCCCAGAAGGAAGCCCTGCAAAATTCACCGGACTACCGCTCGGCCCAGGACGCGGAAAAAGAGGCGGGTTGGGAGCAACTGGAGGCGATCTCCAAGGGGTTTCTTCCCAGCGTGACGGTCAGCGGCAAGCAATTCTTCGCGACTAAGTACGCGCAGGAAGGCGTTAATTTCCTGGGGCCCAACGAGTTCAGCCCCTTCCCTGAGAACTTCCCCAACACCACCCTCGCGTTAGACGCGAACTTCGACCTCTTCGACGGCTTTAAGAACATCCATCAATTGGACGCAGCTAACAACGGCCACGAGGCGAAAAAGGTCCTTTCCGATTACGCCCTGATTCATCTCCAGGAGGACGTGCGATTCAAGTTTTACGCCTCCCTCGCCACCAAGCTGCTCTCGGACATGGCGGATGAGAATGTGAAGACCCTTGAAAGCCATTTGAACATTGTGGAAGACCAACTGGCCAACGGCCAGGCCACCAAGTACGACCAACTACGTGTGGACGTGCAGTTGTCCGAGGCCAAGTCCGAGGCCGTTTCCTACCATGACAATGTGGCCTTGGCCCGGGAGGCCCTGACTCGCTCCATGGGGCTCAAGGACGATTCGCGGGCCCTGACCGGCGAGATGCCCGTGTTGGACCTGGACGCCTTGATTCAGGACGTGACCGCCATCGACATCACCCAAAGCCCCCAACTGCAGGCCACGAAGCTTCAGTCCTTGGCCGCGGCCGACCAAAGCGCCGCCGCCGGCGCGGCGCTTTGGGTGCCGAAGATCTCCCTGATCGGCGAGTACCAGTGGTACAACAGCCAGGATTACAACTTCTCCGCCAACCAAATCAATAACACGGGCGACTACCTTAACTCCTACTTCTTCGGCGCCTCCGCCACCTGGAACATCCTGGACGGTGGGGAATCGGTGGCCAAGGCCAACGAGGCGGACGAACAAGCCAAACAAGCCAAGGATAATTACGAAGCCGCCCAACTCCAGACCCCCTACGATTTTGACCAATGGAAGAGGCGGCTGGCTTCCAGCGTGGCCCTTTACAAGACCCAGTTGAAGAACGTGGACGAGGCCAAGGAAAGCGCACGGCTGGCCTTGGTGAGTTATAAGGCCGGCACGCGCACTACCACTGACGTTTTGGATGCGGAATCGGAAGAGTACAGGGCTTCCGCCGAACTGGTGCAGGCCCAATTGGGAGCCTTGGAGGCCCTCATTAATCTGGAACTTTTAACAGGAAAGAGGTTGAGCCATGACTAAGACAATACCCTCGCCCGCGGCGGCGCCCGACAACGGGAAAAGAAAAAATATCCTGCGGATCGTGGCCGTTGTGGCGGTTGTGATCGCCGGTTACTTCATCGTGAAGAATTACTACTACGAGGGCACGGATGACGCCTATGTAGAGGCCCACGCCCTCATGCTGGCCCCGCGCATCAGCGGCACGGTGACCCAGGTGAATGTGGTGGAAAACCAGGCGGTGACCATGGGCCAGGTGCTGGCCCAACTGGATGACCATGACTATTCGCAAGCCATGACCCAGGCTCTGGGCGACCAAAACTCCGTCCAGGCGGATCTCGACCAGGCCTACAAGGACCTGGGACGCATTAAGAAGCTCCTTGACGACCAGGCGGTTTCTAAATCCGACTACGACGCCGCCGTGGCCAAATATGGCAACCTGAGTAACCGCTTGAAGGCCGACCAGGCCAAGGTGGCCCAGGCCAACCTCAACTTGGACTATACCAAGATCGTCGCGCCCACCGACGGCACCATTGCCAAGAAGTCGGTGGAGGTGGGAATGGTGGTTCCGCAAGGCCAGGCGTTGTTCGGCTTCGTCTCCTCCAATGAGCGTTGGGTGGAGGCCAATTTCAAGGAAACCCAGCTCTCCCGCATCAAGCCCGGCCAGAACGTGAACGTGGAAGTGGACGCCATTTCCGGAAAGAACTTCCACGGCGTAGTGGACAGTATCGGCTCGGCCACCGGATCGACCTTCACCCTTTTGCCACCGGATAATTCCACGGGCAACTTCACCAAGGTGGTCCAGCGCGTTCCGGTGAAGATCGACCTGCCCAATCTCTCGAAGGACGAAATAGACCGCCTGGCGGCGGGGTTGTCCGCTGTTGTGAATATAAAAGTTCACTGAAAAGAGGTTTTGGGATGGTTGAGTATAAAGGCACCACCGGCTTCCAGGGATCCTGGGAGGAAACCTACCGCCAAACGCCCCCGGAGGAACTTCCCTGGAACGCCGGCATGGCGGACGGAGACCTAAAGGACTTGTTGGACGGCGTCCAAGCGACGCCGGATAAGGCCTACGACCTGGGCTGTGGGCCGGGCAATGACGCGGTCTTCCTGGCTAGCCAGGGGTGGAAAGTGATCGCCGTGGACATTTCCCCCACGGCCGTGAAGCTGGCGAAAGAAGCCGCCGCCAAGTTCGGCGTGGAAGGGAAGATCCAATTCGTGGCTGCCGATGTCCTGGCTCTCAAGGGCCGGGGGGACGCGTCGTTGGTGAATGACCGGGGCTGTTTTCACACCCTGCCTTCCGATACTTGGGCGGATTACGCCCGAATGGTGGCGGGCCTCCTGAAGAAGAACGGCCTGCTGGCGCTTAAGGTTTTCAGTTTCAAGGAACCCAAGCTGACCACCGGGTCCGGGCCTTTCCGCTTCACGGAAGAACAACTGGAAGACGTCTTCGTGGACGCTTTTGAGATGGTGATGATCAAGGAGGGCATTTTCCACGGCCCCCGTAAACCCTATTCATTTTTCGGGGTATTTAGGAAAAGATAGATCATAAAGAGTTAGCCGCGGTCATTGCGAGGAATGACCGCCGAATAGGCGGTCGAACATGACGAAGCAAACTCAGTTGCAGGATGCTTTGAGTTTTTTTCAAACTGAGGTTGCTTCGTCGTAACCGGCCCACTATTCGCGGACCACTCCTCGCAATGACGGCAAACTGTTTTCAGAGGTTCATCAATGAGCGCCGCAACCGCAACCATCACAAAAACCGAAGCCGCGTCGGCGCCCCCCATCAACCGGGCGGCCATCCTGGTGGTCATTACCGCCGGCCTGGCGTCCCTCCTGGAGATCGTGGACACTTCCATCGTCAACGTGGCCATCCCCACCATGATGGGCAACCTGGGAGCCACCCTGGACGAGATCGGCTGGGTGGTGACGGGCTACATCATTTCCAACGCCATCGTGCTGCCCATTTCAGGATGGCTGGGCAACCGCTTCGGCCGGCGCAAGTACTACATCACCTGTATCCTCCTTTTCGTGCTCACCTCAGTGGCCTGCGGTATGGCACCCAATCTCTGGACGCTAGTGCTCTTCCGCATTATCCAAGGAGCGGCGGGCGGGGCGCTTTTACCCACTTCCCAGGCCCTCATCCAGGAAATGTTCCCGGGAAAGCGCTCGGGCATCGGCAGCGCCCTCTACGGCATGGTGGTTATCATCGGCCCCACCATCGGCCCGCCCTTGGGCGGCTACCTGACCGACCATTTCGGCTGGCGCATGATCTTCAACATCAACCTGCCCCTGGGCCTTTTGGCGGCCTTCCTAGCTACTCTCTATATCAAGGACCATGCCGAGGATGGGGAGCACGCCGAGGCCAACGCAAAAATGAAGGCGGCCCCCGTGGATACGGTGGGGCTGATGCTTTTGGTCGTGGGGGTCGGCTGCCTGCAGTTCGTCCTGGAGCGGGGCCGGGCCGACGACTGGTTTTCCTCCAAGCTCATCCTGGCCTTCACCATCGTGGCGGGACTCTGCATTCCCTTTTTCATTTGGTGGGAGGTCACGCGGGAACACCCCATTGTGGACCTGAAACTCTTCAAGAACCCGGGGCTCATCAACGGCACCATCATGATGGGCTGCGTGGGCGGAATGCTTTACGGGCTCATCTTTTTCATCCCCATCTTCGCCTCCAACATCCTCAACCTGGACGCGGGGCAGACCGGGAACCTCTTCACACCCGGCGCCCTGGTCTCGGGCATGATGATGCCCATCATCGGGTTCCAGCTCCAAAAGCGGGACCCGCGCCTCTTCATGGCCTGGGGCATCGGCATCACGGACGTGGCGCTTTTCATGATCGCCCATTTCACGCCCCAGTCCACCTATTGGAACCTCTTCTGGCCCCTCATGATCCGCGGGCTGGGCATGGCCGCGCTTTTCATTCCCATCAACGCCATGGTACTAGGGGGCTTCAAGGGCCCGGCCCTAGGCCAGGCCGCCGGCATCATGAACCTCTCGCGCCAGCTGGGGGGCAGCCTGGGCATCGCGCTTCTTTCCACCATGTTCGGCAACGCCAACGACGCGGCCTATGACCACTTGCGGCAGTACATCAGTCCCCTGACCATGGGCTTCAGCCAGTGGGCCCGCGGGGCCCAGGCCATGGCCTACCATTTTTCCGACCAGATGGGCCTTTATAACCCCGACACCCTGATGGTCAAGGAAGCTTATTTCCGCGTGAAGAAGCAGGCCTTCGTCATGGCCTTCGACCAGATGGCCTGGGTGATGGTGGTCGGCTTCGCCGTGGCGGGCATCCCGATCCTGTTTATGAAAAAGGCCGAGCACCTGGGCAACCCCGCGGACGCGCATTAACCGCAGTCGACAGGCGGCGGCTGTCAGTCGTCAGGAAAAGCGGGAAGCAGAAACAAGAATCCATCATTCCTAAAATTAGGAGAGAGAGTTGGGGGCGGTACCCTGAGCCGCCCCTCTTTTTACGCAATCCCCCTTCCCCTTGGAAAGCTCATTCAAGACAGCCTTCGTCCCAAGAAAAAGAGATAACCGCCAGTAAACCCAAGAATTTCAAAGTTTTTTTGCCAAAAGACTTACCCTTTTTTTACCCAGTCCCTCCACCCCGGGGACCTATAATCTCCCCTCAAAACCCATTCCAAAACTCTCTTTAAGAAAAGAACCGGCTGGCCCTTGCAGGGTCCGGCGCAACAATAAAAGGTGTCCGTCGTGCGTAGATTATGGATCATTTGGGGCCTGACCGCCCTTTCCATTGGGGTTGGAAACCCAGCCGGGGCGGCGGGGCGCCAGCAGCTCCACGGCCACGTGCCGGCCGAAACAGCGTCCCTACCTTTCGTGGGGCCCGTGGACGACAGCGCCCACTTGACCCTCGTCCTCACCCTACCCCTGCGGAATTCCATCCAGCTTGGGGAATTCTTGAAACAGGTTGGCGATCCGAAAAGCCCCCTCTACCGGCATTACCTTACCCCCGGGCAGTTCGCCCAAACCTATGGCCCCAGCGAGGCCGACTACCTGGCGGTCCAAGCCTTCGCACGGTCGAAAAACCTGACGGTGATTTCCATCTCCCCCAACCGGGTCATGCTCGAAGTCGGGGGGAAAGCGGTGGACGTCCAGAAGGCCTTCTATGTCAGCTTGGGCCGGTACCGGCGGCCCGACGGATCGGAGGTCTTCGCGCCCCAAAACGAACCCTCCCTGGACCTGGACGTTCCCATCCTCCACATCAGCGGATTGGATAACCTTCACAAACCCCAACCTATGGTTCACATCAAAAATTCCACCACCGTTCGCCGATCGGCCCCGGCTTCCGGGCCCCAGCCGGCGGCGCTACGCCACACGCCCACCCCCACGCCCACGCCGGGAACGGGCTCGGCCCCCGGCGGGCTTTTCTGGGGTAATGACTTCCGTAATGCTTATGTTCCCGGCGTCTGCCTGACGGGCAGCGGGCAGTCGGTGGCGCTGGTGGAGTTCGAGGGTTACTACGCCTCCGACATCACGGGCTACGAGAGCCTCGCGGGCCTGCCCAACGTCACCCTCACCAACGTGCCGGTGGACGGGTTTACACTTACCACCTCCGACTCCAACGGCATCGTCGAGTGCTCCCTGGACATCGAGATGGCCATCGATATGGCGCCGGGCCTGTCGCAGGTTTTGGTTTATGAGGCGCCAAACGGCGCCTCCAACACCCCCTCGGACCTGCTCTTGAACCAAATCGCCACTGACGACAAGGCTTCGCAGATCAGTTGTTCCTGGACGGGATTCGGGGACGCCGCCACCACGGTCACCTTCCAGCAGTTCGCGGCCCAGGGGCAGTCCTTCTTCCAGGCCGCAGGGGACTACGGGGCCTACGTGTCCGGCGACCCCACGCCCACAGTTCCTCCGCCCATCAACCTCTACAACTCCATCCAAATGACGGTGGTGGGGGGCACGCAGTTGACGATGCAGGGCGGGGCCTATAAATCCGAAACCACTTGGAACGCGCCGTTGAGCGGCACCACCTACGCGGGAGGCGGGGGCGTTTGTTCCCTGGTTTCCATTCCCAGCTATCAACAGGGCTTGAACATGACCGCCAACGGGGGCTCGACCGTCCAGCGCAACATTCCCGACGTGTCCATGAACGCGGACAACGACTTCGTCACGGCGGACAAGAGCTACACCAGCAACTCCAATTATTCCTATTACACGGTGGTGGGCACCAGCGCGGCGACGCCCCTTTGGGCCGGCTTCATGGCCCTGGCCAACCAGCAGGGCCAGGCGGACGGGGTGACCATCGACTTCGCCAATACCGCCCTTTACTCCATCGGCCAGGGGAGCAATTATGGGAATGATTTCCACGACATCACGACCGGCAACAACAACCTCGCCGGAAACCCGGCGCTTTATTCCGCCGTCACCGGCTACGACCTGGCCACGGGCTGGGGATCGCCCGCGGGTCAGGGGCTGATCAACGACCTCACGGGGACGGCCGCTTTCGCCTGCAGCCCCACTCCCAAACCCACTTCAACACCCACCGCCAGCCCCACCCGCACGGCCTCCCCCACGCCCAGTCCCACCGCTTCCTCCACGCCCAGTTCCTCGCCCACGCGGACTCCGACGGGAACCCCCAGCGGTACGCCGACCCTGACGGCCACGGGGTCGCCTTCCCCGACGGCGTCGAACACCCCGGCCTCCACGGTCACGGCTTCCGCGACGGCCACGCCCACTCCCTCGGAAACCCCCACCGTTTCTTGGACGCCAACTTCCACGCCCTCGAACACCGCTACAGCGACGACCGCGGCAACTCCTTCCACTACACCGACAAATTCCTTCACCCCCAGCCCGACTCCATCCCTCACCGTTTCCGCTTCGCCAACCCCGACATCCACGGCCACCGACACAGCTACGAATACGGCCACGAAGACCGCGACCCAAACCGCAACCAATACCACGACGAATACGCCGACAGCCACCAACACGGAGACGAATAGCGCCACTTCCACACCCTTGAACACCGCAACCGCTTCGGCTTCGCCAACGCCGACGGCTATGGCCACTGACAGCGCGACTTCGACGCCCTCAACCACTTCCACGGCAACAAGCACCTCAACCTCGACACCGACGGCAACCAATACAATGACGGCTACGAGTAGCGCCACTTCCACAGCTTCCAATACCGTCACGGCGACGAATACAACAACTTCCACGCCCTCGAACACCGCCACGGCCACGAGCACCGCGACATCTACCGCCAGCTTTACACCGACCGCGACGTCAACCAATACTGCCACTTCCACATCTTCGAACACCTCCACACCGACAGCTACGGCGACAAGCAGGGCGACTTCCACTCCCACGAACACCGCCACAACGACGAATACCACAACTTCCACGCCGACCGGAACGAGCACCTCAACCTCTTCCACAACCTCCACTCCAACGGCTACGGCCACGACTACGGCGACTCCAACACCCTCCAACACGGAAACCTCCACCCACAGCCCAACTCCCACGCCGACAAACAGCGAAACTTATACGCCGACGAATACCGCGACGGCTTCGATGACGCCTAGCGCCACGGATTCCCTGACACCCACCGCTTCCTTTACGGCCACTGGGACAGCGTCCCTCACCGCTTCATCTTCGCCAACGCCGACGAACACGGCCACGAATACAGCGACTTCGACAGCCTCCAACACGGCTACCGCGACCCACACCCCAACTCCTACGCCTGCGAATACATCGACGGCTAGCGCAACAGTCTCCCAAACACCAACAGCTTCATTAACATCAACTGGGACGCCGTCCAATACTCCCACGAGCAGCGCGACTTTCACGCCATCGAACACCGCCACGGCTTCGCCTTCATCAACTCGAACAAACACGACCAGCTCGACTCCCACGGCCACGACGAGCTCCACCCCAACACCTTCTTTGACCCCGACTTTCACGCCCTCAACCGCATCGACGGCTAGCGCGACAGCCTCCCAGACACCAACAGCTTCATTAACATCAACTGGGACTCCGTCCAACACCCCTGCGGCCCTATTTACTTTCACTCCGGCCGTCACGCCGACTTCCACCCCCACCGCCTCCGGCGGCACCCAGCCCGGATGGGCGGTTTACCCCAACCGGTCCCAGGGAGGGCAGCCCATCCATTGGGAAATCACCTTGGCCGGCCCTTCCCCCATAACCCTCAGCCTTTATGATTTGGCCGGGGAGCTGGTTTATCAAACGACGATCGAAGGAAATACCGGCGCCAATAGCCTCACATGGAATTTGCAAAACCAAACGGGACAGCAAGTGGCCAGCGGCCTTTACGTGTTCGTGCTGAACATCGTCCAGGGATTCCCGGGGCCGGCGCCGCATGGAAAAGTCCTTATCCTGCGTTAAGGACTCCTCTGAAAACTAAAGTGTCAGCCTTGGAGCCGTGTTACCGATCGACTACATCCCAAGGAAAACGAACGTAACGCTCCGTAAGGCCTGGGTGAAAGCCTTACCGTCTCTTTACCGAAGCCCTTCGCCGAAAGATTTTATAATTGCTTACTAACTCCATTCGCATTCAACGAAAAATAAATCCGCTGGCTCCTGAGGGGTCCGGCCCGATAATAAAATGAAGGCGGCCGCTTTGCGCAGGTCATGGATCCAAAGATTCCGGGTAGGGCTGGCTTTTTTACCGCTTTTGCCCCTTTTCATCCTCACCGCCGGCTGTCCCGGGAAGAACAGCCCGTCCTCCGCTTCCAGTTCCTCGGTGCTCACTTCGACCGACACCCCTACCCCCACCGACACGCCCAACGCCACGGCGACGGCCCAGGCCAACGCCACCGCTACGGCCCAGGCCAATTACGTGGCCACCCATGACGCCAAGGCCACATCCACGGCCCAGGTCGGCGCCACCGAAACCCAACAGGCCGGCGAGACCGCCACGGCCCGGGCTACCTCAACCCCGACGCCCCCCGTCAACGCCACGGCCACGGTGACCCCCACCCCCTATCCCAGGACGGTTTGGTCCGTTTATTCCACCTTGGGCCAATATGGCACCGACGGCGTGAACGGCGATTTTGATTGCGCCATGGGCGTGGCGGTGGGCGCGGGTTACCTCGCGGTCGGCGACATTTGCAGCGAAAACGTCCAGGTGTTCAACTCCAGCGGCACCTATCTTTACAGCGTCCCGCCCGACGGCGCCACGCCCTCCCTCTGGGGGATGACCATCGATTCCAACGGGGAACTTTACGTCGCGGATTACGGGTCCGGCGAGGTGGACGGGTACGACCTGGGCCTCACGGGCTATACCTACGATTACACCTGGTCCGCCCAGGGGAATATGGGAGGGCCCCGCGGGGTTAAAACCGACGCCCAAGGAAACCTGGTGGTGGCCGATTACTCCGACGGAAAAATTTGGAACCTGTCCTGGGCGGATGATTCGGTCCTTCATCAAACCACCACGGGGCCTTCCGGCGGCATGGGACCCACCGACGTGGCCTTGGACGCCTCTGGGAACCTCTACGTCACGGACGACAACAACAGCCAAGTTGACGAATTCAACAACCAATACCATTACACCGGCTTCTTCAACGGCTCGGGATGGGCAAGCGCCCTGAACGTGCCTTGCGGCGTGGGGGTAGACTCCCAGGGGAACCTTTTCATTTCAGATATCTACAACGCCAGGGTGGTTTACGCCACGCCGCAGGGGGGCTACCTCGGGGAAATCGACGGGTTTGGCTGGCCCAATTACCTGGTGCTGGATTCCAGCGATGATTTGTTCGTGGTCGACGAAGTCAACTACCAAGTCGACGAATACATAAGGTGACGACCCGTTTTTTAAAGGAGGCTCCCATGAAAAAGCTGCTCACCCTGGCGATGGCCGTGGTTTTCCTGGCCGCGGCGGCCGGCTGGGCCCAAACCCGGCGGGAGCATACCCGGCCCCCCTACTCGGGTCCGAGGGTCAAAAAATCGAAAAAGCCACTTCCCGGTTGGACGCATCCCCACCCGGGTTCCAAGTCGGGCCTCGCGAAAAAAGGCAAAGCGGACCACATCCTGGTCCGGTAACCGGCTGGGTTTTTCGTGAATTGTGGTATCCTTGGGGCATAGTTTAATCGGACATAAAGATTCATTATTGAGGGAGCGGGAATATTATGAAGAAAACAGTAGCTGCTTTTTTATCAATACTTCTTATGGGTTTGTTTTTCACCACTGCCTGTAATCACATCATCCCCACGGCGCCTCCGCCTCCGACCCCCACACCAACCGCCTATTTCATCCCGACTTCCACGCCCGGTTGCTATTCGGCCAGCGCCTTGCCCGTCACCCAATATGCTTATCCCAACCCCATGCCTCCCATGGCGATGGCGACCCCTTTTTGGATTACGCCGGTTTTGGGGCCTGAAACTATTTCCGGTTCCAGCGAAATCGATGATGGTTCCCACTACAGTGCCATTTTGCGTTCCTTGGCGGAATGGAACAGTTATTGGGCCGACCTGGGCCAAACGGCGCCCCCGCCCCCCACGAACTTTTCCCAAACCATGGTTCTCGTGCTGGAAGGCCAAGCCCTGTACCGGGTTTGCTACACCGGCACCAACGTGGTGGTCTATCAAGGGTCAGGTGGTGGCGGCACTCAAATTGTCATAAATCCCATCGTCCCGATAATTCTGGGAACCAGCCCCACGCCGACCCCCATCCCAACCGCTACTCCAACACCTACACCCGCCACCCTGCCCCAAAACCTCTATCTGATTCCGGCTTCCAGCTTGCCGATCAGTTTCGTCACTTCTTATTTAATGGCCTCGTAATTTAAACTCCGTCCCCTTATCAAGGGATGGTATTGAAGGAGCGGCGTGCCTGAAAAACGGCAAAGCGGCCGGGCGCATTACTGTGGATGTCGCGGAGCAATTCGGCGGTTAAGTGCGGGAACGAAGGGGACCCACAAAGTTCGCGATTAAACGAGGATTTTTTCCCGTTCCTTTAGAGCCGCTTTTCTTTTTCTTGGGACGGGCGGTTGGTGAAGCATGATCAGTTCGGAGGGATGCTCCAGGGATTTCAACTTAGGTTTCTTTCCGGGGTTTTGACGTTTCCACTCCCACCGGAACACCCAAATCTCGAAAACAAGGAAGGCCAGGAAAACCAGAAGCGCCCCGATGCCAGGTAAAGGGGAAGGTGCCGAGTCCGGCGCGGCCGTGAGGGAAGCCCCGGCGCAAACGCCGAGAGAACCAGCCAAGGCCCAAAAGTAAAACACCGGTAATAACCCGCCGCGCATGGACCTCTTCCATGAGAATAAATTTTCCATAACCGCGCCTCCCTTACTCATCTGTCTGATATTTCAGGTTTGATTATGGGAACCGCGGTCGAAAAATGAAAAGGCCAATCGAAAGAAATTTCGTTAACCGTTTTATTTAAAACCGATTTTAGTTTTTGGATTTTATTTACTATTTACACCAGTTGCTCCCTTGATTATTGTTCCTGGAAGCCATCAGCGGATTTTAAGGAAAGGCGCGGGGCATGGAACATTGGGAAGCTTGGTGCAACCTGGGCGGTTCGCTGCTGGGCGCCTTAGGCGGCCTCTACCTGACCTACGACATCCTGGGCGGGAAGGACGGGCCTCTGGCAGGAGTGACCCGAGTTGTGACTTACGCGGCCTTCTTCGCGTTTTTCTACAGCCTGGGGCTGGGCTTGAGGTTCGGCCTGATCACCAGCATCGGGATGGGGCTGATGCTGGGCTACGACTTTTACCTGGAAGCCCGCCGGGTGCGGATCAAGGGCAAGCCCCGGCATTGGAGCACGGGAGTGATCCTGGCCACCAGCCGCGCCCTGGCCCTTTCCCTTGGGCTGATGGCCATCACCAATGGGCGAGTCTTCCTGTTCCTTTTCCCCCTCTACGCCCTTTTCCTCAGCGTGACCTATCTCCTGGGCATGTCCCCCGCGGACAACCGAAGGGTTTGCAAGCGCATGGAAATCCGGGCCGTGAATTTTTGGCTTTCGGTGCTGCGGGGCGTGGGCGGCGGGCTTTCCTTCTGGGCGGCGGTTGCCATCGTTTCGGCCTTGGCCGGTAAGGACTTTTCCTTCGTCCCCGCCTGGCGCGTGGGCCTAACGGTGGGCTGCACCAGTTTCGCCGTGGGCACCCTCACGCCCTGGGTGGAATGGTGGGTGGAGCGGCTCTCCCGCCGCTGGCTGGCGGTCATCGGCGTGACCTTCGCCATCCTGGGTTTCCTGCTCCAGGCCCTGCCCAATTGGATCGTCTTGCTTCAATAGGGTAACTTTTCAACCAGGGAAAGGGTAGGACCCTTTAAGCCCGATATTGGAAGGTAAGGGGGGAAACGGTGAAAAAGAAAATGACGTGGCTGATGGCGGCGCTGGCGGTCCTGCTTTTCCGGGTCCAGCCGGCACAAGCCGATTCGACGACAGGAGGGAATGCCATGGGCGCTGAAAACACACCCACCACGGGCGGTGAAATGAAATACAGGAAGTACACGAAGGAAGAACTCAAGAAAAAGCTCACCCCGATGCAGTACGAAGTGACCCAGGAAGACGGCACCGAGCCGCCCTTCCATAACGAATACTGGGACAACCACAAGGAGGGGATCTACGTGGACGTCGTCTCCGGCGAGCCCCTTTTCAGCTCCCTGGACAAGTTCGATTCCGGGACGGGCTGGCCCAGCTTCACCCGGCCCCTGGACCCCGCCAACATCGTGGAAAAGACGGACAAAAGCCTGTTTGAGACGAGGACCGAAGTGCGCAGCAAGCACACCAACTGCCACCTGGGCCATGTGTTCGACGACGGCCCGGCGCCCACGGGGCAGCGCTTTTGCATGGATTCGGCTTCCTTAAGGTTCATCCCCAAGGCGGATTTGGTGAAGGAAGGCTATGGGAAATACCTGAAGCTCTTCGAAAAATAACGAGTGTTTGGAAGAACCCGGAATTTACACCGGGCAGGGGCAAATTAAACCGGGGGTTTGAAGCGTTCCACTCTGGTCCCAAATAATGGAAGCGGGGGAAGCGGGAACCACCACCCCTACGGCGTCATAAAGATAGATCGTGTCGCCTACTCCTGGATTGCAATTGTCCCCGGGGCTGGGTGTGGCGGTCGGCACCGGGGTCAGCACCGGTATCGGGGTAAAATTGGGACCCGGTGTAAGGGGAATGATTGTAAGAGGCGGACAGTTACACTGGGAAGTATATTGGTCGTAGGAAACCGTGATATTCCCCGGCGTCGAGCAGACGTTTTGGACGGAAACGGTGTAATTGTATAGGGGGGACGGCGTTGGGTAGTTCAAATCGGATTCGTAAACATAGTGGTTCCCGCTACAAGTCCCGCTATAAGGAAGATAGGGAAGGATGTATTGGCTCACCGGAACGCTTTGAAGGTTGATGAGGATCATTTGATTTGCCAGGTTGGCGGGAGGGACTGGCGCGGAAGTGGAGCCGTAGTAATTTTGCCAATCCGCTAGGGTGCGGATGACGAAGAAGAAGGTCCCGGGCGCGCTGGGCGCTGTGACCGGAGTGGGCAGGGTAACAGAGGTAAACCCGCAAACGGGTGTCGCCCCCATCGTTGGGGTTACAGTTGGAACGGGTGGGGTGGGGGTAACGGGCAGGGTCGGGTGACAGGCCCAGGAGATCACGAGCGAAGTAACGGCCAAAACCATCAATAAGTACTTTTTCATATTTATCCCTTCATAAACATTAACATTACTTACCTTTACACAAATAATAGCCTACCACGATTCGAGGGGTATTCAATCCAACCGGGGGGTCAACCGCCGGAGGAACTTCACTCCATTGGTTAAAGGACAGGCATAACGACCTTTTGGGGGTTAATTGGCCTGGAAGCGGCTGATGACGGCCTTGAACTCCAGGCCCTCGGGCGTGTAGCGGCAAAAGGATTCCTCCGGGGTTTTCCCGTTGTCCACCTTTTCCAGCCAACCCTTGCGGATGAAGGCCTCGACGGCCGATTTGTCGTCGAAGAGATAAACGGCCCTGGTTTTGTTGTTTTCAATTGTTAAGTTCATGGCTTACCTTCTTTGTGAATGCGCGATGGGACCAATCTAGGAAAGACCGTCCAAAGGTTCAAGGTGGGGCAGCCGGGTGCCAGTGGAACCCGGGTCGGCTTTCTGGTGGAGCCCCGGGCTTGCCCGGGGCTCCACGAAGTCCAAGCTTCGCTTGCCGGGCCTTTCAGGCCCGGTCCGCTTTCATCCCCGGGCAAGCCCGTGGATTTCAATGCGCCGACTTTAACACCCTGTTAAAACTCCGCAAAGGCCCTGGCTTTGGCCCGGGCCGGGTTCCATAATGGCGCCGGTTTTCAACCCGCCGGTAAAGGAATCGAAATATGGCCTCCCACTCCTCACGTTGGATCATCCTCGCGCTTCTCACCGTCCTTCTTCCCGCCTCCGCCTTCGCCGACGTACTGGTTTGGGGGAGCGGACCCGTCACCCTCCCGAGCACATTCCTCCTCATGTCTGACCTTCACTTCGACCCTTTCGCCGATCCTGCACTGGTGCCCGCGCTGATCCAGCATCCTGTGGAGGACTGGGAAGGCATCCTGGATTCCTCTAAGGTCACAGCCATCGCGCCTTATGGTAAGGATTCCAATTGGCCCCTACTTCTTTCGGCCCTCCGGCAGGCCAAAAACAATGCCCCCTTTGGCACTTACGATTTCGCGGTCATCACCGGCGACTACCTGGTGCACGAGTCCCGCAAACTGTTCGAGCCCTTCGGCGGCAAGGACGAGAAGGTCTATGAGGATTTCGTGCTGAAGACCGAGGTCTTCACGGCGAGGGAGGTGCAAAAAAATCTGCCGGGGGTGCCGGTTTATTTCTGCCTGGGCAACAACGACTCGGAATGCGGCGACTACATGATCGCCACGAAGAGCGATTTTCTCGGCACCCTTTCCAAGGAATGGGGGGTGCTGGCGGCCAACCCGAAGGCGGCGGAGAGCTTCGCCGACACAGGCAATTACGCCTTGCCCCATCCCACAGTGCCGGGAATGGAGCTGGTTTCCCTGAACGATGTCTATTGGTCCAACCGCTTCGCGCCGGATTCCTGCTACCCCCAAAGCGGCGACCCGGGGAAGGCCACGATGGACTGGCTGGAAAGCCAGTTGAAGGATGCCAAGAAAAAACACCTCAAGGTTCAGCTGGTCATGCACATCCCGCCGGGCGCGGACGTCTTCGCCACCCTCCGGAAAATAACCATGGGCGTGTCCGGCACCAACGCGGTCCAGCTTTTTTGGGCGCCGAAATACGAGCAGGAATTCCTGGACCTAGTGAAGGCCTATCCCGGAGTGCTGGTTTCAGGCTTCGGGGGACACACCCATATGGACGACTTCCGGGTTCTGGACGGGGGCCCGGGGAAGGCGCCCTTCTTCATCCATATCTGTCCGGCGGTCAGCCCCATCCGGGGCAATAATCCGGGCTTCCAGGTGGCCATCTACGACCGCGACACTGGCGCCATCCAGGACCTGGTGACCTACGATTTGACCAACCTGAGAGACGCCCCCACAGCCCCGGATGCCCGGTGGAAGCTGGAATACGACTTCGACAAGGCTTACGGCCTGTCCGGCTACGACGGAGCGAGCCTCTTGGCCCTGGCGGACAAGATTCAAACCTCCGACGCCATCCGTCATACCTATTCGCTTTCTTACATGGGTTCGGCGGCGGAAACGGAACAGGGCAAATTCATCCCGGACGACGCCTGGAAGGTTTTGGACTGCCTCCATACCCAGTGGACGGCGGAGGGCCTGGCGGCCGCCTTGGCCCCGGCGGCAGGGAAATAAACAAGCTTGATTTGAGGCCCCCTTTGGAAGAAGGTGAAAGCCATCCCTTTAAAGGAGTTCCCCATGAAATTCGACGTCGGCCAAATCCCCAAGCGCACGACCTACAACCTCATCAACGGCCTGGTGGCCCCGCGCCCCATCGCGCTGGTCACCAGCCTGGGCCCGGGGAATAAGCTCAACGCCGCGCCCTTCAGCTCCTACAACTATCTCTGCCTGGACCCGCCCATCCTGGGCTTCGGGGTGGCCGCCCCGCCCGCCGGGAAGGACTTGAAGGACACGGCCCGCAACATCGAGCAAACGGGCGAATACGTGGTGAACGTGGTGACGGAGGACATCGGGCGGCAGATGAACATCTGCGGTGTTGATTTTCCCGCCGAGGTGAGCGAGGTGGAAATGGCGGGCTTCACCCCCGAGCCCTCGACCGTGGTCAAGACGCCCCGCATCAAGGAAGCCCACGCCGCGCTGGAATGCCGGCTTTACCAAATGCTCAAGCCCGGCCCCGGCGAGGCCCGCATCGTGCTGGGCAACGTCGTGGCCATCTTCGTGGAGGACAGGTTCGTCGACCCCAAGGGGCCTTATATCCTGGCGAAAGAGCTTCATTCCATCGGCCGCATGAACGGCCTGAGCAACTACGTCCACACCCGGGACGCCTTTTACGAGATCCAGCGGCTCAATTACGAGCTGTGGCAAAAGGGCGAGAGGGGTTAGGCCTCAGGGGTAGTACATCACCGAGGCCTTGTTGCTGTTATTTTGGTCCGTATAGCCCACGTAGGGCGTCCCGTTATAAAAGGAAAGGGAAGTGTAGGGCGAGTTGCCGGGGGAAAAATCCGGCCGGCAGACGTCGGTCCAGGTGCCGGTCCCGGCGCCGCAGCCCGAGCATTCCTCCACGGTGGCGTTGCCCGCGTCGTTGCCGTCCCCATAGGCCACGTAGGGAATACCGTTATAAACCTGCAGGGAGGGGGCGTCGGCGAGGCCCGGGGAGAAATCCATATTGCCCACGGTCACCCAGGCGCTCCCGGTATATTCCATGACCACGGCCTGCTCGCCGTGGGAGTAATCCTCGAAAGCCAGGTAGGGGTGTCCGGTCGTGCTGTCCACGCACAAGGAAAGTTGGGTGGCGTCATTGGTATAGAATTCCGGGGTCCCCACCGCCGCCCAGGACCCGGCCGCCGTGACGCAGCCGCTGCATTCCATCACTCCCGCGCCGCCGCCCGTCCCGTATTCGTAAGCCACGTAAAGGCTGTTGTTGTAGATCGAGAGCGAGGTGAAAGGGGATACCACGGTCGTGAAGCCTTCCCCGCCCACAGTGACCCAGCTGCCGGTTTTGTAGGCCATGACGGTGGCGTAGGTACCGTCGCTGTAATCCTCGAAGGCCACGTAAGGGGTTCCGTTGGCGACCTGCACGGAGGGAAAGCCGGCCCCGGCGGCAGTGAAGGCCGCTCCCCCCAACTCGGTCCAGGTACCCCCGATATCCTCGTATAAATAGCCGAGGGCGGTGTTGAGGTCCTCGTAGGCCAGGTAGGGCGTGCCGCTGGAGGGGTCCACGGCAAGCGAAAGCTTTTGCGCCGGACCGGCCGAGAAATCCGGGCTGCCCACGGTCGTCCAGGAAGTTCCGGTGTACTCCTCGACCACTGCCTTGCCCGAGAGGTCGGCGAAGCCCAGGTAGACGGCGCTGGCGTTGTAAGCGGAGAGGGAAGTGAGCGTGGCTTGTCCAGATGAAAAACCCGCGGGGCCCAGGTTGACCCAGCAAGTGGCGGTGGCCGTGGGCGTGGAAGAGGGCGTGGCGGTGGGGGTCCGCGTGGGGGTGGAAGTGGGCGTCGAAGTCGCCACAGTGCCCGTGGTCGTCGGGGTGGAAGAGGGGGTTGTAGTGGCGGTTTGGGCCGGCGTGGAGGTGGGGTTTCCGCTGGCGGGGTTGTTGGGGTTCGAGGGGGAGTTTTTGGCCGGGCAGCCGGACAATAACGCCCCGCCCAGGATGACCGACAACAGTACTACCCCGCTGATGGACGTCCCTTTCATGGGCCGCCTCCTTGAAATTTAAAATTCCGCCGAAGTTCCCCTCAGGCCGGGCCTATAAGCTCTTCATGACGTTGATAAACAAATTCTTTCCGGCGGTGGTCATCCCGGAGGGGTCGGTTTGGAATCCCCACAGGAAATAAACGGTGCTGCCCGTGTAATAACTGGCCAGGGGGTAGTAACTGGTGGCGCTGGGATTCTGCCCGACGAGGGTCGTGCCGGCGGCCGGAGCGCCACCGTAATCTTGCTGGTGCAAACTGCTGGTAGCCGAATAGAGAGCGATGCTTCCAGATGTGGTAATGGCATTGGGATTGGACCAGATGCTGTTCGAGGGACTTACCGCG
This sequence comes from uncultured Pseudomonadota bacterium, assembly GCA_963770835.1. GTDB lineage: Bacteria > Oederibacteriota > Muellerivitia > Muellerivitales > Muellerivitaceae > JAJPJW01. The sequence goes on from CAVYRH010000004.1 coordinate 332,001, forward strand.
TTCACGGAAGTTCCCGAACTCCCTTCCGCGTTATTCCAACCGATTTCCGTAGCGCCCGCCGTATCAAAAAAATAGGCTCCTCCCGAATCGAGGCCCAATACGGGCTTGTTGGAACTCTTGATGGCATTGACCAGCGTGGTGTTGCCCCAGGGCGAGCTGGAGGCCGAATCGTCGCTGATGATGATGACGCCGAAGGCACCGTAATTCAAACTGCCCACGCTGGCGACGGCGATGGCCGTGACGCCGTAACCGTTGGCGTCCAAGAGGGTCTGGAAATTCCCGGCGGCGGTGGTGTCGCTTCCGTAAAGGTAAAGCACCGAAGTGGGTCCGGAGGAGGAAGAAGGCGAGGAGGGGCTTTTACTGGGGCATCCGAGGGTGAAAAAGGAAGCTCCCGACAAAACCGAAACAAGCGCCAGGACGCTTAACTTCATGAACGGCCTCCTTAAAATTTTCCGGATTAATCGGGGAGTGGGGCGGGGTGTTCTTTGGGTTTGCCGGGGCGTGGTGAATTGTTACGTATCCTACCCATCCACCCGCCGAATTACACCAGGGGTTTCCAAGTTTCCCGGGTATTTACCCTTGGGGCGGTTAGTTTTTCTGGAAAACCGCCACTTGGTAGCCGCCTTGATCCGTAACGTAGAGGTTGCCCGCGGAATCAAAGCCCATCCCGTCAGCAGCGATCCCCGTCGCGGTTCCGATATGGGCGAGGAGCGAGCCCGAGGGGCTGAACATCTCAACGTCGCTCAAAGCGCCCCCGTCCAAATAAATGTTCCCCGAGGAATCCAGGGCAATCCCCGAGGCGCCGTTAAACGCGCTCGTGGAGAGCGTGATGGCCGACTGGAAAACCCCGTTGGCGTTGTAGATAAAGACCTTGCTGGCCTGCACGTCCGCCGCGTAAACATTGCCAGCGCGGTCCAGCGCCAGTTGATAGGGGCCCGAAAGGGCGCCCGGCCCGCTGTTGCCGAAAGTGGCGGAGGCCGTGAAGGTCTTGCTAGGGCCCGACCCGGCGATGGTGTAACGGAGGAGGCGGACGCCGGTGAGGTCCGAGACGTAGGCGTAATTGCCGTTCACGGCCACCCCCTCGGGGACGTCCGTTCCCAACTCGGCCTTGCCGAAAGTGTTCGCCCAGGCGCCGGTGGGCGTGAATTCCGCCACCTGGTAGTTGCCCGAGTCCACCAGGTAAACCGAGCCGTCCGCCCCCACTCCCACCTGCCGGGGGCTGGTCACGGTGAAAGAGGAGTAGGCCGTGATGGTTTTCTTGAGGACCCCCAGCAAACCCCAGGCTTCAAGGGCGGTGCCGCCGCCGGTGTTCGAAACCCAGGCGATATCCCCCGAGACGGCCAAGCCCACGGGCTGGCTCATCACGCCGTTGCCGAAGAAATTTACGAAACTATAGGAAGGCGTGGAACCGCCTGAACTGGAAGCCGGGGTGGCGGGATTGACGTTCTTACCGCAGCCCTGGAAAACAGGAATAAGGGCCGCCAGCCCTAAGCAAGTCATCCAACAGAAAATACTTTTGAAACGCATAGGGTCTCCTGGTGCGCAATGGTTTCGGCGAAGGAATGGAATGTGAGAAGTATAGTGCGCGCTTCGGGCGAAGCAATATTTTCACCGTAAATTCGGGGAAAAGGGGAAACCACGAAAGTTTAGTTTCAGTAAGCGCTGGCTTGGTTGAGCTTTTTCACGGTCTCCGGCCCGAGTTCCAGGCGGGTACCCTCCAAGAGGTCGTTGAACTGGTCCAGGCTGGTGGCGCTGGCAATGGGCGCGGTGATACCCGGCCGGGCCATGACCCAGGCCAGGGCCACCCGCGCGGGGGTGGAACCCAGTTCCTTGGAAACCTCGTCCAAAGCGCCCAGGATGCGGAAGCCCCGGTCGTTCAGGTATTTCTTCATGCCCCCGCCCCGGGGGCTCTTGGCGAAGTCCGCCTCCGAGCGGTACTTGCCCGTGAGGAAGCCCGCGGCCAGCGAGAAATAGGGGATGACCCCGAGATGCCTTTCCCTCGCCAGGGGCTCCAGGTTTTTCTCGTAGTCCTCCCGGTCGTAAAGGTTGTAGTTGGGCTGCAGGCACTCGTAGCGGGGCAGTTTATTCCGGGCGCTGGTGTCCATGGCCGCCGCGAGCCTGTTGGCGGAGTAGTTGGAGGCGCCGATCACCCGAACCTTTCCTTCCTTCACCAACTGGGCGAAGGCTTCCATCGTTTCCTCGATGTGGCTGCCGAGGTCGTCCTGGTGGGCCTGGTAGAGGTCGATATGGTCGGTCCCGAGCCGTTTCAGGGAATCCTCCGCTTCCTTGAGGATATAGCTTTTGGACAGGCCCTTTTTCCCGTCTCCCATGTCACTACCCACCTTGGTCGCGATGACGGCCTTGTCGCGCTTGCCGCCTTGCTTCAGCCATTTGCCGATGACGGTTTCGGACTCGCCACCCACGTGGCCTGGCACCCAGCGGGAATAGGTATCCGCCGTGTCGATCAGGTTGAAGCCGGCGTCAATGAAGGCGTCCAGGATGCGGAAGGAAGTGGATTCGTCCGCCGTCCAGCCGAAGACGTTGCCGCCCAGGGCCCAGGGGGCTACTTGGACACCGGATTTTCCCAGCTCGCGCGTTTTCATTTTGAGTTCTCCTTGAGGGTGGGCCAAAGGGGCCGATGGAAGCGAAGGTAACCCAAGGATTATGGGCGCTGGGCGCCCAAAATCAAAGGGTACCGACTTCTCTCAAAGGGGCGCGAACTCCCGGATTGGGACCGGAGCGTAGGGAAAAAGACCTTCCCGGAAGCGTCCGTTAGCTGGCGATTTTATGTTCGGGCAGCGGTGCCGTTTCGGCCGGGGCGAACCTCAGGACGCTAGCCGCGAGGACCGTCGGGATATCCAGCAATTCGGTGATCCGGTCCTGAAGCTCCATGGATCCGAGCACGCCGGCGCGCACGGCGGGGCGTTGGACCTCCAGCTTGGCCTTGAGAACGTCCAGGACCTCGTCCACCACCAGCCCCACTTCCCCCCCGGGCGTGACATAAACGATCCTCTGCCGGTTTTGGCCCGGGGCCCGGCGCACCGGGGGCCGCCGGAAAACCAGCCGTCTTTCGGCCAGCATCTTGTTGATATCCACCAGGGGCATCCAGCGGCCCGGGGTGCCGTCGGGGCCCGTTTCGCCCGCCGCCGGTTCAGGGAAGGCTTCCAGGCGCATCACGTTGTCGAAGGGAATGGCCATGCGGCCGTCGTCCGGTGTGCGGAAGACGAGGGTTTTTTGGAGCCAGGGCAGGGGATTGAGGGGAAGGTGGCGCACTTGAGGGGAGGTGAGGGCCGGACGGAACGGGTTTTCCATCCCGTAAGCCTGGATACCGGCGATTTCCTTGTGCAGTTCCTCGACCAGGTTCAAAAGAAAACCGAGGATGCGGGGCTGAGGATGAATTTCGTCCCTGTCCAACTGGCTCAGGATCATTTCGCCCGTGTGCGCGAGGCTCTCCAGTTTTTGGTATCCACGGGAGCCGGCGGTTAGGCGCAAGGCCCGCATCGTGAAGTGCAATTCGTTGAAAGGCCGCGAGGGGCCGCCGTCCGAAAGGGCGGCCACCAGGCGCGGTTCCAAGCGGTCCAATAGTACGTAGCTTTCCGAGACAAAATCCCTGACTTCAGTCGAGGTCTTTTCCATGGTTGGTTCCTTCAATGCAATAGTGGGTCCTCCGCCGCTTTCAGGCGGCGGAACGAAAGGACATGGGCTTATAGAATAGCAATAAACGGACCATGGAAAGACGCGCAAAAAGCCGTGAATAAACCGGGGGGGATTGGGTTGTTTTGACCCTGTGGGAAGTTTTTACCCAGCGATAGGGTGCGCTTACCATGGCGTTGCGGAGTTAGATCGGGAGCTGTAAAAAGGGGTCCGTCGACTTATCCTTTTTTCCTCGGGGTTTCCCATCTCCCTCGCGGTGCACCACTCCCCGTCAAAAAGTCCAAGGGTGGCACTAGACCCCCGGTTATTCTTTCTTCTTGAACCAGTTCTTTTCCAGGTAGCCGATCAAGGCCCCGAGATGGGTAAGGTCAAAGGGTTTTTGCAGGCAGTCATCGGCCGTGGAAAATTGGGCTTTCATCATCACGTGGTGGTCTTCCGACCCGGTGAGGATCAATACCGGGATATCCCTCAGCAGGGGGTCTCCCTTGAGCGCCGAAAGAACCTCCCACCCGCTCTTATCGGGAAGGCCGAGGTCGAGCAGGATAAAATCGAAGGGAAAAAGGGCGCGGTGGGGGCCCTTGCTTCGCAGGAATTCCAGGGCCGATCCCCCCGTCGGTGCCACCGTGACGCGCACCTGGTTCTTAGATCGCTCCAATGCGTCCCGGATCAGTTTGACGTCCGCGGGGTTGTCCTCGATGAAAAGGACCTCGAACTTCCGGCGGGATAACGCTTCCGTTCCCATGCGCCCTCCCTAAGAAGCGGCCAGCACCGCGCCGGGCGGCAGGTCCAGCCGGAGTTCCTTGATCCAATTCTCCTCCAGGTAGTTCAGGAGGAGGTCGTAGTGGCGCAATTCCGCGGGCTTTAAAAGATAAGCGCTGACCCGGGTATGGTAGGCCCGCCACTTGTCCTCATCCTGGGCCGAGCCGGTGAGGATCAGGGTGGGAATGCCGCTGAGGCGGCGGGAAGCCTTGATCTCAGCCGCGACCTCGTGCCCATTCTTCCGGGGCAGGTGGAGGTCCAGCAGGATGAAATCAGGCCTGGGCGCGGCAAGATAGGGTTTCCGGCGGCGCAGGAAATCCATGGCCTGCTCCCCGTCCTCGACGACGCTCAAGCGGATATCGAAACGGGAGCGCTTGAAAGTTTCCCTTAAAAGGCCCACATCGCCCGGGTTGTCCTCCGCGAGCAGGATTTCCACGGCCCTTAGCCCCGAGCGGGGGACCGGCTGTTGGATGGTTGGCATGGGGTTCCTTTCCTCCCTCAAATAAAATACCGGCATCTTCCCAAACGGCCCCCGGAAGCGCGGGGACCTTGATTTAATTTTCGACCCGGAAATCCCCAAAAGGGAAGATACCCACTTAAGATTTAACCCTTAAATTTCAGGCCCTTGCGGTTTCCTTTTGGACGCAACGTTTTCGTAGGGGTGGGTTTCTCAAACGTTTTAAGGCGGAGGGGGAATTTTGCTTGTCAAAACCACCCTCATCCCGCCCTTCTCCCCTCAAGGGAGAAGGAGAAATAAACGGTAAAAAGCCTTTATCTTAGAAATGTATGTGAAGGGATTAGTTCCGATTATTTATACAACCCGGCCTCGGCCGATTTATGATGGCATCCATCTGAATTCACGACGGGAAACTATTTAAATGCTAGAACTCCTCCAAAACTGCTTCACCTGGAAAGGCCGGCTAGGCCGGGCGGACTTTTGCGCCGGGATGCTGGGTTTGGGCATCGTGGTGACGGCTTTTATGGGAGTTTTTTGGGCCGATATTTATTTCCACAAGACCCCGACATTTTTTGGAATGGGAGTTCCTGGTTTTTTTGTTCTTTTCTTTCTCTTGTGGTTCTTGGGCGTCTTTATTGAAATTTCCCTCTTCATCCGCAGGTTCCATGACCTGGGCCGGCCCGGAATCCAGGCCTGGTACCTCCTCATTCCTTTCGTGGGCCTTTATTTCCTGGTCCTGCTCTTCTTCTTCAAAGGAGTGGAAGGCCCGCAAAAGAAGAAGATTTTCCCATGAAATCCCGCCTCCTCGTGACTTGGGGTTTTGAATTCGGCGGTGCCTGCCTGGCCCTGGCGGCGGTGTTCCTGGTGCTTTACTTTGTTTTCCGCCAAAGCGACACCGGGAAGGGAAAGGCTAAGAAACCCATCCTCTGGCTCATCCTGAGCGCTTCGTCCTACCTCCTCGCCTTCGGGGGCCTGATCTTCATGATGATCGCCTATTTCCAGATGTTCATTCCCACAATGGGGGATTTCAGCAGCGTTTCATGGCAGGGCGGGAACATGACGGCGTCGAATGGGGATGGGGATTTTATGCTTTCGGACGAAACGGAATGTCTCGTCTCACAGAATGGCAAGCCCTACCACCAGGTCAGCTTCACGTTGAAAAGCGATTTTGATAAACCCGTCACCCTCCAGGCCTTCCAGGCCGTCAGCCGTATCGACGAAAAGGACTTTGCCGCTTATAGCGGCCCCATCACCCTGCCTTTCCTATTGGCGGCGGGGGCCAGCCAAAATATCGAGCTGCGGGGGGAGGTCACGGACCGCATCCGGGAACACACCACAAAGGAAGCCAAGGACGATTACGGCCTCACCGCCTACCTCACGGTGGTCACTTCGGAAGGCAAATTGCCAGGCATCCCCCTTCATTTCCCCGACCAGCCCTGCAAGTAACAACCGAAGGAGACCGCGATGAAACCGAAAAGTTCCAAAACCTCCCAAGTGGCCGTGGCGGTCATCCATGGGATGGGAGTCCGCGACCCCCATTTCGATGAGGGCCTGAAGCAAGGTGTTTTCACCGAAATTCAAAAAGAAGGGCTGGGCCCCCAAAACATCCACTGGAAGCCCATTTACTGGAAGCCGGTGATTGAAAAAGCCGAGGATGACTATTGGAACCATATCCAAGCCCCCCTCAAAGCGGACGTTTGGAACGGGTTGAGATACTTCGTGGTGAACGCCTTGGGGGACGCGGCGGGTTATCACGGCACCAACAAGAAGGGCCATTCCGCCACCTACCACGCGGTGCAAGGAGTCATCCGCAAGGACATCCGGGCGCTATCCCAAACGGCGGGCGGGAATTGTCCCCTGATCGTGATGGCCCATTCCCTGGGCGGCATCATGATCACCGACTACATCTGGGACATCCAAAACCCAGCGAAGAAAAAATACGTCAAGTTAAAGGGCCTGAGCGCCTTTGAAAAGTTCGAGACCCTCGCAGGAGTAGTCACCTTCGGGAGCAACATTTCCCTCTTCACCTTCGCGTATAATCCGGTCCAACCCATCGAATTTCCCTACGGCCTCTACGGGAAGGACCCCCGGTGCCAATGGCTGAACTATTACGACCCCAACGACGTCCTGGGGTTTCCGCTGAAAGGGCTGAACAAGGATTACGCGAAAACCGTCACGAAGGATATCCAGGTGAAAGTGGGGGGCATTCCACTCCAGTGGACTCCGATAAGCCACCTCCGTTATTGGACGGACCCGGCTTTCGTCAAACCGGTCAGCGGATTCATCGCCCGGTTTTTGAGGTCCGAATAAAACTCACCGGTCGATGGTCACCATGATCCAATCGGCATAACGCTTTCCCGAGACCTTAAAACCAAGGGGATGGGCCCAGAGGTTGCCAGGAAATAAGGGAAAGAATTCAGGTATGAAGGATTACTTTTTCTTAAAGCCGCTATGGGCCAGCTCCTCGGGTGACAGGTCGGGAAACACATCGTCCGAGGTGAAAGGCTCCCCGTCCGGGCCCCGGCCCAAGAGGTAATAACCCGCCCCATCCGGGGTCTTCTCGTAATAAAACAGATGGGCCTTCATGCTATTCGGAAAACCGCCGGTTTGGTCGAGGAAGCTCACCATGCCTCCCGCGAAAGGGCGCTTGGCGTCCGTGAGGTCCTCCAGCTTGTCCGGATATTCCCCGTGGACCTGGTGGTAAAATTCCAGCTCCATCACGCATTGGCGCAGGTTGCCCTTGGCCATTTGCTGTTGCATGTCGCTCATCATGTTGTTCTTGCCGGTAAACATGAAAAGGAAGAGGGCGCCGTAAAGACAGACGGTCACAAGGATGCCCCCCACGCCCAGGAGCACCACCTTCCAACCCCCGGACTTGAATTTCAGGGCCCCCAGGACGATGGAAATGATGCCCAGCAAGACACCAATAAAGGGAATGAAGGACAAGAAACCCAGGAGGTACTCGACCGCTGTTACGTTCGAACTATCTTTTGCCATTCCCGCCCCCAGTTAGCCGAACACTTTTTTGACTTCCGGCTTGCGGAAGGAAAACCAGAGCCAGGTGTAAAGGCAGATCATGACCAGGGCCCAAGCCGCGGCGAAGCCGGTGGACATGGCCATCATGCCCTTGGGGTAGGGCAGGCCGTTGACCGAGGCCTGGTCCGGGAGGGTAAAAACGGACGCTACGGAGAATCCCAGGTTCGACAGGTGGTTCAAAATGAGGAAGGAGAGGACGACGACGAAACCGGGCGGGGCCCAGGGTTTTTGGTTGAGCATGCCGGTGCAGCAGACCAAGCTTGCGAGGGAAATTAAAAAATGAGCGGCGAAGTAAACATCCATATGGGCCATCCGCCAGGATTGGACGGGCCCCAAGTTCTGGAACGAATTGGCGAAGATGGGCGGATTGCGGAACAGAAAATGAAACATTAAAAACATAAGGGAATCGCCCAGGAGACCGAGAATGCCGAGGACGAGAAAGACGATGGCGGTAATGCGGACGAAAGCGGCGGAATTTTTCATAGCTTTCTCCTCTGATAAGATCCGCGAAAATAATGCCCTAAGATAGCATCCCCGGGCCTTCCTGTCCCTTACGCAAATCCGCTATTCCGCGGTTGTTTGGTTTGTGAATCTTCGGCAAGGGTGGGGCTTGCCTCAGGCGTGCTTTTTGGTCTTGGCCTTGGGGGAAAGGGCGGCGATCCAGCCGTTGGCCATGTCCTCGAGGCTGACGGCCTTGGCCCACTCGAAACCCGCTTGGGCCTCCGTGGGGGAAAAGCTGGACTGCAGGGCCATTGCCATCGCCACCATGCGGTCCTTGGTTTGCTGGCGGCAGGCGGGGTGGGAGAGGGTTACCATCAAGAGGCCGATGGCCTTTCGTTCATCGCCCTTGGCCTTCAAGAGCTGGGCCACGCCCGTGAGGGTGTCCGCCAGGAGGGGCCGGCACTCGGTGGAAAGCACGAGTTGGACGGCTTTTTGAAAATGCCCCTCAGCCTCCGAAATCTTTTTTTGCCCGCAGGCGATTTCCCCCAAATGAATGAGGACGGAAACTTGGCCGAGGACATCCCTCAAGCGCGTGAAACCCTGGAGGGCCTCGGCAAACCGCTCCTTGGCCGGGTCTGATTTTCCCTTGAAGAAATCCACCGTGGCCATGTGGAAGGAATTCCAGGACTCCACCTGCAGATTTTGGCCTAACCCCTCTACCAGGGTATAGGCCATCTGGTAATGCCGCTCGGCCCCTTCGCCGTCCCGCATGGCCAGGCGCAGGTTACCCATCAAGTCGTGGACCCAGGCCTCACCCGATACGTCCTGGGCGGCATGATAAAAATTAAGGGCGTCCTGCAGGAGGCGGGCGGACTCCTGATAGTCCCCAGTAGCCCAACCCACGTTCCCTAAATGGGCCTTGCTGCGCGCGATACCTTGGTAGTCGTTCAAGTTTTGGAAGAGAGCCAGGCTTTCCTCGTAATCCCTCTTAGCCTGGGAGTACTCACCCAGAATTTCCTTGGCGCGGCCCAGCCGCGTGAGGGTGAGGCCTGCCCCCGCCGTATCGCCTTCGGCGCGGTAGTACTCAAGACTTTTCTGGTAGGACTCCTTGGCTTTTTTGAAACGGCCCTCCTTAAAACATTGGTCGCCCTGTTGGTGAAGGAAGTAGGATTTTTTCGAAAGCATTTCCTTGGCCTTGAAGGATTTGGGCCGAAGGGGATTTGAGTTTTGGTCCCTTGTAAAGTCAAACATTGGGCAGCCTCTTCTCTAAAAACGTTTTTATAAGAACTTAGTTTTATGGCGTCAGAAAGTATGGCTAGGGATATTTTACCCCTTTTAACTTACGGTTTTAACTAGCTATTTTGGAAAAAACAAGACCGTTATTTCGGCGATGTTTAGGAAGGTTTTGAACCCTTAAGGCCCGCTGACCACCATGTTTTGGCAGGCGGCGCCTTGGCTCACCTTTACGACGTAGAGATCGCCTGCGTTAGCCTGGAAGTTGTCACTATAACTCAACGAAGAATTTTGAAATTCGCAAGCGGGCCCGCTACAGCCGCCTCCCGCAGTCAAATTCACCGTATGGCTACCCGAGGAAACCGATGGGAAGGTGTAAACCGAGCCGTTTCCTATAGTGGCGGTGGGGCCACCATCCAAGTTCGCCTGGAGATTACAGCTGCTGCCGCCAAGGGTGTTGCTCACCTCGATAGTGGCCTTGGAGCTTTGGGGGCTGAATATATTACAACCAGCGGCCAAGGTCCCCAAGAAGGCCAAGGCTAAACCCCAACTTAAAAACCCTTGTTTCATCGTCTCAAACCTCCGAGCAAACAATCCCAATCTACTTTCAGCTTTATTATGACGTCGAAAAAGCTCAAAAAGATTCACGGGACATAAAAATAGGCCCTTTTTTAGCATTTTTCAAGGGCTTTCAGCGGTTGGTGAGCTCCCCACAAACCAGGGTGGGAAAAGCTCATTCTCCCCTTTTCCAAAGAAAATAGGAAAAAACCGCCAGGAGGAAACCAGCGGCCATGGCCACCCACATCAAGGTACGGCTTTGGGGGCTTTCATCGTAGGCGAAGAGGGGGTCATCGACGGGCCAAAGCCATACCTGGCGGTCTAGGAGGTTGACGTAACGCGCGGAAGTCCATGCGACGAGATCGCAAATTTGGGCGAGCTTCTCTTTGGGGGTCACCGCGACGTTGTAAACTCCCACGAAGTTGCCGCCGCCCAAGGCCACCGATTGGGTCAAATGGAAGACCTGGGAGACCTCGCCCCGTTCCCCGAAATACCGCACGGAGAAAAGGGTTACAAAGACCCCGAGGCAACCCAGGGCCAGGAGGAAAAAGGCCAGGCTTAATAGGCGGCGTAAGAAAAGGATGGGTTACCCCCGGGATGGAAACCGACTTTTCCCATTATAACCCCGGAAGGATTTCAGGGATTGGCGAACTCCACACAGCGCATGGAGAGGGTGCCGTACTCAAAACCGGTATGAGGGTAGATTACTTGGGGCTTGCCCGCGACGCCAGCGGCGGCCGCCGCGGCCAAAAGAGGGGTGTAGTGGTCGTCGGTGGGGTGGGCGAAGCGGGCGCCGGGGGCCTGGGTGGCATAACGGGCCAGGGTTTCCAGGTCGAAACTTTCCAGTTTTTCCACGGCCCATTGGTCGAATTCCTTGGCCCAGGTTTCCACATGCCCGTAACGGTCGGCGAAATCAACCTTCCCCAGGTTGTGGGTCAAATTGCCGCTCCCCAGGATCAGCACCCCTTGGGATCTTAAGGGCGCCAGGGCCCGGCCCAGGGCGAGGTGCTCCTCCATCGGCACCCGGGTGCCGATGGAAACCTGCAGGACCGGAATATCCGCTCCCGGGAACAAATGCAAAAGGGGCACCCAGGCCCCGTGGTCCAGGCCCCGGGTGGGGCTCTCGATGGGTTTCAAACCCGCTTGGGTCAGGAGCGAAAAGGCTTCCTTGCCAAGCGCGGGCGCGGGCGGAGCCGGATAAGTGACCTGATAGAGATCGTCCGGGAAACCGTAGAAATCGTAGATGAGGCCAGCCCCTGCCGTGGGCCCCAAATGGGGGGGACGGTCCAGCCAATGGGCGGAAATCACGAGGATGGCCTTGGGCTTGGCTCCCCGGCCAGGCTCGGGGTTGAGAAGGGATTTTCCCCAAAGCTTCCAAGCCTCGACGGCCGGGCCCTTTTTTTCCAGCCCGAGGGTGGGCGCGCCATGGCCGATGAAACCGACGGACATCAGGTTGGAGTTTTTTGAGGATTCCATGGGTCCTCCTTTCCGGTTGCCTCAAGATAAGGGTTTTTCCCGGAAAGGGAAGGGACTTTAAAGGCGACGGGCCCTTTTGAAAGTTACTTCACGGTAAGCGGGCCAGCGGAAGGTTTTAGTTGGATTTCTTGGGGGGAGGGGCCGAATCCTTCACGTCCTTGCTCCAGTCCCAAAAAAGCGAGGTGGAAGACTGGGGCTTTTTCCGGTTTTCCATCAACTTCGAGCGGAAGAATTGCCTCCATTTTTCATCGGAAGAACGGAGGTGGCGGTCATTATTGGGTAAAGGTGTTGAAGATTTCATGAAGGCCCTTGCCTGGGGAATAAAGATATCCTTATACGGAAAGAAAGCAAAGGCAAGGTAAAAGTCCGGTAAAAGCGGCGAAAATTTTAAAGGGGTCGCAATTTGTGCATTGAAAATGGATGGGAAAACGAATCTTGCCTAAAAAATGACGGGTGTGTCCGGGGTGGAAAGGGAAAAAACACAGGGACAGCCGGCTCTTATGGTTCGTTGTTTGTGGGCGTGGCCTGGGCGTCGTCCCAGGCCGAGGCGCGTTTGCGGGCTTCGGCGACTTGCGCGCCCGTCATCCGGTTTTCCAGCCACTCGATGTCGTTCCTCAGGTCCTCCACTTGGGCATCCGACAGGGAACGGTTCTTGAGGGCGATGGAAAACCATTTATGGGATTCCACGAAATCCTTGGGGGCGCCCTCACCCAGGGACAACGTCTGGGCCAGGTTCACCTGGGCGTCGGCGTTGCCCTGGTCGGCGGCTTTTTTAAACCATAGGAGCGCCTGGTCGTAATCCTTTTTCACCCCCAAGCCCCGCCCGTAGACCAAGCCCAGGTTGCCCTGGGCCGAAGCCAGTCCCTGGTCGGCGGCTTTTTGGAACCAAACCAGGGCTTCCGCGTCGTCCTCCTTCACGCCCAGGCCCTTGAGGTAAAGAAAGCCCAAATTATTTTCGGAAGCCGCGTCGCCTTTCTTGGCGCCACGGGTCATCCAATGGAAAGCCTTCTGTAAATCCGGGGCGCAGCCTAGGCCCTTTTCGTACATCAACCCCAGGGTTCCCATGGCTACAGCGTCGCCCCTCTGGGCCTCATTGAAGGTCGTTTGAAACTCCTCGTGGTCTTCCGCGCTTTGGGGGGTGGGTTCCAAAATCCCCTGCGCGCAAAGGGTGGAGCCAAGGAACAAGAGGGGAAGAATCCATAAATAGGAAAGACGCATTTCCATAAGATACACCAAAATTCTTTTCATCCTGTTTCTTTCGGGGCCGGGTAGGGTATTCTTATTCCATGAAAAAGCAATTATTGGTGGGAATTTTCCTAAGCTTGATGGCGGCGAGTTTGGGTATCTGGGCCCAGGCTGTGATTGGGCAGAATTCCTATCCAGTCCAAGGCTCGGGACTCCAGGTTTACCCCACGCCCTCCATGCCCTATTCAAGGTATCCCTATACCCACAAGAAGCGGATGCCCAAGAAAGCCACGCCGGCCAATGGGAAGTTCTTCGCCCTCTATCCCACACCCCAGGCTGCGCCCTTGAAGACCCAAAAGATGATGATGAAGCTGCCGCCCAACCGCGGGGTTTCAGTCGTGGGACCCCGCTCCATCCACTATCCCACCCTTTACCGAAACCCGACCCCCGTTAGAATCCTGGGTTCCCACTAAAGCCCGCTGAGGTCCTCAAATCTCTTAAATTTGAGGCCGGTTATCCCCTGGATCTTTTCCTTGTAGCGGATGGCGGAAAGCCAGATCAGTGGTTTCCCTTGCCCCAGATGCCGTCCAGGTATTCATCCCGGCCCGAGTTATCGTGGTACATCTGGTAATGGAAGGGGTTTTTCTTGTAGTAGTCCTGGTGGTAGTCCTCGGCGGGATAAAAATTGACGTATTTCTTGACGGGCACCACGATGGGTTTGTCGTAACGGCCGGACTTATTGAGGTCCGCGCGGGATTTCTCGGCGGTTTTTTCCTGTTGTGCGTCTTGGTAAAAAATGGCGGCGCGGTAATGGGGGCCCCGGTCCACGAACTGGCCGTTGGGGTCGGTGGGATTGATCTGCCTCCAAAACACGTCCACCAGCTGGGCATAGGTGATCTTGGACGGGTCGTAGAGGATTTGCACTCCTTCGGTATAGCCCTTGTCCCCGTAATCGTCGTAAGTGGGGTCGGGCCCGGTGCCGTCGGTGTAGCCGGCGATAACTTTTATGACGCCGGGAAGCTTTTCGAAGGGCGGCGTCATGCACCAGAAACAGCCGCCCGCGAAGGTGGCGGTTTCGGTCTTGGGTTTGGCGTCGGCGAAGGTTGTCATGCCGGTCAATATAAGAAGGCCCGCGAGAAATTTCCGCATTTTTTTGGCTCCTTTGAACAAGCTAAAAAGGAATACGGCTGATTTTCAAGAGAGTTACATCTAAAACCAGATGTTAGGTATTAGGTCTTAGCAAATGCTTTCAAGCGAGCCTAAAACCCAAGACCTAACACCTAAGAGCTAACAACTTATTTTCAGGGCTTGGGCCGGGCGGCTTCGACTTGGGTGTCGAGGGATTTGCTCCATTCCTCCGGCGTTGTGCTTTTCAGCTTGTCCAACTGGCCGGCGGCCAGGACCAACTTGTATATAGCAGGGACCACCGCGATTTCCACCTGGGCCTTGGGTTCCCAAGCGTGCGCCAAGACTTGGATGGATTTGTCGACCCAGTCCGAAGGGGCGGTTTTACCGGACTTGAGATGCCGGAGCGCTTTCAAACCCACCTGGGCCGAGGCCGAAAGATCCTGGGACTGGGCTTGGGCGTCGTCCAGAAGATCGGATTTTTCGAGAAGCGGTTCCGCGGCCTTGTGGTTCTTCACCCAGTTTTCCAAATTCTTCCGTAAGGCGTCCGAATCCCCCTTGGGGATTTCCTTCAAGTAAGCCTCAACCGCGATGTGGAAATGCCGGGCCGATTGGCTTTCGGGGCGCACCGCGTCCACCAAGCGGTTCAAGGGAAAGTCGCTGGAATAATTACCCCACTTGTGGCGCTGGTAGTTCTTCACGGGTTCCAACACGTCCGCCAGGGTTTGGAGGGGTCCCGCGTCCCCCCCGTCCGCCAGGCGTTGGAGCATGGGGAGGTAGCTGGAAAGGTGGGTCAGTCCCACTTCATCGAGGCGCCCGCTTTCCACTTCCATGCGCCGGTAGAAATCATCCATGTCCTTGACGCCCGCGGGCGACCAAAGGCGCTCGGCCACCGCCAGGGCGGCGGGCCAAATACGTGAGTCCACGTTCTCCGGCGATACCAATTCGGTCCACATGCAGGCTTCCCCGCCCAAAATATGGGCCGCTTGTTCGGGCGTGAGGCCCGCATTGCCGGGAACGGGGTCCATGGCGTAGTGGGAGGCGGCGGGAAGGGCCAGGTCCAGGTAATAACCGTTGGAGAGGATGCCGTCGAAACCCAGTTTTGCGCATTGGGCCAGGGAGTCGGCGCCGCGCCAGGACTGCACGAGGATGTTCTTTGGCAATCCGGGATGGAAGATTTCGTCCCAGCCCACCATTTTTTTATGGTGCCCCGCGAGGATTTTCTCCAGCCGCCCGTTGAAGTAGCCTTGCAGGTCCTCGTTGGTCTTGAGGCCTTGGGCGAACATGAAGCGCTGGATACCGGGGTTCTCGTTCCAATGCTTCCCGTTCACCTCGTCCCCCCCGATGTGGAAGTAGTCGTCCGGGAAGAGGGCCGCCATTTCGCCAACAAAGCTGTCGAGAAAGCGGTAGGTTTCCTCCGAGGCTGGGTTGAGGCAGGGGTCGAAAACGCCGAACTTTTTCTCCACTTCATAGGGGCCCGGCGCGGAGGCCAACTCCGAATAGCCCACCAGCCAGGCCGTGGAGTGGCCGGGCACGTCGAACTCCGGCACCACCCGGATGCCGCGCTCCCGAGCGTAGGCCAGGATTTCCCTCACCTGGTCCTGGGTGTAATAAAGCCCGTTGGAGCCCATTTCGTGGAGCTTGGGGTAGGTTTTGCATTCCACCCGGAATCCTTGGTTCTCCGAGAGGTGCCAGTGGAACACGTTCAGCTTGGCTTCCTCCATGCCGTCGAGGTTCCGCTTGATGACTTCAGGAGGCATCCAATGCCGGCAGGCGTCGATCATCAGGCCCCGCCAGGGAAAGCGCGGATTGTCGTGGATTTCCACACAAGGGACCACGCAATGGCCGGAGCCGCCGGATGGGATCAACTGGAGAAGGGTCTGAAGCCCGTGCAGGATGCCCAGCGGGTTGGGGGCACTGAGGAGCGCTTTTTCAGGCGTCACTTTCAGGGTGTAGGATTCGTCTTCCCGGACGAATTGAACCGGAAGGCCCGCGTTTTGATAGTCGATGAAGAGGGTGGGGGGAAGGGGGCCGGAGGCTTGGGAAAGGTCGCCCACTCCCTGGATTTGAGTCCTCCGGGCGACGCGGGCCACGAAGCGGCGGAGGGCGGAGGCTATCCGGGAATCCCGGGGCCCCTTTACTTGAATTCCGTAACCGGACTTGAGCGTCCATTCACCCGGCTGCCAGGCCACCTTGGCGGGAAGGGGAAGCAAGACCGGTTTGTCCTCGGTTGAATCCACGGCCCACCCCTTAATGAAAATGGAAAAGCAAAGCAGGAACGGGGCCAGGCGGCCCCAAACCAGTTTATTCATGGAGAACCCCGGCTGGAAGGATGGAATGACGGTTCATCCTACCGGGGAGGGGACAAATAAAAAAGGCCGTTTCTCGGAAGAGAAACGGCCTGTCTGCCAGTTGTTTAAAGGCTGTAAAAATTAAGGGCGAGATCCACATCCACACCCGTGAAATCAATCGTGCTGTATTTGTTGCCGTTGGCACCGCCGATTTGGGTTTGGTCCTCGATAAAGACCGCGGGGTTGTTGTCGAGGGCCGTAATACCCGTCTCGGTCGCCAGACCCACGTTGGCGGAATTGCCGTTCACGTCGGTAATCGTGCCTTGGAAATTGGTCAGCTTGGCGTAACGGCCTTCTACGAAAAGGGAAATGCTCATGTTGCGGGAAATGGCGAAATCCCGGCCGATACTCGCCTGGAAACCCGGGGCCCCGGCGGTCAAGTCGCCCGAATACTGATCGGCCTGGGTGGGGTCGTTGTCTTGGATTACAGAGCTGTAGTTACGATTTACATGCACATCCGCGAAGTAATACCCAGCCCCGACGCTCACGAAAAAGCGGCCGTCGTGATCGGGCAAGAACAAGTAATAATCCAGCGTGATCGGGATGATATAGGGCGAAATCGTGGTTTGGTCATAGTCCGAATCATAGCTGGTCGATCCGATAATGGTCGGCCCGTTGTTGTAAGTGACGTTCAGGTTATAGTCCGCCATATTCACGTATTTCACGCCCAAGGCCAAGCCGTTGTTGGGGTTGATCAAGAAGCCCAGCTCAAACCCCAGGTTCAATCCGTCATTCGAAGCAATAGCCGATCCGCTCCAACCGAAATTCGCGATATCCGTGTTCCAGGAATTGGCACTGGTGATAAGGTCTCCGCCACGGGAATTGGTGTAGCCGATTGAGAATTGGGTCCAGATCTTGGCGTGGTCCATGGGAGCCAGGTCGTCGTTGTAATTCACCACTGGCTCGGGGCGGCGGAAGGGACGGCGGCGCTTGATGATAACAGTTTGCGATTCAGTGACGGGCTGGCTTTCGTCAAAGCTCCCACCGGGATTGGAGGGGGCGGAGACGGCCGGTCCCGAAGGGGCCGACGCAGCCGGGACCTGGGCCTGCACGCCAGAGGCGGTCAAACTGTTGACCTGTGCCTGAACGGTTGGGTTATTGGAGTTGATCTGAAGGCTTTTCTGGTAGGCGCCCAGCGCCTCCGCGTTGGCGTTCATCTTCATATAAGAGTCGCCCATGGCTTGGTAGGACTGCCAGTCATTGGGATCGGCTGAAACCGCCTGTTGGAAATAATCGACGGCCTTCGCGTAAAGCCCCCGTTGGAAAAGGGCCTGGCCCATATCCCGGTAATCCTGGGCCGTATCAGCCAACAGCGCAGCCGGAGCCAAGGATAGGAAAGAAAACAAGATAGCCAATGTCATTTTTTTCATTTTTCACCTCGCCATATTTGGACGCACCAGGGGGCAAAAACGTTTCGTGGGAAGGTAAAAAAACACTTTCAAAAAGAATATTATCGAAAACCACGGGATAAAGAAAGGCAAGGGTTAACGCTTGGCCGGATCGGCGGTATTGCTGAAAGCTCCCTTTAAGGCGATTTCCGCAGAAGGGAAGGACCTTAAAACCTTGTCGTATTCCATCAGCTCAAAAGCGTCGTAGACCTCGGGTTTCATCCCCGACAAAACCATGTCGC
This sequence comes from uncultured Pseudomonadota bacterium, assembly GCA_963770835.1. GTDB lineage: Bacteria > Oederibacteriota > Muellerivitia > Muellerivitales > Muellerivitaceae > JAJPJW01. Next base: position 349,906 of record CAVYRH010000004.1, read on the forward strand.
CGCCCGCCTCCTGGATCCTCCGGAAGTAAGTGATGATCAGGCCCCAACCCCCGCTGCTGATGTAATTGGTTTCGGCAAGGTCCAAGACCAGCTTTTTTTTCATGGAAGCCATCACGGATTGGAAAACTTTATCCAACTGCACAAGGGTATTGGCGTAAAGAAAGCCCGTGACCCGAAGGGTTGTGCTGTCCGGAGGAAAAGGGTGATGGTTCACATCAATCGAAATGCTTTCCATGGGTATCCTTGGAAACGTTCAGTTTTCCAAAAGCGTTTTGATGTTCTTCACTATAAAAGTGCGAATGGCGGAACCGAAAGGCAATTATCCTTAAAAGTGGGACGACGGTTTAACCTGGAATCATAAAGACTAAAACCGGCGGCAACCCCAAGGGTGGACGGTAGGACTGAGCTTCCCTTACGTTGGACGCCGGTCCGCCGGTATAATGCCCGCCGAATCCAACCGCAAAACGACTGGAATGTTTATGCCCCCGGCCATACCCTTAAATGTCGTCAACCTCACCAAGCGTTACAAGTCCCGCTGGGGCGGGGAGGACGTGGAAGCGGTCCGCGGTATTTCCTTTGAAGTTTCCCCGGGGGAGTGCTTCGGGCTCTTGGGCCCCAACGGCGCGGGCAAGTCCACCACCATCCAATGCATCTCGGGGTTTTACCCCGCCACCTCGGGCGAGGTTTTCGTGGCCGGGCACAATGTCCACTTGAGCCCCAAACAGGCCCGGAAGGAATTGGGCGTCTGCAACCAGGAGGAAACCCTGGACAGCGATTTTTCCACCTTCGACCAACTGGTGTTGCACGCCAGTTATTTCCACATCCCCCTTTCGGAGGGCAAAAAACGCGCCCAGGCCCTGCTGGAAAAATTCGGTTTGGCTGAGAAGGCCAAGGAGAACGTCGAGGCCCTTTCGGGCGGCATGAAGCGGCGCCTGCAGGTGGCCCGGGCCATGGTTTCAAACCCCCAGGTGCTGGTGCTGGACGAGCCCACGACCGGCCTGGATCCGGACGTGCGGCGCATGCTTTGGGAGGCGCTGGCCGAGGCCCGGGCCAAGGGAACGGCTATCCTGCTTTGCACCCACTATATGGAAGAAGCCGAGCGGCTTTGCGACCGAATCGCCATCCTCTCCCACGGCAAGATCCTCGACACCGATTCACCGGAAAGGCTCATCGCCAAGCACATCGCCCGGGAGGAAGTGGAGGAGGAAGTCCGGCCCGGCGTGGTCTGGAAAAGGCGGCCCAACCTGGAGGACGTGTACCTGAAGCTCACCGGAAGCGGGCTCGGTGTTGAAGGGCTTTGACTGCAGTTCACAGTCCGCAGTTCGCGGTAACGACTTAAAGGCTTTTGCTGCCAACTGCGAGCTGCCAACCGCGAACTTTTTGAGGAACACTTGCATCAGTGAAAGAAAGCTGAACTTCAATGGGAGTGACTCGAGTGATACCTGAAAGCTTGTGGGGCGTGTGGTGCGTGTGGCGGCGGTATTATTCCGCCTTCCTGAAAAGCATCGTGTACTACTTGCTGACGACCTTCCTGGAGCCCATCTTCTACCTGCTTTCCTTCGGGCTGGGAGTGGGGGCCTTGGTGGGCAATATCACCACCCAGGGCGTGCATATGTCCTACCGAAGCTTCATCTTTTCCGGCATCATCGCCCAGACGGTGCTGTTCCAGGGGTTCTACGAGGGATCCTTCGGCGCCTTCGTACGCATGTATTACCAGAAGATCTTCCAGGCCATCGCCATCACGCCCATTACCCTGTCGGAAGTGCTTTGGGGGGAACTGTTTTGGGACGCCACCAAGGCCACGGTAGCCGCGGAAGTGGTGGCCCTGATCGGCGTGGCCACTGGCGATTTCCGGCCCCTCTGCCTATTGACGATCCTGCCCTTCAGCTTCGCGGGGGCTTTTTTGTTCTCGTCCATGGGATTGGCCTCGGCGGGTTTTTCCCGGACCATCGACGAATTGTCCTATCCCCAGTACCTGCTCATTTTCCCCATGTTCCTTTTCTGCGGGGTCTTCTATCCCATCGAAAGCCTGCCGGCGGCCCTGCAAAAAGTCGCCTGGTTTTTCCCCCTGACCTCCGTGAACGCCATCTTCCGGTCCCTCACCCTGGGCCTTCCCCTGGCTGGCCAGGCCGTGCCACTACTGTTGGGTTGGCTTGTTGTCATGGTTTGGGTCTCCCGCCGGGCTATGTTTAAAAGACTGGTGAAGTAATTCCCCATCAGATTTTCCTCCAAACTTTTTCAGAAAAACCGCCGCGTTCCCCCAAAAATGCATCCTGGAATTATTCAACGAAACGAAAGGGGTTATACCTTTTGTTTCACCGCTAAAACGCATGTAAAAATTTCCGGCTACCCTAAACCGTTGGTTTAGGGTTTTCCCCAAATTGTGGTTCCACCGGCTATAGGTTACTGCTCCTCTCGCCTAAAATAATTTCCGTCGTCCCTGTTTAATTCATTCCCGCGTGAGACGGAAGCCATGAAACGCAAAATTGCGGTCCAAGTCCTCTTGCTGGCGGCCTTGGCGCTCCTGTGGTTCTTTGGGTTAGGGGCGGGTTCAGCCAAGCCAGGGCCTTCCTTCCCCGCAAACCGGAAAACCCACTCCCTCGCCTGGGACCGGCCCGCTCAACGGCGGATCAATTTCGGCCAACTGCCCTTGGCCTTTGAGCCGAATCAGGGCCAGACCGATTCCCAAGTCCAATACCTGGCCCGTGGAAGGGGATACTCCCTTTTTATCGCCTCAGGTGAAGCCGTCCTGACCCTGGAAAAGTCATCCATTCCTTCCGCCCCTTCCCGCGGGCCTCAGCGGCGGTTCCCCGCGTTTTGGAACAGGCCCCATCCCCTTCCTGGAGCCCGATCCGTCCTGCGGCTTCGGTTGCAAGAGTCGGTGACGGAAGGAATTTTCGAGGGCCGGAATCCTCTTCCTGGTTTCAGTAATTATTTCCTGGGAAAGAACCCCTCGCGCTGGCGAAGTCATATCCCCCAATATGGAGAGGTCCTGGCCTCTGGGGTTTATCCGGGCGTGGACATGGACTATCACGGGACCCAGGGAAAACTGGAGTACGACTTCGTTGTCCGGCCCGGGGGCGATCCGGCTTCCATTCACCTTCAATATGAAGGGGTCCAGAACGCTCAGGTGAACCCAGGAGGGGATTTAGAGTTGGGGACCGCCCAAGGCACCGTTCGTTTTCTCGCCCCCCGGGTTTACCAGGAAAGCCAGGGCCAAAAGACGGCCGTGGAGGGCCGCTACCGCCTGGAAGAGGGGGGGCGGATAGGCTTTGAGCTGGGGAATTACGACCGGACCCTGCCCGTGGTGATCGACCCGGTGCTGGATTATTCCACTTATTGGGGGGGAAGCGGCGGGGACGTGGGGATGGGCATCGCCCTGGACTCCAACGGGAACGCCTATGGGACGGGTTACACCACCTCCGCCGATTTTCCCGTGACCAACGCGGCCCAAACGGTCCTTGGGGGGGCTCAAAACGCCTTTGTAGACGAAATCGACGCGACCGGAACCGTCCTGCTTTATTCCACCTACCTGGGCGGCAGCGGAACGGACCAGGCCAACGGCATCGAAGTAGACGCGGGAGGCGCCGCTTATATCGTGGGCACCACCAACTCCGCGGATTTCCCCGTGACCAACGCACTGCGGGCTACCCTTTCCAACGGTTATGACAACGCTTTCGCCGCCGAGCTGGCATCGGGCGGAGGGGCCCTGGTTTTTTCCACCTACCTGGGTGGAAGCGGCAGCGCGGCCAACACTTCCGGCGACTACGGGCAGGCCTTGGCCCTGGATTCGGCCGGGGCCGTTTACTTGGGCGGCTACACTTATTCCGCTGATTTTCCCATGACCAACGCCTTCCAGACCGGCTTGAACGGCATCATCAATGGTTTCATCACGAAGCTCAATCCCCAAGGCGTGGGCATGGCTTATTCCACTTACCTGGGTGGCTCGAACCAGGACGGATGTTTCGGAATCGCGGTGGACGCTTCGGGCAACGCCTATATCACGGGTGTGGCCACTTCCGCCAATTTTCCCGTGACCAATGCCGCCGGCTTGGACGCCGCCTTCGGCGGAAACCAAAACGCCTTCGCGGCGGAAATCAACGCCGGGGACACGGCCCTCGTTTATTCCACCTACTTGGGGGGGAGCGGGACCGACCTGGGTAACGGCATCGCCGTGGATCCGCAATCCAACGCCTATGTGGCGGGATACACCAGCTCGGCCAATTTTCCCGTCACCAACGCGGTGCAATCCTCCCTGTCCAACACTAGCGCCAACGCCTTCCTGACCGAGGTGGCGGCGGGAGGAGCCAGCTTCGTTTATTCCACCTACCTGGGCGGCAGCGGCAACGCCAACGGTTACGGCGACTACGCGCTGGCCGTGGCCGTGAACAGCCAGGGCGACGCCTACGTGGCGGGTTACACGGGCTCGCTGAATTTTCCGAACCTCAACGCCGTCCAAACGGCCAACAACAGCCCCGACGCAAACTGCTTTATCACCCAAATGGCGGCGGGAGGGACGGGGCTGGTTTATTCCACCTTCCTGGGCGGGAGCGTTTTCGACGAAGCCAACGGCCTGGCGGTAGACAACAACGGGGACGCCTACGTGACCGGCACGACCTATTCCACGGATTTTCCCGTGACCGCCATCCCTCCGCAGGCCGGCCTGTTGGGGACCAACAACTCCTTCCTCGCGGAAATTTCCCAACCCCTTCCGCCTACGGCCACGCCGACCCCCACGAATACGGCGACAGCAACATCCACCTGCACCCCCACGGCCACCCTTACGAACAGTCCGACCCTCACCTCGAGCCCGACTTCCACGGATACTCCCACGATCACTGCCACCTTTACGCCGACCAACACGGGCACCCTGGAGCCGACCCCCACTCCCTCGCCTAGCGACACGCCGACGATGACTCCCACCCCCACGCCCACCGGTACGCCGACGACAACCTCCACTTCCACGGCAACCTTCACCGTGACGTCCACGGTGACTTGGACTTCCACCAAGACGCCGACCGCCAGCCCCACCGTCTCGGCCACGCCCACTCCCAGCGCCACCGCCATGGTTTCAACCGTGACTATTGGGAACCCTTACCCCAACCCCGTTTCTGGGACGGCAACCGTTTCGATTCCAGTTCTGGCTCCCACGGGTTCAATGGCCAAGTGGACGGTTTATACCACCGCCTTCCGGAAAATTTTTGATCAGACCCGGGCTATTCCCGGAAACAACGGCGTTTTATCTTGGGACCTGCGGGATACCTGGGGCAATCCCGTGGCCAACGGACTTTACTATGTTCAAGTCGAAGTGAAGGGCTTGATCCATGGAACTAAAATTTTGAAGGTTTTAGTGCTTCGTTGATTTTCCCAAAGAAAGAAGTGCTTTTCTTTCCAAGAGGAACATCGCTTTTGGCGAACGAACACCGCCATTTTCCGGCCTTCTATTGGTATAATCTTCTCCTGTTTAGATAAATTGTAACCTCTGAAAAACTCCCTGTTTTGGTTTGAAACTCTTCTCACCAGGGTTTTCAACCCCGCTTGGAGATGTTTTTGTTTCTCCAAAGGTGTTGCACTTACTCCTAGAACTCCTTTTTCGACCCTTCTTGCGTCATCTGCCTCTGAAAAAACTCCCCTTAGCTCAGGCCGCCGCCAACTTTACGGCTCTTTTCCCATTAAATGCGATGCCACAGATCAACACCCAAATCTTGTTTCGGGCCATCCCGTAGTACCTCATTCGTCCCATCGAACACCACCGCTTCAAGGTACTCATTGTCGCCTCGATCCCGCACCTCACACGGCCCCAAACCTTGTTTTGCTTTAATTGCCTCTGGGTCAGCTTCTGTCCCCGCCAAACACGATGTAACACTCGATTCCGAATCCCTCGTTCCTCCAAATATTCATCGTGTTGCGCCGACCGGTAAGCCTTGTCAGCAAATGCCTGTTCTACCCCGCGAGGAACCATGTCTTTGAAATGTTCGTGATCGTGTTCCTCAATATGACTTAGATCCATCTTTCGAATCAGGCCGCTTTTCTCGTCCTGACCCACATGAACCTTCATCCCATCCACGGCTTTTCCTTGCCGGGAGGTGTAATGAACATCTTCATCCACCGGCTTTCCCTCTTGATCCTTGGATTCCGGTTTACAGGCTCCTTCCACCAGGGTGGAGTCCACAATGGCCCCTTTCTTGACCAAAAGTCCTTTGCGATCTAAACCCTGTTGCACGGCCCCCCAAACCCGGTCTATCAAACCGGCTTCCCGGAGTCTTTCCCGAAACTTCACCAAAGTGGTGTCGTCGACGTGGTACTCTCGCACCCCTTCACCCACGAACCGCTCAAAACTGCGCCGGTCGTGGATTTCTTGGACTACTTCCACATCCGACAGGCCGTACCAGGATTCCAGCAAAAGGCATTTAAACAAGATCAAAGGCGGGATGGGAGGTCTCCCCGTGTTGCCCCGGTACATTTCCATCAGCAATTTCTCGATCTTCGGAAAGTCCAGAACCTTATCCACTTCCTCTAGCATGGTCTTTTTGAGTCGCCGGTTCTTGTCCTCGTACATCCCGAAGCTGATTTGCATGGAATCCCTCCGTCTGGAATGCTGCTATTATATTTCAGCATTTAGACGAAGGAGTTTTTCAGAGGTTACAAATTGATTTATTGAATTAAGTCCGCATTATGGAGCGCAACCTATGAAAAATTTCGTGCGTTTTAAAACATTAGTCCCGTTGACTCTTCTCGTTCTATTGCCTTTGGCTTGCACCCAAACCTATTCCGTGAATCCCGTGTCGCCTTCTGCCGGGGCGAATGCCACGAACACCCCAGGCGGCCCCGGGCCCAGCCCCACATTCACCTATACTCCGGGGGGGCCTGTGCCAACCGCTACTTTTACACCTGTGGTTCCGACGGCCACCCACACTCCCAATCCCACTTCCACCTTCACCCCTTCCAGGGGGACTCCCACCTACTCCCCTACGCCCAGCGGCACCTTCACTCCGCCCATGGGCCTTTGGGTGGTAGGAGCCTACGTGGACGCCTTGGAAAACCTCTCGATCAGCGGTATCTCCTATTCCGTCACCCTGAACGGCGTGACGGTCGATATCTCGGTCAATCACAACGCGGAAACCACAGATGGGGTCACCTTCATCACTCCCTTGAACGGATCCATCCCTGTTACCTACACTGCTACAGCCAACATGGGCACCTATTCCTACGCCGAGTACACCACGGCCGTCTCCTGGGTGTATGTGGTTAATGATAGTTACTCCCTTGCCGTTTCCAGCTCACTGGGCACGGCCACGGCCAGCGTCAACGCCCCGGGTGATATCACGATTGCCTCCAACGGTTCCACCGCCAGCGCTGTTTATCCCGGCACTTACCAAGCTGCGGTAGTGGAAAGCGCCTCCACCGGCGTCACCACCTATGTTTCCCCCACGGGAACAAGCGTCGGGTCGCCCTATACCTATCCCTCTTCGGCTTATCCTTATTCCTCGCCCGCCACTTATTACACGGCCTATAGCGCGGGCGTGACGGACTTTAGCGTCACGGGCCCCAATGTGGCCGCGGGTTCAGCCTGGGTGGGAGACCAGGTAGTGGTCGACACTACCAACCGATGAGCGACACCTCCACTGCGGGGGCCGGTGGTTGGTAAATGGTTTCCTTTGAGCCGCTTCAACCTTTTTGATAGACTAACGGCGTCTGTTCGATCCCCCTAATGTAGGAAACGTTATATGCGCCCCATTTGCTTTGCCGCCGTCGTCTTATTCGGTACGCTTATTATTCTTAGTTCCTCCACAGCTTCAGCTTTTACCTCTTCTGATTACTACAACGCCGGGCTCCAGCTTTATAACGCCCAAAACTACGGCCAGGCCATCCAGTATTTCAGCGCGGCCATCCAAATGGATCCCAACAACACCGCGGCCCTGCAGGGGCGAGCCAATTGCTATTACACCCAGGGCCAGTACCAGCAGGCGCTCGATGATTACCAAAAAGTGCAGGCCCTCCAGCCCAATCCCCAATTGGCTTCCATGATCCAAGCCCTGCAGGCCAAGGTGGGGGCCGGAACTTCCGCCGCGCCGCCGCCGGTTCCCGGCGCAACCACCAGTGATTCCTTCGCCCAGGGAACGGCCCTGTACCAACAAAGGCAATATGCGCAAGCCATTCCCATGTTCCAAAAAGCCACACAGGAAAACCCCAAGAACTCGAACGCTTACTATTACTTGGGGGTTTGCCAGATGCAATTAGGGGATATGAAGGACGCGGCCGTGGCCCTAGGGATTTCCAACAGGATCAACCCGAACCCATCCGTGGAAAACTACGTGAACGCGCTCAAGGCCAGGTTGTCGCCGGATGACCAGCAATGGGTGGACGGCCAGATTACGGCTTCCGCCACCGCCTCAGCGGCTGGTATTTCGGCCCCCGCCTCCTCCAAGAATTTCGGAATCCGATTCGAGCCGGCTATCGTGTTGCCCGGTTTGGGGGATTTCAACGCCGAAGCCCAGTCCGAGCAGGCCGCCGCCAAGGCCCAGCAAAGCTCCGACCCGAGCCTCACCTATTCGGCATCCGTGCCGGCCGGATATCCCAATATCGCCATCGAGCCCGTCTATAAGATCAGCCCCCAATTCGAGCTGGGCCTGCCTATCGCATTGGGCATGGTCGGAACTTTCACGGAAAGCAGCGGGGACGGTTCTTCGCAAGGAACGACGTTCACCTTCACGACGAGCGCCTTTTCCCTGGGGATCAACGGAAGATACCTTCTTTCGTTGGGCAGGGACATGGACCTGTTCGTGGCCGGGGGCCCCTTGCTGGTCCCGGTCAGCATGAACGTAACGTCCACGGATACGGGCGCCAACATCAATTTATCGGCCGTCGGATTCGGGGGGCAGCTGCAATTGGGGATGGACTACCAGCTGGCGGACGGCTTCACGGTGGGGCCCTTCGCCGGGTTCCAGTTCGTCAGCGCCAGCGGCTTCACCGGAACCTACCAGGGACAGAACGCCGAGCTTTATTTTTATTCAAACCCACCGACAGGCCAAGCCCGGCTTGTCACGTCCGGGCCGCCCGGTTCGCCGCCTCAGGGGGCAAGGCCGCTGGTCGTGGACCTTAGCGGACCCTTCGCGGGCCTCCAGATAGCGGCTTTTTTCTAAATCGTTCTTAAACCTACTGGCTTTGCCCGTTTTTCCAAAAATCCCCGCTTATTTCAAGGACCCTCTATTTTGTGACGTAGATTTGATTCAGATTGTAAAACTCACAAAGGCCCGCGCCTCCCGTGATATTGGTGGTGTAGTTTGCCCGTTCCAGGGCGAAAAGGTAACTACCTGACGTAGGATAGGCGGAATTGGGCACGAGAAAAGGCGAAGAAATTTGGCCACAGTTACCGGATAAATAGGTCAGGCTAAAAGAGCTGTTGTACACCTGGACCGAAGTGTTCATGGTGGGCCCTGTGAAAGTGGCGGCCGATCCGTCGGCAGCGAGGCTGCCGAGGTCCGGCATGGTCAAGCTGGCGTAAGCGGTTCCGGCGGAAGTCGTTGAGGTCAGGGTATAGGTGACCCCCGATGCCAGAACACCGGGCAATTGGTTTGACAGGTAATCAGAGTAAACCGCCCCACTCTGGGTAACGGGTCCGTTATAGACAAGGGGAAGGGGCGACATGCCGTTTCCCGTGAGGGTTATACCCGCATTGGTAACTGCAACGCCGTTTACCGCCAAGTAAAGTTCCCCATAGAAATAAGGAGCACCACCGTAGTTCGATCCCTCGGCCACTCCGCCGACGGACCAGCAAATACCTGTCGTGCAAGGAACGGAATTGTAAAACGGACTGCAAGTGGGAGTGGAGGTAGGGGTACTACCCGAACCGGAGCCGGACGCAGTCAAAGGCGCCACCGAATAGGTCTTTTGGCAGGCTTGGGGAATGGCCAAGAGAAGGCTAACGGTCAGGAGAAGAAATAAACCCAGTGTTTTGCGCAAGGGCGACCTCGATAGAAACACTTTAAATACCGGTTTAATGAACCCCTGAATTATACCAGCCTACTACTTCTATCCGGGTCCATGAAAATCAATTGAACCCGCATGGATTAAGCTGGTTTTGAAGGGAAGATTTCATTTCCCTGTAATGAAATAGATGAAGTAACGGGTGAAAAGGGGGACGGGAAGTTTAAACGCCCACCGCCGCTTTCTTTTCCGTCAGGACGGACTCGATGGCTTCCACGACCTGGGAAGCCGTGGCGGGTTTTGAGAGAAAATGAAGGTAGGGGTCGCTCCGAAAGGCCTCCCGCAGATCCCTCCGGGCGAAAGGAATCAACGCCAAGACCGGTTTGTACCTCATCATGGGGTATTTTTCCCGCATGACGTTCACGAAAACGGGGCCATCCATCCCCGGTATTTCCAAGTCCAGGACCACCAGGTCCACGGTTTTGCGGGCCGTTTCCAACAACGCTTCCATCGCGTTGACCGCCTCCGAAACCGCCCAATCCGGATTTTTCTCCCCGATGGCCCGCTTGATGAAATGCCGCAGGGTGGGCGAATCTTCCACCAACAAAACGCGCCTTCCGAAGAAAGTGGCCTTCATGGAGGCCATGGACTCGGACACGGGATTCCGCATCCTCGTCAAAAGCTCGATGAGGTCGGACCGTTTTTTTTTGGAAATGACCGCTTTGAGCCCCGAGTGGCCGGGGGCGTGGGGCAGGGTGTAAGGCTCCCGGTCGGTAAAAAGGATGACGGGCCTTTCAGCGGGGTTCAGGGTCTGCACCGGCATTTCGAGGCCCCAGCCCGGCAACAACCATTCGGTGACGGCGATGTCCACTTTCTCATGCCGCAGCACAGTTTGAACCTGGACGAGGCTTTCCGCCTCCAGGACCTTGAACCCAAGGCCCTCCAGGCGGATGGCCAGCAAGCGGCGGGCATCACGGGCTTCGTCTACGAGAAGTATGGTTTTGAGGATTTCCATGGGCGCCTTCCGAAAGGGAAATCAAACCCCTACTTGAAAGGTACATCCGGATTTTTTGCGAAGCAATCTTGAAAGCGGTGTTGAAAGCGGATTTCTTCAAACCGTGAAATTTCTACCCAGAAAATCAGCCGGCTTTTAGGCAAAAGAAAGGAGAATGACTGATAAGCGGCAGTGCTTTAATTTCCCGAAGGAGAACCCGGAGAAGGACCGGACGAAGTGCCGCTTTGGCCGGAAGAGGGATTGCCGCCCTGGGGAGAACCTTGGGAAGGCTGGCCGCCGTTGTGTCCCCCGTGGCCGCCCTGATGGCCTCCGTGCCCCCCATGAGAATCCCCTTGATAGCGCCCGGGGGCGCTGACGATGCTGCCGCTTCCATCCTGGCCCATGTCCTGGAGCACATTTCCTTGGGCGTCGCAGGCGTAGTATTCACCATCGACACAGGCCTGGATCAAATTTTTCTTCTGCCCGTCAGCCCGCCACCAAGAGCCCTGGTAATAGTAAAGCCAAAGCCCGGCAAAAGAGTCCTTCCACCAATAGCGGTGGCCCCGCCAGAGAATCCAGTTGAAATTCTCCGTCCCGCCGCCCCAGCCGTACCAGTGGTTCCCCTCCGGATCCTTGAAATGGCAATAGTCGAGGCCTCCGCGATTGTGCCAATAGAAACGTCCGATCGAGGTCTCGGAAAGCTTAGCCCGTTGGACTTCCTCGAAAATGCCGGGGCTGGAAAAATGGTCCATCACAACCGGATCGGGTGGTTTGATATTGATATCGAGGTCCAGGGTCTTTCCGTCAGACCCCTGGATGGGGCCGTCCGGGCAGGTCAAATCCCCCAGGGGAATCTTATCTTGGACGCGAAGGAAATAGGGCTGGTGGAGTTTGCGGGGCACAGGCGAGGTGTCCGCCCAAGAAACGCAGGCTGTGCCCAAAACAAGGCCGAGAATCCATAACTTTTTCATAAGAAGAACCTTCATAAACCCATTTTAACAGGTGTTTTCAAAACCCATTAGATTTTAGACGCGCGGTCCCTAAAGTTCACCCTCGGATTTGGTTTTCAAATCCCCGACAGTTTTCGTTGGGCAGGGGAATACCTGGGATTCAATTCCAAAGCCCTTTGATAACAAAGCCGGGCCAGGTCCATGCGGCCCAACCTCTCGTAAGTCGCGCCCAGATTGAAGCAGACTTCAAAATAACGGCCCCCGGTGCGGCGGAGCATTTCCAAAAAAAAGGACCGGGCCACGTCAAAACGCCCATTCTCGTAAGCGAAGGCGCCCAGCCGGAAAAGGGGCATGGGGTAATCCTGCGGGATGACAAAGCCCGAAAGCCAGTCTGAAACGGGAGTGAGGGGTTTCGCGGCAAGGTCCGTGAGGATGTAATCGGGCGGAGGGGTTTGTAATCCCCATTGGCCCAGGAGACTCTCCCAAGACGTCGGCCCCAGATCGGGGCGGTAATCCGCCCGGGTATAAAGCGCGTCCTCGGCGTCGAAGTAAAGAAGCCGCCATTGGGGCATGGCCCGCAATTGGGTGGTCCAAGGCGTATCCATCATGTGGTTGGCGAGGACCAGTTGAACCCCGTCGGCTGAAAGAAGACCCCCGAGTTCTCCCGGATAAAAACTGTCGCGGTATTGCGCAAAAAGGGGCTCGCCCATGGTTTCCAGCCGCCCGTCGATGAAAACCGGCGCGGGCCTCTTCCAGACGAGCCATCCCCCGTAGCTCAGGTCGTTGAGAACCCGGCCATCCAAATGGTTTTGGACCATGTATTCGGCGGCCTTGACGGGAAACCGTTCCGGGTCCATACCCAGCCCGGCATGGAGCATCCGACGGTCGGAAATGTAATAGGCCCGGGTCAAAACCCTCGCCCCCGTCAACAGGATGAAAAGCGCCAGGAGGAAAGCCAAAGCCTTGTTCGATTCCAGACGCTCGCTCCCGGCGCGGGACCAGGGCCGGCTCGAAACCCATTCGGTGAGCGAGGCCGCCGCCACGGGCAGCGTGACCCAGAAGAAAAGCGGAATATTCCGGATGGCCGCCAGGGACAAGCCGAAAAAAGCCCCCACCAGCAGAAGCTCATGGATTTTCCTCCGGCGGAAAGAAAGCCAAACCACCCCCAAAAGGACTAGGCTGATTATCCGGTAAGTGTCGATGGGAAGGGCCGGCAAGAATGACGCGGAAGGGTCCTGCAGAATGGACCAAGGCGGTTGCAATTCGGAGATGTATTGCTTGAAGACATTGGAGCTTGTGATCGTGGCAAAAAGCCGGAAAGGGAAGACGACCCCTTTCCAAAAATAAGGGTTCAGGAAACCCGCCGCGCAGGCCAAGAGGCTATACCACAGCAGGGTCCGGTCCAAGCGCCGCTCGTGGAACCATCCGCTGAAAAGATAGGCGCCCATGACAATCCAGCCCAATATAAAAAGGCCCTCGATATTGACCCAAAGAAGCTGGAGCAGGGGAAGCAGGTAAAGAAAATTCCGGTTATGGTTCCAGCGAAGGTCGAGGACAAGGAGGGTGAGCCCGAGTAGCACCCAGGAAACAATTTCCGGCCGGTCCAAGAAGCGGATTTCCACGGCGATGACGGCGGGTAAAAGCAAAAGGACGCAAATCCAAAGGGGTGCTTGGGCCAACCGCATCCGAAAGAAAGTAAGGCCAAAGGTTACCAGGATGAGCAGAAGATGGACCAGGCCGATGGCCTGGTAACTCCCAGCCCGGTAAAGCAGGTAACAGGCGACCTGGTAAAGCCAATGGGGGTCCTGGTAGTCGTTTTGGCTGGCGGTAAAAGTAAAATTATCCTTTTGGGGAAAAGCATGGTTTTGGAGGATCCATTGGCCCGCCCTTAGGTGAAAGCCCATGTCGTAATCGATGTTTTGCCGGAAAGCGAAGAGGAACACGAGGATGAAACAAGCGGCGATGGGACATATCCAAGGATTAGATAAAATTTTAAATTTGGAATTCTGAATTTTAAATTGGGAGAAGCTTGTCGCTGTCATGAAGGAATTTTGCTGGGCAAGATTTCGCTGTGGACTGTCGACTGTGAACTGCCAACTGGTTTTAGGATTGGGCTTGGGCGAGGACTTCCTTGAAATCCTGGAAGACGGCGGGCTGGACCACGGGAGCCGCGTCGGAGCCTTGATAATAGGTTTCGGCTTCCCCGAAACCCTTCAGCTGATATTCCACCGCGCCCTCCACGTTGGCGTATTCGGTCGCCTGACCTTCCGGTTTAGGGAATTCCTGGAACTCGTAAGGGAAGGCTTCCTCAGGGCTGGCAAAGGCGTTCATGGGGCTATAGTAACCTCTCCGCTGAACCTTGAAAACACTTCTTTTAACCCTTTTGTAACGGAAACAAGGGGGAGTAAAACCAAAAACCCAAAAAGACCCCGGACTTGCTTGCGGCTTTTAGGAGGCGGCAGGTAGAATTTCCCATCTTTTTATCCATATCCAACTTCGAGGGGGAGAAATGAAAAAGGCCATCCTGTTTTTTTTAATTTTGAGCTTGGGAGTTTCATCCGCTTTCGCCAAAAGTCACAAGGCCGATTCCAGTGATACGGATACCGCAACGAATAGCGACCCCCTTTATTTCGGCATCGGCACGGGCGCCGATTTTCCGGGTTCCAATTGGGATTCAACTTATTACGTGGGCGGCGGGGCCAATCTCTTCGGCGGTTATGAGTTGGACAAGAACCTTGCCGTCCAGCTGGACGTGGAGGAGTGGTTCTTCACGGGCGGCGGTACCTCCCTTTACAACCTGCGGACGATGATCGAGGGCAAGTACAGCTTCGACGGCCAGGGCTGGCAGCCTTATGTGCTCCTGGGCCCGGGCCTGGTGTTCCAGAACCTGTCCCCGGCGGGTGATTCGACTTCCAACTTCGACGCGCTTGGCGGCCTTGGGGTTCAGTTTGATTTGGCCCCCAAGACCCATCTGTTCCTGGAAGCCAAATACAACTTCATCATGAGCCAGACAACGACTTTCTCGGATATTCCCATTAGCGCCGGGTTGTGGGTGGGACTGTAAAATCAGGTAACGGTTGGCAGTTCACAGTCGACAGGAACGGCGCCAGGATAAATCGATCAAGGAAGAAACCATGAAAAAGGCATTGGCGGTCATCCTGCTTTCGGCGGCAGTCCTTTCGCTCCCGGCCGGTTGCGGGAAAAACCTGACTCCTGCCT
The DNA here is from genome assembly GCA_963770835.1 of uncultured Pseudomonadota bacterium. Classification (GTDB taxonomy): domain Bacteria; phylum Oederibacteriota; class Muellerivitia; order Muellerivitales; family Muellerivitaceae; genus JAJPJW01. The sequence goes on from CAVYRH010000004.1 coordinate 364,996, forward strand.
CTCCCGCTCCTCCCTCTCAAGTCCTGTCCTACAGCCTGGATCACTTTTTCGGCCAGTCCGGCTCTATCACCATGGACGGGCCCATCGGGGTCGGGATCTCCGGAAACACCCTGTGGGTCGCCAACTTTTTCGGCCAAAACCTGGAAGCCTGGACCCTCTCCGGCGTTGGTTCCCTGCAGTTCAGCTCTTTCAACAGTGGTGTAACCTTTGATGATCCCTACGGAGTGACGGTCGGCCCAGACGGATTCATTTACGTGACCGAGGAACTTCATTACCTGGTCGATGAATTCTCCCCGGACGGGGCCTATGTGACCAATATCCCCCAGCCTGGCACCAGCACCTCGGATGGCGTGGCGGTCAACGGCTCCAACCTTTATGTGTCGGATTTTGGGGACGCCCGCGTCTACAGGTATTCCATCAGCGGAACGGAGTATTCCAAAACCTTTTCCATGGCCGCCACCTTCGGCACCAGCGGGGCCGGGGCCTTGCTGGAGAATGTTGGAATGTGCCTGGACGCCTCGGGCAAGCTCTACGTGGCCGATTACGGCCACGGCCGCGTGGCGGAATACGACGCCGGGGGCAACTACCTCGGCCAGATCACGGCCGGGCTTTCAGTCCCCCGGGCCGTGGTGGTGGATCCGGCAGGAAACTTGTTCGTGTCGGACAGCGGCAACTCGAACATCCAGGTTTTCAACTCGGCGGGGAGCCCTGTCACCCAGTGGTCCTCCTCCGTCCATCCCGACGGTCTGGCCATGGATAGCGCCGGCAATCTCTACGTCAGCGACGGCCTCCAGAGTGAAGTCGTTGTTTATAAGAAGAATTAAGGCCTTCGCCCGTACCGAACACCATTATTACAACCAAACGAATTTTTAGGACCGTGGGAAATCCATGAAAAAGGCATTGGCGGTCATCCTGCTTTCGGTGGTGGCCCTATTGCCGCTGGCCTGCGGGAAAAACCTTTCGCCAACGACAACACAAACCATCGTGGTGGTTATTCCCACCAGCACTCCATCCCTTCCCGGCCTGGATATTGCGGGCCCGACGACGATTACCACCGGCCTCTACAATTACAGCTACGTCCATGTCCACCCCGGTGGGGTGCTCCAACTGGAAGGCCCGGCAGGCGGTGAAAACGCGTCGGTGGTCTTGAACCATTCCGGATATTTTGCCGTGGATTCGGGGGCAACCGTTATCGGAGACGGGGTGGGCTATCCATCCTGCCAGGGGCCGGGGGCTCCGGTGAGTTGCGCGGTATCCCACGCGGGCGGGGGTCACGGCGGGACCAGTGGAACAGATGCCGGAAACGATACCCGCGGGGCCGTCAATGACAACCCGCTTTCCCCGTCGTTGATGGGAAGCGGTGGCGGTGATAACGGGCCAGGTTACGGCGGAGCCTTTTTCGAGGTGTATGCGCCCAATGGGGCCGCCACCCTGAACGGTTTTATCAGCGTGAACGGCGCACAAGGATCCGCGGGCGGGTCGGGTGGCGGAGCGGGTGGAGCCCTTTTCATCCAGGCGGATGACATCGCCGGTACCGGCACTTGTGAAGCCAACGGGGGCAATAATCAAGAAGCCAACGGGGCCGGAGGAGGAGGCATCGTCCTTTTCAAGGTCCACAACGGATACTTCTTCACGGGGCCGGTTTCGGTTTCAGGCGGCTACAGCGGCTTTTCACAGGGCCTCGGTGAGGCGGGAGCCTTCAACGTCGTTAATTTTTAAAGGGATGCTCGAAAAAAGTAGGGACCGCTGATCCCGGACGGCGCTCCCGTAATGCCTTCCCCCAAAATGTTTCCCGCCTCAAGGCGGCCCGAAGGCCGACTTTTTTATTGCCCGGCGGGCGCCAGCCCTGCGACCTTCCTTACTTCAAATCCTTCGAGCGGTCGGAATGGATCTTGAACGCGTCCATGACCTCCTCGGTGGCCTGGTCCGCCTTCGAGGCGTCCAGGATGATCGTGGAACCCGACCAGTCGAAATCGTCGACCTCAATCACGTGGTAAGCCCCCACCGGATTTTTGAAAGCCTCCACCAAGTCCCGCATGTCCGAAATGGGGCGCCCGTTGACCTTGGTGACGATGCAATTGGCCATATATTCATAGCCCTTGTTGATTTCATGGGGGAGGACATGGCTCATCAGGACCACCTGCTCGCGGTCCGGTGAGGGCAGCCCATGGAAGAAAAGGTCCTGTAACTCGGGCTTGAAGGCGTCCCAACCGGCCGTGGAATAATAGTTGACCGTGAGGGGGACGAAAACGAACCCCGCCATGAGGAAATAGGTTGGTTGCCGCTTGTCCATCCGGTAATCCAGGAGGCGGGAAACGGGCTTCAAGGGCATCTTCACCTTCAAAGCCTCGCCGCCCCGCAGGATGTCCAGGTCCATGGATTGGCCGATGGAATAAAAGGTGGCCAGGTAGACCTCGGGCACCCGCCCCACCTTGTCCAGGTTGATGTAGCCCTTGTCGTCCACCGGATGCCCGTCGATGGCGGTCAGCACGTCCCCCACCTTCAAAACGCCGTCCGCCGAGCCCCCGTAAAAAATCGTGCTGATGATTTCCCCGGTTTGCTTGCGGGAAATCTTGTAATAGTCCCTCATGGAAGGGTTGTCCAGGTCCTGGGTGTAAAAGCCCAAATCGGGGAAGCCGCCGTAGGTTCCGCCGCCCTGGAGTTCCCCCAGGAACTTCTGCACCACGTTCACCGGGATGAGGGAGCCGGACTTATCGGGCTTGCCGCCCGAATCAAAGGGGATGCCGACGAATTTGCCTTCCTTAAAAACCGGGCATCCGTTGCTGGCGCCGTCGACCGTGGAATTGGTCAAAAGGGCGGGCACCAGGCGGCCGCCCTCGCTGCCCCAAACCATGTCCATGCCCGAGAGGGTGTCTTCCTTGGTCGAGAGTTCGCTCCCGCCCTGAATTACCAGCTTGTCGCCCCTTTGGGGAAGGCCTCCGAACTCCACGGGCTGGGTGTCCTCGAAAAAGTCCGGGTCGTCCACGCTCAAGACGGCCAGGTCCAGGTCGTAACCCACTTGTTCCACCTTGGCCACGTAGCGGCGGGTTTGCTCGAATTTCTGCACTTCAATGTAGTTGGACCGGTTGACCAGGTGGGCGGTGGTGAGGATGCGGTGCCCCGGCAGGATAGTGCCGCAGCCCTGCAGCTGGGTTTCGGCGCCCGGCTTCCAGGGCTCGTAATAATCGGGGGTTTGCGTGGTGCTGTAGACGGTGACCACGCATTTCCTCAAGGATTCGTCGCGGCCAAAGGCCTGGGAGCAAAGGGCCCAAGCCGCCAATCCGCAGGCCCCCAGGACCGCTTTATAAGAAGGCGCCCTCAAGGGTTGGCCTCCTTCAAGTCGTCCGACCGGTCCGAGAGGATGTCGTATTTTTCCAGGATTTCCTTGGACGCCTCCGGGGAACCGGCGGCGTCCAGGATGACCTGGGTCCCCACTTCCTTGGGCTTATCGATGTCGATGATGTGGCGGCCGTCCTGGGGGTCCTGGAAGGCCTGGATCAGGTCCTTCATCTCGGAAATAGTATGCCCGTTGACCTTGGTGACGATGAGGTTGGCGAATTTCGAATCGTAGCCCTGGTTGATCGGGGCCGAAAGGATATGGCTCAACAGGACCACCTGCTTGCGGTCTTTCGAGGGCAAGCCGTGGAAATAAAGGGCCTTTAATTCGGTGGGAGTGTCCTTGCTGACGCCAGGATAGTTCCAGTTCATGGGCGTAAAGACCAAACCGTCGAAGATGAAATAAGTGGGCTGGACGTCGTATTGGGTCAGGGGGGCCAGGTGGATGTCCTTTTTCAGGGCCAGGACGATCTCCAGGGGCTTCTTATCCCGCAGGATCTTAAGCTTCATCTTGTCCCCGATGCGGTGGAAGTCGACGGGATAACCAAAATTGATCCGCTCACCCTTGCGGAAGGCGATGGTGGCGTCGTTGGCCACGGGATAACCGTCGAGCGACAGGATCACGTCGTTCACCCTCAGGTTGTCCCAAGCGGAGGACTGGTAAATGACCTGGGTCACCAGGACCCCGGCTTGGCCGGGCTTCATGCCGAAACTTTCCCGCAGGCCGTCATTCTCCATGGTTTGGATGTAGATGCCCAGCGAGGGTATCTCCCCATAACTTCCGGTTTTTATCTCCGACAGGAACCTTTGAACGAGGGGAACGGGCACGAAGTAGCCGGTGTTTTGGGCCACGGCCCCGTTGTAGCCTTGGAAGGCCACCCCGACCATTTTTTGGTCCTTGAAAACCGGCCCGCCGCTGTTGCCCGGGTTGATGGCCGCGTCGGTCTGGACGTCCAGGAGGCTGCGCCCCGAGTGGGAGTAGGTCGAAACCTCGATGCGGGAAACCACCCCTTCGGTGATGGAAAGTTCCGCCCCGCCGATGGGAAAGCCGTAAACCGCCAACTTGTCCCGCTTAAAGGGCATGCTGCCGAAAGTTACGGGCTTCGTGTCCTCGAAAAACTTGGGGTCTTCCACCTTCAGCACGGCCAGGTCGCAGTCGTGGGCCACGAACTCCCGCTTGGCGACGTACTTCCGGCTGTCGCCCTCCTTGAGCACCTGGATGAAGATCGCGTTGGAAACCACGTGGGCATTGGTGAGGATGCGGTTGCCGGGGAGGACGCTGCCGCTGCCGCTGACGCTCACCTCGGGGTTGGGCCGCCAGGGCTCGTAATAATTCGGTTCCTGCATAGTGGTGAAAATCTTGACCAGGGATTTCTGCAGGGGATCGTTGGCTTGCGCCGGGGAAAGGGTTGGCGTGAGAAACAGGGAAAGAAAAAAAAGGGCATGGACCATCCGGGCCGGGCCTGGCTTGGAAGGGGTGGGGTGGACCAGGGAACCGCCAGGCTTCTTCATGGAATGGTTGCTTTCAATAATAAGGTTGGGAGTTCGCCAGCGAATGGGCCCCACGCTATCCATCCCGCCGGGGTTTTTCAAGCCTAAACCAAGCCGGGTGGCGAGCCAGTTTGAATAAGGTAGCCATACCGTTAAGACAAGTAGTTACTTAAAGCCATTAGGCAAAGGCGTTGAAACCGCCGAAGGACGCCGAAACACGCCGATAAAATCTGGTTTTTCTGCGTCGGTCGGCGTCAATCGGCGGCTCCAAATCTTATTGGCCTAGCCGTCCCCGCCTGTTATTTGTTTCCCAAGGGATATTCGCCATTTTTTACCCGGAATGTTTTCCGCCGTTGCGTCCCAAGAATGTTTCCAACAGTTCCTGCAGGCGGTCCGGATCAACGGGTTTGAAAAGGATGGGAAACCCCAGGTCCTGCGCCTCGCGAAGCCTCTCCGGGGAAGTGTCCCCCGTCACCAGGGCCGAGGGAAGTTCCCGGTCCAGGACTATGCGGATCCTGCGGATAACATCGATCCCCGTTTCCCCCTCGCCCAGCCGGTAGTCGCACAGGAGGGCTTTCAGGTCATGGGAGGGCCCCAGGTATTCCAGGGCCCCGGCCATGGAGGAAGCCGCCAGGGGTTTCAGGTTCCAGGATTTTAAAAGCCCCGCGAGCCCTTCCCGGATGGTGCCGTCGTCGTCCACCACCAGCACGGCTTCTCCCTGGAAACGGGGAACGCGGTTTTTCCTTTTTCCCGGAAGGGTCTCCGGCGCGGCGGCCACCGGAACCCGGATGGTAAAGAGACAGCCTTGACCGCGTTCGGGCGTTGAAACCACGGCCACGGGGTGGCCCAAGGCCTCCCCCAGGCTTTTCACAATGGATAAGCCCAACCCCAGGCCCTGGGCCCGGTCCCGGCCCGGGTTCTGGATCTGGTAAAACTCCTTGAAAATATTCTCCCTTTCCCCCGGCGGTATCCCCGGCCCGGTATCGGAAACTTCCAACGAATAAACCCCGTCCTCTTCCCGGCAGTCCAGGCCCACCTTGCCGGCCATGGTGTAACGCACGGCATTGGACAAAAGATTGCGCAGCATGCGCGCCAAAAGGTCGGGGTCGCTCAGGGTCCATCCTTCGGGCAGGGAAGCGGAAAAGGCCAGGCCCTTGCGGCGGGCCAGCGGCACGAACTCGGTTTTCAGTTTGGAAAAAAGCGGCCTAAAGGGGAAGGCCTGCAGCCGGGGCTTGAGCGTGCCGGACCCGGCCAGGGAAAGGTCCAGAAGGCCGTCCAGGAGGGAACTCAAGGCTTTGTGGGTGGCTTCCAACTTTTCAAAGGCCTGACTCCGGCGGGAGCCCTTTTTGCGTTCCCCCTTGAGCGCGTGCAGGAAAAGACCCTGGGCGTGCAGGGGCTGGCGCAGGTCGTGGCTGGCCACGGCCAGGAACCGGGTCTTGGCCGCCAGGGCCTCCTCCACCTTGGCCTTTTCATCCCTCAAATTTTCCACCAGGTCCAGGTTCTCGGAACGCAAACGGTAGGTTTCCCTCAAGTTCCGGTTCCACAGGTGGGCGAAGGCCGCCAGCAAAAGAAAAAAGGGAATCCCACCCAAGCCCAGGGGCCGGCCCGGCAGGGGACTGCTGAAAAAAACGAAAGCGTAAGCGGCGGTCAGGGGAAGGCAAAAGGCGTAAAAGGCCGGAAGGTAGGGCGAAAAGATGATCAAGGCCCCGCAGCTGAGGATGGTCCCTTCCACGGCCAAGATCCCGAGGGCCAGGCTATGCCAGGCCAGCATCCAGGCCGCCCAAAGCAGGCCGCCGAAAAAAGCGCCGCCCCAAGCGTGCCGGGCCCAAACCTTGGGCGGGGTCTTGAAGCGCGAGGCCTCATCCTTAAAAAAGGCCGACAAAGTCCAAACCCGCTGGGCGGTAAAGGCGGCTTGGACCGAAAGCCAAGTGACAAGGATCCAGGGCTCCACAAGGCCTCTATATAGAAGGGCCACCAAAAGGGCGTTCAGGACGTTAATGGGGACCAGGATGCGGCCATAACGGAAAACCGCCGACAATTGGGCGCCGAGGATCTTGGAATGCGAATCGGGAGGAAAGGAAGCCACGCTAAACTCCTAATCGGGCTGAAAAGGTTCCCAGGCTCCAATTTTTAATTTTGAATTATGAATTTTGGTCATTATTGGATTCACTTGCGAATCCAATAATTTCATTAATTTAAAATTTAACATTTAGAATTCACAATTAAGGTTTTCTTAGGCATTTCGCACCAGGCCCAGTTTGACGGCTTTAATGGAGGCCTCAGTGCGGCTGCGCGCGCCCAGGGCCTTGAGGATGGTGGCCATGTGGGCCCGCACGGTGTTCAAGGTGAGCCCCAGGGCGTCGGCGATTTCCTTATTGGCCTTGCCCAAAACCGCCTGGGCCAGGACTTCCCTCTGGCGCGCCGTCAGGACCGGGTTCATCCGGGGCCCAGGGGCCGGGGTTCCGGCCTTGGCCAGGTTCTTCGGCGGCCTCAGGAATTTTTTTAAGGACCCCAGCATTTCCTTGGCGGGGGAAGCTTTGGAAAGAAAGGCCGAGGCGCCGTGGTTCAAGCCTTCCTGCACCACTTCCGGGGAAGCCCAGGCCGAAACCAGGACCACGGGAAGGTCCGGGCGGGCCGCCTTCAGCCGCTTCAACCCCTCGAAGCCATGCAGGTCGGGCAATTGGAGGTCCAGCAGGACCAGGTCCAGCCCTTTGGCTTTTTCGGCCAAGGCCAGGCCCTCCCCGCAGCTCAAGGCCTGGGTCAGCCGGCAGTCCGGATATTGTTTCTTTAATAGAAGGGCCAGGCCGTCGCCGAAAAGCGCGTGGTCGTCGATGAGCAGGATTTTCATTCAAACCTCGAAACAGGATTAAAGCCCAAAATCTAAAAGACTATTAGCCACAGATGAATGGGATACATGGGATAAACCAAAATCAGGATGGAAAAAAACTTTTAAAAAGGCATCCATCGGTTGAGCCGTCTTTTAAATTTTTTTGGGTTTGTGTCCATCCCATTCATCCCATTTATCTGTGGCAAATTGCTTTTTCGGTTTGATTTTACGTTTGTCCGCGGCAGCTTGCAACGCCAGGGGACTCGTCCTAAAGGACTAGTCCTAAAAGACGAAAGACAGGGGAAAAAAGCCAGGCCTATACTCCGCGCGTTGGTTGAAAAAAGCCGGATGGGGAGGGTTCTCATGAAAAAAAATCACTTGCGCCTGGTCTTCCTGCTCTCCGCCCTGGCGGCAGTCCTCGACGGCTGTCCCGGCAAGAACAGCCCGGCCTCCCCTGGAAACGCGAATTTTTCGGCTCCCCCGCCAACGGCAAGCCCAAGCCCCACTCCCACGGCCTGCCTTTCCTGCAGTCCAACTTCCACCGCGACCTCCACGGCCACCTTCAGCCCCATCCGGACCGGCACCGCCTCCCCAACGGCCACGACCACGCCCACCGCCACCGGCACTTTAAATATCACCTCGACACCCACGCCGACGTTTACGCAGACAAGCACGACCACCTCGTCGGCTACGTCGACGGCCACTGCGACTTCAACCGCCACCGGCACGGCCACCTCCACCTTCCCACCGACCGCCACCGGCACCCCGCCCCTGGCCTACCAGGGCCCCATCACCCTCATCATTGGACCCGCCGGGGTGGCGGTGGACGACGCGGGATACGTGTACGTGGTCGACAACGTGGAAAACCGCATCGACAAGTTCACCTCCTCCGGCGCCCCGGTCACCCAGTGGGGGCCGCCCGCCGTCGTTATCGCGGGTGCCGACGGCATCGCGGTGGACAACCAGGGCTATTTTTACGTGGCGGATACGGGCGACAACCGGGTGCAAAAATTCACCACCATCGGGGGCGCGGTGACCCAGTGGAGCGGGCCGGCCACGGCCGCCCTCTCGGGCCCCGAAGGCATCGCCGTGGACAGCCTGGGCTTCGTCTATGTGTCGGACACGGGCAACAACCGCGTCGAGGTCTTTAATTCCTCCGGGGGCTACGAGAACCAATGGGGCGGTTTGGGGACGGGAAGCGGGACGTTCCATTTCCCCTCCGGCCTGGTGGCGGACGGCTCCAACCATATCTACGTGGCGGATCAGGGCAACAACCTGGTGCAAAAGCTCACCTCCACCGGCGGGTTCTTAAGCCAGTTGGGGGCGGGCGCCAGCGGCGTGTCCTTTTCCCAGCCCTGGGGTGTGGCGCTGGACGCCTCCGGAAACCTTTACGTCTCGGACAGCGGCAACAACCGGTGCCTGAAGTTTAATTCGGGGGGGAACCTGCTGGGCCAATGGGGAAGCTCCGGCACCGGGCCAGGCCAGTTTGAGAGCCCCCTAGGGATCGCGCTCAACAGCACGGGCTATGCCTATGTGGCCGACTACAGCAATGAACGGGTTGAGATATTCGCGCCGCAATAAAGCCGAGAGGCCCTAATTAGTTCAAGAGGAGAGACGACATGAAAAAGAAAATCCCGGGGCTGCTATTAATCCTTTGCGCCTGCTGGCCCCTGGCCTGCGGGAAGAACCTCGCCCCGCCGGCCACCCCGGCCTCCCCCTCTTCCCCCGCCGCGGGAACCCCGACCCCCACCGCCACCCTGCCAGCCGTTGTCGGCGCCGGCTGGTTCAAGGTCACCGGGTCGGCGGCCTTCCCGGCGCGCGGAGGCCAGACCGCCTGCGCCTTCAACAACCGCATGTGGGTCATCGGCGGGGGTTCCAACGTCACCTCGGGCCTGCTGAACGACAGCTGGTCCTCGCTGGACGGGGTGGATTGGAGCTCGGCCACCACCAACGCGGCCTTCAGCCCCCGGATCTTCCACGCCTCGGCGGTCTTCGACACCCGGCTCTGGGTCAGCGGGGGATCGACCGCCGGACTCAACGACCCCGGGGTCGACCCACCCCTGGCGGACCTCTGGTATTCCTATGACGGCGCCGCCTGGATCCAGGCCGCGGTGACCGCCGCTTTCGGCGCCCGGGAAGGGCACAGCCTGGTGGCCTTCAACAACCTGCTTTGGATGATCGCGGGGAGCGCGGACGACTTGTCAGGCGACAGCGACGTCTGGTCCTCCCCCGACGGGGTCACCTGGACCCGGGTGACCGCGGCCGCGCCCTTTCTCGGAAGGACGGCCCAAACCGCTTTCGTTTACAACGGCAAGATATGGGTGATCGGCGGGAACGACACCCGGCCCCGGGACGGCGGCGGGCTGAACGACGTCTGGTATTCCTCCGACGGGGCCAATTGGACCGAGGCCACGGCCCACGCGGCCTTCAGCGCCCGGGCGGGCCAGGCCTCCCCCGTTTACGACGGCCAGATGTGGGTCATCGGCGGGGTCAACCTATCCGGAAACTCCTTAAGCGACGCCTGGTATTCCTCCGACGGGGTCACCTGGACCCAAGCCACCCCTTCGGCGGGCTTCGGCACCAGGGGATTTCTTTCTTCCTTGGTTTTCAACGGAGAAATGTGGGTCTTGTGCGGGAAGAGCGGAAGTTCGGTCCTGAACGATCTCTGGCAATCGCCGTGAATCCGCCGAATCCCGGGCGGAGAGCGGTGAACAAAAAAGGCTTTCCCGCACCGGGCAGGCGGGGCTCCGTCAGGCGCGTTTTTTGGAAATTTTCGTGGGCTTCTTTTTGGCGGACTTTGTAACCTTGATTTTGGTTCCCTTCGGGGCTTTGGCCATGTTGAGCAGCACCGCGGCCTGGACCAGGGCCTTTATGGCGGGCCCATCCACCTTGTCGCCCTCCACAAACTTGACCGCGCGCCAAACCTTGCCGTCGAGGAACGAGTTGAAAAGTTTTTTGGGGTCCGGAAGGCTCGCTCCCTTGGAGAAAACCAAATTGACCCACTGCTTGTGGGCATTCGCCAAACAGAGGTTGCCATTGCGGCACCAAACCGGAGTCCCCATCCATTTCCATTCCTCCACCACCCCGGGGTCGGCCTCGTGGATGGTTTTCCGGATGTCGGCCATAATCCGGCCGCGCCAATCCGGGAGGCTCGCGATCAGTTCATCGATTTGTTTTGAAGGATTCATTTTCAGCTCCTTAATAAAGTTGGGGTGAGGTCAGAACGGGTGCAGTACAAACCGCCCATAGGCCACGAAGAGGGACAAGAGGGCGGGCGCCAAAACCCAGATGAAGGTTTTAAATTTGATGCCCTTGAAGGTCAGCGCATGGATCAACAGCGTTAATACGGGAAGGCCGACCGCCGAGATGGGGGTGAGTTGGGTCATTACCCCTATCGCGCCGGGCAGGACCAAACCCAAGGCCAACAGGACCTGGAGCGCGCCGATGGCGATCCAGGCGGGCTTGGGGAAAATTTTCAACCAGGCCGGGGGGAGTTTTCCGACATTAAGCTGGTAGAGCCCGCCCATCGCATAGTACAAAGCCAACAGGATTTGAAGAAACCACAAGAGAATGTTCATTTGCTTCCTCCTAAAGTTTAATAGTTTAATGAGCCGGCGCGGCCTGCAGGCGGCGCCAGAAGAAATACGAGAAGCCCCAGAGCACAGCGGTGCCCGCGGCCCAGCCCCAACTTTGCGGGCCGTCGCCTACCGACAGGTGGGCGAGGACCGCCGAGCCGAGGGTGATGGCGAAGCCGGCGTAAGCCCACTCCTTGAGCCGCGCCCCCACCGGCGCCAGCAGCAGCACTATGCCGAAGAACTTGGCCCAGGAGAGCTCCACCCGGAAGTAGCTTGGAAAGCCCAGGTGGGTGAAAGCCGCGGCCACCTGCGGCAGCTGCAGCTGCGCGTAGGCGGTGAAGCCTATCTGCAGGCAGAAAAGCGCGGTGGCGATCCAAAAGCCCCAGCGAGCCAAATTCGAGCCCTTTGAACCACCCTTCGACCTTGAATCATCCATTTTCTTCGCCCCCTTAATTTGACTGCATTATTCCTGGTTTTTGACGGGAATCAACCAGGACTTAAACCCTAAAAAACCCGTGGAACAGCGCTAAAAGCTGGTGAAATACACCTTAAATCCCTTGGTTTCATTCCTGTCACAATCCCCGGCTTTTATCCGTCATTACAGTGACGGATGAAACTCAATAAATGTGACGGCCTGAAAAAACAAAGGTAATTTGAACCACCAAGGTCACCAAGAACGACGGAAGACAATCATTCTTAAAATGTCTTAAATCTAATCTTTGTTTAAGCCTTTCTTGGCGCCCTTCGTGCTTCGAAGCTGGTTTGTAGCTTCAGGGCGCGTGCCTTGGTGGTGAAAACGGTTTTTGTTCCAAGTAAAATCAGGCCAAAGGACAGGGAAATGACGGAAGAAAATTGGCTGGTCCAGAAATTCCAAGACAACCGCGCCCGTTTAAAAGGGGTGGCGGGCCGCATCCTCGGCTCAAACGCGGAGGCGGAGGACGCGGTCCAGGAAGCCTGGCTGCGCCTCAGCCGGTCGGACGCGGACCGCATTGAGAACCTCGGGGGCTGGCTCACCACCGTAGTGGCCCATGTCTGCCTCGACATGCTCCGCTCCCGCAAGACGAGAAAAGAAGAACCTTTCGAGGAACGGCTGGAACAGGTTTCCCCCGTCGCCGACAAAAGGGACCCGGAAAGCGAGCTTTTGTTCGCGGACTCCCTCGGTTCCGCACTGACGATCCTGCTTAATCAATTAGCCCCGGCCGAACGGGTGGCCTTCGTGCTGCACGACTTGTTCGATTTGCCTTTCGAGGAAATCGCGCCGATCGTGGGCCGGTCCGAGGCCGCAGCCAGGCAGCTCGCCAGCCGCGCCCGCCGCCGGGTCCGCGGGGGCCAGGAAAACCGGGAGGACGAAGGAAAGAAACGGGAGATCGTCTCGGCCTTCCTGGCCGCCTCCCGCGAGGGCAATTTCGACGCCCTGCTTCAATTGCTCGATCCCGAGGTCCTGCTTTGCGCGGATGACGCCGCCGTCAAAATCACCGCGGCCAACCAAGGCAAGGGCGCGCCGCCTTTCCAAAGCCGGATGCGGGGCGCTGGAGCAATCGCCGAAGCCTTCAAAGGCCGGGCCGTGGGCGCCCAACTGGCCCTCATCAACGGCTCGGTGGGAACCACCTGGATTGGCGGTGGAAAACCCAGGCTGGCTTTCTTGTTCTCGATCGAAAACGGGAAGATCCAGGAGATCGACGTCGTCATGGACCCCGAGGATCTTAAGGCATTCTCCGTTGAACTGATTTAGCGGCGTTTAAGGGAAATGGGGTTTTGTCCCCCCCCCCATTTGGGTTTCCGAAATTCAGGTCATTCCCCGAAATCAGGCGGTGATCACAATGATATGATTTTTAATCATTGTGATCGGAGTCCGCGGCTTATAAAAACGGTTGGATTTTAAAATCCCCGAAACGGCCCTTTTCGCCCGGGAAAACATGTTTTGGTTCCCCGCCGGCCTTCTTTCCCAAGGCACAATCCTTGCTTTACACCTCATTAGCTTTTAACGCGCAAGATCCTCAAGGAGGCGGTTATGTATATCGGTATGGGGTTTCTCGTAGTATTTGTAATTGTTATTTTGATCCTTCGTTGAACGGGAAGATTCCCTTTCCCTCAAGGTTCCACTTTGGCAAATTCTTGGACGTTCAGTTTTTCCCCCTCTGAAAGAGGGGGACCAAGGGGGAGTTAGTTTTTGTCCAAACTTTAGCAACGGCTAATACCCCCTCCCCAAAGGCTTTCACAGGGAAAAACCCCTGTGTACCCTCAAAACCGAGAGGCCCCTTTTTCAAAGGGGGAATTCAAACTGAGTCACTACTCGCGGTTTACCGATGCTGCGCCTTTTCCTTCCATTTTCTTCCTCAGACCTGCACCTTTTCGACCTTGTTGGGCAGCCCTTTCCCGGTGGTGATCAAGTTTTTCAAGCTGCCCTTGATATAGGAGCCCCACGCGTCGTTACAGGCATTGAAGCACTCTACCTTGGAGCTTAAACCTTGGTGGGTAAAGCGGACTTCGGTCTTGCCGTTTTTTCGAGCGATCTCAAAAATCACCTTGGTGCCGTTCCACTCGGTTTTGTCCTCGATAAAGGAAAGGTAGCTGTCCAAAACCGTCCAAACGACCTTTTTTCCCGGTATGAATTGGGTGATCTTTTGCTTCGAATAATGCATGTCCTTGTAGCGGTAGGTGAACACGCCGCCGCTCTTATCGGTGACGCCTTCCAGGTTTCCCGACCACCAGCCCCGGACGTTGTTGATGGCGTCGAAGACTTCCTTCGGGGTTTTGTTCACCGTAAAGCTGTGGTTTAAATCTTGGTTTTTCATGACGATCTCCTTTTTCTTTTTTAAGGTGTATCCATGGGCTGAGTTCACGGAGTTTGTTTTTACGGGAGCGTGGTTAAGGGGCAACACCGGCGTGAGTGGTTCCTCCACGCTCCCGCCGCCGTCAGCGCGGCGATCCGATGTTGTGCCCGCTTCCTCCTTGGCTTATGCCTTGACGGGCTGCGCCACGAAGCCGGCGAACTGGCGTTCCATGGCCTTGACCGCGCCCAAGCGCCAGGCCTCGGCGATGGACTGGGAGACCGGGTCGGGGAAGATGTCCTCCTCGCCGTTTTCCAGCCCGTCGAAGATGCCCTGGGCGGCGGCCTGGGTCGTGGCCTTGGGGATATCAAAGCCCCGGTTCATGTCGGTATCGACGGGGCCCAAGAAGACGCCGTGGACCGTCACCCCCTGTGGGGCCAGGATGGCCCTCATGGACTGGGTCATGTTGGCCAGGGCCGCCTTGGAGACCGAGTAGGAGGGGACAACCGGGAGGGCGGCAAGCGCCACGATGGACAGGTTGTTCACCACGGCTCCCCGGGAAATCTTGAGGAGCGGCAGGAAAGCCTGGATCATACGCTGCGGCCCGAAGACATTGACGGCGAAGTGCTTCTCAAGGACTTGGGGGTCGCCCAGGTCGTCGTAGAGGGCGATGCCGGCGTTGTTGATGAGAAGATCGAGGGATTCGACTTTCTCCACAGCCGCCTGAACCTGAGCTTCCTGGGTCACGTCCAGGACCAGCGGCGTGACGCGCTTATCGGCGCCCTGCAAAGGGCCCCGGGCGGCCGCGTAAACCTTCTTCGCGCCCCGGCGGAGCGCCTCCTCGACGAGCGCCTTTCCGATTCCCCGGTTGGCGCCTGTGATTAAGACCGACTTGTTCTCGATATTCATGGCTTTTCTCCTTTTTTAGCCGCCGTTCGTATTTTCCCCCCGGCAGCGTTTTTGTTTCAACTTGTGGTAATAATAATCATCGATTGACGAAGGCCGGGAGTTACAAGTATGGCGGGATTCCGATGGATCCAATCCTAACCACAGCGGCGCGCGCCCTCGCCGCGGGGGACAGCTTTAGCGCGCTCAACCGGGTCGCCTTAAGGAACGACGCTCCCGCGCTGGCGCTCCGGGGCATCGCCATGGCCCAGCTGGGCGACCTTGCCAAGGCGAAGGCCCTCCTGAAAAAGGCGGCGTCGGCTTTCGGCCCCCAAGAAGGCGTGGAGCGCGCCCGCTGCGTGGTGGCCGAGGCCGAGATCGCGCTGGCCTCGCGGGACCTGGGCTGGAGCGCCATGGCCCTCCATTCGGCGAAGATAACGCTCGAAAGGCGGGGGGACCGCGTGAACGCCGCCCAGGCGCGGTACATCGAAATAAGGAAGCTCCTGCTCATCGGGCGCCTCGGGGACGCCGAAAAAAAGCTGAACGGGCTCGACCCCGAAAACCTCCCGCCCGCCTTGAGGGCGGCCCATTACCTGGTGGCGGCGGGGATCGCGATGCGCCGCCTGAAGACAAAAGAAGCGCGTTCCGCGCTGGCCCTGGCCGGGAAAGCCGCGCGGGATTCCGGGATTTCCGCGCTGGTTACGGAGGTTGAAAAAGCGGCACTCCTCCTGGAAACCCCCGCGGGCCGGCTTCTCTCACGGGGCAAGGAAAAGCTCCTGAGGCTCGGCGAGGTCGAGGAACTGCTCCAGTCGGGAAAGCTTGTCGTGGACGCCTGCCGCTACGCTGTGCGCGGCCCCCAAAAAACCGTCCCGCTCGCGGGGCGCCCGACCCTCTTCGCCATCGCGCGCGCTCTTGCGGAAGCCTGGCCCGGGGATGTTCCCCGGGATGCCCTGATGGAGAAGGCCTTTGGTGCAAAACTTTCCGACGAGTCGTTCCGCCTGCGGCTGCGGGTCGAGGTGGTGCGGCTTCGCGGGAAACTGCGGGGCCTGGCGGAAGTGAAAGCCACGAAGCAGGGTTTCGTCATGGCGCCTTTGGGCGCGCGGGAAATCGCCGTGCTGGCCCGGCCCGTCGAGGAACCCCAGGGGGCGGTGCTCGCTTTTTTGGAAGACGGCGAGCTTTGGTCCAGCTCCGCCTTGGCGCTGGCCCTCGGGTCCAGCCAGCGCACCGTCCAGAGGTCGCTCGATTCGCTGGAGGAAGCGGGCAAGGCGCAGTCCTATGGTAAAGGGCGGGCGAAACGTTGGGTGACGCCGCCCCTGCCGGGCATCACGTCGATTTTGCTGTTACCCAACCAACTACCGGTGGAAGGATAGAAACATGAAACAATCCAAAGCGGAAATTCTCCAGGAGTTCGGCCCCTTCCCGGGCATCGAAAGGGTAACGGGGGTCACGTATGACGGGGAACAAGTATGGTTCGGCTCGGGGAAAAAAATGAACGCCTTGGACCCCGCCGCCGGTAAGGTCACGCGCTCCTTGGACGTGCCCGCCTACGCGGGGGCGGCCTTCGACGGAAAGCACCTGTACCAAATGTCCGACGGCACCATCCGGAAGATCGACCCCAAAACCGGCGAAGTGGTCGGCACCCTCCCGGCCCCCGGCAAGGGGGACGACTCGGGGCTCGCCTGGGCCGAGGGGGCCCTTTGGGTGGGGCAGTATGAGGCCCGGAAGATCTACCAAATCGATCCCCAAACCGGAGCGGTTCTCCGCACCCTCGAGTCCAACCGTTTCGTCACCGGGGTCAGCTGGGTGGACGGCGAGCTCTGGCACGGCAACCTGGAAGGGGGCGAAAGCGAATTGCGGCGGGTGGACCCCCAAACGGGGGAGGTTCTGGAAAGCCTGGAGATGCCCCAGGGGGTCTTGGTATCCGGGCTGGAATCCGACGGCGGGGACAGGTTCTTCTGCGGGGGAGATAGAACGGGAAAGATCAGGGCCGTCCGGCGGCCCAAGCGAAACCCCGCGAAGGGCGGGGGCTCCAAAGTCCCCGCTTAATGAGTAACCCGTAAACAAAAGAGGTCAGGCCAAAAGTCGCCCGTGACCCCGCGGGTCCGCAAAGGTGAGAAATAGCGGATGAGTTTGTTTACGGAGAATCGAACATTCAATGAAACAATTATTTTGTGGGCGACAGGGACGGGAATTTTAAAACGAAGCTATTGGGTTTAACGTGAGAGCTTTTAGATTTAACGGGTATTGACGAACCCTTTATTTAGGCCCTATTGCTTTGCCAAGGGTAAAAAGTGGTATATTCATTAAAACGATTTAGTGCCTTTGAAAAGCGGTTTCATGAGAAGCGATGAAACATTTCGAGTTTTGTTGCCAATTGTTCCGCAACCTTTAACCAGTGTATTCGGGTGACACTTTGAACAGGTCTCCACAAAACTTATTTTTCAAAACGAAAACGTTCTTTGGTTCCCGGCTTAAAACGTCCCGGGGCGAAATGAACTTTTTCTTTCTTTCGCTTTTTGTGCTTTTGGGTTCCACTTTTTTCGGTCCAACTCCCGCGCAAGCCGCTCCTCCCCTGCTTAAGGTTTCCGGAAACGAAATCGTCACCGCCAGCGGCGGCTGCACCGTGCGCTTGACCGGGGTGAATCTAGATTCTTTGGAATGGGACGTACCGCCAGGGGACAATCCGGCCGGCGGCGATGGGGTCCTGACAATGCTGCAGGAGGCGGTCAAATATTGGAATGTCAATTGCGTCCGCATCCCCCTGGACCAGGACTGGTGGGACGGCAACGCGCAAAGCTCCAGGGGTTCCACCAGCCAATCGGGATACCAAAGCTTCGTGGACTCCCTCGTGGCCTACTGCAACGCCAACAACATCTATTGCGACCTGGACCTGCAATGGTCCGGCGACGGGCCCACGGGCTCGGCCACCGGGCAATACTCCATGCCTGATGAGAACAGCCTGGTTTTCTGGGCCAGCGTCGCCGCCCGTTACGCCAACAACCCCTCCGTGCTCTTCGACACCTTCAACGAGCCCTACACAACTTCCTGGACCGTCTGGCTGAACGGGGGCACGGCCTCCGAGGGCTTTACCACGCCCGGCCTTCAGTCCATCGTGAACACCATCCGGGGCACTACCGCCAGCGCCGGCAGCACCCTGGCCAGCGGCACCAACGCCGAAAACATCTGCATCGTCGGCGGCCAGCAGTATTCCTATTATTACGTGGGCATGAGCCCGGTGGTGGATAAGGCCGGGGGCAACGGCATCGTCTACTCGGCCCATATCTACAACAACAAGGGCACCAACACCCCGGCGGGTTGGGAGTCCAACATCGATACGGCCCTCACCTACGGCCCGGTGTTCATCGAGGAATTCGGGAATTCCGCCAATACCACCGACGGCGGCACTTTCGTGAACAGCGTGATTACCTTCATGAACGGCACAAACGACAAGAATTACGTCTATGGGGGCATGGCTTGGGACATGGATATCTCGGCGACGCCTCTCCTGCTTTCGGCCTGGTCCTCAACCCTGTCCGCCCCGGTTTCCACCGGCAGCGGCTGGGTGCTGACGTCTTATGAAGGCCAACAGGTCTATGGCTGGCTGAAGGGACTTACCCATCCAGGTTGCTCCTCCAGCGGCGCCACGGCGACCCCCACCGCCACGGCGTCCTTCACCAAAACATCCACGCCGACCGCGACCGCGACGGCGACCGCCACAAAAACCGCCACGGCCACGGTTACCCCCACGAAAACCAGCACTCCCACCAGTACGGCGACCAGCACCGCCTCCAGCACCCCCACCTTTAGCCGGACCAACACTCCCACGAATACCCCCACCGCCACACCCAGCCATACGGCCACCCCCACGGCCACGAATACCGCCACACCCACCGTGACCAATACGCCCACCAAGACCGCAACGAACAGCCCCACGAATACATCGACTTCGACCCCCACTCCAACGTCCACGAATACCCCGATGAACAGCCCAACGAATACGGCTGCCAGCACCGCGACGAATACATTGACGGCTACGCCATCAAGTACTCCTACGGGCACGGCCACCAAAACGGCCACGAACACACCCAGCAACAGCCCTACTTCCACCTTCTCCCCAACCCTTAGCCCTACGCCCACGACTACCCTGCCCAATACGGCGACTTTAACCGCGACATCCACCGCAACCCGTACCGCCACGGCAACCACCACGAATACCGCCAGCAACAGCCCAACTGCCACCTCCCCATTGACCCCGACCGGGACAGCCACCAACAGCCCCACCGGCACCTCGACGGCAACGGCCACCCATACGCCGACGGTTACGCCGGCCAATACATTGACGGCTACGCCGTCAAGTACTCCTACGGGCACGGCTACCGCGACGCTGGTCAACACCGGAACCCCGACCAGGACCAGTACCTTGACCCCCACTTCCACCGCCACGGCTTCGACTACGGCGACCCCTACCCTCACGCGGACGCTAACGCCGGCAAACACAGCTACCGCCACGGCTACGCCTTCGGCTTCGCCAACTCAAACCGCCACTTCAACGGCGTCGGTGACTCCCACTTTCAGCCCCACGCCGGTGACGGTTTCGGCCTCGCAAGGGTTGAGCCCGCCGGGTAACTCCATCCAAATTCCGGGGGCTTCCGGGGTACCCATCCAACAGATCCAGGTGAACAATCCCAGCGGCAATCCGGTGACGCTCACCAGTATCACCCTCTCCGAGACGGGAACCCCTCCCACCGGGATCACATCGATCAATTTATCAGTCAATGGAACGCTTATCGCCACCGCCGCCTTCAGCGGGCCGGACGCCACCCTCAGCTTCAACAGCGCCATTCCGGGGGCCAATGGAGCAGTGACCTACGAAGTCACCGCGAACTTCTCCTCCTCTTCACCGGCGGGGAACTATTCCTTCAGCGCCACGGACGCCACGGGAAGCAACGGCCAGGCCCTTCTCTTTACCGGATTGCCCGTTCCAGGCGCCACGGTCACCATCGCCGCCGCCACGCCGACTTATACCCCCAGTGCGTCGGCCACCCCAACGACCACTAAAACTTTAACGCCACCGCCGACGGCCACGGCTACCCGGACCCCGGCCCCTCCGGCCAAACCAGTGCTTTATCCCAACCCCGTTTCCACGGGGGGAGTGGCTCAGCTCAATCCGGGGTTGACGTTTGAATCGAACGTGAGCATCGAGATCTTCACGACCGCCTTCCGGAAGGTAGCGGATTTAACTTATTACAATGTCCAACCGGGGGTCAGCGTGCCCATTCCTTTGGCCGATGAGTGGGGAACGCCCTTGGCCAACGGCCTTTACTATGTGGTGGTGCAAACCAACCGGGGCCGGAATATCCTCAAATTGCTGGTCCTGCGGTAATTACCACTCCGCTTTGAACCGCGACCCGCGGGTTTAATAATCCATCCCCGCAATTCCGGGAAATTCCGGTCCCAAGTCAAAAAAGAACCTGCCGGGGGCAGGGATTCGTCAAATTTGCGCCGGGCTTCCGCCAAGGGGCTTCCTTCTTTCCGGGCTTTTCCCTTACAAAACCACAATAAAACCACGCCTTTTTCTGGAATCAAAATTGCTTTATTCAATCCATATTTCGAATTCAGTATTGAGGAGGGGATGATCTATGAAATTATGGACCCTGGTTTTTTTGGCCGCTGTTCTTTTGGGCATACCGCTGGCTTGTACCAAACCTTTTAGCACCCCCCTATCGCCTTCCTCGGCGCCCCCGGTGGCTTCCGCCACCGCCACTTCAACCCCCACCTCCACCACCACGAACCAGGCCACCGGAACCCCCACCTCAACCGTCACCTGTTCGCCCACTCCAACCCCCCTGGCCGGGTCGTCCTGGACCTTTCAGACCCTCCCTGGTCTCCAGAGCTGGTGCTCGGTGACCTATGGGAAAGGAATTTTTGTGGCGATTTCAAAGGCGAGCGCGGTGGCCGCGACATCGCCCGACGGGGTCAATTGGACGGCCCAAAACCTGCCCAGTTCTCAACAATGGGTTTCGGTGACCTTTGGGAACGGTGTCTTTGTGGCGGTCGCGCAAAACAGCGCGGTGGCGGCAACCTCGCCGGATGGAATCAATTGGACGACCCAAACCCTTCCTAGTTCCGAAGCCTGGTCTTCGGTGACCTACGGCAACGGGGTCTTTACCGTGGTGAGTTGGTCGGCGGCGGCGGCGACCTCGCCGGACGGGGCCACTTGGACGGCCCAAACCCTTCCCAGTTCGCAGACCTGGATGTCCGTGGCCTATGGGAATGGGGTCTTTGTGGCGGTTTCTTATGGCGGTCCGGCAGGGGGCGGAAGCACCGTGGCGGCGACCTCGCCAGACGGGGCTACCTGGGCGGCCCAAACCCTTTCCAGCTCGCAAAGCTGGCAGGGCGTGACCTATGGGAATGGATTGTTCGTGGCGGTTTCGGGTGTGAGCAGCACGGTGGCTGCGACATCGCCGGACGGGGTCAATTGGACGAACCAAACACTTCCCAGCGCACAGGACTGGTATGCGGTGGGCTATGGGAACGGGACGTTCAAGGTGGTGACTTACGGCGGTTCGGCGGCGGCCACTTCGCCCGATGGAGTTCATTGGACGGCCGAGATCCTTCCCCTTTACCAGGATTGGATGTCCGTGGCCTACGGGAGCGGGGTCTTCCTGACGGTTGGGGAAAGAGGTACGGTGGCAGCAACGATGCCTTGAGGGCGTTGCGCTTAGGATTACTATTTTTACGGCTCGGTGTTCCGCCGCGGAACATCCCTGCCGCTTTCCCGGGGTTTGAAGGGGTATCGTAGGGGGCTTTTCCCCTACGAGTGCGAAGCACGGGGGGAATGGTATAATTCCTCCGTTGATCTTTTGTAGGAAGAAGAGCCGGTTATACGGGGCCCTATGAAAAATCCATCCTTCCTCGACAATTGCCGGTCCAATGGGTTATCGCTCATCGGGGCGGCCCTGATCATGGCCACGATCCTGGGCTCGGCAGCCTGGTACGACCATACCCATCCCCATTATTGGACCTATGAAACCCATTCCCCGGTGGATGTCAGCCGGCAGGCCATGAAGGATTACCAGGTGGGCCGGTACCAGGAGGCGGAGATGGGCTTCCGGGCCGCCACCGTTTTGGAACCCACCCGCATGGAGCATTGGTACAACCTGGGGAACGCCTGCTTCAAGCAGGGCAAATACCAGGATGCCATCGTGGCCTACCTGAAGGCCTATGACCTGGCCCCTTCCGACCCCGATATCCGCTACAACCTGAACCTCGCCTGGCGGCGGATGGCGGGGGGCTAAAGGTTTTGAGCCCCCCATTTCCGGCCTGATTGCTTTGGCCATGCCCACCTATTTGGTTTTGATCCCCGCCGCCGTGAGCCTCATGGTTCCCGCAATCTTTAACATATCGATGCCCTTCAAATTGAGACTACATTTGTGGTAACATTTTCCTGGAGGTGATTCCATGAAAGTCGCATCAGTCCGTGATTTCAAAACCAAAGCCACCCAATTCCTGAACAGCGAGGAAGAAGTGGTCGTGACGCGCCACGGCAAGCCCATCGCCGTTTTGACCCACGTTAAATCCAATTCCGTGGATTCACTCCTGTTGGAACTTCGGGCCGTCCTTAAAAGCGCGGGGATTTCCAAAAAAGAAGCCCTTGCCGCCCTGGAGGAAGCCCGCCAAGAGGTCTACCGTTAAGGTCATCCTGGACGCCAACATATTGGTTTCGGCGGCTTTCGGCGGGGTGCCGGCGCGGGCAACCGCGAGGGCTTTCCGGGAGGAAGTCTGGACCTGCCCTGAGATCAACCAGGAGCTCCTGGCCCTCGGGCGCCACCTGCCCAAGCGCCTTTCGCAACAACAGCTTTCCATTTGGAATTCCGCCCTGCTCCCGCTCATTTCGAGGATGAAAATAGGCCAGGCCGGCCGCCGCCTTTCCTTATCCCGTGACCCGAAGGATGATATCTACCTGTCTTTGGCCCGGGCTGTCCCCGCCGATTTCCTTGTAACGGGCGACAAGGACCTTCTTTCGATCCGCAAGGAAAAATTGGAGCCGGTTGGTTTGGGAAACTTGGGGGTCGTCACACCCAGGGAATTCCTATCACGGGTTGAGCCGTGAAGTGAGAGCCGCGACTTGTGGTAGTGTCCTAATTTGACCCAGCAAAGCCTGTTTCGGGCTTGATTTTTAGTTCCTTTGGAATGTCAACGAGATAAAATTTCAACGGAACTATGTACTTGGCACAGCAACCCAATAAACCCTCGCCCCTTGGGGGAGAGGGTAGGGTGAGGGGTGCTTTTAATTAGCTACATCACCCTCACCCCGGCCCTCTCCCCTCAAGGGAGAGGGAGTAACCACGGCTAAAAGGCCAGTCTTAAAACGTGCTTTGCCAAGTGCATAGTTCCGAATTTCAATATGGATTTTCCTACAGGTTTTGGAATTTTTCTTGCTGCCTTGGGTGCCGCTTTGACCATTTATCCCATACATAAATGGTCAGAAAAAAGGAGAAAAGCTGTTTCCCTTTGTATTCTTGTTGTCTCTATTTTTTTTATTTTGTTATTCCCTGTGATAAAAAATTTTAGGGATTTATATACTTAAATCCCGAAAACAAAAAAAGTTTATTAACCGCCGATGGACGCCGATGAAGCAAAAAAATTCACCCATGGTTTAAGCCGTTATCGGCGTCCATCGGTTGTTGATCGGCGGTTCATAAGTCTTTTAGGGAGCTAAATAAATAATTCCCCAAAATCCCCTTAATGGCACCTTCTGAAACTCCCAGGTCTAAAATCCGGCTTTGGCCTATAATTCAGTATTCCATCCGCTAAAGGTGCGTTTGTGCGCTTAAAGTATTTCCGTTTCCTATTGGCCGTTCCCTTGGTTTTGACAGGGATGGCAGGCAAGGCGGTTTCAAAACCCGTGTCGAAAACCTTCCAAAATCCCATCCTCACCGGCTTCCATCCCGACCCCAGCGTTTGCCGGGTGGGGGAGGATTTTTACCTCACGAACTCCACCTTCGAGTTCTTCCCGGGCCTTCCCATCTACCACAGCCGCGACCTGGTCCATTGGGATCAGGTCGGCAACGCCTTGGACCGGCCCAGCCAGCTTCCCCTTAAGGGGGCGACGGACTCCGGCGGCCTCTACGCGCCGACGCTGCGCTATTGGAAGGGGACCTTCTACCTGGTCTGCGATAACGTCAGCGGGGGAGGGAATTTCATCGTCACCGCCAAGGACCCGGCGGGCCCCTGGTCCGAACCGGTCTGGGTGAACGACTACGGGATCGACGGCTCCCTATTCTTCGACGATGACGGGAAGATCTATTACCACCGGGCGGGCGCCGACAACGGGAACGGCATTTCCCAGGGGGAATTGGACCCTTCCACCCTGAAGCTCAAGGCACCCTTGAGGAAGATCTGGGAATATCCGGGCGAATGGAACGAAGGCCCCCATCTCTATAAGGTCAACGGGACCTACTATCTGATTTCCGCGACCGGCGGCACCGAAAGCCACCACCAGGAAGTCGTGGCCCGATCCAAAAGCCCTTGGGGCCCCTTCGAATCCAGCCCCCACAACCCGATGCTGACCGAGCGTGACGACCTGAAAAGCCCCATCCAATGCGCCGGCCACGCAGACCTGTTCAACGCCCCCGATGGAACCTGGTGGGCGGTTTTCCTGGGGACTAGGCCCCAAGACGGAATGTCCGTGCTGGGCCGGGAGACCTTCCTGGCGCCGGTGGAGTGGACGAAGGATGGCTGGCCCATCGTGGGCATCGTGCCAGAGGAGGGTTTGCAGAGCCAGCAGGTGAGGGAGTAGGCCGATGAGGGTCAACCCAAGTCCTGACCAGGTAATCACCAGAGAGCCTGGAAGTCAGCCCCCGGCGTAGGATCGAGAGGTCCTGCCCGAAACGGGGTCATAAACCTCATTTAGTGAGGGAACAATCCAGCAGTCCGCAACATCAAGTGAATCCTGCCGCTTCGTGAATGGGACACCGAAAGGTGCAAGGGGATGCCGAGCCGCGTGTCTACTGGCGAAGGCCACGATCCCGCTGAAGAATCTGGTAGCAAGCGGGGCAAGTCCTCCGGAGTATGGGGAACGGAATGTTGGAAAGGCTATGCAAGCAAGCTGGGAGATCCTACCCGCCAAAAGACTTGCCGCTATAAGGCTAAAACCGAAAAGAGGCAAGGGTGGGAGGAAGTCGGAGGGGGTCACAGTACCGATGAAGGGGTGGACAACAAAACCACCCTGAGGGAAGGACCCCTGCTTCAACCATGTGTCTCAAAGAAGGTAGGCGCTGGAGCATGCCCCAAAAAGGGCCAACAACTCTGTAGTACCAAAGCGCGAGGCCTTTGACAACAGGCACTATGCCGAGCGGCCAAGGGGGAAGTCGAACCTGTAAAGCCGCCGGAGGAGAGGTTGTCGGAAAGCCGTATGATCGAAAAGGTCACGTACGGTTTGACGAGGGGGCGCTGGAAACGAAGTGATGAGGGAACCTCGTTGGGGCACGGAACCGGAAACGGGGAAACAGATCAAGGAACCCTCTGCACACCATCGCGCCAGTGCTCTACTCTGCAGGACCATCACGTGGCTTTGGAAATGGAAGCGCCCAAGCTCCCACCACCCCCTCGTATGCCGAAGCCCGGCGACCGTGAGAACTTCAGCGCAAGGGGGTTGGGGCCCAGGTGGCTCCATATCCGCAATTTCGACCCGAAGAATTTCTCGTTTGAGGAGCGCGAAGGCTACCTGCGTATTCGGGCCGCGAAGGATAGCCTCGACAACCGTTGGGAAGGACCGGCTTTCGTGGGCCAACGCCAACCCGCTTTCCGTTTCACCGCCCGCACCGAAATGGAATTCGCTCCCCAACAAGACGGGGAAGAAGCGGGTCTTTGCGTGAGGGCCAACGAGGGCAACCATTACGAGATCGGCATAAGGAAGTTCGAAGGGAAGACCCAGCTATTCGTGCGCAACCGGATTATGAACCGGGAATATCTGATGGCCCAAGAGCCGGTGGCCTTAGGCCCGGTCCAATTGGAGATATCGGGGTCCGAGGAGAAGTACCAGTTCGCCTGGTCCGCCGACGGCAAAACCTGGTCCACCCTCGCGGTTTGCCCCACCGCCGACCTTTCCCGGGAAAAAGCCGGGGGCTTTACCGGTACCACCCTCGGCCTCTACGCCACCGCCAACGGTAGGGATTCCCAGGCCTACGCGGATTTCGAGTGGTTTGAACTGCGTCCCGGTGTTGCCCCCCAACAAGGCCCGCTTACGCGCCGCCCCTCACCGACCCCATTAACCCCCTCGGACCATTGGCGAATCCTCACGAACCGGGAGGACTACCGGGACAAGGCGGGTCTGGATTGGTCCTGGGATGTGGGTTATTCGGGAGGTGAGACCAACCGGAGCTGGGGGGGTATCGGGGGGGCCACGGACCAGGAGCTTTTCCAGCACGAGCGCTTCGGCAAGGATTTCAGCTATACCCTTCCCGTCTTGCCGGGCAAGTACCAGGTCCGCCTCAAATTCGTGGAGACGGCCGTGAAGAACAAGGGGGAAAGGGTCTTCGACGTCCTCATCAACGGGAAAAAGGCCCTGACTGGTTTTGACATCCTCCAAGAGGCGGGTGGCCCCGATAAGGCCCTCGAGAAGACATTCCGGGACGTCGCCCCCGACGCCCAGGGACAGATCACCCTTCGGTTCATCGCGTCCGCCGGGGACGCCAAGGTCTGCGCCATCGAGATCGAGCGCCAATAAAAAAGGATATTTTTAGGAGGCCTTCCGTGGGCACAATTAGTTTGAGACTACCCGAAAACCTTCACCGTTCGGTACGGGCTTTGGCGGGAAAAGAGCATGTTTCGATCAATCAAATGATAACGTTGGCCCTCGCGGAAAAAATTTCGGCTTTGATGGCCGACGAATATTTGGGCGGCCGGGCCAAGCGCGGAGTTGGGCCTAAAGGCGGCCAGTGGATCAGTGAAGTATGTTGATGTGGAGACATACCACGGGGACATAAGTGAGGTGGGCTACACCAAATTGAAAGAGCCGTTCCATTATCAAAAGGAATTCCGGTTGTCCCTAACATTCAATGACACCGCACCAGACGAATATATCCTTGATATTGGTTCTATTAGAGACATTGCCGAAACACAACTCCTGATCCAACCAAAAGCGGTGGTGGATTGATGCAGGAGAACAATCGTAAACAAAGGATCAGGACTGTAGTTTGCACTTTTCCCACTACCCGCAATGTTTTGTTTGAACAAACCGATATTTTGACCCAACTATTTTGACCCAACGCCGACATCCGAATGGGAGACCCCATGACCCCGTCTTTTGAAACGGCCCTCGCGTCCTGGCACGATTTCTACCTGCTCGTGGGAACAGGCGCCTTCACATTGATCGGCCTCATGTTCGTTGCCGTGACCTTCGGCGCACACCTCATGACTCAAAAGAACTTGGTGATTGCGCGCGCTTTCCTCGATCCCACCGTCATCCATTTCGTCCAGGTGCTCGTCATCTCGGGGATAGCGCTCGTGCCCGGGATGGGGCATGAGCTTTTCGGCGGCTTGTTGGTGGCTGTCGGGGTGTTGAGCCTGTTGGTGCTCGTCCAAGTCCACGAGGGCTTGCGGACCGCCCAAGACCAGTACAACGACATGGAACTGGCGGATTGGGTGACCGGGTTCATCATCCCGTTGGTGGTCTATATCGGGTTCGTGGGCTGTGGCATTGCTTTTTGGATGGGACAGATGGCCTTCAGCCTGCTCGCGGTTTTGACCATCATCATCCTGCTCATCAGCATTTATAGCGCCTGGGAACTCATCCTGTGGTTCGCGGTCATGCGCAAGCCCAACGTTCCTCGAAAGAACCGGGTTAGGAAAAGCTCAAGGGCCTAACCGGCCCGGTCCTTATTCTGCTGATAAACCCCAGAACAAATGAGTCAGGCCCATAGTTTATATATAAGGGCACCTCTAAAAATAACTTCAACGGCACCCCTCACCCTAATCTTCTCCCGCAAGGGGCGAGGGGAATGGGGAATTTGCAGGTCTTTTACACCTTCTCCCTTGAGGGGAGAAGGCCGGGATGAGGGTGGTTTTGGTAAGCAAAGGCACCCTCACCCTACCCTCTCCCCTTGAGGGAGAGGGTTTCTTATGCCAAGTGCACAGTTCCAATTTTATATATAAGCTGTTCATCCAAATCCTTGCTCGCGTCCCCAAATCCCTAAATACCCCGAATCTTTTACGCCCCTTTAAAAAAACAGCTTCCCGGCGAATCAGGTTAAACATTCGTAGGATTAGGCAAATGTTTTGCCTTCGGGGAAGCGCCAACCCAAGACATCGCGAAACTGCGCGAGCAAATGGTGGGGGCCCGCGAGCAATTGGCAGGGGTTGGCGAGGCTTAATTGAAACAGCGGTTTCGAATGATATTCGTCATAGAGGCGGCCCCGGGCTGCCTTTACTATTTTATGGGGACGATTTTGAAAGGCCGGGGAGGTAAAATAGTCCTGATTCGAAGAAATCAAGTTTTAAGTTCGCAATGTTAAGTTCTAAGTTTCGGAAGTTTTTGAAACGGAGTTTCAAAAACACACCTTAACTTAAAACTAAGAACTCAAAACTGAAAACTGATTTTAAGGAAGCCCGCCATGAGCGTCACGGATACCGCCAAACACCTCAACGAAAAAGAAAAAGAATCCCTGGACGTGGCCGAGGGGGCCCGGGAAACGGAATGGACCCAGCCTTCCTTCGTGGCCGAGCTGTTCATGGGCCGGTTTAGGACCGGCCTGATTTCCCCCTATCCCCTGCAATCCGCGGAGGACAAAGCCGTCGGCGACGAGTTCATGAGGCGCCTGGAGACCTTCCTCACGGACAACCTGGACCCGGACGAGGTGGACAAGACCGGGGACCTTCCGAAGAAAGTCATCGAGGGGCTGGCCCAACTGGGCTGCTGGGGCATGAAGATTCCCAAGGAATACGGCGGCCTGGGGCTTTCCCAGATCAACTACAACCGCGCGGTGGCCCTGGTGGCCTCCTATTGCGGCTCGACGGCCGTGTGGCTTTCGGCCCACCAGTCCATCGGGGTGCCACAGCCCCTGAAGCTTTTCGGAACCGAGGCGCAAAAGAAAAAGTATTTCCCCCAATTCGCCAAGGGCGCGGTCTCGGCTTTCGCCCTGACCGAGGCCGACGCGGGCAGCGATCCCGCCCACATGGCCACCACCGCCGAACCCTCCACGGACGGCAAAACCTGGACGATCAACGGCTCCAAACTCTGGTGCACCAACGGCCTGGTGGCCGACGTGATGGCGGTCATGGCCCGCACGCCCCCCAAAACGGTGAACGGCAAGGAGAAAAAGCAAATCACGGCCTTCATCGTGGAAAAGGGAACGCCGGGCATCGAATACGTGAGCCGCTGCGACTTCATGGGCATCCGCGCCATCCAAAACGGCGTCATCCGATTCAACAACGTGAAGGTGCCCTCCGAAAACATCCTTTGGGGCGAGGGCCAAGGCCTGAAGCTGGCCTTGATCACACTCAACACCGGGCGCCTCACCCTTCCCGCCGCCTCGGCGGGCATGAGCAAGCAGGCCCTGCAGATCGCCCGCAACTGGGGCAAGGAGCGCGTGCAGTGGGGCCAGCCCGTGGGCAAGCATGAGGCCGGGGCGGTCAAGATCGCCGCCATGGCCGCCTCCACCTTCGCGCAGGAAGCCATGACCTATTACACTTCCGCCCTCGTGGACAAGGGCGGTGCGGACATCCGCCTGGAAGCCGCCATGGCCAAGCTTTTCTGCAGCGAGGCCTCCTGGAAGATCGTGGACGACCTGATGCAGTTGCGCGGCGGGCGCGGCTATGAGACGGCCCAATCCCTGCGGACCCGGGGCGAGAAGGGCTACGCGGTGGAGCGCATGATGCGCGATTCCCGAATCAACCGCATCATCGAGGGCACCACCGAGATACAGCACCTCTTCATCGCGCGCGAAGCGCTCGACAAGCACATGCGTCTGGCCATGGACCTGTTGAACCCCAAGGCCCCGATGGGCCGGAAGATGAACGCCCTGGTCAAATGCCTCCTGTTCTATCCCTTCTGGTACCTGAGGATGTGGCTGCCGACGGGGCTCTGGCCCCGCTTCGCGGGCTACGGTTCCCTGGCCAAGCACATGCGTTTCGTGGAATGCCGGTCCCGCAAACTGGCCCGCACCTTGTTCCACCAGATGGTCAAGTTCGGCCCCAAGCTGGAGCGGCGCCAGAATATCCTGGCCCGGCTGGTGGAGGTGGGCACGGAACTTTTCGCCATGGCCACTTCCTGCACCAAGGCCGTGGAACTGGAGAAACAAAACCCCGGCGAAAAGGGCCCCCGGGAACTGGCCGACCTCTTCTGCCGCCAGGCCCGCCTGCGCATCAAAAATTATTTCAAGGCCGTCTGCCACAACACCGACGTGAGGGATTCCAAAGCCGCGGTGAAGGCCATGGACGGCGGCTATGAGTGGCTGGAAAAGGGAATCATCGTGGACGACGGACAAGGCTTTAAAGGAAAGAAAGGCTAATCTTTCACCACAGAGTACACAGAGGTCACAGAGTTTAAATTCGGAATGATTTCACAAAAGATTTTTTTTAACTCTGTGTACTCCGTGAACTCTGTGGTTCAAGGGGTTTTTATTTGAGAATACGTCCCGGAACAACCGACGATATTGAGGAAGTCTCCCGCGTTTACGCGCAGGCATGGCGGGAAACCTACCAGGGCCTGGCCCCGGACCCCTTCGTCAACGGCATGACGGCGGGCGCCGCCGCGCAGATTTTCCGGGACAGCCTTCCCTCCGACACCCATTCCTACTTTTTCCACGTGGCCGAGGCGCCCCAGCGGCGCCTGGTGGGTTTCGCGGACGGCGGCAAGGAGAGAACCCACCCCGAGAGCGGCCTGGGCGAGCTTTACGCCATTTACATGCTGAAGGAATTCCAAATGAAGGGGACGGGCCGCCTGCTTTTCGAGGCGGCGGTGGAAAGCCTGATCCTGTCGGGCATGAATTCCATGGTCGTTTGGGTCCTGGAAATTAGCCCTTACCGGAAGTTTTACGAATCCCTCCATGGAACCCTGCAGCCCGGCTTCAAGCAATTGAACGTGGCGGGTGAAACCCTTCGGCTGGTGTCCTACCTTTGGAGCGATTTAAACAGCCTGTAAACCCGATCCATCACCAAGTTAAATGGTTTCCGATTTTTAACAGGGGATTCATAGCTTCTCCACCTCCCAGGCGGGTAAAATCCTCCCCGTTCCATCATTTTGAGGATTCGTTTTGAGGGAGGCTTCTTATGTTGAACCGCAACGGATTTGTTTTTTTACTAGTCCTCGGGGTTTTCACTTGGACTGGTTGTGGAAAGAACCTCGCTCCTTCCAGCCCCAGTAGCGGTTCCAACTCTCCTTCTTTTGCCTTCCAGTTCAATTACGGCGACGAGGGCTTTTCCGGCACTGGGAACGGCCAGTTTGAAAATCCTTACGGCGTGGCCGTCTATAACAACTGGCTTTTTGTCAGTGATTTCGGCGGCCGCGTCCAAAAATTCGACTTGAACGGGAATTTTTTGGCGGCCTACACCGGCAACCCCAGCAAGCATTTTTTCGCCCCGCAAGGACTTGCCATCGACAAAAACGGAATCCTCTATGTCAGCGATACGGGAAACAACCAAATCCAAGAAATCGACGCCAACGGCAATTACCTGGCGACGCTCGGGAGCGGGACCGCGGACGCGGTCCTGGGCGATTTTTCGTTTCCCTTGGGCATCGCCGTCGACAGCCAGTCCAATATTTACGTCGCGGACCATACCAATGAAAGGCTGGAAAAATGCAGCCAGACCGGATCAGGCTGCGTGACCGTGGGTTCCTATAGCTACGTGGCCGGAGTGGCAGTGGACCGATCGAACAACGTCTGGGTGACCGATGAGACCGCCAGTAAAATCTACGAATACAGCTCCTCCCTTTCGCTTTTGAATACCTACGGGACCGTCGGATCGGCGGCGGGTGACATCTACTACCCCCGGGGCATCGCGTTGGGGACCGACGGGAATTTGTTGGTAGCGGATTACGGTAATTACCGGGTGGACAGGTTCAGCACCAGTTGGAGCTACCTGGGGACGGTCGGGACCCAAGGCCCGGGCAGCGCCCCGGGCCAGTTTGCTCTTCCAAACTTCATTGCCATGGACGCGGGCGGAAACGTCTATGTCAGCGACTTTACGAACCAAGTCGTTATGAAGTTTTAAAAGGCCGCTTCCTTTCAAAAGCCACCCCGACCTATGATGGGGTGGCTTTTTTATTTTTAAGGAGAGCCCATGTCCCACGCCACGCCGGAAGGAACGAAGAAATACGCCGCGCGGTTTCCGGAGTTCGAAAAGGCCGGGCATTACCGGGACTTCATGGGGCTCACCGTTTCCTCCCTCGGCCTGGGGACCTACCTGGGCCGCCCGGACGAGATTGACGATAAGCTTTACGTCGAAGCGGCCAAAACCGCGCTGACTTCCGGCATCAACCTGATCGATTCCGCCATCAACTACCGCTGCATGCGAAGCGAAAGAAACATCGGGCAGGCCCTTCGGGAGCTGATCGCCGAAGGACGGATCACGCGCGAAGAGGTGGTCATCTGCACCAAGGGCGGGTTCATCCCCTTCGACGGGACGCCCGCCGCCGATTTTTCCCAATATTTGCAGGATACCTACGTCAAAACCAAGATTTGCAAGCCCGACGACGTGGTGGCGGGCTGCCACTGCATGACCCCCTCCTACCTCAACAGCCAAGTGGAAAAGTCCCTGCAAAACCTGGGGCTGGACTGTATCGACCTTTATTACTTGCACAACCCGGAGATGCAACTGGACGAGGTTCCCCGGACGGATTTCCTCTACCGCTTGGACCAAGCCTTCGAGGAATTGGAAAGACTGGCGCAAATGGGGAAAATACAGGCTTACGGCACCGCCACCTGGAACGGTTACCGCGTTCCTTCCAACAGCCAGGATTACCTGTCACTCCACGATGTTTTGAAAACCGCCGAAAAGGCGGGCCGGGGGTCTTCCCATTTCAAGGCGATCCAGCTTCCGTATAATTTGGGCATGGCCGAGGCCTACGGGATGCCCAACCAGGTGTTGGGTTCCCAAACCGTTTCCCTTTTGGAGGCCGCGAAGGCCAACGGTATCGCGGTCTTCACCAGCGCCTCCATCCTCCAGTCCCGCCTTACCCGGAACCTGCCGCCGGTGGTGGCCGAGATTTTTACGGGCCTTGAAACCGACGCCCAAAGGGCCATCCAGTTTGTGCGCTCCACGCCGGGGGTTACCGCCGCGCTGGTGGGTATGAAGCGCAAGGA
This sequence comes from uncultured Pseudomonadota bacterium, assembly GCA_963770835.1. Classification (GTDB taxonomy): domain Bacteria; phylum Oederibacteriota; class Muellerivitia; order Muellerivitales; family Muellerivitaceae; genus JAJPJW01. The sequence goes on from CAVYRH010000004.1 coordinate 398,186, forward strand.
ACACGTGGAGGAAAACATAAAGGTGGCCAATGTGGCCCCTGCATCGGGTGAAAAAGTCGCGGAACTATTTAATGAAGAGGGTTCGCGTTCCTAAGTTTGCCTAGTTCCGAATCTCCCCCAGGATTTTCCCATGGACAACCGGATTGAAATCCTCAAGGCCGACATCACCACTTTAAAAGTGGACGCCATCGTCAACGCGGCCAACCGGGGACTCCTGGGCGGCGGCGGGGTGGACGGGGCCATCCACCGGGCGGCCGGGCCCGGGCTTTTGGAGGAGTGCCGCAAACTGGGCGGCTGTGAAACGGGCCAATGTAAGGTGACGAAGGGCTACGGCCTGCCCGCCCCATGGGTGATCCACGCGGTGGGCCCGGTTTGGACCGGCGGGGGAAAGGGGGAGGAAGGGCTTTTGGCCTCCTGCTACCGCAATGCCCTGGACCTCGCGGGGAAAATGTCCCTCAAGACCATCGCCTTCCCGGCCATCAGCTGCGGCGTTTACGGCTTTCCCATACCCCGGGCCTGCGCCATCGCCTGGGAGGAAATCCAGGAAGGCTTATCGCGCCATCCATCCCTGGAAAAAGTCACCCTGGCTTGTTTTGGGGACGAAGTTTATGAGGCTTATCGGCGCCTGGCTTCTGCGTTTGCACAGGAACCTTAAGGGCAGGTGTTGACCACCATTTCAAGAGTAAAGCTTGAAGTGGTCGAGGCGGGAAAAGCCGGCGGGAAGGCCGCCCAAGTATAGGCGACATACCGGAGGTTCCCCGAGCCGACAGCGGGGCAGGTATTGGTGTTGCCGGTTTGCTCCAGGGCCAGCCAATAAGTGGTGGCCGAAGGCGCGGGAAGCGAGAGGTTGGTCACATCGAGGGTGTTCCAACCCGTGACTGCGTTTTGAGGGACGGAGGCCACGATCAAGTTGCCCGGGGCGCTGGAGCCGTTGTCATTGTAGACCGCCAGCCAAACCTGTCCGCTGATGGAAAAGCTGCTCACCGGGGTCAAATAAGCCCCCACGCTGATGGCGGTGGCGGTGGAGGCCAGCGTGACGGGCTGGGCGTAAAGGGTGTTGGCGGACATAAAAAGGTTTGCGGTGAAGCCGGTCGTGACGCCCTGCTGGCTGGGAGACGCGCAAAGGGGCGCCGGGGAAGAGGGGGAGGAAGGCGCCGGGGTGGTTTTACTGCCGCAACCCGCGGCGAAAAGCGCCGCGCCGCATAAGGCCAATGCCCAATTTGAGTTTTTCATGGTCCTCTCCCAGTGGCGACTTTGACAACGGCGTCACTTTAAACTGAAAAAGGAAAGGACTTCAATGCCCCCGGCAAATCTTTCTTTGAGGGGAATCGAGAAACAAAGAATAAATCCCACCCGGAAAGGTTTTTAACCCTTCAGCGAGGCCATGTCGATGACGAAGCGGTAGCGCACGTCGTTTTTCAGCATGCGCTCGAAGGAATCGTTGATTTTTTGCATCGGGATGACTTCCACATCGGCCCCCAGGCCATGCTCGGCGCAGAAGTCCAGCATCTCCTGCGTTTCCTTGATGCTTCCCACCTGCGAGCCCGCCACGGCCCGGCGCTTGGCCGTCAGGGCGAAGGGCAGGATAGCCGGGGACTTCGGCGGAAGCCCCACTAGGACCAGCGTTCCATCCCGTTTCAAAAGCTCCATATACTTGGTGAAGTCGTGGTCGGCGGAAACGGCATCAATGATCAGGTTGAAATAACCGGCGTACTCCGTGAAGCTTTTGGGGTCGGACATGTCGACGAAACGCTTGGCTCCCAACCGAAAGGCGTCGTCCTTCTTCTTGGCGGAGGAGCTTAGCACCGTCACTTCCGCACCCATGGCCGCTGCCAGCTTCACGCCCATGTGCCCCAAGCCCCCCAGCCCCAGAATGGCCACCTTTTTGCCAGGTCCGGCGTTCCAATGCCGTAAGGGTGAATAGGTCGTGATGCCCGCGCATAGCAAGGGCGCGGCCTCGTGGAGCTTCAGTTTTGGAGAAACCTTGAGGACGTAGTTCTCGTCCGCCACAATTTTCGTGGAATAACCGCCGTAAGTGGGCTTGCCCGTCTCCTTTTCCACGCCGCCGTAGGTCCAAACGATGGTCCCCTCGCAATACTGTTCCAGTCCTTCCTTGCAGGACTCGCAGGTTCGGCAGGTGTCCACCAAAACGCCGATCCCCGCCATATCACCCTTCTTGAACTTGGAAACGGAGGATCCCACGGCCTCCACCCGGCCCACGATTTCGTGGCCCGGCACCATGGGGTAACCGCCGAAGCCCCATTCGTTCTTGACCTGATGCAGGTCCGAGTGGCAGACGCCGCAGAAAAGGATGTCGATCAAAACGTCGTGGGGCCCAGGTTCCCGGCGCTGCAGGTCGAATGGCTTCAAAGTTTCCTTGGCTTGGTGGGCGGCATAGGCTTTTGCGGATGGCATACTTCCCCCTATAAAAATAGTTTTGAGTTCTAAGTTTTAAGTTCTGAGTTGTGGTGTGTTTTTGTTTGCTTTTCCCAAACAAAAACATTCCAAAACTTCACACTTCAAACTCATCACGTCGAACAGCCTTTAGGGGGATGCTAGTGGATAAAAATGGTAATAGACAAGGGCAGAACCGCGGAAGGATCAAATATTTTCGAAGGAAGCGCTTTCGGCGGGCGGGGGTTCACTCCCTAAGAGGTGTAAGCTTTTTTGGATGGCCTGAGGAAGGGAAACAACAGGATTCCCGTGAGGAAGCCACCCACGTGGGCCCAAAAGGCCACCCCGCCCATGTGCGGGTCGGACAGGGTGGCCATGAAATATTGCTCCAGGAACCAGAATCCCACCACGAAAAAGGCGCGGGCCGGTATGGAAAAGATGGGGAAGATCAGGAAGAAGAACTGCAGCCGCATTTTCTGCCAGGGGAAGATCACCATATAAAGGGCGCAGATGCCCGAGATGGCGCCGGAGGCGCCCACCAAGGGAAGGGTGGAATGGGGGTCCACCATGTATTGCAGGTAACAGGCTCCCAGGCCCGAGAGGAAATAAGCCAGGAGGTAGTTGAAGCGCCCCAGGCGGTCCTCCACGTTGTCGCCGAAGACGTAGAGGAAGTACATGTTGCCGATCAGGTGCAGGAGGTTGGCGTGCAGGAACATGGAGGAAAAAACGTCCTTGAAATGCGGGTGGGCGGGGGTGAAGCCGTAGTGCCAGATGATCTTCTCGAAGGATGGCCGCATGGCGGTTTTGAAGAAGATATAGCAGTTCAACATGATGAGGAGGACATTGACCAAGGGGAACTTCTTGGGCGGGTTACCCTCCTGGACGGGCAGAAAGAAAAACAAAGCTCAGGCCTTTGATTTCTTTTGCGGCATGAGGAAGTGAAGCGCTACCCCCGCCACGAGGGCCCCCAAATGGGCACTCAAGGCGATTCCCGCCGTGGGAATGATGGTAAAGAGAGAAATACCGAAGGAGTTCAAGAAGCGTATCAGGAAGGCCAGCTTTGCCCAGGGTGTAAAAGCGATGGCGGCTTGCACCCCCGCCCACAAGACCATCACCCAGAGGGTGCGGGAAGGGATCTCGAACAAGGGGGCCCCGAAGAAGGAAAAGATCCATTTCATCTTCCCCCAGGGGTACATCAGCAGGTAGATGACGCCCAGGCCGGTGACGACCCGGGAGGAACCCACCAGGGGGACCACGCCCTGGCGGTGGAAATACCAGTGGGCCAGCTCGCTGGAAAGGGCGATCACCGCATAGGCGATCAGGTAGTTTATTTTCCCCAGGCGCTGTTCCACGCCTTTTCCGAACATATAAAGGAAGGTCATATTGGTCAAAAGCTGGGCCCAACTGCTGTGAACGAATGGCCCGGTGAGGATGCCGATGGTGAGGCCGCGCACGGGGATGAAGCCGTAATGGCCCAGGACTTCCAGGAAACCCGGAAGATTGATGGTTTTCAAGGCCACGACCACGTTTAAAACGATGATGGCCATGTTGGTCCAGGCGATGTGCTTGGACGCCGGGGTGTCTTCGACGAAGGTGATGAACAAGATGGAACCTCGGATGAAACTGGGATGAGAAGGGATTTTAAAGGTTATAAACCAAAAGCCAAGGAATTTTTGCCACAGATGAATGGGATGAATTGGATAAAACCTAAAGCCGACGGACGAATTTTTAGATTCTTTTTTAATTTATTTCATCCCAATTATCCCATTCATCTGTGGCTAAATTGATTTTTCCGTGGTTGTCCCCCCGATTGCGGCGGCTTCGACTATGGCCTTTTCGGCCAAGGAGGTTTGTTCCACCGGCAGGACGGCGTTGGGGCTGCGATTGGGCACCTTCCAGACACCCGGAATGGGGGTTTTGCATTTCGGGCAGAGGCCGTTGGGCCCCAATTTGTTTTGATAAACCCGAAAACCATAGCGTTCAATGAGCAGTTCGTCGCAGGAGGGGCAATAGGTGTTTTCGGTAGTTCCCACCTCGCCGGGGCGGTTGCCGGAATACACGTAACGCAAGCCCGCTTCCTTTCCGATTTGATATCCCCGGTTCAATTGTTCCGGACGGGTATCGGGGGTGTCCATCATCTTGTAATCGGAATGGAAGGCCGTGATGTGCCAGGGGATGTCGCGATCGACCGAGGCGATGAACTTGGCGATGCCCTTGAGCTCCGCCTCGCTGTCGTTAAAACCGGGGATCAACAAGGTGACGATTTCCAGCCAGAAGCCCATGGCCTTCAACCGCTCGATGGATTCCAGCACCGGCTTCAAGGTTCCGCCCATGGTGGAGCGGTAATGCTTGTCGTTGAAGCCCTTCAAATCCACCTTGTACAGGTCCACCCAAGGCCTAATAAATTCCAACACTTCCTTGGTGGCATTGCCATTGGAAACATAGGAAGTCAGGAGGCCCTTCTTCCGGGCTTCCCGGAAGACTTCGACGGACCATTCACTGGTGATCAAGGGTTCGTTATAGGTCGAGGTGACGGTGGGGCATTTATATTGGAGGGCCAATTGCACGATACCCGCCGCGGTCATGTCCTGCGGATAGGCCCCCGCTTCCTCCGAAGCCGGGTCGTGGAGCGCCTGGCTGGTGATCCAGTTCTGGCAATAGTGGCAATGGTAGTCGCAACCCAGCATTCCATAGGAAAAAGCCTGGGTACCGGGCAGGGCGTGGAAGAAGGGCTTCTTCTCGATGGGGTCCACCTGAAGGGCCCCCACGTAGTTGCGGGGAACCCTCAAAAACCCGCCCTCGTTGTAACGGACCTTGCAGATGCCCTTTTTGCCTTCCGGTATGCGGCAGCGATGGGCGCAGGCGTAGCAGTGCACCCGGTTGTCCGGCAGTTTTTCGTAAAGTTTTCCCCCGGTGGTCCGCTCCGAGAGCAGTTGTTCGAGCGTCAATACTTCGGTCATAACGATCCTTTCATCTCCATCTTAAGACGGGTTTCAGGGCAAAAACAGGTTCGCCGCGGTTTAAAAAAAGGTAAAATGACGTTCCTTTCCATGAAGGAGCCCAAATGGCACACCCTGAACCTTCCAAATTCAAATCTTCAAAAGAAAATCTCCCCCCAAAAGCTTCCTTAGCCGCGAAGCGGGCGCTGGAATCCATGGACTCCCTCTTTCTCCTGGCGGAGGTTTTCCGGGACGAGGCGGGCCTGCGGTTCGTCCGGCTCCTCAAATGGCTGGCGAAAAAAGACGCGGAAACGCCGAAGGGGATCAAACGCTACGGCGCGTTCTGGCGGTCGCTGGTGGAACAACAGGAATTCGCCCCGCATCCCCGGGTGGGGACCATCCTGCAGGATTATTTCCTGGAGCGCCTTTTGGAGGACGGCAACCCCCTCCACCGCAAGGCCGAATTGGCGTCCCTTTCCGAAATCAGCCCTTCCCTCCATCAAAGCTATATGAGGGAATTGGACGCCGTCCAAAAGATCCTGAAGGTGGATTGGGAGGCTGAATTCCTGAAAAAATCCGGTTTGCTGGGCAAGGGGGAAGCCCCCTCCCTGGAAGGCGTTGTGTTACCCAAGCGGGGGAAAGTGATTTCCCCCGCCGCAGAAGCCCGCCGGAAGATCAAGGCGGAGATTCTTTCCTCAAACCGGGGGAACCCCCTCCTGGCCAACTTGGCGGAGTATTTTCATCGGAACGGTTGGGGCTTGTTTGGCCGTTACCGTGCCTTTCGTTGGCAGGTGGACGAGAAGGGGAAAGGCCGCTTAGTAGGAGTGGAGGCGGTGGACCCCATCCGCCTGGAGAACCTCATCGGGTACGACGAACAACGCCAGCCCTTGATCGAGAATATTAAAGCTTTCGTGGCCGGCAAGGGGGCCAACAACGCCCTTCTTTATGGGGAAAGGGGAACCGGAAAATCCTCCACCGTAAAAGCCCTTTTGAACGCCTACCAGGGCAGGGGTTTGAGGCTGGTGGAAGTGCACCCTTCCCATTTGAACGAGTACCAGGAAATCCTGCCCTTCCTCCGGGGCCGCCCGGAGAAGTTCATCCTCTTCGTGGACGACCTCTCCTTCGAGGAGAACGAGACTTCCTATAAAGGGCTGAAGGCCCTTTTGGAAGGCGCGGTGGAGGCCACCCCCAAGAACGTCATCCTCATCGCCACCTCCAACCGGCGGCACTTGATACGGGAGTTTTTCGACGACCGGAAGGGAGGAGTCCAGCAGGGAGGGGAAATCCACGGGGCGGACACGGTGGAGGAAAAACTATCCCTTTCCGATCGATTCGGCCTGGTCATTTCCTTTTACGCGCCTTCCCAGGAAACTTACCTCAAGATGGTGGAAAGCTGGGCCAAGGCCGAAGGGATTAAGATGCCGCCCGTCGAATTGCACGCCCGGGCCCTGCAATGGGAGAAGGCTAACAATGTCCGCTCGGGCCGCACGGCAAGACAGTTTATAAATGATTTAAAAGGCAAAGTCGATTGAACCACCAAGGCACGCGCCCTGAAGCTACAAACCAGCTTCGAAGCACGAAGGGCACCAAGAAAGACGAAAGCATGAGTTTTGAGGACGTCGATAAGGAACTGGATGAAACTGCAAGCCAAGTCGTGGATGCGGTTTTTAAAATCCTTTGGAGGTTTGAATGCCGGTTGACCTTTCTGTTTTCAAAGATGCCGCGCCTTACCGGGGCCTGAAGGAGCCGGATTGGAAGGCCCTTTCGGAACTCCTCAAGGAAGTCCCCCTGAAAACCGGCATACCGGTCTTCAAAGAGAACGACCCGGGGGACGGGTTCTATTGGGTGAGATCGGGAAAGGTCCGCATCAGCCGCCAGGTGACGCCGGAAGGGCGCCGGGCAAAACAGGAACAATTGTTGACGGTCCTCACCGCCGGGCAGATCTTCGGCGAAATGGCCCTGGTGGACGGCGAACCCCGTTCGGCGGACGCCCTGGCGGACAGCGATACCGTTCTTTTTTTCCTTTCCCACGCGGATTACGAGAAACTCAAGCTGAACCAGCCGGCCACCGCCCTGCGCATCCAGGACATGGTGGTAGTGACCCTTTGTTCCCGCATCCGGGAAGCCAACCGGGCCTTCGAGACCATCCGGTTTTGGTGCACATGAAAGGCAGCCGACAGTTGACAGCTCACAGTTCACAGCTTCGGTTTACGCGGCTATCCGCCCTTTTATGGGGTTTGGCGGCGTTTATTCTCAATGGCGGGGTGGATTCACAAACAACACCACTTCCCACCAAGGAAACGGCTCCTAAATCCTCCTTTCCCACCGTGATTCTTTGCGGGAAAAAGCACAATACCCTCTTCTGTGTCCGACATAACAAGGCCTATTGGGACTACGATTTCGACGGCCCCCTCCTGGACATCGAAACCCTCCCCAATGACTACCTCGTCACCGGAGGGTCCCAACAGGTTTCCCTTTTGAAAAAGGAGTGGAAAGGCTGTGACCCGGTTTGGGATTGGAGCGAAATTTCAGGCGTTTCGGTGGTCAGCGCGGTCGTGGAGGACTGGGACGAGAATGAAAACCCCTCCCTTATCCTTGCCGCCGATTCGCTCAATCAGCGCCTTTTTCTGGCGGACGCCAAATCCCGCAACCAAAAGATCCGGTGGGAATTCAAACTGGCTGCCCCGCCGTTACGGGTCCACCTTTGCACGGATAGCGGCAATTTCCTGGTTATCCTCAAGGATTCCACGGTCGAGGAAGTTTTCTTCCAAGAAGACAAGATCATCTGGCAGTTGGGCAAGGAGGAGGGACTCACGGACGTCCGGGACGCCGTGCGCGACCCCTGGGCCAACACTTACGTGGCCGATGCCGCCACGGGGGATGTGATCTGCCTTGGCCCCCAAAAACAGTTGAACTGGAAGACCCACCTCCCCTTCGCGCCCGGCGCTTTCGAGGAGATGTCCCTGGCCCTTTTCCAGGAGAACCACAAGCGCATGGTGATGGCGGCGGTGCATTTTTCCGGGACCGGCCCCGAATCCAGGAATGTGATCTATCTATTGAACGCGGAAACGGGCAAGGTGACCGCTTGGAATGACCATGACGACAAAGGAGGATATCCGGCTTTCCTGAAGGCAGTGCCGGACAAAGCGGAGTATTACAAGAAACAATGAATCATTTAAACCACCAAGGTCACCAAGCTCACCAAGAAAGGCCAAAGAGAATTCTTATGAAAAAGTTTAAAGATGTTTGGTTCAATTTTTTCTTGGTGACCTTGGTGGTCTTGGTGGTTCAAAGGGCTTTCGCAGGCGTTGTCTCCTTGACGGATGCGGAAATCCCCAAGCTCCGGGCCTTGGTAAAGTCATACCCCGAGGCGGGAATATGGGCGGAAACCATCGAAGGGCAGGCGAAGGAAGCCCTGGGGCAATCCCCCAAACCCATCGTCCAAATTCAAACCGCAGGCAAGCTGAAGGGAAGCGCCGAAAAAACGGAAACCGAGGAAACCTTGAAGGACATGCCCCGGATGAAGGCGCTGGGCTTGGCCTATGCCCTGACCGGGGAAGAGGCTTACCGGCAAAAGGCGGAGGCTTTCGTCCTGGCCTGGGCCAAGACCTGCCAGCCGCCGGAAAACCCCATCGACGGCACAAACCTGGAGCCTCTTTTAGAAACCTATGACTTGATCCGCCCTTCCATGCCGGCCGCCGACCAAAAAACAGTGGACGATTGGGTGAGGTCCCTGGCCCAAACCTTGCTGGCCTCCGATGAGACTTCCAAAAAAACCTATTGGAACAATTGGAAATCCCACCGGTTGAAAATCGTGGCCATGGCCGCTTTCCTGTTGAATGACGCGGGGTTGGAGAAGCAGGCGTTGGACACCCTGAAAACCCTGCTCGGGAAAAACCTCAATCCCGATGGGACCACCCTGGATTTCCTGGAGAGAGACGCCCTTCATTACCAGGTTTATGATTTGGAACCCCTTCTCTGCACGGCCATGCTTTACCAAAGGGCGGGGATGTACAACCTTTATGATTGGAAGACGGACCAAGGTGCCTCCATCCGCGAATGCGTTGCTTTCGTCATTCCTTTCGCTAAGGGTGAAAAGACCCACGCCGAATACGTCCACACCACCGTGAAATTCGACCTCCAGCGCGCCGAGAACAACGAAAAGGGGCATGCTATCGGGGCTAATTTTGAGCCGAAAGCGGCCGTTCACTGCCTGGAACTCGCGCAATTCTTCAAGCCGGACCTCAAAGAGCTGGTGGGGAGCCTGGAGAATAAACCAGACGCGGCTTATCCCACCCTGCAGATTCTCATGAATGAAGTCACCCGCCCGGCCGTGCCTGTTTCTGGAGCTAAATAAGGTAATTCATTCGATTTTCTTTAACGGATTTTAAACAGGATCAAACTGCGAAAGTTGATACAATCCCGGCCATGTATATCCAAAGCCGGTTCCCTTTTCTCCAACGCAGCGCCCTCGTCATCCTTTTTTTAGGTCTGCACGCTTTTTCGGCCAGGGCCCAAAACACCATGATCCTTTCCCATAATGACATTTCCCGCACCGGATGGAATCCCAACGAAACCTACCTGGCTCCCTCCAACGTCAACACCGCCGCGGATTTCGGCAAGCTTTTTAGCCAGCCCGTCGATGGGCAGGTTTTTACCCAGCCCCTCTACGTGCCCAACCTGTCCATCGCGGGCGGTACCCACAACGTGGTTTTCATCGCCACGGAACATGAAAGCGTCTATGCCTTCGACGCCGATGCCAGCCAGGCGCCTTTGTGGCAGGTGAATTTCGGGGGCGTGGTGGGAGGCACCACCGTCTCCAGCGTGCCTTACGCCGAAACCGCCTCCTGCAACGACATCGGCACGGAATTCGGCATCACGGGAACACCCGCCATCGATCTTTCGACCAACACCCTTTATGTGACCGCCGAAACCAAGGAAGTCGCCGCCGGGCCCGTCACCAACTACGTGCACCGCCTGCATGCCCTGAACCTTTCGACGGGGGCCGAGAAATTCGGGGGCCCGGTCACCATCCAGGCGGCGGTGACGGTCAACGGGTCCATCGCCACCTTCAACGCCCCTCAGCAGCTCAACCGACCGGGGCTGGTTTTGTCCAACGGGATTGTTTACAGCTTTTGGGGTTCCCATTGCGACGACGGGCTCTATTACGGCTGGGTCCTGGGCTACAGCGCCTCCAACCTGTCCCTCCAGAAGGTCTTCAACGCCGCGCCCGTTTCCCAAAGCGGCGCCATTTGGGCCTGCGGGGAGGCCCCGCCGATCGACTCGAACGGGAACTTCTACCTGACCACCGCCAACGGGTCCTTTGACGTCAACACGGGCGGGGTGGATTACTGCGACAGCGTGATCAAGCTCTCATCCTCCTCCATGGCCGTGGGGGATTATTTCACCCCCGCCGACCAGGCCTTCCTGGACGACAACGACGAGGATTTCGGCGCGGTGGGCGCCGTGCTCCTGCCCGGTTCCTTCGGCAGTGCGGCCCATCCGCGACTTTTGACCTGCGGCGACAAGACCGGCGTCATCTACCTGCTGGACATGAACAACCTGGGCGGCTACCTCAACGGCGCCGGGGGAACCGATGCGGTGGTGCAGGAATTCCAGGGCGCATCCACCACCATCACCTCGGGCTACACCATACCCTCCTGCTATAACGGCACCGTTTACTGGGGATTCGTAGGCGACCCCATCCGGGCCTATAACTTCGTGAACGGCCAATATCCCGCCACGGCCAACTCCCTCACCCCCGAAAGCTATGATTTCCCGGGCGCAATGCCCAGCGTTTCCTCCAACGGCAACACCAACGGCATCCTCTGGGCCATCCAGCCGGGGACCACGGCCACGCTTATCGCCTATGACGCCACCAACCTGGCCAATGAACTATACAATTCCAACAATGTGGCGGCGGACGGTATTACCTTCGCCAACAATAAATTCACCCCGCCAACCATCATCAACGGCAAGGTCTACGTGGCCACCTCGGGGAGCATGGAGGTATTCGGCCTGAAGATCACCGTCACGCCTTTCCCCACGCCTTCCGGGACCCAGACCCCCACGAAGACCCCGACTTCTACCCCTTCTCCTACGGTGACTTCAACGGCGACCTCCACGGCTACTTTTACGCCGGCGATCACTTTCACACCCACCCTTACGGGCACCGCAACCATCAGTCCCACTCCAACCGCTACGCTCCCACCCGGGTCCGGGCCGGTGATTGCCGTACCTAATATCTTGAAGGATGGACAAACGGTTGCTACCTTCAGGGTGCCCGAATCCGGGGCCAGTTTGGAAGTCTCCATCTATGATATTGACGGTGAAAAACTGGTGGAGGGCCAGGGGGCGCCGGGCTCCAGCCTTTGTTACTGGAACTCCGCGGGTTCAGCCAGCGGGCTTTACCTTGCCCGGGTGAAGGTGACCGACGCGGATGGAAACACCCGCTCGCAGAGCCTCAAGCTGGTTGTTCTCCATTAAACGCCGAGGAAAGCCGGTATTTCTTGTTCCCGTTGAAAATCATCGAACAACTTTTGAAGACCCGCAAAGTGGCCGTCCTGACCGGCGCGGGCATCTCCGCTGAATCAGGCATTTCCACCTTCCGGGGCACGGATGGCCTCTGGGACAAGATGGATCCCATGAAAGTCGCCACCCCGCAGGGGTTCGCAGGGGACCCCAAGGGGGTTTGGGAATGGTACGAAGCCCGGCGGCGCCAGATCGCCGCAGCGGAACCCAACCGGGGCCACGAAGTGATCGCCTGGATGGAGGATTTTTTCCCCCAAGTCACCCTGGTCACCCAAAACATCGATCGGCTGCACCAAAAGGCGGGGAGCCGCAATCCTATTGAACTTCACGGAAGCTTGTGGATGGTGCGTTGCACCGGGCAGCCTTCCTGCGGCGAGTGGGAGGAACGGCATGAGCTGGTGAACCTGCCCCCGAAGTGTCCCCAGTGCGGCGCTTTGCTGAGGCCCGCAGTGGTCTGGTTCGGGGAGCCCCTGCCCTTCCTGCCTTGGGACCAGGCCGAGAAAGCCGCCAAGGAATGCGACGCCTTTTTCATCATCGGCACCTCGGCCCTGGTTTATCCCGCCGCCATGCTTCCGGAGTACCCCCTGGACCAAGGGAAACTGGTCATTGAGATCAACCCGGAGGAAACGCCCCTTTCCGGACGGGCCACCCTTTCCCTGCGTTCCAAGGCCGGGGAGGCGTTAGAATCGTTGCGGGAGGCTTTGATTGATGAAAGGCCGGAATCCAACCTGTAAAAATCATCCGGGACGGAAGATCCTGGGTTCCTGTCATGCCTGCCGGGATTGGTTTTGCCACGAGTGTCTCTTGGAAGGTCCTGAATATTATTATTGTAAAAAAGAAAAATGCCATCGTGCCTTTCAAAAAGAGACGAAGTTCACTATTAAACCTCAAACACTCAACTGCCCCTCTTGCCTTAAAAGCGCCAAAAGAAATCCCAGGTTTTGTCCCAGCTGTGGCTACCGGTTAAAGCCGGTTGCGGAAGACGAAATGGACGATTTAGTCACTATCGCCCGTTATGGAACAGCGCTCGAAGCCCATCTTGCCAGGACCAAATTGGAATCAGAAAATATAGAATCCTATGTGGCTGATGAACACATCATTTCATTGTTCCCGACCCGGGATATCGGCTGGGGCGGAGTGAAGTTAAAAACGAAAAAATCGGAAGCTGAGCTCGCGCTTCGGATTTTTCACAATCCGAAAGAAGGTTCCGTTTGGGTGATGCATCCTATAGCCGCGGCTGTTTACGGATTTCCTGACTTCTTCGGCTTCCTATTGCTGATCGTCTTAACGCCTTTTGCATTTTTGCTTCAATTGATTTTGAAATTTGGTTGGAAGTTTATAAAACTTGCCAGAAAACCCCAGGCTTTTAAGCCTGGGGATGAATGGCTGCCCGGAGGCCCGACAGGTTTTTTGTCGGGCCGCAGGCCATAAAATATGGCATGCTTTGGTCATGTCAAAATACTGGGTAGGGGCACACACCAAGCACCGTCTGCAATTTCATCTCGTTTGGATACCGAAGTACCGGAAGCGAGTCTTGGATAGCAAAATAGCCGTCCGCCTGCAGGAGCTGTTTAAAGAGGCGGCCCAAGTAAACCGATGGGAAATCCACGAGTTAAATATTCAACGAGATCACGTGCATATGCTGATCCAGGTTGAGCCAAGGGTGAGTGTAGCCAAAGTAGTACAGATTCTAAAAGGTGGGACAAGTATCAAGATAAGGGAAGAATTTCCAGCTTTGCAGGAGTTCCTTTGGGGCGATAGTTTTTGGGCGGACGGGTATTTTGCGGAAAGTATAGGTACGGTGCAGGAAGAAATGATTCGCAAGTATATCCGGGAGCAACAGCATGACCAAAGTATGCTGAAAGGCTGAAACCCCGGGCTTTAGCCCGGGGAGTAGCTTCATTTTGTAATGTTTGGAAGGGGCTCTGGGTAAAAAACGGAGAATTATTGAGAGGATACCATTGATGAAAGTGTTTTCAAGTTGGGTTCTAATTTTGACTTTTCTTAATGTTGGCTTCCTAGAAGCCACCGAAAGCGCAGGATTTTCCGGGGACTTGAGCCTGGAAGGCGGCGGCATCCAAGGCCCTTCCAGCCTGGTCCAGAGCTATTCTTATTACCGGCTTTTCCTCCAGGACCAGGGCGACCTGGACCAGGAATTCTCCTATTGCCTCTCCGGCGAAGCCAATTGGCAGACCTTCACCCCCACCATCTCCATCGCCTGGCCCCTTTACCCCCAGAACAACCTTCTGCGGCTGGAAAGCAACAACATCGCCACGAGCCGCAACAATGATTATTATGGAGTCGAAATGGACCGGGCCTACCTGCGGTGGGCTTCCGGGCCCCTGGACCTCTCGACCGGCCTGATCAAGCCCCAGTGGGGAAGTTCCTTTTTCTACCGGCCCACCGATTATTTCTTTCCCCTTTCCCCCCTGCAATGGCAGGGAACCGAACCCCTCGGCAGCGAGGGCTTGGACGCCTCCCTATTCCTCTTCGACGACTTGAGCCTGGAAGGAGCGGTGAGGGTTTTGGAGGGGGGGGATACGGAAGGGGTCGTGCGGCTGGTGGACAAGGGAATTGGCATCACCGTCACTCCCAGCGCCGCCTGGATGACCGGCCGCAACGCCTTCGGCCTGGAATTGGTGGGTACCTTTCCGACGGTGCAGGTCCGGCTGGAAGGAACCGATTGGCTCTACGCCGACCAGCGTACCGCGGCGAATTGGATCATCGGTTTTTCGACCTCCCATGAGGGCATCAAGTACACCGCTGAGATTTTGCGAGATGAAACTGGGGAAATCCTGGGGGCCTATTCCGATATGGTGGGCCAAGCGACTTACGTTTATATGTCGGCGGAGGGGGCCTTTTTTAAACAGTGGAAGGCTTCCCCGGCGCTGGTGGTTCCTTTGGAAGGGGGCCCTTTCCTTTTCTGGCCCAAGATCAGCTGGGACTTCGCGCCCCAATGGAGCCTGGGCTTCCAAGGTCAGATTCTGCTGGGGAACTGGAAGGGGCCGTTGGACCTCTACCCTGGTCGCGTCGGGGGATCGCTTTCTTATTCCCTCTGAAATAAAAAAGCCCGTCCCTGTAAGGGAACGGGCTTTTACTTGATTGGATTTAAGGTGCGAAAACCTTGATATAGCCGTTCCCGTTGTCATTGACGTAGATGTTTCCATTGGAAGCGGTCGCGATCCCTGTGGGTCCGCCGGACCCGAACTGGCTGTTACCCGAGCCCAATCCGCCCCAACCTGTGATGTAAGTTCCGATATTACTGAAGACCTGAACGTTATTGTTGGTGGAGTCGCAAACGTAAATGTCGGATCCATCGGGATTCGCGGCTACCTGGATGGGGCCTTCAAATTGACCCGCCCCGGTGCCGATGCTTCCGATCGTATAAAGAACCGTAGCGGCAGTATTGATTTCCAGCACATTCTTCCCCCCGGTGTTGGCGATGTAGAGGACGTTGTAATAGGGGTCATAGGTGATTCCCTGGGGATAACTCATGCCCGTAATCTTGGCCGAGGTGTAGGTCGCCGACCAAGCGCCGCTGGAATTAATGACCTGGATGCGGTCATTAAGATAGTCGCACACCCAGACATTACCGCTTCCATCCACGGCCAATCCCTGCGGGCCGTTGAATTGGCCGTTTCCGCTGCCTGACGCCGTCACACCACCGGAAGGCAGTTCCCAGGCGAAGGTGCCGTTCGCGTTGAATTTCGTAACCCGGTTGCCGTTGTCGTCGCTCACGTAAACGTTCCCCGAAGAATCCGCGGCCACGCCGTAAACCGCGTTGAAATCCCCGTTGGCGGTCCCCCCGCTTCCGGTTCCAACGGTCGAAACGGAGGCGCCGGCCAAGTTGGTCACATAGGCGTAGCGAGCACCAGGCCCCACGTTGTAAATCATTCCCCCGCCTGAGGTGGAAAAAGCCAGCTGGCCATTCATAACGTTAGAGGAAGTGAGGGTGGAAAGGTAGGAATAGGGGACCGGGGTTAGGGTGATAGTGGGGGTGTTGGTAATGGTGGCGCTGGGGGTTGAGGTGGGGCTTTTGGTCGGCGTCGAGGTGGCGCTGTTGGTGGAGGTCGGGGTGGAGGTAGGCGTTGTGGTGGGGGTCGAGGTGGGAGCGCAGGTGCCCCCGCAAGATGTCGAAGTGGGAGTTGGTGTTGGGGTGCCAATAACGATCCCTTGGTTATCCAAATCGTAAACGTTAAGAATACCCGATCCGTTGGCGATGGTATTTGCGGTATTGTCGGCGTCGACGGCCACCAAATAACCCCCCGGCGAGGGATAGGCGGTGACGGGAATGGAAAAAGGAGAAACCGCGTTGGTCGTATAGGTCGTACTGCCATAGGTTGAAACCAAGGCCGCAGTTTCGACGTTAATGGAGTTTTCGTTGCCGGATACCGTCCAACTGACCTGGGAACCGCTGGCGGCGACCGTGATGTTGCCCGGTGCCGTCAGGGTGGCGGAGGCTGTCCCGGCCGAGGTGATGCTGGTGAGGCTGTAGGTTTGGCCGGGCTGATAGGTGAAGGAGCCGGTTGAGGTGTAATAACCGTAGTTTTTCCCGGAAATATTTACGGTGCTCGAGTAAGGAATTGTTACAGGAGCGGAAACACCGGTCCCCCGAGGATGACGGTGGCGCTGGAATTGGCCGCGCCATTAACCTCAAGGTCCAAGTCGACCTCTGAAGAACCCGGGACCCCATTGTTGTCGGACCTTAAAACATCGGCCAGGCCCCAATAAATATTGGGGTTCGGGGTTGGAGTGATGGTGGGTGTAAAGGTGGCCGTGGGCGCGGCAGGGGCGGAGGGGCTATTTTTTGAGGGGCATCCGGATAAAGCAACCGCAATAACGAATATAAGGGCTAAGCCCATTCCATAACGCATAGTCAGTCTCCATGAAAAATTTTTTGGAAAATTTGAAAGAAGGCTGGAGTCTACACGCATTACTTCAAAGGTTCTATCTTTAATGAATAAAAAAGCCGTAAGTTTATTTTAATTTTGTTGCCCATAATAGGGCGGACCGGGTGGACAGATTTCGGGTTGCTGCTGATATCGGAACCGGGGTTTGAAGGTTGTTGGTCTGACCTTCCCCGGCCGGGTTTCAAAGGTATAATGCTCCCGCTTTATTTTTTTGAGAGGTTCGCAATGAAAACCCCCGTTCTCCGTCCCAAGGAATTCCCCGAAAACCTCTTGCTCATCGGCATGTTTGGCAGCGGCAAGAGCACGGTGGGGCGCCTGCTGGCGCAAAAGCTCCGGTACCATTTCGTGGACGTGGACCATTTGATCGAGGCCAAGTTCCGCCTGCCCCTTCAAAAGGTATTGGACAAGCTGGGGATGAAGGGCTTCATGAAAATAGAGGATGAAACCCTCCAGGCCCTGCGTTACCGGCACTGCGTGATCGCTCCTGGTGGGAGCGCGGTGTATTACCCGAAGGGAATGCGACACTTGAAAAGCCTGGGGCCCTGCGTTTTCCTGAAGGCCGAACTGGAGGAACTTCAAAAACGCCTGCCCGACTGGTCCAACCGGGGCGTTGTTCGCAGGGGAGGGGAAACCCTACCAGCCCTTTATAAGGAAAGAGCCCCGCTTTTCAAGAAATACGCCGACCTCACTGTGGAAACGAAAGGCAAATCCACCTCCAAAATAGTCTTGGAAGTTTTAAAGAATCTTCAAAGCGAATGACTCTCCGGTCTCCTTTTTCCAGGTTCGTGCATATTTCCTTCGAAGTCGGGATCGTGATGAAGGGAATCGATGGCGTACTCGAAGCGCTGGGGGCGTTGTTGTTGTCCTTTCTCTCCCCGGAACAAATAAACCGTGTGATTACTCTCCTGACTCAGCACGAACTCAGCCGGGACCCCAACGATTTCATCGCCGGACATCTTTTGTCCGCGGCCCAAGGTTTTTCCGGGGGCACGAAAACATTCGCCATCCTTTACCTCTTTTCCCACGGAGTATTGAAGATCGGGCTCGTTTGGGCGCTTTTGAGGTCCCAGCTCTGGGCTTATCCCACCGCCATCGGAGTTTTTATCGCCTTCGGGGCGTACCAGATTTACCGTTACGTCCTTTCGGCCTCACCGGCCATGGTGGTGCTGACGGTCCTGGACGTCCTCGTCATCTGGCTGACTTGGGCCGAGTACCGCCGGCTCAAGGGAGAAAGGGCCCGCGCACCGGACTGAAAAAATTTATAAACCGGAGGAAAAAGGACAGAAACAGTGGGCCCGGATTTTCCTCAGGGCGTCCCGGAAGAAGGATCCATCTCGATGCGGACGGAGACGCTTAAGGTTTCGGTCCCGCCCCCCTTGAAGAGGGTGCCTGAGGTGGGGGTGGCGTCCAGGTAGTGCCTTCCACAGGCCACCCTGACGTGGTCCAGGCCCACTACGGTTCCGTTGGTGGGGTCGAAGCCGCACCAGCCGCTCTGGGGCAGGTAGATTTCCACCCAGGCATGGGAGGCGTCGGCCCAGGGTTTGTTCTCATAGTTGCCCCCTGTGAAGATGTAGCCCACCCGGTAACGCGCGGGCAGGTTCATCAGGCGCGCCATGCAGATGAAGAGATTGGAGAAGTCCTGGCACACGCCCTGGCGGCTCGCGTAGACCTCGAAGGGTGTGGTGGCGCTGTTGGTGGAACCGCTCACGTAGGCGTAATCATTGTGGATGGTCTGGTTCATATCCAAGAGCGTATCCAAAAGGTCCATGTCGTTTCTTTGGGCGAAGCCCATGGCATAGTCGGTGAGTTCCTTCAACTGGGTCTCGGGAAGTTCGGGCGGTAAAAGATAAGGAAGCATCATCTGACGCTGGCCGGGCATCCAAACGACCGGCATC
Organism: uncultured Pseudomonadota bacterium; assembly: GCA_963770835.1. Taxonomy (GTDB): domain Bacteria; phylum Oederibacteriota; class Muellerivitia; order Muellerivitales; family Muellerivitaceae; genus JAJPJW01. Next base: position 416,855 of record CAVYRH010000004.1, read on the forward strand.
TGCTCCCGCTTGGGCAGGCCGGAGAGCCAGCGGGTGGGGCCCTCGGTCAGCCGCACCCTCGAGAAGGCCTTGATCACCATTTCAGTGAAGGGCTTGTCCACTTCCAATTGAATCGTGGTGTTCCCAAAAACGTCCTGGAATTCCCGCCGCCTTCCCTCCACCGAAATATCCAGGCGGAAGTCCAGCAGTCCCTGGAAGCGGTCCTCCACGGGCCGCAAGCGCAACAGGTGGAGGGAGCGTTCCACGGGCATTCGGTAGTGATAGGTGGTCTCATGCGCCACGTTCAAGACGCAGGGGTCGGTCCGCCGGGCCAGGGGAGGGGCAAAGAGGGTGGTCTGCTGGCCCTGGCTTCCCACCAAGGCCCAGGGGTTTGCCTGGGAAGGATCCGCCACCGAGCTGTCGTACAAAAGGCGGCTCCGGCGGACCACCTTTAGGCTTCCGGGCGGCAAGGGTTGCCAGTCCTCGCCCGACAAAGGATGGCTGGAAAAGGCGTAAAGCGTGCGGTTGGCGTCCAGGGCGTTGCCCAGGTCGATGGAAAGCATCTCGCTTTCCAGTAAACCCTCCGGGTGGGGAGGCGTGCGCCGGAGGCTGAAAATCCCGCCACGCCCCTCCCGGTCGCGGTAGGCCAGGTGGTTCTTGCCATCGCTTAAGACGCAGTTCAACTCCCCCAGGGCGTTGACCTCGGTCAGCCATTGGTGAAGGTCCTTCCAGGGCACATCGGAGAGGCGCCGGGCCTGCCTCAGGAAAAGCTGGTGAAGGACCCAACAGAAAGCGTGTTCCATGGGGGAGGAGCCCAAGGGCTCGAAGCTAGGGTCCCCGCCCAGGGAAAGGGCGGCCTTGAAGTCGCCTTTGAGGCTTCCGTTGAAGATAAAAACGAACTGGCGGCCCCCGTAGCTGCGCAGGTAGGGGGGAATGTTCTTTCCTGTCTGCCGCTCGCCGGTCATGGCGAAAAAGGATGCGGACCTAAAACGGTTCCAGTCGGCCAGGACCCTTTTCAAGTCCTCGTCCCCCGCGCCGGCGCCCCGCAGGAGGGTGGCCGGGCCGTCGTCGCCGGTATAGCCCACCATACCCCAGTCGCCGGGCAGGGCCGGGTCCGAGGGGGGCTTGAGGCGCAAGGAGGGTGAAGCCACATTATCGAAGGACAGGGAGAAGAAGTTCTGCATCCGCCTATTCTACTATTGAAACCACCCGAAGTGGACACTCTAATAGGCCCCTAATCCAAATCCGCAACGGGTTTAAACCTATGGCCACCCAAGTCTTGCTGGAACACACCACCCTTTACCGCTTTGACCGGCCCGTGCGCCTGGGGCCCCATATCATCCGCCTGAAACCCGCGCCGCACTGCCGCACGCCCATCCTATCCTACTCCCTTTCCATCGTCCCCAAAAAACATTTCCTCAATTGGCAGCAGGACCCTTTCGGCAATTACCTGGCCCGGGTCGTGATCCCGGAGGCGGCCGGCGAATTAGAGGTCACGGTTTCCCTGCGGGCGCAGTTGGACCCCATCAATCCATTCGATTTTTTCATCGAGGAGGATTACCTCCATTTTCCCTTCAAGTACGAAAAGAAGCTGGCCTCTGACCTTCGTCCCTACCTGACGGTGGAGGAAAAGGGCCCGCTGCTCAAGAAGTTCGTAAAAAGTTTCGGCCGCAAGAAGCGGCACATGGTCGAGATGCTCTCCGAGGTCAACCAGAAGATCAACCGGCAGAGCCGGTACCTGGTACGGCTGGAACCGGGAGTCCAAAGTTCCGAGGAAACACTCTCACTTAAAAGCGGATCCTGCCGCGACCTGGCCTGGCTGGCCTGCCAGGCCTTCCGGCACTTAGGGATCGCCGCCCGTTTCGCCTCCGGCTACCTTATCCAACTGGTGGCGGACGAAGAACCGGTGTCCGGCCCCAAGGGCCCGGAGAAGGATTTCACGGACCTTCACGCCTGGGTGGAAGTCTACTTGCCGGGCGCGGGCTGGGTGGGGCTGGACCCCACCTCAGGGTTCTTCGCCAGCGAGGGCCATATCCCCTTGAGCTGCACCCCGCACCCCACCAGCGCCGCCCCCATCAGCGGCACCCTGGAGGATTGCGAGACCGTCATGGAGCACAGGATGACCCTGAAGCGGGTTTTGGACCCGCCGCGGGCCACCCTTCCCCTGACCCCGGACCAATGGGAATCCATCGACCGCCTGGGGGAGGCGGTGGATGACCGCCTCAACCTATTGGGCGTGGGCCTCACCATGGGCGGGGAGCCCACCTTCGTGTCGGTGGATAACCGCGACGACCCCCAATGGGTCACGGGCGCCCTGGGCGCGGAGAAACTGAAAAAAGGCTGGGAACTGCTCTCCCGCCTCAGGAAGCGCTTCTCACCGGGCTCCTTGGCCCAGGCCGGCCAGGGCAAATGGTACGGGGGTGAACCCTTGCCCCGCTGGTCCTTGAACTGCTTCTGGCGCGCCGATGGCGAGCCGGTTTGGCTGAACGAGCAACTTTTGGCGGACCCTTCGGTTCCCGGTGACGCGCCCTTGAACGGCGCTAAGGCGCTTTTGACCCAATTGGCCCAGGGCCTGGGGATTCCGCCTTCGCGCATCCTTCCAGCTTATGAGGATGCTGAAGAACACCCCTTGGCGCCGGCCGCCGCTGCTTTGCTCCCCCCGCCCCCCGAAGTTAAAGGCGCCACCGGACAAGAGCGTAAGCGCCCCCCCAAGAAGCCCAAGGAAGGCACTCCCCAACCCGTGGGTTACGTTTTGCCGCTCAACTGGAGCCTGGCACAGGAAGGCTGGGCCAGCGAGGCCTGGCGTTTTGAGAAGGGCCATCTTTCCCTCATCGAGGGGGATTCGCCCCTAGGCTACCGCCTGGCCTTGAACGACATCCTCAAAGATAAACCCCTGGAGCCGGTGCCTTTCGCGCGCGACCCCTTTGAGGATTTCACACCCCTTCCTTCCCACAAGAAGCTGGCGGCGGCGCCACCCAACCCGCGGTCCGAGGCCAAGGGGGCGGTCCGCACGGCCCTTTGCCTCGAGATCCGGGAGGGGAAGCTCCATGTGTTCCTGCCGCCCCTCTACCAGTTGGAGCATTTCCTCGAGCTGGTGGCCAAGGTGGAGGCCGCCGCCGCGGCGCTTCATTTGAGCGTGGTGGTGGAAGGCTACGAGCCTCCCTCCGACAGCCGCCTTTTGTGCTTCCGCATCACTCCGGACCCGGGCGTGTTGGAGGTCAACATCCATCCCGCCGCCGACTGGGAGAGTCTTCGGGACAACACCGAGGTCTTATATGAGGAAGCCCGGCAGATCGGCCTGACCGCCGTGAAATTCACCGTCAACGGCAGGCCCGTGGGGACGGGGGGCGGAAGCCACCTGGTTTTGGGCGCCTCCATCCCGGAAAAGAGCCCCTTCTTTCGCCAGCCCCGGCTGCTGCCCGCCATGATCGCTTATTGGCAGAGGCATCCCAGCCTTTCCTACTTCTTCACGACCCTTTTTGTGGGGCCCACCAGCCAGGCCCCCCGGCCCGACGAGGCCCGGCATGATTCCCTTTACGAACTGGAAAACGCCATGCGGCGCATCCCGCCGGAGGGCGACCTGCCCTTTTGGCGCCTGGACCGGCTTTTCCGGCACCTGTTGGTGGACGTCTCCGGCAACACCCACCGCACCGAATTCTGCATCGACAAGCTCTACGACCCCAGCTCGGGCCGGGGCCGCCAGGGCCTGCTGGAGCTTCGCGCTTTTGAGATGGCCCCCAACCCCCGCATGGCGCTCCTGCAACAGCTTTTGGTCCGGGCCCTGGTGGCCCATCTCTACAAAGTCCCGCTCAAATCCAGCCTGGTGCGCTGGGGCACCCGGCTTCACGACCAGTTCCTGCTGCCCTGGTACCTGTGGGATGACCTGGCGAAGGTCCTGGAGGACTTGTGCCATGACGGCTTTGCCTTCGAGCTGGAATGGTTCCGCGCGCACTTTAACTTCCGTTTTCCCTCCTGTGGCAAGGTCTTGATCGAGGGGGTCGAGCTGGAAATAAGGCCCGCCCTGGAGCCCTGGCCGGTTTTGGGCGAGGAGGCGGTGGGCTCCACCATGAGCCGGGCCATTGACGCCTCCACCGAAAGGGTGCAGGTGACGGTGAAGGACGCCCGGCCCGGGCTGGTGCTCGCCTGTAACGGGCGCCGGGTGCCCTTGATGGCCACCACCACACCAGGCCTACAAGTCGCGGGGATCCGCTACAAGGCCTGGGACCAGCCCTTTTCTTTATATGGAGATCTGCCCGCCGTGCCCTTTTTGGAATTGGACCTGATCGACCCGGACAAGGGGATTTCGCTCGGGGGCTGCGCGCTCCATACTTTCCACCCGGGGGGAAGGGCTTTCGACCTGATGCCGGTTAACGCGGAGGAGGCCGAGTCCCGCTGGAAGGCGCGCTTCGAACCCCATGGGCGCTCCAGCGGGAAGATGAACGCCCCGCCGGAAGAATCCCACGACGATTTTCCCCATACACTAGACTTGAGAAGGCCCCGGACGGTTTAACAGGATGCTGAAAAAGTCCGGAGAACGGACTTTTTCCTACTTATGAACGAGCCACAGTACAAAAAAACCATATTTTTAGTGGCTCGTTCTATCCCATGGCTGTTGACAGGGTGCTGAAAAATACTTTTTCAGCACCCTGTTAAGAAGGTGTTTATGGTCGCGGTGAAAAAGGCGAAATACGACAAGGTGGAGCGGGAAAGGAAACTTTTCCAGCAGCAGGCCCACTTGTACCGGCAGCTCATGGAAGCCATGCGGGAAGGCCACCCCCAAGGCGAAATCTTCAAGTCGATCATCACGGTGGCCACCAAGGGCCTGGGCTATGACCGCGCGGGCATTTTCCTGGCGGACGAGAACGACTCCAGGATCAAACTGGTCATGGGCGTCGACGACAAGGGGAAGTACGACAAACACGCCACCGAATTCCCCCTGGTGGACTCCAAGGGGCAGGACCCCTTTTCCGACATCTATTTCGGCTACCGGCGGAATTTCCTCCTGAACCGCCCTCCCCTTAAAAACTCCGCCTTACCGTTCAAGAGCAAATCCTACAAGCTCGATTCCCGCGTCCAAAACCACGCTATCGTGCCCCTGGAAGTGGGCAAGGGGGAAATCATGGGCCTTTTGGCGGTGGATAACCTCTTCACCCACCGCCGCATCACCCCGGCGGACCTGTCCTCCCTCATGGATTTCGCCACCCAGGCGGGCCTTGCCATCCAATCCATCCAAATGCACCACAAGATCGTGAACCTGACCATCATGGATACGCTTACCGAGGTCTTCAACCTGCGCTATTTCGACCGGGTCCTGGACGCGGAAATAAAACGCGCCCAGCGTTATAGCAGCAGCTTCGGGTTGCTTTACGTGGACGCGGACCATTTCAAGGCCGTGAACGACGGATGGGGACACGAAGTGGGGGACCAAGTCTTGAAGCACCTGGCCCTGGTGCTGCGGACCGGGGTGCGCAACATCGACACGGTGGCGCGTATCGGGGGTGAGGAATTCGCCATCATCCTGCCCGAGACCAACCCCAACGGGACGGTTCTGACCGCCAGCCGGCTGGTCCAAAGCGTGGCGGATGCCGAATTCCCGACCGAGGCCAAAAAGCTCACCGTCAGCGTCGGGATCACCTGCTTTCCCCGCCCTTGCGGCAAGGCCGATGCCGTCAGGAACCTGGCCGATCGAAGCCTCTATGCCGCCAAAAACGACGGCCGCAACTGCGTCGGGCCTTTTGTTCCATTAAGCTCTTAAAACAAATTCGTCCTAACGGCTGTCATAGGATCCTTTACCCAGTTTAAAAGACCTGAAACCAGGGGTAAAAAGCCGGTCCCTGGCTATAATAGGCGGCATGGATTTTATTGGGTGAGACGCAGATGTAATTGGCGGCGGGCCCCTTCGGGGAATGAAAGCAGGATGGTGATATGAAAACAGCAGTCATCGGCACAGGCAACATGGGGACGGCCCTGGCCTGCCTTTTGGCCGACAACGGGCACACCGTGGCCTGCTGGGACCACGTACCGGAAGTGGTGGAAGACATCAAAAAAAACCACGTGAATACCCGGTTCCTGCCCGAGGTACAGCTACCCTCCAGCGTGACGGCGGACCACCTTTTAAACCATGTCGTGCGGGAAGCCCGGATGGTTTTCATCGCCACGCCTTCCCTTTATTTCCGCCAGGCAGTCAAGGAATTTTCACCCTTTTCCCCGCCCGAGGCGGTGGTGGTGGGCACTTCCAAGGGATTGGAATCCGCCACCCACAAGCGCATGAGCCAGGTTTACGCCGAAGCGACCCTGCACGCCCCCGACCACTATGTGGCGTTGTCCGGCCCCTCCATCGCCGGTGATTTCGCCCGCAAGAGGCCCACGGCGGTTGTGATCGCCGGGACCAACCATACCTGCGTGCAAAAGGCGGCCGGGGTGCTGGCCAACCCCTACTTCCGCGTGGAAATCTCCAACGACCCCTTGGGCGTGGAATGGGGCGGGGTTTTGAAGAACATTTACGGCTTGGGATTCGGCCTTTTGGACGGCCTGAACGGGGACAGCCCCAACCTGAAGGCGGCTTTCACGACCATGGCGCTGAAGGAAATCAAGGAAATCGCCGCTTCCATGGGGGCGAAGGAAAAGACCATGGAAGGCTTGGCCGGCCTGGGGGACCTGGTGTCCACGGGTTTTTCACCCAATTCCCACAACCGCAAACTGGGCGAGTACTTGGCCCATGGCATGGAGTACGACAAGGCCATCGAGAAAATGGGCGGGGTGGTCCCCGAGGGAGTGCATACCCTCAAGGTCATCCTGGAGACGGCCGGCGCTTCCACGGAAACGCCCTTGGCCCACCTCATCCAGACCTGCCTGACCCAGCCGGCGGCCCGGACGAAGTTCGTGGATGAGGTTTGGAAGATCGTATCCTAAAGGCAGTTGGCAGCTCGCAGTCGACAGTCGGCAGTAAAAGATTGAAAACTATAAAAAGGTTGACGCCTTGCCACTGGAATTCGTATCCCATTATCCCGAATGGCACCACGTCCTGTTCAAGATCAAGGACGCGGACCTGTCCATCCACTTTTACAGCGAATACCTGGGGATGGGGGCGGTTTCGGACCAAAGGGATGGCGACGGCAAGCGGTGGGTCTGGATGCGGTTCTCCGAAAACCCCTACGCGCCCTTTTTCGTTTTCGTGGAAGAGCCTCAGTTGAAGGGTTCCCACGGGACGTCCGCCGCCCCCCCGACCTTTTCCTTCCGGTTGCCCGATGTGAAACCCGTGGAGGAAATCAGCGCCAAGGCCAAGAAGGACAATTGCCTCATTGAACCGGCCGGGTATGGAGGGCACATCAAGGGGTATTTTTGTGTGATTTCGGACCCCGACGGCAATTTTTTGGAATTCTCCTATCAGCTGTCCCCCAAACCGGGGCAAACACAATAAAAGGTTAATTTTAAATTCATGAACCCTTCCCACGCCTTCCGGAAAAACCTCTGGATTTTGTCCCCCTCCGAAATCCTGACTTCCGCCCTGCTCGTTCTATTTTTCCTCTTGACGATGGGTGCTTGTTTCACTGAAAGGCCCGGCTGGGAAGCGGCCTTTTGGCAGGCCTTCCTTTCCTGCTTGGTTTGGGCCGGATGGCTTTATTTTGTGGTCGCCGTCCGCCGCCCGCCCCCCATCGGGCTCTGGGGCCTGGCGCGGGGCCTGGCACCCTGGGGAGGCTTGGTGCTTTGCTACAGCCTGATGAAACCCCTCGTGCCGGTGCTTCATCCCCAGCTTTACGACGCGCAGTTGCACGGACTGGATTTACGGCTCCTGGGCCGGGGGCCTTCCTTCTTCGAACAATTCCTCATGGGGCGTCCCCGCCTCACCGATTTTTTTTCCGTCTGTTACCTGGCCCTCTTCGCCTGGCTTTTGGGACTCCTGATTTATCACAGCACCCTCCGGCGCGTCCTCTACCAACGATTTATGTTGGGACTCATCCTGGTTTATATCGGCGGGTTTATGGGATATCTCACTTACCCGGCTATCGGCCCACGTTTCGCCTATCCCGACGAGTGGATTTGGTTGAAAGGGGGAGCGGTTTACAGGGTTGCGGAGTTTTTGATCGTCAACTTGGGATCGCGGTTCGATGTCTTTCCCAGCCTGCACGGCGCCATCTCGGGCTACCTGCTTTTTTGGCAGGCCGCCCATGACCGCCGTTCGCTGGTGTGGGGCTTGCCCTTAACAATGGGCATCTGGCTTTCCACTTTGTTCCTGGGGTTTCATTACCTGCCCGATTTGATCAGCGGCGGCCTCTTAGCAGGGGTCAGCGCCTGGTTGGCGCCCCAGATGGAAGTCCTGGTGGGGGCCTACCGGCGATCCCTCCACCCGCCCCGCGTCTGGCTTCTTTCCCTCACGGAGGGCCACGGCGACTATTACGGAAAACTGGCCGGGCGTTTAAGCGACCTTCTCCCCTTGGGGGGCGAGACCTCCCCGGGGTTCATCTGCGGGGGAGTGCCGAAAAGCCGGGGAGAAGAGGCCGTCCGCCAGGCCCTGGGGGACCTGGGGGAGGGGCCCTTTTGGCTGAGGCCTTCCGATGTTTCAGGGTCCAAGAAAAGCACCCTCCAGGCCCTGAAACCCCTCTCGCTCGAACAAGTCGTCCGCGCGGTTTTCGCGCCCCCCACCAAGCGTTATTTCATCGCCCAGAAAGCGCTGAAGGTCTCGGCGGTCGGGATCTGCCGGTCCTTTCCGCCCCAAGGGCTCAAGCTGACGGACGTGGAAATCCGCATCAATTCTCTGCCCCGGGGAGACGAACTGATCCTCCGGCTCACCCCCAACCGGACCCTTTTCAAGGGCTGGTTGGATACGCCGTGGAATTATTTCCCACCCTCTTTTCCCTTAAGGGGCTTTGAGTTGTTCGACGTGGTCAAGCTGACCCGAAAACTGGCGGGCCGATGGGGGAAGTTCACCGAAGTGGAATGGATCCTTTCCGGCGGAAAGGTTTACGTCCTGGATGGGCGGCCGGTGCTGGAAAAGAGGGAATAGCTTGCCATCGAAAGTGGTCCGATTGGAAAAACTTTTAATTTTCTTGGTTCTTCTCTTTTCCATCGTGGGGGCGCGGAAAGCGCTGGCGGCCAACGAGATAATCACCGTACCAGTTGTCCTGGCCGATTATTACGGCTGGGCTTACACGGAAGCCTTCGAGGACCACGCCGATATTTATGGATGGTCCACCGCCGGCGTGGATGCCCTGGGATGGACGCTTTTTTTCGCCGCCAACGACTATGACGCCGGGTTGTTTTTGGTGAATACGGCCGGGTTGGCCAAGACCCTCTATCCAGTGGCGACGCTTTTGGGCGCGTCTGATTCCGCCGTCCGGGAAAGGGCCTGGATCGCCGTGGGAACCCATACGGCGACTTTGCTGACCCTGGAATTATTGGGCCGTCCGGCCCTCAATGTTCAAACCAGCCTAGGGCCCAGCCGGGACGGTTATGGGGTTTCCCTCGCCTACAAGTTTTAACCACTGATATCGCGAGAGATATTTTCAAAGTCGAGGATGTTGTAAATTTTGAATTTTAAATGAAGGTCGCTTTTCGGTTTGGAGTTTAAAACGAAAAGCTGTCCTTAATTCATAATTAAAAATTTAGAATTTAAAATTCGCCCGAAGGGCGCTACTGGAAGTTGTAAACCAACCCCACCGTGTAAGCCGTGAAGCCCTGTTCCGTCGGCTTGGTGAAGGTTTGGGTTTTTCCCGTAATCGGGCTGAAAACCGTGCCGGCCGAATAATATTGCTGGCCGGCCTGGGCGGTCAACTGCAGTTGGAAGTCCTTCTGGAAGGTGACTTCCCCCTCCAAGATGGCGGAGGGTATGCGGTCGGATTGATTGATGGTTTTAACGTTTTCGTGGACGATGTTCTGGGTTTGAAAGGTATAGTCAATTTCCTGTTGCCCTGTTAAGGAAAAGATCAGGAAGTCCCAAGGGACGAAGGAAACCACTATTCCGCCGCTCCAATCGCCGGTATCCACCTCAAGTATGGAATCCGGATTGGTGTTGTCCTTGGGATAAATCTGGTTTGCCGGCCCCTGGTGGTTTTCCAAACCCGCGCTTCCGGTGGGACCCACCGTGAGGGAATCCACAACCTGGAAATTTAAGTTCAGGGTGGAGGCATAAGAAGTCAGGGCGGAGGCGCCATCCTGTAACTGGAAGTTCAGGGAAGGAAGGAAAATCCCCAACCCCAAACCTCCCTCGCCTGTTATTTCACCGTAGTTCGTGTTGGAACCCTCCAGTAACTGCTGTCCTAGCCCGATTTCAACGGAAAAATAATCGCCGCTCTCGGTGATGTTATAGGTGCCGGTGAGGTTCAACTCCTTGGTGATTTGGCCCTGGCCTTGCTGGGTGGGCGCGGTGGAGTAAGTGAAACCCAGTTGCCCGGTCCAATGGGGGATGAAGATTTTTTCCGAAATATCCCCATAGTCGGTTGTGTCGTCGACGCTTTTGGCCGCGGAACCCGTAACGGCCCCGTTGGCGGCCGGTCCAGGGGCTGGCGCGGCGGAAGCTGGAGTCGGGACGGAAGCAGCTTGCGTTCTCAACGGAACCAAAAACCCGGAATAAACCGCCATCAGCCCCAAAAGAAAATAAGTTCTCATGATCTTGTTCCCGAGGAGATTCAACCGGCAGCCCACCGATATTACTTGAAACTATAGCTGATGGAAACCGTGCCGCCCACGAAGTTTTGGGAATTGGCTTCCGTATTGGCCACCAAGCCGCCGGTTTCAACGCTGTAGGAAATCCCCGCCGGATAGTAAATGGTTCCCGCCTGGGGGGCAATCCCCAGGATGAAATTCTTGAAAATTGTGAAATCCATTCCCAAGGTCAATGTGGCCACCCGGTCCGTATTGGCAAGCTTGTGGATGATTCCCCGGTAAGTGATGTTGGTGCCGTCGTTCTCATATTCGAGGGTGGGGGAAATGGACCACCAGTCCCAGGGAGTGAAGGTGAAGCCCAGGGAGGAGGTGGCGGTGGTCGTGTCCACCAGGGCGTTTCCAGGCAGGATCGACATGAGGTCGGAAGCCGGGGTTTGGTGGTAACCCGCCGTCCCCCCGAAGACCAAGTCGACGGCCAAGGGGTCCCAAAGCTGGAAGTCGAGGGTCAGGTCGCCGCCGATTTGATGCCAGCCTTGTTGGCCGCCCCCCAGGTCCAAGTTCAGCGAAGGGCTAAAGAATCCCAATCCCAAACCGCCTCCCAAGACAAGGGTTCCGGTGCTGGAAGCAACCCCCTCTATTTTTTGGCGGGAGGTTTGGGCCCCGGCCGAAAGAAAATGCCCCCCTTCGGTGAGGTGGAAAGTGCCCGTGTACGCCAGGGTATTTGTCGATTGGCCGGCCTGCTGGTTGGCCGAGCTTAATTCGAATTCATTCTCGTAATAAGGGGTGAAGAGTTTTTCTTCCGAATCATCGATGGAAGAATCATCGGAGGTTTGAACGGAACTTTTGCCCGCCGCCGGGTTTGTGGTTTGGGCCCGCAGCGGTGAACCAAGGGCCCCGGCCAGGATCAAGGCTATCCACAAATAGGCGTTCTTTTTCATGCCCTCCCCTTTAACAAAGCGATTTGCGATTGGCGGCAAAGCTTCAGTTAGGAGTTGGACGGTTCAATCCCTTTAAAAGTTCGGCTGGATTTGACTTCCGGAGCCGAGTCCTCTTTCAATCAAGAAAAAGGATTATTTTTGGACCTGACTGGCCGGTTCTTCCTTGAGGAAGGTATGGATGCCGCACTCGATCTTCCCGGTACCGGCCCAGCGGCCGGAACGCGGGTCCTCGCCCAGCTTCACGGGGCGGGTGCAGGTTTCGGGCGAGCAGCCGATGGAAAGATAGCCTTTTTCCCAAAGCGGATGGTAGGGCAAGTCGTATTTTTTTGCGTAGTCCCAGAGCATCTTGCTAGTCCAGTTGAGCAAGGGGTTCACCTTTACCAGGGTGTCCCGGTAGTTTTCAAGGAAGGGGGCGGCCTGGCGGGTAGCCGCCTGGTTGCGGCGGATGCCGGTGATCCAGGCTTTGTAATCCTTGAGGGCTTTCTCGAAGGGCGCGATCTTGTTCATGGCGCAGCAGGCATCCGGATCCCTCTCGTAAAGCTTGCCGTATTGGGCGAGGAATTGCTCGTGGGGGATTTCGGGCGTCAGCTCGCGCAGATTCAACTTCAAGCGGCTCACCACGTAGTCCCGATGGTCCAGGGTTTCCTGGAAATGGAAGCCCGTGTTGGTGAAGAGCACGGGGATGTCGGGCTTGATTTGGGTGACCAGGTGCAACAGGACGGCGCTTTCGGAGCCAAAGGAGGTGGACATGGCCAAGTCCGGGCCGAATTCCCCCGCGGCCCAGCGGACGATATCCTCGGAGGTTTGGGTCTCGAAGTCCCGGTTTAACTTTTCGTAATCGTAGGATTTCATAAAATCTCCAAGTTCCTCAACGGCCTTCGCAATCATACGTTGCCATGAAGGCAAAGACAAGGAAGGGGAGCCAAAACCCTTTTTTTACGGGCCTGGAACGGCGGGGAGCCCCTTGAATCGGTTTTTACGTTGACGGTGGGTTAGGGTCCTGGCTATCTTCGACGGCGACTTTCAATCAAAACGGCGGGGAAAAGTATGAAAATCTCAAGAATGCTGTTGGCCGTCTCCCTAATCGGGGTAACCCAGGCTCATGCCGATACTTCCCTGAAAGGCACCGGCTCCGTACTACCGGCCCCCCTTTATTTAAAATGGATTGCAGAATGGCATCACACTCAAGCGGGTGTCAAAACCCAGTATGAAATAAAAGATTCCTCCGAAGCAGTCAATAAGGCGTTGAACCATGGTTCGGATTTCGCCGCGACCGACACCCCCTTCACTCTGGAGGAGGAACGCCTGGCACAGAGCCGGGCCATCCTTCATTTGCCGGTGGCCCTGGAAGCGGTGGCGATCACCTACAACTTACCGGGCGTGTCGACGGGCCTTCAATTGTCGCCGGCCATCCTCTCGGATATTTTCCGGGGCGTTGTCAAGAAGTGGAACAGCACGGCGATTAAGGAACTAAATCCCGGCGTCGAATTGCCGGACCTGGAAATTCGCGTGGTCCATCGGGAGGAGGAAAGCAGCCTTCACGATCTTTTCCCCTCTTTCCTGGCGAAACTGGATTCCCAATGGACCTTCAAAAGGGAAAAGGACAAGAAGCTCCATTGGCCGGTGGGGCAAAACGTGAAGGGGAACGACAAGGTCCTTGAGAAACTGCGCCTATGGCCGGGCACCGTCGCCGCAGTGGATCTTTCCTTCGCGGGACAAAAACACCTGCCCGTGGCCGCCCTGAAAAATGAGGCGGGAGAATTCGTCCCGCCCTCGGTGGAATCGCTTACCGCCGCCGTTTCCGACCTCCAGAACCTGCCGGAGGATTTCCAGGTGAACCTGACCCAATCCCACGCCAAGGGCGCTTATCCCCTTTGCGCTTTTTCCTATTTCTTGGTCCATCAAAATTATTTCAACGTTTATCACGACCACAAGAGAGGACAAGCTTTGGTGGATTTCCTGAATTGGGTTTTGACCGATGGCCAGAAGATGGAGGGCGATCTTTCCTACGCGCCCCTGCCGGAGAATTTCCTTTCCCAAGTGAGGGAAAAAATAAAAACCATCAAGTATTAATTTTTCCACCCCGGCTCTAACGAAGCTTTCATCCGCCCAATCAGCTGTTCCAATTCCTTCCGCATTTCAGATCTGGAAAGCTTGATCCGCTGGCCGTGGCCTGGCAGTACCCATTCGAAGTCAAACCTCAAGAGCCTTTCCATGGATTCGGCCTGCTTGCGCCAGGAATACCAGGCCACGCTTTGGGAAGCCCCCAATTGCTTGCGCTTCCGGCGCCACCATAAATGGTCCCCAGTGAGGAGGAACCGGTCCTGGTAAAGCAGCACGCAATGGCCTTCCGTGTGGCCGGGCGTGGGGATGATCTTGAAACCCGGCACTGGTTCCAAAATGTCCATCCCCTGGACGAGGATTTCAGCACCCGGTTGGGCTCCCTTGTCCTCCTCGTGGATGATCCGCTGGGCCTTGAATCTTTCCGCGTACTTGGCGGCTTCGGCCACATCGTCCTGGTGGGTCAGGAAGATATAGCGGATTCCGCCGGCTTCCTCGAATTTCTGGACCAAGTGGGGGAGAAACTTTGGGGAATCCACCAGCCAGTTACCCGAGGGATGCCGGATGAAGTAACTATTCCCGCCGAAGGATTTCGGAGAGTTGAAGCCGCAGTAAAAAACACCATCTTCGATTTCCAATGGGAAATCGTCCATGATTTCCCCGGAATTGTTCTTGTGGAGGGTGCCGATGGAACCGGTAGGGCAGGCCAAGAGGGCCTGCATTGCGGCGCGAGTTTCTGCGAGGCTTAGGGGTTGGTTTTGGACGAAAGAAGTATCGCCCGCATCGTCAAAAACGCCCGGCGCCAACTGGCGGCAGGTGTCACAGTCGATGCAGGTGGAGTCCACAAAAAACTCGCCTTCGACATTTTGTGGAACGCTTTTTTTAAAATCCGCCATAAAAAACAAACCTTGGGTTTTGCCCTGAAAATAAGTGTTTCCCCAAGTTTGGGACGGGGTTGAAATAAAAACAAGGCTCGGTTCAAATAATCCGCTAAAATAAAGCGCCTTACCCTAACTCTTTTTTTCCGAGGTCCCCATGGCAAGCCCCAGTCCCGTGCTTTTGGAAAATCCGCTTCGCCAGGGATTGTTCAGCGACCGCGTGCCCGAACCCTGCAGCCTGGTGATTTACGGGGCCTCCGGCGACCTGACCCACCGCAAGCTGGTGCCGGCCCTCTTCGACCTCTACCAAAAGCACATGCTTCCCACGGCCTTCAACCTGGTTGGCATCTCCCGGTCCAAGATGACCGACGAGGATTTCAAAAAGCACCTGAAGGAATCGCTGAAACAAAGCGAATCCCAATTGTCGGATTCCCTTTGGGACAGCTTTTCCCAAAACTTCCACTACCTCTCGGGCAGCTATGACGATTTTAACGCCTACCAAAGCCTCTCCAAGCTCCTCGACGAACTAGACACGGAAAACGGCACGGCGGCCAACCGCATCTTCTACCTTTCCACCCCCCCCAACGTCTTCGAGAACATCATCTCCAACCTGGGGGCGGTGGGCTTGAGCCGGGAAGAAAAAGGTTTCGCCCGCATCGTGATTGAAAAGCCCTTCGGCCACGACCTGGACTCGGCCAAGGAACTCAACCTGAAGGTTAAGGAAGTCTTTAAGGAGAACCAGATCTACCGGATCGACCATTACCTGGGGAAGGAGACGGTCCAAAACCTCCTGGTGATGCGCTTCGCCAATTCCATCTTCGAGCCCATCTGGGACCGCCGGTACGTGGACCACGTGCAGATCACCGCCTCCGAGGATTTAGGCGTGGGCAGCCGGGCGGGTTATTACGAAAGCTCCGGGGTCCTCCGGGACATGTTCCAGAACCACCTTTTCCAGGTTATGTGCCTGATCGCCATGGAGCCGCCGGTGACCTACGAGGCCAACGCCATCCGCGACGAAAAACTGAAGATCCTGAAATCGATCCGCCCCTTCGACGACCGCACCCTCACCCAATGGGCGGTGCGGGGGCAGTACGGCCCCGGCTACCTGGCGGGGGCGAAGGTTCCCGGCTACCGGCAGGAGGAGGGGGTCAACCCCAAGTCCATCACACCCACCTACGCCGCCATCAAAATCTTCCTCGACACTTGGCGCTGGCACGGTGTGCCTTTCCTGCTGCGCTCGGGCAAGCGCCTGCCCAAGCGGGCCACCGAAGTGGCTATCCAGTTCAAGGAACCGCCCAACCTGATGTTCAAAAACAACGCGACCGAGCTTTCACCCAACGTATTAGTCGTGCGCATCCAGCCGGACGAGGGCATCACGCTGAAGTTCGAGACCAAGGTGCCGGGCATGACCATGGAAGCCCGCACGGTCAACATGGATTTCCGTTACGGGACCACCTTCGCCGAGGGCACTTCCGAGGCCTACGAGCGCCTGCTGCTGGACTGCATGCTGGGGGACGCCACCCTTTTCATCCGCGGGGATGAAACCGAGGCGGCCTGGGCGGCTTTGATGCCGGTGATCAGCCGGTGGGAAACCACTGAACCGGAGGGGGATTTCCCCAATTACGAGGCCGGCAGTTGGGGCCCCGCCGCGGCCGACCACATGCTGGAAAAGCCCTGGCGCAAGTGGCGCAGGCTCTAAATAGAGTCGACGGTCGACAGCCCACAGCTGACAGTAAAGGCAGGAGCAGGATTTCCAGGTTTTGCTGTCGACCGTAAGCTGTTGACTGTGAACTGACGTTCGAGGTGTTGAATGGCCGTTTCAGCCCAATCCATCGAAAAAGACCTGGCCGACCTCTGGAAATCCGGGCCCGACGACAAGAGCCAGGAACTGGGGCTTCAAAGAGTCTATACGACCAACCTGGTGGCCTATGCCTCCGGCCATGACGAAGGTTACCGGGTGGAGCAGATCCTGAACGACCTGGCGGAAAAGCACCCCGGCCGCTACATCCTGGTGCGGCCCGCCGCCGACACCACCGAACCGGCCCTGCGTTCCTATATTTCCGGCCACTGCCTTTTCGGGGCGGGGCGGGAAAAAAGGGTCTGCTGCGACCTCATCAAGCTGGTGGCCCAGCCCGAGATCATCGAAAATCTCTACGGATTCACCTTCTCGCTACTCATGCCCGACCTGCCGGTGGAGTTTTGGTGGCCCGGCGACCTGCCCTACGAAAACGCCTTCTTCGAAAAAATGGCCCAAGAGTCCAACCGGGTCTGGGTGGATTCCTCCAAGTTCAAAAAGCCCGTCCAATCCATCGCCCGGCTCGCCGCCTTTTGGCACAGCCGCTACCCCCACACCTTCCTGGGCGACCTGAACTGGATCCGTATCCAGAGGTGGCGGTCCCTGATCGCCGAACTTTTTGACGGGGAATGGGCCAAGGCCCTCAAGGGCATCCGCCAGGTCACCATCGAGTACGGGGAAGGCACCCAGCCCACCCGGAGCTTTTTCCTGGCCTGCTGGCTGGCCGTCCAACTGGATTGGAAATACCTCGGGCCCCGGCTTTCGGAGTTTTCCGACCGGCTCACTTTTGAGGCTCCCCAGGGGAAAGTTGAAATCTACTTAAAACCCGTCCCTGTCCCGGAAACAAAATGGGACCGGATCTTCGCCGTGGGGATATCCACCCAGGGGGAGCAGGAAGGGATTTTCACCGTGGTCCGGGACCAGGACCCCTACTGTGTTATCGCCCGATCGGAAATCATGCACAAAGTGGCCTTTTCCCGGACGGTTTCCTTCGACCACCTTCATTCCAACGAACTCCTGAACCTGGGTTTGAAGCACTTGGAAGAGGACCCGCTTTGGAAGAAAACCCTCCTCATGGCCGGGTCGGTCCTGGTCAAACCTAAATTGACGCTGGATTAACAGGTTTTCTTTTCTCTCCGCTTGGATTCGACCCAAAGGGGCGCGTAGAATTATCGGGTGGCGGTTGAAGCCGCTTCCCGCTCGTAGTTGGAGGAAAAAATGGCTCCCAAGAAGAAAGTTTTAGCCCGTCCCAAGGCGGCCAAAGCCAAACCTAGCGCCAAGAAAAATAAAACTGCCCACAAGGCCAAGCCCTCCAAAACCCTGAAAGCCGGCAAACCTAAGGTTTTACTCTTTCAGCCGGAAATCCGGATCTATCCCACGCCGGAAACCTTGATTCAAGAGTCCGCCCACCAAGTCATGCAGATCGCCCGGGAAGCCGCCGACGCCCGGGGGCGCTTCGTGGTGGCCCTTTCGGGCGGTTCCACGCCCAAGGGTTTGTTCCAACAATTGACCGAAGACCCTTACCGGACCCTCATCCCCTGGGTCAAGACCCATCTTTTCTGGGTGGATGAGCGCCACGTGCCTTTGGACCATCAAACCAGCAATTACCGTATGGCGCAGGAATTCCTCCTGTCGAAAGTGCCGATTCCCAAAGAGAACGTGGTTCCCGCCACCAATGGCTCCCTGCCGGTGGACAGGGCGGCCTGGGCTTATGAAATAAAGATGAAGAAGTTTTTCGGGGATGGCCCGGTGCCGCGTTTCGACCTTTGCCTGCTGGGAATGGGCGACGACGGCCATACGGCCAGCCTTTTTCCCGGCGTGCCGCAGGTGAACGAACTGGACAAATGGGTGGTGGGCTATTTCGTGGATGAAGCCCGCAAGGAACGGGTGTCCCTGACCTTCCCCGTCCTGAACGCCGCCCGCTTTCTCATGGTCTTGGTGGAAGGCGAGAAAAAAGCCGCCATGGTGAAGAATGCATTGGGAGGCCCCTCCGATCCGCCCCGCTATCCGATCCAATACCTGCGCCCCACCGAGGGGAAGCTGGTCTTTGAGCTGGACCAGGCCGCGGCCGCTTTGTTAAAAAAATAATTTTACTGTCGTTTCGATTTGGCCAATATTTTCAAAAACAAACTAGTGACAAAGTGAGGGAAAAGCCCTGGCTTGCGCCAAGGCTTTTCCGAGACGTAAACCGGCCGCATCAATCGCCGTCTTTGTCCCCGGCCTTCTTCATGCCGCCTTCGGATTTAGAGGTGTTCTCCGCGTCGGCCAATTGAAAATACAGGATGCCTTTGGTCTTGATAACGGTGCCGGTTAATTCGACCGTTTGGCCCGCCTTGTCCTTAATGGCGTCCCGCCCGGAAGAAAAGTCGGAATTAATGACGGAATAAAGGTTGCCCTTGGAATCCATCAGCCCAAGGTCCGTTCCATTCATGGCGCATTTCATGGCGCAGGCGGCATGCCCGGCCCCATGGCCTCCATCCTTGCCCATGGCCGCGTTATGCGCCATGCACTTCAGGCAGACGACTTCATATTTTTGAGTGACCGTTTTGTCCCCGGCATGGGCCAATCCAGCCCAAGCCAGGCAACCTACCAAAAGTACCGCGATTTTAAGTCCCCGCATTTCACAACCTCCTTGTGGAATTCGCCAAAAAGCTCAACCGGCGATTTCCTTAAGTTACGGTTCCAGCGAATGCGGGGTTACAGGTTTGAATTATTTGTGAAAGAAGTAACACTCACAGCTCTTTCATGGCAGTTCTAGAAAATCAACGGAGTTCCTAGAGCAGGGCCCAGGATCGGGATCCATAAAAACGGACTTAACTAGAAGCCCTTTCCCACGCGGCGCCTAGGGATAAACCCGGATCCCCACGTTTCCATAAAGATCAAAAGTGGATGTGTTGGAGATGAACCAAAGGGTCGGCACCACCTGGGCATAGATGTCCAGGGGCGTGCGATGGCCGAAGATATAGTCGAGGCCGATCGGCACCCGGGCACCGACGGCGGCGGGATCGGTCAGGCTCAAATCCCCTCCCACGCCGATGTAAAAGGGAAGCGCCCCCGACGCGACATGGAATAGATGGTAATTGTGCCAGAGGTAGTCCAATTGGAGGATAGTTTGCCCGCCGTTATCGAACTTCACATCGGGTTGGAGCGAATCCACGTAGTTCAACCATAAATTGCCGACAACGCCCCAATTGCCCGGATAACCGAACTCCACACCCAGCCCAAAGGGACCGCCGCCCCGGACAGGGTCTTCGGAGGATTGGTACCGGGCTTGGGCGGGAGAAAAACCGGCCGCCCAAAGCAAAACCGTCAAAAGCAAAAGTCTTTTTTTTAAACCTTTCATGTCCTGCTCCTTTCGAATTTACTAGAACCGGCTGATGTCTCGGCCAAAAAAGCCGGTCTTGAGCCAGTCAAACAACACCAAAATTTTGTTCTTCCAGCTCATCAGCCGGGTGAAATAAGCCGAACGCCAGAGGAAATAGGTGCCCCGGCCTTTTCCCTTGATGGCGTTCAAATCCGCGATAGCCGCGTCTTCCCCGATATAGGCCAGCATCCCATGGTGGTTGTACTTGAAGGGCTCCGCGGGTTTACCGTCCGCCAGCCGGTTCAGGGCCTTGGCCAGGTAATTTCCTTCCTGCATGGCTACCTGGGCCGTGGCGGGGTAGTTTTTTCCTACCACGCAGGCGCAGTCGCCCATGGCGTAAATATTGTCCTGCTCCTGGACCTTCAGGGTCTGGTCCACCAAAAGGCGGGAGGCCTTGTCCTTGGGCAGGTTGAACTGGCTCACCGCGATGGTGGGGCCCAGCCCGGTGGACCAGACCACCATGCCGAAGTGGACTTCCGAACCGTCGTTCAGGATGGCCCGGTCCTTTTCCAGTTTTACCGTGCGGATACCGGTGCGCACCTGGATGTTTTGGCGCTGGAAATGTTTTGTCGTGTAATCGCTCAGGCTTTTGTCGAAAGCGCCCAGGATGTGGTCGGCGGCATCCACCAGTGTGATGCTTACGTCCTCCATCAAGTGCGGGTAGCAGGCGCGGACTTCCTTCATGACGAAATCGTGCAGTTCGGCGGCGAATTCCACGCCCGTGGGTCCCCCGCCCACGACGGCGAAATGCAAAAGCTGGCGGCGCCTTTCCTGCGGGAGGCCGGGTTCGGAAGCCTGCTCGAAACACTCAATGGTCCGGCGGCGGATCTTGCGGGCATCCTCGGCGGTCTTGAGGAAGAGAGCGTTTTCGGTGACACCGGGGATGCCGAAGGTGTTCACCTTGGCCCCCACGGCGATGATCAAGATGTCATAGGCCACGTCGAAGGTTTCCTGGCCCAGGGTGGAGACGAAGCGCACCCATTTATTGGCGGTGTCCAATTCCCGGGCCGAGCCCTGGAAAAACCGCACCCCCTTGCAGGCCCTGCGGATGGGCTCGATGATGCTGCGGAATTCCACCGTGCCCACAGTGGAACTTGGCAAGAGCGGCGTGAATAAGAAATGGTTGCGGGAACTGATGACCGTGAGGTCGTAAAGCCGTTGGTCGAGTTTCTTAAGCAGGCTGAAGCCCGCGAAGCCGGTGCCTAAAATCACCAGCTTGGGTTTGTCCCGGCGGGCGGATTCCATTTACCCCGCCAGGCTTTCCTTCGCCGCTTTGACCACATTTTCCACCGTGAAACCCAAATTCTTCATCGCAACGCCGCCGGGGGCGCTGGCGCCGAAATGTTCCAGGGTGACGAACTTCCCCTGATCGCCCGCCCAGCGGTGCCAGCCGAAGGAAGTGGCGGCTTCCACCACCACCCGGGCCTTCACGGAAGGTGGAAGAACCTCATCCCGGTAGGCGGCGGATTGGGCGGCAAAAAGCTCCAGCGAGGGGGCGCTGACCACGCGGGCCAGGACACCCTCTTTCTCCAATAGTTCCTGGGCCTTCACGCAAAGCTGCAATTCCGAGCCGGTGCCGATGAGGATCACCTGGGGCTTCCCGCCCTTGGCTTCCGAAAGGGTATAGGCGCCCTTCAAGACCCCCGAGGCGGGGGCGAACTTGGAACGGTCGAAGGTCGGCACGGCCTGACGGGAAAAGACCAGGGCCGTGGGCGCGTTCTTGCGCTGGAGGGCCACCAGCCAGGCATAAGGAACTTCGCCCGAATCCCCCGGGCGGATCACGCAGCCGTTGGGGGTGGCACGCATGGCCGCCAAGGTTTCCACGGGCTGGTGGGTAGGGCCGTCCTCGCCCTGGCCGATGGAATCGTGCGTGTAGACGAAAATGGATTGCACTCCCATCAGGTGGGCCAGGCGGTAGGCGGGCTTCATGTAGTCGTTGAACATCAGGAAGGTGCCGCCGAAGGCGATGACGCCCCCGTGCAGGGCCATGCCGTTCAGGGCCGCGGCCATTCCGTGCTCGCGGATGCCGAAGTGAAAGATTCGTCCCAGGTGGTTGTCGGCCTCAAAATCCCCACCCTTGTCGATCAAGGTGTCGTTGGAGCCGGCCAGGTCCGCCGAGCCGCCGTAAAAGAAGGGAACTTCCTTGGCGATGACGTTGAGGGTCTTTCCAGAGGACTGGCGGGTGGCCATGCCCTTCTCATCGGCGGGGAAGACCGGCAGCTTGCTTTCCAAATCCGCCGGGAGTTCCTTGGCCAGGGCCTGCTGGAACTGCTTGTACTTGTCCGGGTTGGCCTTGGCATAGGCATCCCGGTTGGAATTCCATTCAGCCTCGGCTTTCTTTCCCTTTTCTACCGATTCCATACAGCGTTTCTTGGCCTCTTCGGGAACATAGAAAGTAGGTTCCTGGGGCCAATGAAAGAATTCCTTAGTCTTCACTATCATTTCAGGAGGGATGGCACTGCCATGTACCTTGGCGTTGTCCTGAAGTGGGCTTCCGTAACCGATGTGGGACCGCACCGCGATGATGGAAGGGCGCTTCGTCTCAGCCGCCGCTTCCGCCATGGCCTTGTCGAGCTCATCAAGGTCGTTGGCGTCGGTAACCCGCAAGGTATGCCACCCATAAGCCTCATAGCGTTTCAGGACGTCCTCGGAAAAGGCCAGGTTTGTGTCGCCCTCGATGGAAATATGGTTGTCGTCGTAGATCACTTTGAGGTTGGCCAGCTTCAAGTGGCCGGCTAGGGAGGAGGCCTCGTGGGAGACGCCTTCCTGCAGGTCGCCGTCGGAGGCGATGACCCAGGTTTTGTGGTTCACCAGTTCATCCCCGAACCGGGCGGCCATGATCCTTTCCCCCATGGCGAAGCCCACGGAAGTGGCGATGCCCTGGCCCAGGGGACCGGTGGTGGTCTCCACCCCCTCGGTGTGGCCGTATTCGGGATGGCCGGGGGTCTTGCTGCCCCATTGGCGGAAATTCTTGATCTCCTTCAGGGGCAGGTTGTAGCCGTGCAGGTGGAGAAGGGAGTAGATGAGCATGGAACCATGGCCGGCGGACAAGATAAAACGGTCCCGGTCCACCCAATGGGGGTTGGAGGGCGAATGCTTCAGGTGCCGGCTCCAAAGCACGTGGGCGGCGGGGGCCATGCCCATGGGCATGCCCGGGTGGCCGGAATTGGCCTTCGCGGTGGCGTCCACCGCCAGCATCCGGATGGTGTTGATGGCCAGTTGGTCGGTTTGATCAAAGGCTTTGGACATGGGTTCAATCTCCTTAATGAAAATTGGAAAGGCAGGTTGAGGCAAAGACCGGTGCGGCAAGAGTTCCATATCTTATGAGTAAGCCCTGATGAAAAAAAGACCTTTGGGGAGGGATATTTGGATTTTTTAACGGAACGTTAAAAGGAAACCTGGGTGGCCGCGTAGTAATTGTTGGAGTGCTGGGAATAGAGGGAATAGCTGGACTGGATTTCCTGGAACTGGTCCCCCAGGACGAAACTCCAGTGGGGAAGGAAGGGAATGCCCATTTCCAGGGTGGCGTTTTGGAGCCAGTCCGACCGGGGGTTGCCGCTGGCGTCGTAAAAGAAAGGATAGGCCTGCCATTGGGGCGTGTAATTCACCGAGGTGTTCCAGCCCCCTCCCCATTCCAGGTGGTAGGTCAGGGAAAGGCTGTGAAGGTAGTAACTGTAAAAATCATAAGCAGAGGAATCGGCTAAGCATTGGCGGAAGGAATAGGACAAGCTCAGGAAATGCGAGGAACCCAGGATGAAGGAGGAAGAGACGGAGCCGATCCAGCTGTTCGTGCCCACTGGCGAGGACAGGAAGAAAACCTCCCGGAGGAACTGGGCCTGAACCTGGATCGAGTTGATGCTTTGGAACAGCCATTGGAAGCCGAGGGACCCCTGGTGGTGCTGGTAGTAAACGGCCCCGGAGGAGTTCAAGCCCAACTGCTCGTCGTAGGAAAAGGGAACCTGCCAATTGGACGGCAGGTGGAGCAGGGACCCCGCCGAGAAGTCGTGGAAACTGTAAATGCTGGTGTTCTGGCCCGGCGCCTCGTTCAACATCCCGTCCAGGGCGTAGGAAAAATTGGCGATGGTTTTTCCGATCATGGGGGAATAGCCCAGTTGGAGGTGGCCGTATTGGTTGACGCCGCTGGTGACGGCGGGGGGGGAGCCGGGATAAACCGGGAAGTTTTCCATGGTGGTTTGGCTGCCCCCGCCCTGCAGCCGCATGGAAAAATGGAAGGGGGAAGAGGAATCGCCCGACTTGAGGGAGGAAAGACGCATCATAGCTTCCATGTTGTAAAGCCCCGCGCTGGGGGACTGGGCCACGTTCAAAAAATAATCCTGGGCCTGGAGCGCCCCGCCCTCCTTCTCATAAAGGACCCCCAGGGCGTATTCGGCCCGGAGGTCGTCGGGCTTGAGCTTGAGGCACTCCTTCAATTCGGTCTCGGCCCTGCCCCAATCGTCCAGCTTCAGGTAGGTCAGGCCCAGGTTGAAATGAAGCTCCTCTGAGGAAGGGTTGAGGGCTCCGGCTTTGGCGAACATCTCCTTGGCTTTGTCATACTTGTGCATCCGGTAGAACATCACGCCCTGCTTGAGGAACAACAGGAACTGCAGGTCCTGGATCTCCTGCTGGTCCAGCTTATCCTTGACCCTTTTGAGGAGGTCCTGGGCTAGAAGCAGGCCCGGCTTGAGGCGCAAGGCCTTTTTGGCGTTGGATTCGGCGGAAGGGAGTTTCCCCAGCAGGTACTCGCAAAGGGCGGCTCCGTAGAAACCCGCCGGGTTTTCGGGATCCTGGTCGCAGGCCCGGAGGTAAAGGGCCTCGGCTTCCTGGTACCGGCCGTTGAAATAAGCGGTGTTGCCCTGCAGGACCGGCGAGGGGAGGGAGGCGGAAGCGGAAAAGAAGGGCAAAAAAAAGATAAAAAAAATCGCCATCCACCTTCCGATGACCTTGAGAAGGGGATGAGTTCCCGAAGAATGGCTCCGTCCGCGTTGAACTCCCAAGCCCACCGTCCTTTAAGCCGGAATCTTGGCCGCCGCTTAAGTTCCCGGTGCGGTCCAGCCTACCACCTGTTAATGTTTTTAGCCCAAAGCGCAAAAAACCAAAGGCTTTCCGAAGAGAGGAAAGCCTTTGGCAAAGCTTTTTGCGCTGATTTTTAGGCGGTGAAAAGCACCGCCCTCATTCTTCAGCCCGGCTTAGTCGCCGTCGATGTCCGCCACTCCTAGGACCGAGTCAAACATATTCTCGATCTGTTCATGCACCGAAACGCCGGTCGTAGTGGCCACAGCCTGCAAGGTGGGCAGAATGGTCGGGATGCTCTGCTCTAAGGCCTGCAAGGTGGGCTGCACCGTCGGCAACTCGGTGGCGATGGCGTGCTGCTCGGCGATCTCCGTGGCTACCATGGTTTCCCGCGCCTCGACTGTCGGGGCAATGGTAGCCTGGAAATTGGCCACAGCCGTCTCACGCGCTTGCACTGTCGGGGCAATTGTCGCCTGGAAATTGGCGACGGCCGTTTCCCTGGCCTGAATGGTCGGGGCAACGGTAGCCTGGAAATTGGCCACAGCCGTCTCACGGGCCGCTACGATCGTGGGTTGCGCGGTTTGAAAGGCCGCCACAGCCGTCTGGCGCGCTGAAACCTGGGTCGGATTTGGCGTAAAATTAGGCATGGGCCCCCAGCCGTGGCCATAGGCGTTCTTTTGTGAGAACACCATTCCCAGCATCAGGGTCACCAACCCCAAGAATACAAGGCTAAAAAATCTCAGAAGCTTTTTCACAGTTTCCTCCTCGTCCTTCATCAAAGTTAAAAGCCTTGCGGGCTTTTACGCCTTAAGGAATGGCAAGGGATGTGCCAGGAAAGCGCGAGCAAGGACCTTGCTTTAACGTTCTAGAGTTTTCCACTTTGTCCTAAATTTCAAACAGCATGCCGAAAATTAGGCCACCCCCCGCCTGATCAGGCTTATTTCCGAATTTGTTTTTTCAGGGCCAAGAGCTTCGTGCGCGTCTCCTTGTCGGGATCATCGCTGAGGGCGGTATTGATTTCCTGCAAGGCCTGGGAAGGTTGCCTCAAATCGTGGAAGGCCAAATAAGCCAAGGCATAGTGCGCTTTGGGGGAGGATGGGTCCAATTCCACGGCCTGCCCGAGCTCCTTTTGCGCGTCGGTAATGCTCTTTTTCTTGTAATGAATCAGGCCTAGGTAGTAGTGCACCATGGCGATCTTGGGGTCCAATGTGTTGGAGTTTTCCATCTCCGAAAGGGCCTGGTCATAGCGTTTTTGGTCAAAAGCCACCCGGCCCAGGTAGTAGTGGTCGATGGGCATGTCCGGGTCGTGGAAGTTAACCCATTCGAAGTAACCTTCGGCTTCCGGAAGATGGCGGGTGTAATACTCGATTTCCCCCAGGCAAAAATGAGCCTTCAAGTTTTCCGGATCGTTTTTTAAAACCTTCTTGAAACCGCTTTTGGCCTTTTCCCAATGCATGGCTTTCAGGTCGTCGGTGGCGGTGAGGAAAACCTGCTCTTGGTTTTTTTGGGGAGGGGCATCGGCCCGAACCGCGTGGGTCATTCCCACGACCAAAACCAGAAGCAAGGTTTTGCGGAAATCAAAACGGAATACGGGTTTAATTGATGTCACGGCAATGACCCTCCAGTTGGTATTTTTTAATCTTGTATTGAAGGGCGGAACGGGAAACACCTAACTTTTTGGCCGCTTGGTTTTGGACGCCCTTGTTATCGACCAGTGCTTGCAAGATCAATGCCTTCTCCATTTCATCCAGGGTGGTGGTGAGATCGCCCCGGAGATGGAACGAGGGTGAAGGGGACTGGGAGGAATCTGGAACCACGTGCAGTTCGTCCTTATCGCTGAACACCACGGCCCGCTCCAGGAGATTCTGCAGTTCCCGTACATTGCCGGGCCAGGGATAGGCCTCCAAAATTTTCAGGGAGGCGGCCGTTAAATGCTTCGGGGGTTTACCCATCTGCCGGGAGAAGCGTTCCAAAAAATGGCCGGCCAGGAGGGGGATGTCGCCCTCCCTTTCCCGCAAGGGCGGGACATGAATGTTGACGACGTTCAGGCGGTAGAAAAGGTCCTCGCGGAAGGTACCGTTCGACACCTTTTCCTTGAGGTCCCGGTTGGTGGCCACGATCAAGCGGATGTCCACCTGGATGGTCTGGTTTCCCCCAACCCGCTCCAACTCCCTTTCCTGGAGCACCCTCAGGAGCTTGACCTGGAGGTCCAATGGAATCTCCGAAATCTCGTCGAGGAAGAGGGTGCCGCCGTGGGCCATTTCAAAACGGCCCACCTTGCGCTGGGTGGCCCCGGTGAAGGACCCTTTCTCGTGACCGAACAACTCGCTCTCCAAAAGGGTGGGAGCCAGGGCCGCGCAGTTGACCTTGATGAAGGGGGATGATTTGAAGGGGCTGGACTGGTGGATGGCGTGTGCCACCAGCTCCTTGCCTGTGCCGCTTTCGCCGCTGATCAGGACCGTGGTGCGGGCGGGACTGACGCGCCGCACCGCCTCATAAACCTGGCGCATGGCGGGGCTGTCGCCCACCATTTTGCCCCGGAAAGGATGGAGACCGTCCTTGGAGAAGCGGCTTTCCTCCGCCGGGAACTTCAACCGCAGGGAATGGGCCACCTTCATCTCCAGTTCCTCCATGGGGAAGGGCTTGGTAAGGAAGTCGTGCGCTCCCAGCTTGATGGCCGTGACGGCATCTTCCACCGTGCCGTAGGCGGTCATCACCAGGACACTGACCTGGGAGTCGGTTTCCTTGAGGCGGCGCACCAACTCCAGCCCGTCCATGCCGTTCATCCTCAGGTCCGTGATGACCGCGTCGACCTTCCGGCGGCTCAGCAGGTCCAGCGCCTCCTCCCCCGAGGGCGCGGTGAAGACGTTGTATTGGGCTTCTTCCAGGTAATCCTGGATGGTTTCCAGCATGTCGGGTTTGTCGTCCACGATGAGGATGGTGCTCATGCCGCCTCCTGTAATGGCAGAATGACCCGGAAAACAGCGCCGCCTTCGGGACGGTTCAAGGCCTCAACCTGTCCACCGTGGGCGTGGAAGACTTTTTGAGTGAAGGCCAGGCCCAAACCGGTTCCTTCCGGTTTGGTGCTGAAAAAAGGCTTGAAGAGTTTCGGAAAGTCGGCCGGGGCAATGCCGGGCCCGTTGTCCTCCACTTCGATCATGGCGCGGTTGAGGATCTGCCTTAGGCGAAGGATGAGCCGGCCGCCGACGGGCATGACCTGCAGGGCGTTCAAACCCAGGTTGTAAAAGCTGTTGTAAAGGAGGTTCCAGTCCGCGGAGAGGGGTTCGCAGGGCCCGAAGTCCCGCAGGATTTCGACATTCTGACGCTGGGCCTGGTCCGACAGGTCCTGGACGACGCGTAGGAGGAGCTCGGGCAGGGGGAAGGGCTGGCGCTTCAAATGGAAGGCGCGGCTGTATTCGAGGAACTTGGACACCAGGATATTCAGGTTTTGGACCTGGGACTGGATCTTTTGGGCCGAGGCCTGCAGGTCCAAGTCCTGGTCCTTGACCTTCTTTTGGATGCGGTCCACCTGCCCCTGGATGACCCCCAGGGGGTTGCGGATCTCGTGGGCCATTCCGGCAGCTACCAGCTTCATTTCCACCGCCTGGTTTTCGGCTGCCTGCCTCAGGTAGTTGAGCTCCACTTCGCGGCTGTGGATCCTCAGGAACATGGCCTGCAGGAGCTTGACCCAGCGGCCCAGCTCGTCCGACCGGATGGCATCCTCGGGCTGGGGAAACTGCCCCCGCATGACGTCCTCCGTCATCTTGTAAACCAGGTTCAACGGGTGGATCACCCTCTGGGCCACCAGGGCGCCGGCCATGCCGCTGACGCAGAGCCCCACCAGGCCCAGCACGATGGAGACACGGGTAAATTCCTGGATGATGTCCAGGTAATGGGGGTCGGCGTCCACCTCGAGGATAACCTTCGACACCAGGGGCAGGAGCACGGACTGGTGAAGGAGGCCGAAATCCCCCTTGTGGATGGGAAGCACCACCGGTTTGGTGAGGGCCTTGTTGAGGATGCGGTTCTGGTCCTTGCGCCAGTAGGGCTTGAAGCCGGGAAGGGCCTCGCCGGTGGCGTCCATGAGCACGGTCCCCTGCTGATCCAGGAGCACGATGTTGTCCAGGACCCCCACCTTCAGGAAACCGCGCAATTGCCGGGAGAGCTTGAGGAAAAAAGCGTCGGGGGTGTCGAAAAATCCGGGCTGGAGCTGGGCGGAAACCTTCGTTTCCAACTGCTGGGCCACCAGCTGCGCCATGGCGAGGAGCTGTTCGCCCATCTTGGCTTCCAAGCGGTGGTAGGCGATCTGATAGACGATAGCGCCGGTCCCGGCGAAAAGGAATGCCCAAAGCAGGGCATGGAAGAGAAGAAGCTTCGCCTTTAAAGATTTACCTAGGCGGGTCAGATAAACCATTCAGTTGTTCCCTGAAATCCATAAGTTAAACATCGAGTCAGTGAAGATTATTTTAACACTCAGTTTGGAACAAAATTCCAGGGGGGAGGGAGAGATAGGAGAAACGTTTACAAAAAACGGGTGAATGGGAAACATTAAACCACGTTTAACAAGTCGTTCTTGACGGGTATTGAAGAGACAGAACGACTACTTCTTTTGCCGCGGTGCCGCGAAGAAAAGCAAATAATCTGAATGAATTCGGAAATAAAACCGAGTCCCCAATGACAACTGGAGCTGGATTTTGTTCAAGTTTTGAGGGAAGGATAAGACGCTTTTGGCGATCCATGTTCGTCTTATGCCAAAAGAAAATAAGGTGGCTTCTTTTTAGCGGGATTCCCACATGCCTAAAGCGGTTTGCGGTTTTGGAAACCGCCTTGGAGGCTGTGCCAGTGGGTGATCTCCGCTTCCCCTTCCCGCCAACACAAAAAAACGACTTCGCCGCCGCGGCGGCTGTAAAAATCCACAAGCCCGGTGTCCAAATCCTTCAAATAGGCGCCGAATTGGACCATGATTTCGAGTTTTTCCTCGAATTGACGGGTTTGGTGACGGAGGATTTCCATGTATTGGGTGACGGCGGCCCGGCCCCGGGGAAAAAGATCCCCTTCCGGGGAAGCGGCGGTCATTTCCTCGATCTCGATCTGGGCCTGGGTGCGCAAAACGACCGATCGAAGATCCCGGAGGGACTTGAGGGACAGGCGGATTTGGGGCAAGAGGGCGTTGGCCTCGTCCACCGTCACCATCTTTATTTTTGTCTCATCGCTGGCCATGAAAGTTCCTTGCCGCGCATTGTAACAGGTTTTTGGAAGGTCCCTCAAT
Organism: uncultured Pseudomonadota bacterium; assembly: GCA_963770835.1. Lineage (GTDB taxonomy): Bacteria > Oederibacteriota > Muellerivitia > Muellerivitales > Muellerivitaceae > JAJPJW01. The sequence goes on from CAVYRH010000004.1 coordinate 446,751, forward strand.
TGCTCCCGAATATTTTTAATTGACATTTATTTCCATTTGCAATAAATTACCATTTGTGAAAACGGCCCCCCAAAACACAAGGGAGAAAATGAGACATTTTGAGGAACTGTGCCGGCAGCAAGGCGTCCCCTTGACGGTTCAGCGCTGCGTTATCCTGGAAACCTTGGCCCTGCGCGAGGACCACCCGACGGCGGACCAGGTTTTTGAGGACGTGGCCCACCGACTGCCGGGGTTGTCACGGACCACCGTTTATCGCGTTTTGGAAACCCTGGTGGAAATGGGCGTCATCCATAAGGCCAATCACTTGGGCTCAGCCGCCCGGTATGACCCTAATACCGAAAGGCACCACCATTTAACCTGTCTTTCCTGTCACAAGGTCATGGATATGAAAGAAGAAGCGGTTCGGGAATTGGTCATTCCAAAGGGATCAGCCAAGGGCTTTGAAATCACCAATTATTCCGTGCATTTCAAGGGCTATTGCGCTGACTGCCTGAAAAACGGAAAAAATTCCAAGCCCCCGGGGCGGAAGGCCGGTCCAGGCAAATAAGAAACCGACGGACCCGCGATTCCGGGTTTTAAATTTAATTCGAGGGCTTGAACCGGAGCCCTGGGATTTGGATACTACCGGTCTCTTGAAGAAGCGGTGGATTTAGAAAAGAAAAGGGAGGTTGTGCTATGCCAGTTCAAGTGGGACAAAAAGCCCCTGATTTCCAGGGACAAGCCGTGATGCCGAACGGGGAATTCAAGGACGTCAAATTGTCGGATTACAAAGGGAAATGGGTAGTGTTGTTTTTCTATCCCCTGGATTTTACCTTTGTTTGCCCGACCGAAATCAAGGCTTTCAATGAGAAGTACGATGAGTTCAAGAAGATGGGCGCCGAGGTTATCACGGCCTCGACCGACAGCGTCTACAGCCACAAGGCCTGGCAGGAAGCCACCTTGGGCAAGCTGAAGTTCCCCCATTTGGCGGATACCGCCCACCATATTTCCCGCGCCTACGGCGTGCTGATCGAGGATAAGGGTATCGCCTTGCGCGGAACCTTTGTCATCGACCCAGAAGGGAATTTGAAGCATTCAACCGTGAACGACACGGCGGTCGGCCGCAACGTGGAAGAGACCATCCGCACCTTGGCGGCTTTTGAGACTGGCAAATTGACGGGTTGCGGCTGGACACCCGGAGAGAAGACGTTGAACTAAAGTTTTCTTGCGAAAGCTTCTAAAGGGCTTCCCCCACGGGGAGGCCCTTTTTTGTTTTATGGCGGCGTTCCTGGGGCCATTCCCTCCAGTTTCGAGGACCGTAAAAGTTGGTCGATCATTCCAATGTTTTGCAAAGCGGAAGTGTGGTTCCACGGGCATTGCGTGGCTTTTTTATAAAGCTGTCTCGAGTCCTGGAGCCGGCCCTGCAGAAAACGCATGTACCCCAATTCGTTGTAAACGGCCGCGGTCGGATAACCCGACCGCTGGGCTTGGAGAAGGGCCAAGAGGGAGGAAGCGAAGTCATGGTCGGCGGACCCATGCAGATAAACAGCTTCCCAAAACAAGGATTCCAATAGCGGGTCACCCTTGAAGAGAGGACGCATTCCCATCAAGGCCCGCGCGATTTTTTGATGGCTTTCCTCGAAAGTGAGGTGCATGGTTTCGACCGTAACTTCCCGCATGGCCCGGTTGGCGCTCAAAAGCCTGGAAAAGAGTGGCTCAACCGCCGGATCCAAAGGCAGGACCATGAGCATGAGGGAACCGTCCGAATCTTCGGCCCTGGGCGGAAGAACGGCAAACCGGGCTTGAGGAAACCGGGTCTTTAAGAAGGGATAACAGTTTTCATTGACCAACAAGGCCCCCCATTTGGGATGGCTTTGGGAGTACTTAGGATTTTCGGCGGCGTTAAAGGGGAAAGTGGACACAATCAGGGAAGGATCGGGCGGGGAAACGAGATTGGTCAGGATCCAACCCGGCCCCCATTGGTCGGCGGTCGATTTCAGAAGCTTGAAGGCCTCGCCAAAGGGATAAAACCGGAGACCCTGCTCCGGATAATGCTTTTGCCCCCCTGGGGCCCAAGCCTTGGGACAAATATCAAAAAGTTGGTATCCGTCCAACCCCATGGAAGCGGCAAAAACGAGGGAAAGGATCCAAGGCCTGATCGGTTTTTTCATCCAACCTAAAAACATTTCCAAACCCATGACAACCGTGACGAGAAGCAAGGGAAAGACCTGGATAACGCGGAAACATTCGATATTGGCGGTTAAAGCGCCGGGCAGCATCATCAGGAGAAAGGAAACCACTCCCCACCGAATCCAGGGGGAGCGCCACCTTCGTGTGAGGCCGATCAAACCCAGGAAAAAAAACGCATCCAGCAAAGGGTTCAAGAAACCGCCCCAGTTGGGCATGTAACATCCCTCTTGAAGCCCTCCCCACCAGAGGACAGAAAAATAAGTCAAAGAAGTCAGCAACTGGTTCCACCCTATTTGGGCCGAGCTGGGTGGAATGAGGATCGAAGCGATGTAATGGCCCATGGGCCCATCGGTGAAAAGAAAATAGAAATAAGGAGCGGCCAGGAGAAGCAGCGGGGCCCCATAAAGCCGTCCAACCTCCCTCCAAGTAATTTGGCGGGCCTTGCACATTACCCAAGCCAAATAAGCCATGGAAAGCGCTATGGCTGGCCAGGAAGTAAACGCATAGAAGCCCAAGCCGGTGGCCGCCCCGAATAAAACCAGACCCTTCCTTTGGCCGATGGGGGTATCCGCTTTCCAAAAATAGCCCGCCGCGGTGAAAGCCAGGCATTCCCAAAGAAGAACCAGCACGCCGGCGTGGGAAAAACGGCCCTCCACCAGCGGCCAAAAGCTGAAGGCCAACAAAAGAAAGGCTAAAAATGAAAAACGGGCCGGAAAGAAAAAACGCGTAGCCGCGTAACCGAAGGCGACGGTCAGGATGGAGATCAAAGCCGGAAATAACCAAAGGGAAAAGAGGGAAGGCTCAAAAAATTTAAAAAGGAGGCCCAATCCCCAGATGTAAAAGGGTGGAAATTGGGAGCAAGTATAAAAGAATTGAGGTTTTTGGCCCTGCACCAGTTCCAGGCCCAGGTAGCTGTGCATGGCTTCGTCCTGAAGCGGCCAAGCCGCAAGGGTCGTCAGGCGGTAAAGCCGCAGGAGAATCGCGCCGGCCAGGAGAACCATCCAAAACCAGGTTGGGATATGGAAAGAAACAGTGTCGAACAAAGGCTCCGGTTTTGATTTTAAAGTCATTGGAATACCGACGAGAGGGAGAAGGATTCCAAAGAAGAATATCCAAAGTTTCCAAGATGCCGGGAGGGAAACGAAAGAGAGAAGCCCGTTGGAAACCACGCTGGCTAAAAGAAAAATCCAAAGAGGCATAGAGGTTAAAAACAAATCAGGCAGTGGTGTTTTTTTCATGAAAGGAAAACCAGTAGGAGTTTGGACAAGGTGAATTTATTTTATCCGCTCCGGCAGGATGTCTAAAGAGCAAACCTCTTTGTTAAAGAGTGGTGGGGCGGGTGGTCGAAACGCCGTCCGAGTGTGGTGGAAGGGGGGGCGTCTCCTCGAGCGGTTTTACAATGAGGCTTTTTCCCTTCAAGAGAGGGAAGAAGAGGCGGCTCGAGAGGCGGGGGGTGTAAAGGTAGTTGGACATGCCGGAACCCGATAAGTCCTTCCCCTCATGGGTCCAACGCACTTGGTCTTGAAAGATGAGATGGACCGGTCCGTCGGAAAGGATATTTTGGTGTTCGATGGTTGAATGGAATCTTCCGTGAGCGTCGGGCTCCAAAAGCATGATGACGCGCTCATAGGGGACAAGAAAAAAGTTATGTTTGCGACCCGAAAAGTGAAAAAGACCCTCTCCGGCGGCAATTTCGGGTTTTTCCTTCTCAAAAACAAAAAAGGCTCCTCGGGTGGATTCTGATTCTTGAACCGGAGCCTGAGCCGAATAAACAATCGTTCTGTCGCCAAGGAATGCCCTCCCCCAATGCCAGGCTTTCACGAAGCGGTCAATGGGAACGGTTCCAAAATGATGATCGTGATAGCCTTTTCCAATAAAAGACACCGCCTTGCGGGATTCGCCCTCATGGTTCACCCATTCGAAGGTTCCTTCTACATGGCACAAGGGGGCGGCCAAGATCCAGGTATGGGTGGAAGGAATATCCAGCTGGGGAAGGGTGGGTTGGTATTTAAGAAGGGGTGTGAAAAAAAGCCGGGCCCGGACAGCGGTCCTGCCGCCGTGGAGAGGAGCCTGGGCTGTCAGGACGTAGGAAGGGGGATCCCCCCGTTGGTCCCAGTTGAAGCGGTTCGGCCCCAAAAGGACCGCACCATGCTTATCGGAAGCCTTTAGGGATTTTTGAGGGAATTCCTGGAAGCTTTCCACCACCATGCTTCCTTTATGGAAAAGACGGAAGGAAAACCCACAATAATCCAACGGGTTCGGCGGGCTCACCGCAGGCGGGTTAGGGACTTCCGGCGAGCGGGAGGAGTCCATTAACGGGGATTTCGTTTTTTCCCAATAGGTTTTTAAGCTATCTTGATAATAAGCGGAAAAAAGGTTCCCCGCGTGGAATTGGATGGAGAAGGAATAGCCGGATTTTTCGTCCGTCCCATCGAAATGCCACCATTCGTAGGCCCCCGGCGATTTTTGGGGCCGGTGGAAATCCTGCTCAACTCCCGCTAAGAGGTTCATGCGTGTTCCTAGTGGCTGCCTATTGGTGGTTCCTGGCGGTTTACCTGATTTATTGCGCCTGGGATAACACCCGGCTTTTCGTGAAGCCTTCCCTGCCCGATCCTAAACGAAAAAAATGGCCCTTTGTTTCCGTCTTAATTCCCGCGCGGAACGAGGAATTCCGCGTCCGGCCGTGCTTGGAGAGCTTGCTGAAGCAGGATTATCCCGCCTTCGAGATACTGGTGCTGGACGACCGGTCCACCGACCGCACGTTTAATCTAGTGAAGGAATTAGCCAAACACAACCTCCGCTTGAAAATTCTCAGGGGCCGGGAACTTCCACCCGGGTGGGTTGGCAAACCCTGGGCCTGTTTCCAGCTTTCCAAAAAAGCCAAGGGCGAATGGTTTTTCTTCACGGACGCGGATACCTGGCACCAGCCGGAAATGTTGAAACGCACGGTCCAAATGGCGGAGGAAAAGAAAGCGGATGTCCTGACCCTTTTCACACGGCAAGTGACCAAGACCTGGATGGAAGCCCTCGTCATTCCCGTGATGGCTTACACCCTTTTAGCTTTCCTGCCGGCCCGGTGGTCCTTAAAAAAGGGAAGCTTCTTTAACCGGTTTGCCGGGGTCAGTGGACAGTTTGTTTTTATCAAAAGGGTTGTTTACCGGGCCTTTGGAGGGCATGAGACGGTGAAAAACGAAATCGTCGAGGACCTGAATTTAGGAAAGCAAATTGTCCGAAACGGTTACCGACTGGCCTATGGGGATGGGTCAGATTTTTCTTTTTGCCGCATGTACACCAATGCCGGGGAAGTTTGGCAAGGGTTCTCCAAGAACTTCTTCCCCGCCGTGGCCTTTTCACCCCTTTACTTCTTGAACGCTTTCATTGTTTTGATCCTGGATGGGGTGCTGCCCTTCGCGGCCGTCGCCATGGGTTCCAGTTTTTCCTTGTTCTGGCCGGGTTTAGCCATGGCCTTGGTGTCCTTGGGAGTTCGCGGACTTCAGGCCCTGAAATACGGCTACCATAAAGGATCGGTCTTGTTTCATCCCCTGGGATGCTTGTTGTTCGCGTTGATCGGCTTAAACTCGATTCGTTGGTTTTGGTTTGGGGGCGGTCATTGGAAGGGAAGAACCTTAAAAGAGGGCTGAGTGTTTTATAAATTTTACCCGGCTCTATATCGGGAAATGAAAGGACCTTCCAAGGGTGGCGACCTCGAATTTTAATTTTTGAACCTTGTCGTAACCTTCCACTAAATGTTTTGTTTCAAAAGTGGTTTCTTTTTGAACCAAGTAAAAATAAAAACGATCCTCATAAGGGATAACAGGTTCCAAGACGGGATTTTCCCTTGAACCAAAAAGGGATTGGATCGCGTCCTCCGGGAAAGACGAAGGAAGCTGAAAACTCGAATAAGAATCCCTGTCAAGAACCGCGATCGAAACCGCTTGGTTTGTGCCAAGGTCGACCGACCAAATTGTAAATAAGTCGTTTTTATCGTGGGTGGCCGCATATAAGGCGCCGCCGTCTTTGGGCGGCGCATCGGATAAAACCCCTCCCAATTGATCTTCAGGAAAATCCACAAGGACGCTCGTGCGCTGCAGATCGTAGTCATAGCACACCAAATGATTGTTATTTAAAAAATAGATCTTTTTCCCGTCCGAGGACCACAGCGGACTAAAGGCTTTTCCGAATTCTCCTGTGGCGCGCGAGATATCGGAATTGCAAATGGATTTGGGTTTGCCCTCGAGTTCGAATTGCGGGGTTAAATTGAAGACGGTGATAGCAAAGTCACTCGGCTTGACACAGGCGATTTTAGTTTTATCGGGTGATAAGGCCGCTTGACTATAACCACCGCCAATTATTTCCTTCGCGCCGCTTCCATCGCCATTGACCAGGTAAATGCTACCGTTATACACAAAAGCAAATTGGAGGTCGGGTGGCGCTATCGATGAAGAAGGGCCGTCGCAACCAATGGCGGAAATAAGCAACAAAAGGGAGAAAAGGAGTTGAAAGGCAAATTTAACTGACGGTTGTCTTAACACATTAGCTCTTGGGAGGATTTGTTGGATTCTGCTTTTTTTTTGCGATTTCCTGTTGGACCAGGGAAATCCATTCTTTGATTTCTTTTTTGGGCTGGGGCGGGGTAGGAACCAGGGGACGGGGGGGCATGTTGTTCGGGCTTAAAAGGCTGGGGCCACCCGCCTTGACCTTTTCCTTGGTTTTATCCACATAGGTCTTTTGAAGATCGTCTAAAACTTCCCTTAAAACTTTTTTTTCCTCCACATTCAGGTTGCCTGATGTTTTTTTGATCAAGGAGCTGATCATGTTGATGGTAATCCTCGCCCGGGGAAGGTTGAGGTCCTTATCCCGGTAATAAGGGTGCACCAACTCGCCCAGGTCGATCTTGGCCGAGGAAGCCAGCATCAGGACCAGATCGATGAAGTAATAGTCCGTGGTGCCCCAGTCCCGGTTGTCCTTATAATTTTGAGGTTCAGCCATGGTTTCCCCTAACAGGGTTCTGAAAAGATGCCTTTTCATCCTACCGCTAAAATTCAGTCCTTCTCGCCGCTGACCATTCGAACGGCGCGGATCCAGGCATCCCATTCCTTGCCGACGGACTCCTGAGAACGATGATAGTCCTGCTTTTCGAGAAATTCATTTAAATCTTTCAGCAGGCGTTTCAAGGCTTTTTCACCTGTTTCCCGAAGTCTCTTTTCCTCGGAAGAAACCATTTTTTGGCCAAGCGTTTTTTCCAAATGGGGAAGACAGAGGATGCCTTTTTCAGCAAAGGCATCACGGAGTTTTTCCGACTCTACCCAGCAATGGGCGAATTCTTTGATGACGGAATGTTCCCGAGCTTTTTCAGACTCGCAAAGGAGGCAGGAGCCGGCTTCGTCGGACTTCCAGAAACGTGGCTTTAACAAAAGTTCCTTCAGCCCTTTTTCCAGCAGGCTGCCGTAAATGACAGCCATCCCCAAGGATTGGCGCTGGTGGACTCCCTGCCAGGCGTGGCGGCGGCAGAATCCCTTGGACTGGAAAAGTTTTTCACGGGTGGAGGGGTCGGTAACACATTCGTCGAGAAGGGATTTCAAATGCTCATAAGCATAAGCCCGTACCACAAAGCAAAGGGGACAACGGTCGGGTTGTAAAATTTCGAGGAAACGGTCCGGGTCTGCGAAGGAGGGCATAAGCGGCTTTCGGCCCCGGGGTCAGAAAATTTTCTTGGACCAGATGCTGGGCTTCGGCTCGACATCGTCCTCGATCCGGTCCTTTACGGCGGTGAACCCGCTGACCGGAGAGAGTCCTCCCGTGGGCGGCATTGGTTGGGTAGGCGGATGGTTTTCCTGGTTTTTGGTCCAGAAATACCAGCCGATACCGGCCAGGACCAGCACCACGAGAACCCACAAAAGCCAATGGGAACCCCCGCTCTTTTTAACAGGAACCGGGGTCTCGACCGAAGGCGTTTGATTCGGAGTTACGGGTGGGATGGCCGGGGTAGTAACGCCCTCAGCATTGATAGGTGTAGTGGTAATGGTTGTGGTCGATTTTGGACCTTTTGTCCGATGGATCTTTTCGACATAGGTATGGACGGGAGTATTCTCGCCCGGCATGGGGGTTTGTTCAGCATTCAAGACGGTTTCTGGGGCTTTTTCACTATTGACGTTGGTTTTACTTGCGCAGGCGGGTAGGAGGAGAACGGCACTGCCCAGCAAAAGAAGGAAAAGCCAGCTTCGTGTATAGGTGTTCAAAGGTGTCTCCACGTTGAGTGTGCTTTCTTCGTTTATTTTACCTGAGCCAGGGAAGTCTTGGAAGGAAAAGAGGAAGAAAAAGGGCGAAAACAACAAGAAAAAAGAGAAGGTGAAAAATAGTCACTATCGGTAGAGGGGTCCAGGAGGAGCGCCTACCAAATACATGGTTGAGACTAAAAGCACTTTAATGGCGGAGAGGGAGGGATTCGAACCCTCGAGAGGGGGTTAGCCCTCCAACGGTTTAGCAAACCGTCGCCTTAAGCCGCTCGGCCACCTCTCCACGGGCTTAAAAGAAAAAGTTAGATTGATTGAAACCAAGGCAAACCAACATCTAATAAAAGTAAGACTCAACGAAGGCGTAGATCCGGAAGAAAGGAACCTTTAACTCCAATTCTCTATGGTTGTTTTCTTCCCGCCGCTTAATCGGCGCTGAACCTACGGTTCTCGTCTTTCAACATCGTTCGCCATATCCCGGGGCACCCCAAAGGTGCCTTGGGATATGGCGGAGGGTGCAGGACTCGAACCTGCAAGGGGTTTCCCCCGGTGGATTTCAAGTCCACTGCCTTACCAATTAGGACTAACCCTCCACTTGCCCAATTGTAGCCCGTTTCCACGGGCCAAGTCAGGGGGCATATTGTACCCAAATCCATGGGGGGGACAACCTCTATCTATTCGGGTTTTCCAGGGGTTTAAAAGGATTTAAACGGCTTGAAGGCCCGATAGGCGTTGGGGGGGGTTCCGATAAAAAATAAAAAACACTCTTGCTATTTCAAATTTAGTTAACTATATAGTTTACAAGTTTTGAAAGGATTTTTGGATGCGATCCAAAAACGCCACGGCACCGCTGGACCATATTTTTTACGCCCTCTCGGATCCGACCCGGCGGCAGATCTTGTCGGAGCTTTCCAAGGGGGAGACGCAAGTGAGCGAACTGGCGGAACGGTTTGACCTGTCCCTGCAGGCGGTTTCCAAGCATTTAAAGGTCCTGGAACGGGGGAACCTGATTGAGCGCCGCGCCCACGAGACGGACGGCCGGGCCCAGGTCCTGGCCTTGAAAAGCAAACAGTTGGACAAAGCCACCGATTGGCTGGAGAAGCACCGGCAGTACTGGAACGCCCGGTTCGACGAACTGGAGCGCTTTTTGGAGCAACATCCGGAACCGAAAAAAGGAGAGGGGAAATGACCCAAACGAACCTGGCCTTGGTGGTGCAGCGCAAACTAAAGACCTCCCCGGAGCGGCTTTTCGACGCCTGGACCAAGCCGGAGCTGTTGATGCAGTGGTTTCATGCGGAAGAAAAGATGACGACCCCGAAAGCCGATACGGACCTGAAGGTTGGCGGAGCTTGGAGTTTGACAATGCACCATACCGACATCGACGAGTATAGAACCACTAACGGAAAATATCTGATCATAGACCGCCCGAATAAGCTGGTTTTTACCTGGCATCCCTGCCTGAAGGATTACGAGACTAAAGTCACGCTTCTGTTCAAAAAAGTTTCCGATGGATACACCGAAATGACCCTAACTCACGAAGGGTTGAGGAACGAGGAAGACTTCAAGGGCCACAATATGGGTTGGGAAGAGATTTTCAATACGCTTTCGAACTGGCTGATGAAATAAAACGAAAGGAGAAAACCAATGACCCCAACGAACCTGGTCTTGGTGGTGCGGCGAAAACTAAAGGCTTCCCCGGAGCGGCTCTTTGACGCATGGACCAAGCCCGAACTCATGAAACAATGGTTCCACGCCGTGGAAAACTGGACCACGCCCATGGCCGAGGTGGATTTGAAACCGGGCGGTGCCTGGAAGGTGGACATGAAAAGGGAAGACGGCTTTATCCACCATGCCCTCGGGGAATACCGAGAGATCGACCGGCCTAACAAGCTAGTCTTCACCTGGCATCCTTACGGGGACACCAGCGTGGAAACGGTTGTGACGCTACGCTTCAAGAAGGTTGCGGACAACGAAACCGAGCTGACCCTGACCCACGAGGGCTTGCGAAATGAAAAGGAAAAGTCGGATCATACGGCTGGTTGGACGGGCTGTTTGGACAGTTTGGCAACATTCACGGATTCAAATGGAGAAAAGAAATGAAGACCATCACTCAGAAGGTCCAGTTCAAGGCTTCGCCGAAGGAGCTCTACGGCATCTTCCTGGATTCCAAGAAGCACAGCCTGGCCACCGGCGCCAAGGCGGCCGTCAGTGCTAAAGTGGGAGGGCCCTTCAAGGCTTGGGACGGGCATCTTTGGGGCAAGAACCTGGTCCTGGTCCCGGGGCGGATGATCGTGCAATCCTGGCGGAGCACCAGTTTCAAGAAGGAAGACTCCGACTCGGTGCTCATCCTCACCTTCGATAAAAAAGGGAGCGGAACCCTACTCACCATGGTCCACGCGGTGGTTCCCGACCACGACGCCGAAGGAATCACCAAGGGTTGGCACCAGTTCTATTGGGTGCCAATGAAAAAGTACCTCGGGGAAAAGTAAACGTAGTTCCCCGCCGAAGGGCGGGACATTAATTCGAAGGAGGTGGGTTATGCAAAAGTTTTGGAAGCAAGGAATCGCGGCCTTGGGGCTGGTGGCCGTTTTGGGAGCGGCCCAATTTTTGAGGGCGGACGAGGAAGCCGGCATGAAGCCCCCGGCCATGCCCGCCGAGTTCGACAAGGTGAAGTCGCTGGTGGGTACCTGGAAGGGCACCGCGGACATGGGCGGGGACAAACCCGTCGACGTGACGAACACCTTCGAACTGACGTCGGGCGGTTCGGCCGTCATGGAAAAAATCATGGCCGGGTCACCGAAGGAAATGGTCTCGATGTACTGCTCCGAGGGCGGAAAGCTGGTGATGACCCACTATTGCTCCATCGGGAACCAGCCCAAGATGAGCCTGCTCAAGACCTCGGACAACGAACTGGATTTCGCGGTCAAGGGCCATGCGGGCCTGGGATCGGCCAAGGAGATGCACATGCACGGCATGAACATCGTCTGGAAGGACGCCGACCACATCACTGAGCAATGGATGATGTACAACGACGGAAAGGCCCTCGGGGCCAAGCCTTTCGTGCTGGCGCGGGTGAAAGAGTAACCGCCTCAGGAAATCTCAAACCTTAGGGGGCGGGAAACCGTCCCCTTTTTTGTTCCAAGGAGGATAAAGATAGCCAAGCTTAAAACCATCCACGGCACGAAGGAACACAAGGTGGTCCCGCCCGGGCAATGGCTGGCGGCCCGCAAAAAGTTCCTGGTGAAGGAAAAAAAGTTCACGAAACTCCGCGACCAGTTGAGCCTAGAAAGGCGCGCCCTGCCCTGGGTGAAAGTGGAGAAGGAATATGTCTTCGACGGGCCGAATGGCCCGGAAAACCTCCCCGGCCTATTCGGCAAGAAAAGCCAGCTCGTCGTCTGGCACTTCATGTTCGGCACGGACTGGAAGGAAGGCTGTCCCGGCTGTTCCTTTTGGGCGGACAGTTTCAACGGCAACATCCCCCACCTGGCGGCCCGGGACATCACCATGATGGCTATCTCCCGGGTACCCTTAAAGAAAATCGAAGCCTTCAAGAAGCGAATGGGCTGGGCCTTCAAGTGGGTCTCGTCCCAAAAGAACGACTTCAACCTCGACTTCCACGTTTCCTCCACCCCCGGGGAATTCAAGCGGGGGAAGGGCTACTACAACTATAAAACGGTCAACTACGCCTTCGATGAAATGCCGGGGGCCAGCGCCTTCTACAAGGACGACAAGGGGGATGTCTACCACACCTATTCCACCTTCGAGCGCGGCATGGACCCCCTCAACGCCGCCTACCAGTACATCGACCTGACGGCGAAGGGGCGCAACGAGCCCGCAAAAAACCCGTCTAGCTGGTTCCGGCACCACGACAAATACCCCAAATGACCTGGCGGGCCAGCTGCTGCCCCCCGCCCGGCGGGTCCTATGGTTCGGCGCGGTTTTACGCGGCCACGGCGGTTGTTTTCTCCCTAAGCCTGGGCGCCACCCTCACCCTGGCCCTTTCCATGTCCGGGGGAATGGATATGCCGGGCGGTTGGCGCATGTCCATGATGTGGATGCGCATGCCCGGACAAAGCTGGGCGGGGTCGGCCGGGGTTTTTCTTTATATGTGGCTGGCGATGATGGTCGCCATGATGACGCCCTCCGTCATGCCCAAGCTCCACCAGTTCCACCGGTCCATAGTTTGGCGAAGGGCCGACCATCCCGGGCTTTCCACGGCCCTGGTGGCCTTGGGCTATTTCGCCGTATGGACCTTAATCGGGGCCGGGGTCTATTCCCTGGGCATTCCCTGGGCCCTGGCGGACATGCACCGGCCGGCCTTGAGCCGCGCCGTTCCTTTCCTCACGGGTTTTGTGTTGATCCTGGCCGGGGCCTTCCAATTCAGCCCCTGGAAAAGCCGGGGCTTAAGCCACTGCCGCGACCTTTTGGTTTATGCCCCCTATCGCAGGCAACGTAAAGGCCTGCCCGTGAAAATCCTAAAAACCGACGATGCCCTTGCCTCTTTTTCGGAGGGACTCCGCCAAGGCTTATCCTGCGCGCTTTGCTGCGCGGGTTCCATGGCGGCCTTGGTGGCCTTGGGGGCCATGAATCTGTTCGTCATGCTGGCGGTGGCCGCCGTCATTGCCCTGGAAAAGCTCCTGCCCCAACCCAAGCCGGTGGTTTATGGGGTGGGGGGGCTGGCAATGATGGCTGGCGTGTTTCTGATGATACGGCCATTGTTTTGAGAACGCCTTTTTGAAAAAAACGATCCCCCATTGTGGATTGATACAAATTCGTCTGTTTCGGGCCGGTTACTAACTTCTTCCAAACGTGGGATTCACCCTTTTTCCCCGAAAAACGACATGGCACGGCGATTGCTTTTTAAGGGAATGACCCCAAAAAGGTTAAAAGGAAAATACCGCCCATGGAAAAATTGGAAAGCCCCTCAATCGCCGCCCTCGACATCCTGACCCAAAAAAGCGTGGACTCCCTTTTCCAACCCATCATCTCCATCAAAAAGATGGGGATCGTGGGCTTGGAGGCCCTGGGCCACGGGGTCGATTGGCAAACCCAGAAAATGATCGAACCCCGGAACCTTTACCGGGAATTGGGGGAGAACCAGTCCAAGCTGGCCCTCGACCGGTTGTTCCGGGACAAGGGCCTGGAGGGTTTCGCCCAAATCCATTCCAAGATTCCGGGCCTCCTCCTTTTTTTAAATATCGAGTCCTCCATCCTGATCCCGGAGGTGGTGGGATCGGGCCATCTCCATAAAAGGGTCCAGGATCTCCAGTTGAACCCGAGTACGATCGTCATCGAAATTTCCCCCTCCGAGAACATGAACGCGGACGTCGTCCAAAAATTCGTCGAGGCGCAAAGGGCGAACAATTATTTAATTGCCCTGGAGGAGGCCAATAACACGAGGTCCTGCCTCAGCCTGATTCGCCGTTTGAACCCCGACATCGTCAAGCTGGAGGACGCCCTCGTCCAGGATATGAGCCAGGATTCCTTCAAGCGCGAGGGGGTGAAAACCCTCGTCCAGACCGCCCACCAATTGGGGGCCTGGTGATCGCCAACGGCGTCGAGAACGAGGAAGACGCGCTTTCGGCGCTGGAACTGGGGGCCGACATGCTGCAGGGAAGCTATTTTTCCAAGCCCCAAAAAAGCGACACCCCCACCCTGGGCTTGAAGGCCCGCATCGTCTTCATGGGCTCCCGCTACCGCCGGCTGATGGCCGAGCGCATGAGCCGGGACAAGGAACGGAAAAACAAGTGTCAGGAAATCGCCCTCGCCCTTTTCGAGTCCCTCGAGGACACCACCTCCAACGACTACTATGAGGAGGCATTCGCGAAATTCTTCCCCAAATACCCGCAGCTGGAATGCCTCTACCTCCTGAACCAGGACGGGGTCCAGGTCACCGAAACCGTCTGCAACCTGAGCAAGGTCCCGGAAAGGCGCCAGTTCCTGTTCCAGCCGGCCCCCCGGGGGACGGACCATTCCTTGAAGGAATACTATTACGCCCTGACCTACAACAAGCTCAGCCGCTACCTGACGGAGCCCTACATTTCGCTGGCCTCGGGAAACCCCTGCGTCACTTTTTCCGGGGTCCTCGCGGACAAGGCCGCCGGTAAGACCTATATCTTTTGCGCGGACATCGACGTTTCACAGGTTTAGTTTTGGGTGTGGCGGCCCCTGGATGAAAACATTCGTCGCCAAGCCCCTTGGGTTTGCGGGTACTTTGAGGTTAACCTAACCCCCGGGGTGCCGAATGCGGATCATGTTTTCCTGGCCTTTTGGCCATTTCCTTTCGATCGCCAGTTTCCTTTTGGCCGTCCTCTTCGTGTCCTTCATCCTGCGCTCCAAAAGGCCTCCCGGAAACACCCTGGCATGGCTTATTTTCGTCCTGGTGGCCCCCTACCTGGGGATTCCGTTCTACATTTTCCTGAGCGGCCGGAAGTTCCAGACCCGGCTCCAAAAAAAGAAAGCCCTTTACGAACCCAATCCCTCCGAAGCCGCCCAGTGGGAAGGGGCCGTCGAAAAACTCCTGGCCGGTTTCGGGGTCCCGCCGACCAGGCCCTCCCAAAGGGCCCGGCTGATCACCACCGGCGAGGAGGCCTACGCCAAAATCGCGGAACTGATCACTTCGGCCCAACGCCGCATCCATTTGACCACCTTCATCTTCGCCCGGGACCCGGTGGGGGATAGCCTTATCCGGCTCCTGGAAAAAAAGGCGGAAGAGGGCGTTTCGGTTTGCCTTCTGCTGGATTCCTTCGGCTCCCTTTGGGCCCCGCGCCCTTTCTTCAAGGGCTTGAGGGAGAAGGGGGGCCAGGTCGTCTACTTCAACCCGGTCATTCATCTTCCTTTCCGGGGCAGCGCCAACCTCCGCAACCACCGGAAGTTCCTCGTCGTCGATTCCCGGCGGGCGATCCTGGGGGGGATGAATTTCGCGCAAGAATACATGGGCCCGGATCCCGACCCCCGCCGCTGGACCGATCTTTCCCTGGAGATGGAGGGTTCGGGCGTGGGGGATTTGGAAGCGGTCTTCAGCGAGGATTGGAAGTTCGCGACGGGAAAAGACCCGGGCTTGGACGGCGCCGTAGGGGCCGAGCCCCCGGGGGATTGCCAGCTCCAGGTCGTCGCCAGCGGGCCGGACGTGCGATGGGACCCCCTCTACGACTGCCTGCTTTCGATGATCTTCCAGGCCTCGCGGAGGATATGGATCGCCACCCCCTATTTCATTCCTGACGAGGCCTTAAGCAAGGCGCTGGAACTGGCCGCCCGCAGGGGCATTGAGGTCCGGATCCTGGTCCCCCGGAAATCCAACCATTGGCTGGCCGACCTGGCCCGGGGCACTTACCTGCGGCAAATCCTGAAATCCGGGGGACAGGTGTCGCTGGCGGAAAAAATGCTTCATGCCAAGGCTTTTTTGGTGGATGGGAAATACGCCATTTTGGGGTCGGCCAATTTCGACATGCGGAGCCTTCTATATAACTATGAGGTGGGTCTCTTGATCCGGCCCGGGGAACCCTTTTCCGCGCTGGAACAGTGGTTTGAGGGCCAATTCCGATCGGCGGGGAAATCCGACGTCCGGGTGAACTACCTACGGGACTTGGCTGAAGGCGTGGGGCGGGTTTTGGGGCCCCTGATTTAAGGAACCCCCTTGAACCAAGGTACTTCCATTGGGTCCGGCCTCTTTAACCCCGCTCTCACCCAGGCTTGTTATTCAAAGATCCATCTTTTTTTACTTCTTTATCCCTTTTACCGGTTTTTTTTTCTTCATCTTTTGGAACCTCCTTGTTTCATTTTATGGATTCCCGCTGGCGAAGCCGGTATTCACAAAAGAATCTCGTCCCCCTGCAGGACGTTCACTTGGTCCTCATCGGATGAGGTGTTATCGGTGATCTCGGCGGAGGGGCCGGTCAAAAGCAATGTCACATTCACGACATCGTCATCATGGGCCGAATCCACAACGGGTTTGGAAATAGTCTCCAAGTAGGAAGCCAGGTCCCGGTTATCCGCCTGGCTTTGCTGGTAATGGACCCCGGTTAAAGTCACGCAAAGGCAGGCGGCCAATAGGATCCAACCGCCCGGATGGGCCCAGGGCCTCCAAGTAATCGAACTCCGGGTATGTTTTTTGCTATCCGACAGGCGGTCTTCCACCTTAAGCCAAGCCCGCGTGAAGGCCTCGTCTTCGGGCGAAACCCCGCGCATCGCCCCCAGTTCTTTCTTAATTTGTTGAGCTTTCCAATTGTTCCGGGTCGTCATCCTCAAAATCCTTATCAACTTCCGAAATACGTATGGTTCCCTTATTAAACGGACTAACAACTTCTAAATGCAACTGCCGTACCAATTTTTTTAGAGTTCGGACGCCCAAAGACCGGCATTTATTCTGGAAAAAGAGGGGTAGGGTTGGAAAAAGAACAGCTATGGCTAAAAATCCGGTATACGGATTTGTAAGAACAACTTAAATATTCCCCGGAAAAAGGAGCGCGCTCCGGTTCAAAATATTTCCTGTTCCCGATATTCTTAAAAACGGCCTGGAGCACATCCAGGCGGCAAGGGCATTACTTAAACAAAGGGAGGAAAACACATGGGCAAGATCACGGTTGTCAACAGCGTGACCCTCGACGGGGTCATGCAGGGGCCGGCCCGGCCGGACGAGGACACGCGCGGGGGTTTCACGAAGGGCGGCTGGGGGATCCCCTTCCAGGACGCGGTATCGGGAAAAAAGATGGGCGAGATGATGGCGAAGGGGGACGGGGCGCTCCTCCTGGGGCGGCGGACCTACGAGAACTTTTATTCCGTCTGGCCCAAAAGGAAGGACAACCCCTACACGGACCACCTCAACAAAACCCAGAAATACGTGGCCTCCCGGACCCTGAAGGAGCCGCTTCCATGGGAAAACTCGGTGCTGCTTAAGGGCGACGCGGCGGACGCGGTGGCCGACCTCAAGAAGAAAAGCGGCATGAACCTGGGCATCCTGGGCAGCGGGGAACTGATCCACTCGCTTCTTCAAAGGAACCTTATCGACGAATTCGTGCTCGTGATCACCCCGATCGTACTGGGAGAGGGCCGCAAGCTATTCACGGAAGGGGACTCCGCCCAATTCCGGCTGGTGGAGAGCCTCCCGACGACAACCGGGGTGATCATCGCGACTTACCAGCGCGCATAGCCCGTTAAGGAGTTCCGGGCGGGGCCAAGCGCCCGGCCCGGCCTCTTTGTCCCCTTAAAGGTAAAGCTTCAGCGCGATGTTTCCGTTGAAGCCCGTGTAGTCCATGTCTGTGTCCTTGACGCCGGACGGCAGGGCGGTACTCGTCGAAACGGGATACTCGATGTGGAAATTACTGCCGATGGGGGTATAGCTCACCAGGGCGAAGGGTCCGCCCGACTGGGAAGTCCCGTTGATAGTGTAGGAATTGGCCGTGAGCTTGTTGAAGTCGACGGCCCGGAAGCGGCCCGTAATCTCCAGGGCCAGGTTGCCCCCCAGGGACAGCTCCTCGTCCACACCCAGGGTCCCCCCGATGCCGTCCTGCCCGAAATCCCCCACAATGGTGGTGCCCCCCTCCCCGTAATCCGTTTGGTAATGGACGGAACCGTGGTAATAGCCGCCTCCCACCACGATCGAGGTCTTGTTTCCATTGCCCTTGAGGAGCGTCAGCTCGTAGTTCAAGGCGATCCCCAAAAGAGTGGGGTCGTATTTAAAGAAAAAGCCCGTATCCGGGCCGGAGGTTACATTGAGCCCCGATTCGGAGGTCCATGTGTATTCGCCGCTGACGTCGAAGGAACTAGTGGAATCCAGGGCGTAGCCGAATTTGACGCCGGCCAAAATTCCGCTGTCGGCGACCCCCAGGTTGCTACTGTCGCCAAAGCCCTTGGCGGCGTTCACCAAGCCGTTAATGTCGCTTCCTAGGGCACCCAGGTTGGCGAAGTCGTAGCCCCCGTAAACACTGGCCCAAAAGCCTGATCCGACTGATAGCTTGTCATCCGCTGGGGTGTCCTCGTTGTTCACGTTCTTCTTCGTAGCCTTGGCGAATAGGAGGGGCGCCGGCTGGTCCTGGGGTTCGGGTTGGAAACCCACCGTTCCCCAAGAAAGGTCTTCCGCTTGAACGGCGGTTGCGCCGGTCACACCCAGAATAAATGCTGCGGCTAAAACCCAATTCATGAAACGCTTTTGCATGGAATCCTCCCTTTGAAAAGTCGCCCTTGGAAGCGGGACTATTTAACCAAAGCTTTTTCGTTCGAACACCGAAGATTTCTGTCTATTTACCGTTATGAAACTGGGGGTTAGTAGGGATTCCCCTATGAGCGCTATGCGCCGAGGGGGTTACCGGTACCTCTTCGAACCCAGCGAAAAGGGAGCGGTCGTTTTGCGGGTCCTGGATCGTAAAGGGTCGGAAAGAATATTGTGGAACTTATATGAAGCCATCAGCAGCACGAGGAAGATGAAGGGAAAGGGGGCGTGGGCGTAATCCCCGGCCAACAAATGGGAAGCGGTGGCGCCCAGGAACAGGAAGGTAAAACCGGCATAGGCCCATTCCTTCATCAAGGGAATCCTGCCCGTTAAGATCGCCAATGCCCCCAGGATTTTCGCGAACCCCAAAATCCTCATCAGGTAGAGCGGATATCCCAGCGTATGAAAAATCTGGACAACGGCCTCCGAGCCGTTCGCGAAGAACTCTGGGATCCCGGAACCGGCGGTAGGCGCCAGGACCAAGACCGTCAATACCCAGTAGATCACCTTATTTTGTTTGTCCGCATTCATGGGACCTTCTCCTTTACTTCAAAATGGGTTCTTTTAATCATGGCATAGGCTTGAAAGGTTTTGGGCAATTTGCTGGGTAAAGAGCCTCGCCTTTTTGCCCATCGTGGGCAGGAAGTGGGGCTTTATCAAGCCCCATGCCCGCTTTTACCAAGCCCTGGTATAGTACGTCTTGATAAAAACAAGTTACGAACGGCATGACATGAACCCCAATGCTTCAAGCAGGGAAGCCCATCCCCGGAGTTTTTATACATGGGCGGCTTTGACATGGATCGGCCTCCCCGCCTTCCTGGTTTTCCTGCCCTCCGCCCTCATGGCCCAAAGCGCCCCAACCCAAAAGGCGTCCTCGGTTTTCGCCCCTGTTTCGGCTCCGGCCGCCCATTACGCGACGCTGCAAGAAGCCATGAATGCGGGCAAAGAGGCCATCCAGGACCAACGATGGGCGGACGCCCTCACGGCCTTTCTCGCCGCCGAAACCATGACGTCGAACCCCCAAGACCAGGCGGTATTGGAAAAATGGGTGGAGTATGTGGAGGCGAAGCGGGGAACGGCCGGGCCGGCCACCGAAACCAGCGGACCCGGGTCCTCCAATTCCGCCCCCCCGCCGGTTTACTCCCGGAACGCGGTGGATATCTCGAAAGTCAAAGCCACGCCGGTTCCGGCCGGGGCCTACCGCCCCGGAAATTTCGGCGGCAGGGGGGTATGGCTCCTCCACGGCGATGCCGTGGAGAATCTCATTGATCCGATTACGACGCTGGAAAGCTTCAACCCGGGCTTTGGCGCGGGCGCGGGTTATTTCGCGCCGATCGGTTCCCATTTCAAGCTGGGCCCGGACCTGGATTATTTAACTTATTCCAATACGAAAACCATCACGTATTTCCCCCCCGGTTCCCTGCCCGTCCCGGTCGCCCAAAACCTGGCGGAGACCGAATGGGAAATTTCCCTGGATGGACAGATCGACTTGTCGGCGCCCCATAACGATTATTCCTACTTCTTAGTGGGGCTTGGGGCAGCCTTCCAAAAATTTTCTGGAAACGGCGCGACGGTTTCGGCCACGAGCCCCATGGTCCGGCTCGGGGCCGGCGGCAACTTGATCGAACAAAAGGGCTTTTGCGCTTTCGTGGAACTGCGGTTCAACCTGATTTACCTGGGCCAATCCACCGCCGACAGTCTGGGTAGTCCCTCGGGGTTGATTCTTGAAGTGCCGCTCAATATCGGTATTGGGCTGGATTGAAAAGGATTAGAATCGGAGTGGTTTAAAGGTGGGCTCGGCTTCCAAGTAGGGAAGGGTTTGTCTCCCGCGGTCTCGGCGGAAGAGCGGAGACGGGGCTTTAGGTTTCTATGGGGGGCCTATGACCGACGAAATGAATCCAACTCCCGTTCCGCCCGCCCCTCCTTCCGGGCCACCTCCCGCTCGTTCCCCCATCCGCAGGGCGGTGATCCTAATCCTCCTGGCCGTCGGCTCGCTGCTCACCCTTGTGTTGTTGGGCGGCGGCGGTTATGCCCTTTACCTGTACTGGCAATATATGGCCCAACAGAAGGCCCAAACCCAAAAGGTCCAGGAACGGGAATTAAGGCAACTGCAGCTTCAGAAGGCCCTCCAGGCGAGGGTGGAGGATATCCGGCAGAACGGAACGGCTCTCCCGCCCTGCCCGCTCCTCTACCCCCTCCTCAACGAAAAGGGGAAGGCCACCCCTCTTGGTTCCTTCTTGAGTTTTTACGCCATGCGGCAGGCCACCTACCTGCCCCAATCGGTTTTCCAACTTCCCGATTCGCCCGTGATCTTCGACAACTTCGACCTTTTCCAGGAGAAAGAGATAGACCCTTCGGCTTACCGGGACCAATTGCCCTATTACTTCGGTTCCAAGGAATTCGGGGAGGGGACCCTCCGGAAAACCAGCAAAGGCTACCGGATCAAGCTGCGCTTCTGGGGCGACCGCCCCGGCAAGAAATACCAAAAGAATTTCAAAAAGAAGGACCTGAACAAGGCCCCGGGCTGGATGGCCGCCTGCATCCAAAACTACGCCGGCTTCCAACCTGCCCTGGAACAGGCCGCTTACCGGGACCAACCCGTCTTCGGCGACGGCGACGACTTTCTCCTCGCGGCCGCGGAGGAAAAATTGTTCCGCAGCAGCGGCACCAAACTGGTCCTACATTGGGACCGCATCCTGGCGAAGAACCCCGAAAACCCCTATTTGGTGGCCCGCAAGGTTTACCTCCTCACGGCGCTGGACTACAACAATTACCTGGATTATTTGGAGCCCCTGGCCCGGAAGCAACCCGACAGCACTTATTTCCACTACGTGCTCGCGAACGAATACAACACCAAGAAAAAATACGACCAGGCCCTGGATATTTGCTTCGCTGAGCTCAAGCGTGACGACAACAATCCCATGTGGTACGACGTTGCCGAGACAAGCCTCGAGTGGAAAGGGGATTGGATCAATGCCTACCAGTTGTTGAAAAACTGGGCCGCGAAATACCCCGGTAATCCCAAAGCCTGGGTGATGTTGGGGTATTTTTTAAAGGGTTGGGCATGGGATGCCCGCGGGTCTGATTTGGCCGTCAATGTGCCGAAGGCCGCCTGGCCCATTTTCAAAAAGAGGATCAACGAGGGTTACGGCTATGCCCAAAAGGCCACCCAAGTGGCGCCCGGCTTCTGGCTTACCTGGGACACGGCGCTGGGCTATGGGAACGGGGCCGAGCTGGAAGATACCATCGTGCGGAATTACTTCGAGCATGCGCGCAAGCTCAATCCCATCAGTTACCACCCTTACAGTATTCTCCTGGATCACCTCAAGCCCAAATGGAGCGGGAGCGAGGAAGACATGATGGATTTCGCTCAAAAATATTCGGATCTGTTCCCTTATCTCATGGTCGAAGCCGCGGCGGAGAACATGGAGTGGGATGACCAGCTTAAAACCAAAAAAATATTAAGCCCGGAAACCCAAACGGCCTACAGGAAATCCCTCGATTGGCCCCTTTACCAAAAATACACCGAGTTGTACCTGAGGAAGTGGCCCTATGACCTGGACACCTGGTATTCCTACGCCATTTATGCCGAACAGGCCGGAGCCTTGGATAAAGTAATCCAATACGCCCGTCAAATGGCGGGGGAAAACCCGGAATTGGAGGCGCTGCCCGCCATGGTGGCCGCATCCGAAAGCGACGCCCACTATTGGAACCTGGACTCCAACTTCGAGAAGTCGGCCTACTGGATGGGTCAGGACCGCTTCAAGGTGATCGCGGCCGAATCCCTCCAAATGCGGAAACTTGATCCCGAGAACTGGTATTGGCCCAACCGGGCCATCTGTTTCCTCATGCACACCAGCCAGGTGGACGCGGCGGTGAAGGAATACAAATACGTCGGGGAAGCCCACTGGGACCCGACGGTTTGCGAGAAATCGGACTGGGAGACCGTCAAAGGGTGGGCCATCGCCACGCCCACCGCCGTGCCGGCGGTTTCCATGCCGCATCAGGAATAACACATCTAGGAAAGGATCTATTCATGAAAAAAATTATGGGAGTTTTCGTTTTGGCCATCAGCCTATCCTGCGCGGCCTTCGCCGGGCCCATCGGTTTGGGCCTCAAGGCTGGAGTGGCTTTGGACAATGTCAACACCGCCCCGCCGCTCCCGGGTATCACCATTGCCCAGCAAACCCTGGTGGGGTAACCGGAGGGGCCTTCGCGGATGTCCAAGTGGCCGATTTCTTTTGCGTCCAACCGGAAGTCGACTTCATCCAAAAAGGCTCCCAGTTCAACGTGTCCGCCTCCGGCCTCGCTAACACCAATTCCCAGGTTTATAACTACCTGGAAATCCCACTTTTGCTCAAGGCACAAACGGGATTGGTCCCCGGCCTCAAGGGCTACCTTTTGGCGGGCCCGGCCCTGTCCTTTTTGTTGAACGAAACCACATCGCTCACCGGCGGGCCAAGCCCGAACGTTTCCGTGGACGATACCAAATTTTTTCCCAACAGCTCATGGTCCCTGGCTTTCGGGGGAGGGGTGGAGTTCCAGGGCATTCTTTTGGATATCCGCTATGACCTGGGGTTGGACAGCGCCCTCTCGACCGGGTTTCCCAACCGCACCTACGGCCAGCTCAACGCTTTGACCTTTGATCTGGGCTACCGGCTGTTTTGAGGAATGGAGGGATCAGGGGTTCGAGGGGCGGGGCCAAGTGCCCGCCGGAAAACACCCTTTCCAGACCTGGGGCGTCCAAATAGATGAAGGGGATAGGAAAATGGCCCATAAAGGGATTTTTATTTTTGTTTTGGCGCTCCTGGGAGTCTTGGCGGGATGCGCTCCCCCCAGCCTTATCCGCTTGGGCAATCAAAATTACCCCCCAAAACCGGCGGATTACGACATGAAGGTTTTTGTCGGTGAACAGACGGTCCCCAGGACCTATATGGAAGTTTGCCTTTTTTCCTTCAATGGAACCACCCATCTTCCGGGCCGCTCGGCGGTGATATCCGCAGATTCATGCAAGGCTGAGGCCCGCAAGGCGGGCTGTGACGCGATCGTCGTTGAGGATGCGGATACGGAAGGCGTTGACCTGAACCCGGCGGGCCGCCACCAGGAAAGGGAGGCGGTCGTCAAAGGGATCAAATTCGTCGACCCATCGGACCAATCGCAAACCAACAATACGGACGAATTCCTTTATCTCCATGTGAAATAGCAAAGGGACCGGGATCTGGGCGCCCCTGACCCGCCCTTGGTCAGAAATTGGAAGAATAGGGAATCAGCCGGGGGCTGGTTTTAAGAATCTTAAAAAAATTGGAAGAATTCCGGGTTGAATTGTTCCGAATCGGAACAATTCAAATAAGGGCACCTCTAAAAATTCTGTTTGAAGGCTTTACGGTCACCTCAAACCAGTTTGCAACCCTCAACCAAAGGAGTTCGTGGAAATTTTTGGCCCGGAATCTCCCTTCGGCTACTCCCAGAACCTTTCCTTAGCCCCCAAAGTCTTTAAAATCTATGCGTTCACTGCCTCCGGACGCATTCGTCCCATTAAGTACGTAAATCGCTGCATGTTGTAAGCCAGGTTCCGCATTCCTATCTTCATCCGGGCCCTCACCTTGCCCACCACCCTCAACCAGTTTCCACCCATCGCCGTTTCCATGTGCCCGAACACATGCTCGACTCTCGCCCGAACCTTGGACCGCATCTTGTTCAACTTTTCCTGGAACTCCGTCATGGGATGATTCCGATTCGACTTGTAATGAATCTGGTTGTTATATCGCCTGCGCTTCAAGGTCTTGTTCTTCTTCTGTGACCGGTATGCGCTGTCTGCCCACACCTTCTTGCGGTTCTCCACGTCCAACAACTCCTCGAAAACCTCCCGGTCGGGTACCGAAGCCGCCGTCACCTCAAACTTCCGGACCAGCTTGTGTTTCTTATCCACGTTGATATGGTTCTTGTACCCGTAGTGATTCACGCCGTTTTTTTGCACCCATCTCGCATCCACGTCTTTTTGCCTCATCTTATCGGTATCCCCCTTCCACTCCTGAGGTGTTTCCCCCTTCTTGATCTGGCCGTTTTCGTCTTTGGTGTTCCTCTGCCGGGGCACTTCCACTATCGAAGCATCGATGATCTGCCCTTCCTGGGCCTTCAGCCCGACCCGATCCAGGTGCCGGTTGAATTTCCCGAACAACTGGTCAATCCAGCCGCCTTGGGCCAGCTTGTTGCGGTATAACCAGATGGTCTTGGCATCCGGCACATCCTTATCCATACCCAGCCCCAAAAACCTCATGAAACTCAGCCGGTCCTGGATATGGAATTGTGTCCTTTCGTCCGCCAGGTTGTATAGGGCCTGTAAAACTAGCACCTTGAACATTAGTACTTCATCGTACGGGGTACGCCCCGCCTCGCTTTTGCGTTCCTTATCGCGTAATGCCTTGCGCAACATACTGCGGAAATCCTCCCAGGGCACTACTCGGTTCAAGGCTTCCAGCGGGTCCCCCATTTCATCCAGGGATTTCAAGCGGTCTTGAAGGTCGAAGAATCCGGTTTGGCCCATTGCGGCACCTCGTTCAAGGATTTTTCAGCGTTTTCACGCGCTGTTTTCTCCTTGTACCTCCTTCACTTCGTCTCTACAACCAATTTTTAGACGTGCCCATAAGGGAATTTGGCCCTTTTGGAGATAGCCCCTCCCTAGATAGGCCGGTGTGGGTTCCCCCCTGTCTAAGTGCCCGGACTCCGGGCACCTTCCCCCTTTGGATGTGGTTTTGAGGGGTAGCATAGGGGTAAGTTCCCCTATGAGCGCCTTGCGCTAGGGGGGTATCCGGTCCAAGTGGTCAGAGACTGACCACCCCTAACCCCATCTGGGCCGCTTTTACCAACGGTTGGTAAAAACCCCCCGCCAATGGTGGGAGGGATGGCCAGCGGCTGGCCATCTTGCCTCCCAGCTCTGGTTTTGGGGTCTATGGGTATGCTTCCCTAACGAGCGCTTCCTTTTATTATTGTAAAATCAGCCCATGACAATCCCCCAGGGTTACCAACTTACCGGTTTTTTCAAAAAAACTTTGGATTAAATCCGCTTTTTCCCGTCTAAAGGCTGTGCTATATGACCATTATCCTATTCCAATTATCGCCTAGTGGAGATGATGGCCCCTCGGGGATTGAATATGAAAAAAACGCAATTTTATTGGGCGGCCGCTCTTGGGTTGGGTTTAACCGGGGTGATTTTAACCGGCTGTCCCGGCCGCATTAATCCTCCCACCACCCCCGAACCACCCGGGACGGCGACTTCCACCTTTACGGCGGAGAATAGCCCCTCCATGACCCCTACGGTTACCCTGCCCCCCACCACGCCGACAGCGACCCACACGAACGGAACTACGCCTACCGTGACCGAAACAATCACAAGCAGCCCCACTTTATCGGCGACAGTCACATCCCCCAATTCTCCCACCAATACCCCGATCCCCACCCCCAGCTTTACGCCGACACCCAGCGAGTCCCCTACTTCAACTCCGACTTCCCCAGCCACGACCACGGCGACCAACACCGTTATTTCCACGGCTACGAACACAGGGACCAATACGGTCACTTCCACGTGCACGTCCACGGCGACCAACACGGACACTTCCACGGACACGGATACGCCTTCCTATACCCCGACGAATACCCCGACTTTAACGCCCACGAATACGGTAACCTCCACGATCACTGACACCGCGGCCTTCACACCTTCCTCTACCCAAACCTATACCCCCACCATTACCTCCACCCCGACCAATACGGGAACCCCCACTGGAACCCCCACCTGGACCCCGACCCCCACCGGGACTTGGTTTACCTCCACCCCGACCAACACCCCGACCATCACTTATACTTCCACACCCTCCTGGGTGAACGTGGGGAGCGCGGGCTTTTCCGCCGGTGAGGCATCAAGCACCTCCCTGGCCATCAACAACGGAACGCCCTACATGGCTTTTGAGGACGGAGGAAACGGCAACCGAGCGACGGTGATGATGTTCAACGGCACTTCCTGGGTAGATGTGGGAAGCCCGGGGTTTTCCGCCGGTGCGGTTTCCTCTACCTCCCTGGTCATCGACAACGGAACGCCTTACGTGGCCTATGAGGATGCGGCAAACGGCAACAAGGCCACGGTGATGATGTTCAACGGCGCTTCTTGGGTGAACGTGGGGAACGCGGGTTTTTCAGCCGGGGGAGCCGCCTACACTTCTTTGGCCCTTTACAACGGGACGCCTTACGTGGCTTTTGAGGACCTGGCAAATGGCTATCTGGCGACGGTGATGATGTTCAACGGCACTTCCTGGGTGAACGAGGGGACCGCCGGCTTCTCGGCCAACGAAGCCCCCTATACCTCATTGGCCATTTACAACGGCACGCCCTACGTGGCTTTTAACGCGATTTTCGCATTTAGCGACAACGCCACGGTCATGACCTATAACGGCACCTCTTGGGCGGATGAGGGGACGGCAGGGTTCTCCGCCGGCAGCGCCTATTTCACCTCATTGGCATTTTCCAACAGTACGCCTTATCTGGCATTCGCGGGCGGGTTTGGTGTCGCCAGCCCGGGCAACGCGACGGTGATGATGTTCAACGGCGCTTCCTGGGTGAACGTAGGGAACGCGGGTTTTTCAGCGGGAGGGGCCGTGTACACCTCCCTGGCCCTTTACAACGGTACGCCCTATGTGGCGTATGGGGATTCCGCGAACGGCAGCAAGGCAACGGTGATGTCTTACAACGGCACTTCCTGGGCGAACGTTGGGAATGCGGGATTCTCCGCCGGCGTAGCCTATTACACCTCGCTGGCTTTTTCCGGAAGCACGCCCTACGTGGCTTACTTGGATGAGGCGAACGGGAACAAGGCGACGGTGATGATGTATCAACAATAGATGGAAATTCCATACTCCATTTAAGATTAAATATTTAGGGTCGGCTTCACCCCTTTTTTCCACCCCTTTCCGAAATTTATCCTTTGGGCTGAGTTATCCAAACTTTGATACTGGCGCGGATTATTCCGCGCCTTTTTTATTGTAGAATCAGCCCGTGAACATTCCGATTTTTTCCGGCGCAACCCGCCCAGGATTTTTTTGTAGTGGGGAATTATCAAGTTGAGAGACTTCGGAATTTTTCCACCCACGGGGCAGAGGCCTTTCTGCTCGGTTTTGCGCGATTGTTAAAGTTCCTCAACTTCTCCGTGATCGTTATCCGTCCCTAAAAAGCATAAATATTTCTTGTAACTTTTTGAAATTTTTTTGTAGTTTCATTTCGTCCATCTTTTGTCCGGTCTCGCGTTTACCTTCACTTGGGAAAGAATTTCCATGAAATTTTCTTTCATTCGCCGTTCCGCAATCTTATCCTGAGCGCGTTCAATTCATTTTTTCTTTTCCACCACCCACAAATTTCTATTCAAAAAAAATTATTCACCCGAAAAAGAAAAAAGGAGTCGCGCAATAAAAGCGCTTTCCGGTTTTGTTTTTCATTCACGTACCCCATCAGCACCGTTCCGCGCTGTCCATTTTTCAGGAGGCATCTCAATGAAATATTCGATCCGGATTTTGGGATTCATCGTTTCTTTATCCTTGCTGGCCCCTTCGATCTCCCCGGCCCAATCCGCTGGAAGGCAACAACTGCATGGCCATGTGCCCGACCTGGTTTTGAAAAAAGCCCCATTGTTGGGGCACGTGCCTTCCTCGAAAGTTTTCCACCTGTCCTTCGGGCTTCCCCTGCGTAACACGCAGGAGCTCCAGGTCCTTGTCCAGCAACTCTACGACCCCAAAAGCCCCCAGTATCGCCATTGGCTTTCGGTGGAGGATTTCACCTCCCGCTTCGGCCCCTCGGCCTCGGATTACCAGGCGGTCCAGGAATTCGCGAAAGCCCACAACCTCACCGTGGACCGTACCTTCGCCAACCGCATGGTGGTGAGCGTATCTGGCGCGGCGGGGGACGTGGAGAATGCCTTGAACGTCCAACTCAACCGTTACCAGCGGCCCGACGGGACCGAGTTTTTCTCGCCCGACCGGGAGCCCTCCCTGGACCTGGCCGCGGCGCTTTCGCACGTCGGCGGGCTGGACAACGCCCACCCGCCCCGCCCCGCCGGCCTTCACCGCGCGGCGGCAAATAAAACCAAGCCGGTAGCGGCCACTGGTTCGGCGCCGGACGGGAACTATTGGGGGAATGATTTCCGAAACGCCTATTGCCCGGGTGTCACCCTGACCGGCGCGGGGCAGGTGAATGCCATCATGAGCTTTGACACCTATTACCCCAGCGACATCCCCGCCTATATCAGCCAGGCGGGAATCGCGGCCAACGCGGCCGCCGTCACCAATCTCTTTTTCGATGGTTTAAGTCCCAGCGCCACCCCCGTCGTGGAGGAAACCGTCTTGGATATCGAGGACACCCTGGCCGTAGCGCCCGGGCTTGCCCAACTGAGGATGTACATGGCGCCTGATACGGTCAGCGGCGACGACCTGCTCAACGCGATCGTCTCGGATAACCTGGCCAAGGTCACCAGCGCCTCCTGGATTTTTGGCGTGGACACGACGGAAAGCCAGGATTTGACGGAGATGGAGGCCCAGGGACAGTCCTTTTTCATCGCTTCGGGCGACGATGGCGCCTGGTCCCCCACCTGCAATAACGGTTTGGCTTGTTCGGAGGACTTGATGAATGAACAACCCAACCTCACCGTGGTGGGTGGCACCGAACTGACGGACAACGGCACGGGCGGAAGCTGGGCCGGCGAGGTGGCTTGGCCGGGAAGCGCGGGCGGGATTAGCCCCGACCTCCCCATCCCCAGCTACCAGGCGGGCGTGAACATGGGCACCAACGGGGGTTCCACCACCAACCGGAACATTCCTGATGTGGCCCTAGTGGCAACCAACGTCGAAATTGTCTTCAACGGCAGCCAAGATCCAGTCGGCGGCACGAGCTGCGCCGCGCCCCTTTGGAACGGCTTCACCGCGCTCGTCAACCAGCAGGCCGCGCTCCAGGGGAACCCCCCGGTGGGCTTCGTCAACCCCGCCTTGTACCAGATCGGAGAGGGATCCCATTACGGTTTTGATCTCCACGATATCCAGTCCGGGAACAACCCCGGCATCAACAACGCGACCGGTAACAACGCCGTGCCGGGTTACGACCTGGTCACGGGCTGGGGATCTCCCGCCGGGCAATTCCTGATCGACGACCTGGCCAGGGTGGCCTTTCCCACGCCGACCATGACCCCCACCCCCACTCCCACGCCCCCCTGCACCACCCAGATTTCCCTTCAACTGCTGGAATTCACTTCCTGCTCTTCCTCCACGCCGTCGGAAACCTTCGAGGTCATCAACAACGGCGCCGCCGTCATCAACCTTTCCGACGTCGTGATCAAGTACTGGGCGGACGACACCACGGGACAAGCCCTAGTGGGCTCGGTGAATTACGGCGGCTGTTACGGCTTCGACTGCGCGTCGGCCATGACCGGAGTGGTGGTTACGGCCACCAATTTCTCGCCTGCCTGCGGACCCGATCCCACGAACCAGGCCAACTGGGAAATGGCCATCTCCAACACCAGCACCGGCCAGCTGGGCCAAGGCCAGACCTGGGGCAACCTGCAGATCCAAACCCACTTGTCCAATTACGGCGCTTTGTCACCGGGCACGGCCGATTGGTACAGCCCCTGCAACGTGGGAGGCGGGACCACCTACACCGACGACATCCATTACGCGCTCTATTACCAGGGAAACCTGGTGACGACCTCGGGCGGCGCACCGCCTTCCTGCAGGCCCTATTGCACCCCGGGCACCCTCACGCCGGGCCTGACGCCCTCGCCCACCAACACCCCGACCCGTTCGATGACGCCGACTGCTACGTCGTCACCTACGCTCACGGTGACCCGGACGCCCACGGCTAGCGCGACAGCCTCCCGGACCCCTACCGCCTCATTTACGACGACCGAGACGCCGAGCCTGACCGCGACGGCTTCCCCCGCGCACACGGCGACCTTTACGCCCACCGGCGTGCTTGGCACGGCCACTTCCACACCCACGGGGACGCGTACTTCGACAGCCACGGCCACGCCCAGCTTGACCGTTACGGCCTCGCCCACGGCGACCGTCAGTACGACGGCTACTTTCACCCCCACTCGTCCAGCCGGAACCGCTACTTCCACGCCCACGAGGACCGCCTCCTCCACGGCCACGGCGAGCCCCACCGGCACCCGTGCCACGACGGCGACGCCGTCTAATACTCCTTCGGGGACTGCGTCTTCCACGCCTACGAGGACCGTTACCTTAACGGCCACGGCGACGATCACCCCGACCACCACTCCCTCGCCCACCTCCACTCCGGCGGTGACAGCAACTCCCACCGCCACGGGCGGGACCGCCTGCGGCACCAGTTCCCTGGACCTCCAATTGGAGGAATTCGGTGCCTGCGGCTCCAACCAGAACCAAGAGACCTTCGAGGTCATCAACAAGGGGACCTCGGCGGTGACCTTGTCCGATATCACCATCAAGTTCTGGGCAGACGACACGACCGGTACGGCCATGGTCGGAGCCGTCAATTACGGCGGCTGTTTCGGCCAAACCTGCACGGCCGTGACCGGAACGGCTATCAACACGTTGAATTTCTCACCCGCTTGCGGGCCCAGCAACACCCAGCAAGCCAATTGGGAAATCACCCTCTCCAACACCGATACGGCCACCCTGGGGGCGGGAATCACATGGGCCAACCTCCAGACGGCGGTCCATCTCTCGAGTTTTGCCAACTTCTCACCTGGGACCGGCTTCTGGTATAGCCCCTGTAACGTGGGGAGCGGCTCGACCTACACCAACAACCTCAATTACGCGTTGTACGTGAGGGGCGACCTGGTGACGGCCTCGGGCGGCGTGCCGCCTTCCTGCCGGCCCCTGCCTACCTGCACGCCTTCCGGCGCGGTAGTCCGATCCCTCGACCTTGCCCTTCACGGGGAAACCCCCACGCCTTCGGCGGTCGCGAAACGCGGAACGGGATTATCGGTGGTGGCGGCGCCCAATATCTCACGGGACGGCCAACCTATCCGGTTCCAGGTCACCTTGGGACAATTCTCACCCCTTGAGTTGGATCTTTTCAGCTTGACCGGAGAAAAGGTTTTTGAGGCCCAGGCCCAGGGGGAAGCCGGGTCCAACACCATCACTTGGGAATTGACGAACAGCTTGGGAGAGAACATGGCCAGCGGTCTTTACATCTATATCGTGCGGGCCGGCGATTCGATCCAGACCGGGAAAGTCGTCGTGATTCATTAAGGGCTGACGAAGAGGTTAACAAAGCCGTATCCAGTCATTTCATTTGCGACTAAGGAGGGTTTATGTTCCGCAAGAAAACTTTTCCGTGGGTTACGTTCCTTTTCGTTTCGATCATCATTTATGGCCTAGGCCTTTTCCCTTCCGCGGCCCAAAACGCTCCGGCCGGGATGAAGGTATTACGCGGCCACGTGCCGGAAGCTGTGACGACGGCACCAATGGTGGGAAGCCTTCCCGCCGCTCAATCCTTAAGGCTTGCCATCGGCCTTCCCCTTCGCGACCCCCAAGGACTCCAGGATTTCCTCAAGCAGGCCTATGACCCCCATAGCCCCCTCTACCGGCGCTTCCTCACGCCCGATGAGTTCACCGCCCGCTTCGCGCCAACCCAGGCCGATTACCAGGCCGTGCTGGATTTCGCCAAGGCCCACAACCTGAGGGTTGCTCAAACCCATTCCAACCGACTGCTTGTGGACGTGGTCGGCGCGGTTTCGGACATCCAGGGGGCTTTTCAGGTGAACCTCCATAACTATCAAAGGCCGGACGGCAGCCTCTTTCATGCCCCCGACAGTGAACCCTCGGTCGATTCGTCCCTTCCCATTGCCCACATCGCCGGGTTGGAAAATTTCCGCCGGGCCCGCAACCACGCGGTGCCCGTTTCCAAGGGGGCCAGGGCCAACGTCGGCACGGGCCAGGGCGGCCTTTACCAGGGACAGGACCTACGGGACGCCTATTGCAACGGTGTATCCCCCTCCCTCAACGGATCCGGCCAATCCGTGGGGCTTTTCGAGTTCGACGGCTATTTCCCCTCTGACATCACCCAATACCAAAGCACCTCCACGCCCCCCTTTACCGCCCCCACCCCCACCAAGGTGCTGGTAGGCGGCTTCAACGGGATTCCGGTCAACGCCAACGGCAACCTGGAAGTGACGCTGGATATCGACATGGTGAACGCCCTGGCCCCGGGGGCCAACGTGGTGGTTTACGAGGGCGACCCCAATGGGGATTCGGAAGTGGTGGCCGACGACCTCTTCGAAGCCATGGCCACGCCCCCCCTCTGCAACCAGATTTCCTGTTCCTGGTTCGAGTTCGGCGACGGAACGGCCGCGAACCTGCTGGCCCAGTTCGCCGCCCAGGGCCAGTCCTTCTTCCTGGCATCGGGTGATTCCGGGGCATTCGGCACGGGCGACATCTTCTCGGCCGTGCCCCCTCCCGGCTTCATCAGCCCCTTCATCACCGACGTGGGCGGCACCCTTTTGACCACCACCTCGCCCACCGGAACCCCCACCCCGCCCGCCATCGCCTATACCTCGGAAACGACTTGGAACACGGACTTCGGTGCCAGTGGCGGCGGTGTCTGCACGAACCAGCTTCAGATTCCTCCCTACCAGAACTCCGTCGTCATGGCGCCCTTCCCATCGGGCAACAGCGGCTCCTCCGCCTGGCGCAACGTGCCGGATGTTTCCATGGTGGCCGATTTCCTTTTCATCATTTCGGGTGATTTCCCCAACGGCAGCGCGGCCTTTGAGGGCCGTGTCGCCGGCACCAGCGCCGCTGCTCCCCTTTGGGCCGCCTTCACGGCCCTGGCCAACCAGCAGGGCGCCTCCAATGGACTGCCGCCCATCGGCTTCGCCAACAACGCGGTTTACTCCATCGGCCAAAGCACCCGCTACGCCTCCGATTTCCACGACATCAACGACAACAGCAACAACAGCGATAACAACCAGGACCCGGTTTCCTTCCACGCGGTCACGGGCTACGACCTGGCCACCGGCTGGGGCTCGCCCAACGGGCAAAACCTGATCAACGACCTGGCCGGTACGGCGTTCCGCGTCACCCCCTCGCCCACTCCCGTCGGAAGCAGCTGCGGCACTACCAGCTCGGCCCAGTTGAAGCTTGAGGAATTCACCTCCCTCAACGGCAACCAGGCCTCGGAAACCTTTGAAGTCATCAATACCGGCACCACCCCCGTCAACCTGTCGGACATTTCCATAAAGTTTTGGGTGGACGACACCACGGGCTTTTCTGTGTTGGGCGCCGTCAATTTCGGCGGCGGTTTCGGTCCCACCAACCAATCCGTGAACGGTGTGGCCATTACGCCTTCCGCCTTCGCGCCCGCCTGCGGTCCCGATGGAACCCACCAGGCTAACTGGGAACTGACCGTCACCAACAATGACACCCGCACCCTGGCTGCGGGACAGACCTGGGTTAACGCCCAGACCGCCCTTCACTTGGCGGACTTCACGGCTTTCTCCAGCACCGCCGACTGGTACAGCCCCGCTTCGGTGGGCGCCGGTGCCTTCATCAATGACCCCCATTTCGAGGTCTATTTCCAGGGAAGCCCGGTGGCGGCCTCGGGCGGCTCCGCGCCTTCCTGCCGGGCCACCTGCACGCCCACCTTCACCCTTACCGACACCCATACGCCGACGCCGACCGCCACCGTTACTCCCACCCCGACGGCCACCATTTGCGCCTGCAACATCAGCCAGTCCGTGGGCGGCCTCAACAGTATCGGCGAGGTCGAGGCCGTGGATCAGGCGAACGGGGTGCTTTATGTCTCCAATTCGGGAACCAGCCAGGTGCTGGAGTTCAACCTGAACGGCGGCACCAACATCACCCCGGCTTCGGGCTCCGTGACCGGCCTCTTCGCCCCGAATGGGCTGGCCTTCGCAGGAGGGTTCCTCTACGTGGGCGAGGGTGGCCAGTGGGAAAAGATCAATCCCGCCACCAATACCCACATCAATACCATAGCCGTTCCCGCGAACATCGTTCCTTCGCTTTCGGTGGCGTCAAACGGGGATGTTTACGTGGCCGAATCAGGTTCCACAACCTCCAATGCCGTGGCGGTCTACCAGCCCAGCGGAAGCGGCTATGCGCTGGCTACTGCTAATCTGAACACCGTTCACGGCTTTGGGTCGGTCCTGGTGTCGGGGAACACGTTGTATGTCGGAAGCGTGGAGACCACTGTCAACGGCGGCTTCGAACAAATCGTCCAATACACTAAATTATCCGAGTCCACGGGGAGTCTTATCTTCTCCAACCCCACCACGGTAGCAGGCCCCCCCTTGTTGAACGGCGGTGTGGCTCCGGCCCAAATGGCGATTGACGCCGGCGGAACCCACTTGTTCGTCGGGAATGGCATTGGGGCAAGCTTGAGCGTCTTGAACATCGGCCCCTACACCCTCGACCACCAGTGCTCCAACCTGGGATGGCCCTTTGGAGTGGCCTTTGACGCTTCGGGGAACGTCTACGTCGGTGATGAACTCCACGGGCAGGTCGACCGGCTGGTGAACTGCGGCACGGTCGGCCTCACGGCCACTCCCACTTCAACCCCGGCGGTGACTTCCACGGCGACGGCTACTCTTTCGAGAACGCCCACTTCGAGCCCCACGCCGACCCCGACATCCTCCCCCTCTTCCACGGCGACCGCGACCCTGACCCGAACCGCCACGTCCACTGTTTCTTCGACCCCGACACCGACCCCAGCCGTGACCTCAATGGCCACGTCCACTCCCACGAGGACCTCTACGGCTTCCCCCTCGGCCACACCGACCTTGAGCCCCACTTCGACGGCCACGCCGCGGGTGACCTCGACGGCCACGTCCACGCTTACTCGGACGTCAACGCCGGTGGCCACTTCCACCGCCACCTCGACGCCTACCCGAACACCTACCTCTAGCGCCACGGTTTCGCCTACGGCCAGTTTCACCTCCACCCGCACGCCGTCCCCAGCCGTGACGTCGACGGCTACTTTCACGCCCACGAGGACGATCACCTCCACGGCCACGTCCACGATAACGCGGACCGCCACACCCAGCTTCACCCCTGCGGTCACGGCCACCCCAACGCCCACCGCCACGGGCGGGATCGCCTGCGGCACCAGTTCCCTGGACCTCCAATTGGAGGAGTTCGGGACCTGCGGCTCCAACCAGAACCAGGAGACTTTCGAGGTCATCAACAAGGGGACCTCCGCGGTGACCTTGTCCGATATCACCATCAAGTTCTGGGCGGACGACACGACCGGTACGGCCATGGTCGGAGCCGTCAATTACGGCGGCTGTTTCGGCCAAACCTGCACGGCCGTGACCGGAACGGCTATCAACACGTTGAATTTCTCACCCGCTTGCGGGCCCAGCAACACCCAGCAAGCCAATTGGGAAATCACCCTCTCCAACACCGATACGGCCACCCTGGGGGCGGGAATCACATGGGCCAACCTCCAGACGGCGGTCCATCTCTCGAGTTTTGCCAACTTCTCACCTGGGACCGGCTTCTGGTATAGCCCCTGTAACGTGGGGAGCGGCTCGACCTACACCAACAACCTCAATTACGCGTTGTACGTGAGGGGCGACCTGGTGACGGCCTCGGGCGGCGTGCCGCCTTCCTGCCGGCCCCTGCCTACCTGCACGCCTTCCGGCGCGGTAGTCCGATCCCTCGACCTTGCCCTTCACGGGGAAACCCCCACGCCTTCGGCGGTCGCGGAACACGGAACGGTATTGTCGGTCGTGGCGGTCCCGAATGTTTCCACGAACAGCCAGCCCATCGGGTTCAGGGTGACGCTGGGCCAGGCGGCCCTGGCGAAGGTTTCGCTTTTCTCGGTGGCGGGTGAAACGGTCTATCAGGCGCAAAGCCAGGGGAACGCGGGCCTGAACGTGATCCCGTGGGATTTGGTGAACCGTGCGGGTTCCAGTGTGGCGAGCGGGCTTTATATTTACGTGGTCGAGATCGACGGCCCCGCCGGGGCCACGTTCCATACCGGCAAGGTGGTGGTACTGCGATAGCCCCTTAGCCAGATCATCCAAGGCACGAAGGGCGCGGATTTTTCCGCGCCCTTTTTTATTGTAAAATCAGCCCATGACAATCCCCCGGGGTTACCAACTTACCGACGAACTGGAACAGATGGACTTCGCGAAGGTCCAGGGCTGGCTCGCGGGCACCTATTGGGTCCCGGGTATTTCCCGGGAGGAGACCGAACGGGGGGCGAGGAACTCCGCTTTGGTGGTAGGGGCTTTCGACCCCCAAGGGGCCCAGGTGGGTTTCCTCAGGGTCATCTCGGATAAGACCCGCTTCGCTTATTTTATTGACGTGTTCGTGGACCCGGCCCACCGGAAAAAGGGGCTGGCCAAGGCCATGGTCCAATACGTTTTCGACCATCCGGATTTCAAGACCGTGAAACAATGGGCCCTGCGGACCCGGGACGCCCAGGAAGTTTACCGGCCCTTAGGGTTCGAGCCACTGGAATATCCTGAGCGTTGGATGGCTCGTATCCTTCCGTGGCAAGTACCTCCAAAACCAAAGAATTAAAGCTTGGGCGTCCCCGCTATTGGTTTTTCAAAATGAAGCGTCCAAAATGGGAACCATCGTTGAGGAGGAAAAGGAGGTAACTTCAGATGAAATTAACGGTCTTTCTTCTAGTGTTGGGATTTTTAGGGAATGCTTATGGCGATCCAACGCCCGTCACGCCTACCGTCACCAAAACACCCGATCAGCGCATCCTTGTTTATCACACCGCTGAAATTTACCACGGAGAGGTTCAAAATCCGGCTAAAGCCCAGGTGGAACCGTTCGTCATCAGCCAAATAAGAGTCTGGGCCGAAGACAACCAAATCGAACTGCGGGAAGACCCCACGGGGAACGACGTGGGCTTTACCTTATTCTATGGGCATCGTTCCAAAGACCTTCCGGGAGACTTATCCTTGCCCGATCTAAAAGAGGAATGCGAAAAATTCTTTCAAATAAAATGAATTCTTCGATCAAAATGGGCGGGCTATCCAAAACCAAAGGATTAAAACTTGCCCCACCTCCATGAAAAGATCGACTTCACGGTTTCCATCTTCATTGTGAAGGACCGCAAGGTCCTATTCATCTTTCACAAACAGCTGAACCGCTGGCTGCCCATCGGGGGGCATATCGAGCTGGACGAGAACCCCGAACAAGCGGCGCTCCGGGAAGCCAAGGAAGAAAGCGGCTTGGATGTGGAGCTGGTGGGGGATATGCCGCCTTTAAAAGCGGAGGTGGGTTTTGTCCCCCTTCTTTGCCCCGCTTATATGGATATTCATCTCATCAAGGAACCCCATTGGCATATCGGGATGGTTTATTTCGCCCGGGTGAAGTCCGGCGAAGTCACCTTGAACGCCCAGGAACACACGGACATCCGGTGGATGACTGAAGAGGATCTGGACGATCCGAACTGGGAGTTGTACGCCAACCTGAAGTTTTACGCGCGAGAAGCCTTAAAAAAGTTGTGAGTTCTTAGTGTTGAGTTTTGTCCCACATCTTTTTTTGAAAAGAACAGATGGTGTGTGGGACTATACCGATCTCTTTAGAATTTTTATTGAAAGATCGGCATGAGTTGATGAAAGTTTTCAATCTTCGATTGAAAACCACCTTCATTTAAAATTAAGAATTCAAAACTAAAAATTCCGCCTTATTTTGGCGGTCTGATCTGGCTGATGCGCATGCCCAATTGCTTGGCCGCGTCGAAGATGCGGTCGTCCCGGTAGAATTCCCCATAGTAGATATTCTTGATGCCTGCGTTGGCCACGATCTTGAAGCAGTTCCAGCAGGGGGAAGCCGTGATATAAATCTCGGCCCCATCCACCCTCACGCCGTTCTTGGCGGCCTGGATGATGGCGTTGGCCTCGGCGTGGATGGTGGCCACGCAATGGCCGTCCTCCATCATGTGGCCCGCGTCGTCGCAATGGGGCAGGCCCCGCACGCTACCGTTGTAGCCGGTGGAAAGGATGGTCTTGTCGCGCACGATGACCGCGCCCACGTGTTTGCGGTCGCAAGTGGAGCGGGTGGCCACCTCGGTGGCGATGTTCATGAAATACTCGTGCCAGTCCACCCGGCGTCGCGGGGAAGCGGATTTTTTCGGGGCGGCGGGCGTTTTATGCATTTGCAGGCGGTCCATATGGCCCTGCTTGAATTTAATTTTCATTCGGCTCATAGGTTCCTCATTGCAATTTTTAACTCTAAATTTTGAATTGTGGTGATTTCCGCGGAGCGGAAATTTCAATTATTTAAAATTAAAAACTTAAAATTCACAACTCCGCCGCTTGAAAATCATTCTTTCGGATCAATGGCATAGATTTTCAAGCGGCGGCTAGGGTGCCAGTGTTCCTTCGACTCCGCGAGGTGGGGGAGGCCTTCGGCGTCCCCGGCGTTGACCAGGGTGAAGGATTCCAGCTGGCGGCAGGCATTGGCGAATATATAAGCGGACAACCCTTTGACCGTCAAGTCCGTAACCTCCAGGTAGACCCCGTAGGTATCGGGGCTTAAGGGGGCGCCCACCAGATAGGCCGCCAGGCGGTTTTCCAAAACCACCACCCAGGCGTCCAGGCCCCAGTCCCCACCCTGCGCCAGGGCGCGGAAATGGGCCTTTTGGGAGGAAAGGATCATCCGTTCGCCCATCTGCCCTTTCAGGGCCGGAAGCCTTTGACCCTTCCAAAGCTCGTAAAGCTCGCCGCAGGCCTTGAGGTCCGCGGCGCGATAAGGGCGCAGGACCAATGAATGTTCCTTTACCAAATGGTTGATCTCGGCCCGCTTGGCCCGGTAAGGGTCGCCATGGAGACCTGCGATCTGGGCCCGGTTATAGAGATATTCGATGAGGGTGGGCCGGGTGGGGAAGCCCCAGGCTTCGGCTTGGCTTTGCTGGCTTTCGGTGAGGCCCTCGACACGGGAAACCCCCGGCCCGGGGCCGTTGACTTCCCTCATATAGGTGAAGGCGGTCCGGAGGTTTTCAGCGCTGAAAGGCTGGGGCGGAAGGGGGAGGTAAATATAACGGCCGTAAAACGCCACGATAAAGGAGGCGCTCCCCTTGGAGGCTAGGGCGCAGGCAAACTCGTCCTGCCACATAAGGAGCGAGGGGATGGAAGCGGAGAGCCCCGGCGCCGGCCCCCACAGGGCGGCCGCCCGATCCCAACTGGAATCAAGGGGCTCCACCGAGTCGAAAAAATCCGCGGGGGGAAGCTGGATCAACGGCAACGACAAAACCTTGGAGCCGCAGATTGGCGCTGATGAACGCAGATTTTTGAATCTTTAATCAGCGAAAATTTGCGCATATCTGCGGCTGCCTTTGTTATTGGCCGGTTAATACCCGAGCGATTTCACGCCGCAAACCGTAGCTCAGCCGGTGGGCCCGGGAGGGCGGCCGGTAGTTGAGCAGGTATTGCGGCAAATTGGCTAGGTCCACCACGCCGTGCTCATGGCTGACCACGGCCGAGGCGTCGCCCTGGGGGTGGGAAAAAACCACGACGCCCTGGATCCAAATCTGGGAGCATTCCTGCGCCCAGCGTTCGCCCAGGTTGGCCTCCAAATGGCTCCTCAAGTGGTAGATCTGGGTGGCCACCTGCTTCAAGGGGTTATAAAAGCCCCGCTTGTAACGGGAGCGGGTCTTGCGGGCCCGCTTGTGGAGGGTCCATTCGCGGTCCAAGACCTCGCCCGCGATGCGGCCACGCAAGTACTTGGTCTCGATGACGAAGAGGACGTTGTGGGTGATCAACAAGTGGTCGATCTCCCGGGGCTTTTCGCCCGCGAAAAACTGCACCGAGTGAAGCACCCGGGCGTTCTCCATCGTCATGTTGTCCAGGGCCCTGGCGGTCAGGGCCTCGCCCTCGGAGCCCTCGCCCACGATGCGTCCCCGGTGGCGGAAAACCGTGAAAGCCCAGTATCCAAACCCCAGGATGATCGGCGCCAAGACAAACCGCAAAGCCCAGTGCTCGAAACGAAAGGCGATGCCCAAGGCCACCGCCACCAAAACTATCGTAATCCACTTCCAACGCGTCACCCACCGCATCGCGCGCGGGGGCTGCAACTTCTGCAAAGTTGCGACCATTTCTTAAGCCTTTCCCAGCGACAGCTCGCGCACCTCCACAACCTCTTCCTGGAATTCGCTAATAAATTGAGGATATTTTCGAATGAGGGACGACAGGGTTGTGCTTTCCAAGTATCGCTGAATCGAATCTAAATAACTGCTCAGCTTGGCGGCCACGGCCGGCCGCTTCAGGGCCGGACATTTCGTGTCCGCCCCCACCAGCACTTTCTCATGATCCCTGCTGTGCATGACCACTGCGGGGTACATCGAACAATCCAGGGGACGGGCCTCATAAACCTGGCACGTATGGTCCTCCGGATTGAAAAACGAACAGGCGAACCCATGTCCGCACGCCACGAGTTGGGCCTTGGAAGGCCGGGCGGAGCCCGCCTCCCGGAAGGAGCCTTTCGGCTTGAGAAGCTCGGTTTGGGTCCTTTCCTCGGGAAAGAAGAAAGGGGAGAGGGCCGCCTGCTTTTCAGGAAAGCGGCAGCAAACAGGGCATTCGAGGCAGACTTCACTGGGGATGAGTTGGGAAGCTGGGGCTGCATGAGGCTCCCGGGTTATTGAACTGTTGAAAAAGCCCATCTTCGCCGGGCTTTTTCGGAAACATTCAGAGTAACCCCACGATTCCTGCGGAATCTTTGGGGTCAGGGGCTGCTTTGTGGCTGCCTTAATTTCTTATCAGCCCCTATAAGTTGTAGATGCCCACGCCGATGGTGATCAGGCCGCCGATGATCAAAACCGGCGCCAAAGTCATGGATCCCATAGCCAAGAACATATAACCCGCCACCAGGACGCCGACTCCGGCGCCCAGGGTGATTTTACCTTCCTTGCTCATTTTGGGTTCGATGGTTTGGGGTTTCGCGGTTTTGTCCGCCATGACGGCTCCTTGAAAGATGTGGGTTTCAGAAAGTAATTGTACCAGAGGGGGTGGAAAATACGGATAGGGAAAGGCTTGGGGGAGCCAATGACGCAGGCCCGATCAGACGGTTTTGGCCCCTTTTATAATATCCATTCCGCCCAGGTAGGGCCGAAGAACCTCGGGCACGACGATTGACCCGTCGGCTTGCTGGTAGTTTTCCAGGATGGCCAGCCAGGTACGGCCGACCGCCAAGCCGGACCCGTTCAAGGTGTGGACCAGTTCGGGCTTTCCTCCGCCCTCTCTCTTGACCTTGATGCCGCCCCGACGGGCCTGGAAATCGGTGCAATTGGAGCAACTGGAAATCTCCCTATAGGTATTCTGGCTGGGCAGCCAGACTTCCAGGTCGTAGGTCTTCACCGAGCTGAAGCTCTTGTCGCCCGGTGGCCAGGACCACCACCCGGTAGGGTAGGCCCAGCTTCTTGAGAATGTCCTCGGCATCGGAGGTCAACTGTTCCAGGGCTTCCATGCTCTTGTCGGGCTCCACGAACTGGAACAACTCTACCTTGTTGAACTGGTGCAGGCGGATGAGGCCCTTGGTGTCCTTGCCATAGCTTCCCGCCTCGCGGCGGTAACAAGGGGAGAAGGCCATGTATTTTTTAGGGAGGGAACCGGCGGGAAAGGTGTCGCCCCGGTGCAGGTTGGCCAGGGACACCTCGGCAGTGGGGATCAGGTAAAAGCCGTCCTTCTCAATCGCGAAGGCCTGCTCAATGAACTTGGGGAACTGGCCTGACATCTCCATGGACTGGTAATTCACCAGGTGAGGCACCACCATTTCCTGGTAACCCTTGCCCGTGTTCAGGTCCAACATGAAATTGATGAGGGCCCGTTCGAGTTTGGCGCCCATTCCCCATAGGCTGAAGAACCTCGCGCCGGAGACTTTGGCGGCTTTCTCAAAGTCCAAAATGCCAAGGGCAGACCCCAGTTCTTCGTGGGGTTTGGGCTTGAAATCGAACTTGCGCGGGTTGCCCACCCTGCGGACTTCCTTATTGGCTTCCTCGCCGCCCACCGGCACGCTTTCGTGGGGGAGATTGCAGACCAACAACTCCACCTCGTGAAAGTCTTTTTCCACCGAGGCGATCTCGCCGTCCATCCCCTTGATCTCGTCCGAAAGTTCCTGCAACTTGGCCCGATAAGGGGTGATGTCCTTCCCCTCCTTCTTCATCTTGGCCATTTCCTCGGAGGCCTGGTTCAGGCGGGCCTTGCGCTT
Organism: uncultured Pseudomonadota bacterium; assembly: GCA_963770835.1. Classification (GTDB taxonomy): domain Bacteria; phylum Oederibacteriota; class Muellerivitia; order Muellerivitales; family Muellerivitaceae; genus JAJPJW01. The sequence goes on from CAVYRH010000004.1 coordinate 489,560, forward strand.
GTCCACGGAGATGGTCAGGTCCCGGCGGCGGCGTTCCAGGTCCAGGTAAAGGGAGAGGTCCACCTTGGATTTGCAGTCTTCCAGGGCCTTGCGGACTTCGGCCTCGTGTTCACGGACGTATTTGGGATCGAGCATGGAATTCCTTAATGAAGTTGTTGGATTTTAGCCTTTGGCCATTAGCTAAAAGCTAACAGCTAAGGGCTGACTTTAAAGCTTCTTTAATACCGAGTCGACCTTGTCGATGGGGCGCTGGTCCTTGTCCTTGCGGTCGTCCAGCTTGATGACGGTATAGACCCTTTTGGCGCCCTTGGAAAAGGGGAGTTTGTGCATGGCGGCCGCCAGCTTGAGCAAGGTTTCGGTTTTGCCGGTCACGATGGTCCCCATCCCGTTCAATTCATATTGGATGCCCTTTTGTTTTTGGAGGTATCTGAAAATGTCGGCGACGTAAGCGCTGATTGAGGTCTTTCCCGTCCCCAAGGGGATTACGCTGATTTCCATCATGGCCATGGGTTCGCTCCTTCTCATGAAATATCGTGAAAGTATATCCAAAGGAAAAAGGATTTGATAGAAGGGGACCGGCTTAAAAAGCTGTCCGAGGAACCCCGGAAGGAATATACTTTTCGGACATCTTAATTCCACCAATTAGGGGAGGGCATCATGCGCGTCATTCATTCCCGGCGGATTCTTTCGGCGGCAATTTTGTTTTTGACCCTGCCGCTTTGGGCCGCCGACCGGACCGGCGCCTTGCTGGACGACTACGGCGACGTCAAGACCACCAAGGAAGACAAAGCCGTCAAAAAGGAACAGGATGACATCCTGAAGATGCTGAACGCGGGCAACAAGCGCCATGTGAAACACATGGTCCACGGGAAGGACCCCCGGGTGATGGTGGTCAGTTGCGCGGATTCCCACGTGACGCCCGAAACGGTCTTCGGCGTCCAGCCCGGTGACCTTTTCGTCAACCGCACCTTCGGCACCGTGGTGGATAAGGTGATCCTGGCCAGCCTGGAATACGGGGCCACGAACCTGCACTGCCGGGTCCTGGTGGTGATGGGTCATACCGATTGCACCGCCGTCAAGGGGGCCATCGACGAACACGCGAACCCCCGGACCGAGGACCAATGGGATTCCTTGAATCAAAAGGCGCTTTACGAAAAGATCGAGCCGGCGGTGGCCGAAGTGGAGGAGGTCCAAGAGAGGTCCGAAGCCCAAACCGGGACGAAGTTGGAAGGAACGGCCTTGCTTGATGCGGTCATGAGAACCAATGTTTTGAACACCATGCACGAGATCCGCCAGCAAAGCCCGATCTTGTGGGGCTTGGAGAAAAAGGAATATCTGAGAATCGTGGGTTGCGTTTATCACAAGGACAGCGGCAAGGTGGAGTGGATCAAGGAATAAAAAAATTATCACCACCAAGACACCAAGGGCACCAAGAACGACTCAATCCTTTTCTTGGGGAACCGGAGTCTCGGTGGTGAACTTTTTTGAGGTGTTTTGTGATCATTGGGGTGCCGAAAGAAATCAAAGACAACGAATACCGCGTCGGGGTGGTGCCGGGCGGCGTGGAGGAGCTGAGGGCCGCCGGCCACCGGGTGCTCATTGAAAAAGGCGCGGGCCTGGGCAGCGGCATTTCGGACGCGGAATTCAAGGAAGCGGGCGCCGACATCGTCCTGAAGGCCGAAGTTTTCCGCCGTTCTGAAATGATCCTCAAGGTCAAGGAACCCCAAGTTTCCGAGCACCGGTTGATCCGCCCCGGCCAAATCCTTTTCTGTTATTTCCATTTCGCGGCCTCGCAAGAATTAACCCGGGCGGTCCTCAAGACCAAGACGGTGGCGATCGCTTATGAGACTATTCGTCTTTCCTCCGGCGAGCATCCCCTCCTGACGCCCATGAGCGAGGTGGCGGGGAAGATGGCCATCCAGGAGGGCGCCAAATACCTGGAGCGCTCCATGGGCGGCAAGGGGATTTTGCTGGGGGGCGTAGCGGGGGTGAAACCCGCCAAGGTGGTGGTCTTGGGCGGCGGGGTGGTGGGCAGCAACGCCGCCAAGACCGCCGCCGGGCTCGGCGCCCGGGTGACCATCCTGGACATCAATCCCGGCCGCTTGCGTTATTTGGAGGACATCCTGCCCAAGAATGTCGTCACCTTGGTTTCCAACCGCCGCGTGGTGCGCGAGGAAGTCCGGGAGGCGGACCTCCTGGTCGGCGCCGTTTACATCGAGGGGGCCAAGGCGCCCCGCCTGGTGACCGGGGCCATGGTCCAGCAGATGAAGGCGGGTTCGGTGATCGTTGACGTGGCCATCGACCAGGGAGGCTGCGTGGAAACAGCCCGCCCCACCACGCATAGCCGCCCCGTTTACACCCAATACGGCGTGGTGCATTATTGCGTGACGAACATCCCGGGAGCGGTGGGGATGACCTCCACCTACGCCCTCACGAACTCCACCCTGCCTTTTGTCCTGGAGATCGCCCGGCATGGATACCAGGAAGCGGTCCGCCGGAATCCCGCCATCCAGCACGGGTTGAATATCGACCGTGGGGTTTTGATCCATCCAGCCTTGAAAGCCGCCTTCAACAAGATCCGTTGAAGGCGGAGGTTTAAATTCTAAGTTTTGAATTTTGAGTCTTTGAAAAAATCCCATTGATTAAATCAATGGGATTTTTCCTTAACTCAACACTAAAAACTCATAACTCATAACTGGAGGTTTTAAAATTGCCGACCGTCTTCGCCAGCGTGAGCATTACCCTGATTCTTTTTTTTGCCGCCACCCTCGGTATGGCCTATGCCCACTTCCTGCCCCCCGGACTTCACATGCTTTGGGGATTTTTTGTGGCGCTTCTCATCGTCCTTCTCCAGTGCCTGATTTTCGGGTTTTTCATCGGAAGCGGGAAATCCATCAAACGGGTCGTTCAGGAAAACGGGCTTAATCCGGAATGGATCCAAAAAACGAAGGATTATAAAAACAAGTCTTATCCTATGTTGATGTTGGCCATCGTGGTGTCGGTGGCGGCGGCGGTTGTGGGCGGCGGCGTTTCCGCGGGTTCGGTGCCCCTGTGGGTCCACCAAGTCCTGGTTTGGTGCGCTCTGGGGACCAACGTCTACTCCCTATGGACCTCCTATCGAGTGGTGGTGGAAAACGTGGAAGCGATTCATCGCATCAACCGGGAAGTCCAAATTTTGAAAGCGGGAGGGCCTTCTCCGGCGACGGCCCTGACAAGGGAAGAAAAACGGGAAGCGACTCCTCTCCCGGCAAAACCACTTCTGGCCTCTCATTTTTATTTCCTGGCCGCGGCGGTTTGGGTCCCCTACCTCTACATGAAGTTTTCCCTCGGAAGCCGGACTTTTCCTTATTGGCCTTTTGCCGTCCTCAGCTTTTTTTTTCTCCTGGCTGGACGGTTGAGAGCCCCCAAAACCCCGAAGAACTAGCTGAATTACCGAAGAAAAAGCTTTTTCCCAGGGGCAAATCGGCTAAAATGTCGCCCTTGTCATCCTAGGCCGGATTTACCGCATCAAATCACCGGATTGGCTCGTCCAAAGGTGACGCGGGTTTTCAACTCCAAAAGGTCAGAATTTATTAATGAAGCCTGTTCAAAAAATTAACCTGGTTATGGCACTGACCCTTCTTTTCGGCGGTATTTGCGCCACGGGATGGGGCGATGCGGAAAATCCGGGGGATTATCTTCATTCCCGTACCTACCTTGGCGTGGTTGGGACCTCGGTCAGCGTCGACACGGGCGGGATGTTCAGCGGGCTTAATTATTCCAGGATCGACAATCCCACCTACGAAGTCGACTTGATACCAGCCTTGGACCAAAATTTCGGCTTCGGTGTCCTCTTAGGACACCGGGAAGAAGCCTGGGCCGTGGAAGTCAGCTACTGGCAGTCGAACCATAACGCCACTTTCGGGCCGGGAGTGGTGGGTTCGGTCTCGGGGAGCTCGGTCACCTTGACCCAACAATTCCAGGACACCGCCGTTTATAGTTCGGTGAACGTCGACTTCAAACGGTACTTTTTTACCGAAGCCCAAACCCAGCCTTTTATCAGCCTGGGCGTCAGCTTTCCCTGGATCACGGTCAACAATGCCGCTGCCGACGCCAATGGCAATATCGGGCCCCTGACCCTGGCGGGTCTTGGATTGAACCTGGGTGTCGGCGTGGAGTATTACCTTTCCCCCAACCTTTCCTTCTTCGGGGGCGCCTACAAGCGTTGGGCCAGTTTCGACGAGTTCAAGGGTTTGGCCCTCGAATACAACCAAATTGCCCAATACGGCAGCTCACCGACCTACGAGGGAGGCGGCTTTAATTTCGCCGTCGGAACCTCCATTGGAATTGAGTGAGGCCGGCGGATGAGGAATTTTCAAGGAAGGCTTAAAGTGAAAAAGACGCTGATCGTATTACTGCTGGCCATGCCCGGGTTCGGCGCCCTGATCCTCAACTTATCTTGTTCCGCCAAAACGCCGACGGCCGCCGATAATTTCCAAAATCCCGTCCAAACCATCGTCGGGATTAATCCAACCCTCACCTTCACGCCAACCTTCACTTTTACGCCTACTTTTACCCCTACCTCCACTGGCACGCCGACAAACACCCCTACCCCCTATGTCACTGCCACGCCTTGGACGGGCTTCAGCGGGCCCTCTGGTATAGCTGTGGACCACAGCGGGAATGTTTACGTGGCGGACACGGGCAACAACCGTGTCGGGAAATATAACCCCAATGGTTCCTTGGTGATCGGCTGGGGAACCGCCGGAATCAAAGGCAAAATTCCGTACCCTACCCCGGTGGGCGTGGCGGTGGACGCGGTCTCAAACCTTTACGTGGTGGGAAGCGGGAACCAGGTGAGTAAATACGGCCTGGCGGGGAATTTAGTCACTTCCACGTTCTCAGCCTCCCTGACTTTTTCAAACCCTCAAGGTGTGGCGGTGGACGGTAGCGGCAATGTTTACGTTAGCGATTCCGGAAATAACCGGATCGTCCAGTTGAATTCCAGCGGTAACGCCACCGGTTTTGGCGGAAGCGGCATCCTCAGCTTAGCCTCCCCGGTCGTGATCGGTTCCATCACCATCTCTTCGCCGGTGACCCTGGCCGGTATCGCCGTTAACGGCGGGATTGTTTATGTCGCCACCCAGGGCACGGGGGTCAACGGCAGCAGTTACAGTTCGATTTTGGGTTTTGATGCCGCCACGGGTAATACCACGACTTTTGTCCTCCCGGGTTTTGTCAATCCCACGGGAATCGCGTTTGACTCCCTCGGCAATCTTTATGTGGCGGACACGGGTAACAAACAAGTCGAGGAATTCGCGACAGGATCCTTCAGCCAAGTGCCGCTGGCTTTCAACAATTCCAGCATGCTGGTGAGTCCGAAGGGGATCGCGGTGGACCCAAGTTTCAATATTTACGTGACGGATTCAGTGGCTAACGATGTCGTTAAATTCACGCCTTAAAGAGGAAGTTTTAGGATGAAAAAAAGTTTTCTGTTCTTAATCCTGGCGGTGGGACTGGCCATTCCTTTCGCTTGTTCTAAAAATAGTAATCCCATCAGCCCGGCCCCGACAGCCACTTTCACCCCGGTGCCTACCAACTGGGCGGGTTACACCAACACCTTTACGACGACATCGACGCCGACCGCCACGCCGACGGTCACCGGCGTAACTGCCACGGCTACGTCAACGCCGACCTCTACTGCTACATCGACCTCGACGGCCACCGCCACGGCGACTCCTCCGGGTCCCACGGGTACCCCCACTAATACCATTACTTATACTCCCACAATTACGGGTACCCCCACCTCGACCCCCTATACCCTGACCCAGCCCTCCGCAATACAAAATGGGCCCTCTGTCGAAGATCCCAACGGGGTGGCCTATAATTCCACGACAAGCCTTCTTTACGTTGCCGAGGGGGAAGAGGGGGCTTCCGGAAACGAAGTCCAGGTTTTTAACTCCGGCCTTGGCGCGGTGACGACTTTAACGTCTTATAGTTCGACGCCTTTTGGGAACCCTTGGGGTATAGCCGTGAACTCGGCTGGTACGACCATTTACGTATTGGATGCGGTAAAAAACGCCGTTTATGCGTTTAATGCTTCCTATGCCCCGGTGACTTCTTGGTCGGGTTACGGCGGGGGTTCCTTCAATGCCCCCGAGGGAATAGCCGTCGATTCAAGCGGAAATGTTTACGTGGCGGATACACAGAATAATATGGTCGATGAATTCACTTCCGCCGGGGCTACGATTGCACAGTGGAATGGGGCGGATAGCGGATATTTATCCTTTGTTGAACCTAGCGCCGTAGCGATCGCGGGAACCACCATTTTTGTGGCGGATGCCGACAATGAAGTGATTCGTCAATACAGTCCCCTCGGAACCGTTGCTACCGCGCCCATTACCACTGCCGCCGGCTCGGATATTTTCGGCGTCGCAGCGGATGGGAATGGAAACGTCTACGCAGCCGACGCCTTCAACAGCCAGGTCCAGATGTACACCACTGCGGGCGCTTTGGAGACCGCCTGGACCGGCCCCTCAGGTGGTTCCACCTTCGTCAGCCCCGATGGCCTGGCCCTGGTGGGGACGGGCGATATCTGGGTCACCGACTTTGCAAACGGGCCTTCCAGTACGGGAACTTTAACCGAATTCGGGCCTTTACCCTGATATAAAAGCCTTTCCTAACCCTAATCAAACCAAAAAAAGTCCGGTAAAGACAACGTTCCTTCAGCGCAGACTTTGGCCGCCCCCGCCGCTGTACCCAAAGTTTTCTTTCTTATTCCCAAAACCTCAAGTAAAATAAGGGTTCGTGGGAGCCGTTTCGGTCAATTTTAGAACGGGGGTATGGGGCGACGAATGAAATTCCATAAAGCCGGTCTGCTTTTGATGATTTTGGTTCTCGTGGCGGGTTGGGTGACGACGGTTTGGGCCGATGAAGACTTAGACTCGATGATTTCCGGCACCCATAAAAACGACTTCATCCAGGAACGCAGTTACATCGGCGTTGTGGCGACCTCAGCCGATATCGACCAATATGGTGATTTCACGGGCACTGGTACATTTTCCTATTCCGGATCAGCAACCGTTAGTAATGCTGTTACGGAAGTGGATTTGATTCCATCCATCACCCGGCAATTTGGTTTTGGGGTTTTGGTAGGCCACCGGGAAGGGCCCTGGGCCTGCGAAATCAGTTTCTGGAAGAGCAGTCATACCGCTACCTTTATCCAAGCCGGTCCCGTTACCATCACCAATCCCGCCAGCCTCCAAGCCCTCAACATCGATTTAAAGCGTTATTTCTTTACTACGCTCCCAACCCAACCGTTCATCAACCTCGGCCTTTCATTTCCCTGGCTTTACGTGCAAGACGGGTCCTACCTCGTCAGCTCATCCGGCACCTCAAACAACAACGAAACAATATCCGGAATAGGGTTCAACATCGGGGCGGGCATGGAACTTTACCTGGATAATAATTTTTCGCTCATCGGGGGGCTTTACGAGCGATTCACCGAGTTCGATCAAATCAATGGCGCCTCTAAAATACCATTGGACCAAATGTACTTTGACGGCAACCCCTCCGATATTGGAGCTCTCGCGGGCAACGGCCTTAATATCTATGTCGGCACAACCTTCGGCGTTGAGTGAGGCCTTTTTAAGAGAATCGATTTTGAAGAATCCTTTCTTTCCCATAGTGCACAAACGGGGATAATACCCTAGGCGTTTAAAAAGCCCAAAATTTCCGTATTTTCGCCTAATTCGGGGCATTTTTCCTTTAGTACCAAATCCAGCAAAATTAGGTAAAATTAAACCAGTCGATCATAAAATTCTTTCGAGGCGGCCTATGAAAAGACTACTGATACTTCTTATCCTCTTGATGGGTTTGGTTTTCCCATGGGCTTGCAGCGACAACCACACGCCTTCAACGCCATCGGCCCCAGCACTTGGAGGCGGTAATACCGCGACTCCGACGGGTACCGTCACCGTTATTAACGCGACTGCTACTGGTACGATTCCCACTTTCACGCCCACAGGCACTCCTACCCCCACGGGGGCGGTCGCTTTCACCCCCACCATCACATGGACCTTCAGGCCCACACCCGCGTACGACAACAATTATGGAACTTCGGCTGCGCCTAATGGCATGTACTACAACGGGACGCTTTATATCGCGGAGGCAGAAAACAGGGCAGGCACGGTCGTGAGCGCGTTCGAACAATATGCAAACAGCGGCGGAGGAGTCTTGGCTTACAACGGTATGGAAAATGGAATTGTGATCGGCCAAGCGACGCCTTGTGCCGCATTTTTGCCTACCCCCTATGCCTATACTATCACCGCCTATAATTTCCCAGTGGGGGTGGCTGTCTCCTCGCCGGGGGGTTCTGGAGTACAAGGTCCTCCAGGGATGATAGAAACGTTGGATGCCCAGCCCGGTAGCGGTAGCGCAACTTTGTATGCCGAAAATAATTATGTATTCTGTGATCCCACGGGCTCCGCTGGTGTTGGAGGGCCATTTATGAATCCAACCAACGGGTTCGGCGGGGCCCCCTTTAACAATCCCAAATGCTTGACCGCGGATTTACTTGGCCATTTTTACGTCGCGGACACGGGGAATGGCTATGTTGACGAGTTTGACGGTGGAGGAGCCCTCGGCTCGCCTCTTTATTCTCCCAGTTGGCTTCACCGTTGGAACGGTCCCGGGAGCGGTTATCCCAGCCCGTCGTTTAAAAAACCCGTCGCGGTCGCCTGCGATTCCGGCAACAACGTTTACGTCGCCGACGCCGGTCCCTTTGTTTCCGGCGGGGTCAACACGTCCGTCGTTCAAATCTACTCGTCCGGTGGAACCAGCATCATCGGTTCTTTTTACCTCATTCCCGGCTGCGTCGTTAACGGCTTGGCGACGGACAGCGCCGGGGATTTCTTCATCTCGGACACGAATAATGGCGAAGTCGAGGAATACAATGTCATCGGTTGGACTTGTTGTTCCACCGCTCCTCCCACCGTCTTTAGCCAAGTCGGTTTGGTCAGGGCCTGGGGGGACCCCCATGGTTATCATGAACTCCAACCCTATACTCCCTCCTGTATCGGATTTCTGGGAGGGGGCTATGTCGTTTCGGGGGACAGCGGCAATGACTTCCTCAACGTTTTTGGACCCCTTTTATAAGGACAAACAAAACGGCAGAAAATTTTCCGATCAAAAAAAATTAGAAAAGCCCGGGATTATCAATCCAGGGCTTTTTTGTTATCCGGTATTTTTGCCGCGATCCATCCCCCGGTTGAACGGATCAACCCCCGCGATTTCGGCCAACAAGACCTCCGCCCCATGGGGTTTAATTTTTTTCGAAGGGTGGATAAGCATTTTACAAGTGGACAGCGACGCCACCCGTGGAGTAAAAATGATGGATTGGTAAGGAGTTTTGCGATGGGTTGGAACTGTTCCAATAAGGGCTGGATTCCCGCTTGGCTTAAATCCGGCGGTTGATACTCAAAAGCCATCAGAAAGGATTGAAATGAAAACGTTCCTCAGGGGCCTCTTTCTCCTTATCTTGTTCTGCGCCGGCTTGAAGGGGGTCGCCCGGGCCGGGCAGGAGGTCTATCTTTCCACTTCCCCCAATGAACGATACCGGGTTTTCGTGGAACAGGACATCGACCACCGCGTGGGGGACAGGATATTCTTCCGCTATCCCCTGATGCTGGTGAACGTGAGGAGGCCCGACCACCATTTCTGGATCCTGGACGCGGGGAGCCCCCTCATCCATGAAACCGAAAAGGGGACCTTCAAGGTGCATTGGGACGATACCGACCCAACCGAACCTTCCTCCATCCATTTCCACTGGTCCCCGGACAGCCTCAAGGTTTTCATCGATCTGGAAGCCATCGAGGGGATTTGGAAGACTTATTACGTGGATGTGAACACCGGCAAAACCACGGACATTACCGCCGACCTGCAAAAATATCTGGTGGCCAAAACCGAGAGTTGGGCCTGCGAGCAACCCAAAGTGGAGCTGGTGAAATGGACCAAACCCAACCTGGCCTTTTTCCGCCTCACCGCCACCTGCGGAAAAAACAAGGAAAAGCTCAACGAAAGCCTCTTCTACCAAATGGATTCGGTCCTTTTCGACACGGAAAAGGCCGCGGTGGTGGACGATTGCATGGGCTGCAAGGATGAAAAATCGGTCAAGGACTTCGATAAGTATTATTTGAAATCCATCCCCACTCCCACGCCGACGCCCGAGGAAACCCCGGTCGCCCAGTGACAACCCGCCCGCCCCAAGGGCCGGGCTCTTTTATTTCCCGCGCTCTCTTTCCCTCTTGAGATACTATTTTTTCCCTTATGGAATCCATCCCGCAAAACCCCGCAAAAACCGTTCCGGCGATCCAAAGCCGGATGGCGTTTTTCTTGCGGGCATTACCCATGGTTTTTCTTTTCGGCCTTTGGGGAGGCCCGGCTTGGCCGGGGGATTTCAACCTTTCCGGAAAGGTGCTGGAAAAGGCAACTAAGGCTCCTCTGGGAGGAGCCGCCCTTCATTTGGAGGCTTTGGGCAATATGACCACGGCGTCAGAAACGGCGCCAGCGGTCAACACTCCCAGCGAGACCCCCGTGAAAAGCGGAAAACCCGCTGCGACGATCCCTTCCACCCCCGTTTCCACTTCCTTTTCCACGGAAACCGACTTGAAAGGGAATTACCGAATTTCCGTGCCGGAAGGGGATTACCGGGTGGCCGTGGAAAACCCCGGTTATACCAAGGCCAGCTTTCCCGTTTTACACATCCACCGGGACACCACCAAGGACTTCTATCTGCAGGCGGATGAATTCTCCATGCCGGAAATGGTGGTTTACGCCCCCAAGGAAGCCCAGGCCCAAGTCAGCCACGAAACACTCTCCAAGGACGAACTGGCCTCGGTTGCCGGCAGCGTAGGCGACGTGATGCGGGCCGTCCAGTCCCTCCCCGGCGTGATCAACGCGGGCACCGAGTACGGGGGGCTTTTGGTGCGCGGAAGCGGGCCCTTCGACAATCTTTACCTGGTGGACCGGGTTCCCATCGCCTTCCCCTTCCATTTCGGCGGGGCCATTTCCACGCTGGATTCGGCCCTGATCCAGGATTTGGACTTCATCACCGGAGGCCTGGACCCCGAGTACACCAACGCCCTGGGCGGGGTGGTAGACGTCAACGAAAGGAACCCCCGGACGGACAGGTGGGGTTTCCGGGCGGACGTGAACCTGCTGATGTCGGAGGCGGAAGTCGAGGGTCCCCTCACCTCCGACAGCTCCCTGGTTTTGGCGGGGCGGCGAAGCTACCTGGACCTCCTCATCGGCAACCTCAGCAACAACAGCTTCACGGCCGTTCCGGTTTTCTCCGATTACCAGGTGAAGTACAGCTACGCCCCTTCCCCCGGCCAGCGTTGGGATTTCGAGGCTTTCGGCAGCGACGACAGGGTGGGGGTCAATATCAACGGCAGTACCGCCGAACAGGACCCCATTTTGGGCGGGAACTTTAATTTTGAGAACGGCTACAACAGCCAAGGCATCAATTACCGGGACAGATCGGACAGCGAAAACACCTTCCGAAACACCCTTTACCACTCCGATTCCTTCCTCAACGAAAGCTTCGGCGGTGGCCTTTACCTGGACAGCAGCCTGGAGGATTTCGGGGATTGGTTCAGTTGGGAGCACAATTTCGATAAGGATGACCGCCTGGAGGCGGGGCTCCAATATGACTACCTCCTCAACGGCACCAACGCCTATTTCGTGGTTTTCCCGACCGAGTACGACAATCCCGGTTTTACCGCCACCCAGGCGTCCAAGGTCAACGCCAACGACACCCTTTCTTCCAGCGACTTCGGCGCCTATTTCGACCAAAAATTCAAATGGCTCGACCGCAAGCTTGAACTCTCGGTGGGCGCCCGGGCGGATTACCTGACCTACAATTCCCAAACCACCTGGGGCCCCCGTTTTTCGGCGGCCTATCCCTTATCCGGCCAGACCACCCTCGAGGCCTCCTACGGCTATTACCATGAGGCACCCAGCCGCATCGAGGGAAATACCTACCTGGACCCTTCCCTGGGGAACCCCCGCCTGGGTTCGGAACAATCCACCGCAACCGTGGTGGGGGTGGAACAAAGCCTGGAGCGGGGGCTGTCGGTACGGTTGGAAGGTTATGAGAAAGACTTTTCCCAATTGATCGTATCCGACCCCGTGCTGAACTATTCCAACGCGGGTACGGGAACGGCCCGGGGCGTGGAGGTTTTCCTGAGGCGCGAACCCATCGACCAGTTCTTCGGGTGGATTTCCTACTCCTTGAGCGACTCCCAACGGCAGGATAGCCCCGGTTCTCCAGCCTACCCCTACGACTTCAGCGAGCCCAGCAACCTGCAGGTGGTGGCTCATTACAAAATCAACCCGGGCTGGGACGCGGGTTTCAAGTTCCTTTATTCCTCCGGGCTGCCTTACACACCGGTCGTTTTGGGCGCCGCCCAGGCGGTGACCGGCAGCTTTTATGCCCCCCAAACGGGATCCGTGAATTCCCAGCGCCTGCCCGACTATGTCCGGTTGGATGTTTCCACGTCCTTCCAGACGACCTACGACACCTGGGAATGGCGTTTTTACCTGGAGATCCTGAACGCCTTGAATAACCGCGATGTCCTGGGCTACCAATACAACGCCACTTATACCCAACAGAACGCCGTACTGGACCTGCCCTTTTTACCCTATATCGGGTTCGAGGCGAAATATTAGCCTTTCGGTAGTGTTTTAGTTTGAATAATTCCCCACTTTGAAAAAGGGGCCTCTCGGTTTTGAGGGTACACAGGGGGTTTTCCCTGTGAGAGCCTTTGGGGAGGGGGGTATTAGTCTTTAACAACAAGGCTAACTCCCCCTTAATCCCCCTCTTTCAGAGGGGGAAAAAGAAAACACACCATCAAACTGATACACCACCAGCCTTTCCTTTCGGTGGAAAAACCCCGCTTAAGGCATCAAAATAGGGCCAATGGCTCCTCCCAACCCGCGCGGCGTTCCGGCCTCGGATGAAAAGCCCCACTATTTCTTTTCCCGCTGGCTGTTCCTGAAGATTTTGGCCCTGGCCTACCTGGCAGCCTTTGGCTCCCTTTGGCTCCAAGTGGACGGCCTGATCGGCGAAAAGGGAATCCTGCCCGCAGCCTCCTTCCTCAACGCCGCCCGGGAACAATGGGGGCCGGCCGCCTTTTGGGGTGTTCCCACAATTTGCTGGGCGGGTGCCGGAAACGGTTTTCTCCATTTTCTTTGCGGCGGAGGGGTGGTACTCTCCGTCCTTCTCTTTTTCGATTTCGTTCCGGTGGCCTGCCTGGCCTTGCTTTGGGTTTTTTACCTGTCGTTAGTTTCGGTGGGGCAGGATTTCCTGGCCTTCCAATGGGACAACCTGCTTTTGGAAGCCGGGCTTTTGACGGTTTTCGCCACGCCCCTCCAATGGCGCCTGGGGCGGGACAGCCGCCTGCCGTCCTCCGGCCTTATTCTTTTCCTCTTCCAGTGGCTCTTGTTCCGGCTGGTGTTCGGGTCGGGCATGGTGAAACTCACCAGCGGCGACCCCACTTGGAGGAACTTGACCGCCCTGGAATACCACTATTGGACACAGCCCATCCCCCCCCTATCCGCCTGGTTCATAAGCCAACTGCCGGCCTGGTTCCAAAAACTTTCCTGCCTTTTCATGTTCGGAGCGGAACTGCTCGCGCCTTTTTTGATCTTCGGACCCCGCAAACTGCGGCCTTGGGCCTTCCTGCTAATGGCTTCCCTCCAAGCCTTTATCCTGCTCACGGGCAACTATTGCTTTTTCAACTACCTCACGCTGGGGCTTTGCCTTTTCGCGCTCGAGGACGCGGCCTGGCCCGGTTGGTTCGAGCGGTGGTGGGAATCCAAACCGGAACCCGAAAAGGGGCCCGCCTTCCGGTGGCCCTCCTGGATCGTCATCCCCTTCGCGGCTGTGGCGATCTATATGACGGCCCTTCAAATGTCCTACTCGATTGGGTTGCGTTTCCAGTGGCCTTCCTGGACTATGGGCATTTACCGGGCCCTGGACCCCTTGCGGTCGTTCAATTCCTACGGCCTGTTCGCGGTGATGACCACCTCGCGGCCCGAGATAACCGTAGAGGGAAGCGACGACGGAATCCTATGGAAGCCCTACGGTTTCAAATGGAAGGCCGGGGATTTAAACCAGTCGCCGCATTATGTCGCCCCCTACCAGCCGCGGTTGGACTGGCAGATGTGGTTCGCCGCCCTGGAAAGCCCACAGGAAAATCCCTGGTTCCTGAATTTCCTGGTCGCGCTCCTGCAAGGCAGTCCGGACGTTTTAGGCCTTTTGAAAGAGAACCCCTTTCCGGACCGGCCGCCCAAGTTCATCCGGGCGGAAGTTTATGATTATCATTTCACGGATTTCGCGGAAAAAGCCAAAACGGGGAATTGGTGGAAGTCCGAATACGTGGGCCCCTATCAGAGGCCTTTTTCCCTCGACCAAGTCCGGCTTGAGGGGGGAAGCCCCCATTAGGGTTGAGCGCCGCTCAATACTTCCGCGTTTAGGAGTCACTTTGTTTCAAAAAGACTATTGGGAAAGAAAGTCGCTGGAAGACCGGCGGCCGCCGGAACACCCGGTGGTGCGGCAATATGCCCTCTCCAAGATCGAACAAATCCGCCGGTATGTGCCGCTGGATAAAAACACCCGGCTCTTGGATGTGGGATGTGGAAACGGCTTTTTCTCCCACCCTTTCAGCCAAATCTGCGACACGGTAGGCGTGGACTATTCGGAAAAAATGCTGGCCAAGAACCCCATCCCCCAGAAGCTGCTGATGGAAGCGGGCCATCTCTCTTTCCAGGATTTTGCCTTCGACGTGGTCTTCTGCCACGCTTTACTGCACCATGTGGAGGATATGGACAAGGTGCTCCTGGAAATGAGGAGGGTCACCCGAAAATGCGTCGTCGTCATGGAACCCAACCGCAACAATCCCCTGATGTTCCTTTTTTCCGCCCTTGTCCCCGAGGAACGGCGGGCCTTGAAGTTTTCGATGGAATTTTTAAAAGGGAAAATGGCCCAAAATGGGTTGAGGGTGACCGCGGCTTTTTCGCACGGAACCACCGTTCCGAACAAAACGCCGGCCTTCTTGCTGCCGCTGATGAGGTTACTGGACTTCAATTACCCGCTGGGGATGACGAACATTCTTATCGCTGAACGGTAGTCGACGGTCGACAGTTCACGGTCCACAGGAACGGCCAAGAGTCCCGCGACTTAATCGTGCTGCCGACCGTGGACTGTCGACTGTGGACTGTTTTTGGCGGTTTCGATCCGGTGCAAAAGCTCCCGCAGGCTCAAGTCGGCCATGGACTCGATGCGGTAGTCGGCGTGATCCAGGTTCAATTGGGCCGTCACCGGGTTAGGTACGGCCACGCAATAAATGCCGGCCGCCCGGGCAGCCTTGATGCCATTGGGGGAATCCTCGAAGGCGACAGCCCGGTCGGGCGAGACTCCCATGAAGGTCAGGGTGAGGTCGTAAAGTTCGGGATGGGGTTTCACCTTCTCCACGTCGTTGGAAGTCCGGATGGAATGGAATAACTCGGCCAGTCCCAGGCGGGAGAGGAGGCCCACGACCCAGTCCTGGTCGGAGCTGGAAGCCACCGCCAGGGCGATTCTCAGTTTCCGGGCCTCCTCCAAGTAATCCAGGACGCCGGGGCGGGGTTCGAGCCCTGAAATAAGTTCTTGTTCCCTTTTGCGGAAGACCCGCTTTAATTCCGCCCGGTCCAACGGGCGGCCCAATTGATTTTCCAGGTAGTCATAAACATCGAAAGCGTGGTGGGAGGTGCCGATACATTGGCCCCAAACGGAGATGGGCAATTCCACCCCGAAAGAGCGGTAAATTTCCGTCCAATTTTGGAAGGCTGCGCTTTCCGTATCCAAGATAAGGCCGTCGAAATCGAAAATAAGGAGGTCCATTGAAAAGCCTAGTTTTGCGTTATGAGTTTTGAGTTCTAAGTTTATGAAATTTTCAATCCTTGAATTGAAAATGGTTCATAGATTACACGGTTTTTCTTTGTTGCAATGAAAAATAATCTCAAGAAGTTGTTTATTCTAAAGATTAAACAACTTTCCATAACTCAACACTTAGAACTCAAAACTCAGAACTATTTGCTAAACTATTTCGCTGCCAATTTGGATAGTTTTCTGGATAGAACCTCATGACCATCGAAACCAGGAAGAAGCCCGTCGTGTTGGACGTTGAAAATGTCACCTTGTCCTTCGGAGGACTGGTAGCGGTCGATAATTTTTCCATGGTGCTCCACGAGGGCGAGTTGTCGGGTTTGATCGGCCCCAACGGGGCCGGCAAAACCACGGTTTTCAACATCCTTTCCGGCATCTACCGGCCCCAACAGGGGGATGTGCGGGTGTTTGGAAAACCGATCCTGGGCTTGAAACCCCACCAAATCACCCAGCGGGGCTTGGTGCGGACCTTCCAGAATATCCGCCTCTTTAAGGAACTCACAGTCGAGACCAATATCAAGGTGGCCTTCCACCATGCCCATCCCTACGGCATCGGCGCGGCACTGGCCCAAACCCAGCGCTTCGAGGACGTGGAAAAAGCCTTCGACGAGGAAACCGGCCGCCTCATGGAAGTGCTGGAATTGACCCACCGCAAGGGGTCCCTGGCGGGCGCCCTGCCCTATGGGGACCAGAAGAAAGTGGAGATCGCCCGGGCCCTGGCCACGGGCGCCCAAATCCTTCTTTTGGACGAGCCGGCCGCCGGCATGAATCCCCAGGAATCCCAATGGCTCATGCAGGTCATCCAGCGCATCCGAAAGGAATTCAACCTTTCGGTGCTTTTAATCGAGCACGATATGAGGGTGGTCATGGGCATCTGCGAGAAGATTTACGTGATGGACCACGGCATCAAGATCGCGGAAGGGTCTCCCAAAGAAATCCAGGAAGATCCGAAAGTCATCGAGGCCTACCTTGGAATCAAGAAAAAATAGTTATGAGTTTTGGGTTTTTAGTTTTGAGTTGTGGTGAAAAGCCTGACGGTTTTTCCTTTTTTTAAAACTTAGGAAAAGTCACTAATGAAAAGCATTGTTAAAGAAAAAAGTTTTAGTTTTGCCCTGGCGATAATTCAGCTATATCAAAGACTAAAACGCAAGAATGAGATTGTTTTATCCAAACAACTTCTCCGAAGCGCGACCAGTATTGGGGCCAATGTTGAAGAAGCTTTAGCAGGGCAAAGCCGAAAGGATTTTCTTTCCAAGATGTCCATCGCCTCTAAAGAAGCCAGAGAAACTTGTTATTGGCTGCAGTTAATGAATGCCTCGAAGTTTGAAGGAGAAAATTATGCGCCATTGTTAGAAAAGGCCCAGGAATTGAAGAGGATGTTGACTTCTATTGTTAAGACAACAAGGGAAAAATCGGATGATTTTTGACCCTAACTCAAAACTTAGAACTCAAAACTCAAAACTGATGCCGCGTTGAGGACAACCAAGTGAACTCAAGCTTATTAGAAATCAAGGACTTAACCGTATTCTACGATGCCATCCAGGCGTTGCGGGGAATCAGTCTGAGTGTCCCGAAGGGCTCCATTGTCTGCCTCATCGGCGCCAACGGGGCGGGGAAATCCACCGTTTTAAAGACCATTTCGGGAATCAAACGGTCCAGCGGCGGTGAAATCTTGTTCAACGGACAGGCTATTACCAGTTTTGCTCCCCACACCTTGGTCAAGATGGGCATTGTCCAATGCCCTGAAGGACGGGGGGTGTTTCCCAACTTGACGGTTGAGGAAAACTTGGACTTAGGGGCTTACGTGCGCCATGACCAGCCGGAAATCAAGAAGGATCTAGATCACGTTTATTCACTTTTCCCACGGTTGAAGGAGCGGTACAAGCAGGCTGCGGGGACCCTCTCCGGCGGGGAACAGCAAATGCTGGCCATCGGCCGGGCGCTCATGGCCCGTCCCCAACTCTTGCTTTTGGATGAGCCTTCCTTGGGGCTCGCCCCGCAGGTCATCGAACTGATTTTTGACACGATTCAAAAAATCAATCATGAGGGAACCACGGTCCTCTTGGTGGAGCAAAATGCCCAACTCGCCTTAGAATCTTCCTCCTACGCTTATGTCCTTGAAACGGGTGAAATCATTTTAGAAGGGGAGGCCGCTAAGGTTTTGGAGAATCCCAAGGTTAAACAAGCTTATCTGGGACAGACGGTTTAGGAGCGTTCCTTATCATTTGATTTTGAACAACAACATGTTTTAAGTTCAATCCATTTAATAAGACATTGTCAGTTTGGTATAATCAGGAGCATCCGAAACAAATCGATATCATGATCCGAAAAACACTACTTTCAATTTTCCTTTTCTTTTTGGCCGGGGCATCGAGCTTGCTCCATGCCCAGAATGACCATTATCCCCAGTACATGGAAAGCGGGAACCAGGCCTACAACGACCAAAAATACGACTTGGCCATTGAGTATTATAATTCGGCCATCGATGACAAGTCGGATTGCTGGCAGGCCTACGTGGGCTTGGGCAACTGTTATTACTACCAAAAGAAATTCAAGGACTCCCTCAAGAACTATGAGATAGCCCTGAAGATGGACCCCACCAACGATGAACTGGTGAAATTCGTCCAATTTCTGCGGGTGAAGGTAGGCGCCTCCGTCACCCCCACACCAACTCCCAAATCCATTCCCCAATCCCTGCCCACAGGGCTTCCTCCGCTCCCACCCCCCGGGGCAGTCCTTTCACCACCGAGGTAATAACGGCCTTAATTTTCGGTGGAATCGAAAAATTTGTTGTTATAATTGTCCTACTTTCCTTTCAAAGCCTTGTTTGCCGACAAGGACCAACCAATTTTAAAAATAACTTCTTGGAACTCACCGGTTGAAACCGATATTTTTCAAGGCATCTGTTGAAGACTTTTAATATTTAAATAAGGATAAGAACCATGAAACACGCGCGTTTAGCCGTTGCTGTATTGTTCCTTCTCCTCGGCTTGGCAGGATCTTCATCGGCCCAGGACCAAGCCACGCCGTACTACACAGCCGGAAACCAGTTTTACTCCCAGCAGAATTACGACAAGGCCATTAGTTATTACCAATACGCGGCAAAGCTGAACCCCAATTTGTGGCAGGCCTACCAGGGATTGGGGAACTCCTATTACGCCAAGGGGGACAAAGCCAATGCCCTCACCAACTACCAGAAGGCCCTCGCCATCAATCCCAATAATCCCCAGCTGTCCTCTTTCACCCAAAGCCTGCAGGCCCAAGTGGGTTCGGCACCTCCGGCCCTGCCCAACAACAGCTCAGCGGCTTCCAGCGGAGCCAACCCCGTGGTTTATTCCCCAACGGCCCAAAACAAGTTCTAAGTGGATGTCAACGCGGGTTTGGCGTTGTACAGCTCGCAGATCGGCTTCGGGGGGGGCTTGAGCGGTTATCTCCCGTTGGATAAGCACTTTTTCTTGGGAGCCAGCGCGGGTTTTTATACGATTAGTGAGGGCGAATCCGGGACGGTTTCCGGCGAGGGCTCTACCGTAACCGCCAGCGCCAGTTCAACCGTCGATTTCATCGAGGTCTTGGCGCGGGCCAAATATGTCCTCGACGGAGAAGGTATGAAACCTTACTTTTTTGGCGGAGCCGGTATCGTAGTTGCTTCCACTTCCTACTCATATTCCGCCAGCGAAGGAAACCAATCGCAGGGGGGAGGCGGTTCCGGAGGGTCCACAACCGATCCTGTGGTGGCCCTTGGCGGGGGCTTGGCTTTTTCCGGCGGCAAAGATATGGACTTCACTGTCCAGTTAAAGGAAGACATCATTTTCATTCCGAGTCAAACCGTTTCAGAAACCGTGGATGGAGTAACGGAGTCGGTATCCGCCGGCGGCGGGACGGACAGCTTTACGGCGCTAGAAGGTGGAATCGACTTTAATCTCTAACAAGGGTAGTTTTTCCAACTTCCAAAGCCCCGTCGCCTCGAGCAGACGGGGCTTTTTGTTGATTGGTTTAGATCACTTGTCTTGCCACGCGACCGCCCGTAAGATACTCCCTCATTTCACGAGCCCCTTACTCGAAAAGTTTTTACAAATAACGAAAACTTTCCGGGCTAAGGGACCGGGTGTTATTGCCGTTATTTAAGCCATGAAACTTGAGAATGAGCCCTCTTTTGTTCCGGCTCATCCGGGTTAGGGAGCAAGGTTGAACCCTTTCAAAGAAAACAAAATCCTAAAATTCCTGGGCTCGGTCAAGCTGGCCCTGCCCATGATCCTCATCCTGGCGGCGCTCCTGGCCACCGGCACCATCGTCGAATCCCGGTTCTCCACGGCCGTGGCCAAACGTTTCGTTTACGGCACCTGGTGGTTCGGGGGCTTCCTAATGCTCCTGGCCGTCAACCTTTTCTGTTCGGCCTTTTCCCGTTTCCCCTGGAAAAAATACCAGACGGGCTTCGTGATCACCCACCTGGGCATCATCACCATCCTGGCGGGTTCCCTCGTCACCCAGCAGTGGGGGGATGACGGCCAGATCGCCCTGAAGGAGGGAGAGGAAGGCCATGTCTTCCAGGAGGAAAAGCCGACCCTTTATTACCAAATGAATGACGGCCCCATCAGCTCCCTGAACGCCTCCTTCCCGTTCCGCGTCCCCTCACCCGACCACCCCCTACTGGTCCACCTGGAAGGGGACGGCCTCCTGATGCTGGACCAGTTCTACCTGAACGCCCAAAGGACCGTCCGGGGGCGCAACGTGGAAAAGGGCGAGAAGGGGTTCCCGGCGGTCCACCTGCAGCTCGACAGTTCCTTTGTGCACGAGGACCAATGGCTTTTCTTGGGAAGCCCGGATAATGGCCGCCTGGACTTGGGCCCCGCCTCGGTTTTCTTCGAGAGGGAAGGAGATTGGAAAAAGCGCCTGTCCAAGGTAGCCAGTGACATCCCCGAAAACGCCCTGGCGATCCTCTTGGCCCCCGACGGGAGCCTGAAATACCAGACGCGATACCACGGACAATTCACCGGTTCCTCCCAGTCCCTTGCGCTGGGCCAGGACTATGCCACCGGATGGATGGACATGCAATTCAAGGCCCCGGAGCGGCTTTCGGAAGGCCTGCCGGAAGAAACTTTTGAGCCCCAGCCTCTCCCGTACCAGAAAGACCTCCAGCCCGCCCTTCATTACGAAGTGCTCCAGAATACGGTTAAAAAGGATGGCTGGCTGGGCTATCAATCCTCACCCGTTTCTTTTACCTTATCCCAGGGGCAGACTTTTGCCCTGGCTTACGGTCCCCGGCAGATCGATCTTCCCTTCATGGTCCACTTGGTCAAGTTCAAGGTCGGGTTCGACCCCGGCACGAATAAAGCCGCCTCCTACGCCAGCGACGTTTTTTACCTGGACCCCGCCAAGGGAATCCAGGCCCCGGCCCATATTTCCATGAACGAGCCGTTGCACTTTATGGGTTACACGGTCTACCAGGCCAGCTACGAGGCCGAACCGGACGGCAAATATATCTCCGTCTTTTCCGTGGGGCGGGACCCGGGCATCTGGATAAAATACGGAGGGGCCATCGTGCTGGTCTTGGGGATTATTTTTATGTTTTGGTTCAAGAATCCGGCATGGAACAAGAGGGAAACAGATGGAACTTAAAAAACAAGAGACAATGGGCCACGGATACACACGGATGGACACGGATTTGAAAAAAACATTTCAGAATCTGTTTATCCGTGTTTATCCGTGTTCATCCGTGGCAAAATTTTTCGTGTCGTTGGTTTTGTTTCTTTTTGCCTTTTGTGGTTCCGCCTTTGCCGGGGAGCTGGACTTCAAGACCCTTTCCCTCATCCCCATCCAAGAAGGGGGGCGCGTCAAGCCCCTGGACACTTTCGCCCGCGAAAGCGTGCGCTTCGTCACCGGACGCGAGAAGTATGATGGGAAGAACTCCCTTGATACGGTCCTTGACTGGGCCGCCCATCCCCAGGCCTGGGAAAACAAGGATTTCATCCTCATTGAAAACCTGGACCTTCGGTCGCTCCTGGGGGTTCCCGTGACCCAAACCAAGGTTTCAGCCCAATTTTTGGTGAACCACGAGGGCTTCATCGCCTATGCCAAGAGCAGTTACGCCAAACAGGATAAAAAAATCACCCTCGACCCCAAGGAAAAGGAAGCCTTGGCGGTTTTCGGCAGGCTCCAACGCTATGAGGACATCAAATCGGGGGAAGCCCTGGCCCTGATCCCTGTGACCAATACCGCGACCCAAAAATGGGGGACCATCGGTGATTTGAACCGGGCCTACCACTTGACTAAAACCACCATGCCCGATGCCGCCTTGGCGGTTTTGGAGTCCTTCGCCGGAATGCTGAGCGCCTACGACAAAGGGGATGCCGCCAAGTTCGACACCGAATCCCAGAACCTTTCCCAAATCCTCGCCCAAATCGGCGGCAAGGATTATCCGGACCCCGGCAAGATGAAGATCGAGGCCCAGTTCAACGCCTTGAAACCCTTCCGCTCGGCCTGGGTGATTTACCTGAGTGCGGCGTTCTTGATAGCCCTTTCTTTCGTCTTTAAGTCACCCCAGGCTTATAACTGGCTTTATATCCCCGGCTTTTGCTTCTTCGTCCTGGGAGTAAGCATGAGCATTTACGGCTTCGTTTTGCGGTGCCTGATCGCGGGGAGGCCCCCGGTTTCCAACATGTACGAGTCGCTGATTTGGGTGACTTTCATGATGACGGTCTTCGCCCTTGTGTTCGAGATTATCTTCAGGGTCCGCCTGTTCCTGCTGGCCGGGTCGATCCTGGCAACGGTGGGGTTCATGCTGGCGGACAACATTCCCACCGTCCTGAGCCCTTCCATCGAGCCCATCGAGCCGGTTTTAAGAAGTTCCTTCTGGCTGACCATCCATGTCTTGACCATTACCTCCGGTTACGCGGCTTTCCTGCTGTCATTGGGCATCGGGCATGTCTGCCTTTGGTTCATCTGGTTCCGGGGCGACCGGAAAGAACTTATCCAGAGACTGACCCGGCTTCTTTACCGCGTGGTGCAGGTAGGGGTGGTGCTGTTGGCCGCCGGGACCATCCTTGGAGGCGTTTGGGCCAGCTATTCCTGGGGAAGGTTCTGGGGCTGGGACCCCAAGGAAACCTGGGCCTTGATCGCCCTTTTGGGTTATGTGGCCATTCTCCACGGCCGATTGGCCGGCTGGCTGAGGGAACTGGGGTTCACCATCGGCATCATTTCCGCTTTTCTCGGGGTTTTAATGGCCTGGTACGGGGTGAACTTCATCCTGGGCGTGGGCTTGCACAGCTACGGCTTTTCCAAGGGTGGATTGCCCTATGTGATCGCTTTCGTGGTGGCGGAGATCATCCTGGTGGCGACCGTTGGCCTGAAAGCCCGGAAACCCCTGGCCGCCTAAACCTTCTCAAAACCCGTAAAGCGCGCCGAATTTTTGGTTGAGATGGCCCAGGAAAAACTCAGGGCTCAAATCCTTCCCTGTCGCCTGCTTGCATAACTCCCCCGCCCGGTAGCGCTGGCCCTGGGCATGAATCTTCTCATTCAGCCATTTCTTCAAAGGCTTAAAATCCCCCTTCTCGAATTTACCTTCTAACGGCCCTACTTCCTTATTGGCGGCTGCGAAAAACTGCGCCGAATAAAGGTTTCCCAGGGTGTAGGTGGGGAAATAGCCGAAACTGCCGTGGCTCCAATGGACGTCCTGCAGGCAGCCCATGGCGTCGCTCGGGGGCGTGATTCCAAGGTATTTCTTCATGGAATCGTTCCAGGTGGCGGGAATATCCGCGGTCTTCAGCTTTCCGCCAATCAAGGCCACCTCGATGTCATAACGCAGGCAGACATGGAGGTTGTAAGTCACCTCATCGGACTCGGTGCGGATCAAAGAAGGCGCGGAGTGGTTGATGGCGAAGTAAAAGGTCTCCAGCGAAAGGTCGTCGAAAGTTCCCGGGAAGGCCTTTTTTAATTCGGGGAAGAAATATTTCCAAAAGGCCAGGCTCCGGCCCACCAGGTTTTCCCACATACGGGATTGGGACTCATGGATGCCTAAGGAAACCGCCGAGGCGCGCGGGGTGCCGTAATGGCCGTCGGCGGGCAAGTTTTGGTCGTAAATACCGTGGCCGGACTCATGCAGGGTGCTGAAGAAAGAGTTCTCGAAATTGGTTTCCTCGAAGCGCGTGGTGATGCGGGTGTCGGCGGGGCCCAAGCCGGTCGTGAAGGGGTGGGCGGAAATATCGATGCGCCCCTTGGCGAAATCGAAGCCGATGGCGTCGGACATCCGGCGGCAGAAGGCCTGCTGGGCGGGGATGGGACAGGGGCGTTTGAGGATGGAAACGTCGGGTTGGCGCTTGGAGGCCGCGATCTTCGCCACCATGGCGGAAAGGCTTTCCTTCAAGGGGGGTAGGAGCCGGTTCAACTCGCCGGTGGTCAGGCCGGGTTCATAATCCTCCAGCAGGGCATCGTAGGGGTGTTCCTTATAGCCATAACACTTCGCCATCTCTTGGCAAAGGGGGATGATCTTGTCCAGCCAGGGCTGGAAGCGGGAAAACTTGTTCTCCTTGCGGGCCTCCACCCACTCCACTTGGGCGTTGGAAGTGACCCTCGTCATTTCCTCGACCAATTTCTGGGGGAGCTTGGTGGAACGGTCATAGGACCGGCGCCACTCGCGCAGGTTGACCGCGCCGTCGGAAAGGGGGTCCCCTGTGAGTTGCTTCGAGGATTCGGCGCTCGAAATCAGTTCCCCTACCTTGGGGTCGGTGAACTTCTGATGGCACATGCCCGCCAAGAGGGACAACTGATCGGCCCGGTAGGGGGCGTTGGCGGAGGGCATATAGACTTCCTGGTCCCAGCCTAAAACGCCGGCGGTATTGCCCAAGACGGTGATTTCCTTCATGCGGTGGATCAGCTCGGCGTAAGCTTGTTCGGGACTCAATGGCTCCTCCAAATTTTTATTGTTGTCATTGCGAGCCTCGAATTTTGAGGCGAAGCAACCTCAGTTCATGGGTTGTTTTAGCCTTGGCCGTAGATTATTCGCAACGGCGTTATCTAAACTGAGGTTGCTTCGTCATTATCGCCCGCCTATTCGGTGGGCATTTCTCGCAATGACAGCCGTTATTACAACGTGGTTCAAAGATCTTCGCTCAAACCCATCAGGATCGGAACATCTTCCTGGGTGACATTGTTATAAATCAAGAAGTAATAGCGCCCTTCCACGAAAGCATGTTCCCCGGGACGGAAGTCGAACTGGAATCCCACACCCACCACGGCGGCCAAGGAAGAAGTAAAGTACCCGCTTGGGCTTGAGAATTGAAAGTCATAACCCGGTCCCGCCAAAATATAGGGGGCCCAGTCGGGGCCCGGGTTGGCCAATCGCAGTTCGGGTGAAACCCGCCAATCCACCACGGTTAAGCCGTCCCCGGAAAAGGTCCAGGGGGAAATGGACAGCTGAAGGGACAAGGCGGGGTTCAGGCGATAGCCAAAGAGAACATTTCCCCCGCCGCCCACGGTGTATTCAGGGTCCCAGTTTTGGGCTGGAACAGAGGCACCCAGTCCCATGCCCAAATACCATTTGGAAGAAAGGGAGGTAGAAGCCGCGGAGTCGGAAAGATCGGCCGCCCTCAGGAGCGGGGCCGTTAAAAGAAATAAGCATCCGAAAAGGAATATTGAGGCCGTTTTTTTCATAAGAATCCTTTCTTTCAACCGGATTTGAAGGCGATTATACCCATGGCCGGAAGAAAGGTTCAATTTTTGAGCGTTTCCTAAGGATATAAGGGAATCTTATCTTCTTAAAAGCCTTCAGCGGAGGCCGATAACACCCGTTATGAACAGCAAACAGTCGAATGGAATGGCCTATGCCGGAACCCCGGATTTTCTCCTGATGCGGTCCTTGAAGCCTTTTCTTATCCCATTCCTAGCAATGGTATTAGGGCTGTTTCTCTTCGGCCTGGCTCCGGCCATGGCCCAATATGGGGCCTCCGGGGCGCCTTATACCCAAACCGCTCCCCTGGACAACTGCACCTCCTCCAGCGTTTCCCTGAACACCATGGCCATCAACCAGTTCTACCTTTATTCCGCCTCCGGGGTTTCGGTGCTTTACGCCGGGGGGGTGAACTTGGCCGGGGCCAATACCATCGTGATGCAAAGTGCCCCGCCGGCCAACGCCACCATCGTGGCGGCCTACCTGGAACTGATAGAAGAGGCAACCTCAAACATCTACTTCAACGGCCCGGTTTCCCTGGGGGGAGGGTTGACCTCCTCGGGAACCCTGGTGGGACAGGGCAACTTCGAGAATGTTTGGACTGACCCCTTCTGGGGGATGGACCTGCAGAGCGGCGACAGCGCGTTTTTCAGCGACGTGCGCTACAACGTGACCAGCCTGGTCTCGGACGGAACCGTCACCTACAGCACCAATGCCCTCGACGAAAGCCTCCTGGCCGCGCTGGTCATTGTTTATACCGTCCCATCACCCAACAGCTGCGGGGCGGTGGCCCTGGACGACGGCCTTTTCGTTTGGGGCGGGAGCACGGTCGGTTCCCCCAAACTCGATTACGGGGTGACGCCCTGGTATTCGACCCTGGACTGGAGCTGCCAGCACAGCCAGGCTTGCGCCGTCAACCAATTTTCAAGGTGGGGAGGGGTGGGCGAAACCGACACACCTGTGAGCATTACGGATGACTTTTACGGTGTTGATGATCCCAGCCCCGGCCAGCCGGCCGCCGTGAGGTTGGGAGCCGGGACCATTTTCCAGGATTCCAGCAACATCCAATACGACACCTTCCTGGACACCTATAACAACGTGCAACTTTCGAACCCGTCCGGCAAAATCACATGGTCCTTGGGAAACCCCTTGTCTTCTCTGGATAAGGAATGGTACTGGGTTAACCTGTTGACGGCTTCCTGCAATTCCATCTGCAACAGCCCGACGCCTACCAACACACCTACTTCCACCCCCACGGCCACCGCCTCCGCTACGCCAACGAATACATTGACGGCTTCGCCGTCAAGTACTCCTTCGGGCACCTTCACCCCCACCGCCTCGGCCACACCCACCAACACCGCGACGCTGACCCCCTCCGCCACAGCGACCTCCACCGCGACCCTTACGCCAACCGCCACCCCAACGCCCACCGTCACGGATACGTTCACGGAAAGCCCGACACCCACTCAAACCCCCACGTCCATTCCTAGTTTCACACCCACCTTGACCGCCACCCCCACCTCCACGGGCACCCCGACGAATTCGGCGACGACGACGAACAGTTTCACCCCCAGCCTCACCGCCACCCTCACACCGACTTCCACCCCGAGCAGCACACCGACCCTTACCGCCACCGTGACCGCCAGCTTCACAGCCACCGGCACCCCCACCCTGACGCCTAGTTTTACGGTTACTTCTACGTTGACGGCAACGCCGTCAAGTACGCCTTCGGGCACCCCGACCCTCACCCCGACTTCAACAGCCACCGCGACCTCCACCTCTTCCCCCACCGCAAGTTTTACTTTTACCATCACGCCGACCCCGACCCCCAGTTTCACCCCCACGGCCACCGGAACGCCCAGTTCCACCCCCACCGTCACCTCCACGTTCACCATTACTTTCACTCCTACGCCGACGTTTACGCCGACCAACACGGCTACGTCGACGGTGACGGATAGTTTTACCCCGACGGGGACAGCAACTCCCACTCCTCCGCCCCAATCCTATACGGTGAGTTTTTGCGTCTATAACTCCGCCGGGGAACTGGTGAAGCAGTTGCTGGTCGAGAAATCCGCCCAACCTATCTTGTCCCTCTTGCTCAACCCCGGTAACGCCATTACCAGCCTGGGAGGGCCCGATAACGTGGTTTCTATTTATTGGAACGGAATCCTTCAGACCGCCTGGAACGGGACCAACGCGTCCGGGAACCCGGTTTTGAACGGAACTTATTACGTGAAAGTGGACAATGTAGATTCCACGGGTTCGGACCAGAGCGCCCTCCAAACCGTGACGGTTAGCAGGCCCTTGGATACGGTGGAAGCGGAGATTTGCAATGAAGCTGGGGAAGTGGTGCGGATTCTCTACCAGCAGAATGGGGCCTCGGGGCCGGTCACCGCGGTGCAACTCTCTTCCTCCACCGTTCAAGAGGGGTCCGCCCAGGGCGGGGTTACTATCAGTTTAAGCAACGGAACCACCTTCACCTGGGATGGAAGGGCGGCGAACGGGAACCAGGTGACCAACGGTCTTTATTACCTGGAAGTCTTTTCCCAAAGCGGGATGGACGGCGAGGAAGTCCTGACGAAAGACGTGACGGTGGTGGACAGCGGTCGGGCGGGCTTAGGGGTTTTCGCCTACCCCAACCCCTGGCGCGTAGGGGAACCGCCCTTGACCTTCCAGTGTTCCCCCACCCAGCCTTTGACCTTAAAAGTTTGGATTTATGATTTGGCCGGCGAGAAAGTGGATGTGCTGGAAGGACCTCAGGGGGCCAACCAGGTGGTCTTAAACAACAAGACCCTCGCCAGCGGGGTCTATGTGGCCATGGTAGACCTGCTAGATGGAAACGGCAACCTGGAGGGGCGCCAGACCTTGAAGGTGATGCTGGAGCATTGAAGTAAGAGGCTCTAACAAAAATCAAAACAAAAGCTACTTGAACCACCAAGGGCACCAAGCTCACCAAGAAAAGCAAGAATCAAACATCGGATTTTCAGCGTTTTAATTTTTCATCATCCTGCTAATGAAGGACCGAGACCTTCACAATCTGGCGCTGGATGAGGCCTCCATTGGCGCCCCGCACCTCGATCACCGCGATATAAAGCCCACTGGAAAGTCCGTTGGAATTCCAGGATACCTGGTTGGCACCACTGCCACCCGTCACCATCTTCACGAGTTCCCCCGCGACCGTATAGATCCTCGCCTTTAAAGTGTAGGAAGAAGTGGATTGGACCGTGAAATAAGCCGTTGAATTCGCGGGCGTCAAGATATTGGGTTCGGCTATGACGGTGTTCGAATGCCCTCCCCCCGTCACCGTGATCTCCCGGGTAATATCCGTTTGCTCCCCCTGTCCACTGTTCCAATGGACCTGGACTTCATAAACTCCATCGGTGACCTTCGCGCCTGAATCGTTGGTTCCATCCCATACAAGGGTCACCGGATTCCCGGAAGTTTGGATGAAAATTTGGACGCTTGAATTGGGATTGGAGGGGACGGTTCCAGGGGAAATCGTGCTGGAACTTAAATTAACGCCGGTTATTTCGGAACCTCCCGCATTGGCGGCCTGGGTATAGAGGGTTCGCACCAGCTCCCCAGCCTCGTTATAGATATCAGCCTCCACTGTGGCGTAAGGCCGGCTTACGGTGGCCTTCTGCGAAACGGTGGTTACATTACCCGAGCTGTCGATATTCTCGGCGTTGATGAAATAGGACCCGTTGGTGGCCGGGGTTCCCGCGGAAGTCATCCCGTTCCAAACCGCGATGGGGACACCGGCGAAATAAACCGTTACCGCACTGCCCGCACCGCTCAAAGCTGTGATCGTGCCGGATTGAAGCGCGAAACTCGGGATGGGTTGGGAGTTCTGTTCCGTCAAGATGGTATCCACCAATTCCCCGGCGGAATTATAAACACCGATCTTCACCGTATAACCCCCGAGTACAAGAATTTGGGCGCTCGCCCTTATCAGTGGGGATCCCGGGTAAGCCATCACCGCGTTGTTGGTAAGGGCTGTTCCCGCCGGCACAAGGTTGTTGACCTGGGCTTGGTAAGAAAGCTGGTAGGTGCCAGGGGCGAGGGCCGGCAAGGTCCAAACCAGCTGGTTGGACGTCAGGTTATAAGCCGGTGTGGGAAGGTTAGAAGGATTATTGGCGGCGGGCCCCACGTAAGTCATTTGGGCCGGCAGGGTGTCGGTCATCACGATTCCGGAGGTGCTTGAGTTCACGTTGAGCGTCAAGGAATAGGTCAAGGGGGTGCCGGGCTCTATCTGGCCCGTGGAAACCTGCTTGGTGAAGGATACCTGCAGGGTGGGGGTCGAAGTAAAGGTGAAGGTGGGAGTGCCGGTGGCCGTCAAAGTGGCCGTGTCCGTGGGAGTAAAGGTTTCGGTGGATATTTTGGTAGGGGTGGCCGTATCCGTCATGGTGGGCGAATTCGTGGGGGTGAAGGTCGGGGTGGGGGTGTAGGTAAAAGTCGAGGTGAAGGTATTGGTCGGCGTCTTGGTGGCCGTAAAGGTGAGGGTATCCGTGGGAGTGTTGCTGGGCGTCCAAGTGGCAGTGGGGGTGTGAGTGAAAGTCGAGGTGAAGGTATTGGTCGGCGTCTTGGTGGCCGTAAAGGTGAAGGTGTCCGTGGGAGTGTTGCTGGGCGTCCAGGTGGCAGTGGGGGTGTAGGTAAAAGTCGGCGTGAAGGTATTGGTCGGCGTCTTGGTGGCCGTAAAGGTGAAGGTGTCGGTGGGAGTGTTGCTAGGTGTCCAGGTGGCAGTGGGGGTGTAAGTGAAAGTCGAGGTGAAGGTATTCGTCGGAGTCTTGGTGGCCGTAAAGGTAGAGGTTTCCGTGGGAGTGTTGGTGGGTGTCCTCGTGGCGGTGGGCGTGTAGGTGAAAGTCGGCGTGAAGGTATTCGTTGGCGTGTTGGAGGGGGTGAAAGTATTGGTCATAGTGTCGGTCGAGGTGGGCGTCCTGGTCGGGGTGGCCGTGGCGGTGTCCGTGGGGGTATTGGTGATCGTCCAGGTATTGGTGGGGGTGGCGGTGGCCGTCATCGTGGCCGTGTTGGTGGGCGTGTGGGTGTTCGTAAAAGTGTTGGAAGGCGTGGGGGTGGCTGTGTTGGTGGGCGTGTTGGAGGGGGTGAAAGTGTCGGTCATTGTATAGGTCAGGGTGGGGGTCCGGGTCGGGGTAGCCGTGGAGGTCACGGTGAAGGTGTTGGTGGGAGTGGCGGTGGCGGTCAGGGTGGCCGTGTTGGTGGGCGTAAAGGTATCCACCGGGGTATTGGTGGCCGTGGCGGTGGCTGTCGAAGTGGCCGTGCTGGTGGCTGTATTGGTATTGGTGGCCGTACTAGTGGCCGATGAAGTAGCCGTGCTAGTCGCCGTGTTCGTGCCGGAAGCCGTAGCTGTGCTGGTCGTTGTACTCGTAGCCGAAGAGGTGGCTGTGGACGAGGCAGTGGCGGTTGCGCTGTTCGTGGTTGTGGCGGAAGCCGTGCTGGTGCCGGTGCTGGAAGCGGTGGAGGTGGTCGTACTGGTGGCCGTACTTGTGGCGCTGTTGGTGGTTGTGGCGGAAGCCGTGCCGGTTGTCGTACTCGTAGCCGAAGAGGTGGCCGTGGACGTGGCAGAGGCCGTTGTGCTGTCCGTGGTTGTGGCGGAAGCCGTACTCGTTGTTGTCATTGTCGGGCTATTCGTAGGCGTGGGTGTGGAGGTAAAAGTGGGCGTTTGAGTGGCCGTGGAAGTGGCGGTCTTTGTGCTTGTCGTTGTCGGGCTGAAAGTTGAAGTTTTACTAGGAGTTGGAGTCACGGGACAGCCTGCAACTGTGTTGGTAACGGCGTTCGACAATATCACCCTTAGGATCGGGGTAGAAGTCGGCATGGGCGTGAAAGTAATCGTGGGTGTGAAAGTTTTCGTGTCCGTGGGCCCTCCCGGCGTGGGGGTGAATGTATTGGTGGGGTTGCCTGTGCACATATTGAGGGTCACGTTGCCGAGGATGGTGCTGCCGCCGCATAAATAGGTGCTGTTTTGTATCCCAACGACATCCACGGTGGTATAGAGGCCCGTGACCGTGGCGGGGATCGTTACGTTTTGAAAGACCGTAACGGGGGCGGTGGTGGGGAGGGAGCCGGTATTATAATTCGCGTTGCAGCCATCCGGCATCAGGATGGTCGAGGCATTCCCGAAACCGAAGTCGTAGTCGTCGGTTTCGAATTGCTGATTGGTGGGGCCAAAGACGGCCGTGACCGCGATGGTTTCCCCGACGGTCACGCAGGAGTTGGTCGTTGTAACCGTAATGGCCGTGAATTGTCCAAAAACCTTGGCGGCTGGAAAAACGAAAAGCCAGGCCAGCGCCATCCCCCAAAACAGGGGATGGCATTTTTTTTTCGTTGAACGGGGGCGAAAAAAAACAAAGGACATGGTTTTCACCTAGTTACACGGCTGTAGTAAATCACTTAATTCGCCCTGGTTAACGATCGTCACGCAAGACTGGGTTACGACAACCTTGAAACTCAGCGTGCCGGTGGCGCCCGCCGCCAAATAACCGATGTCCCAACCCACCTGGTTACCGTTGACGAAGGTTAAGGGCATATTGGGAGTGCTGGCTTGGGAATTGCGAACCAAGGTTGTTCCAACCGGAACCATGTCAGAAACCGTCACGCCGATGTCGGGAGTGGCGCTGGTATTGTCGTAGGTCAAGGTGTAGGTGATGGTCTGCCCCTCATTGACCGCCCCGGTGGGATTATTGGTTTTGCCCAGGGTCACGGTGGGCGGGGCGCAAGCGGTCCAGGCGGGACAGTCGATATAACCCCAGCCGTAGTGGCCGCCTTCATTGCAATCGTACATGGTGGCTTCAAGCGTGATCTGCTGGCCCGCGTATTCGCACAAGTTCAGTTCATATTGGGTCCAGGGCCAATAACCCCACTGCACGTTCCCGCTGCAATAGGTGGCGGGATTAATGGTGCAACCGGTGGCGGCCCCGTAGGAACCGGCGCCATTGCCCACAATGCCGGAGGTCCGGATCTGGTTGCTGCCGACAAGATAGGTCCAATTGATGATGACATCGTCAAGCACCGCGTTGTTGGGCGGCTGGGCCGCGCAATTGGCGTTTCCAAGAAGGACGCGAACCTCCAGGTAGGCGTCCCCGTTTTCGTCATTGGCGCCACAGGCGACGGTATCCTCGTAATGATAATTCTCGAAGATCGCGGCCAAATCGAATGACAGGCAGGTGTTTCCGTTGGTGGGAACGGTGGCGGTTTGGCATACCCGGGCCCAGTCGTCCGGGCCGGCGTCGCCATGGCCCGAGAATAGTTGGACAGCGTCGGTTTGGCCCAAAGGAACCATGGGAAGAAGGCCGTTCGAGTTCGGGGCGGTTCCCGGCGCCGCCTGGCCCGGATAAACCGTGGCGTTTGTCACCACCTCAACATCCCCGCCGCAATCACCGCCCGTGCCGGCGGCGGCGTTAGGCCCGATGTGGGTGACGGCCTCCCAATTCGTAAGATTGCTGTTGAAACAAGCGTTCGGCCATTCTTGGGCCCAACCGGCCCCTATTCCAGCCATTCCCATCACCAGGGATAGGACGAGAATGTAAAGTGCTTGCTGGAAACGTTTCTTGGAACCAAGGGGGGCATTAATCGATTTAAAAGGGCTAATGTTTCCGAATATTTCTTGCGGAAGGGAACATAAGGTGTTTAACAACGAAAATAGCATTTCGTTGGAAGTAATACTCTTCCCAAAAAATGAAAAACGATTTTCTAGAAAGCAATCATTAGTACTTCCGATGAAGCCGTCATTTTTCTTGTCTTCAAACAAGTTATATCTCCAAACAAAAAATCGGCGTCAACCGATTTACAACTCATAAGGTTAAGGTGGGGTGTGTAAGGATTTCGAAAATTCTTACTGGAACCTTTTCTTTAAACCCACCATGAAATTATATCAGTGCGTCCAAATTTAATAATTTTTGCAACCGGTTTCACGGAATGGGGGTTTAACGTTAGAGAGGGGTATGGAAAACGAACATTTATTTTTTTATAAGTCTTTACTGATTCTTTACCGGGTTAAAAGGAATCAACTCAAAAGATTCATCCGCCCTTGGTTCCGGTTCATTTTCTGACGGGAACCCGAGTGGACAACCCCGGGAAGGTCCCCGCCGCAGACGTTAAAAATGAAAAGCTAGGAAAGCATCCCCGGTGAAACCAGAATAATCAACGACTGCGTAGCGAAGCGTACTTCCCCCGAAACTGGGGGACCCAGCGGTGATGGACCCCGTCAGGGGAGCCGGAGTGTAGATCATCAGGGCGTAAGGAGCGTTGGTGGTTTGGGTGGAGCCATTGTCAAAAATGCTTGAGGACTTTACTTCGCTGAAAGTGGCCAAGCGGCCCTTCACCGAAAAGCCGAAGGTGAAACTTTTTCCGATTTCCAGTTTTTCGGTCAAACCTACCGCCCCACCGATGATATCCCCGGTGAAGGTGGCCGACTGGCTCGTGGAGGGGCCGGTGACGTCATAATAACTCACGTTGGCATGGTAATAGCCGCCACCGATCATCACGTAGGTGGCGCTGCCCTTCGAACGGAAAAGGGTATGGTAATAATTCAAGTTGATGTCTTCCAGGCTGGGCCCGATGGTTTCCCTGTAGGCCGTTCCCCCGCTGGTATAACTGTAACTTTCGTTTTGAGTGGCGATATTCTCCGCCTCCAACGAAAGGGAATGGCCGACATCCAGGGCAAAGCCGATTTCCATTCCGTCCACGAAACCGTTGTTGCCCGTTGAGAAAGTGGGGCTATAACCCGCTGCTTGAAGGTTTCCTTGCCAAGCTTTTATCCCGTTAATGACGTCGCCCATCAGGGAATAGTCATAACCCGCGTAAACTTTCAGCCACCAATCCTTCGAAAGGGCCCCTCCGAATTGGGCGGTGGGCGTCGCCGAAGCCTCCTGGCCCTGGACCCAAGACGGTATCCATATTAGAACCACGGCGATGACCATATAAAGCTTTCTCATTGGACGCCTCTAGATATTTTAGCCTGTCCACGACGTGTCTTCCCAGCGCGGGCACTCTTAATCTTCAGGATAATTTCCTTTAGGACGCGAAAGTCTGCCCGATAAACTTCACGTCGTCCGTGCTGAGAGGTTTGTCGTCGCCCGCCAGGTTGACCTCCACCTGCTTCAGGTTCCGGAAGCCGGGGATCACGCAGCAGACTACGGGGTTGGCCAGGAGGTACTGCAGGGCCACCCGGGCCAAGTCCTTGGCGTCCTTCCCAAAGCGGGACTTCAGCTTCTCGATCTTGGGCTGGACACTCAGTAGGGATTCGGTCGTGAAGCGGTTGTCACCCTTGCGGTGGTCACCCTCCTCGAACTTGGGGGGGTTCTGGGGGTCGAACTTCCCCAAAAGGATGCCCTGGTTCAGGGGTGAAAAGGCCACAAAGCTCATCTTTCTCTCATCCAATAGCTTGCGTACCGGCGAGCCTTCCCGGATGAACTGGTCGTCCATGATATGCGCCCAGCTTTGGAGCACGTCGGGCTTCACCTTGGGCACCAGTTTCACGAAGTCGGAATTGGAATAAGCGGACTGGCCGATGAGGCGGATCTTGCCTTCCTTCTTGAGTTGGTGCATGACCTTCACGGCATCGTCCAGGTAGCGGTCTTCGGGGCCGAAATCACCATGGTGGAAATAATAAAGGTCGATGACATCCCGCTTGAGGTTAATGAGGGATTGCTCGCATTGGTGGCGGATATGAGCGGGCTCATAGGCATGGGCGGCGGTTCCGGGGAACCAGCCCACTTTGGTGGCGATGACCAGCTTCTTCGTGCGGTTTCCCAGGATTTCCGAAAGCATGAGTTCGGCCCGCCCATTGCCGTAGACATCGGCGTTATCGAAATGGTTCACCCCCTGGTCCAGGGCATAGTCGATGGCCCGCTTGACCTCGGTGGCGTCCACGTTGGCCCAGCCGTTAGGGGAGCCGTTCACCCAATTCAATCCTCCCAGGGTCCAACAGCCCAGGCTGATTTCGGAAACCTCGACGCCGGATTGGCCTAATTTGCGGTATTTCATGAAAACCTCCCAATGAATAAGCCACAGATTAAGGCAAAAAGATGATTTTTGCCACAGATGCATGGGATGGATTCAGGCAAAAAATAAAACAAACTTTTAAAATAAAAATCGTATTGATTTCATCTTTTGGTTTCGGTTTATCCAATGCATCCCATGCATCTGTGGCTGATTAGTCTTTTGCGGCTTTCCGGTCCCTGCGTAAAAATTTCCCACTTGGGTAAATGGTAGAAGTGGAAGGGTCCACCGGCGGGGTTTAATCCACGGAATTTCATTAGGTTTTGTTGGCACACCAATTGCGTTAGGAAGGACGAAGCTTATTCAACCAAGGAGAGGTGTTATGAAACAGCATAATGATTTCAAGATTCTAATCGCGGAGGACGATGCCGCCATCCGTAAGATGTATGAAAAGACATTCCGCCAGGAAGGATATGAAGTGGTGACGGTGGAGGCGGGCGGTCAAATTTTGGCCGAATTGGCCGATAGCTCCTTCGATCTCCTGATTACCGACTTGAAGCTAAATCATACCAGCGCCCTGGAAATACTTCCTGAGGTGCGGAAAATCCATTCCCGCCTGCCCGTTATTGTGGTGTCGGGTTACTACTCGAATATGGTTGAGGACTTCCACCAGAAGGGTTTCAACGTGAACCTTTTCCTCAACAAACCCCTAGGTCTGTCGGATTTGAAAACGGCCGTCCGCCGCGTCCTGGGGCTGCCCGTGGAAGAAACCACCGATAAGACTTCCTTTTAAGGGCGGGCGCATGAACCCCCTGCTTTTTTACCTGGAGCTCTTATTTTTGGCTGGCCTTGGCAAGGCGGTCGTTGATCGCGCGGCCCAGGCCCTGGTCCGGAACCGGAAGGGCCCAAATGACATCTAAATTCTTCTCATCCAGCCTCCTAATGGCGGCGAAGAGATTCGCCGCCGCTTCCCTCAAATCCTGATGGTCGGACAGGACCTCCAAAGCCGCGAAGAGGCCCGGGTCGGCGGGGGCTTGAAGGCCCAGCCATCCAATCCGCTTACCCTTGGGAAGGGATTCCAGGGAACCGCCCAGGACCAGGGGCGTATGGGGAGCGTAGTGATTTTCCAATTGCCCCGGAGCCAAGAGGCCGGGGCCGTTTTGGGGCTGCGCCCCTTGCCCCGGCACACCCAGGGCTTGGCCCTCGGCTTGTGGGCCTCGGGCCAGGGGGGGCTTGCCCGGTGTTTGCGCCGCGATGCGGACCGGGCCGATCAACGATTGAATCTCCTCCAACGGCGCACCGCCTGGCCGGAGGAGCACGGGTTCCTTGTCGACAAAGGAAATGACCGTGGACTCCACCCCGACAAGGCAAGGGCCGCCGTCTAGGATCATTCCGATTTTTCCCCCGAAAGATTGCCGCACATGCTCCGCCGTGGTGGGGCTTACCTGGCCGAAAAGATTGGCGCTGGGCGCGGCGATAGGCCGGCCCGATTCCCGGATGAGTTCCAGGGCCAGCGGGTGGTTGGGCACCCGGATGGCCACGTTGGGCAGGGAAGACGTGACGATGTCGGGGACCATGGAAGACTTGGGCAGGACCACCGTCAAAGGCCCGGGCCAGAACTTTTCGATCAACTTCAGCGCCGCAGAGGGAAACTTCAGCACCAGGATTTCGGCCTGCCGCACATCCGCCACGTGGACGATCAAGGGATCAAAGGTAGGGCGGTTCTTCACCTCGAAGATTTCCGCCACCGCGTAGGGGTTCAAGGCGTCGGCGCCCAGGCCGTAAACGGTCTCGGTAGGGAAGGCCACCAACCCGCCTTCCTGGATAATTTGAGCGGCTTTTTGGATTTCATTCATAAAGACGGTTTACCATAGAGGACACCGAGTTCACAGGGTAAAACCCAACATTCCTCTTGGGTCAGCCGGTGTTCTTCAGCCCCGCCGCGATGCCGTTGATGGTCATCAGGATGGCCTCTTCCAACTCCCGGGCCTCGGCCTCATCGGGGTCGTTGCGGAAGCGCTTGATGAGCTCGACCTGGACGAAACTCAGGGGGTCGATATAGGGGTTGCGGCGCTTGATGGAGTCATACAGCGGCCGGTCTTTCTCCAGGAGTTCCGCCACTTGGACAACCTGGCAGACGACTTTCACGGTCCGGTCGAATTCCGCCTTGATGCGGTCGAAGATTTCCCGGCCCAGGGCCTTGTCCGGAACCAGTTCGGCGTATCGGCGGGCGATGTCGATATCCGCCTTGGATAGGATCATCTGGGCGTTGTCCAGCACCGTCTGGAAAAAGGGCCATTGGGCGTACATTTCCCGAAGAACCGCCAGCCCCTTTTCTGGATCGGTTTTCAAATAGTCCTCGATGGCGCCCCCCATGCCGTACCAGCCGGGAAGGGTGGTGCGGCTTTGCATCCAGGAAAAGACCCAGGGAATGGCCCGAAGGGCCTCGATGGAGTCGCCCTTTCCCCGGCTGGCGGGACGGCTGCCGATGCGGTGGCGGCTGATCTCGTCGATGGGCGTGGCCGCGTGGAAATACTCCACGAAACGGGGATGGCCGTACACCAGCGAATGGTAGGCCTGGAAGGACTGGCGGGAGAGTTTTTCCATGATCTGCTTCCACTCGGCCTTGGGGATCACCTCCTTGGGCGGGAAGGAAGCCCTCAAGACCGCGTTGGTGATCTGCTCCAAGTGGCTGCGGGCGGTGGAGGGTTCCCCATAGCGGTCGCTGATGACCTCCCCCTGTTCGGTGATCTTGATGCGTCCCTTCACCGTTCCCGGCGGCTGGGCCAGGATGGCCTGCCCGGCGGGCCCGCCGCCGCGGCCCACGCTGCCGCCGCGGCCGTGGAAAAGCCTCAAGGCGATTCCGTGGTTGTCGGCCATCCTGGCCAGTTCCTGCTGGGCCTTATAGAGGGACCAATTGGCGCTGAGGTAGCCCCCCTCCTTGTTGGAGTCGCTGTAGCCCAGCATGATTTCCTGCACGTCGTTGCGAAGGCTTAAATGGGCCCGGTAGGATTCGTTCTTCAGGAGCCGTTCCAGCATGCCGGCTCCCCGGCGCAGGTCGTCGCCCGTTTCGAAAAGGGGCACGATGTTGAGGTGGCTGTAGTGGCCCTTGCGGTAAAGGCCGGCCTCGCGGAGGAAGAGCAGGACGGTCAGCACGTCCGAGACGCCGTGGGTCATGGAGATGATGTAGGTGTCGACGGCGCGGGGGTTCAGGTGTTCCTGGATGACGGAAAGCACCCGGAAGGTCTCGATGGTATCCATGGTTTCCGGGCTGTATTCGGCCTTCGCGGGAATCAGGGGGCGTTCGTCCATCAAAAGGCTTTCCAGGAGGACCAGGCGTTTTTCCTCGTCCAGGGACAGGTAGTCGGGGCGGATGCCCATCCCAGCCAGGATTTCCGCCAGGGCCTGGGTGTGCCGGGAGGAATGCTGGCGGATGTCCAGGGTGGCCAGGCGGAAGCCGAATATTTCCGCGTTGTGCCGGACCTTCGCCAGGTATCCGTCGGCCAGGATGGCGCCCTTGTTGGCGCGGAGGCTGACGTCCATGACGTTCAAGTCCCCCAGGAACTCGGAGGCGCCGGGGTACCAGGTGCCGGGCGGCGGGGGAGGCGGGATGGTGTGCCAGTCCCTGCGGAAATCCTCGGCGTGGGCCAGGGTCCTCAGGAGCTTCTCATGGATGTAGTTGCACTTCTGCCGGTAGCGCTCATGCCAAATCTGGGTATTGATGCGTTCGGCCAGGTCCGGGAAAAGGGACTCGTCCCGCGCGATGGAAGCGGCTAATTCGGTGGTAATGGGGGCCAGGCGGTCGGAGGGGCTCAAGCGGCTGCTGAGTTCCTCGATGGCCTTGATATGGGCTTTGAGGGCCGAGATCCGCAGGTGCTTCACGGCTTCCACCGTGACTTCGGGGGTCACGAAGGGGTTGCCATCCCTATCCCCGCCCACCCAGGAGCCGAACCGCAGGAAAGGCGGCAGGGCCCAGGTGGTCTTGGGGAATTCCTTCTTCAGAGAGCGTTCCAACTCCCGGTAGATCTCCGGCATGACGCCCCAAAGGGATTCCTCGAAATAGTAAAGATACCCCTTCACCTCGTCCAGGACGTTGAGCTTGACCTGGCGCACCTCGTCGGACTGCCAGAGCGCCACGATCTCTTCCAGGACGGATTTCATGACCTCGTCCCGCTCGGCTTCCGTCAGGCGGTCTTCGACGAGGCGGACGGCTGTGGCGTAGACCCGGTGGAGCTTGGTGAGGGCGGTGCGGCGCCGGGATTCGGTGGGATGGGCGGTGAAGACCATGAGGATCTTGGCCTGGTCCAGGAGAGCCTGGATCTTGCGGGGGAGCACCCCTTGTTCCCTTAAAACCGAGACGGCCTCGGGGATGGAACCGGGCAGGGGGGCGCCGTTGCCCGGCAGGCTCTCCTGGGCATGGACCGCGTCGATTTTTTCCGCCAGGTTGATCAGGCCGAAGAAATGGGTGAAGGCCTTGGTGAGCAGGTTGAGTTTCTCCACCGGCAGGGAGGCCACGATCTGGGACAGTTCCTCGCCCACCCTGACGTCGGAAGTCATCCGGAAGTTCCGGGCCAGCTGCCGGACCCTTTCGACCAAGGCCAGGGCCTCCGGGCCCTCCTGGAAGGAAATGACCTTTCCGAGGGTGGTGGCCAGGGTGTTGACGAGCGCGGGCAGGGAATAGGGGTCGGACTTGGGGTCAAACGGCGTGTTAGAGGGGTTGGGATCTTCCTGAAACATGGTTGGACCTGGGGTTAAGTTCGCA
The DNA here is from genome assembly GCA_963770835.1 of uncultured Pseudomonadota bacterium. Classification (GTDB taxonomy): domain Bacteria; phylum Oederibacteriota; class Muellerivitia; order Muellerivitales; family Muellerivitaceae; genus JAJPJW01. The sequence goes on from CAVYRH010000004.1 coordinate 529,907, forward strand.
GTCCGCAGTCCGCAGTTTCAAGTGAATGAAGTTTTTGTTTGGCGGGGCCAAACAAAAACATTCCGAAACTTCGAACTAAGAACTTCGCACTTCGAACTGGGGTTATGTGAGTTTTTCCTTCAGGATTTTATCCGCCTGGTCGGCGCGGTATTGCTTGATCTTTTTTCGAAGTTCGGGGTCCTTCAAACCAAGGATGGCGATGGCCAGGAGCGCCGCATTGACCGCCCCCGCCTTGCCCACGGCCAAGGTTCCCACCGGAATGCCGCCGGGCATTTGGGCCGTGGAAAGAAGCGAATCAAGCCCCAAAAGCTTGCTTTCCATGGGCACCCCCAAAACCGGAAGCACGGTATGGGCCGCGCAAACGCCGGCCAAATGGGCCGCGCCGCCCGCGGCCGCGATGACGACTTCCACTCCCCGATCCTCCGCCCCCGAAACGTACTCGGCGGTTTCCTTGGGCGTGCGGTGGGCCGAAAGCACGCGGCACTCGTGCGCCACGCCGAACTGGGCCAGTGTATCGGAGGCGTTTTTCATCACATCCCAGTCCGACTTGCTGCCCATCAGAATATTAACGAGAGGCTTGGAAGCTGGAACCATGTTCGCGGCCTTTCAACGGAGTGATGGGGAGAGAATACCAGATTCGAAAGAAAATTTAACCACCAAGGGCACCAAGAAAAAATTAAACCCTGACCAGGCTTAAACTATTGTTCTTTGCTGTTCTTGGTGAGCTTGGTGCCCTTGGTGGTCAAAAGCTTTTGTGTGTAATCCGTTTTGATTCCTGTAAAATACGATTATGACCACTGAAACTTTCGCGCTTTTCTACAAAGCCATCACCCAGGGCCTCATCATGGGTTTTTGCACGGCGGCCCTCTTAGGGCCCGTCAACGCCCTGGCGGTCCGCAGGGGCATCGTCGGGGGGTTCCAACAAACCGTGGGAGTGGGGGCCGGAGCCGCCATCGTGGACGCCATTTGGGCCTACGTGGTTTTCGCCGGGCTGATCAAAGTGGGCATTGTAGGCACCGGCAAGATCATCGTCTGGTGCCTTTGCGCCGTTTTCCTGCTCTACCTAGCCTATTCGATGCTGATGGAAATTAGGGACAACCCGGAGATGATGGACAATCCGAAAGTTTCGAGGCAAATCCGGTTCCTGGACGATTCCTTCATCATCGGGTTCCTCATCGCGGCCACGAACCCCTTTTCCCTGCTCCGGTGGATCGGGCTGGTGGGCACCCTGGACGTGTCCGGCAGCATCGAACTGACCGGCGGGGCCGCCACTTCCTTTTTTTCGGCGGTATTGGTCAGTGAAATGGTCTGGTTTTTCGGCCTGGGGCTGGTGGTCCAATACAGCCGGAACCTTTTCGACCGAAAGGCCTTGAACACCATCAAGTGGGTGTGCGGATTGATCCTGTTGGTTTACGCGCTTTTCATGGCCAGCAAGGTGGTGATCACCCTGATCCACACCGGCGGCGCACCGATCCTGCCCTAGTCCCAGCGGTCCTCAGTCCACCCCCAGAAACAAGATTCCCGGCCTGGAGTCAGCGGATCACCACCAGTTTCAGGATCTGCGCCCGGACAGAGCCTCCGGGATCGGTCACTTTAACCCTCGCCAGGTACAAGCCGCTGGCCTTCCCCGTTGAATTCCAAAGGCATAAGCTGGAACCGGATACTCCCCTTTCGGTGGCCATCCACTCCCCGGCAACGGTGTAGAGGGAGATCTCTAGTGTCGCGCCGGATTCCGGAACCCTGAAAGTGGTCGTCGTATTGCCGCCGGTAAGCCTATTGGGTATGGCGACCACCGGGCCCACCGGCACCGGCGTCAGTGTTATGGTCGGGGTATTGGTGGCCGTGGGGGTTAAAGTAGGCGTGCAGGTATTGCCGGGATAACCGCAGGGAGTGTCCGTGGGCGTGGGTGTGGATGTCCAAGCGGGGCAGGTGCCCGTGGAACTGATGGCGGAAAGCCAGGTTGAAACGGGCGCCCCATGGTAGGAGGTGGCGGGATAACCGCTGAAACTCGTCAGCAATTGCGGGCCGTCATCCGGACTGAAAGCCCAGGCCATGGCGGAATACACGTAGCTTTTGTCATTGCTTCCGTTGATCCAGGCGATGGTTTGGTTGTCCCAGTTGGAGGGATCGGTTGAAGACTCGCCGAACTCCTCGATCATAACTGCGTGGTTGGTCGTGGCCACCGTCACATAAGGGTCCCACCCTCCCGCCGTCACGCCCTTGTTGTTGTAGACGTGGGCCGAGTAAAGGATTCCGTTACCCGCCACCGTCGTGCCGCTGTTGGACGCCGTGTCGGCAAGCGCGTTGGTGGACAACCCGGTTAAATCGTAGGAGTACTGGAGCCCCCCCACGACGAGCACATTGCTCACCCCCGCGCCCCGGATCGTATCCACCAGGTATTGAAAACCCGGGGTATTGAAGGCCGGCTGGGCGTCGCCATAGGTCACGTTTCCGCTGGCGGCCACGGCCCCGCCGTCCTGCCAGGTGCTCCAAAAACCACTGTCGTTCCCGTTGGGCGCGAAGGGCTCGTTGTAGAGGTCGTAAAGGACGGCGGGATTGTTGCCGATAACCGAGGCCACCGAGGACCAAAAAGCCACCGAGTTCCAGTCCGGCATCGGGGCTTGCCCGGTGGAACCAGAGGCCGATCCCCCGGCGGTGCCCCAGCCCCCGCCCCCGCAAGGGGCCGTCGGGGCGGTGCCGCCATAGGTGCCCGACCAATGCAGGTCCAGGTCCAGGTAGGCGTTATGGGCGGAACAAACGCTGACCGCGGCCTGGATCATGCCCCGATAGGCTGCGGTATTGACCGCCGCATCGTAGTCACGCAGGTTTCCGCACCCGAACCAATAATCCTGGTTCACGGGCAGCCTCACGATATTGCAATGCCAGGCCGTTATCACCTCACTTAGGATCGCGGGGTAATCGGCCATGCCCACCCCGCTGATGGTGGTCGTTGGCGCGGTCCCATTCCCATAGTCTCCGGTGGGGCTGTATTCCAACCCCGAAACGTCCACACCCCTCAAGCGGATCGTGCATCCCTGGCTGGTCATGATTTGGTTTCCCACGACTGAAAGGGGAAGAGGGGCGGCCCAAATGCGGGGGACAGGCAGCAGGGCCAGAAAAAGGAAGACCGGGCTTAAAACATGAACTTTTTTTAAGGTACGTTTAAAGTGCGGATCCAAATTTTTCCTTCGCCAACTGCCTTTGGTGTTTTTCCAGGCCTGCGGAAGAAAGGCATCAAATGATATAACGGCAGTGACGAAGGTTCCAAACCGGCCTTTCTTAGGCCACGGACTCCCCAATGGCCGAAGGGTTAATATCCGAAACTATCCACATCCACGACTCCTGGAGAGGTGAAAACGGCGCTGCCAGACCCGGAGATTTGCACTCCCACCTGGAGTACTTGCGAAACATTAGGTGTGTTGGGGGGAGGCGCCTGGTAATTGGGGGCATTAACGTTGTAAGTCACCTGGTTCCATTGGCCGGGGGTCAATTTGACGAAGGACCCGTTGGCGTAATTGTAACTGGAATCCTTTAGGAAAATTTGGCCGCCAATGAGGTTGGGCGGGGTCACGATGCCGGATTGAAAATAAATCCACACGGAGAAGGTTTTATTCGTCATGTCCTGGGCAGAAGCGAACTGGTAATGGACCGCGTAAGAAGTTAAGTTATAAGTAACCCCTTGGCTGACGCCTTGGTCGGGGATTTGCAGTTGCAAAGCTCCCGGTCCCTGGAAAACATATTGGTTGGTCCAAGTGATGGGACCGGCCACGCTCACCGGGTTGGAATCGTCAAAAACCCAGCCATCCGTTGTTCCATCATCGAAAGCCCCGAAAGAAGCGATAGGCGGGTGGATGAGAGGGCTGATGGGGCCCGTCACCTTGCCGCAGCCGCCCAAAAGCAGGGCCAGCCCGGCGCCCAAAACAATCATTCCCGAGATCTTATTTTTCATTTCCTTTTCCTCCCCTTAACTCGTTGGACATCAGAACGAACGTGTTACAAGCATCCACCTGGGTGGGGTCCAGCTGGTAATTGTCCCCCTTGTAGTCGGGTTCGGCCAGCATCCAATATTGGGTACCGTCCCCGCCTGCGTCGTAAAAAGCCTTCATCATGTAATAGATGAATTTGGGCCGGTCATAATCGGCCCGGTCCTTGTCGATGCCGAATTCCTCCATGACCACCGGTTTTTTCAATATCCCGTGGGCGTCCTTCACGTAGGCCGCCAAAAGGGCCTGGGTGGTTTCCAGGTTCCACATGGAATACTGGTTGGAAGGGTAGACATGGAAGGTGGCGTAGTCGATGTTGGGCGAACTGTGGTCCAGGATAAAGTCGGTTCCGGAATAGTGGGTGCCGTTCTCGGCCCGCAGGCCTTCCGAACCCGTCGTCACCAGCTGTTTCACTCCCAGGTTTTTAATATAGGAAGCCATCTCGTCGATCCATCCTGCCAGGGTTTTGCCCGTGGTGTCCGATTCGTCGCGGGGTTCGTTCATCAGGTCCCAGGCCATGATGGTGGGGTCGTCCTTATAGGCGATGCCGCTGATGCTGTTGACGTGGTTGACGAAGGCTTTCACGTAGTCCTTATAGGCCTCTTTGACCTGCTTATTGGCGAAGAAGTCGTTCTTGTCCGTGAGGCCGAAATACTTGACCCAATCGGGCGCCCCTCCCAGATCGGCCCAGTTGTTGGCCAAGGCGATGACCAGGCGGATATGGTGCTTGGCCGCGGATTGGACCACCCCGTCCATGTCCTTAAAGGCCTCCTCCCGGTATTTTCCGGGGCCGGTTACGAAGTAACGGCGTTTTTCCCAGTCGGCCCAATCCTTTTCCGGTTTGCCGGTGACGCCAAATCCCCAGGTGCGCATGACCGTGAAGCCCAGCTTTTGGGCCCAGCCCATGACGTATTCCAGCGACTTGGCCCCCTGGTAATGCAGGTAATAATTGTTGGTGCCGACGTAGCGGAAGGGCTTGTCGCCGTCGTAGAAATGGGGGCCCTTGACCGTGATGAAATGGTTGGACAGGGAAATGGGCTTGGCGAAGATTTGCCTCACGGGGAGCGCGGTGAAAGTGGAGGTGTTGGAATATTGGGTATCGTCGCCCTTAACCGCCTTCAATTGATAGGTGTAGGTTTTTCCAGCGGCGAGGCCCGAAAGCGACACCCTTTGGGTCGTGGAGGGTTCGGAGGTGAGGGCGGTTTCCTGGGCCATCATACCCTCCAAACCGTAACGGACCTGAACCTGGGCAGGATGAGCGAGAACAACCTTGATGGATTCCTGGGCGTCCCAGCTCATGACGGGAGTTTCGACTTGGGAGGCGGAGACCGAGACGAAAAGATCCTTGGCGCCGAACCCACCCAAATGGGAAAGGCCGGTGAAAAAGGCACCTAAGGCCGTCCATTTATCCTGGGCCATGGAAGGTCCGGATCCAACCAGCGCGCCCGCGCAAAGGTCGGCGGGTTGGGCTTCCGGCTTGTCCAATAAGGCCACCACCGGTTTTCCAATTTCTTGGGCCCATTTCATGGCCGAGGGAGCCTGGGGTTGGAGGCGGTCCATAACGAAATCCAAGCCGGGTTGCCCGGCCGCCGTAATGGCGTTGATGCCCTGAGCCTGGGGATTGAGGGTTACGGCCACCAAGGCGTGGTTGGTGAGCGACTTGACGAAAGGCCCCATGGAGGCTATCCAACCATCGAAAGAACCCGGGTCATCACCGGGATTTTCCGGCGTGTCAATAAGGTCCCAGGCCAGGATGGCCGGTTCGGAGCCATATTTAACGCCGGTCACCTTATTCACCCGGGTCAGGAGCATTTTCACGTAGTCCTGGTACCAGTCCTTGCATTGGAAATTGATGAAGAATACGCCGGGGTTGGGGCTGCCCACCCAGGCCCCGTAATCGGCCTTTCCCCCCTCATCGCCCTTATCCGCGCAAAGGTTCAAAACCAGGTTCACTCCGGAAGCCTTAGCCGATGCCACCATTTGGTCGAGCTTCAAAAGCGCGTTCTCATTCCATTGGTCCGGCCCGGTTTGGAGGACGTCGGCTCCTTTGCCGGTGGAGAAGGCGTTGGTCTTCACCACTTTGCCGCCCGCCGCCCTGACCTGCTTAAAAAAAGAGGATAGTTGCCCGGGTGAAAGCCGGTAAAGGCCGGAGGCTTCAATACCGGCCAAGAAATAAGGCTTGCCGTCTTCCGAAAGGGCCAAGCCCTGGACCTTCAATCCTAAAGCCGTGGTTTTTTTGGTTTTGGAAGCCCAAGTCCCCGTCGGGGCGGCCAACAGAAAAGCAGCTGTCCAAACCATCCACCGGTAACGGGGACGACGGGACAGCCCGGACTTCCCGGAGGTTTTGAGGGCTTGGTGGTTCATGATAAATTCTTTCCTCAAAACTTCCCGGCCAATGAAAAAGCCCACATGTCCACCGTCTGTAAATTATTGTCATCCTCCCAATAATCGAGGAAGCTGGGAACCCCATAGATCAGGCTGAGCGTGACCGTGTTTTGCCAAAGGTACTTGGTAAAACCGGCCGAGAAGTTGTCATAAGAACCAAAACGGCTGCCGGTCTGGTCCACATGCTTGTAGTCGCCGTTGACCCAGGTATCACCCCAGAACTTCCAGCTGAACCGTCCCGAATAAGTGAAGGTTTCCCAGTAATCCGTGAAGGCGTCCCGGAAAAGGCCCGTCAAGAGGATCTTGGGGGTGAATTGGTAATGAAGCTCGTAATTGGAGGTGGTGACCAAAGCCCGGTCGCTGATGGCGGGATTAGGCAATTGGGGGTCCCCCGCGTTTTGCCCTTCGTCGTACCAGTACCACCAGAAAAAGAAAAACAGCGGGGGGCGGTAAGTGTTATTTTGCAAAAGCGCCCTCAAGCCGAAATTGCTGTAGGTATCGGTCATGGAGGCATAATCATAATATTGAACCTGGAGGTTAAGGCCCGTGAGCAAATTGTTCCAGAAGGTGCCCCAGCCCTGCATATCCTTAATTAGCGGAAGGGTATCCATTTGCCAGGTGATTTGGCCGGTATTCTGGTCCGCGCCGGAATAGGGGGATCCCGAATAGGGGGCGAAAAAGTTGAGCCCATGCTCCAACCGGCTTCCCTGGATCTTGAAAGCCCCGAATTGGTAGTCCAATTCGGCGTAATAGGCGTTGCTATTCCCCGAGAGGTCGTAGGGGCTTCCGGCGAAAGCGTCGTACGCGCTTTGGGCCACTTCGCCATGGAACCCTAAGCGTATATCCCGGAAATAACCTTGCACGTCGGCCTCGTAGGTTTTAACGTCCGCCTCCACCTCCGCGGTCAAAGGATTGGACCCCGGGTTATTGCCATACCGGCTATCCAGGAGCCCGGCGCCCAGGAAGCAATCGGAGATCGGCGCAGTCTTAAACCGCAGGAGATAACCGGCCGTATTCCCCAGGCTTTCGGGGGTCGCGCCATATTCGGAAAAACCGGAGGCTTCGAGCATGCCCAGGCCCTGGACCGTATATCGGTCGTCTATCCCGTAAATTTGATTCCCTAGGACGGCCCCGCTCAAAAGGGTCATGGGATCGTCGGTACTGCTCAATTGATCGCCGGTGAAAAGCGAAAATTCATCGCCCTCCGCCCGGACATCCAGCCTCACCTTGCCCAAATTAAATTGGGCCTGGTTGGTGCCGGTACCCATCACGGTCCCGTTGGCCACGAATTGCACCGCGTCCGAGGGATTGAACTTGAGGCCTATTTGCTCACTGGCTATGCCGTCCACCTGTTGGTTTCCGGCGCCGATCAGGCGCACGTTGTCCAGATAGATGGTCTGCCGCCCCGGCGGGATTCCGCCGCTGAGGCTTTCGATCACGAATTGGATCTGGTGGGTTTGGCTGGCGTTTCGCAGGGTGTCCCATTCCTTCCAAGCCGTGGTCGCCGAAGTGAATTGGTTGCCGAGCAGGGGAATGTTGAGGTTTCGGTTCCAGCCCGAACTGATTGTCACCGAAATAGACTGGATGTCCTGGCCGGTGGCGGTTCCGTTGTAGGCAGGCCCGGTATAAAAAGCCATGTACATTTCCACGGGAAGGCCTGGGTTGTAAACGTCGAACTGGACATTGGAATAGGGGGACATGTCCATGGTCCCTCCCGGGGGATTATATTCAATGGCGGGGTTGGTCCCAACCGCGACAAAAGCGCTCTGATAATCGATCCTCAAGGAATGGGTTCCATCCGTGGCATAGGAAGTGGATTGGGACAGAACCGCGTTAGCCACGGGCTGCCAGGCCGAGATGTTGCCCTCAAAACTGTCCAGCAGGGTGTACTTCAAGGTACGGGCCGAAATTTGGGTTTCAGAGGAAAGACCCAAAGCCTTACCCAAATCATCCGAGCCGGTGGCGGGGCTGACCAGGTCCCTTTCGATGATCCTCAAATTGGCCATGGAGAGTTTTCCATCGCCCACGTGATGGGGGTAAATGTTGATGATGACGGTCCGAATGTCGTCCCGGGTGCGCAGAAAGTCTGTGCCGCTCCAGTTGGTCTGCAGGGACTTGAAGATAGGCTGGGTGATATCCACCTTGACCGCCCGGTTCCAGCCCGGCTTCAAGGTGGTTTCGGTGCTTTCCTGCCATTCGCTATTGGGGCCCGTCTGGACCGCCAGGGTGAAGCCCACGGCGTAATCCTGGGGATTGTAAAAGTCGAACTGCAGTCCCAGGACATTGCTCCAATCGGTCTCTTGGGTTTTCACGAATTGCGCTGTTTGGGAATCGCTGACGGTCCGGTATTTCATATCCACGATGTTCTCGTCCTGGAAACGCTTGTACTCGGAGACGACCGCGAAGGAATTGCTTCCCGGGCTTGTTTGCGCCAGCCATCCGTCACCGGCGAAATTCAGGAGGGGGTCCCACAAAACCGAACGGCCCTTCAGCTCGTGCTGGGCCGCGGCCGCGGCTGTCCCCGCCTTGAAGGAGCCGGTCGCCCGGATATTGTCGAAATAAGCTGAGCCCTTCAAGGCTCCCGTGGAAACGAAACCGATGTAGAGGCTCTTCACCTGGTCCAAGGGATCGGCATAGGCATGGTTCATCCAGTTGGAGGCGGCGTTCTTGAAGGTTTTGGCTTTGAGTGGAAAAGTCACGTCACGGTTCCAGCCGGGTTTCATCTGGATTCCCTTGGACTCGGTCCAGTCGTAGGTGTCGCCCAGCTTCAGGACGATTTCAGCCTGGAGGGGAGAGGGGTTGGGGTTATAAATGTCCACCTTGATGGCCGAGGAATCCTTGAAGTTTAAATCCTGGTCGATGCCGATCCAGGCTTGCTGGTTTTTGTCGTCGAAGTCGAAGTCACATTTCAGCATGTGGGTACCTTCGCTGGCTTTCCCCTCCACGATGGTGGAGCCGGTCGCCTTGGAAGAAGCAATGGCAGTCCAGGCCGTAAGGCCCTTCTCGAAACCTTCCAAGAGATTGTCCCCGCCCGCCGTGGCCGGAACCTGGGGAAAGAGGTCGTTGACCAACTGTTGGACCGACTTGGGATCGTTGGAAAGGAACCGCAGGTTATCCAGGCGGATGGACGACTTGGCAATCTGGTGGGGATAAAAGGTGAGCCCCAGCTTGCGGGTGACGCTGATGCCGCTGATTCCCACCGTGTTGGTCCATTTGGAAGCCGCGCTCTTGAAGGTTTTGGCCTTCAGCGCGAAGGTGACGTCGGTGTTCCAGCCCGGTTTCAGGGTGGCGGAGGAGGATTCGTAGTAATCCCAGTTGGCCCCGGTGTTCACGAATATGGAAGCGTCTATGTTTTGCTTGAAGGGATTGTAAACGTCGTAAACCACGCCCGTCACCTTGGACAGGTCCATATCCGCCTCTAATTGGAAGGAAGCGTGGGCGTCGGGCTGTTTGCAGTCGAAAGCCAAGTCCGCTACGCGGGTTCCCTCGGGGGCGTCGGACGCGGTCACGGCGTCGGCCCCGGTGGCCCCGGAATAACCGGTATCGGGCGACAGGGGGCAGGAGCCGTCCTCGAAGCCGGTCACGGTAACCGGGCTTCCGGTGGCCATTTCCTCCGGCCGCACCATGGCGACCTTGCCGGGATTGGCGCCCTCCAGGCGGAGGTAGTCGATGTAAAGATATCCTTCCCCGGCTTCCTTCGATTGGAAAATGAGGGAAAGCTGCATGATGTCCTTCAGGTCCGTCAGGGTTTTGCCCGAATCGGTTTTGAGGGAAGTCAGGTCGAAAGTCATGTCCTTATTCCAGCCGGGTTGGATGGGTTTTTCCGGCGACTGGCACCACAACCAGGCCTGGCCCTGCTTGACGATCATCATGAGGGTCATCGGGGTTTTCGAGGCATTGTAGACATCCACGGTCAGGTAGGTTCCGCCGGTCAGGTCACCCACCTGCCGGGTGGTGAAATCGGCCTTGCCGCCATTCGCGGGGAAAAGAAAATGCCCCCGGTAGCCGAATTTGCCGTGGGAAGGGAAATCGGGGGAGATGATGCCCCCACTCATGGCCGGGCCTTCCATGCCGGTGGTCCAAAAGGAAGCCCCCAACTCGAAATCCTCCCAAACGAAACCCGATGCGGCGTGAAGAATGGATGCAATAAAAAAGGCGGCGCCAAAGGCGACCGCCTTTGTAAACCAGGAGTAATTATTCAAGATCGCAACTCCTTTGTCCTTTAATTTGAATCAAAGCCAACTTTGAATATCGATTATGGTATTCGCAAAACCTGATCCACTACCGCCTGTCCCGATTTGGATACCCAAAATCTCAACTTGCGAGGAATCGAATGGGCCGTTGTAAACGCTATAACCTGAATAACTATCGGTTGCCGTGACCCCGCTTGGGATGGGCAAGGTTAATGTGACACAGCCCGAACTGCTCGGCGTACTTGTGGAGGCGAAATAGAGTCCGGTTCCCGATTGATAAAGTGAGGAATAGGCTAATCCGCCATTGGGCCCTGCCGTGGATCCTTGCCCTACGAAAACAGCCCCATAAAGTTGGGCCGAATCCGAATTCCAACCACCGGTAACGTCAAGAATAAGGGTCACTGATTTCCCGCCCAAATTTACGGGAGACGTTAAATCGTGTTGGAGAAACACGCCTTGAGTAACCGCGTTGAACCCAACGGTCACCTCCATTGCGCCAGTGGAGGCCGCACAACCCGAAAAAGTTGAATTGTAAATGATACTGACGGGAAGCCCGGATGGTTGCGTTGTGTTGAGGACCCAATTTGAAACCACACTTTGTGAATTGAAGGTATCTCCCACGAAGGGAGGGGGAGTCGGCGAAGGAGTGGGAGTCAGCGTAGGTGACCCGGGAAGGGGGGTTGATGTTATTGTAAAAGTGCCCGTTGGGGTGTTCGTTATATATCCATAATAAGGCTGGGGCGCGAAGTTCCCGCCCTTGCAACCGGTAAAATACAAGGCAGGAAAGATTCCTAACACGACTAAAAGGATGAATGGTAAGCGACGCATGTGATTTCCTCCTGGGACAAATTCATCGGCGGAATACCAGCATTATTTTGGAAGGGAAAAGTGTAAATAGTTTCCCTCCCTTACTCCAAGAAGAGGGCCGATGCGAGGGTGAGTTTTGACGGCTCAAAACAAAAGACACTTTTGGATAAGCCTAAGGAAGTTTAACCTCTTTTTTGTTAAAACGGTTAAAGCGTTTTATCAAAAAATACCATTTAAGCCCCTGCCTGTCAACTTTTCCACTGGAGGATTAAGCCCGAACAGAACCCCTGAAAAGCCGTTAGTCTTGTTCCCTTTCGACGTTCATTTCCTCGACCTCCCCGCCCCGGACCCGCACCCTTAAAACGATCGGTCGGCAGCAATTTTCGCAATCGTTGGTCCACTGGTGGACCCCCGATAGGGGATCCAAGGGGGAGAAATTGGGGTAACCGCAATAGGGGCAGTCGAACTCGACGTTGGGGCCGCTCATGGAAGCGCGATCAGTCCGAGCCCTTCAACAGGAAGTTATTGCTGGGGGGCGGCACGCGGGGGTCTCCGTCGAAAAATTTGTTGAAGTTCACGACGTCCAATTCGTCCACGGGATCGGGGTCTTCCTTGTCCATTTTCCCGCTCACCCAGGAATGTTCCGTGTGGTTCACGTTGAACTTTTCCTCGTGATCCTTGTCGATGACCGTCAATTTCCCGACCAAATACTGGGCCTGGAAGGTTTCCTTGGCCGGGTCATAGTGGAGGATACCGTGGACGTCGTTGATGGACGCCACCACGGAACCGGCATTGACCTCGAAAAAGCTTTGGTGGGAGCCGCAGCCATTGGTCTTGAAATAGAGGGTCCCCTTTTGCAGCACGAACCGGATCTGGCGGTCCGGCCCCTCGATGTAGTACTCGTCAATATTAACCACCGTATTCCCATCCAGGCCGATCCGGTCGCCCTTATGGGTTTTGAGGATGGCCCAGCTTTGGTCGTAACAGGTCAGGGTGTCCCCCTTTTCCACCGTGCTTCCGGTTTGAAGGGCATAGGGCTTGGAACCATCCGCTTTCTGCACCATGACGGTCCCTTCCAGCATCAGGACATCCGCTTCGTTGAAGGTTGCCGCGCGGAGGAAAACCGGAAACAGGAGGCTGAAGATCGCCGAAAGAGTCAGGGCCTTTATGCGCATGGGCGCTCCTTGAAGAAATGGAACCAACTGGGATTCTAGCAGGCCCTTGAGGAAGACTCCAGATTGAATTCACCGTAGAAGACCCAAAGGGAAGCCGCCCGCCACTGAAGAGTGGATGAAGGCCGATGAAATGAAAAGGAACGGGAAATTCCTCCGGTTTTAAATTAAACTGCCTTTACTTCAAAACAAAAGGACCCCCTTGGGAGACCAACCCGTCGTCCTCATTACCGGCTGTTCCACCGGCATCGGCTTTGAAACCGCCCTGCTCTTGGCCCGGAAAGGTTACCGGGTGTTCGCCACCATGAGGAACATGAAAAAAGCCGGGTCCTTGAGGGATGCTGGAAAAGATTTTCCTCTTGAAATCCTCCCTTTGGACGTGGATAAGCCTGCTTCGGTCAAAGCCGCCGTTACCGCCGTCCTTAAGAGGGCCGGTCGAATTGACGCGCTGGTGAACAACGCCGGCTGGGGGGCTTTCGGGGCCATGGAGGAATTTTCAGACACCGAAATCCGCGCCCAGTACGAAACCAACGTATTCGGCCTTTTGCGGGTGACGCGGCAGGTATTGCCGGTGATGCGCCGGCAAAAAAACGGCCGGATTATCCACATCGGTTCCCTCGCCGGAAGGATGACTTTCGCCGGAATCGGCCTTTACTGCTCCAGCAAACACGCCGTGGAAGCCATCAACGAAAGCCTACGGCTGGAAGTACGCCCTTTTAATATCGAGTCGGCGGTGGTGGAACCAGGCACCATTTGGACGCCGTTCAAGGTCAACCGCCGCAAGGCGCTGGCTTTCCAGAAAGGGAAGTCGGCTTACCAGAAGGTGTTGGAGAACATTCTCCATTTTGGGAACAAGCCGTCTTCTTCCATGCCCGGGCCGGAACAAGTGGCGGCCACCGTCCTGAAAGCCCTCCAAGCCGGGCGCATGGCCGTCCGTTATCCCGTGGGAAAGGATGCGGTTTGGCTCCCCTTCCTGCGTTGGTTCATGCCGGACTCGCTTTTTGACTGGGTTTTGAAATTGAAATACCAGGGTTTCCAAAAGGGGGGCGCTTGAATCCCCCGCATGTCGCACTCATTACCGGCGCCAACTCCGGGTTTGGCCTAGCCTGCGCCAAGGCTTTGGCCGGGAAGGGATATAGGGTTTACGCCACCTACCGCAAACCCCGAAAAGCCGGGCTCCTTTGGGAGCTTTCCCGCGCCCTTCCGGTTTTTCCACTTCTCATGGACATCAATCGCGATCCCTCGGTCCAAAGGGGGGTCCGGCAAGTGTTGAAACGCGAGGGTCGGATCGACGTTCTTTTGAACAATGCGGGGTTCGTCATGGCCGGTTTTTGGGAGGACCTCTCGGACAAGGATATCCGGGAACAGTTCGAAACCAACGTTTTCGGCCTCTTGCGCGTGACCCGGGCGGTGATGCCGGCCATGCGCAAACGGGGGTCCGGGAAAATCCTGAATATCGGCAGTATCGCGGCCTTCGCGGCCTTGCCCGGGTTGGGGCCCTATTCGGCCACCAAATCGGCGGTGAACTCCCTAACGGAGGCCCTGCGAATGGAAGCGCGCCAATGGTGTGTGGATGTCGCAGAAGTAAACCCCGGTGAAATAAGGACTTCCGTCGTCCAAAACACCCGAATGGGAGAAAAGGTTCTATCGCCCAAGTCCCCCTATACTCCCTTTATGCGCCAATTCGAGAAATTCGCCAAGGAAAGGTTTGAGCACGCGGCGCCAGTGGAAAAACTGGTCCAAGTGGTTTTAAAAGCCTTAAACCAAAGCCCCATGAAACGGCGGTATTTGGTGAAGCCGGACGATTACGCGGCTTATTACCTGCGCTGGCTCTTGCCCGATTGGGTTTGGGAGTGGGGCTTGGGATCGATGTTTCCCTGGAGCCGGTGGCCTTAAACTTTCCGCAGAAACCAACTATTTGATTATCGAAAGATGTCCTAAAAAGAAAAAGCCCCATCCCCCGAAGGGGACAGGGCTTTTTTCTTAGAAAAAGTACGGCGCTATTGGATTGTTACGTTGTCGACATAAAAGTTGGGACTGGTGAAGGGTGCTGTGCCGGTGGCTCCTGTTCCAATTTGGGCACCCACCTTCCAAATGTTGGTAGGATCGACTCCTCCTTGGTTTGCCGGGATTGAAACCTGGGTCCAAGTTAAGGTTTGTACAGTGCCAAATGCTAAAGATTGGTAATTATAGGGCGATGCTCCGTTCGCACCATCCTGGACATACATCTGGCCGAACCAGCCAGTCGAAGGGGCGGTGTCGAGATAATACCAAAAGGTTATCGTTCGGCCCGTCAGATCGGTTCCTGCCGTCGAATTCGGGAAATCAAACTCAATATCGGCCGCTTGGTTCACCGCAGTAAACGGTATCGGCCCCGCCAAAAGGGATTCGCAGCCGACTGTACAAGTATTCTCGTTTTGGACGGCTGAAAGAACCAAACCTGGAACCACAATACTGCCTCCGTTGTTGTTGGAAGCCCATCCGCTCGGCTGGGAACAATAGTTGTCAAAGGTCCAGTTAAAGGGATAGGAGGGTGTGAAAGTGGGTGGCGGCACGCAACCCGTAGGAGAGGAGGTAGGCGTGCTGGTCGGCACTGTTGGTTGGGCTATATTCACATCGGCGATGTAAATGTTCCCCTTGGCGTGGGGGGCGATGTTGGAAACCTGAACCCCGAATTGAATCGCCGCTGTGTTTGTAAAAGCGGAAGGGTTGTAAATGGTCGTCCAAGCGCCCGCGGTGGTGGAAAGGTTTTTAAAGGAGCTGCCGGTATCAAAATTGTAGCTGGCATTTTGACTAAATAGCTGAGCGCTCAGGATGCCCGAAGTTTCTGAAGGAACGACTAAACTCGGATCCGCGCTCACGTAAGCCGTGACCGCCGCCGAACTGAAGTTCACGGCGTTAGTGGAACCCCAAACGACCTCCACCTGGGCCTGTACCGTAGCGGCCGATGAATTGTTGATGGTAAGACAAAGAACGCTATTCCCGTTATGTTGAATAACCGAGGTGGTACCGATGCCGGTAACGCAGGACACACCCGCGTTGGCTTGAGTATAGGCATCCACAATCCAGCATTGAACGCCACTGGTGAAATTGTAGACCGGTATGAAGGTCGGCGCCGCGGAACAGGGTGTGACATTGGCGTTGGGCGTCATCGTGATCTGGGTCGTCGATATAAAAGTAGCTGTGGGTGTGGAAGTGGCTGTGCCAGTAGGTGTGCTGGTAGGTCCTGTGGCGGTCGGCGTGGCTGTGGCCGTGCCTGTGCTCGCGGGAGCAGGCGTGTTCGTCGGATTAGCGGGACTGGATGGACTGTTGCTTTTGGCTGGACACCCTATGGCACCTAGAATGACGCATCCCATGAGAATCATGAAACCTGCAAGTTTCCGCATGATACGCTCCTTGAATTTTTTCGTTCCGTTTTTGCCGTTCAGGCTCAAAAGCGCTTGAAGCAAAAACAGGGTTTACCCCTAAGGGAAGGATATCATAACTGATGATTCTGGCAACTTTATGAGGAGGGTCATAGTTTTGGCATTTAAACGACTGTCCATGCAACGAGTTAAAACAAGTCCAAAAAAATCACACGGATTAAATCGTAAGTTAAACATTAAAACTGTCAGTTTGGAAAACGCTTCCAAGTTTAAAGCCGTTTAACCTACTTTTAGATCTTTTTACTTGTAAGGATTTTAGAATTTCCTGGATTTGGCCAATTTTTCGGCTAAAGGCCCCGGTTTGAACCTCAGACGAAGTTTTTTGCCCCGTGGAAGGCTACTTCGAAAGGCAGACAAAGAGCGTAGCGGTTAAGGGTGGAAGGGAATAGTCAAAATGGTCCCCGTCCACCTTGTCCTTCTTTACCAGGGTGATTTCAGGCGAGTTTTTATCGAAAGCGTAAGCCTCGTAGGAAGAAAAGGTCTCTTTGCCCTTGAACTTAAACTTTCCATTAATGGAATCCTTCTGGTTCTTATTTAAAACCACGACCCAAAGGGTGCCGGGATTTTTGCTATCGGTGGCCGCGTAGCAGGAGGTTTGGGTGATATCCTCGGTGGCGGCGGAAACCGCCGTATCCCCAATACTATCGTTTTTGCCGTCGTAATTCCGGTACAGCTTAAAAGCCGCTTTGTTGTAAGTCTTCAGATCCCCCCAGTAGCAGGCCAAATAAACGCCGTACTTTCCGAAAATACCCAGCACGTCCGCTTGCGCCAAGCCTCCGGAAATATGGTCGCCCGCGCCGTAATCGTACTCGGAAAAAGCCAGCTTGGTTCCGGGACAGCGGTTGTCGATCTTCTCCTTCACCCAGGGGATCAATTGGATCGGTTGGCCCTTGGTGGACCATTGGGTGATCCAGCTTTTCTCCACGTAGCCAGGGTCCCAAAGGCTCCGGGGTGCCTGCAGGCGGGCATCGATTGAATCGGGCGAGGTGTCGCCGTCCGTGATGCGCTTCCCGCCGCCCTGGGCTTCCGGGTACCAGTGCAGGTCTAGAACCTGGACCAATTTCTTTTGGTAGGTCTTTTCCAGTTGGTGGATGTAATCCAAGTAGAAATCCAGATAGGTAGGGAACTGGGCGGTCATGGTGGCGTCCTTGCTCTCGGGAGCGTCCTGGAGGGTCAGGAATTCCTGCCAGCCGTAGCAGACCCCCCCCAGGATGACGGCGGTGGGGTCCACCCGCAGGATGTTGTCGGCGGCCACCTCGGTTTTTTTGGCCATTTCCCAATAGGAGGTTTTGACGGGATGGATGCGGGGATGGGTGGAAGGCCAAATTCCCGGTTCGTTGTCCAGGTCGTAAAACCTCACTCCGCCGTCCTTGGCCTCCTTGTAATTGGATACCAGATAGTTAATGAACTCGTCCTCATAAACCACGGGCCCATTAGGGTCGGGGGACAGGGTGTAGGGCCTTTTCTTGTGGAACTCGATCTTTTTCCACCGCTTGCTCGGTGCTGTTTCGGTTTCCGCAACCACGCCCGATTTGTCGGCCGCCACAAAGCCCGCCATCGGCACCGTCATGAGGGTGTCCATCCCGTATTTTTGGGTTTGCTGGACGAACTGGGCGGCCATGGAGCCGGGTTTGTCGCAGTCGGTGTAATGGAAATTCTGGGCGCACATCCAATCGTCGCTGGTGTGGTGCCAGTCGTTGCCGGCGTTGGAGGCGTTATTCTCCCAGTTGTAACCCGTCATGCGGTTGCCGCCCAGGCGTCGGACGGTGGTATGGGTGTCGCCGGGGTCTTTGTCGTTGATACCGTAAATATAGGGACTGATCGGACCGATTACCTCGTCGGGCATGACCAGGAAGTTAACATCCGCCGCAAGAACCGATCCTGCCAACCAGAAGAAAACAAGTAAGCGGTAAACCATTTTTCGACTCCTTGCTGGTAGCTGCCAACTGGTGTTAGTTAACGCTTCCGGTGCGCCTTTCGCCCAGGATGCGGTCGTCCTTTTGGCCGATGGCTTTTGCCACTTTCGCACGGTCGGTGTAGAGGGACTGGGTTTTCAGCATGCGGGCCAGATAACCCGCCTCAAACCAAAGATTCGCTATGATACAAACCACCGCAAAGATGCGCCATGCCCGGTGGGAAGCCCATCGGCTCCAAGCGTAGATGGAATAAACCGTTAGCAGGGGCATGAGGATGTAATAAATGTGGGCCAGGGGCTCCTTGGACGTGAACCAAAAGCTCAACCAAACCAAAAGAAAGGCAAAAAGCGCGATTTTTGTGATAGTCCAAGAATCCGGGTGTTTTTTATCCCGGAACCAACCAAGGGCGAAAAGGGACAGGGGCTGGAGCCAACCCATGAGAACCATGAATAATCCGGGCAGGATAATCCAAAACGAGTGGACCAGGAAATCCCTTCTCTCAGCCGTGCCGGTGCCGATGAAACGAAGGGTTTCGAAGCACGGCAATGATAGGAAGCGGCCCAGGATGACGGGAAAGGCCTTGAAGTTATCCGGGTTGAAAAGGCGTGACAATTGGAAGCCCGATGTGCCTTGAGCGAAGCCGTATTTGAGGTAGGTCGGCGCCAGGAGGGCGGCCAGGGGAGCGGCCCCCACCAGGAACGCGACGAAGTCGTGTACAAAGTGGAACCGCTTATCCCTCAGGCGCAAGGCGAGGGCGAGGATCACAAAGGGGGGAAGTAGGACCCAGGATTGATGGAACTGCATGTCCCAAAAAAGTCCGAATCCCATGAGCGCGAAGGCCACGGCCGGAGGCAAATAATCCTTTGAAAGGGAGGGGACGGCCTCCAGGAAGCCCAGGAAGAAGAGGGTGCTTCCGATCAGAAGAAAGGAAGGGTTGATGATATTGGTGGACTCGTGCAGGTTCCAGGGCAGGAGCGCGATCCAGGCAAAAAGAAAGGGGAAGGGGATTTCGGGAAGGCGCTTGGAAAGGTACAAGGCGAGAAGGCCGATGACGCCAGTGGTCAACAGGTTCAGGAAAAGGAAAGGCGCCTCGGGAATGGGACAGATCACCAAGGGATAACCCACCACCCAGGCCTCCAAGGGCCCGGGAATCTGGGTGTGAAAACCCGTTTCGGTCACCAAAAGGTCGGGCCCGAAATAGGGCCAGCCGCCATGGCAATACCATTTCAAGCCGATGAGGTAGGTTTGAATTTCATCGGGGGAAAAAAAGGGCTGGGACAATCCAAAGGCCGTCCGGAAAAGGAAAAGGGCCAGGAAAAGGAGGATGTATTTGCGCTTGTTGGACAACTCACACCTCAGGAAACCTAATTTTAAATTCTCAATTATGAATTATGGTTGTTTCCATTTCGTGGAAACTTAAACCCTTTTTACCGGCCCGCCGAAAGCATTTATTTTTAAAAAGCCAGTCCTTTCCGCGAAGCGGAAAACTCAAAAGTTTAAAATTCATAATTAAGAATTCAAAACTTGCTTTTTAGTAGAGGCTTTCCGGCCGGCGCTCGCCCATAAGGTGATAATTTTTTTGGTCGATGGCCTGCTTGATGACCGTCCACTTGGTGTAGATGGAATCCCTTGGCTCCACCGCCACCGCGTAACCCAGTTGAAAGATAACCCCGATGACCAGGAAAGCCTTAGCCAGCAAGGGAGCATATTTAAGGTCTTTCAAAGCCGCCCAGCCATAACACGAATAGGTCATGATCAAGGGGAAGAAAACAAAATAAATATGGGAGAGGGGCATTTTTACGGTGAACCAGAAACTGGCGTAAACCATCGCGAATACCCCAGTCAGCAAAAGGTTCAATCCTTTCCACTGGGGCCCCGTCTTTTCCGGGTGGAATCTTTCCAGCCAAAGACCCAACAAGTAGGTGACAGCCAAAACCCCGATGGAGACCTCCAGGATGTCCTTCCGTTGGGGGTTGGTGATTTTAATCACAGCGATCAAAACCAAGAAGCCTCCCCAAAAAAACCAGGGGGAAAGGCGACGCAACCAGCTAAACCAAAAGGAAGCCGGAATAAAGGGCTGGATCAACCCCACCCCCCAGAGGATCATCCCTGGAACCAGGAGGAGGGGATACTGGTGCACCAGGAAATCTATCCTCGATTGCACGCTGACCCCGATGAAGCGGGGAATCTCAAAGGAAACCAGGGAGAAAAAACGGGCCAAGATGGTCCAGAATTCCCCGACGTTTTCCCAATCAAAGGGAACGGTAAAGCCCGATGCCACGTTCCCCCGGGAGAGGCCGAATTTCAGGTAGGTGGGCAGGAGGAAGACCAGGGGAGGGAGGGACCCTAGGGCCATGTAAAGGATGGAGCTCCAGCGGTTGTTTTTGAGGATTTGAGCCACGAGAGAAAACAGCATCAAAGGAGGGAGATAAACATAGGAGAAGTGAAATTGCATAATCCAAAAAAGGGAAAAACCCATGGCCGCATTGGCCCAGGCGGGTGAAACAAGGTTCAAGGTGAAGAAAGGAAGGGATTCCATGAACCCGATGAAAAAGAGGATTGCGGGCAGGAAGATATAAGCTGGGTTGATGAGGGTGGTGGATTCATGGATGCTCCAGGGGCAGATGGCAATCCAAATAAAAACCCAGGTGAAGGATAGGTCCGGAAGCCTCTTTTTAATGTACGAAGCCAAGAGGGCTACTCCGGCGATGGACATCAGGTTCAAAAGGATGAAAGGTGCTTCTGGGAAGGGAAAAACGTAGAAAGGCCAGCCGATGACCAGGCCTTCCAAGGCCCCGGGGATCTGGCTGGTAAAGGAGTTTTCTGCGCCGTTCACGTCGGGGCCGAACCAGGGCCAGGTGCCCGTGGTGTAGCACTTGAGGCCGATCAAGTAGGTTTGAAACTGGTCGATATCGAAAACCCGCGCCCGAAAGAGGCCGAACATCAGCCGGAAAGCGAAAAAGGCCAGCAGGAGGATGAATAGTTTTTTCCGGTCGGACATATTCCCTTCGGGAGTTCTAAGTTTCCCCCATGGTTCCAATTTAATTTTAATGGACTACATGGGGACGTCCCCATTTTCATTTTTTACACCAAAAAGATGAAATGGGGGTGAGTTCGGAATTCGTAGTTTATGGTAAATTTCCCTAAAGCGGAAATTTTCATTAACTTCGGACTTAAACCTTGGTGCTTAAAACTGTTTTTCAGGGGGATATTAACAGAAGCCTCCGCCGGGTAAAAGTCTTCTAAAACAGGGTCCTGAAAAAGTATTTTTCAGTACTTTGTCGACAGCCTCGGGATAGAACGAACCTCTAAAATTTGATTTTTATCTTTCGTGGCTCGTTGGTTAAGTAGGAAAAAGTCCGTTTTCGGACTTTTTCAGCATCCTGTTAAGGCGTTCGGGTGCGGCCCCCGTTATAATGAGCTAGTAAACCCGCATCGTGAGCCGTGCCTACCCCGCTGATTTAAGAAAGGATTCCGGGCGATGATTTTTCTTTTCACGGAAATCGATCATCCGGAGGTTTTTCAAAAGAAGGGTACCCCTGAGGGCGACCATATCCTTGCCAGCCAATATTTCCTGATCGAAGAAATACTACTCAACCACGGCGTCCATTGGATGCAACGCTCCCCTACCGGCGTCCTGGCGGCGTTTGAGGGCGGGGCAAGCTCGGAAAAAGCACGGGCCTCCGGTGAAACCACCCCCACCGGACAACCAGGTAGGCCAGCGGAAGCCGCCCTCTCCCTTCAAAAGGACTTCCAAAGCCATCAGTGGGGGCAGTTCGGCAAGGCCAAGCTCCGGGTGGCGCTCCACTCGGGGGAAGCCGAACCGGCGGGCCAGACTTACGTAGGGCCCGAGGTCACCCATGCCTTGAAACTCCTGGAAGCCGCCCAGTGGTCCCAAACGCTCCTGACGGTGCCGGCGGTTCATTTCATCCCCCTTCCCCCAGGCTCCCGCTTGAAGGACATGGGAAAACATTTCCTCAAGGATTTAACCGAACCCCAAAACCTTTATGCCCTGCTCCATCCGGACATTGACGGCGGCGAGGTCCTGCCGCCCCAATCCCTGGAGGATTATCCCCAGAATTTTTTCCCCCAATCCTCACCCTTTTTCGGGCGTGAGGAGGAATTGGGGGAAATCACCGGACTCCTAGCTTCACCCCCAACCCGGCTGGTGACCCTGACCGGCCCGGGCGGTTTCGGCAAGACCCGTCTGGCTTTCCAAGCCGCCGCGGAGGTGGTTGAAAAATTCAAGGACGGCGTCTTTATCGTGTCGCTGGCCCCACTCCTGTCGGACCACCTCCTGATCGCCAGCGTCGCCACCGCCATCCAGTTTTTCTTTTACGGCGCGGAAGACCCCAAGACCCAGCTTTTGGGCCACCTCAAGGAAAAGGAAATGCTGTTGCTGATGGACAATTTCGAACACATCATCGAAGGAGCCGAATTTGTCCAAGAGATCCTTTCCGCCGCTCCCCGAGTCAAGGTCCTGGCCACCTCCCGGGAAAAGCTGGGGGTGGAAGCGGAAAAGGTTTTCGAGGTCAAGGGGCTCCGTTATCCGTTGGCCGAGAACGCCGGCCAGATGGAAGCGTCCAGTGCCGTTCAGCTTTTCATGAAGAGCGCCCACCGCATCCAGCCTCATTTCGAGCTGGCGACGGAGGACCGGGGGTCCCTCCTGGATATCTGCCGCTTTTTGGAAGGCATGCCCCTGGGGCTGGAACTTTCCGCCACCTGGGTGGGAACGCTTACGCTCCCCCAAATCGCCGAAAAAATTGAAACCAGCCGGGACTTCCTGGCCACCTCCATGCCCCACCTACCGGCCCGCCACCGGTCCCTCAGGGCGGTATTTGAATATTCCTGGATTCTCCTGACCGAGGCCCAAAAGAAAGCCTTGAAGTCCATTTCCGTTTTCCGTGGCGGTTTTACCGTTGATGCGGTCAAGAAGGTGGCGGGGGCGGCCGAGGAACTGCTGGAACGGCTGGCCCAAAAATCCCTGGTGCGCAAAAAGGAAGGCCGTTGGGAAATCCATGAATTACTGAAGTACTACGCCAAGGAGAAACTGTTCGACGATTCCGGTGAAAAGGAAAGATCCTTCGACGCCCATAGCGGTTATTTCAGCCAATGGCTTCGGAAAAGGGAAAGGGACCTGACCGGGCCCCGGCAACAAAAAGCGCTGGAAGAGATGGTGGAGGAAATCGGAAATATCCGGGAGGGCTGGAGAAGGGCCGTGGAGAAAGGGATGGTGGAGGAACTGGGGGATTACTTAGAGGCTTATTTCATTGTCCTGGAGACCAAGGGATGGTTCCAGGAAGGCCAGGAAGCCTTCCGACAGGCCGCCCAATCCATCCGGGAGGCTTCCTCCGCCGGAAGTTCCAAGCCCACCCCCGTTTTTCTCCTTTTGGCCCGGCTCTTGTGCCGCTGGGCCGATTTTGAACGGAACCTGGGCAATACCCCCAAGGCTGAGGAATTGCTCAAGGAGAGCTTGGGGGATTTCCAATCCGCCTCGGCCCCCCAACTGTCGGGATACGCGTTGGGAGGCCTGGGAAAGGTGGTGGAAACGAAGGGCGATTACAAAGCCGCGAAGGTCCTTTTCAATAAGAGTTTAAAAACCTTTCAAAAGGCCAGGGACCGGCATGGGTCGGCCTGGGCCTTGAATGAACTGGGCCATATGGAGTCCCTGGCGGGAAATTTCAAGGCCGCCCAGGCCCTCATCCGCCGCAGCCTTTCCCACTCCGAGGCCGGGGGGGACCGAAGGTCCGTGGGCCATTCCTATATCCTTTTAGGGGACGCCCTCTATGGATTGGGGCAGATGGAGGAGTCCAAACTTTTTTACCAAAAGGGCCTGGATGCCTACCTGGAGTCGGGGGACCGAAGGGGCATGAGTTGGGCTTTCCTTAACCTGGGCCGGGTGGCCGAGATGCTGGGCAATTATGGCGGGGCCCGCCAGATGTACAGGGAAGGCATGGTCATCGCCAAGGACTTGGGTGACCTCCGGGGCCTGGCCTGGGCCGACAACCTACTTGGTTTCACAAGCTGGGCCACGGGGAATTACCAGGAAGCCCAGCGGTTTTACCAGGAAGGGCTCTCCCTTTACCGGAAGATCGACGACCAGCGCGGGCAGGCTTGGACCCTGGACCTGCTGGGCAACATCAAGCTGGCCCAGGGCAATGATAAGGAAGCTGAGGAATACTACCAGCAAGCCCGCGCGCTAGTCCTCCAGGAGGGAATGAGCACCCAGAATAAGGCATGGGACGCCTTCCACCAGGGGGTCCTCGCGGCTTTCCGTGGCGAATCCCGGCAGGCTTTCCAACGGTTCAAGGAAGGCCTGGGGTGGTTCCGTTCGATCGGGGACAGCTTGGGCCAAATGACTTGTTACCTCCATCTGGGAGAGGCAAGCCTAACCCTAAAAGAAACAGCGGCCGCGGGGAATTATTTCCGCAAAGCCGCTTCCCTGGCCCTGGAACGCCGTTTGAAGCCTTTCCTGTCAGACCTTCTGGTGGGCGCTGCCAAGCTGGCGAAGGCCCAGGGCGACGAGGGGCAAGCCCTCGGGTTGTTGATGGCCGCCCTGTCCCAGCCCACCTGCCGCCAGCCAACCAAGGACCGGACCCTCACCCTTTTGAAAGAACTCCAGTCCCGCTTCACGGCTCAGGAAGTGGAAGGGTCCGCCCATTGGGCCAAGAGCACCCGCATTGAGGACATCGTGGCCGATTGGGTTGCCTCCAGTTCGGGGTTATTAAAGAAGAAAGGTTTCTCCCGGAAGCACCACTCCCGAAAGAAACAGCGCGGTTCCGGGAACAAATCCCGGAAGGCGGGGAAGGCTCTCAAATCGCGGGGGAAGAAAAGAAAATAGGCTCACCGGGCCCATGGAATCAGCTCTTTGGCCCGGCAAGCCTATTTCATATTTTAAAATCGGTTAAAAATCGCCCTGGGCGGCTTAAGGGCAAGTACTAGCCGTGAAATTCTGGATATGCAGGATGTTGCCCGCAACCACGTTGTAGGCCCGGATGCCCACGCTCCCCGTTGTGTAACCCGCCGTCAACCCGGTCAATCCAGTACAGGCCACCGTATCCGTCACATTGGTAAAGATCTGCACAGTGGCGCCACTCGCCACTCCCGGAGCGCTTTCCGGCGTCTCCCAGGCGTTGAAGGTCCCGCCCGAGGCCGTCACCTTCAAATGGACCCAGGTCCCCAGCGTATAGGCGTTCCCCGTCGCGCATCCCGGATAGTAATAAAGCCCGTTCGTGCAGGCCTTTTCGATTTCCCATCGGTTATTCAAGCCATTCCATTGGAAACTGTAGGTTTCACTGACTGGGCCGTCACCCCGGAAGGCCGGTCCGAATACACCCTGGCTGACGGTATCGAGCTTGAAGTCCCCCTCCACCCCGTAATCCCCTAAGGACTGGTTAAAAGCGGTGTTCGTAGCGAAGGCCCAGGAATAAACCGTCCCGCTGGTGGGAGCTACCTGCAATTCTCCTGAAACAACCTGATAGGAAAGAGCCGCAGCCGAAGAAGTGCCCCAAGCGTAAAAATTATAATTGTTGAGGCTGGCCGAACTGCCGTAAGTATCCGTGAATTGAATGCAGGTTGACGCCGGAGTGGCGCTAGGTGTTGAAGAAGGCGTCGAAGTGGCCACGAACGTCGGAGTGCTCGTAGATATTGAAGTGTAGGTAGCGGTTGGGCTTGACGCGGAAGTGACGCAGGATTGGGCGTTGGCGAAGAAGTTCTTGATCCGCGCCACGTTCGGGCTATTGATGCCGTAGGTCCTCACGCCCACCCCGCCGCTGGTATAGGGGGAAGAGGTGTCGGTGGCGTTGAAAATCAAGTGGTCGCCGGTGCCGTCGTTGAAATTCACGTAGCATTTGAAATTGTTCCCCAAAGCCGCGACCTTCAAGTGCACCCAAGTCCCAAGAGTGTAGCCCGGGACCGTCACGCAGCAGGCGGGATAGGTGAAGCTGACGGAAGGCGATCCCGTGTTCTTCTCCAGTTCCCAGTTGTGGGTGCCGCCGTCGGCATTCGAGAAGTTCCCATTCCATTGGAAGGAATAGAAGGAACCGTTGTTTCCGGTCCTGAAGGCGATTCCGAATACGCCCAGGCTGCCCTGGTAGGAATCCATCTCGAAGTCCGCTTCGACGGTGTAATTTGAAAGACTGTGGCTGAAGAGGGAGTCGTTCACGATGGCCAAGCCGCCGTTGGCCGTATCCTCAAGGATGCCCCCGGTGATCTGGTATCCGCCGCTGGCCGCCGTGCCGGCGGCCTGGGTGCCCGCGTCGAAGTAGCTATAGTTGGCCAGGTCCGCGGAACCGGAGAAATTATCCGAATAAGAAGCGCAGCCGGCTGTAGGAGTGGCCGTGGGAGTCCAGGAGACCGTCGCCGTGGTGGAGGCTGTCGGCCCACTCACCGTGGAGGTCGGGCTGGGAGAGGGCTCCCCGGGCCCGCTCAGGTTGTGGTGGGTGACGCAAGCGGTGGAAAACAATAAACAACTGAATAAAGCAGTCCCAATACCGGCTAAAGACAAATATCGGTTCATCATTTTTCTCCATTCCTCTTTAAAATTCTTATCGATCAGGGAGAATTCCAATTTCCCCTCCGTCTGCTATCCAGTGTGTTGAGGGGGCGTTTTATTCCATGGCGGGTTCTGTTTTCCGGTAAGGAAAAAAGTGTGGATTGTCCCGGAAATTGCTATATTTTGGCCTTGCTATCCTCAAGGACGTATTCTTTTGGGAATAAAAACCCCGCTCCACCCACTAGGTTAATGAGGGAAACCGCTAATCGTGGCGTGGAATCGGGGGAATCCGGCGGGGGCCCTTTTGGAAGACCGTGAACTGGTGGAAAAGCTTTTAGCCAAGGAGGAACAGGCCTACGGGTATTTTTACGATACCTACCGGAACAAGATTTATAAGGCTTGTACCTACCTCTTAGGCTACCAGGACCCCGACGCCGAGGACGTCGCGCAGGAAGTTTTTCTCGCAGCCTTGAAACAACTCCCTCAATTCGAGTTCCGGTCCAGCCTTTACCACTGGCTTTACCGCATCGCCATGTACCTTTGTTACGAGAGGATCCGCAAGCGCCGCCGGCTTGTCGTCAGCCTGCAGGAGGACCTAGAAACGGCGGCCACGGGCTTGTCCATCCGTCACGAGGACGAGGCGAATGAGGAAACAAAAAAGAAGAAAATGCTGGAAGTTGTGGCAGCACAAAAGGAATCCATGGGCGATCCTTGCCGAAGCCTCCTGGACATGAGGGAAAAGCAGGAAAAGAGCTATGCCCAAATCGCTGACGCCCTAAAGGTACCTATCGGAACAGTGATGTCCCGGCTGGCGCGGTGCAAGGAAGCGCTGAAAGCCCTGGTTTTGGGGGCTTTAAAGGAAACGTCTCATGGCGGATGACCTTATCATCAAATTTTTCAGGGAAGACCTGACCGAGGCCGAGGAAAAAGCCTTGAGCGACCGGCTTTTGTCCTCCACCGAGGACGCCTTGCGTTTCGGACATCACGCCGAAGCCTCTTACCGGCACTATGGCCTACCCGAGCCCAAATGGCGGGGCGGCGGGCCTCCGCCGGGGTTCCTACCCAAATCCGCCTTCAAGCTGGGACCCTGGCTTTTAACGGGACTCGTCGCCGGTTTGTCGGCCTGGGCGGTTTGGAATTATTGTTGGAAAGGAACCGAAAGGAAAATGACGGCCTCCGTTCCGCCCGCTTTTTCCAACCCCGTTCAATCCCCCGTGGCGGCGAAACCCAATCCTCCAGCCGTCCAACCAAAGGAAGCGGTCATTCCGGAAAAACTGGTTCTTCTGGGGGCCCCGCCGTCCCCGGCTTTAACGCCGATGAAAATGGGGGACCCAACCCATCATCCCCACACCAACTTGGAAGTTTTGGTGAACCAGAAAAAACTCGGGGCCATTACCGTCCGGGTAATGGGTCCGGATGGGGACCCAGGCTGTGATGCTTTACCAGGGAACGCTTCAACCCGGGGGATGGACTTTCGATTGGAACGGACGGCTGTCTAATGGGGGCGCGCCATCCGCAGGAACCTACCAAATCCAGGTGGTTTCCGGCCCGGTCACCTTGAATAAGAGCGTGGTTATCCGGAAATAGCCGGTCGAAGACACCTTTTTGCACCCTTGTTTCCCGAACTACGAATTCGTTGTTCCTATCGTTTGCAGAATATGTTAAATAAAAAGTCCTTTGAGGGAATAAAAAAGCCCCTGCCGACACTAGATAAGTGGAAGGCTCAAATGGCTTTTTTTCACCTTAGGTGGATGAAAAGAGACCTATTGATTATGAAGCTTTTGAGCCTATTTATTTTCCGCAAGCGGTATAGGCGGGCGGCGGTCATGCCCCGACCTGGTATTACCCATTCGGAGCCTTCCAAATTTATTCCAATTTGCCTTTCTTTCGGTGTTTTTACCATTGTTTTAGCGTCCTTCCTCCTGGCTTCTTTTTCCATTCCCGCCCTTTCCTACGCGAGTCAAACCGTCTATTCCGCCTCTTCGCAATCCGATTCCTTGGACAACACCAATGACGTTGCTCGTTCGGCCGCCATGGGCTCGGCCTTCACCGGGGTGGCGGACGACGCCTCAGCCCTCTTCAGTAACCCGGCGGGATTGGGATTTTTAAAACAAGGCCAGTTGTTCCTTAATAGTGATTTCTGGTTGGTGGGAACGTTCCAGGAAACGGCCCTTTTCGGGATGCCGACCACGGGCGCGGGGGGAATCGCCCTGGCCGTCCATTATCTGGATTACGGCCTCTTCGAAGGAAGGGATGAACTCGGTTCGATCACGGCCAATTACAGCGCGGACCGATTGGGCCTGGATGCGGGATGGGGATATGAGGTCCTGAAAAATTTGTCCTTGGGGATTGGGTTCAGCGGCTCCCAAGCGACCCTAGCCGGACAAGGTTATACCTACTTCACCACCAACATTGGGGTTTTGTGGAAGAGCCGGCAGGGTTTCGGGTTGGGGGCCTCCTACGTGAATACAGGATGGGTTTCCCCCGGAGGGGCGAGCGAAGACGCGGTGAACCTCGGGGCTTCTTTTAATACAGTTTTGGATTCCACTAGCCACCTTTTGATGGCGTTGGGAGGGTCCATCGAACCTGGCGCGGTCAACTACCTGCAAGCGGGCGCTGAGTATTCCATCCAGAACCAAGTCTTCCTGCGCGCAGGATGCCAAGTGCCCCTTTCGGACCAAACTATTGGAGGTTTGACGGATCTCACGGCGGGAGTGGGTTTTCACCTTTCCGATTTCAGCCTGGATTACGCATTCCTGCCTTATGGGGACCTGGGGGCCGCCCACCGGGTCAGCGTGGGATACTTTTTTGAAAGCGGCCCGCCGAAGGGATCGTCCCTTGGAAAAAACAATTCATCCCCCGGCTCCCAATCCGGCCTTTTGGGTCAAAAAGGGAATGGCCTCAAGGCCGTCACGGTTCCGGGCATGGCGGGTTCTCCTAATCCCTCCTTCACCGCCCAAGGGATTCCTCCCCTTCCCCCCAACCCGATAGCGCCCTCATTGCCCCAAGCACCCGCACCCGTCACTGTTTTCAGTCCGGCAGCGCCCATTTCCCAAACCCAAGCCGCCCCCCCAGCGGAGGCCAAGGATTCCCTGGTCGTTCAGTTCGACCTGCCGGATAATTCCGTGCCCAGTGGCGCCGAACTTGAAAAAGAAGGGAAAACAAGGGAAGCTTTGGCGGCCTATATTGAAGCGGTTAAACAAAATCCCGGGGACGCCGCGTCCTGGTATGCCATGGGAAACCTGTACCGGCAGATGAGCCAAAAAGCTTATGCCATCCAATGTTTTGGGCAGGTTCTCAAGCTTGAGCCGAATAACCAGAAACTGGCCGATTGGCTGGAACAGTACAAGGATTCCAATCCGTAACCCGAGGAAAGGTTGAAAAGGAAATAACGGCATGAAACATAGTTTCTGGCGGACCATTCCCCTTCTTTTCATGGCGCTTTTCCCGGCGCAGGGACTGCTGGCCCAGACCCCCACCAGCACCCCGACCTGCACTCAGTTCACGGATACCTACGGCAGTTCCTCCAGCTTGAATAATTATAATTTTTACAATGGTTGGACCTTATCGACGGCCGCGGCCCTGTCCTACCAGGTTTCCTCGGGGGAATTACAAGTAGCGCCCACCAGCGGAACGGTTTATTCCGTGGCCGCCGCCACCAACAGCGTTTTCAACCAAACCTTGGGGGACTATAGCGTGGAAGGGGACTTCAAGCTGGACACGGTCAGCCAGGGCGTTTTTGGACCGATGTTCTGCTGCGATGCGGCGGCAAGTCAATGCTATTTTTTCCAATGGAACGGATTAAACGGCCGTTGGGAAATAGAAAAACAAACGGGAACGGGGTATTACTATCCGGGATGTGTGACTGGGAACGCGTATACTTTGGGAACCTGGGTGCACTTAAAGGTGACGGCTACAGGCGGAACATTCAACTGCTGGGAGACCCCGGAAAGCGCCCCGGGGGTGGCTAGCGGGGCGACGGTGCAGATATTCACCAGCGTTACCGATACGGTTGCCTGCGCAGGAACGAGCGGCCTGACGGCGGCCCTGACGACGGGGAACGCCGGCTTGAGGGCCTACAATATCGTCTCGGGCAATATTCTGCACGTCCAAAACTTTACGGCTTATAACTGCACGTCAGGCACATTAACCCCCACCCTGACCAATTCGCCAACGCAGAGTCCGACGGCAACGGTTTCCCCGACTCCAACCTCAACCGGCACCTTGGCGCCAACCGCCACAGCCACGCCGCTATCAGCCGGTTGCCAACAATTCATGGACACCTATAACAATTCGTCCAGTTTATCGAATTATAGCTATAACGACGGGTCCTGGAATGCCGCCACAGCAGTTAACTTGGATTACTCGGTAGCGTCTGGGGAATTGCAGGAAACCCCGCCAACCGGGGCCAACGTTGGTTCCTACCTCACCGTTCTTAATTCCCTCTTCAACCCCTCCCTCAGCAACTATACAGTGGAGGCAGATTTCAAATTGGACAATTGGACGAGCGGCCACGGGCTTTTTGGATTGGTATTCCGGGAGGCGGCCACCGGAGAGGCCTATGTTTTCCAGCTCAACGGAAATCCGGAAAATTCCCAGCCCCATTGGCAATTGGAAAAGCAATTGGCGCCGGGAGGAACCAGCTACACCTACCTTCCAGGATCGGGATTCGGCATGGGAGCGGCTTCGCCGGCTTACACCCTTGGGACTTGGGTACATTTGAAAGTCGTGGCCCAAGGAAACCTTTTTAATTGTTACGCGAATACCGGGGGTGGGGACCAATTGGTTTTCAGCGTTTCCGACCCCGGAACGACGGTTTACGCCTCGGGCTCGGTGGGAATTCGAACGTCATTCATTTATAACCCCAATACCCTTCATGTTCAGAACTTCACCGCCACTTGGTGCGGAGGGCCCGTTTATACGGGTTCCAATCCTCCGGTTTCAGGGGACTTCTTTATTTATCCGTCCCCTGCCCGGGGCAGCCAAGCCACGGTCTCCTACAACATGGCCCAATCGGGGCAAGTGGACTTGAGGGTTTGGAACGAGAAAGCCGAGCTGGTGACCCATATGACCGACTCCAAGACGGCGGGCGTCCAGGTGACGCCCTTCTCGATCGCCGGTTTCGGCACCGGAGTTTATTTTTACTCCCTTACTCTCACCTACGATTCGGGCACCGTTGAAAAACTTGGACCCAAGAAGTTCGTCATCCTTCACTAAACCAAGGATAAGCTCTGGCTCTGCGTTCTTCCTGGCTTGTTCTTTTCGCTTGAAAACCGGAATCCATTCTTTTTTACTGGCCTTTCAGCACAACTGAAAGGCCTTTTCTTTTGAAACCCACCCGTATCATCCTGTTCGACCTGGACGGAACACTCACCTACGGTGTTTCCAGCACCCGTTTCCTCTTCCGGCGGGCGGGGGACGAGGCCTTTTTCGAGTTCTTGGAAAGGGAGTGGCTGAAGGACCGAATGGGCCACCTTCCCTTGGCGAAAAAGGTGACCAAACGCATGGCGGGATGGCGGGTCCGGGATGTGGAGAAAGCCCTCCACCTCATTCCCAAAATGAGGGGCATCGCCGAAACGGTCAGAACACTCAAGAAGCGTGGCTTTTACGTGGCCCTGGCCACCTTGGGATATGAATTATGCGCCCGGTATTTCCAGAAAAAGTTCGGCTTTGACGATGTGCGGGGAACGACTTTGGAGATAAAGCGGGGAATGATTACCGGAAGGAAGATGAAAATCTTCGAGGAACACGAAAAGGCCCTGTTCTTACGCGAACTATCGAAAACCCACTGCGTTCCACTGGCTGAAACGGTGACGGTTGGCGACAGCCGGTCGGACCGGGAAGTCTTCAAGATCGCGGGGTTCCGCATTGCGGTCAACCAGGACGGGTTCCTCAAAAAGCTCGCGGACGTCGATTTGAAAACCAAAGACCTGAGGATTATCCTCAAGCACTTATGAACCCCCGGAAAATGGAATTTGATTCCTCTTCTTATGGCAGACGGCCCTTGTCCGCGCGAACGGTATTCTTTTGGGGCTCCAGGAGCCGAAAGGCGGGTGAATTTTAAACGCCTAAAAGGTGACTGGTTTTAACTAAGGGCGCAAGGGGAAATCCTCCTGGACTTTCTATCCCGGCTGTAAAATAAGAAAAAGATTGGGGAAGGGACTATGAGCCTCCAAACCGGATGGATAGAAAAAAGGGAAAGCGAGCGCAAGAAGGCCCCTTGGGAATTGACCTACCAGGTCATTGGCGCGGAGGAAGCGGCCCAGTTATGCCGGGAACACCTCCGTCAGGAAGCCCGGGCCGCGGAAAAGGACGCAATCGCACTATCCAGCGCCAGGACCCATGATGTTTCGGCCAAGGGCTTGGCCGTCGTGGGACCCCGGTTCCTTGAGCCGGGGACCAAACTGCTACTTTATATCCATTCCCCCCTCCAAACGAATTCCCTGGTCGTGGTGGCCGAAGTCGTCCATTGCGTGTTGGATGGGTCGGCATCTTCCCATTACCGGTCCGGCATGAGAATTTTGGCCGTAGACCAAACCGACCTGGACCAAATCTTAAAGGAACTTTAAAAGGGCCCCAAGATGCCGCGATTGCCGCAGTCCTATTGAAATAAAAAAGCCCCCGGAAAACTTCCGGAGGCTTTGAAGGAACGGCGGTCACGGCAAGAAATTTAAGACCAAGCCCCTAAGATCAGACCCATCAAGAGCAAGCCCACCAAATAATGGCTGGCATTGATGGCGTAAAATTTCCAGGATTTCCTCTCCCAAAATACGGTATTCATGAGGGTGGTGGCGAAGAAGCCCAGCCACACATAAAACCCGGATTTCAATCCAAGAACGGCTCCGGATTCGTGTTGGGCGATCCCCGCGAATTGGACAATGTAGGCCAGGACCCAAGCGGTTAAGAGGAGGGAGGCGAAATTACCCAGCATGGGTTTCCACATCCCCTTCATCATCTTCTCCCTTTCCTTCTTGCTGGGCACTTTCATCCCCATTTCTTTCATCCAGGGCTTCACAAAAAGAACCGAGAACCAGGCCCACCCAACGAAAAACTGGGCCAAAGCCGCCACAAAAACGGCCATGTAATTGATGTGGATGTCCATCGCCACCTCCTCAAGTTTTGATCAACAGTCCCATTCTAGCTGGGGAAGCCTAAATCGAAGGTTAACTTTCGGGGGCTTAATCGCGAAGGGTAAATGGGAACCCATTTTTTAATATAGAGAACCTTCGCGTCTTTCAGCGAAAAGGCGGTAATCCCTGGCTTCAATGGCTTTAGCCATTTGGCCGTGGTTGCGCGCGTAAAGGGAGTCCCCGGATTCAATGTTTTTCAAAGTGTATCCCGCCTGAAACCAAACCACGCAGAGGATGAAGACCCAGCCCAAAATCCGGCACCACTTCCATTGAGTTAAATAATCCCAGCAGTAGAAGGAGTAAAGAAACAGGACGGGAAAAAACAGAAGGATCCGGAAAGACGCCGCCATGTCAGGGGTGAAAAGAAAGCAGCCGTAAATAATCAAAAAAGTTAGTCCGGCCATGGTTTTAACCGCCTTCCAGTCCTGCCGGGGATGATTGGGGGCAAAGAAGAGGGCCAACAGGGCCAGGACCTGAAAGAACCATGCCCCCCAAAGAAAAAAGCCGGGCAGTGCTAACCAGGGTGAATGAAACAGGTAAGCCATTCGTTGGCGTGTGTGTTCACCGATGAAGCGGGCCATCTCGAAACTGGCGATGGAAAGGAAGCGGGCCAAGGTGCCCAAAAGGTCTTTTGCGTTGTTCCATTCGACGCCGGACATGAATCCGTGGATATCCTTGCCGGTGTTAAATCCGTACAGCGCATAAGTGGGAAGGACCAAGGCAAGCATGGGCAGGGATCCCAGGAAAGCGAAAAGAACGCAGGAAAGGTTCTTCGCCACGCGTATTTGAAAATAAAAAGAGACTAGGAGAAAAGGTACCATCGCCACCCAGGACATGTGCAACTGCATCACCCAGCCGAGGCCGAAACCCATCCAGGCGTTGGCCCAAGCGGGGCGGAGAAAACCGATGGAAAGGGCTGGGATGGTCTCGAAAAACCCTAGAAAAAACAAAACGCTTCCCAAGAAAGCAAAGGAGGGATTGATGACCTGGGTGGAGTAGTGGGTGAGCCAAGGCGCCAGATAAACCCAGGTAAAAAGGAAACCGGGTGAAAAGCCGGGCAGGCGTCGGACGCAGTACCAGGCCAAAAGGGTCAAAGCGAAAAAGGATAAAAAGTTCAAGAAGAAGTAAGGAGATTCCGGCGCCGGCCATATTTTGAGGGGAAGGGCGATCAGAAGGCCTTCCAGCGCGCCCGGCATTTGGGTCTTAAAGGAGGTTTCCGGTCCTTGGACATCGGGGCCATAGTAAGGCCAGGCCTGGGTGGTATAGGCCTTCAGGCCGATGGCATAGGTTTGGGTGTAATCCTCAGTGGCGGTGACTTCCGGGCAATAGAGCCCGAAGAGGAAACGGAAGAGGAACGCAAACAAAAGGAAGGCCGAGATTTTCAACCATTGGGAAAGGGCTCCAGCCTTCAAGAAGATGGCCTTATTTAAGCGCCTTCATGGTTTCCCGGATAAGGTCCGCGGATTTCTCGACCATCTTGCGCTCTCCCGGCTCCAGGGGAATTTCAATGATCATTTCCAAACCCTTACGGCTCAGCTTTCCGAGAACGCCGAAGTACATTTCCTTCAGCCCGTATTCGCCGTCCAAATAGGCAGAACAGGGAACCACCATCTTTTTGTCCTTGAGGATGGCTTCCACCATGGAGCCGGCCGCGGCACCGGGAGCGTACCAGGCGGAAACGCCGAGGAGATTCACCAGTTCCCCCCCCCCCTTACGGGTGCGCTCCACAATGGCGTCCACTTGCTCGGGCTTTAGGATATTGGAAATGGGCACTCCCGCGATGGTGGAATAACGCACGAGGGGGACCATCTCATCGCCATGGCCGCCGATGACGGAGGCATGCACGTTTTCCACGGCCACGTCGGTGGCGGCCGCCAAAAAGGCGCGCATGCGGGCCGAATCCAGGACACCGGCCTGACCGATGACGCGGTGCTTGGGAAGGCCGGAAGCCTTGTAGGCCACGTAGCACATGGTGTCCAGCGGGTTGGTGACGACGATCAGGATGACGTTGGGGGAGGAAGCCACGATTTTCTTGGTCACATCGGCCACGATGCCCTGGTTGATGGCCACCAGGTCCTCCCGGCTCATGCCAGGCTTGCGGGGTACACCCGCCGTGATGACACAGATGTCCGAGTTGGCCGTGTCGGCGTAATCGGTGGTGCCGGTCAATCGGGTGTTGTAACCGGAGATGGGCCCCACTTGCTGCATGTCCAGGGCTTTGCCCTTGGGCATGTCCTTGGTGGCGGGAATGTCGAGAAGGACGATATCCCCCAAATCCCTTTCGGCCATCCAGGCGGCGCAGGAAGCGCCGACGTTGCCGGCTCCGACCACGGTGATTTTGGGACGATTGGACATAAGGTCCTCCTTCATGGAATGGGAAATAGGATTAAAACGGGCGGCGAGGGATTAGTCTAGCGAAAGCCTTCCAGGCTGTCTAGGAAGGCCCTTTGATTCAATGTTTCCGGTTCCTATCCTAAACTTGACATATGCTGGGGGCCTCGGTAGTTTGGGGCCACTCCGCGTTCCAGGTGAAAAAATGAGCGATCCAATCCAACCAAAAGGTTTCACCCTCTGGTTCACGGGCCTGTCAGGGTCCGGGAAATCCACCATCGCCGAGCGGGTCGCCCTGAAGCTGGAACGAAAGGGCATTCCCGTTGAAATCCTGGACGGGGACGTGGTGCGCACCCATCTTTCCAAGGGCCTCAGTTTTTCCCGCGAGGACAGGGATGAGAACATCAAACGCGTGGGCTTCGTATGCCAACTTCTGACCCGGAACGGGGTAGTGGCCGTCGCTTCCGTCATCTCCCCTTACCGCGAAGCCCGGGAATACAACCGCCAGAAGATCAAGAATTTCGTGGAGGTTTACACCCGGTGCCCCGTGGAGGTTTGCGAGGAGAGGGACCTGAAGGGGCTCTATCAAAGGGCCCGGGCCGGTGAGATCAAGGGTTTCACGGGCGTGGACGACCCCTATGAGCCGCCCCTCAACCCCGAGGTTACCTGTAAAACCGATGTCGAATCCGTCGAGGAAAGCGTCGAGAAGGTTCTCAAGAAGCTCGAAGAATTGGGATATATCACCGCATGAGGGAGGATGGGGCGGCGCCTTCCCCCTTTTCCCGCCATCCTGATTTCACCGCCGTGGTTTTCCTGCTGGTGGCCGTTCTCCTTCTTTTCAACCGGTTCCTGGACCCCTCGGGCCATTGGGTGCTTTCCCACGCGGGGGACCTCACGAAACAATTCGTTTGGTGGCGCCAATTCGGTTTCGGGGAACTGAGGAAAGGACACCTTGTCCTATGGAACCCCCATCTCTTCAGTGGCGCTCCTTTCTTCGGCGGTTTCCAGTCCGCATTGCTTTACCCACCCAACTGGCTCTTCATGGTCCTGCCCCTGGGTTTTGCCCTCAATTTCAGCATCGCCTTTCACGTCTTCCTGGCCGGCTGGTTTACCTACCTTTGGCTGAAAGGGAGAAACACCCATCCGGCCTCAGCCCTCCTGGGAGCTTTCATGTTCATGTTCAGCGGAGCCTATTTCACCCGCCTGGCGGTGGGTCAGATCCCCAATCTTTGCACCATGGTTTGGATTCCCCTGGTCTTCCTGGCCCTCGACCAGTACCGGGATACTGGGGGCCTCAAGTGGATCGGCACCGGGATATTCGCCCTGGCCCTCCAGTTTTTTTCCGGCCATGTCCAGTACTGCTATTACACGGGCATGGCGGCTTTCTTTTACGCGCTTTTGACCATGCGATTTACCGACAAAAAGGCCCGTTACCTGATGGGGTTCCTCCTGCTCTACACGGGCGCCTCCCTCTTGGCGGCGGTCCAGCTTTTAGCCGGATGGGACGCGGCCTTTCAAAGCGTGCGGACCCAACATATGTCCCTCGGCTCCCTCGATGTGGCGGATATGACCGTTGAAAGGGCCTGGTGTTTTTTCATGCCGAACTTTTTCGGAAGCTGGGACAATTATTGGGGTGGGGGCATGTACTGGGAAGGCCATCCCTACGTCAGCGTCACGGGTTTTGTCCTGGCCCTCTTTGCCTTGAGAAGCTCGCCCCGGCCGGAAAAAGGGATTTTCGCCGGGCTGGCGTTGTTTTTCCTCCTGCTTTCCTTCGGCAACCGGACACCCTTGTTTCCTCTTTTCGCAAAATATTTTCCACTCTTTGGAAGCTTCCGGGGCGTGAGCAAATTGAACATTTTGACCACCATTTGCCTGACAGCGCTGGCGGCCATGGGGTTGGATGAGGTTTTTAAGCGGCCGGAGACCCTTAAAGGCCTTCGGCGGGGAACGACGGCGGGAGCCGCGGTTTTCGGTTTGGTAGCCCTCCTTTTTTACGCCGCCCCACGCCTGGGTTGGGGCCGGCTCTTCAAACAATTCCTCAGCCATTCCGATGAAATGGCCTGGAATCTTTTGGCGGCGGGACTGCTCTTGGGGGTGATCGCCTTAACGGCCTTGATGGCCATCCGAAAACCCACTTGGCGTTGGGGGTTTTTGGGCCTGGTGTTTTTGGAACTTTTTTCTTTCGCTTGGGAAAACCGGCCCAGTTTCGATCTCCAGGCCTTGCGGCAAAAGATCGCCCCGATCCAGCAAACCTACGACAGGGACCCGGGCGATTACCGGGTTTGCGTGCAAGGGGGGAATTACACCCTGGGAACCTCGGGCCTGGACATTTGGGGGGAGGATCCCATACTGCCGCTGCGATATGCCTTGTTCGTCGCCAGGACCGAGAAGCACGATTACGACCACATCATCGATTCGGTTTTTTCCAGCGTGTCCCCCCCGCTGGGGCTATTGCGGCTCAGGTACGTCTTTTTGCAAGAAGGGGATGAATTCGTCCCTCATCGGACCGGTTTTAAGGAAACGCCCCGGGTTTTTCTCGCCGACCGGTGGGAAGTGCAGAAATGGGAGGACATCCTGGACAAAATCACAGCGAATGGGTTTGACCCCATGCGGGAGGTGCTGCTCGAGTCGGACCCAGGCCTGGGGCCGCCATCCGGAAAAATCCAGGGGGATATCGCCGTGAAGGATCTATCCACCGAACAAATCGAAATTACAGCACAAGTTCCCAAGCCGGCA
Source organism: uncultured Pseudomonadota bacterium (assembly GCA_963770835.1). Lineage (GTDB taxonomy): Bacteria > Oederibacteriota > Muellerivitia > Muellerivitales > Muellerivitaceae > JAJPJW01. Next base: position 568,479 of record CAVYRH010000004.1, read on the forward strand.
GTGCTGGTGATGACCGACAACGACAGTCATGGATGGCGGGCTTTACCTTTGGAAAACTCAGACCAAAAGATTTTTTCGATCCTTCCAGCCTATGGCTTTTTCAGGGCGGTGCCCCTTCAAGCGGGGCACCAGCATTTTCTTATGGAATACCGGCCTACCGCCTACGTGGTGGGGAAGTGGATTTCCATCATTTCCTGGCTCGTTTTCTTGGGGTTTCTTTTGTCCCAAGGATCGCCTTACCTTCGGAAAAAGGGGTGAACTACCACGGCGGTAGTCTACTTATAATGAGAAACCATGAAGACCGTTGCTGACCTGCACATGCATACCAACCATTCGGATGGGACACTCAACCCCACTGAGCTGGCCCGCTTGGCCCACGCCCAAGGCGTGGACGCCGTCGCATTAACCGACCACGACACCGTGACCGGCATCGCGGAACTGGTGGAAGAAACGAACCGGCTGGGTTTGGAGGCCATCCCCGGGGTGGAGCTTTCCGCCAGTTTTAATCCCGGGACTCTTCATATTCTTGGCTACGGTTTTGATCCTAATGGACCCATTCGTGAAAGGCTGGCCGAATTCCAGAAAGCCAGGGCCGAACGCAATCCCCGAATACTGGAAAAGCTCAAGTCCGTGGGCATCTCTTTGACCTTGGAAGAGGTCAAGGAAATCTCCCGAGCCCAGGGACAAGTGGGCCGGCCCCATATCGCCCGGGCGATGGAAGCCAAGGGTTACGTTGAAAGTTATAAGGAAGCCTTTGACAAATACTTGACCAAAGGCGCCCCGGCTTACGTTTCCAAGGCGGCATGGACCGCCCAGGAATGTATTGAGATGCTGCACGAATCGGGCGGAGCGGCGGTCATCGCCCACCCCATTCAAATGAAACTCCAGGGAATGGAACTTCGGGCTAAAATAAAAGAGCTAGCTGAACTAGGTTTGGACGGATTGGAATCGGTGCATCCCGACCACAAACCCGGGGATCGGGAGCTTTTCACGAAATTGGCGGAGGAGTTTGGGCTCTTGACCACGGGCGGCAGCGATTTCCACGGCGAGCATAAGCCGGGGGTCCAGTTAGGGCAGGGACGGCCTCCCTATGTTTTCCTGGAACGCTTGAGGAAAGTCATTCAAAAAAGGCGAAGGGAAGCCGGAAACTAAGGGCAGGTTTTAAATGGACGAAATCACAGCGGAACAATTATTAGAAAATACCAAAACCTGGAAACCCGAGGGGGATTTTGAGGCCCGGGTGGATAAACAATTGCGCGCGGCCCAGGCGCCGGAAGGGCTGGTCGGAGATTTGAGCCGGGCCTTTCACCGGTGTTCCGAAAGCACCTATGGTTACATCCAGTACATCCACGAACTGGCCACCACCAAGGAAATCGACCGGAAAAATTTCCTGCCCCAAGTGGCCCGGCTGGTAGGCTTGGTGCAGGAGCTCCAAGCCAGCGGGGAGGATTACCGAAAAACATTTCAAAAATACGACGACGTTATGCGGGCCGGCCTTACCCAGGACCATTTCGACACCATTTATTACGACGCCATCCAGAATATCGACATCCGGGTATTGTTGAAAAAGATCATTGAGGAGGTGGAGGTTGTTCTCCAGTCCTTCTCCATGGTCAGCGGGGACCTATCGGGCATCCGGTGCGTCGATCTCTACGAAAGCAGCATCCGGTTCCAACTTTTCCTCCAGTATTTTTTGAACAAAGGGAAGTTTACCCCGGAAGAACTGTGGTCCATCCTCTTTGACGTCTTCGACCAGATGGGAGAAATGGAAAACTTCTCCGTGGAGCCGACCGAGGAAGAACTGCGGGAGCTTCACGAAAAAATACAGAAATACAAATCCAACTGAAACCCGCGAAAATTTGCCATTCCCTTGAGGTGCACCCTTACGATCCGTTAACCTGCAATAACCAAACTTTCATTAGGATTTCTTCCAAAAAAGACAGCTAACAATTTATGGAACCGCTTTTTCCTAACGAGGTTTTAGGAGTTACCCGTTTAACTTCGCCAACTCAAATTGATATTCTCAATTTATTGCGAATATAATAAGCCCCTCACTACGAGTAGTTGTTTTTGACTTTTAAAATAATTTATTTAAGGAAGATCTTCCGGCAATGGCCACACTCGAATCGGTCTATAAAAGGGCACATACCTCCAAAGTCTCCGTTTTCTTTTTCCTGATCCTCCTCATGCTCTCGGTGACGGCGGGAGAATTGGTTTGGACCCTTCGCCACAACCTTAGGGAGTCCCTCGTGGTCGGCGGCGTAGCCCTCTTCTTCTTCTGTATTTGGTGGTTTTTCTTCCAATGGCAAAGCAAAGTGACCTGGCTCTGCCGCCTTCAAATGATTTTCCTGGGTGCGGGCACCCTTCCGAACGATTACCGGCTTTCGGATGACGCCATGCCCTGGGACGTCGCGGAACGCACCGATGCGGTGGTCCAAATGGCATCCCAAATGGTTCAAAAAACCCAAAGGGACCTCCAGGCCAACCGGAAAGCCTTGGACAAATATGTCGGGTCCCAGGCCTCCACACAGATATTGAAGCGGCCGACCACCGGGCTATTGGGCGGGGATATCGAAATGTTGTTCGTCCTTTTCTCAAAAATTCTGGGGTTCAACCAAATGACCTCGAAACTGGCCCCGTCGGAAACGGTGGACACCCTAAACAGCCTTTATTCCGCCATGGCCGCCGCCGTGGAAACTCAAGGTGGCGAAATCAACAAATTCATCGGTGATTCGGTCATGGCCTATTTCAAGCGGCCGGATGGGGACCCATCCCAGGCAGCGGAAAGGGCCGTCGAGGCCGCGATGGACATGCAGAAAAATTTCAACTTCCTGACCTCCGAAAACGAGGTCCTGAAGGCCCGGGGCCTGGAACTCGGGTTGGGAGTCGGCATTGTGTCAGGGCATGCCATCCTGGGCAACTTGGGCTGGCGCCAGCGCATGGAGTTCACCCTGATCGGCGACTCGGTCAACCTTTCCGCCCGCATTTGCGCCATTGCCCCCGCGGGGGAAATCCTGGTGAACGAGGAGCTGGCCCAGATGGTCGGCGGTGGGTTCCGGACCGAAACCCGCCCTCCGGTCCAACTCAAGGGAAAAAGTGAAAAGGTCACCACTTATTGCATTTTGGGTCGAATGGAAACAACCCATGTTTAAATCGATTCCGGGTTTTTAAAGGAGTAATTTATGGCAACCCTTTCCTCGGTGAAGCACAGGGCCGAAACAGTGATGGTCCCCCTCTTTTTCTTTTTTTTGCTTCTCCTGCTATCCATCGTTGTTGGCCAACTCACATGGCTTTTCACCCAAAACTTACAGCTTTCCATCCTGTCGGGATCGGCGGCGGCGGTGATTTTTTACGTGTGGTGGTTCCTTTATCAATGGCAAACCAACGTGACCTGGTTATGCCGCATCCAGATGATATTTTTCGGGGCCGGGGCGTTGTCCGCGAATCACGCTTTTATCGACGATGCCCTGCCTTGGACTGTGAAAAAGCGCACGGAGGAAGCCATCAAAACGGCGGAGGAAATCATAAAAGGAGCCAGCAAGAACTTGGTCGAAAACCGCCACGTGCTGGATAAATACCTGGGATCCCATGCCTCACAGCAGACGCGCCGGAATCCTTTCGAAGTCGGGGGGGAAAACCAGGAACAAGAGGTTATTATCCTGTTTTCGGACATCCGGGGGTTTACCGCCATGACCGAAAAACTGACCTCCAAGGAAACGATGCGGGTGCTCAACCAAATTTATTCCCTCTTGGGTTCCACCCTGGCCAGCTATGGGGGCGAGATCAATAAATTCATCGGGGACGCCATCCTCGCCCACTTTAAACGGTCGGGAACCAACCCGCGCGCGGAGGCTGAAAAAGTGGTCCAAGCCGCGTTGGAAATGCAGGAAAAGTTCGCCGCCTCGGTCCGCAAGAACAACGATTTGAATATCCGCATGGTCAAAATTGGATTAGGAATTGGGATCGCCTCGGGGAAGGCCATCATGGCCAACCTGGGCTCGGAGAACCGGATGGAATTCTCCGTGATCGGGGACACGGTCAACACCGCGTCCCTTCTTTGCGGCCTGGCGCACGAGGGTGAGGTGCTGATCAATGAGGATCTGGCGCTCCTGGTCACGGACAAATACCACATGGAATCCCGCATGCCGGTGCAATTAAAAGACAACAAGGAAAGCACCACGCCCTATTGCGTTTTCGGCTCGATGGAAAACCGCGCGAGCATCAAACAACCGCCCGCCAATCAAGATAATTTCTTTTCCCTTGAACAGGATAAAAATTAGATGGGTTTTGGCGGGGAAACTGTGTTATTTGTTGCTTTGAGGCCGGGGTTTTTCTTTGAAATCGGGAGAATTTGAAACTGGAAAAATCAGGACGAATTTTTTCAAACCGGTATCGTTAGACCCTCGTAAGCGCAAATGGAGTTCGTGAAAAGTTTCTTGGCGGCTTCTTCCTTCTTGGCGACGGCCGCGTCGTCATGGTTAGGGTCATGGTGGTAAAGCACCAACTGCTTGACCCCGGCTTCCTTGGCCACAAAACAAGCCATCTCAGGTGTTGAGTGCCCGAAACCCTGGGTGGGGACGGGCCCCGTATACTGTTCCACGGTGTATTGGGCGTCGTGGATTAAGACATCCGCGCCCCGCGCAAATTGAATCAGCCTTTTGTCCCCCTCTTGGTAACCCTCGATATCCGTCGCGTAAACAATGGATTTTCCGGCATATTGAAGCTTGTAAACCAGGGTCCCGTTTTTGGGGTGGTTGTAGGCCCGGTACTGGCTCACGATGACCTTGTCCTTGAATGTGGCCTTGAAATCCGTCTGCAAGTTGACCAGTTCAGCCTCACCCCCCTCGGCCAGGAGAACTTGGTCGAATTGCTTAAGGGTCGAGATCTTTTTCAGGGAGTGGGTTTCCTTCAGGTCGATGGGAAAGAACATTTGGTCCATCATCATATCCAGCACGTAATCCAGGCCCGTCTTCGACCCGACGGGGCCGTAAACCGAGGGCCCGAAGATCGAAAGGGAGGTGTCGCCGATATAAAGGGGCGGGAAAAAGGGAAGGCCCATGACATGGTCGTGATGGGTGTGGGAAATAAGGATTGTCACGGCCAAGCGCTTCATCTTGTCGCGGTTGGCGAAGAAATTGCGCACCAATTGCTGGCCCGCGCCGATGATGCCGGTTCCGGCGTCCAGGAAGATGGTGTGGTCCAGGACGTTGACCTGGACGCAGGAGGAATTGCCCCCGATTTTGAGCGTGGAAGGTCCGGGAACCGGGATGCTTCCGCGCACCCCCCGGAACGTAATCGTGAAATCGTGAGCCATTCAGCTCCTTTAAAAATGCAGGTTCAGGCCGACAATATTGACCATTATTTCTAAAAAAAGAAGGTTTTGCAACGATTTAGCCCTTTGAAACCACAGGGAAGTCTTAAACACTTCACACCTCAAGCTATTCATGGGAGCTTTTAAGGTTCCCAGAGCGCCCGGGCCCCGCAGTTTTCGCAAAGAGGGGCGTTTTCACCCGCCTTGAGATAAACACTGACCGTCCGGTTTTCCTCGGCGCAGGTCACGCAGAGATGGGGGCCGGTGTAGAGTATCTTCTCTCCCGGCTTTCGAGGGGAAATGTCGATGTTCATTTTATTTTTATTGTCCGGGTCCAAGGGGGTTCCGGAAGGCAAGGTTTCCATTTCGGTTCTTGTTCTCCAAAAAATAAAAAAGCCCCGTCGCTGAGAGGCGGGGCTTTAGCCGAATCATTTTCCCGGCGCGTTACTTCACTTTTTCCTTTTTCGAGGCCTTTCCCTTAACCGGAGTTTCGGGTTTTGCCGCCGAAGTTTCCGCGGTTTTCTGTTTGGTCCAGTTCAGCAATCCCCCCGCCAGGATGATCTCCTGCTGGCGGGCGGTCAGGCCATGCACCACCTGGACGGATTTCCCGTTGGTCAGGTTCTTGACCGGGAAGGGATGGTCCACCTTGATGACCTGTTTCAAATCCGGGATCTCCAACTTGTCCCCTTGGGAGAGGGTGTCGCAATCGGAAGGCTGCACCAAGGTTAATGGCAGGATACCAAAATTAATGAGGTTGGCGCGGTGGATGCGGGCGAAACTTTTCACGATCACCGCCTTGAGCCCCAAGTACATGGGGGCCAGGGCCGCGTGCTCACGGCTGGAACCCTGCCCATAGTTCTCTCCGCCCACCACAAACCCGCCACCCGCCTCCTTGGCGCGCTTGGGAAAGGTGGAATCGATGATATTGAACACGAACTCCGAAATGGCGGGGATGTTGGACCGCAGGGGCAGCACCTTGGACCCTGCCGGCATGATGTGGTCGGTGGTGATGTTATCCGCTACTTTCAGGAGGACTTCGCCCTCAAGGGTTTCCCCCAGGGGCTCCTTGACGGGAAGGGGCTTGATGTTCGGCCCGCGCAGGACTTCCACCTTTTTGGGGTCCTTGGCCGGGGGAATGATGCCGTCGTCGTCCCAGACGAACTTGTCGGGAACCTCGATTTTATGGGGCTTGCCCAGGGTGCGGGGGTCGGTGATCTTGCCGGTGAGGGCGCAGGCCACGCAAACCTCGGGGGAGGTCAGGTAAACCTTGGCGTCGCGGGTGCCGGAACGGCCCTCGAAATTGCGGTTGAAGCTGCGGATGGAAACGCCGCCCGAGGGGGGCGCCTGGCCCATTCCGATGCAGGGGCCGCAGGCCGATTCGATGATTCGGGCGCCGGAGGCGATGATGTCGGCCAGTGCCCCGTTTTTCGCGATCATCTCAAAAACCTGCTTGGAGCCGGGGGTGACCGTCATGGAGACGGCGGGGTGGATATGCTTGCCCTTGAGCATCTTGGCCACGGCCATCAAGTCACGATAGGAGCTGTTAGTGCAGCTTCCCACGCAGACCTGCTGAACGTCCACGTTCTTCAGCTTGGAGACCTCAGTCACGTTGTCCGGGCTGTGGGGCTGGGCGATCAAGGGTTCCAGCTTGTTGAGGTCGATGATGAGTTCCTCGTCATAAGTGGCGCCGGGGTCGGCCGCCAGGGGGGTCCAGTCTTTGCCCCGTCCCTGGGCCTTCATGTACGCGCGGGTATTCTCGTCCGAGGGGAAAATTGAAGTCGTGGCGCCTAATTCCGCTCCCATATTGGTGATAGTGGCGCGCTCGGTGGCCGAGAGACTTTTTACGCCCTGGCCGGTATATTCCAGGATCTTGCCCACCCCGCCTTTCACGGTCAAACGGCGCAGGACTTCCAAAATGATGTCCTTGGCCGTGACCCAGGGCTGAAGCTTGCCCTTCAGTTCCACCCTCAGGACCTTGGGCATGGTCATATAGAAGGGGCCGCCGCCCATCGCCACCGCCACATCCAGGCCGCCCGCGCCGATGGAAAGCTCCCCCAACCCCCCGCAAGTGGGGGTATGGGAGTCGGACCCCAAGAGGGTCATACCGGGGGCCGCAAAACGTTCCAGGTGCACTTGATGGCAGATACCGTTACCAGGGCGGGAAAAATAGATGCCGTACTTAGCCGCCACCGTCTGCAGGTAACGGTGGTCATCGGCGTTCTCAAAACCGGTTTGAAGCATGTTGTGGTCCACGTAGGACACGGAAAGCTTGGTCTGTACCTTAGGGATGCCCATGGCCTCAAATTGGAGGTAGGCCATAGTGCCGGTGGCGTCCTGGGTGAGGGTCTGGTCGATCCGGATTCCCACTTCTTCGCCTGAAACAGGGTTGCCTGAAACCAAGTGGGCATTGATGATCTTTTGAACCAAATTAAAACGTTTGGCGCTTTCCGACATGAATTCCTCCAAAAAGGTTAAGAGAATATATAAAGATAGGCACGAACCGTTTGTTTTGTGAGGGCCCATTATGGGTCGGCTCCGACTCCCAATTCAACCCTAATAAGGTTTTCAGCCCCTTACTCGTAAAATTTTGTAAATAACAGCAAAAATTTTCGAGCTAAGGGACCGGGCGTTATTGCAGTGGTTTTGCTCATAAAACTTGAGGATATATCCCTGCTTGGTTCCGGTTTGTCCGGGTTAGGGATTCCCGTGAAACGACATTTTGGTTTGAATCGAAAAAAGGTTATCCACAGGCTAAAAATCCTTTAACGCCAAGGAAAAATCCCTGAATTGTCCTAAAATAAAAAAGATCGTATCTATATAAACACTCATTTGATGCCCATGAAAAGGAGTTGAGGATATGCCTGCCATAACCCTCAAAATAGAAGGAATGACTTGTAACCATTGCGTTCATACCGTTCAACAAGCCCTTTCCGCGGTTCCGGGCGTAAAAAGCGCCGAGGTTAGTCTGGACCAGAAACAGGCGGTCGTTCAATCCGAAGGCCCCTTGGACTTCAACGCGGTCGAAAAAGCCGTCGAAGAAGAAGGGTATAAAGCCAGCCTCGCTTAAGCTTGAATTTTAAAGGGTTAAATGCAACAAAACACAGTTGATGCACCTCCTCAAGTGTCTTTTCTGCAAGCAAAGGAATCCCGGTCGGTCATCCTGGCCGTGGAAGGCATGACCTGCGCCTCCTGTGCCGCCCGCATCGAGCACAAGCTCAAGGGCGTCCCAGGGGTCCAAAACGCCGCCGTCAACTTCGCCTCCCAAAAGGCTTATGTCCAAACCGAGGCGGCCCCTGACCTGGCCGCCCTGGAAGCGGCGGTGGAAAAGGCGGGATATTCGGCCAAGCCCTATGTTCCCGAGCCCAAAGCCTCCCGGTTGTACGAGGCGGAACAGCACCGGATGGGATGGCGGCTATTATTGGGCGGCCTCCTCATCCTTCCTTTCCTATTCGAGCACTTGCTGATGGCCGCCAAGCCCTTCCCGTTTCCCCTGGCGGTCCAAGCGGCCCTAGCCTCGGTGGTTTTCTTCGTGGTGGGCTGGCCTTTTCATAAATCCGCCCTCCGGGGCTTGAGGCATGGCGAAGTCACCATGGACACGCTGATTTCGCTGGGGTCCTCGGCGGCTTATTTTTTCTCCCTCCCCGCTCTTCTTGGTTGGAATGTGGAGACCTATTTTGACGCCGCCGGACTCATCCTCTTTTTCGTCACCCTTGGGCGGTACTTGGAAATCCTCTCCAAGCGGCGCGCCAACCGGGCCCTGGAACTGTTGATGAACCTCAAACCCCGCATCGCCCATGTCATCAAGGAAACCCACCAGGTGGACCTGCCGGTGGAAATGGTGGCGGCCGGGGACAACCTGAGCGTCCGGCCCGGGGAGGCCATCCCAGTGGACGGCTATATCCTGGAAGGAAAGGGCCGGGTGGACGAATCCCTCTTAACCGGCGAGTCCCTGCCGGCGGAAAAAAGGCCGGGTGACAAGGTTTTTGCCGGCACCTTGAACGGCACCAGCACACTCCATCTCAAGGCAAGGCAAGTGGGTGAGGAAACCGCCTTGGCCCATATTATCCGCCTGGTGGAGGAAGCCCAGGGGTCCAAGGCCTCGGTGCAAAAAACCGCCGACCGGGCGGCGGCCGTTTTCGTACCGGTCGTTTTGGCCCTGGCCTTGCTGACAATCCTGGGATGGATACTCCTAGCGGGCCGTCCCCTTGGCGTGGGGCTTAGCCACGCCATCGCGGTGCTGGTCATCGCCTGCCCCTGCGCGTTGGGGCTGGCCACGCCCATCGCCCTCATGGTGGGCATCGGGGTGGCGGCACGGCGCAGTATCTTGATCCGCCGGGCGGAAGCGCTGGAAAAGTCCAGCCGCGTGGACGTGATCGTTTTCGACAAAACCGGCACCCTGACCGAGGGAAAACCCCGGCTGGTGGACATGATGATCCTGGACGGGTTGGAGGAGGAAAAGCTCTTGCGTTACGCCGCCGCCTTGGAAATGGGGACCAACCACCCCCTAGCTTCCGCCATATTGAAGGAAGTCATGGTGCTGGACCTGGTCGTTCCGGGCGCGGAACGGATCGTGGAAACGCCTGGCGCGGGGATCCAAGGAATGGTGGAAGGCCACCAAGTGGCTATCGGCACCAAGCCCTTTATCGAGTCCCTGGAAGGGATCATTCCCCCGCCCCAAGTGCGGGCTAATATCGAAGCCTACCGGCTGGGTGGCCAGACCGTTTCCCTGATGGCATTGGATGGCAAAATCATCGCTATCCTGGCCATGGAGGACCCGCCCCACTCCGACGCCAAGGAAGTTATCCAAAAACTCAAGGGGCTGGGTTTAAAGGTGCATCTTTTAACCGGCGACGGGGAAGTGGTGGCCCAAAAAGTCGCTGAAAGGGTGGGGGTGGACGTGGTTAAGGCCAATATGGACCCTGCCGGCAAGCTGGATTACATCCGAAGCCTCCAAAAGCAAGGTTTGAGGGTGGCGATGGTCGGGGACGGTTACAACGACGCGGCGGCCCTGACCGCAGCGGACCTGGGGATCGCCATGGGATCGGGTACGGACGTGGCCAAGGAAGCGGGTGACATGGTTCTCATCCAGGGGGGGCTCCCGAAGGTGATCGAAGCCATCCAGCTCTCCCGGGCGACTTTCGAGGTCATCCGGCAAAACCTGTTCTGGGCCTTCGCCTACAACCTGGTGGCCCTGCCCTTGGCCATCTTCACCCAGGTGCCCCCGGCCCTGGCGGCTTTGGCCATGTCCCTTTCCTCGGTGACGGTGGTGTTGAACGCGCTGAGGCTTTACGGGAAGAAGTTTTAAAGGTATATTAAACAGGTCTGTTCAACAAGTCGGTTGGAGAAAACCATGAAAACCATCGGGGCCTTCGAGGCCAAAACCCATCTCGCTGATCTCCTGCAAAAAGTAGCCCGGGGCGAAGTTTATGTCATTACCCGCCGGGGGAAGCCGCTAGCCGAATTACGCGCGGTGGAAAGCCGCCGGGAATCACCCCGTTTTGGCCGTTGGAAAGGCCAAATCAAGATTGCCAAGGATTTTGACGCGCCCCTGGATGATTTTAAGGGCTATACCGATTGAAACTTCTCCTCGACACCCAAATCGTCCTCTGGTTTTCGGCTGGGGACAGCCGCCTTACCGCCAAAGTCCGGACCACCCTCGAACAGCCCCGGGCGGAACTCCATATCAGCTCGGCGAGTGTTTGGGAAATGGCCGTCAAATCCTCCTTGGGGAAATTGGATTTGCCTAAAAGCCTGGGGCCTTTTATGGAAGACTGTTGGGAGGATGGATTCCTTCCCCTGCCGGTGGACTGGAGGCACGCGGCGGCGGTCCAAGCTTTGCCGTTCCATCATCGCGACCCCTTCGACCGGATATTGGCCGCCCAAGCCCAGGTCGAGGGGATGACCCTTGTCAGTTCGGACAAGGCTTTCAAGGCTTATAAAATCCACTTGCTTTGGTGAAGACGCGGGATATGTCCTTTCCCCCTGTGACGCCGGTGCTGAACGCGCTGGGGCTTTATGAGAAGAAGTTTTAAATATTAGAAGTTGTCCACGACGGTGCGTCCAGAAAAGGCAGGTGTGTTCAGCAAGAGATAGTCTTGCATGGGTAATAGCCAAAGCCCATTAGCTAGGATGGCAGGCAAGCGGGAAACCAAATGCCTGAAGCCCATCAACAAAGCCATCGAAAGGATGGTGAGCGAGTCGTCGGGCCGTAACGAAAGTAAATGCACAGGTGGCCCCGAAAACACTTGCCTCGGAGGCTGAGTCCGCCGTCGTGGGACGAAAGCATCATGGGACAGCGCGGAGAAATGGCTGAAGCGCTGGAACACTCCGACGGGGTGATAGCAACGGCACGAAGACAAGGACACGCCAAGCAACTGGAGAAACCCTCCTTGCCCCAGGCAGAAATGCTTGGAGAAAGGTAGGCCGTATAACCGTGACGCGGGAAAACGGTCGAAGGTGAGAGGGTTTAGGATGGGTTCATGGTAGCGATGAAGCGGGGTAATGCCCGTGGAGCGAAGGAACCCTGCTGTTGTTAAGTCCCTCGACAAAACGGAAGGCAGTGACGGTATGAAAAAGACGTCAATTAACCTGCAAGACCTGAGACGAGAGATATACGTCAAAGCGAAGGCTGAAAAGAACTGGAGTTTCTGGGGACTGTACACCCATGTTTGCAAGATGGAAACGCTTCAACAGGCTTACCGAATGGCTAAGGTAAATAACGGAGCCCCTGGAATAGATGGGGTGACGTTTGATGCCATTGAGGAGGCCGGAGTGGAGTCGTTTCTGGAAAGCATCCGGGGTGAATTAGTTCAAGGCACGTATAAGCCCGTTCGAAACCGGAAGAAGGAAATACCCAAGGGAAATGGGAAGGTAAGAGTCCTTGGGATACCCAACATTCGGGATAGAGTAGTCCAGGGAGCACTGAAGTTTATTCTGGAACCGATTTTTGAGGCCGATTTTCAAGAAGGGTCCTATGGGTATCGACCCAAGCGGACCGCTCATGCGGCTGTGAACAGGGTAGCATCGGCAATCGTCTGTAGAAAAACCCGAGTCATTGATGTAGACCTCAAGGCATATTTCGACACGGTAAGGCACGACCTTCTGATGAAGAAAGTTGCCCGAAGGGTTGAGGATGAAACGGTGTTGAGATTGTTGAGGATGATCCTGAAGGCCAGCGGCAAAAGAGGAGTCCCGCAGGGAGGGGTTATTTCCCCTCTTCTGGCTAATCTCTACCTCAACGAGGTGGATAAGATGCTGGAAAAGGCAAAAGAAGTGACTCGGCAAGGGAAGAACAACTATATCGAATATGCGAGGTTCGCTGACGATATGGTGATCCTTGTTAATGGATATCCGCAATGGGAATGGTTGGCAAAGGCTGCCTACCGAAGGTTACTTGAAGAATTGACCAAGCTCGACTTGCAAATCAACACGGACAAGACGCGGATAGCAGACTTAACGAAAGGTGAAAGTTTCGGGTTTCTGGGGTTTGACTTTCGACAGGTGAAAACCCGTCGAGGGAAATGGGGGGTGAAGTTCACGCCGAAAATGAAGGCGCGAGCAACACTTCTGGGTAAGCTCAAGGAAACATTTGGAAGCTTCCAATCTCAGCCGGTGCAGAGGGTGATTGAGATTATCAATCCCAAACTGCGTGGGTGGGTGAATTACTTTCGGATAGGGAATTCTAGGCGCTGTTTTAACTACGTGGAAAGATGGGTCGAGAATAAAATCAGACGGCATATGATGCGTGCGAAGAAGCTCGACGGTTTTGGGCGGGATAGGTGGAGTAGGGAGTGGATATATAAGTATCTGGGGTTGTACAGAAGCTACCAAATACGATATTACCAAGAACCGAAAGCGCTACCCGTCTGATAGGTCACATAAACTTTGACAGGAAAGCAACAGGTGAGCGTAGTGCGGGAAATCCGCACGCTACGTTCGAGGAGGCGGGGACTGGAAACGGAGCCAGAAGGCCACCGCACCAGTCCTCGACCCTACGGGAGCCTGATTGGACAGACACAATGGGCCGACCGGACATCTTTTGAAATATGAGGTGTGCCTCATGACGCAGATCGTCCCCATTCAACGAAAATACATAAAAGGCTTTAGGGATGCGCTTGACTATGTGGCCAGGGAAGAGAAGTACCTTTTCATACTGAAAGCCCCCTCTTTCTATGAAGTCGAACGCGTCGTTCTTTTGAACATTTAAAATAAGGTCACTCAGTTCGTGGTATTGGACGGGGATCAAGTGGTCGGCTGGTGTGACATCTGACCCCAAAATCATCCAACGACCAAACATATTGGGGTCCTCGCGATGGGTTTATTGCCCCATTACCGGCGAAAAGGGATCGGGGCCGAACTGATGCGGGAGTGTTTGAGGCATGCCAAAAAGCGGGGGATCTCCCTGATAAGCGCGGACAAGGACATTCTTTCGCTGCGTTCCCGCTTTTCATGGATCAAGGCGGTCTAGTCAAAGCCAGCCTATCAATTTGAGGGGTTTCCTGCGAAGAAAGTAACAAAATATTAAACACAACCCGCTGTTTGCCGAGCAAAAAAGCGTACAATCAAATTGATCGGGCGGCTTCTTAGCCCTGGTCCCCGGCCCCGGCGAATGTCCTAAGGGAATCCGAACCAAGCTTCCAACCCCCATTTGGTTCAACCAACTCGGCCCTTCAAATCACTATCATTTTGATTACTTGAAGATTGACGTCTTCAATGAGGTGTTTATGCGCGTGGAAGACCTTGATTTAAAAGAACTTTTGGAATTAAACCCCGGCGGTGGAATGGTCCATTTCGCCGGCGAGCGAGCCTTGATCATGGACGCGGTGGCCCAGGGGCTGCTCCGCAAAGAACTCATCGAAACCTACGGTGAAAGGACGGCCCGGGGCATCCTCAGCCGTTACGGCTATATCCACGGCAGGCGCCTGGCGTTGGCCCTGAAATCCAAATTCAAATGGGACAGTAATGAGGACTGGCAAAAGGCCGGAACCCGGATCATGGCCCTCCAGGGCCTTTTCATGCTGGACCCGGACAGCCCCGACGCCTTTGGGCCCGAGGGCGGTACCTGGCGCGTTTCCTACGAGGCCGAACAGCACCTGCTGCTGAAGGGCCGGTCGGACAAGCCCGTCTGCTGGAACCTTTGCGGGCTTATCAGCGGTTACCTGAGTTTCGCCACGGGGAAGGAAATGTACGCCTTGGAGGATAAGTGCGTGGGAAAGGGCGACACCGCCTGCCATGTGATGATCAAGTCCGAGGCCGAATGGGGTGAGGAAGCCGGCGGTGAATTGGCCGTCTTCAAGCGGGTGGGAATCGACAACGCCCTGCGGGAAGTCACCTCCACGCTCAAACGCACGGAAAGCGAATTGCGGGAGAAGACCCGCAAACTGGCGGTCATCGCCCAAATCGAGGAAGACCCGGCCGAACTCATGGCGCGGAGCCCCGAAATGCGCAAACTCATGGAATTGGCCAAGACCATCGCCGCCATCGATTCCACGGTGCTGATCACGGGCGAAAGTGGCACGGGCAAGGAAAGGGTGGCGCGGTTTGTCCACGACCATTCGGCCCACGCGGCGGGCCCCTTTATCGCTGTCAATTGCGGGGCCATCACCGAGACCCTGCTGGAAAGCGAGCTTTTCGGCCATGCCCGCGGGGCCTTTACCGGCGCCACGGCGGACCGGCCGGGACTCTTTCGAGGCGGCCAACGGCGGCACGCTTTTCCTGGACGAAGTCGGCGAGATCACCCTTCCCATGCAGGTGAAGCTCCTTCGGGCGCTCCAGGAGAGGGAAGTGAGGCGCGTGGGGGAAAACAAGAACCGTCCCATCCATGTGCGCATCCTCAGCGCCACCAACAAGGACCTGAAGGCTGAGGTGGCCGATAAGAAATTCCGAGAGGATCTCTATTACCGCCTGAATGTGGTCGAACTGGCCGTCCCGCCCCTGCGCAAGCGCCGGGAGGATATCCTCCCCCTGGCCCGGCTCCTTCTCGCGGAATCCGCCATTCAAATGAAGCGGCCCGTGGATGGCTTGACCTCCAAGGCGGCCGACCAGCTATTGGGCTACGCCTGGCCCGGCAACGTGCGCGAGCTGGCCAACGCCATGGAACGCGCGGTGGCCGTGGCCAAGACGAACCGCGTGGATGTGGAGGACCTTCCCACCCAGGCGAACCCGGTGATGCCGCTGGTTTCCGACAAGGGAGCGCCCCGGTTTTTAAAGGACGTGGAGAAGGATTGTATTATGTCCGCGCTGGAGAAAACCGAAGGCAACCGGAGAAAAGCCGCCGATTTGATGGGCTTGGGCGTGGCCACGCTCTACCGGAAGCTCAAGGCTTACAAGCTATTGGACCTGGTTAAAGACTAAACGGCAGCTGACAGTCGACAGTCCGCGGCTTGAACCACTGCCAACTGTGAGCTGATACCTGCCACCTGCCGTTACGTCAGGTCGAAAAGAAGTATTTCCGTGGGCCCCAGGGCCGTGAAAGAAACGGCATTTTCGCCCGAAAAACCCGCCCCATCCCCCGCTTGAAGTTGAAGGCCGTTCAAGCCGATCCCGCCTTTGACCACGTGAAGCCAAGCCTTCCGACCGGGTTTCAGCTCATGGATCATGTGGTTCCCTTTGTGGATGAGCGTTGAGTACATTTGGACGTCCTGCTGGATCTTCAGCGAGGCTTCTTTACCGTCGGGGGAGGCGATGAGCCTCAGGATTCCCTTGCGCTCGGCGAGGGTGAAGAGTCTTTTACTCCCCCCCGGCTCCAACACACCTACGCCCGGGGTGAATCCGCTTTGGAAGACATGCGCGGCGTCGGAAGGCGAGGCGTTGAAGGTGTATTGTTTGGCGCCCAGGGCGGCATTAACGTGGAAGAAATCCCCCGGTTCCATCAAGCCGTTTTGCCCCAAAGGGCCGTTGCAGATCACCACGCCCTCGTGGACATAGGTCACCACCACCATGTCCTTGTGAGTATGGAGAATGAACGCCCTGCCGGGGAAAATCTCCTCTTCGTTGAATATCTTGAGCGCGCCGAATCCCTTTTGCAGGGGATCGTCCTTATTTTCCCAGTCGAAGGTCATCCAAGTGGTTTGGTCCTCATTGGCGATGTGGCGGCGTTCCGCGGACTTTCTCACCGAGATCATAACCACCCTCACATGAAGCAAAATTATTTTGAATTAAGAGAAGCCCCAAAAAGCTAAACAGTTATATAAGCAAGAAATAAGCCGCGCGTTCGGCCGCTTTTTGCCCGTGTTTTGGGACTTCATGGGAATGGTCTTTTCGAAAGAAATCAAAATGAGGGTCAGGGACGATCATTTTGATCGGTTGGAACCAAGCAAAGAGCCGATCAAAAAATTCTCCAACCGACTGGAATCAATTTTCTTCCTTTGTTCGGGGAGGGTTCGGGGGTTTCGTGTTCCGGAAACTTCGAGGCACGTTCCTTGCTCTAACCCTGTCTTGATAATGCATTCAAAGGAGAAATTCATGCACGGTTCGATGGAGCTTCACCATTTCGTTTGGTTTTTGATCGTCGGCGGGTTGGCGGGATGGATCGCCAGTGTTTTGGTCAAGGGAGAGGGGTCGGGAATTATCGGGGATATCGTCCTCGGCGTTATCGGGGGGTTCATGGGCGGGTATTTCGCCTACCAATTCAACCTCAACGTTTATGGTTTTTGGGGCGCCCTCGGGATGGCGGTTTTGGGAGCGGTCGTTCTCCTGGCCGCCCTCCGGGTCTTTTGGCGTCCAAGGGGATTCGCTTAAGAGCCGCCAACATCGGATTAACCATACCGAATGCCTTTGGCATCCGGTGCAACTCACCCAAGCCGTTCCAAGCTGGAAAAGGAGTAGGTATGAAAAATTCACTGAAGTACTTGTTGGGGGTTGTGTTTCTAATGAGCTGTGGGATCGCGATGGCCGATGACGACCATCGTGACGATCATGACCGGGCCCGTGTCATTATCGTGCCGGCAAGGCCCCATCACCACCGCCATCATTACTATCCGGTCGCCCATAACAATGTCGAGCTAAAGGTAGGGATCGGAACCGATCACCATTGATGGGTTGATTTCATGAGGGCATCAAGGATAGGTTTAATTAAGCCGGTTGGGGCATCACTTTAAGTGGGGGAGGTTTTTATGCATTACCATGATCTCGTTTATATTTTACTGGTGGGTTTGGCCGCGGGGTTTTTGGCCGGAAAAATCATGAAGGGAAAGGGCTTCGGCCTGGTGGGCGACCTGGTGGTTGGCGTGTTGGGGGCCATTGTGGGTTCCTGGATATTTGGGGCATTGGGAATAGAGACCTATGGCCTCCTAGGATCCATTGTGGTCGCGTTGATCGGCGCGCTGCTTTTGCTTTACATCCTGCGGCTGGTTAAAAAGCGTAAATAGCCGGATTGTTTCCAGGAGAACCTTGGACTCCGGTCCTGACGGAAGCAAAAAAAAATTCACCGACGTGACCAAGTTGACCATCTCCCAAGCCTATTAATGGCGGCCAAGAATTGGTAGCGTGTTTTGGTTACGCAATGTCATCAGGACCGGCGGCGGTCCATTTGACCAAATTTTAGGATGAGGTACTTCCCAAATGGCGGGGAAGGGCAACCAAGGTTGATTCATCCCAAATCTCGAAAGTTTTATTTTTAAGGCGGATGAGGAAACCCGAAAACGACCCGTCAGCCCCTTTAAGGAGCCCGGAAGCGATGGTTCCCACCTTGTTGGTTTTGTAATTCCCGACATTTTGTTTCATTTTTAATTGACTCATAAAATCCCCTTTTTCACCAAGTTACCGCAATTAGCAAGCCGTTGTTATGTTGATAACGGTTGGTATACGCCAATCTCTCTTAATGTACTTCAATCCTGGGCAAGTGAACATGGTAGTCACGGCTCCTGTCCTGAAAATACCCGACGGCGATGAGGGCGACAACCGCGATCACCATTCCCACCAGGATGTAATAACCGTTCGTTCCGCCCCTTTGGCTGTTGCTTCCGCCTTGGCGGGTCCGTATGCCGATGATTTTCATTGTTTCCTCTTCCGTTGAAAATTTTTCCTGCAATCGTCTTTGATCATAGAAAGCAAGAAACAAGCCGTGTCCTTTTGGGCTATTAATCACGCTTTATCACTCTCCTTTGAGTACGCGGGTCCGCGAAAAGGAATCAAAATGAGGGAAAAGACCATCGTTTTGATCGGCTATTCGTTCATTGGAACCCGAAGATAATTTTCCCGGACAACATGAAAGCGGTTCATTCCGGGACTGGTGGAGGATTCGGCAAAGGATCTCGCCTTTACTCCGCGCGGAACGGAACTTGCTCTAACCCCTCTCCTGGATTTCATCGCAGCTGTGGGATTCAAAAAAATTCTGAGGAGACGCAAAAGTGAAAAAGTTTTTTAGTTTAAGCATCATGGCTTTTCTTCCGGCCGCTTTTATCGCAACGGCTATTATTGGATGTAACGCCAAAAGTTCGGATCCATCGAGTCCAAGCGGCCCCGGGCCGACCGCAACCGTAACTTCAACCCCGGCGTCCTATACGACGCCCCAAGCGACCCCCATGGCGATGGTCGTCCTTAATTCAGCCGCGAATTACGTGGTCTTATCCGCCACGGGGATCACCAACAGCGGGCCCAGCACGACCTGCGGCGGTTATGGGGTCTATCCGGATGGATTGACCTCCGTGACGGGGTCGCCCGCCATCGTGGAGAGTTGCGGGGGAGCCATCGATGTAGGGGATGCCGCCGCGGACACCGCCCAAGGAGACTTGGGTACGGCCTACACCGATGCCATGGGACGCACCGGAGGGGCCCTATTGCCGCCCGGCGCCGATATCGGGGGCCAAACCCTTTATCCCGGCCTCTATGTTGAAACAGGCAACCTCAATATAGCCTCGGCTGACCTTACCCTGAACGCCCAGGGAAACTCGAGCGCCGTCTTTATTTTCCAGGTTAACGGCAACCTGGTCGTAGGACCCGGCCGGCAAGTTATCCTGTCCGGCGGCGCGAAGGCCTCCAACCTATTTTGGGCGGTGACCGGTTACGCAGCCCTTAATACGACGGTGGCTTTCCAGGGAAGCATCATGGCTCATACGGCGGTTACCTTTAACACGGGCGCCAGGTTGACGGGAAGGGCTTTGGCGGAGACGGCGGATGTGACGTTGCTGACCAATACCATCACCCACCCCTAAGGGATGGGATTTAAGGATCGAAGGAAACACAGGCCGGGACAAGTTCCCGGCCTGTGTTTTTATTTCGGCTTAAATTTAAACCGAACTGTAGCTTTGACAAAGCAATCCCAAAAAAACCAAAGGCTATTTAGCCACAGATGAATGGGATTAACTCAGATGGCAAAAACCAATCATCAATTGGTTTAAATTTAAATGAATTCCCGGGTTTTTAAGATTTGATTTTCCCAAATCCATCCCCTTTATCCCATTTATCTGTGGCAAAAATGATTTGCTTTGGGAAGTGCATAGTTCCACGTCCGTTCAGAAAAGAATCAAAACGTTAGTTGGAAAGATCATTTTGATCGGCCGCCCGCGATCGAAGCCCATCGAAAATCCCACCCAAGGCCTAATACCGCTGTTTCTTGGGCTCGCAGGGGATTCTGAATAAGGCCCCATCAAAACCCAATAGGGTACGGAACTTGCCCTAACACCTCTCCTGGCGTTTTCGCCTTCCAAAAGATTTGAAGGAAAGAGTGATTGTGAAAAAGGTTATGGGTTGTTTATTCGGGTTAACTTTGTTTACGGCCGCTTTTTTGGCCGGATGCGGCGGCGATAACGCACCTTTGAGTTCAGGAAATACCGGGAAATATGGGGTAGGGACGTCCCCGGATACCGTGACCCCCAATACAACCCCCACCACAACCGTAACAGTAACCTTCACCTCAACCCCGGCTTCCTATACGACTCCCCAAACGACCCCTGTGGCCATGGTCAACCTGGGATCGGCCGCGAATTACGTGGTGTTGTCTAACACCGGAATCACGAACACCGGCGCCACCACGGTTTGCGGAAACCTTGGGACCTTTCCGAGCTCTTCGGTGGGTGTTGGGATTGTGGTGATCTGCGACGGAACCACGCAAATTGCCACCGGGGCCGCGGGTACGGCGGAAACGGATTTGGGTACGGCCTACACCGACGCCATGGGACGGACCGGCGGAGCCGTTGTGACCAACGCCGATATCGGGGGCCAAACCCTTTACCCGGGCCTCTACGACGAAACAGGCAATCTCACCGTGTCCTCGGGGGATGTCCACTTGAACGCCAACGGAAACCCGAACGCCGTCTTTGTTTTCCAGGTTAATGGCGATCTTATGGTAGGAGCCGGCCGGCGGGTTTTCTTGGATAACGGTGCGCAAGCCGCCAACGTTTTTTGGGCGGTGCAGGGTTATGGCGTCCTGGGGCCGAATGTCCAATTCGCGGGTAATATCCTGGCCTATACCTCCGTCTCCATGAATACCGGCGCCCAGTTGGTAGGCCGCGCTTTAGCCATGACCCAAAATGTCACTTTCCTAGCCAATCAAATCACGTTCCCATAAGTGATGAGTCCCAAAGATTGGCAGAGGGCATTTCGCCATCGATAGATCCATGACTGAAAGCGGGGATTGCATGAAGGGTTGGGGAAAGTACATGAAATTTGGAATTTTAGTCTTGTCAGCGGCAGTGGGATTTATGGGCCCGGTTTGTACTTACGGGTCCCCCACCGAACCCAAGAAACAGGCCCTGGATTTCATGGCCGGCACACAGGTTTGGATCGAGGGAAATTCCTCGTTGCGTCGCCACTACCTTACCGCCGAGGGGATTTCAGCCAAGAGCGATTTAAGCACCTCGGATTCGGAGATGAGAACCCTGTTGTCCTTGATCCTCAACCGCAAGGGCCACCAGCTCGTGGTGGCCCTGCCGGTGAAAAGCTTGAAATCGGGCGACCCCAACATGGACCAAAACGCCTATGAGAAGCTCAAGGCCAAGGATTTCCCCGACATTGTTTTCACCATGGGCGATTACACCGTGAAGGCCTATCCGGGCAGCCTCACCACCTACGCCCTGCTGGTATCCGGCAAACTGAGGATCGCGGGCGTGGAAAAGGACGTGGTCTTGGAGCCGACGATGGTCCTGGGAAAGGACGGCATCCGAATTTACGGCACCCAGGACATCTATCAAAAAGAATACGGAATTTCGCCCTATAGCGTGGCGGTGGTGATGACCACGGATGACAAGGTGGTGGTCCATTACATGATCGCGCTAGGATTGAAACAAAAGAGAAAAGCCAAAGTTTTCACCGAAAAGTAAGGGAATCAAAATGAGGGTTAAAAAGGATCATTTTGATCGACTCTTTGTTAACAGGGTTCCCTGAAAAATTTCGAGGATGATAAGAAATCGATATTTATCGGGGCCGGTGGACCAACCAGGACAACTATTCCTTAAAAGCAGCAGGGTATGGAACTTGCCTTAACAAGTGGCAAGTAGGCAGAAAAATTAGAATCAAGGTGAAAGAGGTAAACATGTTTTCGGAATTCAGAAAAGGGATTTTGATGGGTTTGATATTAGCTGGAATGTTTCTTTTGCCCGTCCTCGCGAAAGCGGACTCGGATTATCATCCGACCAATGACGGCGGAAATTTTGGCTTGGGGCTGGAATTCGGCGAGCCGGGATCATGGGGCGTGGCCGGAAAAATATGGGTGGACCGGGAAAACGCCTTTGCGCCCGCGTTGAAGTTCGATGACGGGGGAACGGCGATCCTGCAGCTGGATTATTTGTGGCATAACTTCGACATCATCCATATGAGGGACACCGACGGCGAAATGCCGCTTTACATCGGTTTGGGCGGCAACTTAGTGCTTCAAAACACGGTGGAATTCGCTGGCCGGATACCTGTTGGTATCTCCTATATCTTCGACAAGAGGAATGTCCCGGTGGACATCTATTTGCAGGCGGTCCCGACCCTTTGGTTCCCGACCGGCGGCGAAACCACCTTCGACGTATATGGCGAAGTGGGCGCGCACTACTACTTTTAATTGAGTAAAAGAAAGGATTTTCAAAATGTTATACACGATCGCGGCGGTTCTGCTGATTCTCTGGCTTTTGGGTTTGGTGGGTTCCTACACGATGGGCGGCTTCATTCACGCTTTTTTGGTGGTGGCCCTCATCGTTTTAGCCGTCGGTTTCCTACAGGGCCGAAGGGCTTGATTTCCTTGCGCGTAAGGAAGGCCATGGCATGCAAAGACTTTTGGTTTTTAGCCTGACCCTGGCCCTCGCGGGTTGCGGCACTTTAGGCATCAAGGATTCAAACCTGAAATTAAGGGTCGAACCCGATCCGGCGGTGAGGGGCAAAAAGGCTTTGTTCGTCCTCAACGCGCCCATGGATGCCGATAAAGTCATGGGAGTCCTCGAGATTTTCACCAGCCCGTCGTTTCAATTCGAAAAAGACCTAAAAAAGAAATATTGGTTCATTTCCAACAAAATCCCCGAAACGGCCCTCGTGCCGCCGGGGATTTATTCGGTCCGGTTGTTTTATTCCTACAAAAATCACCCACCTCACTACATGAGGATGAAACTGCAACTGAAGTAAAGGTCTAGGGGGAAGGGTTCATGAACCTCAAAAAGCCGGTTGGGCCGCGAACCGGCGCCAATTTTCACTTTAATGCCGGCGCCCCTCCCCGCAAACCCGCGGCAAATGGCTTTCCGGGGATGAACCGGGAACCATTCGGGCCGAGGGCCCCGGCGGGGCGGGAAAGGGTGCCGCGATCGGTCCGGGAATTTTTAAGGGCCAGCCAAAACCGCCGCTGTAACGCCGCCTTGCGGCATCTTTTGCGCGCCTGGCCGGTTTATTCCAGCTTGAGCCTCGAATATGAGGAGTTGTTGGATTCGCTGAGGATGGCGCGGACCAGGCTGCGGTTGAAACCGGGGCGCCGGAAGCAGGACCCGGGCGATTTGAAAACCTTATGTTCCATGATCGCGTGGACGGAAGAAAGGCTGGATTTGGCCCGGCTGATTTGTCCCCCCGGCGTCCGGCCGGGAAACGGCAATCTACAAAAAGCTAAAGGCTATTTAGCCGCAGACTGACGCCGATCGACGCAGAAAAGTTGGACACTATGGGCGTATTTCGGCGACCACGGCGGTTTCAATGATTTGCTTTGCGAAACGCTTAGTTCCGAAAAGGTTTGAAAGATTGGAATGCCCACCGGCCAAAACAGAAAAAGCGGCAAATCATAAAGATCCCTTTTAAACCCTGCTATCTTGCGCGAGAATTCATGCTTTAAAACACCTCCCGGCAGGAACAGCCCGATGCCCAACCATCCTTCGAACCTCCATCCCCATTCACCCGCAACTTTTGACCTCAAAACCTTTGCCGTGGGCCTGACCGGGTTTTGCGCCTTTCTTTCCCTTTACGCCACTCAACCCCTTTTGCCCCTGTTGGAAGCGACCTTCCAGGCCTCCAAGTTGGCCGTGAGCCTTACGGTTTCCGCCGCCACCCTAGCCGTGGCCCTTGCCGCGCCCTGGGTAGGGATCATCGCCGACCAGCGGGGCCGTAAAAGAGTCATCATCCCTTCCCTTTGTTTATTGGGTTTGGCGAACCTTCTGACCGCCACGGCAACAACCCTTCCAGCCTTGGTGGCCTGGCGGTTCGTGCAGGGGCTTCTTACCCCGGCTGTCTTCGCGGTGACGGTGGCCTATGTGAACGAGGAATGGCCGAAGCACCAAGTGGGGTTCGCCACCTCGGTTTACGTTTCCGGAACAGTGGTGGGAGGTTTCACGGGGAGGTACCTTTCCGGTTTGGTGGCCGCTCAATGGGGCTGGCGTTGGGTTTTCGTGGCGCTGGGGGCGCTGGTTCTTTTCCTCGCCTGGGGGATTTCCGCGTGGCTGCCCCTGGCCAAGCAATTCAAGAAAGTCGAGAGTTATCGTACTGGCCTCCGCCACTTGCTGGAACACTGGGGAAACCCCGCTCTCCAAGCCGTCAATGCCGTGGGGTTCGTCGTGCTTTTTTCGCTGGTAGGGACCTTCACTTACATCACCTTTTACCTCGCGGCGCCTCCCTTCGGCCTGGGAACCTCCGCGCTGGGTTCCATCTTTTTCGTCTACCTCATCGGGGCGGTCATCACGCCCTGGGCAGGAAGGCACGTGGACCGGCGCGACGGCAAATCGGTAATGGCCATCGCCCTTTTGGCTTCCGCCGCGGGAGTGGGGCTGACCCTGATCCCCCACTTGGTTTGGGTGATCCTGGGCATCAGCCTTTGCTGCTCCGGTGTCTTCGTCTGCCAGACGGTCGCCAACAAGATGGTGGGGGCGACGGCGGGAAAATCGCGGGCCTCGGCGGTGGGGCTCTATGTGACCTTTTATTACTTGGGAGGGTTCGTGGGGTCGGTGGCTCCGGGCCTGCTTTGGAACTGGGGCGGGTGGCCGGCCTGCGTGGCGTTGATCACGGGCGTGCAGCTTTTGACGGTGGGGCTCATCCTCGGGATTTGGCGGAAAAAACAAGAAATCACCCGGAAGGCCCCGGAACAAGACCTGGGTGTACCGGCTTAAGAACCCCTTAGCAGGATGATGAAAAAGTCCAAATGGCGGACTTTTTCGTATCTATGTCGCGAATCACCCTTGAAAAACAAAGGGTCAAAAGCGATTCGCTCCTAGCCCGTGGCTGTAGACAGGGTGGAGAGGCATTTTTTCAGCACCCTGTTAGGACTACACCGCTTGTCCCGCGACAAAACCTGAAGCCCAAGCCCATTGAAAATTGAACCCGCCCAGTTGTCCCGTTACATCCAACACTTCGCCGATGAAGAAAAGTCCCGGCACCTTCCGGACTTCCATGGTCTCGCGGGAAATCTCCCGGGTGTCAACCCCTCCCCTCATCACCTCCGCCATCCGGTAGCCGAAAGTATCGGCGGGGACGAAACGGTAGGCATGAATGTCGCGGGCCAGGGCCATCAGCCGCTCATCGGTAAGGGCCGCCCAGGGGCCCCGGGCTTCGGCGTTCCAGGCGATTCGTTCCGCCAGGCGGCGGGGGATCCGCTCGGAAAGCCAGACGCGGAATTTGCCTCGGCCACCCTCGGTCTTGTCCTTCTTCAGTTGTTTGTAAGTGGACTCCACCGTCAGTTCGGGCACCCAATTGACGGTGATTTCCCGACCCGGTTTCCAGTAAAGGGAAGCGTTGAGCATGACGGGGCCGCTTAACCCCTTATGGGTGATCATCAGGTCTTCCACCAGGTTCCAGTCGCCGCAGGAAACGCCCACCCGAAGATGAACGCCCGCCAAATCCTTGAAGCGGGCCATTTCCTTTTCCGGGAAGGCCAGCCCGACCAGGGCGGGCGCGGGCTCGATCACTTTCAGGCCGAACTGGCGGGCGATCTTAAAGCCCAAATCGGAAGCGCCCAGTTGGGGCCAAGACAATCCCCCGGTGGCGACCACCAGCCGCGGGGCCGCAAAGGTTTCACCGTTGGAATGGACGGAAAAGCCGCCCTCGGAATGGGCCACTTCCCCCACCTTTTGCCCCAGCAGGATTTCCACACCCCGATCCTCAGCCCGGGAAACCAATAGTTCGATGATGTCCTTGGCGCTCTTGTCGCAGAACAACTGGCCATCCTTCTTTTCGTGGAAAGGAATGGACCGCGCTTGGACGAGGGCGATGAAATCCTTCGGGGTGAAGCGGGAAAGCGCGGCCTGGACAAAAGCGGGATTCGTTGAAACGTAGTTGGAGGGAGCGGCGTGGAGGTTGGTGAAGTTACAGCGGCCGCCCCCGGAAACGAGGATCTTGGGGGCGGGTTTCGGGTTTTGTTCCAACACCAGGACCTTCCGGCCCCGCAAGGCGGCTTCGTGGGCGCACATCAAGCCCGCCGCCCCACCCCCGAGAATGATCACGTCATAGGGTTTCATGCGCTTAAGATAACGGAACAAAGCCTTCCGGCATACCTTTTACGATTCTTGACGGTCTCCCGAATCTTGCTATCCTAAACCACCAATTCTTCCCAATGAGGTGCCTCATGCAACGACGGTTGATCGCTTTCACGGCCCTGGCGGCCCTGGTCTTGTGCCTGTCCTGCGGGCCCAAACTGAATCCAAACGAATTCCGCATCGGGGAATTCGGCTCCCTCACGGGCGCCCAAGCCACCTTCGGGATTTCCACCGAGGATGGGATCCAATTGGCCGTAGACGAGGTGAACGCGGCGGGCGGCGTGAACGGCAAGACCTTGAAGGTCGTGGCCGTGGACGACCAGGGGAAACCCGAGGAAGCGGCTGTGGCGGTGACCAAGCTTATCACCGAGGACAAGGTTCAAGTTGTTTTGGGCGAGGTGGCCAGCTCCCTTTCCCTGGCGGCGGCGCCCATCTGCCAGGAACACAAAATCCCCATGATTACACCCTCCTCCACCAACCCCAAGGTGACCCAAGTGGGGAACTACGTCTTCCGCGTCTGCTTCATCGATCCCTTCCAGGGCCAAGTCATGGCGGATTTCGCCATGAATAACCTCAAAGCCAAGACGGCCGCCGTCCTCAGGGATCAAAAGAGCGATTACAGCATGGGCCTGGCGGATTTCTTCATCAAGCGGTTCAAGGAAAAGGGCGGGACCATCGTGATCGACCAAAGCTACGTGGCGGGAGACGTGGATTTCAAATCCCAGCTCACTACTATCAGGGAGCAAAAGCCCGACGTTATTTTCGTGCCCGGCTATTACACCGAAGTGGGGCTTATCGCCCAACAAACCCGGGAATTGAGCATCAAGGCGCCTTTGCTGGGCGGCGACGGCTGGGATTCGTCGAAACTTTATGAAATCGGCGGCAAGGCATTGGATGGCTGCTATTTTTCATCCCATTATTCCCCGGAATCCACCGACCCCAAGGTCCAGGATTTCGTGAAGAAGTACCAGGCCAAATACGGCCAAGTGCCGGACGCCTTGGCGACCCTGGGTTACGACGCCACCGGTGTCCTGGTGGCGGCCTTGAAAAGCGGTAAGAGCATGGACCCAGCCGATATCCGCGATTCTATCGCGGCCACGAAGAATTACGCAGGAATAACGGGTTTCATCAGCCTGGACCCGGACCGTGACGCAGTCAAACCGGCGGTGGTGCTGAAGATCGCCGGGGGAAAATCCTCTTACGTTACAACCGTCAGCCCCTAAACCCATTCTTTTCCCATCTTTAAAGGCCTGGAGAAATTTCCAGGCCTTTTTTATTTTGGGAGCATCCAAGAGCTTTGGGACCGAAAGCCTGCACTCTTTTGTGCAATTTGCTGAATTATTGCTTGTCCACCCCCTTAAGTCCTTGAAAATGTTCTCCCAGGGTGGTTTATTTTAATTCCCCCGCAATGAAAGGGGCTTTTCGACAAGGATCTTTTTATGGATCAAGGAACACATTCCCAAAACTCCCAAACCGCCGCCTTTAACCTGCGCGAAATCATCGACGGGGGATGGGTGGAACCCCACTTTCAACCCATTGTTTCCCTCAACCGCCGCTCCATCGTGGGGCTGGAAGGCTTGAGCCGGGGACTCCATCCGGGGACCCAAAATCTCATTCCCCCCACCGAACTTTTTCACCAAGCCATGATCCAAGGCCTCGAATTGGAATTAGACCAGCTATGCCGGAAGAAGGTCATGGAGGATTTCCGCCTGGTCCGGGCCGAAAACCCGGAATTCCTTTTGAGCCTCAACTTGGACACTTCCATTTTCAGCCAAGGCGTGGCTGGCTCCGATTATTTGCGCCAGCAAGTGACTGAAGCGGGCCTCCAACCCGAACATATCGCTCTGGAGGTCATCGAATCGGACGTGAAAGACCTGAAGGAACTCCAACGGTTCGTGGAGCTGTACCGGGGTTACGGCTTCCTTATCGCCCTGGACGACGTGGGGGCCGGCCATTCCAACCTGAACCGCATTCCCCTCATCAAGCCCGACATCCTGAAGATCGACCGCTTCCTGGTGCAGGAAATTCAGGGCGATTTCTACAAGCAGGAGGTCCTAAGGTCCCTCGTGAACATGGCCCGCCGCCTGGGCACCCTCATCATCGCCGAAGGGGTAGAGACCCAGGAGGAAGCGGTCTACCTGCTGGACATGGACGTGGACATGATCCAGGGTTATTTCTTCGCCCGCCCTCAACGCCGGGGGCTCCTGGAGAAACAAGCGGTGTTGGACCGCATCGGGGGCTTAGGCGAGGCTTTCAAGCGGACCTTTCTCAAACGGCTGGGCGTCCAGAAGTTTAATATGAGCCGTTATTACGCCATGATCATGGAGATCCAGATGGAATTGCGCCTGAAGAGCCCGGGCCAATTCGATGAGGCCCTGAAAGGGCTGGTGGGGCGGTTCCCCCTGGTGGAAGGCATTTATATCCTGGACGAGGGGGGGATCCAGGCCTCGGAATATTTCCTCAACCACAAGAGCCGTGCCAAACGGCAATCGGTGGTCTTCCAACCTCCCCCGAAAGGGTCCGACCACACGATGAAAGACTATTACTTTTCCTTGGTGGAGGAAGGTTTAAACAAGACCAGTTATGTCACCGAGCCCTATCTTTCCATGGCCTCGGGTAATAGCTGCGTGACCATCGCCTCGTTTTTCCAAGACGCGGATAAAAAAAAGTACATCCTTTGCTTGGATATCAATACTGAAGCCTTGGGCTAGGAATCACCGCCTGAAATGACAAAAAGACAGTTGCCTGACTTTCTTCTTTCGCAAGGGTGAAACCAGCCAGACTTTGTGCGAATAAACCGGAAGGTTTTTGTGCACCTACGGTTTTCTAACGGCTTTCCCTGGATTTAACTTGTAAAGATTCCTTACCAGTGGTTTATTTGATTTCCCGATAAACCCGGGCGCGGTTCGCTTTGAAGGAGACCTCCCCATGGATAAAGGTACACTGACGCAGGGCGTTCAACCCGCTTTTTTCAACCTCCGTGAAATCATTGAAGGGCAGTGGATCGAAGCCCATTTCCAGCCCATCGTTTCGCTGAAACGGCGCTCTATTGTAGGCGTGGAAGGATTAAGCCGGGGCGTCCACCCCACCAGCCGCAGCCTCATCCCCCCCACGGATCTTTTCCACCAAGCCGCCCTCCAGGGCCTGGAGGTGGATTTGGACCGTTTATGCCGCATCAAGGCATTGGACGATTTCAGGCTCATCCACTCCTTGAAACCCGAATTGATCCTTTCCCTCAACATGAACGCGGCCATCCTGGACCAGGGCGTGGCGGGGTCGGGACACCTGCGCACGCAGGTCTACCAGATGGGGTTGAACCCCCATAACATCGCCATCGAAATCATTGAATCGGAAGTGGAGGACCTGAAGCAACTCCAGAGTTTCGTGAAGCTTTACCGCAGCTACGGGTTTTTGATCGCCCTGGACGACGTGGGGGCGGGCCACTCCAACCTGAACCGCATCTCCCTCATCAAACCCGACATCCTCAAGATCGACCGGTTTTTGGTGGAGGGCATCCACAAGGACTTCTACAAGCAGGAGGTCCTGAAGTCCCTCGTCAGCATGGCGCGCCGGTTGGGAACGCTCATCATCGCCGAAGGGGTCGAAACCGAGGAGGAAGCCGTCCGCCTCCTGGACATCGACGTGGATTTGGTGCAGGGCTACTACTTCGCCCGGCCGCAGCGCCATGACCGGCTTGAATGGGAACCCATCCTCGCGAAGATCGGCGGCTTGGGGGAGGCCTTCAAACGCCATTTTATGGGGCGCCTAGGGACCCGGAAACTCAACATGAACCGTTACTATGCCACTCTCTTTGAGATCCAAATGGAGTTAAGCCAGATGCACCCGGTGCATTTCGATTTGATCCTGCGGCGGATGGCGGCGGAGTTATCCCACGTGGAAAACATCTACGTCCTGGACGAGGCGGGACTCCAGGTGACAGACAGCGTTTTCAGCAAAGGCTGCCGGACCCATCGCAACCCGGTGGTTTTCAAGCCCGCGGCCAAGGGCGCGGACCACACCCTGAAGGATTATTATTATTTCCTCATGGAGTCGGGGCTCAACAAGACCAGCTTCCTCACCGAACCCTATCTTTCCATGTCGTCGGGAAACAGCTGCGTGACGCTTTCCTCCGTTTTCAAGAACGTCGACCGGAACAAATACATCCTTTGCCTGGATATCAACACCGACTCGTTGAGCGAAGAAACCGCCTAATAAAATTTCACCCCGGTTGCAGTTCAATCAGGCTCACTTCGGGTGTCAGGCCGAACCGCACCGGCAGGACCCAATAACCCGTCCCCGGCGTCACGTAAAGCTGGCAGTTCCCCTCCTTGAAATGTCCCATGTGGTATTTCATGAACAGCTTGGCCAGGGACCAATCCAAGGCTTTAAAGCCAAACTGCCCCCCATGGGTGTGGCCGCTCAAGGTCAGCTCCACGTTCCGTTCCATGGCGTCCTTGAAACCCTGGGGCTGGTGGGCCAGCAAAACGGTGGGAGCCCCTGCCGGTTTTCCCTCCAGGGCCTTGTCGAAATCCGGCGCCACCGATCCCCATTGGCCGAAACGGCGGGCGCCCTGGTCTCCCACGCCGGCGATCCAAAGCGAAGCGTCGCCCCTTTTGATTTCCATGCCCTCGTTTACCAGCATCTGCAACCGGCTGTCCTCCAAAACATTGAGGGTTTTTTCGGGGTTGGCGTAAACGTCGTGGTTGCCCAGCACACCAATGGCGGGCAAGTAAGGGTCTAATACTTCCAGGCTTCTCAGGAACTTGGGGAGGTATTGGGGGTCGTCGTCGGTGATGTCGCCGCAGACCACGAAAAGGTCGGGGTTGGCCTCCTGGGCCACCCGGGCGAACTGCCGCAGGCGGGCCAGGCGGGTAAAGAGGCCCACGTGCAGGTCCGACACCATGGCGATCTTGAACCCCGCAAATTCCGGAGGAAGATTCTTGATGAGAACAACGACCTTTTCCAGGCGAACGGTGAATATGGCCTGGAAAAATCCCACGACGCAGATGAATCCAATGACCGCCAGGAAGATGTTGGAGGGTATGTGGGCGAAGCGGGCAAAGGGAACCCATTTCCACGCGAAAACGGCCAGCCAGATGAGGCCTAATATGAGGATGAAGACGGAATAGAGGAATATCAGGAAGTTCCAGAGGACCCAGAAGGGGCCGAAGACTGCCCGGGAGAACCGGAAAAAGGGCGAGGAGTGGCGGCGCAGGATGAGGGGCAACAACAGCCAAAGCAGGTTGCCCATGACACCCCCGGCCAGCACGAAGTGCCAGCCGCCGGGATAAATGGAAAAACCGGACCAAATGGAGACGGCGTTCATGAGGAAGAATAGGCTCAGGACGAGATTGAAAATGAGAACGGTTCGTTTGGTGGCCAAGGCCCCTCCATGGGTTAAGGCAACGTACTATTTGGCCGAATCGGCCTTTTTGTCAAGGGAGTAGGTTAGGGATGAATTTGTTTTTCTGTTTGGCCCTGTGGAAATTTTATCTAAACTGATGCTGCTTCGTCATCAACGCCCGGCTAGCCCCATTTCTCTATTTGAAAATAAAAGGAAAATGGGATACTCCCACATTCCATTTATGATTGTCATTAAAGTGTGGGGATCGGCGGGCAATTCTCGCAATGATAGCGATTAAGGACTTTAATGGAAGGCTTTCTCCAACTGTTGTTGAACGGCACGGCCCTGGGGTCCATTTACGCGCTCATCGCCCTGGGTTACACCATGGTTTACGGAATCCTACGCCTCATCAATTTCGCCCATGGGGACATCGTGATGGTAGGCGCCTACGCGGGCCTTTTCACCGCCCTGGCCCTCCACGCCTCCGACCACCCCACGCTCGGCGGTTTCCTTGCGGTCATGGCGGTGGCCATGGGGGTGTCGGGCTTACTGGGATATCTCATTGAGCGCCTGGCCTATCGGCCCCTGCGAAACGTCCCTAGGCTCAATCTTCTCATTACGGCGGTGGGTGTTTCCTTGTTCCTGGAAAACCTGGGTCAAGTGGTGTTCGGGGCCACGCCCCGGGTGTTCCCGGAAATCATGCCCAATGTTTCCCTGTTCCAGTCCGGGGAAGTATCCATCACCAACCAGCAGGTCACGGTGTTCGGAACCTCCCTTTTCCTCATGTTCATTTTGGAATGGATCGTCCAGAAAACCAAGCTGGGGCGGGCCATGCGGGCGGTCTCCTATTCCCATGAGACGGCTTCCCTAGTGGGCATTCCCACCGACACCATCATCAGCATCACTTTCATCATCGGTTCAGCCCTGGCCGCAGCGGCGGGCATTCTGGTGGGCATTTCCTACCCCCGCGTGGATCCTTTGATGGGAGTCATGATCGGCATCAAGGCTTTCGTGGCGGCAGTTTTGGGCGGTATCGGCAGTATCCGGGGGGCGGTGGTGGGCGGGTTCATCATGGGGATCTCCGAGGCCATGGTTGTGGGTTATGGTTCCTCTACCTACCGCGACGCCTTGGCCTTTGCCATTCTCATCCTGATCCTCATCTTCAAACCTGCCGGCCTGTTCGGCAAATACCAGCCGGAGAAAGTATGAGGTCCAACCTAAAGTTTCTTTTGATTCTTTTGGGAGTTTCTACGGCGGCACAGGGGCTGGCCGTCGTGACGCCACCCTATTTCAGCGAACTGTTCACCTTGGCCTGCATCAACGCCATCCTGGCGGTGTCCCTAAACCTGGTGAACGGTCTTTCGGGCCAGTTCTCGCTCGGCCACGCGGGGTTCATGGCCGTGGGGGCCTACACCTCCGCTTCGGTGAATGTCTTCCTGCTTTCCTCCCTACACGGTAATCCAGTGGGGGATCAAGCCGCCCTTATTCTTTCATTAGTGGCGGCGGCTTTGGTCAGCGCCCTAGCGGGCTATTTGGTGGGTCTCCCATCTCTGCGGCTCAAAGGGGACTATCTTGCAATCGCCACTCTGGGATTCGGGGAAATCATCCGGGTCATTATCCTGAACATCCAGGCCGTTGGCGGCGCTAGGGGATTTATTGGCATTCCCACCACCTCCACGCCCTTCCTAGTGGTCTTCGTGTTGGTGTTGGCGGTGCTTTTGACCCATCGTTTTGTGAAGTCTTCGCACGGACGGGCGCTTTTAGCGGTGCGGGAAAATGAGATAGCGGCGGAGGCCATGGGAGTCAACACCACCTACTATAAGGTGCAAGCTTTCGTCGTTTCGGCTGGCACTGCGGGTGTGGCGGGGGGGCTTTTCGCCCACTATCTCTCTTATATCAACCCTAGCTCCTTCGATTTCATGAAGTCGGTGGAGATCGTCATCATGGTGGTGCTGGGCGGCATGGGGTCGGTATCGGGTTCCATTGTGGCTGCTTTTATTCTCACCTTACTGCCGGAAGCCTTGAGGCCCCTTCAAGACATCACCCACGTTGATTTACGGATGGTGATTTATTCGCTGGCCCTCATCCTCATGATGCTCCTGAGGCCCAAAGGCATGTTCGGTCGTAAAGAATTGTGGGAAATGTTTAAAAAATCACCAACAGTTGGAAACCAATGAAGCGTTTAGTGTTGGTAATGGTTTGGTGTTTTGTGGGAATGGCTTATGCGGCTAACCAAGATTCAACACAAAATAAGAAATGTCAATGCGACTTAACCATCCAAAAAGAATCCATGGCAATATGGGCTCAAGTAAATTTTAAAAACATTTCCGATGAGCCGGTCGGACTTTACTTAAACAGCTATTTTGGAGAAGGCGAAGTTGAAGACACGGTGTTTGATGTTATGGATTTGCTAAAAGAAGGCTATCTGCGGCTTGGTCATAGGGGAAAACTGAAATCCAATCGGCCATGGGGGAGCCACTTAGTTTTTGTGCAGCCGGGTAAAAGCTTGTCGTTCAAGGTTGATTTGAGAAGATGTTATTCGTTCGATAAAAGTGCATATAAAATTTCTTATGTTTCATCCCTTTATCGATCCCAGGAAAAAGGATTTCTTTATCAAGTGCGCTCAAACGCTGTGACAGTGAACTTAAAGTAGTTCAAGAATTATTTTTTGATCCGACGTGGCTCACGTGATTAGCAAAGTGCAGGGGATGGAACTGCGCCCACTGCTTCTTGTTCAACGGCCCCAAGATGCGATGGTCACTCCAAGGTCCTTCGAATTTCTCGAAATTTTCCAATGCTTTCTTGAATTGAGCCAGGGCTTCAGCTTCATTCCCTTCGATGCGGTCGGAAGGTGGGCCCTTAATTCCTCGCGGAATGTAACCCCGCAAGACGAAAAACCGGTGCAGAATGGGCCCCACAATATTTCGTTTCCACCAAGGCATTTCCTGGCGGAGCCCCTTCATGCTACCCTCCACCGCTTTGGACAAATGGGTGAGGATCTGGAAATAAGACCAGCTCCCGGTTGTTTCCGCAGGGCCTTGACTCAGCCGGTCGAGTTCGGCGCGGATGTCATCGAAGTTTTTACAGCGAAGTTCACGCGGCATTTTCTATTTCTCCTCCAGAGAATTAGGTACGAAAGGTTCGGGAGCCTCGACGCTTTTGGTTTTTCGAATCTTTGCGACGAAAAATCCTTCAACGTCGGCGGTGGGCAGAACGCGGATGGACTTTACCACCGCGGGGTTGAATTTCAAATCCCCCCACATTGAAAGGCCAAGTGTGTGGGAAGGCAAAGGGAGATTGATTTTTTCGACCTCAATAGCATCTCCATAGGTCTCAAGGGCCCAGTTCAGGATCATTTCATTCTCCTCAGGCGCGAAGGTGCAGGTGGAATAAACCATCGTGCCGCCCGGTTTTAGTGATAGGAAAGCGGACTTGAAAAGTCGACGCTGGTCTTTGGCCATCTTACGGTTGGTGTCTTCCTTCCAATAACCGAAGGTCGAGGGGGTTTCCAACTGGAACCGACCTTCCGAACTGCAAGGCGCATCCAGTAAAACCCGATCCATCTTCCCGAAGTTTTCTTTCCACACCAGCCCACCGTCGCCCGCGGGAAGAACCTCCACGATGGAAGCCCCCTGCAATGCGGCGTTAGCTTTCAGTTTCTCAACCCGAATGGGATTGTTGTCGTTGGCCAGGACCACGCCCTGGTTTTTCATGAGGACTGCCAATTGAGTGGTTTTGCTTCCGGGCGCGGCGGTTAAATCCAAAACCGTTTCTCCCCCTTGAGGGGCTAAAACAAGGGGCGGGATCATGCTGGAGAGTCCCTGGACGTAGATTTCCCCCTTCGTATAAAGATCAGTTTTTTCCAGGTCCTTTTGTTTTCCCTTGCGCAGGAGGAAGGCATCTTTATACCAGGGAACGTTTTCGATCTTGAAGCCCTGGGGTTCCAGCTGTTCCTTGAGGGACGAAGCGGGTGTTTTTAGCGTATTCACGCGGAAAGTCGTGGGACGTTCGGCGGCGAAAGTCTTAAACACCTTGTCCCATTGGTTGGCGGGGATAAGGCGGCGGAGTTTTTCCAGAAAGGCTTCGGGGAATTGGCGGCCCTTTACCATTCCATCATCAGGGCTTTGGAAAGGAATTCCATGAAGGGGGCGGCTGCGGCGCAGGCCTCGACGTACTTTTCCATGAAATTGGGACTGTAGACCGTCTTCTCGTCGAACTGGGTGTAAAAGATGAAATCCTTGTATTTCAAATCCTCAATCAGTTCATGGTCGGGAGGGTAGCCCTTGGGCGGTCGTGAAAGTTTCTCGCCCTCGACGGTGCAGTGTTTCTTGAACTTCTTGTCCTTCAGCACCGCCTTCCAGACGGAGGGGTGGCCGGCCAGGTAGTCCCGAATCTGGCGCAAAACCGGCGCCTCGGGGCGCCAAATGCCGCCCCCGCCGAAAACCTCGCCCGGTTCCAAGTGGAGGTAATACCCGGGGGCATGCACATCCTTGGAGCGGGCCGTACGGAATTGGGCGGATGCCGCGGTTTTATAGGGCGTTTTGTCCTTGGCGAAGCGGGTATCCCGGTAAATACGGAACATGGAGCCGCCACTGGGGCTGTTGTCCACGATGATCTGCCGGCTGATCTTCCGCATGTGCGGGCCCAGCTCACCGATGAAGTCCAAAAGGGGATTGCGTACGGTTTTTTCATACCGTTCCTTGTTGGCTTGGAACCAGGGGCGGTTGTTGTGGGCCTTGAGTTCCCTCAGGAACTTAAAAAAAGCCGGCGTGAAATAGCTTTTGGACATGAGATTCCTCGGGAAGGACGGGGTGGATTAAAGAGGTGGACGGTCCATCATCTTTTTGGGGCGGACCCAAAGGGCTATCTCGTCCACGGCCCAAATCTCATCAGGCATGTCGCTTTTGATAAAAACACGGACGAATTTTTTCTTCACCGCGATGGAAGAGGCCACTTCCTTCACGTTCAGGACCGTCCCCACCTTGCGGGTCAGGAGATTAAAAACCTCGTCGTTCGCTTCATAATCAAATTCCATCATGGTTCCCCCTCGCACTCACCCGCTTGTATTTTAACGTCCCCCGGCTTTCAGGGAAGGGAAAAGCTTCAATTTTTGAAAATTTACGATCAAAATAAAAAAGGCCGGGGCTTTGAGGCCCCGGCCCTTAAAGGCCAAAGTTAGTTTTTAGGGGCGTCGGCGGGTTTTTCCGCGGGCTTCTTCATGCTGGCCATCATGGCCTTCATTTTCTCCAGGCTGGCCTTGTCCATCCCGGCCACGTCGAGGCTGATGGCCACGTCGTTGCTGACCATTAGGTTGCCGCTGGCCAGCGTCTTGTTCCAGACCAAGCCGAAATCCCTGCGGTCAATCGTGGTGGTGGCTGAAAAACCGACAATGTTGGCGGTCATGCTGCCGTCCTTGTTCATGGGCATGGTGTCCGCGCCAAGATATTCCACGTCCAAGGTCACGGGCTTGGTGGCGCCGTGGATGGTCAGGTTCCCCGTCACCTTGTATTGATTGTCGCTATCGCCTTTGGCTACGCCAGTGCTCTTAAACTTGATCGTCGGGTATTTGGCCGCGTCGAAGAAATCCGGCGATTGAAGGTGGTGGTCCCGCATTTCATTGTCGGTGCTGATGCTGGCCGTTTGAATCGTGACGTTGATCTTGCCGGCTTCGGGCTTGGCGGGGTCAAAAGAAAAGGTTCCGTCGTAATCCTTGAATTCGCCGGGCACCTTGCTGAGGATGTGCTTTACCGAAAATCCGATATGGCTATGGGCCTTGTCAAACCCGTACTCCGTGGCGTTGACAGAAGTTGCGGCTAAAAAACCGGAAACGGCCAACAACAAAAAAAGTTTCTTCATCTTTCCGACTCCTTGCTTGATTTAAAAACGACCTGGCATTATATATACGAATGTGCTTACTAAAAGAAAGTAGGTACCCCAAGGTAACTGCAAGAAAACTGGCCGCACCCCTTTCGATACCTTTGGACGTTTAAACCAGGAGGAAAGTGATGATCCGCCACCGCCCCAACAAATCTGGTCCCGCGCCCGTAGGCTGCCCGTTGGAAAAAAGCCTCAAATTATTGGCAGGCGCCTGGACGCCCCAAATCCTCTGGTATTTGCAGACCGAACCGCGCCGGTTCGGCGATTTGAAGAGGGACCTGGGGCCCATCTCCGCTAAGGTTCTGACTACCCGGCTGAAAGAACTCGAAAAGAGGGGGGTCGTAACCCGGGAAGTCAAACATACATCTCCCCCCACAGTGGAGTACGCGCTAACTCCCTTGGGCCATAAGCTCAATCCTATCCTGGAATCCATCGCCGAAGTCGGGAAAGAAATCACCCGGATGGAAGGCGGCTCTATTCCAGCACGCAGGGAAAAGGTTGAAGCCCTCTCCATTGGTTAAAAAACTTTTCTAGAAGAGAACATTGAACTTCGGCGAGTTTGTCAAACTGAAGGACCAAAAGATCCGAGGAAGCCGGCGTTTAGATCGGTTCTGTCTTCAGGGTTGAGTCCACCAAAAAATCTTTTAAAAATCCAGGATGGAATTATCGGCGGGACTCCCGGGGGTGGAAGTTTTTTCGACCTGCAGGAATTCCAGTTGGGATTTCCAATAGGCGTATCTTTGCCCTGCTTGAGCGGATTCTTGGGGCGGGGAAGCCGACACCTCGACCTGGGCCTGTTCGACTTCACCCGAGATCTTCGCCAACTGTTGCTGGAAATTGGAAGTAATTTGGCGGGCGACGGATTTCGCCGGGTCCACTTTGTGGACGGCCAACTCATGGTTCACGATTTGGTCAATGGTTTGCTCCAGGGCTTTGATTGTGAGGTCATTTGAGTTAAAAGAAACCGGATTCATAGTCTTCGCCTTTTGGGTATTTGTTCCCCTGATTGTTAAATTTCCTAACGGCGAAATATATGGAAACTTTATAGGGGAAACAACTGTTGTCCTTAAACTGAATAAGTCCCCCTCTTAATTCTAGGCCGGACTGTTGATTTTGCCCAACCCACCCCAATAATTTCGGCGGTTGCAGCGCCAGCCTCATGCGCAACTTTTAAGAGTGGTGGGGCCGCCGGTTTTATCCAGGCAAATAAAAAAAGCCGGGCGGTTTTTAGTTCGTCCGGCTTTTCGAAAAGAAATGATAAGTTTTGGATTATTGGCCGGTAGTTGTTCCGGCGGCCGGGCTGGTTCCCGTGGTATTTCCAGTTCCCGTCGAGGGCGCAGTGCCAGTGGAGCCCGAGGGAGACGTCGAACCATCGTCGTGCTTTTCCCCGTAGATGGTCTTGGAATTTTCATCCAGCATCTGGTTCAACTGTTTCTTCTGGTCGTCGGTCAATTCCCTCTTGCCGTTGGTCTTGTAATCAGCCTCCATTTGGGCCTGCACTGATTTCAATACATCCCGAAGGGCCTTGGCTTGGGCCGGTGTCAGTTTGCCGCTCTTGAGGCCTTCTTTAATGCGGGCTTCCTGGTCCTTCATGCGGTCATGGACCTCGTGAATCCGCGGGTGATGGATGACGGGTTTTGGAGCCGGCGCGGTGGTTTCAGCGGCGAAGGCCAGACCCGTGGCCCCGATGAACAACAACGATGCGGCGAAAGAAACAATCTTCTTCATGACTTCCTCCCAAGAAAAGTTTGAGCGGCTACCTTTGGTAAGTTTGACGATGCGGCACTTAAAAAGGTTACCGGACGGAAACCAGCAATTTAAGGCCTTTTTTAATTATTAAAGAGAATTTCGCGGATTAAAGAGGGTTAAGAAAGGTCAGGAATAAAGGATCTGGTCCAGGTAGCTCTTCAAGAATTGACGGTCCTCATCCGGCATCAACATCAAGTGGACCCCGGCGCCCAAGCGGTTGACCCAAACCACCTCCCCAAAAGCGAAAAGGTGTTTCGAGATCTCAGGCAGGGTGATATCCAGGCGGACAACCTCCCCTGCGCGAATCGCTTTGTCCGGCGCGATCTTCAGGAAAATGCCGTCCAGGCTCAGGTCTTTCGCGAGGGCCACTTTCCCTTTAAATTTCTCTACGGGCTCGGGATTGTCTAAGAGCCGGTATTGGATGGGAAGCTTTACGGGTAAGCGGGACTGTGTCCGTTTTTCGAGGATGCTGGGTTGGAGGTCCATGGTTTTTCTTCTGGGTTTAATTTTTAAAAATCAAAAGTGCAACGCCTTTAATTTCCCACAAAAGGAATTGAAGTTAAAGGGGGAGCGCTAAAAAATTACGTAATTTTAATGCGTGTTATTCTTAAAGCGCAAACCGGAAGACTAATCCTTCTGGAAAACCACCAGTTTTGTAGGTTTTGAAATAATTTGTAGAGCCCAAGGGCGGGTTAAAACCTGGGCGGTAACGGCGCCGGGGGCCGGGGCTTCCACCTTGTAATGAATCACCAATTGGTCCGGTTTTTCCTCCAGGGTTGCCACGTGGATGGAATAACCGGCGGTCAGCCTCTCCTGGTCCATCAAAACCACCACCGCCTGCGTTGTGAAATCCACCGCGGGTGGGGTTTGCCCCGGTTGGAATTCCTGCCAGTATTTCTCGAAGGTTGCAGCGTCTGTCACAAGCTCCTGCGATTCGGTAGTGGAGGGATTGAGACTCCCACCCCAGAACGTGATGGGCGTTGGGGCGGGATTGGCAGGCGCAGAAGCTGGAGGTGCCGCCGCGACAGCCGTTATATTGGGTACCGAGGAACTGGCAATCGCACCGTTGGTAGTTATGCCCATTTCGGATTTCTGGGTGGCCGACCCGCCGAAGGAAGCTCCCAATGCCACTGTTTGGGAAGAAGGCCCCAAGTTGGCGGCCGGAATATTGGCCTCTTTCGGCACAGCCTTGTCCATGGCTAAGTCGATGTCGGCAGCCCTTTGCGAGGACCGCATTTTCTTGGCGGTGCGAAGAGATAATTCATATTGAACCCCCAAGGGTCGTTTGGTTTTATCGGCCTCAAGAAAGGTCCCGTCCTTGTTTTGTGGCTCTGCGGGGGCATAGTTTTGAAAGTAAGCGTTGGTTTGGGGCTTGGCCGTCTTGGGCAAGAAGGGCGACTGTTGGCCGGGCGTGGCGGCCTGCTGGGCCACCGGCGCTTGGAGGCGTTTGGTGATTTCGAAATTCATCATGCCGGGGTTTTGAACCAACAGTATGACTGTCACCATGGCGGCCGCCGCCAAGGCCCCGGCGGGCATTACCCAAAAGGGTCGACGGGGGGAAACCGGCATGGGATGGCCCTGAACCTTGGCCATGATCCGCTGGTGCAAGTCGTGGGGAGGCTTGGGCTCCGGCAGGGCCACCATGACTTCCCGCAATCGGCGCAGCTCCTCCAGCTCCTTGCGGGCGTCCGGGCAGTCCTTTAAGTGCGCCTCCACCCGGTTTCTTTCGTGAGATGAAAGAAGCTTGTCCAGGTAGTCGGACAGCAATGGATGTATTTTTTTACAGTCCTTCATAGCCATTCCTTCAATTTATCCCTCAGGATCGCGCGTCCCCGGGCGATTCGCGACTTGACGGTGCCAACGCTTGTTTCAAGCACTTTGGCGATCTCCTGGTAATCCAGGTCTTCGATGTCCCTCAGGATGACCGCCTCCCGGTAGTCGGGCGGCAGGTCCTGGAGCGACGATTGGATGGCGGCGTTCAAGTCCCGGCTTTCGGTTTGGCGGTAGGCCAGGCCGCCACGGTTATCCGCAACCTTGTCCCAGAAGGGTGTTTGGTCCTCCCGGTCCTCGGGTGCCAGGACCTGCACCTTTGCCCGGTTCTTCCTCGACCGGATGGCGTTGCGCGAGAGGTTGGCGGTGATGGTGTAAATCCAGGTGGAAAGGGCGCTGTCGCCCCTGAATTTTGAAAGCGAACGGTGCACCCGAATGAAGACTTCCTGCACCACGTCCAAAGCCCCGGGTTCATCGTTCAGGAAACGGAAAGCCACCCGGTACACCATTCGCTCATGGGCCTTGACCAGCCTCTCGAAACCCGGGTCGCCGGAGAGGGCTTCCCGCACCATCGTTTGGTCGGCTTCACGGCTGGAGGCATCCGCACCCCGTGCGGCGACGGAAAAGAAGACTTCCAACTTCTCCCATGGATAAGACACCCAGGACGGGAAAAGGTTCCCTGAGGAAGGAAAAAAGAAGAGAAAGGAGGTGGACATGAAGGCAGTTTAACATAAAGAGCCAGTCGACAGCCGACAGTCCGCAGTCGGCAGCTAAGCGTTCAAAACGTCGAGAGCTGTTGACTGTGGACCGCCGACTGTTAACTGGTTCTCGATTCTTGTGGGACCACTTTCACCGCTAGCTTCTCCGACTTGCGGATGACCGACAGGCCGGATTCAACGCCTACTTTTTCATCCGTTAAAAGCCGGTGCAGGTCATCCATGCCCTCGACGGGCTGGCCCTCGAAACCCACGATAACGTCGCCATTCCGCAGGCCCGCCCTTTGGGCCGGGCCGGTTTCCTCGACTGCCACGATCAGGACGCCCTTCTCCACAGGCAGTTCGAAATAACGGACGATGTTGCGCGGGATGTCGATGTTCTGGCCGCCGATGCCGATGAAACTGCGGCGCACCCGGCCGTATTTCATGAGCTGCATGGCCACCCGTTTGGCCGTGTCCACGGCGATGGCAAAGCACAAGCCCTGGGCGGCCATGATGGTGGCGGTATTGACGCCCACTACCTCGCCCCGGGAATTCACCAATGGCCCCCCGGAGTTGCCCGGGTTCAAGGCCGCGTCGGTCTGGATGATGTTGTCGATCAAGCGGCCCGATTGGGACCGGAGGGACCGACCCAAGGCCGAAACCACGCCGGCCGTGACGGTGGTCTGGAATCCTAGGGGGCTTCCGATGGCGACCACCAGTTGGCCCACCCGAAGTTGCTGGGAAACACCCAGGCCGGCGGGCTTGAACCCCGAGGCGTCGACGCGGATTACCGCGAGGTCCGAGTCTGGGTCCTCGCCGATCAGGCGAGCCTTGTGGGACTGGCCGTCCAGGAGAGTCACTTCCATTTCCTTGGCGCTATGTACCACGTGACTGTTGGTCAAAATGAAGCCGTCGGGCGTGAAGAGAAACCCTGACCCGCTGCCCGCTTTATGAATGGAACTGTCCTGTTCCCTCCAGCGGCGGCCCTTTTGGAAGACGTCAATGTTGACCACCGAGGGGCTGACCTTCTCGGAGGCGTAAATGACCGCGCTGGAATAGGCGTCCAACAAGCCCTCGTTCTCATACGGAACCAGGTTCCGCGAGGGGGATTCGGCCGG
The DNA here is from genome assembly GCA_963770835.1 of uncultured Pseudomonadota bacterium. Lineage (GTDB taxonomy): Bacteria > Oederibacteriota > Muellerivitia > Muellerivitales > Muellerivitaceae > JAJPJW01. The sequence goes on from CAVYRH010000004.1 coordinate 611,201, forward strand.
CAGGTTTTCACTTGAAAGGTATTGAAGAGGATTCATTTCCGCCTCCTTGTTCCCCTAACAATAGGAAGGATCGATGTTAAATCCAGCGGGCTGCCGCTGAAGCCAAGTTATCCCTTAAAAGCCGGGGCGTAATCCTTTAGAAACTGATCCACCGTGTTGGGTTTCTTCTTGGCCACCTTTTCCACAACATCGGTGGTGGCGGCTCCATGGCCTGCCGCGAAAACCTCGCCCAGCTTGGCCAGGTCACCCGCCAGCCAATTGGGAACGCCCATGGCGGTCATGGATTGAACCAGTCCCGCGGAAGGAACGTCCACATAATTCACTTTCTTGCCCGTGACGGCCGAAAGCTTTTCCGCTACCTGGGCATAATCCACCGCCTCGCCGCCCGTGATGACATAAACTTTTCCCTCGTGCCCCGGTTCGGTCAGGGCCGCCACGGCCACCGCCGCGATATCCCGCGCATCCACCATGGCCACCTTGCCGTCCTTGAAGTTGCCGTAAATAGCGCCCTGCGCCTTTACTCCTCCGGCCTGGTTCAAAAGGTTTTGCATAAAGGAGTGGGGTTGGAGGATGGTCCAGGAAAGGCCTGATTTCTTGAGGTGTTCCTCGCTCCGGGCGTGGTTGCGGGCCAAAGTCAGGGGGGAATCGACGCTTACGCCCACTGCCGAAAGGAGAACGACATGCTGGACTCCGGCCCTTTTCGCCAAGTCCACGATGGCCATTTCCTGGTCCGCCTGCTGGGGGCTGGCGGGGGTGAGCAGGAAAATTTTTTCCACACCCTTTAAGGCGGGTTCAATGGTGTTCAGCTTTGTGACGTCCCCTTGGGCCGTTTCAAAGCCCAACTTCTTGACTTCGGCTTCCTTTTGGGCGCTACGGACCAAAACCCGAGCCTTCGCTTTCTTGTCCGCCAATAATTTCACCACCGCGCCGCCCACCGTTCCCGTACCGCCGATCACCAAAATCATTTGCCGCTCCTTGTACCGTTGTAAAAACGCCTTATCTTTGGGGTCTTCCCGGCGGATTATCAAGGGAGGGAAGGCCTTTTTTTGAGGGCCTCCTGGTATGAAGAGTCTTCCGGGAAGGCGCCAAAGAAATGTTGCATCACCTATCGAAGGCGGTTACCGTATGAATCCTTATGGCAACGGCCTTCCTTTACATGATCTTAAGCGTAGCAGTGGTCAGCCTGCTTTCCCTGATCGGCATCTCCCTTTTCGCCCTCAGCCACGAATCCTTCCATAAGATCGTCTTCGGCCTGGTGGCCCTGGCCGTGGGCGCCCTTTTTGGCGACGCCTTCCTCCATTTGCTGGCTGAAGCCTATGCGGACAGGGCCCATTCCGCCGAAACCTCCCTTTTTGTGATCGCAGGCATTCTCCTCTTTTTCGTCCTGGAGAATTTCCTGCACTGGCGCCACCAGCACTCGGATGAACATAACGAAATCCAGCCTTATGGCTACCTGAATATCCTGGCCGATATGACCCACAATTTCATTGATGGGCTGATCATCGGGGCTTCCTACCTCGTGAGTGTGAAAATGGGCATCGCCACCTCGCTGGCGGTGATGCTCCACGAAATCCCCCATGAATTCAGCAATTTCGGCATCCTGGTGAAATCCGGGTTCAGCCGTTGGAGGGCCCTGTTCATTAATTTCCTCACGGGGGTCATGGCGCTCATAGGCGGCCTCATCGCCTGGTGGGTGGGTGGAAGGCTGGAGGGGTTCATCCAAATCCTCATCCCCCTAACAGCCGGTGGTTTCATTTACATCGCGGGGTCCGACCTGGTGCCGCAACTCCACAAGGACGTGAAAACTTTCCGCGCTCTTTTCCAGTTCCTTGCCATCCTGGCGGGAGTGGGATTGATGTTGCTGTTGAAAGTCCTGGAATAATTTTCAAATTTACCCTAGATGAAATCGAGGCGTGGAAGATGTGTTTCATAGAAGTAACGGATTTTTTCAGGACGCATAAAACAAGCCAAGGTTCCTGGCTCCCGTTTAACCCTGGTGATGATTCAGTTTTTTTGATCGTGAATAAATTAGGCCCCCACTCTTAATCGCGATAAAATGACCCCATTCAAATTAGTTTTTCATCGCCTACCGATTTAACCGGGAAATGTCTTTGCCGGTTATTTAAGAAACAAACCCGTACTTCCCATTTCAGCAAAGCTTCGGCATCTCACCCTTATCTCTTTTTTGGCAGGAGGCGCAGATGGAGATTGAAAAAAAGGTTAAGATTCTCAACCGCTTGGGGCTTCACTTAAGGGCCGCCGCACAGTTCGTTAAGACATCCTGCAAGTTCAAATGCCGGGTCCTGGTCAAGAGCCACTTGGGACCCGTGGACGGCAAAAGCCTGCTTAACCTGATGACCCTGGCGGCCAGTTATGGCTCGGAGCTCACCCTCGTTTTCCAGGGGGAGGATGCCCGGGACGCCAGTTTGGAGATTCAAAACCTCTTTTTGAACAAGTTTGGCGAAAAAGACTAAACTCCCGGCCGGTTTAATTTCACTGTTTTCTAAACCCTCCCCACCTGGGGAGGGTTTTTTTATTTGGGAACCTTTTCCGGCCCCCGGTGTCTTAATGGACAAGACGACTAAAACCGGAGGTGTTTTATGCAAGCCTTATCCAGCCGATTCATCCGCAGGTGCGCCGGAATGGCGGCCTTTATCCTAATCTTGGGAGGCGCTCCCAAGGCACATGGGGAGGAAACCGTCCTGACCCATCCCCGGGAAGTCACGGTTTTTCCCGACAGCGCCCGGGTGACCCGGGAAGGCGCCCTCCTCCTCAGCGCGGGAAGCCACCAGGTGGTTTTTCCCGACCTTCCGGCCTCCGTTATTGAATCCTCCCTGCGCCTGACCGTGGAAGGCCCGGAAGGCACCAAACTTTACGGGGTGTCCCTGCGCAAGGACTACCGGCCGGAAATCGCCGAGAAGCGCACCCGCCAGCTCAAGGCCCGGCTACAGGGCCTCCAGGACCAGGCCGCCGACCTGGACGACCGGATGGAAGCCCGGAAAAACGAGATCGAACTTCTCAAGGGCTTGGCCAAGGAAAGCGGCAAAATCGCGGCCTCCCATATGGGCGCTATCCCGGACTTCACCCATTCGGCCGACTCCGTCGAGGGCCGGATCGGGACGCTCCTGGCCTCCAACCGCAAGGACGAGCGCCGGGAGAGGGGCCTGAAGCTCGAAATTGATGCCTTGAACCGCAAATTGTCCGAGGGCGGGTCGACCGAGAGGGAAAAACAAACGGCGGAAGCCGATATTGAACTGCCCCAAGAGGGAACGGCAAGTTTTACCCTGACCTACCAGGTTTCCGACGCTTCCTGGACCCCGATGTACGACCTTCGGCTCTCCACGGAGGGTGTGAAACCCCAAATGGACCTGGCCTTCAACGCCCAAGTGCGGCAGAAGACGGGGGAGGATTGGAAGGGAGTAATCCTGACCCTTTCCACCTCGCGGCCCAACGAAGGCACCCAGGTACCCGACCCGACCGATTGGTGGCTGGATTTCATCACTGAACAGGCCAAAACCATTACGAGGTCCTTTGGAATGGCCAATTACGCCATGCCGCAAGCCGCTATGGCACGGCTTGGAGCAGTGGATTTATATGCTAAAAAGAATATCGATAAAGAGGAGGATGCGCCTCCCGCTCCCGCCGAAGTGGTGACCGCCCAAACGCTCCAGGCGCCCTATGCCATGTCCTTCGCCATTCCCTTGCACCGGGACATTCCCTCGGATGGCACGGATCACCGGGTGGGTGTGGCCCAGGATTCCCAGCCGGTGGACCTTAAACTAGTGGCGGTACCGCGCCTTTCCCAAGCCGCCTATTTGGAGGCCCATATTACATACAGCGGCGAGCAGGCTCTATTGCCGGGGGCGGCCCAATTGTTCCGGGATGGGGATTTCGTGGGCACGGCGGACCTGGAAGCCAAATCTCCCGGGGAAGCTTTTGACCTGGGCTTCGGCCAGGACGACGCCGTCCGGGTAGAGCGAAAGATGGTGGACGAGACCACTGGTAAGGGAGGCTTTCTTTCCGGCAATGGCGAACGGCAGTACCACTGGGTGACGACTTTAACCAATTACCACCAGGGCCTTCGCACCGTGGAAGTGCGGGAACAACTGCCGCGCTCCAGGGAAAAGGAGATAACGGTGGAAGCAACCCAAATCGCCCCGAAACCGCAGCTCGAAGATCCTGAAAAACCCGGCTTGGTTTGTTGGGAACTCCATTTGAAGCCCAAGGAAAAAACCAAGCTGACTTTTGCTTACAAAGTCGATTTCCCGGAAAAGGACCAAGTGACGGGGTTGGAATAACGGCAGAAGGCCACAAACGAAAAAGGCCGGGGATTTTTCCCCGGCCTTTTTCGTTTAAAAGTGAAAAGTCTCAAACAACGTCGGGAACGGCGCCCGGCAAGCCCACCTGGGAAAGCTCGGCCTTTACGAAGTAATAGGCATTCGCCGCCGGGTTGGGGAGACCGCCCGCAGGCGGTGCTTGGGAATCCATGGCGATCTGGGCCTGCTCCATCATTCCGTCCAGCAAATCCAGTTTTTGCAGGAACTCCTCATTGCTTTGCTGGGCCATTATTTCGGCTTGCGAAAGTCCGGGGTTGGAGGATTGGGGAAGGTTCGGGGTCAGCAGGTCATTCATCAGGTCCGCGAAAGAGGCCGCCAAGGGGTCGCCCGAGGCGGAGAGAAGGTCGGCGGTCTGGTCCCCCAAGGGGGAAGCGGCGCTATTAACGGGTGAAATCGAATCCACGGCTAAATCCTTTGGTTCGTCCTGGCTTACCTAACGGCCGAATCCAGCAAACCTTTAATGGCTCCCTTTTTCCGGAATGTTAAACCTTGGGCAAATTCAGGTCCGCGCAGAGGATTTGAAAGCCATTTCCCGAAGGGTTGTTGATGCATTTGGCCACCGTGATACAAAGATGCCCCGAGTTCATCGACAGGTAAGGCTCAGTCACGACGCGGTCCACATCGGGCGCCATGGCATAAAAGTACTCCTTCAAGGAATGGTCCGAACCGGGGGAAGAGGGCTCAAAGAGGAACCGCTTGCGCTCCGGGATATGGTACTCGCTCAAAGCCACGTTCCCGACCTGGCGGCCCAGGGGGTTCAACCGGTAAAGGCACTCCAGCGCCGGAACCTGGCGGAAGAGGAAAGGAGCCTTCGATTCCAGGTTCGAAAGGGGTTCCTTGTCGAAGCAGGCGGAAAGAAACTCGCCGATCCTCTCGCATTTTTTCCGCAGTTCCCTATCCTTTTGGGCCTGGCGGTTCAACCGGCGCCGGAACCGCGCCGAGAGGAACATCATACGGGCCTTGCGGCCCAGCGTGAGCACCAGGCTCTCCTTGTAGTTCCTCGAGAAATAACTTCCCTGGAGCAGGTCAGCGCCCAATTCCAGGGCGGCCAGGGAATCCTCCTCGTTGTCCAGGTTTCCCGCCACCACCACAACGCCCAGACCGTGGGCCAGTTTCAAGATCTTCCGGAAATCCGACTGCTTTTCCCGGCTGCGAGCCAGCCCCTTCACCAGGCTGTCGTCGAGTTTGACCAGGTCGGGGTTGAGTTCCAGGACCGATTTCATCCGGTCGGCCCCGGCATGGATGTCCTTCAGGCAAACCAGCAGGCGGTTCCGCCGTTGGATTTGGATGAACTTGTCCACCTGCGCCGGATTCCATTTTCCCGAAAGGGGGATCTGGACCACCAACCGCCGGGGCTCCAGACCGAACTCCTCGATTTGTTTTACCAGGTGGCCCGAACCCACGATGTTTTCCTCCAGCACCGAGGGTTCGATATCCAGAAAGAGGAGCAAGCGGGGTTTTTGGGTTTGGAAGGCCGAGAAGGCTTCCAGTCCCTTCTGGCGGAAAAGGCGGTCCAGGCCGAGCTTGAGGTAAAAATCCTCCTCCCCCATGTTGCGGAAAAGATCCTGGGGCTCGATCATGTCCAGGTTATCCGGATCCAATGCGCGGCTGACAACCTCGAGGCCCAGGATGCCCCGGCGGTGGACCGAGACGACGGGCTCAAAGAAAGCCGCAGCGCTGTTTTTCTCCAGGATATAAAAAGGATGGTTGGAATAAAGCGAAGAGACGGACGGCGTTTCCAAAGTGTGAGTGTTGGACATAGCGTTCTCCTTTTCTTCCCTTTGCTTCTGCAACGGGCGTGCCACCCGGAAAAAGCGGTTTTTCGGGGTTAAGAAACTGATAGTCACACAGTTTTGTAGACGAAGGGGAAACCGGGAAGATTTCGGAAATTTCACGGGAATGTAATAAAAACGATTGGGGGAAAGCAACTATGACGTCGAAACAAAATTAAAAAATGAATCCCAAGCGATTGTCGCGGTCATTCCGGCGAAAAACGATTCCACCTCGGGTGCTTTGCCCCCTGGTGGAAATCCACATTTTTGGGAGAGGAATGAATCCTTCGATTGGGTCAATTTTTATTCTTTTTTTGAAAAGAAGACGGGTTAGGGGCAGTTTTGGAAAATGTAGAGGTTAAGATTTTGAAAGTTTTTTTCTGCTGCTGACCGTCTTTTGCACCACGCGGTTGCGTCCCCGGCGCTTGGCCTCGTAAAGGGCCTGGTCGGCCAGGACGATTAAGTTACGGTAATTGGAACCCGCCCGTTTGTATCCGGTGACGGTCCCGATGCTGACCGTCACCCGGACCTTTTTCTCCCCGTGAAGGAAAGGATAATCCTCCGTGGTTCTCCGGATGCGTTCGGCCACCGCCAGGGCTTCCTCCGCGCCGCAGTTGGGCAGGATGCAAAGGAATTCCTCCCCCCCATAACGGGTGGCCGTGTCGCCCTCGCGGATGGATTTTTTCACCAGGCCGGCAAAATGCCTTAGCACGTGGTCCCCAAAGGGATGGCCGTACTTGTCGTTGACCTTCTTGAAACGGTCCAGGTCCATCATGAAACAGGAAAGGGGCTGCCGCGTTGTGAGATGCTTGCGGAACTCGATCTGGAAAACGTCGTGGAGGTAACGGTGGTTGCCCAAGCCGGTTAAGGGGTCGGTCAGGACTTCGTCGGAGAGAATAAGGTTTTTGCTGACCAGGGTGTCTTCCTGGCGGCCAATGAAAAACCCGAAAAGGGCGAAAGCCGAGCAGGTACCGAAGAGCATATAGGTGAAAAAGAAAGGGTAATCCCGCCATTGTTGCACCGCGAAGGAAATCCAGGACGAATTCGTGTTGGAGGATAAACAAGGCCAGAGGAGCGCCCCCAGGGGGGCCCCTAAACCCAGGAGAAAACCCGACAAGGAGAATAGATAAGACTTCCGCATATATAACTCCCTCCTTAATTTTACCAAGGAAGGGAGCAACCGTTTTATGAAGTTTCGGTCATTTCATCCAAGGAAAAGGTCAAAAGCCGCAATAATGGGTCCCGGTTTTTGTCCCCGACCACCCGGTCCAATTCGGGATAGAACACCCGGTCTTCCCGCAGGGTGTGGTGCTCCATGTATTTCTTAAATTGGGCCTCGTCGTCCAGCAGGGCGAGCAGGGCCTTCAAGTCCGGGGCGGGCGAGGACGTGCGTTCAAGGCGGAGATTAAGGCGGTTGAGCCACTCGGTGATTTTTTTGTGTTCCCCGGCGAAAATGTCCGGGTCCCCCCCGCGGATGGACGAAGCCTGTTCCCGGTAGAGGGGCATGAGGATCTCATCCTCTTCCCGTATATGGTAATAGAGGGCCTTCTCGAATTTAAAAAGGAGCTTCGCCGCCAAAGCAATATCGTTCTTCAGGACCGCGACCTGGTGTTGGTAGAAAAGCTGATCGAGCTGCCGGTGGACCTGGTTCAGGTCCGCGAGGGTTTGATGCGTGGTTGGGGGCATGTATATTTCCTTGCCGCCGCGCGGGGAACAGGGAAGTGCGCGGCGGGATACGGAATCATGATAGGTTTCCGCCACGGGGCCGGTTATGAGGAAGCTCATAATTTGTTTTTACCCTTTCGGGGGATGAAAAATAAAAGAATCGAGGCCATCCCCGCCAAAGCGGCTCCCACCCCGAAGGCCGAGGGGTAGCCCCAGGCTTGTCCCACGAAGCCGAATAGGAGGCTCGCTGGAAGGGCAAAGAGTCCTAACACCAGGTTGTAATAGCCAAAAGCCGTTCCCCGCAAAGCCTTGGGCGCCAGGTCCGCCACGAAGGCTTTTTCCGAGGGCTCGCACAAGCCGTAAAAAACACCGTAAGCGAGGAAGAGGGCGATGAGGCCTTCCTTTTGGCTGACGAGGGCGAAGCCCAGGTAAATCAAGGCGTAATAGATCCAACCGGAAATGATCAGCGGTTTGCGGCCCAGGCGGTCCGAAAGGGATCCGCTGTAGGGTGAGGAGACCATCCGGACCCCCCCATGAAGCCCCCAAAGCAGGAAGACCCAGCCGCCGGGCACACCCGCCTGCGAGAGGCGCAGGATCAGGAAGGCGTCGGAGGAATTGCCTAGGGTGAAAAGAAGCAGGGCCGCCAGGAGGAACTTGAAATTTCCCCCTAGGCTCTTCCAGTCCTGGAAAAGGGTGAGGCGCTTGGCTTGGGGCGGGGTGGCCTTGGGCTTTTCCTCCACCTTCCAGACGAACGACCAGGCCAGTACCCCCGGCACGAGGGAAAGCAGGATGATGTTGCGGTAAGAAAGGCCGAGGAAGCCAAGGGCGGCGGCCAAGAAGGGTCCCAGCAACTGGCCCGCGTCGTCCATGGCGCTGTGGAAACCGTAGGCGGCGCCCCGGTTGGCGGGGGAGGTGACGTCCGCGATCAAGGCGTCCTGGGGGGAGGACCGAACCCCCTTTCCCAAGCGGTCCGCGAAACGGAGGAAAAGGACCCAAGGCCAGGTTTGGGCCAAGCCCACGAGGGGGCGAAGCAGGGTCGACATGGCGAAACCGAGGATGAGGAAAGGCTTCTTTTTCCGGACCCGGTCGGCCCCGATGCCGGAGAAAACCTTGATGAGGGAAGATGCCGATTCGGCGACTCCTTCCACCCAGCCGACGGCCACCGGGCCCGCGCCCAAAACCTGGGCCAGGAAAAGGGGAACGACGGGGTAGATCATTTCCTTGGCCAGGTCGTTGAAAAGGCTGACCAAGCCCAGTTGAAAGACCGTTTTAGGGATGGATTTGAGGAACTTCGCCAGCCTAGACATGGCTGATCAGGCGGGCGATTCCAAAGGCGGCGCCGGCCGCGGAGATGCCGACAGCCGTCACTGTCAAGGCGCCCTTGATGGGGTCCTGGCCCGTGAAACGGGCCTTGTAGTAGCCGAAAACCAGGAGGCATGCGACGGTGATGAGAAAGGAATAAAAAAGGCCGGCCAGGGGTTCCTTGCAGAAGAAGTAAGCCGAGAGGGGCACCAATCCGCCGATGGCGTAGGAAATGCCGATCCTCAGGGCGCTGAAGAGCGCCTGGCGGGGGTCCGGCTTTTCCAGCCCCAGCTCGAAGCGCATCATGAAATCCACCCACATCTTGTGGTCTTTTTCCAGGTCCCGGGCGACCCCCTCCCGGACCTCGGCGGAGATGCCGTAATTCTCCAGGATGTTCTTGATCTCGTCCATCTCCTCTTGGGGGATCTTTTTTACCTCCAACTCCTCGCGGCGCTGTTCGCCCTCGTAGTGTTCGATTTCCGTCCGGCCTGCCAGGTAGCCGCCCAGGCCCATGGAGATGGTGCCGGCGATAATCTCGGCCAGGCCCGCCACGATGATGATGGAACTGTTGCTCACCGCCCCGCTCAGGCCCGCGGCCAGGGCAAAGGGCACGGTAAGCCCGTCGGAGGTTCCCACCACGAAGTCCCGGAGCGCGAGGAGGGAAATGGAATGCCTCTCCCGGTGGTGGTGATGCGGTATATGGACGGGCATGGTTTTTCCCTATGGTGGAATGGCACAAAAAAACCGGTTTCCCGGGGGCTTTTGATCTTATTCCAGGGGCTTTAACCGCACAAGGCCTTCGTTATTGCTTATTTCGAGGTGGAACCAGTTAAACCAGAACCCATTTCAAATTGTTTTCAGCTTTGATTTTTGGGGGAAGAGAGGCCTAGGGTAAAGGCGTAGGTCCCGAGACTTTGAAGGAGGAATTACATGCCTAGGACAAAAGAAAAGGAATCCGTGAAGCCGCATCAGGAAGAAATGCCGCATGAAAGCCTGGAGACGGCCGCCTATTACCACTGGCTGGAGAGGGGCTGCCCCATAGGCGACGACCTGACCGATTGGGTCGAGGTGGAAAAGAAATACACCGCCACCGCCCGGCACAACTAGCAGGTTGATAGAAGAGAGTTCTTTTTGGAATTTGTAGCGAAGCTTTCCCCTTTTGAAAAAGCGAGGAAGCTGGGGTCATTTCTGCTCCTTGGGCTTTGAGAGAAATGTCATGGTCAAAACGTAAGTCAAGAAGATAGGTTTGGTTTAGGGTTGGCTAGTTGGCTGGTTGGGGGTTTTAGCGCCGCTGGCTAGCAGGTTCTCCGAGCTTTTTTTTTGATCGAGGGCCAATTGTTCCGCCGTCATTTCCTTCTGGACGGACTGCAACAGGTCCCGCACGCTGCCCTGGATGGAATCCCCCACCAAGAAGGCCGGGGCGCCGAAATGCTCTTCGGCGTCCAGGGTATAAATGATCTCCAGGCTGCCGTCGTCGGCGGGGTTGAGGGTCCAGGTGCCCTGGTAAAAGTCGAAATCCTTGTGGCTGGTATCCTCAAAGACAATGGATTTTTGGGGCTGTTGGTGGACGCTCAAAAGAAGGTGGATCCTTTGGGTGAAGAAAAGGAAGCCGCCTTCCCCTTCTTGTTCCAAAACCAGGTCGTCGTTGGTTTGGCTGAGAACCTTGCTGACCTTCATGCTGTTCACGAAATGGGGGATGCGGCCGTAATCGGTGAGAACCGCCCAGGCCGTGGAGGGGTCCACTTTCACGAAGAAGGAGCCTTCCACCTTGAAGTGGCCCCACTGGTCGTAAAAGGAAAGGGTGGGAGGGGTCAAGTCGGCGGCCTTTCCCGCGCCGCAGGAGAGCGCGGCGCAGGCGGCCACCATCGTAGCCCTGAGAAGGAGCATACGAAGATTTCGGGTTGGTGCTTGGGTCAACATGGTTTTCATTCTCTCCTCATTTTCCCCTAAAGGGGAGCCCCTCCCAAGAGGGGCCCTCCATTAGGGGCCCCGGCTGTTACGCCGGGGCGCCTTTCAACCCAGCCTTATCAGGATGATGAAAAAGTCCAAAAGGTGGACTTTTTCTTATCTTCGTCGCGAATCACCCCTTGAAAAACAAGGGGTTTTATACGATTCGCTCCAAGCCCGTGGCTGTAGACAGGGTGTAAAAGCATTTTTTCAGCACCCTGTTAGAACTGCAACTGGAGCTGCATCCTTCCGACCGGCACGAGGCCGATGCGGGTATTGGCGGCGTTGATGCCGGAGTTGGCTGATCCGGGCATTTCGGCCACCAGGTACATGCCGTCGTCGCTGTGCACCTCGACCGTGTTGAGCATCCACATAGTCTCGGCCGTCAGCTTCACGTCGCTGTTGACGTGCAGGGTGATGGACGGGAGGGTGAGGTCATAGATGGGGTCGCTGTTCACGAAGATCGGGGCGTAGAAGGTGCCCCCGATCGCGATCCCATTGGGATTCCGCTTCGTATAGGTGCCCATCATGTTGATGTCGGGAATGACCACGGCGAAACGGCCGGCCACTTCCCAGGGGTTGTCACCCACGGAAGCGATCACTTCGCCGCCGCCGATGTTGATGGCTTCCTTCTGCCCAATCGTGACCGCTTGGCCCGCGAGGGCCGTCGTTTGGGTTTCATACGGCATCGCCTTACCTACGGTCATGTCATAGTGCGCGACCATGGCCTGTCCGGTTAAAGTGAAGGTCGTATCCGCCAGGGGAGACCGGACTTGGAAGTCCGCCCCATACTGCCAATAGTTGGCCGTCACCGGGCTGGCCCCGGCCGCCCCTAAAAAGGGATTGAACACCGAGGAAATCAATACGTTGCCGTATTGGCTGTTGGCGTTGAAGGTGGAAAGATAACCGCCACCCAGGGACAAATCGTCGCTATGCCCCGCGTTGCTGTCCGCGGCTAAGTAGCCGGTCAGGTGGGCGGCCCATTCCAGCTTGTCCGGCTTTACGAAACCGGTTTGTTTGGGATGGAAAGGATCGTCGGCGATCCCCTCGTTTAGCCCAACCCGCAGGAACATGGGTGTGGGGAAGTTGAGGATTTCCGGCAGGTAGCGCTGGATGACATCCGGCCCACCTTGGACCAAGCCGAACTGGCCGTCCAAGTCGCCCAGGTGGCCATAGAGCGCGGCGCCCGTGTCATAACCTTGGTTGAAGAACAGGTTGAACATGGGGTCCTTTTCGCTGAAAAGCTGGTTGCCTTCGTAGATGGCGCTTTCCAGGTTGCCCGGCACCTTGAACTGCCCGACTTTCCCGGTGATCATGTCGGGGATGATCGGGATGTTGACGCTGGCGTCCAGCAGGTTCAACTGGTTGTTGCTGCTGTTGATGGCTTCCCCGCCGAAGGCCACCTCGAAGTTCCAGGAGTAGCCCTGGTAGGTACCGCTGGTGAAGAGGCGGTCTTCCTCGTCCCAGAGGTAGATACGGAAATGCTGGCGGATGTAGTCATCCGTTTCCAATTCCGCGTCGCCCATGACCTGGATACGGCCGCCGAACGACAGGTCCAGATCGTCGTTCTTGAAGATTTCGGCCGCTTTCCCGTGGGCGGTGAAGCCCAGCAGGAAGGTGAGTCCTAACAACAACTTCCATAGCTTTTTCATTTCTACTCCTCCTTGTTTTTAACAACCCTCAACTTTAATTTTTCGCTTCCGAATTGGCTTCACCCACCGGCGCGAAGACAACGTCGTAATAAATATCGATCCCGTCCGAGCAGGTGATCGAAGTCACCAGCAGGGAGATCGAAGGGGGCGTGACCTTAAAGTCGGACATCTTCAACTTTTGGTCGCCTTTGAGCTCTACTTGCCCATTCGTGACCGTCGTATCGGCCGTCAAGGTGACAGGCGCGGTTGTCCCGGCAATGGTCAGGTTTCCCGTGGCGGTCATGACGTAGGAACCGTCTTTCGCGCCAGCGGCCAAAGTTTCTTTTTCCAGGTCGAACTTGATTTCGGGATTCTGGTCGGACTTCAGGGCCTTATAGGCGTTGTTGTCCAGCCCTGACTCGCGGGATTTGAAATCCTTGACCGGCACCGCGAAGGCCATGGAACTTACCTCGCCCGCTTGGAGGGCTTTCAGGGGATCCTTCGAGGCTTTCCCCTTAAGGACCGCCGAGCCCTTCAGGGTGTTCGCGTGCATCTGGTACTTGTGAAGGGTGGAATCGCCCTCCATGTATAAGAAGCTTCCGGCTTTGAGGGTGAGAAGCGATCCGCCGGTGGCGGTGACGCTGTCGGCCGCCTGGATGGTTGCGGGTTTCTGGTACCAATGGGTCTCGCTTTGGCTCGTCAATTGGTTCCCCAATTGGTTGCCGCCCCCGTTGGAGGGAGTGGCGCTATCCGCCAGCACCGTCAAGGCTGAGGCCGCCGTCAGGCCCATCATCGAGATGAGGATCAGCGTAAAGTTTTTCATGTTCGTCATTTCTCCTTGTTGAAATGGACTACATCACCCACTAGAGCAACCTGAATGCCAGCCTTCCCGATCCGGTTGGATAAGGGATTTCAACGGTTTTTCCATTTTTGGACCCCGGGGGAAGTGGCGTTATGGCGTGACCGCCATGGCACCGCTTACTGAAGCCCCGGTCCGGCAAAAGTAAAATCCACGTTGCTTCCAGGGCGCATCATGCCCCACAGGGGCGGTTGATTCTATGAGCGAGGTCATAGATAAATATTTTTTTGGATGGGTTCTCACGGGGTCGGCCAGGGACTCATGATGCATTCCCGAAAGAGTTGAAAAATAAGGAGAAAATAAAAACGGCGCAGTAATACACCGCCACCTGGGCGGTTGATTTTATGACATGCATCATAAAGTTGTGTCCTGGGGAATGTTCCATTGGTTCAGTTGGGGACGTCCGGAACATCTACGGCAAGGGCAAACAAAAATAAAAAGGAAGGCCGCAAAGCAACCGAGGCTTGGTTGCGTTTTGGGGAATTGTGGAATCCGATTTTAGGTTCCAGCGACCCGTGAATCCTGGACAGGAAGGGGAAAAAAGCGAAAGTGATGGGTCTATGATTTTCGTCATAGGGCGCGAAACGGATTGCGGGATGATAACGCTTGAGGCCGTATTTTTTGAATTTACCTGTTTGTTAAGAATCTGAGGAGGAGTTTTGGCGCACTTCCAGCATGAAATAAGGTCCGAGAGACTTAGCTGGTTTATCTACCTGCGTTGGGGGGCGGTGGCGGGCGCCTTGGCCATTTTATTGGCGGGGCCCTGGCTGGTGCCAATGGCCATCCAATACGGGAAGATCGGCGCCTGCGTTTTGATCCTTGGCGTTTTGAACGCAATCTACCTTATGTATTGGGAAAGGTTGAAGTCCTCACAGCCATCCCCGATGGATTTCGCGAAGAAAGTTCATTTCTTCCTGCATTTCCAAATGGCCACCGACCTGGCCCTTTTAACCGCCATGCTTTATTTCAGCGGCGGCGCCAAGAACCCACTGATCCTTTTTTATCTTTTTCACCTGGCCATCAGCGCGATTCTTTTCAACCAGGCCGAAAGCCTTTTCTACGCGGCCCTGGCTTTGCTGCTTCCCTGGGTTCTTTATTTACTCGAATGGGGAGGTTTCTTGACCGCGGATCCCTGGCCGGGGATATCGGGGGTTTCCGGTGACCACGAGCAATCCATTCTTTGGGCTTACTCGGTGGCGGTGGCGGGCCTATGGTTCTTCCTTTCCCGCCTGGGGTTGGACGTCGAGACGAAGGAACAAGCGCTACGGGAGACCGGGGAAAAACTTCAAACCGCCAACGAGGCGCTGAAACAGCTGGACGTCTACAAGAACCAGTTCCTCAAACAAGTAGTCTTCCAATTGAAGAAGCCCGCCATCGAAATGGATTTCGACCTCTCCGCGGTCGAGAGCGCCATCGACGCGAAAAATGAAAAGGCCTTGGAGGCCGTCCAAACGGCCAAGAAGCGGATTTGGATCCTCCTGGAACTTATCGAGGATTTGGTCTGGCTTTCCCGGACGCAGGCCGGCGAAACGCCGCTTAAGAAGTCGTGGGTGAACGTTTATGAAACCCTTCTCAAACGGATCCAAACCGTGGAAGAGAAGGCCCACCAGAAAGGAATCACCTTTCAACTCCATGGGGAGCCCCAGACGCGCCTCCTGGCGGACCCGGAGTCGTTCGAAAGGGTCGCGGACAACCTTTTCTCCAACGCGGTCAAATACACCCCCGTCGGCAAGAGCAGCGTTTTAGTGGCCTTTCACCCTGAGGGGAACTGGCTCGTTTTCACCGTGGAGGACGAGGGCATCGGCATCCCGCCCAAACAGCAGAAAAAACTGTTCCAGGAATTTTTCCGGGCCACCAACGCCAGGACCATGGAAAAGTTCGGGACTGGCCTGGGCCTTTCCATCGTCAAGCAGGTCATGGACCTCCATGGGGGCCGGGTGTCGCTGTCCAGCGAAACCAAAAAGGGAACAAAGATCGAGACTTGGTGGCCTTTTACGGCAACCGGTGCTCCTACCTGACAGTTAAGCTTCCCTCCGCTTTCCGCACTTCTTTCGGCATTTATTAATGAACCAAAATGGGATTAACGAGCAATTTAACGTGTCCGCCTTAACCCTGCTTGGCAAAATTACCCTTTCCAAGCCATAATGGCGCACCTGCCCGGGGAAAACGCCGTTGGCCCCGCTGGTGAATGACCAACCTAAGGGGAAGATTTGGCCCGCAAGAAAACCACGCGAAAAGTTCAAAAAAAACCGGCTCCTAAGGCCAAAGTTTTGGGCGGGCTCAAGCGCCTCCTTGACGCGCAAGTCCAATTGAACCGCTTCCGGGGCATCCTGGAGGCAGCTCCCGACTCCATGATCATCGTGGGCAAGGATGGAAAGATAGTCCTCATCAACGCCCAAACCGAAATCCTTTTCGGGTACAAACGGGAAGAGTTACTAGGACAACCGATCGAGGTACTGATCCCCGAAAGGTACCGGGCCAACCATCCCAGCCACCGGGGCGGGTTCTTCGCCTCCCCCAAGACCCGTCCCATGGGGGCGGGCCTCGACCTTTACGCCCTGCGCAAGGACGGAAGCGAGTTTCCGGCGGAGATTTCCCTCAGCCCCACCGAAACGCCGGAAGGGCATTTCGTCACGGCGGCCATCCGCGACGTGACCGAGCGCAAACGGCAATTGGAAGAGGAAAACCGCCGGATGCAGGAGGCTACACGCCTCAAAAGCGAGTTCCTGGCCAACATGTCCCACGAGCTGCGCACCCCCTTGAACGCCATCATCGGGTTCTCCGAGCTCATGGTGAACGAGAAAGTCGGCCCCCTCTCGGCCGAGCACAAGGAATACCTGGGCGACATCCTGACCTCCGCCCGGCACCTGCTGCAGCTCATCAACGACGTGCTGGACCTGACCAAGGTCGAGGCGGGGAAAATGGAATTCCGTCCCGAAATCCTGGACCTTCCCAAGGTGACCACCGAAGTAAAGGACATCCTGAGGGGCCTGGCGGCGGCCAAACGCATCACCGTGGAAGTCAAAATCGACCCCACCCTCCCGAGGGTCCTGCTGGACGGCGGCAAGTACAAGCAAGTGCTTTACAATTTCCTGTCCAACGCCATCAAGTTCACGCCCGAAAACGGCCGGGTTTCCATCAACGCCGTTCCGGAAGAAAACGGGATGTTCCGCCTCTCAGTGAAAGACAATGGGATCGGCATCAAGGCCGAGGACAGGCACAAGCTTTTCATCGAATTCACCCAGTTGGACCAGGGTACGGCCAAGAAATACGCAGGCACTGGACTGGGGTTGGCCCTGACCAAGCGCATCGTAGAAGCCCAGGGTGGACGGGTGGAGGTCCAAAGCCAGGCGGGAGTGGGTAGTACCTTCTCGGCGGTACTACCGTTGGAAATGGAATCGAAAAAATAATCGTTTGAGGTATTTTGATGGCGGGTGAACCGATCCTCATCGTCGACGACAATGTAACCAATCTTAAATTGACCCGGATTGTTCTCATTAAGGAAGGTTACGCGATCCAGACGGCGGCTAATGCGGAGGAAGCTATCCGTAAAATGATGGAAGGATTTAAGCCCCGGCTGATCCTGATGGACATTCAGCTTCCTGGAATGGATGGCCTCGCGCTGACGCGCCAACTCAAATCGGCCCCTGAAACCAAAGATATTGTCGTAGTGGCCCTGACGGCCTATGCCATGAAAGCAGACGAGGAAAGGGCCCGCGCCGCTGGCTGCGATGGCTACATCGCCAAGCCCATCGACACCCAAACCTTTCCTGCGTTGATCGCGGATTATCTGAAGAGAGAAAAGGCTTCATGAAAAAAATCCTGGTCATCGACGACGACCCCATCGAACGGCGGCTTCTCCAGGCGGTCCTGGGAAAGGCGGGCGGTTTCGAGGTGATTACGGCGGAAAACGGCCAATTGGGCCTGGAAAGGGCCGTGGATTCGGTCGGCGCCGTCATCCTGGACCTCCAACTGCCCGACATGAGCGGCATGGACGTCCTGAAAAAGCTCAAGGCGGCCCGGCCCCAGCTTCCGGTCATCATGCTCACCGGCGTCACCGACCTCCAGACGGCGGTGGAGGCCACCCAGGCCGGCGCCTACAACTACCTCACCAAGCCCTTCGAGAACGACCAGCTGCTCATCACCCTCAAGCGCGCCATGGAGCAAGACGAACTTCTGGCGGAAATGGCCCAGCTCCGCCGGCAGGCGGGGAAGGGCCCGGCCTTGACCCGCATCATGGGCCAAGGGGACGCGATCCAAGAGGTGATCCAGCAGATCCAAAAAGTGGCCGGCTCCACGCTCACGGTCCTCATCCAGGGGGAGACGGGCACGGGCAAGGAACTTGTGGCGCGGGCCCTGCACGAGGAAAGCTCCCGCCGCCAAAAACCCTTCGTGGCGGTGGACTGCGGCGCCCTGGCGGAAAACCTGCTGGAATCCGAGCTTTTCGGCCACGAGAAGGGGGCCTTCACGGGGGCTGACCGCAAAAAGGAAGGCCAACTGGTGCTGGCACAAGGCGGCACGCTCTTCCTGGACGAGGTTGGCAATTTGCCCATGGGCCTCCAGGCCAAGCTCCTGAGGGTCTTGCAGGAACGCCAGGTGAAGCCCGTGGGTGCCGAGAAATTAATCCCCATCGACGTGCGCTTCATCGCCGCCACCAACGCCCCCCTCGAGGAGGAGGCCAGGGCCGGCAAGTTCCGCCAGGACCTTTATTACCGCTTGGCCGAATTTACGGTCAATCTCCCCCCCTTGCGAAAGAGGCCAGAGGACCTTTCTTTGCTGGCCAACCGGTTCCGTGAAGAGGCATCCACTGAATTTCGCAAGCCGGTTGTCACCTTTTCGGGGGAGGCTGTTATGCTGCTTTCGGCCCACGCTTGGCCGGGCAACGTCCGCGAATTGCGGAATGTGGTGCGCCAAGCCGTTTTATTAACGCCCGATTCCATGGTCAATGAGGAACAGATTCGGGAGTTGTTGGGGAAGAAAGCCACCCATGAATCCATCGGGCCGGTCGAAGTGCCCATCCCAGCCGGGCTTTCCCTGAAACAAATCGCCGAGGCCGCCGTGGAAGAGGCGGAAAAACAAGCCATCCGCAACACTCTCAAAGCCACGGGTGGCAACAAGTCCCAAGCCGCCAAAATCCTCAAGACGGACTACAAGACCCTCCACGTCAAAGTCAAGAAGTACGGCCTCCAAGCCAAAGAAGACTAAAAATCTTTTTTACCACAGAGGTCACAGAGAACACGGAGTAAGACTTTTTGTTTTCCCAAGAATAATTTTGGCCTCTGTGTACTCCGTGCACTCTGTGGTTCAAGATGTTTATGGTTTTTCGGCTATGGCGTTGACGCCATAATCCCCTGAAATTCCCGTTTCCGGCTTCGTAAAAACCCTGATTTTTCCATCATCCGCGACTGGCATCTCCCTTGCGGTAGAGGCTCCCGAGATTTAAAAAACAAGGGAGCAGTCCCCATGCCGAATGAACCCATCCTCATCGTTGATGACAACCCCATGAACCTGAAACTGGGAAAACGCGTACTGGAACTGGAGCAATACCAGGTGCTGACCGCCAAGAGCGCCGAGGAAACCCTCAAAGTTCTGGAATATTTTCATCCCAAATTAATCCTAATGGATTTCCAATTGCCCGACGTGGACGGCGTGGAGCTGACCCAAAAGGTGAAGGCGGACCCCAAAAACCGGGACATCGTCATCCTCTTGGCGACTTCCTACGACCAGCAGGGCGACGAGGCCAAAGCGCGGGCGGCGGGGTGCAATGGCTACCTCCAAAAACCCCTCGACACGCAGGCACTTCCGGTAATCATCGCGGGCTATGTCCGCGAGGGTTCCCATGGCACCGGCCAATCCGGGAAAAACATTGAACCAACAAGACACTAAGTAAGTTATTTAAAAATCAAGGAGAATAACCATGTTGACCATGAACAGAACCAAGATTACACCGGCCCTGGCGGTGCCCAAAAGTTTTCTAGCCACCATGGAAATCTTCAAAAGGGTTCCCGTGGAGGCTTTGAAGGAGATCGAAAAAAGAATGGTGGAGAAGAAATACGCCAAGCAGGATTCCATCCTTTTGGAAGGCGACCCGGCGGAGTCCGTGTGGTTCGTCAAGGAAGGCCATGTGAAAGCCGTATCCCATGTCGCCAGCGGACGGTGCCAGACCCTTTGCATGGTGGGTCCCCGCGCTATGTTCGGCACCTGCTGCTGTTTCGGCGGAGGGAAATACCCCTGCCATAGCATGGCCGAGACCGAAGTGACGGTGGTTTCCCTGCCGATGACGGATTTTTCCGATCTTTTGTCGAGGTTCCCCCAGATCGGCCTGGCCTTGATCGCGCAAATCTCCGACCGCTTGCGCCGGTCCAAGGATACGCAGGCTTTCGACCAGGAAACGGTGGAAAAACGCATCCTGCACGTGTTGAAGGAGCTGGTGGAGGAATTCGGAACCACCATTCCCTTGACCCGCAGGGAAGTGGCCGAAATGGTGGGCACCACGGTGGAAACCTCCATCCGTACCTTTTCCCGCTTTGAGGACGAAGGCCTGGTCGCCACAAGCCGGGGACGGATTCTGGTCAAGAACTTGAAGGATCTGGCGGATAGGCTGGAAGCGGCTTAAAGGCAGTCCACGGCTCTTAGTCGACAGTCGGCAGCAAAAGCGTAAAAGCAAAACAAAGGATTGTCGGATGAAGAACTACACGAAAAACACCCGAAAAAAGAACCTTCCTATCGCCCGGCACCAGATCCTCGTATTCAAAGAGGAAATACCTACGGTTTATGCCCGGTGGCTTTCTATCGACCCTCTCTTCCTCGAGGCGTATGATTATGAGACCTTTCGAGCCAATCCCATCCAGTCCAATTGACAGGGACCAACTGCCCGAATCCAGCGATGGGTGGCTGATGCTGATCCTCTCGCAGGATGATTGGGCCGCCTGGATGGCCGAGGAAGTCCGGCGCGACACCTTCCTCTATCCGCCGTCGGAAAACTAAAATGAGAAGCCAAGAAAAAAAAGTCATCCAATGCTTCAACGAGGGGAACTGGGAAAAACTGGTTCTTCACTCGGAAATACCGGTCTTCGTGGATTTCCTGTTCCCTGAACGCCCTGCTTCCATCACCGGTTCGCCCGACCTCTTGAGATTGGGCCAGGAATGGGCGGGCGTCGCCGAAGCCGGTTACCTGGACGTCTCCCGGGACTTATCCCTGGTTTTGAAGTATCCCATCGTGGACCTTCCGACTCTGTCCCTTTTTTACATGGGGAAAATCGTAAAATCCTTCGTTGGCCTCTCCCGCTTCCGCCAGAATTTCCAAGAGTTGGTTTTCCCGCTTTTCTCCCGGTTTCCATCCGGCGATTCCATGACCTGGATCATAAGTAAACCCACCGAACCTCATAAAATTAACTAACAGGGTGCTGCAAAGTGCCTTTGCGTCCTGTCTACAGCCACGGGTTAGGAGCGAATCGCTTTAAACCCCTTGGTTTTCAAGGGGTGACTCGCGACGAAGAAACGAAAAAGTTTGTCTTTTAGACTTTTTCATCATCCTGCTAAAAGAATCTTTAGTGAAGCACGGGAAGCATTTCGGCGGCCGCCCTATTCCCTTCGGCCTGTTTTTAGTGCATTAGGGGCCTGGAAAAAGGGGAAAAACCGTTCTTATGATAATGGTCGTATCCGGACTTTCGAGGGGTGCCTAGAGTGGAAGTGAAAGAAGGATTTTATGAAAAACATGGGAATGTTCGAACGTCGGATTCGGCGCATTTTGCCCCTTTTGGGGGCTGGCCCATGTTGACACGAGGGAAATCAACACTATTGAGGTGCCGCCGACTTACGTGAAACGCCCGAAATAAACCCGGGCGGGAAAGAGGTGGGTTATGCAATTCGCGTCGAAGGCCGTCCGTCTCGCGGGGCTGCTGTTCCTGGCAGTCCTTCCCGCCTTTTCCCAGGAACTCAACGAGAACCAAAGATGGATCGAGCAGGCGGACGGGGGGTTCGTGTTTCCCCTCAGCTCCGCCGTGGCCGCCGGTTACGCCCGGGGTTACGGGGGTGATATCCTGGTGGGATACCGGTTCGACCGGGATTTCAGCCTCTCGGCCGACCTGGGCTATTACGAATGCGACCAAACGGCCGCCACCTCCTCCTCGGGGCAATGGATCTACGTGCCCATCATGGCGGTTGCCCGCTACAACTTCGGTCCCGGCTGGGTGAGGCCCTTCGTCATGCTGGGGGCCGGTGTGGCGGTCAATACCTACACCCTTACCCCGGGGTATACGGGCAAACTGTCCAACCGCGAAACGGATCCCTTGCTGGCGCCGGGCGTGGGGGTGATGTTCATCGTGGAGCACGACCTGGCTCTTTACGCCCAGGCGCGGGTTGACTTGAATTATTCCACCGTCGGCGGCCCCTGGACCGACAATCCCAGCGTCTTCATGCCCCTCAAGGCGGGCATGAGCTTTTACGTCCTTTGACAGGAGGATGAAAAAGTCCTGAGAACGTACTTTTTCGTATCTGTGTCGCGAATAAAAAGGGATAAAAATTGATTCGCTCCTGCCCCGTGGCTGTCGACAGGATGAAAAGGCAATTTTTTAGCATCCGGTAAACCTAAAAACCATATTATTTCATCTTTGGGGCTTGATTTGTTTATACAGCTGTATAACTATACAGTTGTATAAACAAAAACCCGGAGAAGCGGATGCCCCGTCCTTCCCAAAATACCGACCAGCGGCTGGTTGAAACGGCCTGTGAAATGCTCCAGAAATCCGGCTTGAGCGGCCTGAAACTACGGGAAGTGGCTCAAAAGGCCGGGATCAACCTGGGCATGTTCCATTACCATTTTAAAACCAAAGAAGCTTTCACCCGCCGGGTACTCCAACACACCTATGAGAAATTTTTCCAGGAATTCTCCCTTGAGACTGCCAAGGACGGCAGCCCCTTGGAGAAACTTCGGGCCGCCCTGGTGACCCTGGGAAAATTCGTCCTGAAAAACCGGCGCATGATCGTGGCCATCGTCCACGACGTGGTGGGCAAGGACCGGGTGGCGCTGGACTTCGTGAAAGGCAACCTCCCCCGGCACGGCCTGGTGATCATCGGGCTGGTGAGGGAATGCCAAAAAAAAGGGATCATCCGCAAATTGGGCCTTCCGTCGGTGATGCCATTGCTCATGGGGGCGGTGGTCCTGCCGGCCATGGCCTTGGCCATGCTGGAGCACCTGGAAGTCAAAAGCATCCGCTTCATCCCTGTTGTGCTAATCAAAAGGGAATTGGCCTCGGAAAAGGCTATCGCGGCCCGGGTTGACTTAGCTTTGGAATCGCTTGAACCCCAAAAAGGAAGAAAAATATGAAAAAAAAACTGGGATTCCTGATATTGCTCCTATCGGTCAGGGCTTGGGGCCAAACTGGAACCACTTCCGCCGAAATTTCCAAGCCCCCGGCCCCCGTAAGCCGGGTGGGCGCTTTTGCCACCCAGGGCACCCCTAAAGATACCCCGCAACAAGGGCCCGTGACCCATCTAGCCCTCACGCTTTCCGATTTAATCCAAGAGGCCTTCAAAAATTCCCCCAAACTCCAGTCGGCGAAGCTGGGTTACGAATCGGCCCGAAGCGAGGCTGGTTCCATGGGCGCCGCCGAGTTTCCCCGGCTGGGCTTGAGCGGCAATTATTTCTATCAGACCTACGTCCCGGAACTTTCCATTTTGCCCCACATGCCCACCGAACCCTTCGGAGAAGCCAACAATTGGGACGCCTGGGCCACCTTAAACTGGAACCTGTGGGACTTCCGTTCCCAGCACAACCTGGCCAACAGCTCCACGACGGCTTCCCAATCGCAGGAGCAGCAATATTTGGCCGCACAGCAGCAGTTGCGGCTGGCGGTGCGGATGGCTTACTTCCAGGCAAAGATTGATTTGGAACAGATTCACCTCTTAGGGGATTCGCTGAAGGTGGCCCAGGCCCAGTACGGGGATATCGTCCACCAAGCCCGTTACGGGACGGCCAGCCGTTTGGACCAGTTGTCCTCCCACCAGGAAGTTTTGAACTACCAACGGCAGTTCATCCAGGCCCAAGCCAACCTGGCCCAATCCCTCCGGGACCTGTTCGACCTGGTGGGGGAAAAGGAACCCGTGGATTTTACCCGTCCCCTCGACGTCCCGATGGAAGGGGAACTCCCGGAGGGCGTACCCGCCCCAACGGTTTGGCTTTCCACTGATTCGGTCCGGGATTCAAGGGAAGCGCTTGAAAAGGAAGCCCAAGTGCCGCCCGACGACAGCGTACCCCAACTCAAGACCTACGCCTACCTGGCCGATTCCACCCGTTTCGCGGCGGACTCGGTGGGCTCCGGACTTCTTCCCAAGCTCACGCTTTCGGCCCAGGCAGGTTATGAAAATCCCGACGGGCCGATCCTTGAAACCATCCAACAGAATATCGTGTCGCTTTCGCTGACCATGCCCCTTTTCGATTGGGGAGCCATCGTGAAAGATTCAGATTCCAAACGCCAACAATCCGAAGCCTACCTGGCCGACCTGGACCAGGCCAAATCCGACCTTTGGCGGGACTGGAACAAGGCGGGGGACTCCTTAAGGTCTCTGGAATACCAGCAAACCTTAAACGAGACCGCCGTGTCCGAGACCCAGGAATTGGCCGGCCTGACCTATGGGGCTTATAAAGCCGGGACGGTCCGTTTCCTGGAAGTCCAGACGGCCAATTTCCAGGCCCTGGACGCCAAGATCCAGGCCGCCTCCAACGATGTTCAAATATTAATGCAGTTATCCGTTCTTTCATCCCTCGCGGGAAAAGAATAAAGGCAGCAGGTAGCCGTTAGCTGTCGGTTTTTAGTTAACAGCCAATCGCTAAAAGCTAACTACTGGTTTTTAAAAAGGAGAAGATATGAAGAAACGGCTAAAGATCATCATTCCAGTGGCGGTGGTCCTCATCATCGGCGCCATCCTTTGGCATTTCCTGAAGGGGGATAACTTCACTTACGCGGGAACGGTGGAGGCCACGGAGGTGGACATACCGGCCCAGGTTTCCTCCACCATTTCCCAATTGAACGTGGCCGAGGGCCAGGCGGTCACCCAGGGCCAGCTTTTGGTGACCTTGGACGGCACGGACTACAAGTTAACCCAAAGCCAGGCAACCGACGACTACAACCGCGGATTGCAACTTCTCAACAGCGGGTCCATGCCCAAGGAAACCTTCAACCACCTCCAGTCCCAGAAGCAACTAGCGGATTTAAGGGTTCAATGGTGCTCTATCACCTCGCCCCTTTCGGGAACGGTCCTTACCAAGTACCACGAGCCCGGCGAATGGGTGAACCCGGGCACCAAGGTTTTCACCCTGGCGGACTTAAGGCAGGTCTGGTGCCTGATCTTTATCCCCGAACCCAAGTTGGTCCAGGTTTCCTACGGGGAGGAGCTGAAGGCCACCCTGCCGGAGCTTCCCGGAAAGACCTTCGGGGGGACCATCACCCATATCAACGACCAGGCCGAGTTCACCCCCAAGAACGTGCAGACCGAAAAGGAACGCACCAACTTGGTTTACGCGGTCAAGGTGACCTTCGACAACCCGGAAGGGCTCCTGAAACCGGGCATGACGCTCGAGGTTTCATTACCGAAAAAATAAGGAATTGAACCACAGAGCACCCGGAGGACACAGAGTGAGGCGGAACCCGTTCAGAGAATCGGGATTGAACTTAAATTGTGATTGTGTCATGAAATTTTAAGGGAACTGAGAAATCCATTGGTTTTAGTCGTCTCTGTGAACTCTGTGTCCTCTGTGGTGAAAGGTTTTGGTGGTCAGATGAGCATCGCCATAAAAGTCGAAAACCTCTTCAAGAACATGGGGCCCAGCCACGCCATCCAGGGCGTGAGCCTTTCCTTAGAACCGGGCCTGTTGCACGGCCTGATCGGCCCCGAGGGTTCGGGTAAGACCACCCTTTTGCGCCACCTCATCGGCCTCCTGAAAGCCGACCAGGGCAAGGTGATTTATCTGCTAGACGGGAAGCCCGTCCCCCTCGAGGAGGTCCGGTCCCGCATGGCCTACATGCCCCAATTGCAAAGCCTTTACTCGGACCTTTCCATCGGCGAGCACCTGGATTTCTTCCGGGAACTCTACCAGATCCCGCCGAAAATCTACCGGGAGCGGCGCAAGGAGCTCCTCCAGATCACCCGCCTGGGGCCCTTCGTGAACCGGCCCGCGGGGCAGCTTTCGGGCGGCATGTACAAGAAGCTGGGCCTCATGTGCGCCCTGCTGCAGTCGCCCAACCTGGTGCTGTTGGACGAGCCCACGACCGGGGTCGATCCCATCAGCCGCCGGGAATTCTGGGAGATGCTCTACCGCCTGAGGGCCGAGGGCATCCTCGTCGTTATCACCACCGCCTACATGGACGAGGCCGAAAGGTGCGACCGGGTGCACGTGATGGAAAGAGGGAAACTCTTGGCCACTGGGGAACCGAAGGAAATACTAAAGAAGGAAAAGGTAGGGAGCTTCGAGGAACTGTTCCTGAAGCACGACGCAAAGGGCCCGGCCAAGGAAAAGGCGGCGATCCATTGAAAAAAAGATTGAACCACAGAGTAGGGAAGAGGTTTTTTCGGAATAATCAAAGATTTAACTCTGTGACCTCTGTGTTCTCTGTGGTGAAAGAGGTTTTCTATGCTTTCGGTTGAGGTTAAAAACCTGACGGTGAAGTTCGGGGATTTCATGGCGGTGAATGACATTTCCTTTACCGTGGAAAAGGGAGAAATCTTCGGCTTCCTCGGCGCGAACGGCGCGGGGAAGACCACGACCATCCGGGTACTCTGCGGCCTCCTGACCCCCACGTCGGGGGAGGTCCGGGTGGCGGGACTGAACCCGGCGGAAGGCCTGGAAGCGGTGAAGGCCAAGGTGGGCTACATGTCCCAGAAATTCACCCTCTATACCGACATGACGGTGGACGAGAACCTAGAATTTGCCGCAAACCTCCACAAGATCCCCCGGGCCGTCCAGCACCGCCGCCGCAAGGAAGGGCTGGAGATCATCGCCTTCAAGGAAAAGACCAGCCGCCTGGTGCGCGAGCTCTCCGGCGGCACCAAGCAGGAAGTTTCCCTGGTGGCGGCGCTCCTGCACGACCCGGAGATCCTCTTCCTGGACGAACCCACGGCCGGCGTCTCGCCGGTCTCCCGCAGCCGCTTCTGGTCCATCATCCGGGGCCTCTCCGACAAGGGGAAGACCGTCTTCGTC
This sequence comes from uncultured Pseudomonadota bacterium, assembly GCA_963770835.1. GTDB lineage: Bacteria > Oederibacteriota > Muellerivitia > Muellerivitales > Muellerivitaceae > JAJPJW01. The sequence continues at coordinate 637,912 of CAVYRH010000004.1, forward strand.
ACCACCCATTACATGGACGAGGCCGAGAATTGCGGCCGCATCGCGCTGATGCGCGACGGGAAAATCGTGGCCCTGGACAGCCCCGCCAACTTGAAGAAGAGCACCTTCCCCGAACCCCTGGTGGAGTTGACGCCCAAGAAGGGCCACCGGGGCCATTGGGCCCAGGAACTGCGCAAGAGCGGGGCCGTCGCCTCCCTCAAACCCTACGGCATGCGGTACCACGCCATCGTCAAGGATGGGGCGGCCTGGAAAAGGACGGCCCGGCGGATGGCCGCCGATTTCGAGGCCAAGGCCATCAAGCCCTCCCTGGAAGACGTCTTTATCCGGGTCGTGGAGGAAGCCAAGTAAAGCGACTAGGAATTTGGAATGAGGAGTTGGGAATTAAAAAACATTGGGATGAGGATTTTAAGACTTAATTCCTAATTTCTAATTCCTAACTCCCAATTTAACGCGGGGTAATTCAACAGCAAAAAGTGGTTTAACCGATTGGAGCTTTTCATGAAAGATCCGATAAATTTAAAAAGGGCCTATGCCATCGCCTATAAGGAAGTCCGCCACATCTGGAGGGACCCCTTCACCCTTGCCTTGGCCCTGGGATTGCCCTTGCTGATGGTGATGTTTTTCGGCCTGGCCATGGATTTCAACGTGCACGACATCCACTTGACCGCCTACGACAGCGACCACAGCCGGGCTTCCCGCCAGCTTTTGGAGACCTTCCAAAGCTCGGGTTATTTCCTCATCCGGCAAAAGCCGCTGGAGGGGGACGTCACCGAGCCGCTTCAGGCCAACCAGGCCAAGGCGGTGCTGGTGATCCCGCCCCGGTTCGAGCGTTACCTGGGCTCCCGGGAGGACTCCCCGGTGCAGGTTTTGATCGACGGAACGGACAATTCCACCGCCGGCGTTATCGGCGGCTACATGGACGGCATCCAGTCCGCGGCCAACCTCAGGCTGGCCGACAGCGTTCCGGCCCCCCTGGTCATCCTCAAGTCCCGCTATCTTTTTAACCCGGAATTGAACAGCCGGTGGTTTACCGTGCCCGGCTTGTCGGCGGTGGTGCTGGCCATCATCTCTATCCTCCTGACCTCCCTCACCGTGGCCCGGGAATGGGAGCACGGGTCCATGGAGCTCCTCCTTTCCACGCCCGTCCACCCGCTGGAAATCATCCTGGGCAAGCTGGCGCCTTACGTGGGGCTGGGGCTCTTCGCCCAGGGGCTCATCTACTGCCTGGCCCGTTTTTACTTCGGCATCCCCTTCCAGGGCAGCCACATCCTATTCCTCGTGGGGACCTTTCTTTTCATTTCCTCCTACATGGCCCTGGGGCTCCTGGTTTCGGTGACGACCCGCCAGCAGATCCTGGCCATGCAATTCGCCATGATGATCGGAATGCTGCCCAACATGCTCCTCTCCGGGTTCATCTTCCCCATCGAGAACATGCCGGTCTTCTTCCAATACCTGACCGCCATCTTCCCGGCCCGCTGGTTCATACTGGTGATCCGGGGCGTGTTCCTAAAGGGGACGGACCTGTTCCAACTGTTGACACCCCTCTTAGCCATGTTGTTGATGTCGGTCTTTTTCGTGACCCTCGCGGTGCGGCGGTTCAAGAGGGACGTGGAACCATGAAACGGCAGTCCACAGCTGACAGTCCTCAGTCGACAGCCAACTTAAAAGCCTTAAAGTCTTTGCTGCGAACTGTCGACTGCCGACTGTCGACTGCCACCGGAGGTGGCGCATGAAACTCAACCCGACCATCATGGGCTTTTTCAAGAAGGAACTGGTCCAGACCCTGCGGGATCCCCGCATGCGCATCATGCTTTTCGTGATGCCCGTCATCCAGATGACGATCTTCGGGGTGGCGATCTCCACCGAGACCCGCAACATCAAGCTGGCGGCGGTCTACGAGCCCAATGATTACCTGATGGAGCGGGTGGCGCAAAGGTGCTACAGCTCCCAATGGTTCGTGCCGGCCAAGGGCCTGACGGGCACCGATCCCTTCAAGTGGATCCAGTCGGGACAGGCCGACGCGGTGCTGGTGGCCCCCGAAAAGGGGCTGACCCGCAATATCGGGATGGGCGGGTCCTCCCTCCAGCTTTTGATCGACTCGAGCAACATTACCAAGGGACAGGCCGTCGAGAGCTATACCCAGGCCATCCTGAACCAGGTCATGGGGGAGGCATTCCCCGAGAAAAACCAGGGCCCGCCGGTGCACTTCGCGGTACGCTACCTCTATAACCCGGAGATGAAGACCGCGGTCTTCATGGTGCCCAGCGTGCTTTGCATGATTCTCCTGATGGTCACCTTCATTTTGGCTTCTTCCTCGATTGCCCGGGAAAAGGAGGCGGGCACCATGGAAACGCTCCTTTCCTCACCCGCCACTACCACCGAGATCATGTTGGGCAAGTCCCTCCCCTATGTGGCCCTGGGGATGGCCGACTTCCCGCTGGTCATCGCGGTGGCCGTCTTCGGGTTCGGCGTGCCCATGCGGGGATCCCTGATTTTGCTGCTTTTTTGCGCCTTTATTTTCATGTGCAATACGGTGGCCTTGGGGGTCCTGTTTTCCACCTTCGTCAAGAACCTCCAGCAGTCCTCGATGGGGGGGTTCCTGTTCATCTTCCCGGCCATTCAGCTCTCCGGCGTGCTCTACCCGGTGGAGAACATGCCCTGGCTCCTCAAATACTGCGCCTACCTGGACCCGATCATGTATTTCGTCAACCTCATGCGCAACATCATGCTCAAGGGCGGGGATTTCCAGGTAGTGGCCTTCAACGCGGGCGCCCTGATCGTCATGGGCATTTTCGCCATCACCATCGCGGCCAAGCGATTCCACCAAACCTTAAACTAATTTGCCGAAGGCAAATAAGAATTGCTGTCACTGCGAGGAATGTGCCGCGGTGGCATGCTAACGACGAAGCAACCCCAGTCAAAAAAAATCAGGGATTCCCTTTTTTATTTTTACAACCATGTTAAAAGCTGAGTAGAAAAGGAATTTGGGTAAAAATGACCCGCCTGCCTTTTCAGATTTCCCAAAAACACCCAAATTCCCTTAGGTGTTTCGAACCAGGATAGCTGGCCTGGATTTTGCAATCTTTTAGGCCATTCATTTCAATCCCAGGAGAGGCTTTCATGAAGAAACTTCATTTTTCCGACATGCCGTTGAGAAAAAAGATAACCCTCATCACCGTTGTTTCGACCTCGCTTTCCCTCTTGATCGCCTGCGCCGCCTTCATCCTGGTGGACCGGTTCTGTTTCATGGGGGCCCTGGAGAAAGAACTATCCGGGCTGGCGTCCCGCTATGAGCAGAGGCTGTCCGTCACCCTCCAAGCGGGCTTTTCCTTAAGCTCCTTGAACCAGCTTCAATCCCTGGGGGACAACCCCGCCATTGTCCGGGCTTTCCTTTTCGACGCCGACGGCATGGTCCGCCAGCAATACCATTCGGAACGGGACGATGTTTCCCGGACCTTGCCGGCCCTCCGGCCGGAAGGGGTGGAATTCAACCAGGGCGGCATGGGCTTTTTCCACAGCTACTTCGCCGGCGGCAAAAGGATTGGAACCCTGTATTTGGAAGCCAACCTGACTGAAATCCGGACCGACGAAAGGCTGTTCATCTTGTTGACCTTCCTCATCTGGACCGCCTCCCTCATGGCGGCCTTTTTTATCGCCGCCCGGCTTCAAAAAGGGGTGACCGTGCCCTTAAAACAAGTGGTGGATCGCATGGAACATATCGCCAAGGGCGACGCGAACCTGAAAAGCCGGTTGGAGGTCACGGGAAAGGACGAGATCGGGAAGATGGCCGAAGCCTTCAATACCTTCGTGGGCAAGCTTCAAGACGTGGAAGAAATGAAGCTGGACATCATTTCGGTGGTCTCCCACCAGCTCAAGACGCCGGTGGCGGAGATCAACGGCTTTATCGAGAACATGCTGGACGGTGTCACCGGCGAGTTGAATCCCAAACAAAAACGGTACCTGGAGGAAATGCGGATCATCGGGTGGGAAAATTATAAACTCATTTCCGACCTCCTGAGCGCCAGCAAGATCGAAAGGGGCGTCGTTTCGGTGGCCTTGGAGCCCGTGTCCACCCATGAAGTGGTGACCCTGGCTATCCGGGATTACGAGAAATACGCCGGGCAAAAGGGATTGAGGATGCGCCTGGAAGGCATCGAGGGGGCCGCCATGCTTTACGCCGACCGCGAAAAGATGGTGGAAGCCCTGCGCAACCTGATCAACAACGCCATCAAGTGCACCGACCAGGGGTCGGTGACCATCCGGGCCACCACCGAGGGGGACCTGGGCGCCATCGAGGTATCTGACACCGGCATCGGGATGGACGGGGAAACCATGGGGCGCCTTTTCACCAAGGCCCGGGTTTTGGGGCGGGAAGCCGGCCGTTCGGGGGCCGGGCTCGGCCTTTACATCTCCAAGAGCTTCATGAAGCTGCAAAACGGCGACATCACGGTGGAATCGGAGCCGGGCAAGGGAAGCCGCTTCAAACTGCTGGTGCCGCAGTTCAAGGGGCCGGTAGGGGCAGCCCTATGAGCGCCAGGACCCGTATCCTCATCATCGAGGACAAGGCAGGTTTCCGCATGATGTACGGGGACATGCTGGCCGGCGCGGGTTATGAGGTCCTGACCGCGGAGGACGGTTTGAAAGGCTGGGAAATTTCCAAGGCGCGCAAGCCCGACCTGGTCCTGCTGGACCTGGGCCTGCCCAAGATGGACGGTTTTGCCGTGCTCAGCCGTATCCGGGGCGACGTTGAAACCCGGTCCATCCCCGTCATCATCAACTCGATCGTGAGCGAGGAAAAGGAAGTCCGGAAAGCCATCCAATTGGGGGCCAATGATTACACGGTAAAGGGGCTTTTCACGCCCGTCCAAATCCTGGAAAAGATAAAAGCCCAACTGGCCTGACCCGGGCCCCTTCTTACCGGCTGCCAAGGCCCCGGTCTTGCCGGGGGGGCTTGTCACCCTGGCACCTGCCGGGCACCTCCTTGTCCAGAGTCTAGACAGTTAGAAGAGACGGCCCTCACCGTGAGGCTGATTGAAATGACTCATTTCAAACCCCTCCCTCTGTGACCCACGTGTATGCACAGTGCATAAAAATTGGAAGAAAGCATGGGGTCAATTGTTCCGATTCGGAACAATCATCAAAAAACCCTTATTTTTAGTGTCCAGAGTCACATGCCTATCCGCAAAGCGCATGTTGAAATAAAGGAATACAAGCGTATTCTATCCACTGAAGGAGGTGTTTCATGAACTACCAGCGGATGAAAACGGTTGAGATTTTCAGGGAAATTGATACTGAGAAGAAAGCCCTTGAGTGGATCTGGAAGAGTCGTTTTGGGGGAAAAGCTTTTATTTGCCCCCACTGTGAGAACGAAAGCTATTGGCAGCATCAAAGTCGCCCGGAAATAAAGCAATGTGACTCTTGCTCAAAACAAATCCGGGTGCGGGCAGGAACCATTTTCCAGCATTCCAAGCTTCCCTTGTTCGTTTGGGTGAGGGCTATCGGTTTTGTCATGCAAGGTAAAAGAGGCATGGCGGCCGAGGAACTTAAACGGCATCTGGGGAGACGTTACGAAACAGTCTGGGGGATGCTGCAAAAGATGCGGGAAGCTTTGGAACAACGGGAAAAACCCTATCAGCTCAAGGATTTGATCGAATTGGATGGGGCTTTTTTAGGGCGTCGTCGTTATTACAATCAAGTCGCATTACTTATTGGGGTTGAAAGTAAGGAATGGGTGGACGAGAAAGGTCGAAAAAAGCCAAAAGCTGGATTTGCCAAAGTGAAAGTGGCCTCTGAAACCCTCTGGCATGCCAACGAATTCGTCAATCAAGCCATCCAAAAGGACTCGCGGATACGCATGGACGCTAGTTCCCGTTTAAGGAAGCTGGAAAACGTAACGGTGGAATACGAGAAAATGGACAGAAACCGTCAAGCTTGTGACCGCTGGTTGCCGTGGGTTCATAAGTTCATTTCCAATGCCAAGACATGGATTCTTGGAACCCATCATGGGGTAGGAGTCAGATATGTTGGCCGTTACTTGGCCGAATACACCTATCGCTTCAACCGACGGCATGACCCGGATTCCTTATTCCACAGAGCTTTAACCGCCTGTGCACTCGCTAAACCCATAACTTTACATGCGCTTTGCGGATAGGCATGCAGAGTCAGGACGCTAAAAATAAGGGTTTTTTGATAACCCGGGTCTCTTTTGAGGAATCCTCAAAATAATTGGAAGAATACCGGCCGGGTGGCCAGCGGCTGGCCACCCTTTGGTCGGAGTCCGAACAAAATTGGAAGAATAGGGGGTCTGTCGGGAGCCAGACGCCCAGAGTCTGAACACTTCTCCCCCGCCGAGGCTTGAATTGTTAGCGACGCTAACAATTAAAATAATGGAATTTGGCCCTTTTGTACTGACTCGGGACAAAACTTACCTTTCCGGGACCTCGATCGTTGAAAATGCCTATATTTACCGGGAAGATGAAGACCCCAATTGGGAACGAGGAGTGGAAAATGAAAAAGCCCGCAAGGGAAAAACTGCCGGAATTCGCCGTTTCCAGCGTGGTTTTGGAAGAATTTGGCTTATTGGTGGAGAAGGGTTTCCGAAGATTGAGTGAGTTCCAAAAAGAAACGCTGAGGCCCCTGGGGCTCACGGGAAAACACCTGGAGATTCTTTTGATTCTTGAGCCTAAAGGCTCGATCCGCCAGCAAGTGATCGGCCGCCGCCTGCGGATGGACCGGACAACCCTGGCCGGCTTGATGGACGGCCTGGAAAAAGTGGGCATGGTGGAGCGCCCCAAGGATGCCGCAGGACGTCCTTCCGGCAGGGTTATCCTGACCCAAGAAGGAAGGGGAATCATCGCCCAACGAACGTCCCGGAAGTCCCAACTTAAAATTTTATCCGGGCTCAATCCCAAGGAACAAAAAACCCTGATTCATTTGCTCCGGAAACTTGTCCTCGCCCGCTTCGACGCCCAAAAAGAATAATACCTTTTGAGAGGGCGGGATCCCCGCAAGGAGGCCCATGCGGGGATTCGCTTTGACAGGTTGATGAAAAAGTCCAAACGACGGACTTTTTCATATTTGCGTCGCGAATCACCCCTTGAAAAAGAAGGGGTTTAAGACGATTCGCTCCTAGCCCATGGCTGCAGACAGGGTGTAAAAATAATTTTTCAGCACCCTGTTAGAGGGAAATTTTGGGGCTATTTCGCTGCGGGGGTCGTTGAAGCAACGGGCGTCGTGGAAGCCGCCATCGCCTTCCTTTCCACCTTGGCCTTTACGGCCTTTTTCTTCCCGGCTTTCTTCACCGGCGTAACGACGGGGGTAACGGCGGCGGTAACCGTGGGGGTCCCGCTCACTTTCGCTGTATCCGCCCCGGCCAATCCGATTCCTCCCAAAAATGAAACGGCCAACACCGCGACAATGAAACGCTTCATGAAATCCTCCCAAGTAAATTTTTAAAAACCGGCGCCCAAAACCAAATTCCGGTCTTTGGGCCGCATAGCCCGTTGAATTTAGGGGGGAAAGAATAATTGCGGTATGACCGCCCGCATAATGGACCGTCCCGCCGCAAGAAACGATTTCAGAAAAGATTGTGATTTAGCTTTAAATAGGCCTGTAATTCATTTTTCAAAAATATTTTTTTGCGGGAAGTTTTTCGGGAAATATTGGCTAGGGTGACTCCACCCAAGGCGGACGCCGCACTCCACCGCGCGGGCTGGAATTATTGAATGTTGATGTTGATCGTACTGAAAATGTATTGGGTGATCTTGTCGTATTTTTGCTTGGATGAATCAATAATCAGGACCATCCACATGATGTTCCGTTTGATGAAGATTTCCGTTTGGAATGTCGCTTTTTGGTTGTCAGCCATGAAATCACCCCACAACATCACCCCGTCCATGTTGAACCGTTGTATCTTTTTTTGGGCGACCCTGAAATTGGTCACCCCGGTTTGGCCCTTCATGTTATCGATCGCGCCCTGCGCGGCCCCGTCCAAGTCCCCCATGATCCCCTTGTTGTAAATTACGTTGGTCACCAGGCATTGGTACTCATCTGAGTTGGTGTTATCGAGGACGTAGGATTCCATCACGTCGATTTTCTTGCGGATTTCCTCTGAAAGATCGACGCTGGAAACCATGAACTTGCCGGGAATGGTGACCGTCATGTAGTCGCCCACCTGGGCTTTTTGCCAGGGCCCGAAAACCGGCTTGGCTGCGTCATCCGCGCAGAGACTACCGGGGGAAAGGATCAAAGTTCCTAGGAAGAGGGCTGGAAGCAGGGATTTCATAACTCGCATAGAAGGTTCCTTTAAAATAATTTCATTTAACAGAAAAACCACCGTGGATTCGCGGATCATTATAGGAGCCGATCTCGGACCTTCAAAATAAATTTTCTTAGACTGGAAGTTTCCAGAAATACAAGTAAAGTTTTGGTAACCACCGAATGGACAAGGGATGAAAATCGCCATTCCGTTAAAGCCCAAGATTTGAAAGCCACCAAACTTAAAATCCTCTGACCACTTTCATACGTTTAATCGTCCGTTGAAGATAAAAAACAGGCCGATTGGGAATTCCTTCCCCCTTTTATTTCGGGTTGCAGTACCTTTTATTTAAAGCGGGTAAATCCAACGGGAAAATTGGATAATTGCGGCAAAAGGCGGTTCCGCGAATGATTCGAAAAAAGATCATCATTGTCCTTTTAGCTTCCCTCTTCCTGGCGCGGCCCTTGTTGGCCGATGAAGCGCCCGATCCCAAGGCAAAACCGAAAACCGACCCACCTCCAGCGGCCATGTCCTTGGAGGATTTGGGCTTCTCATCGGATGACCTGAAAAGCGACCCCCAATTCCAAAAGGACCTCCAAACAAGGTCCGACATGCTGCAAATCCACCAGACCTTGGGGCTGATTACGGCGGTCCCGATGACCACCGAGTTTGTCCTGGGCATCGTGACCGCCGGGAACGTTGCCAACGGAAGCACGAACACGGGCCTCCACGAAGGCCTGGGGCTCGCCACCGCCGGGTTATACGTCACCACCGCCATGTTCGCGATTTTGGCCCCGAAGCCCAAGGGCTTGAAACCCAGCGGCAACACGAAAACCCACGTGGATTTGGTTTGGGTCCATGCGCCTTTGATGGTCGCCGTGCCCATTTTGGGGGAAATCGTCGACGACCGGGTGCAGAACCACCAACCCTTAGGGGACCTGGGGACGATTCACGGCATCCTGGCGACGGCCCTAGTGGTTTCCTATTTGACATCCTTAACGGTCATTACTTTTTAGGGGGGGACATGAAAAAAACCTTAGCCTACTCCTTTCTTTTCCTGCTTCCGGCCTTGGCGTTTTCGGCGGATTCCAAAGTGAATTGGAAGCTTGAGAAGTCCGAATTGACCTATACGGTGACCCATCCCCTCCACGTGGTCCATGGGACCAGCATGGCGGCGCGGGGGGAGGGACTCCGTAACCCGGACGGCACCTGGCAGTTTTTGGTGGCGGTTCCGGTCCAATCCTTCGACTCCGGGGACAGCAACCGCGACCTCCACATGCAGGAAGTGACCCGGTCCGGCCTTTATCCCTTGATCAAAGTGACCGCGGTCGTCGCCAAGCTGGCCGAGGGGGAAGCCCCCCAGACCATCACCGCGGACGTTGACATTGAGTTCGCGGGTAAAAAGGCCCACGACCCCGGGCAGGTATTGGAAGTTTTGGAGTGGAAACCGGGAGAAGTCCACCTCCAAGGCATAATTATCCTGAGCTTGAAAGCCTTTAATATCACGCCGCCCAGCCTGTTGGCGATGCCGGTCCAGGACGCCGTTCCAGTAAAGCTGGACATGTTTTGGAAGATGGCCGATTTGAAGTGAAATTTTAGGATTGTTCGGTATACGCAGTTGACCGCCAAAGGGGCTTCATATGAACGTGGGACTTTGGATTCAAAAACAGCCAAAAATTAATATATTTATCCTCGCCACATTCCTGTTCCTAGCGGATGAATTTATCGACTACCGCACCGGGCCGGAACTGAACATGTCGTTCTTTCACCTTGTGCCCCTCTTTTTAATCGTTTGGAACGCGGGGTTCCTTCCCGGGCTCGCCTATTCCTTCTTTTGCGCCATCGTCATGCTCTTCGTGACGATCCACCCCTTGCTCACCCTCCCGACGGCCGTCCAGGCTTTCAACGTCCTCGCCAACCTCGTCTTCTACCTCGCCTTCATCGCCGTTTTGGCCCAGCTGAAAAAATACCTGGAAAAGGTGACCTTTATGGCCGAGGTTGACGGCCTCACGAACCTCCTCAACCCGCGCACTTTTTTACAGCGCGCGGAGCGGGAAATCCGGGGAGCCGCCAAGGCCTGGGAGCCGGTCACGGTCCTCTTCATCGACGTGGACGACTTCAAAAGGCTGAACGATACCTTCGGCCATGGGGCGGGGGACGAAGTCTTGAAATCCATTGGAAAAACCCTGAACGCCCATTTCCGGAAAAGGGACCTGCGCGCCAGGATGGGCGGGGATGAGTTCGCGGTCCTGTTGCCGGGCTTCCCGGTGGAAGCGGCGAAGGCGGAGATCCCAAGGTTCCACGAAAATTTGAACCGGTCGCTGGCGGGAACTAAAGGGGCCCCGACTTGCAGCATCGGGGCGGTTTCATTCCTCAAAACCCCCGCCTCCGCCCAGGCGGCCCTAGCCGAGGCGGACAGCCTGATGTACCAAGTGAAGTTGAGCGGGAAAAACAGCTGGATCTGGAAGGCAACCCCTTCCCAAGGGTCCGGCCCCGGCGTCTTGTTGGAAAAACCAGTGGCAACCGGCGTCACGAAGTAAACCATTTAGAAGCGGTGGCCCACCTTTATTTCTTTCCCTGCTGGTACAGATAGTTCGCCAAGTCCTGGATTTGCGCGGGAGTCAGCTGGTCCGTGAAGCCCGACATGGCCGCGTCCTTGTTGAGCGAAAGCGGGTTCTTGATATAAGCCGCGATGTAATCCGCGTCACGGCCCTGCCCGATGTGGGACAGGTCGGGGCCGATATCCTCGCCTACGCCGTGGAACTTGTGGCAGGAGGCGCAATTGTCCTCATAAAGTTTGGGCGCCTGGGCTGAGAAAGCCCCTCCCCCCAAACTGCTCATATAAGCCACCAGGGCCTCCACTTCTCCGTCCAATAGGTTGAAATTGGGCATCTTGGTGCTGGGTGTGACCTTTTTGGGGTCGCGGAAATGGGCGGCCAACCAGTCCCGGTTGCGCCGCAAACCCACTTCGTCCAAGGCCGGGCCCACGGTTCCGCCGCGCCCGTTGAGGCTATGGCAATACTGGCAATGGAGGTCCGTGAAAAGCCTTTTCCCTTCCATGATGAGCGGATCTTTCTGGGTAATAGGGTTGGTCAAGGGCGTGCGGGCGCCCTGGACGGTCAAAATGATGACCCCCAGGACCGCCATCCATCCCGCGGCCACTAGCCATTTGCGGTCCGCCGGGTGGCGCTTGGGTCCCTTGTCCAAGAAGGGCAGGGCCAGGAGGGCCAGGATTACCAGGGTGGGGAGCAGGACGATGGCGAAAGCCTCGGATTTCCCCGGGAAATATTTCAGAAGCTGAAATACGGAAAGGAAATACCATTCGGGCCGGGGGTTATAGGTGGTATCGGTGGGATTGGCCAAATCCTCAAGTTCGGCGCCCCTCCACAATGCCACAGCCACCACAATGGCGAAGACGATGAAGACGGCAGTGGTGTCCTTGAAAATGATGTAGGGCCAGAAGGATTTTCCCTGGGCCTTCAGCTCGGCGTAACGGGCCTTGTAGCGGGCCTTCCAATCGGGTTCCTTGCCGGTCGAGGAAGGATCCCTTTCAGGAGGAGCGGAGATGCCGTGCCAAACCACCAAGAAAAGATGGACGCCGATGAAAAGGATAGCCAGGATCGGAAGAACCAGCACGTGAATGGCGTAAAACCGGGCCAGGGTGATGGCGCCCAGGTCCTGGCCGCCTTTCATGATCTTGGAAAGGGCGTCCCCAAGAAACGGAACCTGCTCCACCATGTGGGCCCCCACGGTGGTGGCCCAGTAGGCCTTTTGGTCCCAGGGCAAAAGATAACCGGTGAAACCGAAGCCGATCACCAGGAAGAAAAGGAACACGCCCGTGAACCAGGTGACCTCGCGGGGGTATTTATAGGCGCCCATCATGAAGACGCGTAAAAGGTGCAGGAAGGCGGCCACCACCATGCCGGTGGCGCCCCATTTATGGAGGCTCCTTAAAAAAGACCCCATGGGGACTTCGTTGGTAATGTACCGGACCGAATCATAGGCGTGGTCGGGCGAGGGGGAGTAATGCATGGCTAAGAGCATGCCCGTGACCACCTGGAGGATGAAAAAGAAAAGGGTGATGCTGCCCAGGGTGTAACGCCAGCCGACGCCCTTGGGGATGTGGCGGTCGAAGATGACTTCCTTGATCTTGCGCCAGCCGGTGCGCTCATCCAGCCAGTCGAGGATTTTTTTCATCACGCTTCCCCCTGTGGCAGGATAAACAGGTTGCCGTTTTCTATTTTCACCTGGTAGCGGTTCAGCGGTTTCGGCGGCGGGCCCGAGATGACATGCCCGTCCTTGGCGAAGGTGCCGCCGTGGCAGGGGCAAAGGAAAGCCTTCTTGGTGGCATCCCAGCGGTAGGGGCAGCCCAGGTGGGTGCAATGGGGGTCATAGGCTACCCAGTCCTCCCCCTGTTTGACCACCCAGACGGAGCTGCCGCTCTCGATGACCTCCCAGCCGTCCTCCTTGCGGTTGACGTAGTCCACCTTCACCGGGTCCCCGGCCTGCAGGCCGGCCACAGGGCCCACATTCACCCAGCCTTCCTTTTTGCGGCGCCAAGCGGGGGAAAGAAAATAGGAAACACCCGAACCGCCGAGGACGAAGGCGATCATCGCCCCCATCAACGTGATCATGCCGATGAGGAAATTCCGGCGTTTGGGGTTTTCCGGGTCCGGGCGCGGGGCGGGGGATTCTGACATAATTCTCTCCTGAGCGAATTGGGGGCTCTAATTAAAAGTCGGGTTTAAAAAAAGGCCGGGTCCAAAGGGCCCGGCCTTCGCTACGTTAACTGAGGTTTGGTTAAAAAGCGAGCCAGGCCATGGCCATCAAAGTGTTGTTATCCGAGGCTTTCCGTGCGGTGGCCCCGTCATAACCCAGCTCGGTGGTCGGATCCACATTGTCCCCGCCGCCGTTGAACTTCCAATAGGCGGTGTACTGCAGGGTGAGCTTGGTGTTAAGCCAGGGCAGGTAATTGATCTCGTAAATCATGCCGTTGGACGTGGGATCACCCGTGGCGCTGCCGCTATAGGGTGTCGGGGTGTAAATCACGTCATCCGTAGTCCCACCCAGGCCAAAATAAGCCACGGTGAAACCGATGGACCTTTGGTAATAAAAGGTCCCGTTGATCCGGAAAAGCTCCAACTGGTCGTCCAGGTTGGCTGACCCGGGGGCGGCTTCGTTGAAAGTGGAATTCAGCGTCTGGTATTCCCGGATCCAGGAAACCTGGAGGGAAGGCTGGATTTCCTTGGTGATGTACTGGGCTTGGGCATCGATGCCGAAATCCGTGAAGTTGTCCGCGGTGAACCCGGCCGGAATGCCGGCCGCCGGGGCCACATCCTCGGAAAACACGAAGCCCCCTAATTCGAAGGAGCTGTCGCCCACTTCCTGGTTGAAAGCCACGCGGGCGTAAGGCGCATAGCCCTGAATGGAGGCCGAACCCACGGCGGCCGGCGCCTGGGGCGCGCTGCGGTAGGCGCTGGCTTCCACGTAAACCAGCTTGTCCAGGTTGAGGTAAGCGCCCAAGCCGCCCACGCTACCTCCCAGAGTCGTTATTTGGGGGGCGGCGGTGGGCTGGGGGATGTTGGCGGAGGTGGCGTAGGGGAAGCCCCAGGCCGGAACCGTATTCCAGACGTCCTGGACGGTCGGGTTGTTGTTGAGGGTCAGGCCGAAGATTGCGTCACGCCCGTCCAGTTGGAAATGGGTGGCGTAGCGCACGTCGGTGTTGTCGGAGTGGAATACCCCCGAGCCGAAATCATAGGTGGCCTGTATAAAAGCCCCGATATTGGGCGAAATCTCCCCTGCGTAGAAAAGGCTCAATTGCTCGGGGAAAGCCACGTAGCCCTGCAAGTCGGTGTCGGGGCCTGGAACGGCGGTGGTGGGGTTCTTCACGAAGCTGTCTGAAATCTGCAGCATGGCCGAAAGGGGAGGAGCCTTGTCGATCTCCATCGACACGTCGCCGGTCTTGTCGTCCTTTTCCGTCACTTTGTCCGATTCACCCGAAACGTAACCGTTCAATTTGAACCAGCGGCCGTAGGGGGTTAATTCGGGGAAGGCCGTATGACAGGCCATACAAGACATTCCCGTCTGCCGCGAAAAGCTGGGGACGGCCTGGGCCGGGGCGGAAAAAGAACCCCAAAGGACCGCGGATAAAAGCAGGAAAGACCAGGCGAAGGGGACGCCCATCCCTTTTTTTCTCACGGCCAGGGAATTCTCGCTCATACAGCCTCCTCAAATCAGTTTATTTTTGCGGCTCCGCCCGGTTTTATTTTCCGCCCAGGGTGCGGATGTAATTGACCACGTTCCAGCGTTCCTTGTCCGTCAGGTTCTTCGCGAAGGTGGGCATGGGCTTCTGCCCCTTGGTGATCTTCCAGAAAAGGGCTCCGTCGGTTTCGGCCTTCACTTGGGCGGAGGTCAGGTCGCCCGGTTTTTTCTTGAGCACCTTGCACATGGGGCCGTCGCCCTTGCCCAGGGTTCCGTGGCAGGAGAGGCACTTGCCGGTGAAGATTTTCTTTCCGGCATCGGTAGAGGTTTTGTCTGCGGCGATTGGGTTTTGGACCTGCGCGGCATCCGCCGGCACCTGCCAGCCCGTGGCGGCTTCATCGGCCATGGCGCAAGTCAGGGCTAGGCTGAATATCCCCACGGTGGCGAAGAAAGCCAGCAATAGGAAAAAATTTGGGGTGAATCCGATTCGCTTCATTTGATCCTCCTTGGTTATGACTGACGCGCTAAAGCTTAAGCACCTTAGCACGAAACCAATACTAGAAGGAGGAGGTGGAGTCATATATGAGCTTCGTCATAGAGGGCCAGACAGTATTTGGGCGATGGTTTTAGAAGTTTTTTAAAAGCTTGGGAAAAATTATCTGAGGATTGGGCTGATATGCCTTTTACCTATCATTTTGATAGGTGGTTCCAGTTCCGGTATTTGGTTTACCTAAACCAAGCGCTTTTAAAAAGAGTCGTGGAATTCGGCCAAACCTTTTTGGGTTTTCCTGGGACAACGGATAGGTTCCGTTAATGTTTTTCAAACGAAGTCAAGGGCCCGCATTATGACGTTTCTCATACCCTCCCCTTATAAATAGGATCATCCTAAAGGTGAAATCAGATTCGCAAGGAGGTCCGCCATGGTGTCCGTTGAAGAAAGGCTTGCCAAGCATCCTTTTTTAAAAGGGATTTCGGGCCCGAATATCCTCATGCTGGCCGAAGACACGGTCCCCATGGTTTTCCAGCCGGGAGAAATGCTGTTCCACCAAGGGCAGAAGGCCCATTACCTTTTCCTGATTGAAAAGGGGATCGTGGAAGTCGGAATTTTGAAGGGCGACAAATGCGGACCGGTCACCATCACCCACGTGGGGAAGGGCGGAAGCCTGGGATGGTCCTGGGCCTTCGCGCCCTTCACGTGGAAGTTCGACGCCCGGGCCAAAGAACGGGTGGAGACCCTGGCCCTGGACGGAAAGCCCGTCATGGCCAAACTGGGGCGCTATCCCATGCTGGGTTACGAGTTCATGCGACAGATGTCCCATTCCCTGTCCGAGGCGCTGGATGCCACCCGCCACCAGCTGGTGAAGATCCACCACCACGCGCCGGAAATCGAAAGGGAAATCCTCTATTTCCCCTCGCCCATCGTTTAAGCTTTCCCTGGGAGGCGGTCATGGGGAAACTTATGGGGCTTAAAATGCGTACAGGTTTTTTGGTTGTCGTAGTTATCTTGCTCGTCGGAATTACCGCCGATTCCTCCTGGAAAGAATCGTCCGGTACGGGCCTTCAAGCGGCGGAAAATCCCCTCGTTATCCAAGGCCGCCGGCTTTACACCCAATTTCATTGCGAGTATTGCCATCGGCTGAAAGGACGCGGCGGCACCGTGGGCCCGGCCCTGGACAATGTGGGCTTCCGAAGGACGACCGAATGGCTGTCGGACCATTTCCAGAACCCCCAAAAACTTTCGAAGGGTTCCCAAATGGCCCGCATTCCACTGAAGGACGACCAGGTGAAAGCCTTGACGGCCTTCATGAACAGCCTGGGCGGGCGGACCTTTACGCCCGAAGCCCCCACACTCTTCGTGCAATATTGCAGTTCCTGCCACCGGATGAACGACATCGGCGTTCCCACCACGGTCGACCTTTCCAACGAAGGGCAATTCCGTGACATTGATTTCATACAGAACCGCATCAAGGACCCCCTGCAAATGAAACCTACCACCACCATGCCGAGTTTCGGCCGGGTGCTCACCGACGCCCAGATCAAGGACCTGGCGGTTTATATCTTCCGTGGGGGGCGTTGATTCTCAATCTTCCCTCAAAGATAAAATGACCACTTGGTTTCGGATGGGGTCTTGGGTAAAGATGATTTAAAGCCGCTTCATCCAGTAAAAAAATCTAAAAAGCATCCAGGGAGTCTTTTATGCATTACCGCCGCTTCGGCCGCACCGGCCTTTTCGTTTCCGAGCTTTGTTTCGGCGCCATGACCTTCGGCGGGAGGGGCTTCTGGACCGCTATCGGAAAATTGGACGCTTCCGAGGCCCAGGCCCTCATCGGCGCCTCGCTGGACGCAGGGATCAACCTTATCGACACCGCCGACGTTTATTCCGAGGGCGAATCCGAAAGGCTGGTGGGGGAAGCCCTGGCGGCCCTGAACCGGCCGCGCCACGAGATTTTGGTGGCCACCAAATGCCGGGGAAAGGTCGGGAACACTCCCAACGACATGGGCCTCTCCCGCGGCCACATCCTGCGTTCCATCGATGGGAGCCTGAAGCGGCTGAAACTCGACTTCGTGGACCTCTACCAAATTCACGGCTTCGATCCCGAAACGCCGCTGGAGGAAACCATGCGGGCTCTGGACGACGTGGTGAAATCGGGCAAGGCGCGCTATGTGGGGTTCTGCAATCTTTCCGCCTGGCAGGCCATGAAGGCCCTGGCCTTCGCGGAGGCCAACGGCCTCAACCGCTTCGTCAGCGCGCAGATTTATTACTCCATCGGGGGCCGGGACATCGAGCGCGAACTGGCGCCCCTATGCCAGGACCAGGGGCTGGCCATCCTGCCCTGGAGCCCGCTGGCCGGGGGACTTTTCTCCGGCAAGTACGACCTCGAAAATCCGGGGCCCGAGGGCGCGCGCCGCACGACCTTCGACTTCCCGCCCGTGGACAAGGTCCGGGCCAAGGAAATCCTGAAGGTTTTGAGGGAAGTCTCCCAGACGGTTGGCGCGCCCGTTTCACGGGTGGCCTTGGCCTGGATGCTCACCAAGCCCTTCGTCACCAGCATTATCCTGGGGGCCAAGACCCTGGAACAACTGAAGGACAACCTGCTCGCCACCGACCTGGCGCTTTCGCCGGAACAGACCGCGAAGCTGGACGCCGTCAGCGCCATGCCCGCCGAATACCCGGGTTGGATGCTCTCCCGCCAGTCCGTGGAACGAGTGCCCAAAACGGCGAGATAAGAATTTATGGAAATTTTATGAAATCAACTGAACGAACCAGAACTTTACTTTTGGTTGAAAGCTTCTTTTTAAACTTCGACCGGGCCCGGGTCGCGGCTCGTCTCAGCGACTAGGTCTTTCGGCAGGGAATGGGCACAAAGGTCCGTGGCGCCGCAAAGCTCGTTCACGAAGAGGTGCTTGGAAACCTGCGCCGTTAGTTCGCGAAGGAGCATTTTGCTACGGGCCGCCGCGCCGGGGACCCGCCACAAAACCTGTTGGACCAGTTCACGCGCGAAGTCGCTGGCGCCGCGGCACAGCACCTGGTAGCGCTCGACCGGAACCAAACCCTCGCCTTCCTGGAACCTTTCGGGATTGTGATTGCGCTCCACCGGCTCGCAGGCCTCGTCGCACTGGGCTTGGGCCCCGCAGAACTCAAAAGCCTTCAAGCGGTTCAAGGCCCCCTGCCGCAAAGCCTTGGAAAGGATAAGGATCCGAACGCCCTTGCTGGGATAAACGACGGGCCAGTCGTGGTCGGGGATTTGGGGTTCCAATTCCAACGCCAGCTTCCGGATCCAGTCTTTCAGGTTCAGCCCATTCGATAAACGAAGTTGGTATACGGCCATGATGGTCCTCCTAACGCTTCCCGCCGTGGGTTTCAAACGGCGGTTTGGGGCCTTGGGTGTTTCCGACCCCCCGCAACCCATTCAACCCCCGGATGGAGCGGGCGTCTATGACCGACGTCATCAAGGGGGAGGCCTACCAACCCGGAAAAAGGGCCGGGCCGACCGATGGGACCATGTCCGGTTGGTTTAGGGCTTTTCCTAAAAAAAAGGGCCAAAATCTTCATTCGCCCTATTGCGTTGCGCAGGTAAGTAGAATTAAGTTTTTCATAAGGATTTTAAAGGGATGACCTTTGGAAGTCCGGAAAGGGGAAAGCGCTGATACTTTCCACCAAACTCCGCCGAAAATTCGAGATATTGCTTGTGGAGGACAATCCGGCCGACGCAAGGCTTGTTTCCCTCGCCTTGAAAGGGTTCATGATCGACCACGAACTGAGAGTCGTGTCCGATGGGATGGCCGCCATGGATTTCCTCACGAAAAGGAACGCCTACTCGGACGCCCCCCGGCCGGATGTTGTCTTCCTGGACTGGATGCTGCCCCACAAAAGCGGTGACGAGGTTTTGAGGGAGATGCGGTTTGACCCGAACCTGAAGGACATCCCGGTGGTGGTGGTGAGCGGGTGCGAATCGACCGAAATGATCCGGGAGGCTTATAACGCCGGAAGCAATTTGTGCATCGTGAAGCCCATCACCTTAGACCGCTTCCCCTTTATCCTTCGGTTCATGCAGGAAATTTTACAGGAGGAGGGGGATTCCCCGCCGCCTCCCTTCACCTCGATCAATTAACCTTTCCGCCTTCGCGGCCCATTCCGGTTGTCAATTCAAAAAAGAAGACTGCTTCTGGAGATGACTTACTGCCTTTCGCTTGTTTCCTGCAGGAGCGACAGGCGGTGCTGGGACAAAACGGAGCGGAACTTCCGGAGGCTTTCGGCCAGGGATTTTTCCGTATTGATCCCCACGGCCTCCCAAGTGGCGGGCGGTTCCTGCCAGCGCTCCGCCATTTGCTGGTACACGGTGTAGTCGGCGTCCGAGGCGTAACGCTCGGTTTTTTGGAGGCGCTCCCGCACAATCCCCTCGTCCGCCTGGCAAGTGAAGAATAAAAAAGGCAGGCGTAGTTTTTGTGCCAAGCGGTAAAAGGGCTCCCGCCGGGCCTGTTCCCAAAGGCTGGCGTCGATCAAAACCCTTTGTCCCTTCAGGAGTCCTTCCTCCGCTTTTTCCAGCAAATAGGAATAAGTCTTGTCGGTCCATTCGGGGGTGTAAAGGCCCTGGTTCCAGCCACTGGAGGGCTGGGAGGAAGGCAGGAAACCGGCCAGCTCCTTGCGCACCACATCCGAGGATAAAACCAAAAAGTCCTCGTTCTTTTCCAACGCCCGGGAAAGACTGCTCTTGCCCGTACCAGGAAGGCCCGACAAAAGCACCAGGCAGGGCCGGCCCTGGGGCAGGGCCAGCTTCGAAAGCGCCATGCGGAAGTGGAGGCGGGCCTTCTCCCGGGCTTTCGCCCTTTCCTCCGGGGACATGTCGGCTTCTTGGGCCTGCAGGCCGCGCACCAGGCCGCGGACCAGGTGGCGGTAGGCGGTGTAAAAAGAAAGCAAGTCGGCGTCCTCATCCCCGCTTTGGGAAACCCACGAATAAGCCAGGAGGTTGGCCTCGTTGGAGAGTCCTTGGGCCTCCAGGTCCATCACCAGGAAGGCGACGTCGGACATGGGGTCGCCGCAGCGGTAACGGGGGTCGAATTCCACGCAATCGATAAGGAGGATGTCCTGGGGCGGCGCCGCATTAGGGAAGCAATACACGTGTTCCATCCTCAAATCGCCGTGGCCCTCCCGGGCCCGCCCTATTCGGCCCTCGATCCAAGGCTGGTGCCGGTTCCACTCGTCCTGGAAACTGGATTCCAGTTTCTCCCACAATTCGGGCGCGAGGATCTCCGCCGGGAAGTTCCGGGTCTGGCTGAGGATCTGGCTCCAATCCTCCTCCACGGATTCGGGTTCGGCCCAGCGGGAAACCTCGGGGCCTTGGGCGGCCTGTCCATAAAACCGGACCAGCTTCTCCACCAGGCGGGACCAGAACCCCTCCGGCAGGCGGCCCGATTCCAGGAGCTTGTTCAGCCGGTTCTCGTCGGGAAGCCGCCGCATCTTGACGGCGTATTCCACGGGATCGCCTTCCCCCTCGAAGGACAGCACATCCCCTTTGCGGAAGACCGGCACCACCCCCAGGTAAACGTCCGGAGCCAGGCGGCGGTTCAACTCGATTTCCCGCTCGCAGAAATTCCTGCGCTTTTCCAAGGTGGAATAGTCCACGAAGAGGAACCGGACGGGTTTTTTGATCTTGTAGGCAAAGTCGCCAGCCAGGAACACGATGGAGATGTGGGTTTGGACGGTCTTGAGTTCGGCCACCGGGTAGGGAAAAGCGATGTTTTCGGCGGCCAAGTGGGGGGGAAGCATTCCTGGTGCCGGGTTCTTCAGGATTTGTTCCAAGGTTCCGCCTCTTTGGGACGGCTTTTCACCGTTATTTTAAGCGGCAAGGTTGAGAAACCTATGACTCCAGTCATAGTCTGGAAGCTGCTGAGGTTCCTATAGTTAAAGAAAAGGCGAAGCGCCTTCCCGGAGTTCCAAATGAAAAACTCCACTACCATCTTGACCGTTTCGGGCATCCAAATCAAAGTCCATTTCACCTTTCTCCTCCTCCTTCTATATGTGGCCGTCGAAGGCTGGATGGAGAATGGGGCGTCAGGCGCGGTTTTTGGGTTGGTCTTCACCCTCGCCCTTTTCGCCTGCGTGGTACTGCACGAGTTGGGACACAGCTTTACCGCCCAGGGTTTCGGCATCCCGGTTGGCCAGATCCTGCTTTTGCCCATCGGCGGCGTGTCATCCCTTTCCAAAAAACCGAAAAATCCCTTGCAGGAAATCCTGATCGCCCTAGCCGGGCCCCTGGTCAGCGTGGCTTTGGCAGTTCTCTTTTACCAGGCGTCCGGCTCGCCAGCCCTGACGGCTAATAGTTTCGCAGGGGTAGGGGAGAAGATGGATTTCACCCTGCCCACGATCCTGTTCTGGCTCTTCCGGACCAACCTTATCCTGGCGGTCTTCAACCTGATCCCGGCCTTTCCCATGGACGGCGGGCGGGTGTTCCGGGCGGTGCTGCGCCTTTTCTTGAGGGAACCCCGGGCCACCGCTTTGGCGGCTTCGGTGGGCAAGGTTTTCGCCGTCATCTTTGGCTTGGTGGGGCTCTTGATCGGCAACATGATCCTGGCCCTGGTGGCCTTTTTCCTCTACTTCGCGGGGGCGGGCGAGGTGGCGGGTGAGGCCACGGAGGAAATCCTCAGCCACATCCGGGCCGGTGCCGTCTGCGCCCATTTTGGGGCGAGCCTGGAATCCACCGATACCCTGCGCCGGGTGATGGAACTGGTCTTGGGAAGCGAGCAAAAGAACTTCCCGGTCCTGGAGGGAGATAACTTGGCAGGAGTCTTGGAAAGCCGCGCCTTGAGGGACAGGCATGGGGACCTTCGTCCGGATACCCCCGTCACGGACCTGATGCGGCGGAATGTCCCGCGGATCCAGGCGGATGAGAACCTGGGACAAGCGTTGGGGGAATTGCGTGAGGCCGGGGCCCACAGTTGCGCGGTTTTCGAGGGCAGCCGGTTTTTGGGGCTTTTGGACGAGGACCGGATCCGATTGGCCCTGGCCCTTTCGCCGTTTTTGGTAGCCACTAACCGTAGTTAAAGGGGGAAGCATGGTTAAGGAAAAGAAAAGATCAATTCCAAAAATCAAGGCGATGACAGGCGGCCAAAAGAAAAACACCATCGAGGAAGCGGCTTATTTCCGCTGGCTGGCCCGCGACCAGGAGCACGGGAAGGACCTGAACGACTGGCTGGGCGCCGAACAGGAACTGATGGAAAACATCTTTGAGCGCGACGCGGAGGGTTGATTTCAAGCCCAGGGGAAGCTAGTCCTGAGCGCCAACCACTTTTTTGTCACGCTTGGCCCGCCCTATCCCGGCATTGACAAACCTGATGTCGTCCTAATAAAGTTATGAAATTCCCTATGAAAATAACTCGAAACCGGAATTGGATCATTCTACTTGCTTTCCTATGCCTTGAGGGGCAGGCATGGGCCGGGAACCCTTTTATGACCGACGACCCGGAGCCCGTGAACCTGGGCCACGGGGAAGTTTTCGTGGCCGGAAGTTATTTCCAAAATTCAGGTGGAACCAACGGCACGGGCCAGTTCGAAGTGAATTATGGAGCTTTTCCCGAAACCCAGCTCCATCTCATTATCACCGGTGCTTTCAACGCCCCCAACGGCCAGCCCGCCTCCTCCGGCGTGGGCGACACGGTGTTGGGTGTTAAGTACCGCTTCTTAAGGGAAAGCCCCGGAGTCCCCCAAATGGGGGTTTATCCCTGGGTCGTACTTCCCACCGGCAATGCTTCCCAGGGCCTGGGCACCGGCCAAACGCATGTTTTCCTCCCACTTTGGATCCAAAAAAGCTGGGGGCCCTGGACCACTTACGGCGGGGGAGGATATTGGATTAATCCTGGGACAGGAAACCAAAACTGGGTTTACTTGGGATGGGAAGCGCAACGGGACCTTTCACCGGTGGTCACCTTGGGGGGGAACTTTTCTACCAAACCCCGGCCACCGTGGAAGGCCTGGAAACCCTCTCGGGCGATCTCGGCTTGATTGTCAACTTGAATGATCAAAACCATCCCATGATCTCGATCGGCCGGGACCTGGTGAACCCTGTCAACACCCTCTTCGGTTACGCCGCTTACTTGTGGACATACTAAACCCCGCTCACCGGCCCGCGACGGCCCTATCGTAAAAGACGGCCTGGACGGTGCGGTTGGGGCCCTCTGATCTGGACTTGCGTAGCATTTCTTGGAGGTCACGGACGGCTTTTTGATATTCCTTCCAGGTTTTTCGTCTGCGGTTTTTCAACTCTCTTATCCAAGACTGGGTTTCGGGGAACAAACCGTTACCGGCTTTGCCTAAAAGGGCTAAGGCGTTGTCCAGGTCCCGCCAATCCCCCAAAACGGTTTGGGCTTTCTTGCATAGCGTCGCCAGCTCCCGGCCCCCACGGGACAGGAGGAACCCGAACTCCTCCAGGCTGTAACGCATTCGCTTGGCCTGCACCCGGAGCTTATGAAGAAGAGACCGGCTGGTTTTAGCGGTCTTCGTTTTCTTGAGGAGGTTCTCTAGACGCCGTTTTTCGTGTTCAAAGGCCTCCATCGCTTCCGAGGTGATTTTTTGGCGGTTGGCCCTTAAGACTAATTTCTTTCCAAGTCTGGAAAATCCGCGGACAAACGGGGGTGAAACCAAATGATTCCGGATTTCCTTTTCGCGCATTTGCCGAACTTCCTCCTGGATTTTTAACCATGCTTGCAAGCCTGGGGATGGGGAGGGAATGGGAGGTAGGGATTTTAAAAGGGAGTCGAAAACCTCCTTGTCCCTTAGGACATTGGTTTCCTGGCCGATGCCCTTGAGGAAGCCGAAGACGGCTACGAGGGTCCGGGGTAAGTAGCAACCCTTCAATAATCGCAGGCAAGTGCGAAGGCGGCGAAGGGAGACTCGGAAATCATGGAGGGCCTCCGGATCCCTCCCTTTCAGGACCCGAAAACGGTTGCGTTCCAGCCGGGACAGGATCAGGTTCAGGCGCTTGGAAAAAAATTCCTTCTTGGGAAGAGGTTTCATTGGATACGCCCTTGGAACTATTTTTTCCGTTCGGATTCCATTTGTTTGAGGGATTTTTCCAGTTCCGCCGCTTCCCGGTGGAGGGCTTTTTCCTCCATCCAATCCGAGTGGTGTTTTAGGCCCGAGGCGACGATTTCCAGAGCGCGGCGCCGGGCATAATGCTTATGGTCTGCCGGGATGAGGTGCCAGGGAGCGGCCTTCGTATGGGTCTTTTCCAGCATTTCCTCCGCCGCATCCACGTAGTCGTCCCAGCGCGCGCGGGCCTGGATGTCCTCCGGCGTGATCTTCCACTGCTTATAGGGATCCTTGATCCTGGCCTCAAACCTTTTCAACTGCTCCTGCGGCGAGATGGCCAGGAAAATCTTGATGAGGTCGATCCCGTCGTCCACCAACATTTTTTCAACCTGGTTGATTTCGTCGTAGGCCTGGGCCAGGCGGTCCTTGGGCGCGAGTTTTTCCACCTTTTCCACCAGCACTCGGCCGTACCAGGACCGGTCGAAGACGGCCCATTCACCGGGCGGGGGGAAAGCTTCCCAAAAGCGGTGGAGGTAATGCCGGCCTTGCTCTTCCACCGAGGGAGGGCCGAAGGAATGGACCTTCACGCCCCGGGGGTCCAGCCGCTCGGTCAAGCGGCGGATGGTGCCGCCCTTCCCGGAGGCGTCGAATCCTTCGAATAGAACCAGCGCCCTCCGCTTGCCGTGCCAAATGCCCTGTTGGATGCGCACCATCTGGAGTTGTAATTTTTTAACGACCTCGTCGTAATCTTTTGAATCCTCGGAGGGGAAGTCCCCTTCCTTCAGGAGTTTCCTCAAACTCAGCCGGTCGGATGACATGGCAGCACCTCCTTACACCATTCTAAAGCCCTGTCCCCCCAGTGGGGACCATGGGATTGAAATTTCTGAAAAACGAAAGGCGAAATAGGTGCCCCCCAGCTTTCGTTTTTGTTAGGAAAGGTGAAACCTGAGCCGGGTCATATGCATCCGGAAAAATTGGAAATACATTAAATTAAAGCCAAAGTTCAAGGAGGAAAGAACCATGGTGAAGACAATCGCCAAGCCAAAAACGGCTAAGGCCAAAGAAGCGGTTTCAAGGGAAGAACTGGAAGTGGCCGCTTATTACCACTGGCTGAATAGGGGTTGCCCCAACGACGATCCGCTGACCGATTGGGTTGAAGCGGAGGAAAAGTTAAACAAGGACGGTTCGCCGAGAAAATAAGCGGCCTGGCGAAGAAAAACAAGGAGGCCGCGAAGCCAAGAAGCGAAGGAGGCGGACCATGGAGACGACTCTCGACGGGTTCGCGCGGCGCATGGCGGGGTGGCTTTGGGCCCCCCCGCAGGGCATGCCGCTGGAAGAGTTGGAATACGCCGAGTGGATCAAGCCGGAAGGCAGGCCCGTCAAGCATAAGGGATGGAAGCAACCCCTTGAGGGACGGGGCTCCCGGTCGCCGATTCCCAAGCATATTGAGGAGTTCTACCACCGGGGCGCTTATGAACAACACGAAATTCACACGCGTTCCCCTAAAAAAGCAGTCCTTCGCTTCCAAGGCAAGGGCTCCAAGATCGAAAGGCGCGAAGGGAAAAGAGTCAAAAAATAAAACCTAAGCGGATCTGACGTCCCGCGAAAAGTCTCTGGCAGTTGAAACCTTTGAAGAATCTGGAAATTGTATTAAGAGGTGGCGATAGGCCCCGGGGAATTTCATCTCCGGGGCTTTTTATTTTAGGAAGACGCTGGCTGGTAAATGCAATAAGGATCGGCAGCCATGACGTTGCCGGCCATGGCGTAGGCCCGGGCGCGGGAACCGCCGCAGTAATAGCGATAATCGCAACGGCCGCACTTGCCCTGCAGGGAGTCGGCGTCCCGAAGGCGCTGGAACAGCGGGCTGGTTTGGTAGATATCCGCCAAGGGAAGATCCTTAATATTGCCCCCGGAGACGGGTAGGAAGCCGCTGGGGCAGACTTCGCCGGTGTTGGAGATGAACACGAAGCCCCGGGCGTCGGATACTCCCCGGGCCACCCGGAGAAGAACCGGGTTGGGGTGGGAGGCCACCACTCCCGGCAATTGATCGGGAGTTACGCCGTAACGCTGCAGGATGATCCTCCGGAAATGGTGGGCCTCGGTCGTCTTGATGTCAAACCAGCCCAGCTCCAGGAGCTCGAACAACTGGTTCAAAATCTCCTCTGTTTCCACGGCGGTCAGGGCCTGGTCTTGGTGGGCCCGCCCGGTGGGCACCAGGAAGAAAACCGACCAAAGGTCCACGGAGAAGGATTTGATCAGCCGGGCCATATCCCAAACCTGGTCCCGGTTATGCCGGCCCATGGTGGTGTTGATCTGAAGGTGGATTCCCAATTGGCGGATCCGCTCCGCGGCCTGGATCAGGCGCTCAAAAGTGCCGGGAACTCCCCGGAAGCTGTCGTGGGTGTAAGGGTCGGCGCCGTCCAGGGAAAGGGAAATACGGTGGACGCCCGCGTCTCGCAGTTTTTTAAGATTTTCCACCGTCAGCAAGGGTGTGACCGAAGGGGCTAAGGCGAAATTGAGGCCCTTGCGGGAACACTCCCGGACCAGGGCCATCAAGTCCGCCCGCTTCAAAGGATCCCCCCCCGTCATGACAAAAAGAGGGACCTTCCAGTCGGCGATCTGGTGGATGAGCCGAAGGGCCTGCTCGGTGTCCAATTCCCCCGGGTTTTGCCCGGCTTGGGCGTCGGCACGGCAATGTACGCAGGCCAAATCACAGGCGCGGGTGACTTCCCAAATGGCGATATAAGGGCGGTCGGCGTAAAGATTTTTCGGCAGGAGTGGGGAAGCGGAATCCATGGTCACACCTCGCTGGAATTTGTACGAGTCCAACTTACGATGCGGTGCGGGACTCATTTATGACTTAAATCATTAAATTATAATGAGGAAATTCCAGCCGGTTGAAGCGGCCCTATGGCTGTGGCGCCATGGCTTCACTGCCAGAATTTCCTAAACGCTCCAGGATGACGCGCTAAGACCCTCCCTAAATCCCTTCGATTTCTTCCATCCATGCCGGGCATGCCAATTGCCTTAACTCTCAGTGAAGGCGGATCTTTAACTGATATGACCAATGTCATATTGAATTTGTGGAATTTTAATAAAGTGTCGCCAAGTTCTGCTCCAGAGGCCTAAAGGAAAAAAACGTGACCCGCAAAATCAGTGAACTTTCACCCAAAGAGGTTCTCGCCTTGGCCATCAGCATTGAACAGGCCAATGGCCGTTTCCTAAGACAGTTTGCCGATGCCTTTGAGGGCAAGGACCCCCAAGTTTCCCGGCGGTTCCGGGAACTGGCGGAAGAAGAAGCCGTCCATGAGGAATGGCTGACGGAAAAATTTAAGCGGCGTTTTGAGGGACCGGTCCCGGCCGTCCCCTGGGTGAATGTGCAGGGCTTGGAGGACGCCGTGGAATGGGCCCACCCCGGAATCCCGGTTTCCGAAGACCTGGAGGAGGAAGAAGTGTTCATCCTGGCTTTGGCGGCTGAAAAGAGGGCTAGTGAATTCTACCGGCGCGCGGGGTTGGCAACGATGGATAAGTCCCTCTTCCTACTTTTTCGCCAGCTCGTCGCGATGGAAAAAGGCCACGCGGACTGGCTCAAGGAACAGATTCAAGGCATGGGCGCGAAAAACGAAGCGGTGGGGGGCAAGTCATGACCCGCAAAATCAGCGAACTTTCACCCAAAGAAGTCCTTGCGCTCGCCGTCCGAATTGAACAGGCCAACGGCAAACTCATGCGGAATTTCGCCGGAGCCTTCCTAAGTTACGATAAAAACGCGGCCGAGAAATTTCTGGAACTGGCGGAGGAAGAAGACCTGCATGAGGCATGGCTGACGGAGAAATTCAAAAGAAGGTTCAAAGGGCTTATCCCCCCGATCAATGAGTTTGACGTCGAGGGCGTGAAGGAAGTCATCGAATGGGATGAGCCCAAAAGCCTCATCGTCGACGGCGTCGAGGCCGATAAAGTCTACCAATTGGCCTTGGAAGCCGAGAACCGGGCAAGATTGTTCTATCAGGAAGCGGGCACCGTCGCGGCGGACAAGTCCTTGATGCTGCTTTTCCGGCAGCTCGCCAAGATGGAGAACGACCATGCGGGCTGGCTGGAAGAAAAGATCCAAACGGCCTAGTGGGTGTAATCCTAAAAACTAAATGGATGGAGCTGGCGGCTCCATGGTCCTCACCACTGGCTGTAAAACGCCCGGCTAAAGCCCCCTCCAAGTTTGTTTAAAAATTGTAAATTGTGCCTTCCGCCAGCCCCTACCCCCAAGAATGCTTAAAAACTTCCTTACAATTGTGTTGTTTCCGCAAGGTTAGGAAGCCCCTAATGCCATTTTTTTCCTGCACAATCTTTAACTTACGAATAAAGATTGAAGTGAGAAACGGGAAAAATGTAAGATCGTGACAAGTTTTGAGGGTTCATCCACGCCAACCCAGGAACATTTTTACGCTCTAACTTTTAAGTTTTTTTAAGGAGGCAATACCCATGTCTAAAAAATCGTTTACCGCTGTGGTGGGGGCTCTCGTAATGGCCCTTCTCCCACTCGCTTCGCACGCCCAATCCACCGGCGGCAACGCTCCCCTGGGAAGCAAACAAAACCCCATCAAACCAACGTCGATCAATCCTGCGCCTGCCAACGGGAATTCCTCGGCCAAGGGAAAGCGCGGTTCCAAAACCAATCCCATCGCCGGAAGCGTTCATCCCAGGACAACGAATTAAATCTTCGGCCTCCTATCCAAATAAGGAATAAGAGGCTTCGTCGAAAAGAAAATTTATTTCCGCCTTTGATTTTTTAAAACTCAACCTCGCCTCTTCAAATGAAATAAACGTTTGAATCCGTGAAGGATGTATCGCAAGTGACCCTAAAATTCGGAGCCCTTCTTTTACTTTTTATATCCACCCTGGGGTGGGTGTCGCCCGGATGGGGGGACGCGAAAAACCCTGAATCGCATTTTTCCCTTGTCCAGGGTTCAGTGAAGGTGGTCAGCGGCGGCGGTACGGTCCGTAAGGTCGCGGTCGGCGACACGGTTTATCCCGGGGAGACTGTCCAGGTTGGGAGCAAGTCCCAAGCCCAAGTCACCCTGTTCGACAGCTCCACCCTTGATTTGTCGGCCGACACCAAAATCACCCTTAGCAAACTCCAACAGCCTTCCTCGAACGACAAAGTAATCTCCATGAAACTCGCCTTGGGAAGGGTCTTCGCTCAGGTCAAAAAACTGTTTTCCGCCAAGTCCACCTTCGAGATCGAGGCCGGAGGCGTGGTCTGTGGCGTCAGGGGCACGGCCTTTTCCATGGACTTCGATCCGAAGTCGAACAAGCTGGACCTGAATGTCTTCAATGGAAAAGTGTCCGCCACGAACGGGGGGAATACCCTGTTTTTCGGCGCCGGACAGCACTGCCATTTCTTGAACGGCCAGGCGACGGGGACCGGCGGCGGATCCAACAACAATGGCACGAAGAACAGCGGGAAGGGTGGAACCAACGGAGGGAATTCCAACGGGACTGGGGGAAATAATTCTGGATCAAATTCCAACGGTGGCACTTCGAGCTCCAATTCCAACGGCGGGAACGGTACGGGCTCCAATGAAAACAACGGCGGGACAAACGGAAACGGGAACAACACCCAGGAAGGGAGCAACTCCGCGGCGGGGAACAATCCTCCCAATCCCGGCAATCCATCTCCCGGTTTGGACACCAACACCTGCCTGGGCGATCTCAACAACCAGTTCACCCAGGGCATCCTGATCAACGGGGATAACAACCTAAGTTCTGCCCAGCAAACCGTGAACATCCACTTGGTGGTTCCGGCCCGGGAGGCTGTTCCATGAACCGGGAGCAAAGACCCCTATGTTTCATCGTCATCTTTTTGTCAGCTGTTTCGATGGCTTCGGCCCAAAGTTCCGCACCCACCCCCGTCGGAAAAATCGACGTAGGAGCCGAATACGTGGGGTGGGGAACGAATAACACCGGTTCCACAGGATCGGAAATCCTGGTGCCCCTGACCCTTTCGGCAATCCCTTGGGGCGGCGCCAAGATCTACGCCCAAACCGAATTCGCCAACGGTAGTTATAGCGATTCGGTCGTTGCCCCGGAAACCATAAACCTAAGCAACCTTTCAGATACTGTCCTTGGATTTGAAACCAACTTTAACAGCTTTTCTGTCCCTTCCATTCTGAACGTGGGTCTCAACATTCCCACGGGGGACCCGACTTGGGAATTCAAACAGACAAACTCGATCGTTCCCACTTATTTCATCGATAGCGATTACCGGGGAAGGGGATTGGGTTTGAGCTGCCTTTATGGAATTTCCATGTCCGCTGGCAGCGAGCAGTACGGCCTAGCCGCCGGCTATCTTTACTCGGGAGCCTTCAATCCAGGCTACAGCTCGGCGGAGGCCGAGCAACTGAAACTGGGTGATTCGGCCTTTCTTTCCATGAACCGGGTTGCCGACCGCGGCAACGGACAGACGGATGTCATCCGCCTCTCCGTTTTCTATTTCCTGGACACCCAAATTAACGGCTCCAACCTGCTGCAAATGGGGCCCAACCTCAACGCCTCCTATGGCTGGCAGAACCCCAAGGCCCTGTCGTTTGAGGTGGGGGGGCAGTATTTCTTTCCGGCCCAACAGGCCGGCCAGTCGGTGAACCTGCTGGGAAGCCGTTTCTACGCCACCCCCAGTTACGCCTTTGGGGATTTCACCATTACCGGACAGTTTAAATACGTCCTGTCCAACGGTTATTCCTCCAGCGATATCGGCCAGTACGTCGGCGGAGGCTGGCTGGCGGGGCTGGAACCTTCCTACAAATTCCAGCTGGATAAATCCTCCTCGTTGCGGGTTTCGGCCTCATATGATTACGTCCACGCCACCGGCGGCGGCCTTTTTGACGGGAGCGTAGTGGACGTCGATTACGGGCACTGGACTTTCGGCACGCATTACGAGGTGAACCTATGACATCTCGAAAGGCAGCCGTCAGCCGTCAGTCCTCAGTCCTCATCAAGAACTTAAAACGAAAACTGCGGACATGGCTGGGACTTATCCCCACGGGGATTGTGTTGGCTGCCGGCACCTTGGCCCTCCTGGCCCACTGGGGATGCCATGGACCCGCCTCCAACCCCACCTCACCCGGGGTAACGCCGCTAAGGGGATTTACTCTTAACTTCTCCGTGCCCCTGACCAATGAAATCAAGGCCAGCCTGCTCAACGTCTCCAGCAACGAGGTCCTCTACAACGTTACCGGCCCCAACATGTCGCCGGTCACGGGCGTGGCCGGTCCCTTTGGCACGAGTTCCAGTGTCGGCGCGGGGGAACTGGATTTTCCTATTGCTGTTCCCCAAGGTTCCGCCCGCCTGATCGCTTTTGAACTCACCAACGCCGCCAACGGCCAGCCTCTAGCCCTGGGCGCAGTCCAGACCGACATCAGCGCCGGAGGCGTTAGCGATATCTGGGTGACAATGGGTTCGGTCATCCGCAACTGCTACGCGGTGGATACTTCGGCTTTCTTCCCCCCGGGGCCCGATTCCGGAGCCGTCAGCAATGTTTATTTCACATTCAATAGCGACACCTTGTCCACAACGCCGACGGGAGATATGGCGGTGACCACCGTCCCTGGCGGCTTCAGCTTCGTGGCCCAATCCCCCAACCAGATCGCCTACATGGGGAACGGCCCCCTGGTCAATTTCACCTCAGCCCCCGGGACCTTCACCGGTTCCGGTCCCACCCAGCTTCTCAAGACAGGGGACGTTTATTGTGTCAGCTTGGGGGCGGGTGCGGCAAACGGGTACGCCTGGGTGCAAGTCACAAACGCCAACGAAATCTTTAATATCAACAACATCACTTCGGTTTATTCCGCGGGACCGAAGTTCCTTTACCGGATCAACCACAGCCTGCCCTATTTCGCCTACGACGAGACTTCGGCGGACCAGAACTCCACCTGCTCCACGCCGGTTCCTACTTATACTTACATTCCCACCAATACCTTCACACCCACCCCCAGCCCAACCGTTACCAACACGCCCACGATCACCGCCACCCCCACCGACACCGCGACGGCCACCATCACCGACACCCCCAGCTCACCCACCGCCACCTTCACCTACACTGTTTCCGACACCCCCACCAACACCTCCTCGCCCACCAACTCCCCCGCTGTGGGGTCCCCGACCGCAACCTTTACTCCTTCCCCCACCGTTACCTCAACCTTCACTTTCACGCCCAGCCCCACCTTTGTGGCGGGCTATTTCGTCACGAGTTCCGCCACACCCCTGATAACGGACCCCAACAACGGGGCTTGGGAGAGTTTTGTTTTGACCATCAACGCCACTTCCAACGGAAACCCGGCCGTCAGTTACGCCTTGGTGACGGATTCGGCAAACAGCGAATACGCCTGGGTGGGTCCCTGGACCTACACAGGGAGCGGGACCAACTTCTCGGTGACCCTTACCGGAGGGGATTTCAACCTTTCCAATCCCGTGTCCACCTCCTTCTCGGTGGCCCTTTACAACGCCGCCCAGAACCAGCTTTTGGCTTCCTGTGTTCCAACGGGCGTCCCCGCCACCCTGGAGGCGCCGGAAGAGTATTTCTATTATGACTACGAGTACGAAAACGGCTATTACAACGTCATGGGCTGCGCGGCCACAGCGGAGGACGGGAACTGCCAGGGAGTAAGCTTCTATTCCTACCTGGAAGTCCACGGTTCGAACCCGGTGACGAGCTTGATCGAGCTCATCGACACCTCCAGCAGCGTGACCGCTTTCCTGGGCCCGGTCACGGCTAGCAGTTACTTTAACGGTAACTGGTATCTTTCCCCGGCGCAGTTCGGAGTGACGGAAGTGGGGCAGCAGGCCCTGGCCCAGACGATCGTGGCCCAGCTGGTAGACGCTAATACGGACGCGGTTTTGGACGAGAAATCCTTAGGGACTTTCAGCCTGGAATCTTCCTCCTCAGCCTATATCGCTTCCAGCGGCATTTCCATCCTGCAAACGGACCCGAACAACGGGGCCTGCCAGAGGTTTGTGTTGACCATCAACGCCGACGCGCCCACGGGCGTGTTGGAGACCAGCTACGCGGCCGTGACGGACATGGCCAACGGCCAGTACGCCTGGGTGGGCCCTTGGACCTACACGGGGAACGGCAACAGCTTCACGGTGACGATGACGGGCGGGGATTGGGACATCACCACCCCGACCCTGTCCTCGCTGAAGGTGCTCCTTTACGCCGATAACCAGACCCAGTTCCTGGACAGCAATACCCCCGCGGGATCGCCCCTGACGCTGGAGTCACCGGAGGAGTATTTCTACAGTGACGACAGCTACTACGAGTACAACGCCCTGGGATGTGCGGTTACGGCGGAGGATGGGAACTGCCAGGGAGTCAGTTTTTATTCCTATCTGACAACCCCCAACGACGTACCCGTGACGAGCCTAATCGAGCTCATTGATACTTCTAACAGCGTGACGGCCTTCCTGGGCCCGGTGACGGGAACAGGCAGCGGCGATACCTGGTACCTTTCGCCGGCCCAGTTTGGTGTAACAGTAGTGGGGCAGCAGGCCCTGGGCCAGACGATCCTGGCACAGCTGGTGGACGCCAATACCCAGGCGGTCCTGGATGAGAAGCCCCTGGGAAGCCTGAACCTGGAATATCCTTCCTCGGCCTATATTGCCTCCAGTGCCATTTCCGTCCTGCAGACGGACCCGAACAACGGGGACTGCCAAAGGTTCGTGCTGACCATCGATGCCGACGCGCCCACAGGCGTGTCGGAGACCAGTTACGCGGCTGTGACAAATACGGCCAGCGGCCAGTACGTATGGGTGGGCCCCTGGACCTATACGGGGAACGGCAACAGTTTCACAGTGACGATGTCGGGTGGAGATTTGGACATCACCTCCCCGACCGACGTTTCGCTGAAGGTGCTCCTCTACTCCGACAACCAGACCCAGCTCCTGGACAGCAATACGCCCGCGGGATCGCCCCTGACCCTGGAGGCGCCGGAGGAATATTTCTATAACGACGACGAGTACGAAAACGGCTATTACAACGTCATGGGCTGCGCGGCCACCGCGGAGGATGGGAACTGCCAGGGGGTGAGTTTCTATTCCTACGTGCTTACCCCCAACGATGTCCCCGTGACGAGCCTGATCGAGCTTATCGATACTTCCAACAGCGTGACGGCCTTCCTGGGCCCGGTGACGGGAACGGGCCAGGAAAACACCTGGTACCTCTCGTCGGCGCAGTTCGGTGTAACGGAGGTGGGGCAGCAAGCCCTGGGACAGACGATCCTGGCGCAGCTGGTGGACGCCAATACCCAGGCGGTCCTGGACGAGAAGCCCATGGGAAGCCTGAACCTGGAATACCCCTCGCGGGCCTATATCGCCTCTAGCTCTCTTTCCTGCCTGCAATCCAACGCCAACGGCTGCCAGAGTTTCGTGGTGACTATCACGGCTAATGCTCCCACGAGCGTGACGGAGACCAACTACGCCATCCTGACCGACATGGCGAATAACGAGCTCGTGACCGTAGGCCCCTGGAACTCCGTGGGGGGCACGGGCACTACCTCGGTGACTTTG
This sequence comes from uncultured Pseudomonadota bacterium, assembly GCA_963770835.1. Classification (GTDB taxonomy): domain Bacteria; phylum Oederibacteriota; class Muellerivitia; order Muellerivitales; family Muellerivitaceae; genus JAJPJW01. The sequence goes on from CAVYRH010000004.1 coordinate 672,447, forward strand.
TCGGCCGGGGCTTTCGAGGCAACCTCCCCCGCTTATACATCCTTCCGTGTGGCATTGCTCAATTCCGCCAATGCAATACAGGACGTTGCCACACCCACCGGGTCGCCCCTGACGCTGGCCACCGCCCAGGAATACATGTATTCAAGCTCCCTTTCCTGCCTGACGCAGTCGGAAGACGGCAATTGCGTGACCTTTGTTTATAACGCCTACCTGGAAGACCCCTCTGCCTCCCCGGTGACGGGCTATATCAAGCTGGTGGATGAGACCAATGGCAATTCCATAACGCTGGGGCCGGTGACCAACACCGGTACGTACACGAACTACCCGGCTACCCTCACGGGCGCCAATTTTGGCCTGGCTGCAAACCAGGGAGCCGTCAGCCAAGTCTTCCAGGCCCAGTTGTACGATTCCACCCAAACCCAGCTTTGGGACATCCGGGGGGCCGGAACCCTCAGCATCGAAAACAGCGGCGGAGCTTCCATCATCCTGGCTGGGGCGTCGGTTTCCGCCGGGGTGACGGACGCCAGCGGGAACTGGGAGAGTTTCGTTTTGACCATCGATGCGAATACCTCCGGCGGGCCGGCGGAAAGTTACGCAAAGGTGGCGGATACGACGAACGGCTATTTCGTGTGGGTGGGCCCTTGGAGCTATACGGGGAGCGGAACCAGCTTCTCGGTGACCTTGACGGGTGGGGATTTTAACCTGTCCTCCAGCCCGGTATCCGCCTCTTTGGCGGTCACCCTTTACGATCCGACCCAAACCCAGGCTTATGGCAACATCGTTCCCACGGGATCCCCCGTGTCGCTGGAGGCACCGAAAGAGTATTTTTACAGTGATGACGGTTACTACGGCTACAACGACCTGGGTTGCGCAACCACAGCGGAGGACGGAAACTGCCAGGGGGTGAGCTTCTATTCCTACCTGCAAACCTCTTCCGGTTCGGGCCCGGTGACGAGCCTGATCCAGCTCATCAACCTCTCCAGCAGCGTGACCGCCTTCCTAGGCCCGGTCACGACCAGCAGTTACGCCTATGGAACCTGGTATCTCACGCCGGCGCAGTTCGGGGTGACGGAAGTGGGGCAACAGGCCATGGGCCAGACGATAATGGCCCAATTGGTGGACGCCAATACGGACGCGGTTTTGGATGAGAAATCCGTGGGGAGCCTGAACCTGGAATCTCCCTCCTCGGCCTATATTTCCTCCAGCTCGGTCTCGGCGGCGGTCACCAATGCCACTGGTTGCGAGCAATTCGTGCTGACCATCGACGCCGACGCGCCCCCAGGCGTGTCGGAAACCAGCTACGCGGCCGTGACTGACATGGCCAACGGCTATTACGCCTGGGTGGGCCCCTGGACCTACACGGGGAGCGGGAGCAGCTTCTCGGTGACCTTGGTGGGAGGGGATTTGGGCATCACAAACCCGACGGTGTCCTCACTTAAAGTGCTTCTCTATGCCGACAACCAGACCCAGATCCTGGACAACAATACGCCCGCGGGATCGCCCCTGACGCTGGAGTCGCCGGAGGAGTATTTCTATTATGACGACGGGTACGACAACGGCTATTACAACAACCTGAGTTGCGCGACCACGGCGACGGATGGGAATTGCAAGTCGGTGAGTTTCTATTCCTACCTGGAAACCCCCAACGACGTCCCCGTGACGAGCCTGATCGAGCTGATCAATCTTTCCAACAGCGTGACGGCCTTCCTGGGCCCGGTAACGGGTACGGGCGGTAGTGATGTTTGGTACCTTTCACCGGCGCAGTTTGGGGTGACGGAAGTGGGGCAGCAGGCCTTGGGGCAGACGATCCTGGCGCAGCTGGTGGACGCCAATACCCAGGCGGTCCTGGACGAGAAGCCCCAGGGAACTTTAAACCTGGAATATCCTTCCTCAGCCTACATCGCCTCCAGCTCGGTCTCGGCGGCGGTCACCACTGCCACCGGTTGCGAACAATTCGTGCTGACCGTCGACGCCAATGCGCCGGCGGGGGTGGAACAGACCAGTTACGCGGCTGTGACGGACACGGCCAGCGGCTATTACGCCTGGGTGGGCCCCTGGACCTACACGGGGAGCGGGAGCAGTTTCTCGGTGACCCTGACGGGTGGGGATTTGGGCATTACCACCCCGACGGCGGCCTCATTGAAGGTGCTGCTCTATGGTGACAGCCAGGGTGGGACAGTTTTGGACAGCGCTACGCCGGCGGGATCGCCCCTGACGCTGGAGGTCCCGAAGGAGTATTTCTACTATGACGACGGTTATTACGGCTACAACGACCTGGGTTGCGCGGCCACGGCGGAGAACGGGAACTGCCAGTCGGTGAGCTTCTACTCCTACCTGCAAACCTCCGGTTCGGGCCCGGTGACCAGCCTGATCGAGCTCATCGACACTTCCAGCGGTGTGACAGCGTTCCTGGGCCCGGTCACGACAAGTAGTTACGCCTACGAAACCTGGTACCTTTCCCCGGCGCAATTCGGGGTGACGATAGTGGGAGAACAGGCCCCGGCCCAGACGATCCTGGCACAGCTGGTGGACGCCAATACCCAGGCGGTCCTGGACCAGAAACCCCTGGGGAGCCTGAACCTGGAATATCCTTCGCAGGCCTATATCGCTTCCAGCGCCGTCTCCGTCCTGCAGACGGACCCGAACAACCAGGCCTGCCAGCAATTCGAACTGACCATCAACGCGAACTCGCCGGCGGGGGTGAATGAAACGAGTTACGCCGTCTTGGCCAACATGGCCAACAGCCAACTCGTGACCCTGGGCCCCTGGAATTACGAAGGGAATGGAGGCAGCTTCTCGGCAACCCTCACGGGAGGGGATTTGGGACTAACCTCGGCCGTTACCACCTCCCTGAAGGTAATGCTATATAACAAGACGATGAGCCAAATCCTGGACAGCTCCACGCCCGCAGGGTCGCCCCTGGCGTTGGAACCGACAGCGGTATCCTTCTATTCCGGTTATCCTTTCATTGAATGCCAGACCACAGGGGAAGACGGTAACTGCGAGACGTTCGAACTTTATACCTATCTTTACAATTCCCAGTCGGCCCCGGAAACCGTCTACGTGGAAGTCACCAATGCTTCCAACAGCGTTTCGCAAATCATGGGTCCGGTCACCTTGACTGGCCAGGGATACGTCTCGGCCCAATATCCCCTGTCGGCCTCGGAATTTGGGGTCAACGCCGGACAAGCGGCCTCCAACCAGGTATTCCAGGCCAAGATCCTTAACTTGAGCCAAACCGTGATTTACGATACAAAACAGGCGGGAATCTTGAACCTGGAATCGCCTTAAAAAGCCCCCTTTAAAGGCCCTTTTTCCAGTCTCGCCCTGAATGATTTAGGTCATAATTGCGCCCACCCTTTTCACTTATACCCAATTAGAAGAATATCCCTTTATCGAGGAGGGCTTCATGGTTCCACTGACCCCTGAAAAAACCATCGATCAACTGGTCCTCGAAAACCCCGGTTTCGGCCCTCTCTTCGACCGGTTACAGCTCAACTACGAAATCGAAAGGGACCTCACCCTGGGGGAAGTGTGTTTCGTCCACGGCTGGAATTACCGTGACGTCCTCCACCAGCTGGAAATTTGCTCGCGGGAAGGGAAGATGAAGAACGAGGCCGAACTCGCGGCCTACGACATACCCCAACTGATCGGCTATATCCTTTTCAACCACCATGACTACGCGGAAAAAGAGTTTCCCCGGCTGGAGAAGCTCCTGGCGGAGGCTATCCAGGAGGGGAGCGGCCATCCGGACCTATTGGATCTCCAGGAAGACTTCCGCCGTTTCCAGGCGCTTTTCCAGATCCATATGCGGGAGGAAGAAAGGCATTTCTTCCCCTTTTTCCTGATGCTGGCCACCGACCGGAACCCGCCTTCCTTGAGCGGCGAGAGCATCGAGCGCCTTGTCCAAATCATGGAATCAGAGGACACCCAAACGGCCCGGGGCTTGGGCCGCTTGCGGGAAAGAACGAGGGGGTACCACGCGCCGGCGGAAGCCGGGCCTTGTTACCACCGGATGATGGAGCGCCTGAAATTCCTCGACGCCGAACTGGAACGGCATTCCCGCGTGGAGAGCCGCATCCTTTTTCCCAAAGTGGTGGCGCTGGAGGCGGAACGGGTGAACCGCGAAGGGAAAGATACCTCCGGCTGAAGGACCCATCCCGCCCCCACGAAACTGGGCCACTATGACTTAAGTCATAGTTCCTCCACCCCCCCCGGGGTTAAAATCAGGAAATTTTAGATTCTGAAGGTGGCATCGCGCCGGACAAGCCCCATCTAATGGCCATCGGCAGCGGGTCCTCGCGTCCCTGGAAACCCCAGGGGCCCAGGAGGGATGAAAGTGACTTTACCCCTTTCCTTTAAAAGGAGTTTTTCATGTCTGAACCGGTCGTTATACAGGGTGGCATGGGCACCGCAGTTTCCAATTGGAAGCTGGCCCAGGCTGTCGCCAAGACGGGCCAGTTGGGTGTTGTTTCGGGGACCGCGCTTGACAACGTGATGGCAAGGCGCCTCCAGGAGGGGGACCCGGACGGCTCCATGCGCAGGGCCTTGCGCTATTTTCCCGATCCCGTTATCGCCCAAAGGGTGCTGGACCGTTACTACATACCGGGCGGAAAAAAGGACGACGCGCTTTTCAAAGCCGTGCCCATGTTCTCCATGAACCCGCCCCGTGAGCTGGTGGAACTGACGGTGGCGGCCAACTTCGCCGAGGTCTTCCTGGCCAAGGAAGGGCACCACGGACGGGTGGGCATCAATTTCCTGGAAAAAATCCAAATGCCGACTTTGCCCTCCATTTACGGGGCCATGTTGGCGGGGGTGGATTACATCCTCATGGGCGCCGGGATACCCCGCGCCATTCCGGCCATCCTGGACAAGCTGGCCTCCCACGAGGAAGTGTCGCTGAAGCTCAACGTGGAGGGAGCCGCAGCCGGGGACGATTACCGGATGGTTTTCAACCCCCGGGAGCTGATGGGGCCGCGCCTGAAACCCATTCAACGGCCCAAATTCATAGCCATCGTCGCCTCCGCCGTCTTAGCCGCCACGCTGGCCAAAAAGTCAACCGGCCGGGTGGACGGGTTCGTCGTCGAAGGGCCCACCGCGGGCGGCCATAACGCGCCCCCGCGGGGACCGCTCCAACTCAACGCCAAGGGCGAGCCGCTCTACGGCCCTCGGGATGAGGTGGACCCGGCGGAGCTGAAAAAGCTGGGACTCCCCTTTTGGCTGGCGGGGTCCTATGCCGCCCCTGAAAAATTGAAACAAGCGCTGGGAGTGGGAGCCGCAGGCATCCAGGTGGGAACGGTCTTCGCCTATTGCGAGGAATCAGGACTGGCGGAGAAGATCAAAGAGTGGGTAATCCTCAAGGTTTTAGGGGGGCGGGGCGAGATTTTCACCGATGCCGTGGCCTCCCCGACGGGTTTTCCCTTCAAGGTCGTTCAGTTGGAAGGCACCCTCTCCGATCCCGCGGAATACGCTGTGCGCCCCCGCATCTGCGATTTGGGGTACCTGCGCAGCCTCTTCAAACGCAAGGATGGATCGGTTGGCTACCGCTGTCCCGGCGAACCGGTGGAAACCTACCGCCAAAAAGAGGGCCAGGAGGAGGACACCCGGGGCCGAAAATGCCTCTGCAACGGGCTCATGGCCAATATCGGGCTGGGGCAATCCCAAAAAAGCGGCTACGAGGAAAAGCCCCTTGTGACTTCGGGGGATGACCTGGCCAGGATCGCCCATTTCCTCGGGGCCTCCAAACTTTCTTATACTGCGGCGGAGGTCGTTTATTACCTGGTTGGAAAAATGATGCCGGCCGTCCCCATGGCGTCGGGGAGTTAAAGAGTCCTTCCACCGCAGTTTCGACGATTTCCCTATAAAAGCTCTTTTATGACCACAGTCATGTGGCCCTACCGGAATTCTTTTCATAATGTTTATGGAAGTCGAAATGCGGTTGGTGTCTGAAGTGTGCTTGCGCTCCCGTAAATGAAGATGCGGAGGAGGACACCATGTCCCAATGGTCCATAAAAATAGCCTCCTAGGACATTGGGACAATACCAATCACATTGTGAATATATAAAAAGGGGGATTGGCATGAAATTACATTCCTCCCAGACCGTGGGGCAAATCGCGGTCATCCTCAAAGAGTCCGTACCGGTCTTTAACAAATACAAGATCGACTACTATTCGGAGGGCGGCCGAAGCCTCGAAAACGCATGCTACCTGGCGGGCGCGCCCCTGGAACAGGTGACGCGGGAACTGGAAGAAGCGCCGCCGGCGTCGGAAGAGTGGTACGCCGGGGAACCGGACTGGCCCAACGCGCCCATGTGCGAACTGGCGGATCACATCGTCAAAACCCACCATGTTTACACCCGGCAGCAAATGGACCGAATAGAAAAGATGCTGGAGGACCTGGCCGGAGTGGACGGCAACCGTAGCCAGGCGCTGGAAATGGTCCGGGAGATTTTCCTTAAGATGTCCAAGGATCTCCGGGACCACATGGTTGAGGAAGAGGAAGTGGTCTTTCCTTACCTCGTCGAGGGGGAAAGGAATATTCAACGGGGGCGCCCCATCCGCCGTCTCTTCGAGGGATACACCTCCTACACCCACCCGTTGAGGATCCTCCAGAGCGAGCACGGGATGATGGGCCGGGAGTGGAAGACCATCCTGGAATTGACCCAAGACCTCCAACCCCCGCACGGCGCGAGCCAAGCCTTGACGGATCTTTACAAGGCTTTTGAGGAACTCCTGAAAGACAATAAAAAACACATCCACCTGGAAAATAACATTCTTTTCCACCGCGCCGAACAATTGGGGCTTTTGAATGATGAAGGAACCAAGGAACTACACGGGCCCCAAGCCCATCTTCTTTAGCGGGACCGGGAAAAACCGTCGATGGAGTTATTTCTTCCACGACTTCAGGAAAGAACCACTACCATGTTCAAGGACGCAGGTTGAATTGTTGGATTACTGAATTGAAAGAAAGTTTTTCCAAAAACCCAACCTGCCGCAATCTTGACGGTTGAAAACTAGGAACTGGCGATGGAACTTTTGCGCCAGCCTTCCACCCGGGCCTCCGGCATCTTCTTATAAAGATTGTTGAGGTGGGTTTTCAACGTGGCCTTGGAAATGAAGAGCTCCTTCGCGATGCCCGCGTTGGTGAAGCCCTGGATGCAAAGGTTCGCGATTTCCATCTCCCGGCGGCTCAAACTGCGCTCCTGGAAGCGCTTGACCCAGGCCTCGTATTTCTGCCGCAAGGGATAAAGCACGATCATCCGCCGGGCATTCTCAGTGAAAAAAAGAACGTCGTAATGCTGTTTGCCAACCTTCCGGTTGGACAAAAACTGGAACCCCTCCGGGGGGATGGTCCGTCCCAAGTATTTTTCGCAGTCCGAAACGCAAGTCCGGGGGCACTCCGCCCCCACGTAATCGCCGCAGGACTTGCGACAGGCGGGGTTCTGGTAAAAAACTTCCCCCCCTTCTTTTTGCATGCAAATCACCGCCCGGCTTCCATCCAAAGATTCCGCAAATTCCGTGATCATTTTTTCCACCCTCCCCGTCGATTGTCGGCTTGGTGTCGACAAAGGACAATGATGCCCATTCATTAAACGAAATTTGTCCGGGAGGGAGTATGACCCAGATCAGCGAAAACACGGTTCTTGACCCCCAAAAGTACTACCGCATGCCATGGTCCTTATCGGACAACGGCATTTTCTGGCTGGAAGTGACTTCCCAGTGCAACCTGACCTGCGAGGGCTGCTACCACGAGAACATCCTGGGCGGGCACAAGAGCCTGGCCGACATCGAGGAAGAGTTCAAGGTCATCAAGCGCTTGCGCAAGGTGGACAGCGTCTCCATCGCCGGGGGGGACCCGCTTCTCCACCCCCAGATCCTGGACATCGTGAAGATGGTCCGCCGGTACGGCTGGAAACCCATCATGAACACCAACGGCCTGGCCCTGACGCCGGAGCTGTTGAAAGACCTCAAGAAAGCGGGCGTGTTTGGCTTCACCTTCCATATAGATACCACCCAAAAGCGGAGGGATTCCCAGGCCGGCAACGAGCTGGAGCATATCGCCCTGCGCCAAAGCCTGGCCGAGTTGGTGGCCAAGGAGGGGGGCATGGTCTGCGGATTCAACCAGACCGTCTCCGAACAAACATTGGACCAAATCCCCGCCATCGTGCGCTGGGCCGAGAAATACCCGGACCTCATCAACACCATGGTGTTTATCCTCTTCCGCACCCCCGGCATGAGCGCCAATTACGACTTTTACGCCTTCGGCAAGAAAGTGAATTTATATGAGACCTATATCAAGACCTCCTGGGGCGGGGAGAAGAACCTCAAGGCGGGCGACATCGTGGCCAAGATCCGGGAGGCGGACCCACAATACGAGCCCGCGGGCTACTTGAGCGGGACGATCGAGGCGGGCGAAATGAAGTGGACGCTGGCCACGCGCATCGCCAGTGGAAGCAAGACCTTCGGCTACACCAGCCCCAAGTTCATGGAATTCGTCCAAAATTTCCACCACCGTTTCTACGGAACCTGGCTGAGCTACGCCTCGAAGGCCCTGCAGGGCGCCGGGCGGTCCACCCTGCTGTTCCTGGGATGGGGGGACAAGCAGATGCGCAAGGCCTTGTTCCGGTTCCTGTTTTCTCCCTTATCCTGGCTCAAGCGGGTTCACCTGCAGAATTTCGCCATCATCCAGCCTGTGGACCTCTTGGCCGACGGCCGCATGAGCATGTGCGACGGCTGCCCCGACATCACCGTGCACGAGGGCAAGCTTTACTGGAGCTGCCGCCTGGAGGAAATCAAGAAGTTTGGCACATTCGTGACAGCCGTTCCCAAAGCCGGTGCGCAGGTAGAAAAGAAACAAGAGGCCAAGGCCATGGCCCATTCGGGGAAGGCGTGAAAAAGGCGCATTCCAGGAAGGGGGGTAACCAATGCATTCAACGGCGACTCTTGCTTTAAAACACTACACCCGCGAACAAGAAATGGCCAACGGCATGACCGCCGGCACCGGCGCGGTGCTGGCCGCCGCCGGGACGGCCCTCTTGGTCACGATGGCCTGCCTTAAAGGCAACGCCTGGCACATCGTGAGCTTTAGCGTCTACGGCGGGACGCTTTGCCTGCTCCATCTCATCTCCACCCTTTACCACAGCCTTCCGCTGTCGAAAGCCAAGCGGGTTTTCGAGGTTTTCGACCATTCCTCCATTTTTCTCCTCATTGCCGGAACCTATACGCCTTTCATGCTGGTGACGCTGCATGGGGCCTGGGGCTGGTCCCTGTTCGGCGTTGTTTGGGGGCTGGGGGTCGCCGGCATTCTATACAAGATTTTTTTTACCGGGCGGCACCAGCTTTTTTCCACAGCCCTCTATATAGGATTGGGTTGGATGGCGGTGGTGGCCTTCAAGCCCCTGTTGGCGGCCCTGCCGGTGGGCGGCGTTGTTTTGCTCGTGTTGGGCGGGGTCAGCTATAGCTTCGGGACTTTTTTTTACCACGCGAAAAAGCCTTATTACAGCCACGCTATTTGGCACGTGTTCGTGCTGGCGGGAAGCCTTTTTCACTACTTCGCCATATTGATTTATGTGTTGCCCGAGAAGCCTTGAGACAACTCCTCCTGTCCGTCTTTTAAGGTTTAGGCTTCTATGAGCCAGGTCATGCTGACTCCACCCCCCCATGCCATAAGGTGGGGTGCGGTCAAGCATCGCCGGGGAAGATTTTTCCGGCTGCAGGGGCCCCGGGCTTTGCCCAGGGGCCTGCTTTTTACCCGGTCAGGGTTGCCACCCTGCCGCTGAAATGAAAGTCCGCTGAAGGTTCGCGGTGTTTGCCCGTTTCCTCCGGCCCATCCTTGAAGGGATTTGGGACGACTTTCCCGCCGAAGAAAATGCTTCCACCGTATCCGTGTCCATGATTTGAAAGGAAAGCTTCGTGCAAAATGCGCGCCTCCGTTGTTTGTTCGTTTATCCCCACTTTACATCCCAATCCTTCTGGAATTACCGGGCCACCTGCGAGGTGGTGGGCGCCAAGTACCCTGCCGCGCCCTTGGGGCTCATCACGGTGGCCGCCATGCTTCCCCCCGGCTGGGAGGTGAGGCTCGCCGATTTGAACGCCGAGGAATTGGATAGCCGGGACGTGGAATGGGCGGACATGGTTTTCCTGGGCGGCATGATCGCCCAACAGCCCGACCACCTGCACCTCATCGATTATTTCCGGTCCCTGGGAAAGACGGTGGTTGTCGGCGGCCCGGACGCCACTTCCAGCCCCCATCTTTACGACAAGGCGGATTACCTGGTGTTGGGCGAGGCGGAGATCACCATGTCCCAGTTCCTGGCCGATTATGAAAGGGGAACGGCCCGCCACCGTTACGACGCCGGGGAAGTGAAAGCCGCGATGGCCGACAGCCCCACGCCGCGGTTCGACCTTCTCAAATTCGAAAACTACCTCCATGTGGGCATCCAGTGGAACCGTGGCTGTCCCTTCATGTGCGAGTTCTGCGACATCATCGAACTGTTCGGCCGGGTTCCCCGCGGCAAAAGCGTCGAGCAGGTCCTCAATGAACTCCAGGCGCTTTACGACCTGGGGTACCGGGGCCACATCGACATCGTGGACGATAACTTTATCGGGAACAAAAAAGCGGTCAAGTTATTGCTGCCCCACCTCATCCAGTGGCTGAAGGACCACCGTTGGCCGTTTGAGTTCAGCACCGAAGCCTCCATGAACCTGGCCGACGACGAGGAGCTGATGGGGATGATGCAGGAAGCGGGGTTCAACTGGCTCTTCGTGGGCATCGAGAACCCCGACGAGGACACCCTGAAAGCCACCCAGAAGCGGCAGAACACCCACCGCTCCATCGCCGACAGCATCCACAAGATCATGAAGCACGGCATGATCGTGAACGCCGGCTACATCATGGGTTTCGACGGGGAAAAGGAGAATGTGGCCCAGTCCATCCTGGATAACATCGAGGCCACGGCCATCCCGGTCAACATGATCGGCCTTCTTTTCGCGCTGCCCAACACCCAGTTGACCCGGCGCCTGGAAAAGGAAGGGCGCCTGGACGCGAATTTCGAGGTCCCGCCGGACAAGACCGCCTGCCAGTGCGTGGCCGGGTTGAATTTCGCCACCATGCGTCCGCGGTTCAATATCCTCAAGGATTTCCGCCGCGTGGTCGAGGAAGCCTTCCGGCCCGAGAAATATTTCGGCAGGACCCTCCGGCTGGCCCTGATGCAGGATTGCTCCCTCAAGCGGCTCAAGATTCCATTGAGGAACCAATTGCGGGATATCCGGTCCTTGTTCCGCCTGACCGGGCGGCTGGGGTTCAAGAAAAACATCCGCCTTCACTATTGGAAGGTCCTGCTAGTTTGCCTGTTCCGGAATCCCCGGGCGCTCCGTAACGCCGTGTCCTTGATCGCCCTCTACCTGCACTTCGAGACTTTCCGGGACTTCGTGCTGGGTCGACTGGACGATGAGATGATCATATTAGAAAAAGAAGGGGATCCTCGCCGGTGGAAGCCAATTATTCAGGGATTTCCCGCGTTGGGGCCTCCCCCGATTTAAGAAGTCCACTTCAGACCGGTGGATTGACCAAGGAGAACCGGAATGTCCAGTTGGTCTTGTCCTCATCAAACCGGCGATTATTACTGCCAAAGGGTGAAAAGGGATTGCGAACCCGGCATGAAGGGCTGTGTCCTGCGCGGCAAGGTGCGGTTCGCTAAAGACGAGGACCTTTTTTCGGATGGCAAAAGAATGGAATCGGAAGTAAAAAACACCCGAAAAAGAAGCAAAGCTTCCTAAAATGTCGTTTGTGAAAAGCACCCAAAACCAAGAATATCAAAAACTCGCGGCTGCGGCGGTCTTCGCGGCGGCCATGGGCTTCCTCGAAAGCGCCGTGGTGGTCTACCTGCGGCGGTTGTATTACCCGGGCGGTTTCGCCTTTCCGTTGAACCCGCTCATGGACCCCAAGATCATGGCCGTTGAGGGCGCGAGGGAAATTTCGACCCTCATCATGCTCCTGGCCGTGGCTTATTTGGCCGGCGTCAACTGGAAGGACCGTTTCGCCTATTTCCTGCTGACTTTCGCGGTCTGGGACATCTTCTACTATATCGGGCTGAAAGCCGTATTGAATTGGCCGGATTCCTTCCAAACCTTCGACATCCTGTTCCTGATTCCTTGGCCCTGGGTGAGCCCGGTACTGGCTCCCGTTATGGCGTCCCTGACGATGATCCTCCTCGCGCTCTGCCTCCTTAATTCCAAAAGCAATCCCAATTCCACCGAATGGACTTTATGGATCGCGGGCAGTTTTGTGATATTGGCGACGTTCCTCTCCGATTACGGGCGGCTGATCGCGGAAGGGCATTACCTCAAGGATTTTCTCAACCTGGCCGCCAACCCGGAATTCCAAAAGGCGCTTTCCAACCATGTACCGGGGAATTACAACTGGATCTTGTTTATCGTTGGAGAAACCGTGATTTTGGCTGGCATTTACGTATTCCACCGAAGGACAAGAGAATAAACTTTTGTCGTTCAGCAAGTTTTTCACGCTCTTTCATTTCCTTTTTTAAAAATTCGAGTAATTGTCCGTTCATTCGAAAGCTTTTGTTTGTCTTGATGGTTGGGAATGGGCGGATGAATTCGTACTTGAAAAGGTTCCCTTCCTTTTATACGCTACCTTGGTTGCCTTCCCCCAGCCTGGGGGGTGGAGAACCCGTTTTTTTGAAAGGATTTTTATGTTTGATAACATGCCCGAGGCCATTTCCTCTTTCGCGCCGGACATCGACTATCTTCTTAAGTTAATCTATGTCTTGACCGGCATCTTTTTTGTCGGCCTGGAAGGCTATCTGGTCTACCTCGTTTTCAGGTACCGCTACAAAAAAGGGCAGGCGGCAAAATACGAGCATGGCAGCCGGGCGCAGATCCAATGGATACTGGCCTTCACGCTGATCATCATTGTCCTGGATTTTTTCATCGACTACAAAGGAGCACATGTTTGGGCGACGGTGAAGGAGGAACTGCCCGCCTGCGATTTGACGGTCAAGGTCCAAGCCAAGCAGTTCGACTGGACCTTTTTCTACCCCGATAAGGACGGGACTTTCGGGCCCAACGCCATTTCCTCCTACCGGGAGTTCCACGTGCCCGTCGGGAAGAAGATCCACGTGATCCTGACCTCCCTGGACGTCATCCACGATTTTTTCCTGCCGGAAGTCCGCCTGAAGCAGGATGTGATGCCCCAGCGGTTCATCAATGAATGGTTCGACACCCAGAAGGTAGGGACTTACAACATCGTTTGCGATGAGCTGTGCGGTTACGGTCATACCCGCATGACGGCGGTGCTGCACGTGGATGACCAGCAAACCTTCGACGATTGGTTGGCCGCGAAACAAAAAGAACAGCAGGGAGGGACAGCCCAATGAGCCAGGAAGAGCACGCGCAAGGGGAACACGGATATGAGGAGCACGCACACGGGCACCAGCAAAGCTTCCTAAGCCATTACATTTTCTCGACGGACCATAAGATGATCGGGAAGCAGTTCCTCCTGCTTGCCGCCTTCATGGCCTGTTTCGGCGGGTTCATGGCCTATCTCATCCGCTGGGAAGTGGCTTTCCCCAACACCCCGGCCCCCTTCTTCGGGCTGGTGACCCCCGACAAGTTCAACGCCATCATCACCCTGCACGGGACCATCATGATCTTCTTCGTGGGAATGCCCTTCCTTTCGGCCTTTCCCTCCAATTTCCTGGTGCCGCTCATGCTGGGGGCGAGGGACATGGCTTTCCCCAAACTGAACATGGCTTCCTTCTGGCTGACCTTTACGGGAGCCGTCCTTATCATTTCTTCCATATTTGTTCCCGGGGGCCCTGTGGCAGGCGGTTGGGTGGGTTATCCCCCCCTCTCGGCCAGTTCGGAATTCACCGGCGTCAAAGACGGGGCGATCCTCTGGATCCTGGCCCTCGCCTGCGCCTTGATCTCCTCCAGCATCGGGGGCTTGAACTACCTGGTGACGGCCGCCACCTTGAGGGCGCCGGGTATGACGGTAGACCGGATTCCCATGACCGTCTGGTTCCTTTTGGCCTCGGCCATCACCTTTTTCTTCTCCGCAGGGCCCATCATCGCGGGCGCCTTCATGATGTTCATGGACAACGCCTTCGGCACGGGTTTTTTCCTTCCGCAGAAGGGCGGGGAACCCATGCTGTGGGAGCACTTGTTCTGGTTTTTCGGGCACCCTGAGGTTTACGTGCTCTTTTTCCCGGCCCTGGGGTTTGGATTGGACATCATGGCCACCTTCACCCGGAAGCCCGTCTTCGGCTACAAGCTCATCCTTTGGTGCACGGGCATCGCGGTGGCCTTGAGCTACATCGTTTGGGCCCACCATATGTTCATGTCGGGGTTGAACCCTTTCCTGGCCACGCCTTTTTCCATCACCACGATCCTCATTTCAGTGCCTTTCGCCATCATCATCTTCTGCATGTTCGCGACCCTGCGGCACGGGTCCATCCGGCTGGAACTTCCCATGCTGTGGATTTTGGGCTTCCTGGCGACATTCCTCGTCGGCGGTTTGACGGGCATCTTTTTGGGTTCGGCCACGGCGGACATTTACCTCCATGGGACTTATTTCGTCATCGCCCATTTCCATTACACCCTTTTTCCCTCGGTGTTCTTCGGGGGGTTCGGGGCCGTTTATTACTGGTTCCCCAAGATCTACGGCCGCAAAATGAACGAAAAGCTGGGCTTCCTGCACCTGGCCCTGACTTTCATCTTTTTCAACGGGACTTTCTGGCCCTTATTCAGGGTCGGGATGGGAGGGATGATCCGCCGCATCGCGGACCCGTCCTTTTATCCCCAATACCACCAGTTCCAGGGCCTGAACGCCTTCTCAACCGTTTCCGCCATTTGCCTGATCATGAGCCAGGTGATTTTCCTTTGGAACATGGTCTTGAGCCTGGCCCATGGGCCGAAAGCCGAGAAAAACCCCTACCAATCCAACACCCTGGAATGGATAGCCGATTCACCCCCGCCCCACGGCAATTGGGGGGACACCCTGCCGGTGGTGACCTGTGGGCCCTATGAGTACAGCAAGCCCGGGGAAGCGGATGATTGGCACCCCCAGGCCACCAATCTTCCCGTTTAAGGAGCCCTTATGGAAAAGAACGCCGCTGTGCCGGTCGTTGGTTTTCAACCCGGTGACCAATTGCCCACGGGCAATTATTCCGGCCCTGTGGGGCTGACCCCCGGGCGCTTGGGCATCTGGGTCCTGATCGCTTCCGAAATCGTGCTCTTCGCGGGGCTGCTGGGTTCCTTCATCCTCATGCGGCTGATCAACCCTGCCTGGGCGGAAGAGGCCCGACATTTGAACCTTTACGCCGGGACGCTCAACTCGCTGGTCCTCATCACCAGCAATTTTTTCATGATGAAATCTTCCAAATCTGTCGCTGAGGAAAGAACGGACGATGCCAAGAAATTCATGGTGTTCACCATGGTTTTAGGAATTGTCTTTTTGGGGATAAAAGCTTTCGAGTATTCGGGCGAGTTCGCCCATGGGGAGTTCCCCACGAGCGGGGGGTTTTGGTCCTTTTATTTCTTAATGACGGGAATCCATGCGCTTCATATCATCGGAGGGCTCATCGCCATCCTCCTGCTGTGGTTTAAAACCCGGCACGAGCCCCTTCTTTCCTTGAGCAGCCGGGCCAATATTACGGGTATCTATTGGTCTTTCGTGGAAGTGGTCTGGATTTTCCTATTCCCCCTGCTTTATTTACTGGCTTAAGGAGGCCGACATGAGTTCCAAGGCATCGACGAATCACGCCGCTATTTTTTCCAGTTTGTTGGTTCTTTCCCTCTGCGCGGTGGGGATCACCTTCCTGCACCTTTCGATCATGGCCAATAACCTCGCCATTTTCGGCGTGGCGGCGGTGATGGCGGGCTTGGTCCTGTTCCAATACATGAACCTTAAAGGGGAGGGGGGATTGATTTATTGGGTCCTCATCGTCCCCTTGGCGCTATTCGCCATCCTCCTATTTTTGCTCATGCCTGATGTTTGCCATTTCTCCGTTGATTTCTTGCGGGGCCTTTGATTTCCTTAGGGGATCAATCAGCTTTATTTTTAAAAGGCTGGTGAAATGACGGTTACCACCATGGATTCCAACCAACGAAATTTGATTTCCGCCAAACTGGGGATTTTGCTTTTCATTACCGCCGAAGTCATGTTTTTCTCCGGCCTGATCAGCGCCTTTGTCGTGTTCCGCTTCAGCCCCGTTTCGTGGCCCCCGCCGGGCCAGCCCCGGCTTCCCCTTGGGGTCACAGCCTTTAATACCCTGGTGCTTCTCTTAAGCGGGGTGACCTTTCAACTGGCTTTCCGGGCCCTGAAATCCGTACGGTATCAGGCATTTAAAAAGCTCCTGACCTGGACGGGAGCCCTGGGGGCACTTTTTCTTTGCGTTCAAGGATTTGAGTGGATTCGATTACTTCATTATGGGTTGACCTTGCACTCCAGCATTTTTGGAGGGTTTTTCTATTGCCTCGTTGGGACCCATGGCCTTCACGTCTTGGGGGGGCTTATCGCCTTGCTATGGGTCTTGAAGCGGGCATGGGCGGATGCTTATGATTCTACCCAGGCCCTCGGCGTGGAAATCTGCAGGATCTACTGGTTTTTCGTCGTGGGTCTTTGGCCCATTATCTTCTTCCTGGTTTATTTATAAATGGACGCCCTGATGACTAAAAAGAGTAATTTTTTTATTTTGACTTTGATCCGCCGATGGATGCCCGTGGTTTTATGGGGCATGCCTTGGTTCGCACGAGCTTGTCCCCGATGCGTGGATGCAACCCCCTACCGTTCAGGCCTTCAACTGGCCGTTGCCGTCCTTCTTCCATTGCCTTTTGCCTTAGGATTTTTTCTATACCGGTTCCTTCGCCGCGCCTTGGCTTCGGAACCGAAATAAACCTTCATATTTTTTGGTCCCCCCGGCTCATTTCCAGTAAACCCTTATTCCGCATGCCTTGGCAAATCCGCCGCGTTACAGGCCTTGTTTTTCCTCCCGAATAAAACCTAGCTTTAAAATTAGTTCATATTGGGCCTGATTTCACCCGAATCAACAAATTTTCACACCCGCGGTCCGGGGGTGGGAGGGCCCAAGATGAGGAGGGAGGAGGCCATGGCCCCTAAAAATAGTCCCAGTTCCCATGAAATAACCTTCGGCTTGCTGTTCCTATTGGT
Source organism: uncultured Pseudomonadota bacterium (assembly GCA_963770835.1). Taxonomy (GTDB): domain Bacteria; phylum Oederibacteriota; class Muellerivitia; order Muellerivitales; family Muellerivitaceae; genus JAJPJW01. The sequence continues at coordinate 689,635 of CAVYRH010000004.1, forward strand.
GTTTTGTTCGGTGGGGGCAAGGTTGATCGATTTTCCGCCACTGACGAATAACCTAATTATCTTTGCTTCGGCGTTTTCGATGGCGGTCTTGGTTATTACCCAGTATATGGGCCTCAAGATCGAGGGAATGGTGGTGAGATTGACGGTGGCGGTACCTTTAATTCTTTTCGCCGTCCTAGTGGGAATCTTATTAATGGATATCGCCCATGTGCCACTGCCCCATCTTTGATCCACCCGTACTCCGGGTAAGACCTTTCTCGAGCTTCGTGGAGTCCCCGGGCAAGGCCGGGGGTGAAAGGCGGCGTCTTTAAAGCCTCCGTCATCAATATGACCCGGATCATATTGGGCCCTGTTTTGTCCTCTTAAACTAGGACGCTACCTCCAACACGGGGGTGGAGGAGGCTTTATGATCGCTGTCCAGTCAAAACCCGAGGAGACCACCCCGGAAACGTTCGAGAAATTTGACAAGCCAAACGCCAAGAATTGGGATGGCCTTTCCCGCATGGCCTTCGCGGCCAATTGGGACCCGGAGTCCGCCATCAACTGGGACCTGCCGATTGAATTGGGCCAGGTGAGGGAAGGATGGATCAATATCCTGCATTACTTCTATGAGGGGGAATGGCAGGGGCTGGAAATCATCCAACGGCTGATGAACAAGGCATCGCACTTATTCAAAAATCCGGAGATGGTGACTTACTATTCCACCCAATGCAGTGATGAGGCAAAACACCTGTTCGTCTTCCGCCGGTACCTCCAAAAACTTAATTCGCCTCCCTCCAAGCAAAAGGCCTTCGACCTCCTGGTCTGGTTGGCGACTTCCGGGCCCATGGCAGTGGAACGCTGGATTCTCGGGACTTTCTTCACTGAAACCATGGCGGGAGCCATATTCCAGAAAACCCTGGAACTCCCGGCGATCGACCCCACGGGCAAGGAAATGATCCGCTGGCAGTTGAAGGACGAATCCCGGCATATCGCGGGCACCAAATTAGGGGTTCAAACCCTCATGAATCATTGTGGGCCCGTGAAAACCCGGATCCTGAAACTTTGGTGGAAGCTATTCGTGAAGCTGGCGATTAAGGAAGTGCGGGCTTTAAAGCCTTATGGCGACCAAGTTGGCATGGATCCGGAGTACATATTGAGGCGGTCCTTCGCCAAAATGGCGGAGCTCAAGGAATTCCAAGAAAAGTTCCTCGATAATCCCCAAGCCCGGTTTTTTCTGAGGGGTTGATGATGGAATCCAACTCGTTTCAGGGTTCTTTTTTCCGGTTCACTAGCCGGTTTACCCAATGGTTCCCCCATGGGGGGGCGAAACTCTTGGACGGCCTTTTTTTCCCAATTTTGAGCAACGGATTCCTATTGCGCCATTTTCAAGGCAGGAATTTGAAAATGTTGAAGGGCATTCGTTCCTTTCGCCGCCTGCTCGTCATTGCGGACATCCATATCGGCGACGCCGTCCTGGCCCAGACGGCCGTGCCGGCCTTAAAGGATTTTTTCCCCGAAGCCCAAGTGGATTTCGCGGTCAAGAAGTCCGTGGGGAGCCTTGTGGGGGGCCATCCCGACCTCTCACAGGTCTGGCCCATCTTCACAGGCGGGCAATTTCCCAATGCGGGGGATATCCTTGGCATCCAGGAACTATCGGCGGAGTACGACGCCGTTTTCAATTTTTGCCCCTTCTTCGGGGAGAATCATTTCCCCAAGGAAAGCAGGGTTTTCCACGTTACGAGCCATGTCTCCGTTTTTGCCCGCAATGAACGGAGGCCGGACCCGCCGAACCATATCACTTACCAAGTCCATCGGTTTATTTATGACCTGTTATCATCCTTGTTTCCGATCCGCCGGGCCCGCCTTTTCGAGAGCCCGCAAGTTTCCCTGTCGCCGGAAGCGATACGGGAAGCGAACGATTTCATGCAATCCTTCACCCCGCCGGATGGGGACGCCGTTGTGTTCCTCAACCCCGATACCGCCTCGCCCTTTACCCAGATTCCTTTCCGGTTCCAAGCGGAGATTCTGAAAGGCCTCGCCGACTTACCCTGCCGAATTCTTTTGGGCGAGGGGCACACCGACAGGGGAATCGGCGAAAAATTATTATGGACCCTCCCGCTCCTAAAACGCGGCCGGGTTCAACTGGTTCCCGCCAGGCTTTCCCTGGAAACCTACACGGCTTTAATCGACCACAGCGATTTATTTCTTTCGGGCGATACGGGGCCCCTCCACCTGGCGGCTGCCCGCAAAACGGACAAGAGTGGAAAAAGTCAACTGCACAACCGCACGACGGTTTTCAGCGTATTCGGGGCCACCCCTCCCCGTTTTTCGGGATATGACTCCGGCCCGGGGTTCTTGGAGAGTGGACAGGATGCACCCGCCAAAGCCTACCAATCGGAAAGCGCTTGTCGGAACATCACTTGCATTCACAAGATGGGAAAGGTTTGTGACGCGAAGGGTTGCTTTGAGGATCTTGACTCAAAAAAAATACTAGCCGATATCCGAACCCGGATAGGGGGTTGAAGGCTTTCTGCACTGGAAGCGGTTCTTAACAACTGGGCTTTTTGCCCGCCCGATGCCGCGCCGCTCCCTCCGTATTCCTTCGCCTGAGCCATTCACCATAGTCGGAAGTGTGGGGGCAACTTTGGCAGGTGGAGTGGATGAAGGTATAAGCCCTTCGCTTCCACCGGCGATGCTGTTCCTCAAAAAACAACTCCAAAATCCTGGAATCCTTCATGATGGACTCCTTTTTTAAAGGACTTTCTTGCCATGATTATCATAAGGGATTGAAGATTTCGGCCTTTATGACTCTCGTCATTCTGCGTTGGCTCAAAATTGGAAATATTTCCTCATGAAAAGGCCATAAAAACGAACTTCCACAAAAAAGAGGTATGACTTGGATCATTATGACCAAGGTCATACTGCGGGCAAGGGTACCCTCCTACCATGAGTTGGACAGGTTCGAACCGCTCCAAAGGAGCCGCACCATGTTTCATATACAACCCGCCGCCGGCAGGAGGCCTTTTATGCCAGCCAAGTCTTTTATCTCCAATCTTGATATCTTCAAAAAGATACCCGCTCCCCAATTGGCCGAGATTGAAAAAAAGATGGTGGAGAAAAAATACGCCAAGGGCGAATCGCTGTTCCTGGAAGGGGACCCGGCTGAAAACGTTTGGTTCGTCAAGGAAGGCCACGTGAAGGCCGTCATCCATACCACCGGGGGGAAAGATTTGACCCTGTGCATGGTCGGCGCCAACAGCCTGTTCGGCACCTGTTGTTGTTTTGGAGGCGGACAATATCCCTGCCATACCGTTGCGGAGACGGAAGTGACGGTGGTTTCCTATCCCATGCAGGAATTTTTGGCCCTCATTGAAAAGTACCCCGAAATGTCCAAGGTGGTTATCCTCCAGCTTTCCAACCGGCTGCGCCAGTCCAAGGACATGCAGACTTTCGACAAAGAAAGCGTTGAGAAAAGAATCCTGCACGTCCTGGTCAATCTCGTATCCGAATTTGGAAACACCATTCCCCTCACCCGCCGGGAGATTTCCGAAATGACTGGCACTACCGTGGAGACCTGTATCCGGACTTTTTCAATCCTTGAGAAGGACGGATTGGTTTCCAGCGCAAGGGGGAAGATCACAGTGAAGAACATCCAGGACCTGACAACGCGCCTGGAAGAACTCTGACAACCCCGGAATCACTTCGGCGCTAACAAACTAAAATCCCTCAGTAAAACGGAATCCGTCGGTGTTTCAGGAAGGGTTAGGTCTTAAAGGATGCCGCGGAAAACCTCAGAGGGTTTGCAAGCAAGAGCCCGCACGATGTTGAAAATTTTGGTGATGGAGGGGTTCCGAGAGCCTTTTTCAATGTAACTAACATAGACAGGATGGATTTCGGCATACCCTGCCAATTTCTCTTGGGTCCAACCGCGTCTCTTACGAATAGCCCTGACGTTTTTTCCTAACTTCTTCAAATTAATTTGATCCATTAGTTCTCTCCAAATTTGAGAACCGTTTCAGGATTTATCCTTTAACGATCCGTTAATTAGCCGTCCGTCAAGTTTGGCTAACTCAAAGTTAAGACAAGTTGAGGAAAGTCCTTATGATTTGGGTCATAGTGGCGCCGCGGAAGAATTAATTTAGAAGGAAAGAAAAAGGGAAACCATTCCGGCTGGAACGAAATTTTATTCCTAAACAAGTCCCAGATTAAAATTTAAGATGGATCAGAGTAATTTCAGCTTAATCGACCGGTTTGATAATCGGAAAAGGCTTGTTTCAGTTCGCCAAGCGTATTCATGACAAAAGGGCCGCCCCGGACAACGGGCTCATTCAATTTTGGGCCGACGCGAAAAGAAGATGGACTGGTTTTTCGCCCCCGGGCTGCAAACGAACGGAGTCGCCATCCCCAAAAACACCAAGGTGGCCCCCGGCAACGTCAGTTGGGAGGGGTCGGAATCCTCCTTAATTTAATTCGGAATTTCCATAGAAAATCAACAAAGTGATCGCGCCAATGGCGCTTGCAATAAGAGCGAGATTATTTTGGAATTTAGGACAGAAAAACAACAGAAAATTATTTTTTGATAAAAAATAAAATTAATTAGAATTTTGGCAACAATAATCTATTTAACTGGGGGTTTAACAGCCCTAAAGGCCTATTTCGTCATTGTTTTACCCTTTAATTGTTTCTAAATTATTAAAGCAAAACTGATTTTAGTCATCTTTCGTTTGTTGTCTTCGGTTTAAGGTTAATCAGTTAACAAAATCGGGGCCGACATGTTCATTTCAATAGATGAAGATATATTCTTTGTGCACGGAAAAAGCCAGGACGTTAAATTCTCTATCATCATTTTTTGCCCAAATTGTTGCAGAATCGATTCCAAGGGGTGGTTGCCATGAGAAGAGTGGCTGTTACAGGCTTGGGAGTCATCTCCCCACTTGGAGGGGACGTTGAAACGACCTGGAAAGCCATGGTGGAGGGAAAAATCGGGGTGGAAAAACTCCGACTCATCGATCCAACCCCTTACCGGGTGAAAGTCGGGGGGGAAATCAAGGATCGCAGCCGGATCGAGGTTTTTGAAAGAGAGCATGCCGGCAAGTATGAACGGTCGGCTGTTCTCTCCATCCTGGCGACGCAAGAAGCACTGGCTAAGGGAGGTTTGGCGCCCGCCGACCTGGAAAGCCAACGGTTAGGCAGCTTTTTTGGAACCACCATGGGGGAAGTCCAACTAGCCGAACGATTGTCCGCCGGCCAGGTTCAAAGCCCACCCGCGAAAATCGATCCCGGTAGTTTCCACAAAGTCCAGGGATCCCACATCGCTTTCTCCGTTTTGGATTACTTGGGCCTCGCGGGTCAAACCATGGTTTTCTGCAACGCCTGTGCCTCAGGCAATTACGCCATCGGGTGGGGTTTCGATCAGATCCGGCAAGGCTATTTGGACGTCGCTATTTGCGGCGGGGTCGATGCCTTCTCACGAGTGGCCTTCACGGGTTTTAACCGGCTGCTTTCCTTGACACCGGACAAATGTAAGCCTTTTTCCGCCAACCGAAAGGGGCTGGCAGTTAGCGAGGGCGTGGGTGTCCTTTTATTGGAGGATTTTGAAAAGGCCGAGGCGCGGGGCGTCCATGTTTACTGCGAGATCGCCGGTTACGGCCTTGGAATGGACGCTTTCCACATGACTTCTCCCCATCCAGAGGGCATGGGTGCCTTTGAAAGCATCCAACGGGCCATGGCCCAGGCCAATATCAATCCCCAGGAAGTGGATTTCATTTCCGCCCACGGCACGGGAACCCCCGCCAACGATAAAACCGAATCCATCGCCATCAAAAAAATTTTCGGCCCAGACTGCCGGATCCCTGTTGATTCTATTAAGTCCATGATCGGCCATACCATGGGAGCCGCCAGCGCCATTGAGGCGGCCATGACCTCTCTTACCCTCGACCGCGGAATCCTTCTGCCAACCATGAACTGGGAGGTCGCCGATGAAAATTGCATCGCTGATTGCGTGCCGAACCAGTCCCGGCCGTTCAAAGGGCATTTGGCCCTGTCCAATTCATTTGCTTTCGGCGGAAACACGTCCTGCCTGGTAATGACCAAGAAGGAAGAAACCCCATGAGGCCCCTATTCCTCCTGCGAAAGGGAGAAGCCCTTCTGGGCCGGGACGGATTGACCCTGGATGTGCTGTCGGCGGAATTCAAAAAAACCTTCCCGCAGGAAGACCCACGGTACATCGACAACGTTTCCAAACTAGCCGGGATCGCGGCGAGCCGGGCTTGGGAAGGTGGGGACGAAGGGCTTAGCGGTGAATTCCGGAAGGATTTCGCAGTTATCGTGGGAAGCGCTTTTGGGGCTATCGACAGCACGGTGGATTTCGACGCTCTGGCCCTCCAAAAAGGCCCCAATGCGGTGAATCCCATGGATTTTCCCAATACGGTCGCGAACGCAGCGGGAAGCCGGATCGGGATATGGATGCAGCTCAAAGGGCCCAACGTGACCCTGACCAATGGAAGCACATCGTTCCTGGACGCAATCGGGTTCGGGCTCCAAGGATACAACAACGGACTTTTCCAGTATTGTTTAGTGGGAGCTGTAGATAAAATGCCGACTTTTCTCAAGCCTTTGGCGATTCGGGATTCCAAACTTCCCGAATTCTTGGAAGGGTCCTGTTTTTTCCTAGCCTCGGGTTCGGCGGAAGGGGAGACCCTGGGCCAAGTCACCGACTATTTCACACTCCAATTGAAGGCCGACCTCAGTCTTCCGCCAGCTTTTCTCCATCATTTTGAGGAACTCGGGGAAGGGGTAGAATGGCTAGGTTGTCCGGAGGGAACTCCGCTGGAATCCCATTTTCCTCAAAGAGTTATTCGTCACTTTCTGCCTTCGTCGTTCATGGAATTGGGATTGGGGGGCATGCAGTCCTTGAATACTTTTCTTAAATCCTCTTCTTCCTGTGGGGTGATTGCTGCTTTTTCAAAACCAGAAAGAAAAATGTCTTTCGTTAAAATTAAAAAATAAAAAGGAGTCTTTGAAAATGGAAACCATCGAAATCAAATCAAAAATCAAGGAAATCATTGGAGAAATGTTCGAGGTCAAGCCGGTGGATATTCGAGATGACAATCCTTTCAACCAAATGGCCAATTACAATTCCATGCGAGCCTTGGAATTCTTAGCGAAACTGGAAACAGAATTCAACATCCTCATTGACCCGGATATGTTACCGAAGATGGTGTCGGTGGGAAAATCTACTCAGGTCGTCGAGGAACTTCTACGTGGCTAGTTCTTCTCCCGCGCCCGAAGTCCCGGTTTTAGACTTCTTAAAACAGCGGTTCCCCATCCTCATGGTGGATCGAGTCTTGTCCTATGAGAAGGGCCGGAAGATTCAGACCTTGAAAAACATTTCGGCAGATGAAATCCATTTCCAGGGGCATTTTCCAGGCTATCCTGTGTTTCCAGGAGTTTTAACCATCGAATGTTTTGCTCAAACGGCGGCTATTTTAATCCGTATGATTGACGGAGAATCACCCGGCGTGTTCGACGTGATCGGCTCGGTGATGGATTTCCGGTTTCTTCGACCACTTTTTCCCGGGGACCGGCTGGAAGTCTGGATGGAAATCACCAAGGCCGCCGGGACCAACCGTATCATCGAAGGAAAAGGTTTTGTGGGTGAAGAGATGGTGGCCTCCGGTAAATTCACATTTGGAAAGTTGGCGTTGCCATGAAAAAAGTCGTCGTCTCCGGGGGCTCTTCTGGAATCGGCAAAAGTCTGGTGACAATCTTCGCGGAGGCCGGGTGGAAGGTCCATTTTACCTTCCATTCCAACGAATCCGCGGCGCGGGAGATCGAAAAGAGTTTTGAGGGAAAGGCTAAGGCCCACCAGCTGGACGTCGGCGATCGGGAGGCTTGCGACGTATTCTGCAAGGAAGTTCTGGGCGAGGAAAAAAGCATCGACGTTCTTATAAATAATGCCGGCATTACCAGGGACAAGCCGCTGTTTTCCATGCAAGATTCAGACTGGTCCGACGTGCTCCAAACGAATCTTTCGGGGGTTTTCCATCTCACCCGGCGGTTCGCCCTGGATATGTTGAAAAAGAAGAAAGGGCGCATTATCAATATCTCCTCCATCTCCGGTATCCATGGACTCCCGGGTCAAACCAATTACTCCGCCTCCAAAGCCGGAATCATTGGTTTTACCAAAGCCCTCGCTAAGGAAACGGGGCCCTTCGGCGTAACAGCCAACGTTGTTGCGCCTGGCGGGGTTATGACGCCCATGATTGAGATACTGGCACCGCAAGCCAGGGAAGTCCTCCTGCGAACCGTTCCCGTGCACCGCTTTTGCGAACCTCGCGAAGTGGCTCAGGTTGTTTTTTTTCTAGCTGAGGGGGCCCCGGATTATTTAAACGGAAGTGTTATTGTCCTCGACGGTGGGGCAGGTTGAGGATGGGAAAAAACAGAAAGACTTGGCCATGGAAAGCGGGAGAAGGATTTGGACGGTTGGAACCGGATGAAATCCACATCCACCTTCTTCGAGCCGGATGCGGGAATTCGCGGTCTTTAGTTAAGGCCCTCCTTTCTTTTTTGCCGGCCGCGGAACGATGGCGTTACGCGCAGTTTGACTTTGAAGACCAACGGCGGCAGTTTTTGTGGTCCCGGTTATTGGCGCGCCTTGTTTTGTCTTCTTCTTTGGACAAGGATATGCGGGATATAACCTTTAGCCATTTGGACAACGGGAAGCCCTTCCTGGAAGATTCGGAAGTCCAATTCAACCTTTCCCATACGGAAGGTCTTATCGCCTGTTCCGTGGCCCGGCGGAGATTGGGGATCGACGTCGAAAAGATGGCAGGAGGGGAGAAAGAAGAAAAGCGTTGGAACCTTTTGGCCGAACGTTATTTTTCAGAGGCCGAAAGGGAATTCCTCTTTTCGCGGGATCAAGCTTCGCAATCAGACGCTTTTTTCCGGATTTTTACAATGAAGGAGGCCAGGGTCAAGGCAAGTGGGGAGGGTTTATCCCTTCTCCGCGCGGATCTTTCAGTCCCTTTACCAACACGGGAAAAATCGGCTGTTGACTCTTGGGAATACCTCACGAAACGCCTAGAACCGGGCGACATCTTTTTGGCCCATGCCGTGGAAAACCCGAACCTGACGCCGTTGGACTATCGGTTTTGGGAATGGGACGAAGTTTCCCTGGGAAACTTTTTAAACAATCGAATTTCGGGTCCATTTGAAGGAATTCATGGCAATCTCTACAGGTAAAGATACTTTTATCCTCTGTCGTAACAGCCAAGGCACGGAGTTCCGCGCCACGCTTCTTCGATTGACGCGGTACACGGTAGTTTTCGAGGTTTACAACCCCTACAGCATTCTCCAGCTGTCCGAGGTTTTAACCGACTTCCGCATGATTATGAACGACCGCATGGTTTATTCCGGACGGGCTGTCGTCAGTAACCTCGTTAACACCGGTATATTATTGGTTTGCGAATGCACTTTGGAGGACAGCTGGCTGGACGTAGATTTATTTACTTCCATCCACCAAAAAGACAAACTTAAGAACGAATTCGTAGAATTTTTAAAGGAATGGGATAAGATCCATTTCGTGACCGACAAGTTCAAGGTGGTTACGGCGGATATGCAAACCTTCCTCATGGACATGCGGCGCTGGCTGGAACAAGTGGAACTCAGTATCCGATCCGAACCCTCGGGCGACCGGAATGAAATCGAACGAGACGCCATTCAGGAATTGAAAAATCCCGTTACGCCGGCTGTGAGTTCCTTGTTCGAGCGGTTCGAGGAAATATCCATCCATGTGCCAGACGATTTGCAATCAATCCATCGCAACTACAGCCGGCGGCAGATACATCCCATTATTCTTTGTTCGCCATTCGTTTACCGTAGTTTCCAAAAGCCATTGGGATACGCCGGGGATTATGAAATGGTGAACATGATGCTGGGGGACCCATTGCAGGGAGGCTCCCTCTTCGCCAAGATTGTCAATTTTTGGTTTGTCAACGCCCCGCCTTGCGAGGCTCACCGTAACCGCATTAAGCACTTGGTAGGAAGGCTGGTGGAGGAAACCGAAAGAGTGGCCAGGGATAAAAAAATTGCCCGCGTTTTAGACATGGCCTGTGGGCCAGCCCGGGAAGTTCAGGAATTCCTGACCCACGAGGAGATTTGCAACAAAGCCCAATTTGAATTATTGGATTTCAACGATGAAACGCTGGAATTCACCGGAAAGACGCTGGAAGATTTAAAAAAACGACACCACCGGATTACTCCGATCTTCATGAACAAAAAATCAGTTAATCACATCCTCAAGGAAACATTTAAGCCATCGAACCCCTTGCCGGAAGACGCTTATGATTTTATTTACTGTGCTGGCCTGTTTGACTACTTGGAAGACCGTATTTGCAAGAAACTCATGGATTATTTTTACGAGCGTTTGGCGCCGGGAGGGCTTTTGCTGGCCACCAACGTGACCCCTTCCAACCCTTTCAAGAATGTCATGGAAAGCTTCATGGAATGGCATTTGATCTACCGGAATGAACAGCAGATGACAGTTATTCAGCCCCAAGCTGCGCCGGAGGAGGCCTGTACAATTCGGACCGAAGTCACAGGCATTAATGTTTTTCTTGAGGTGCGGAAACCCAAATGAGCCTAGATCTTTTAAAGAGTCAACTCGACATTAAAACGGCCTTCCAGAAATACGATAAAGAGCAAAAATTGCGTCTTTACAAGCTGGCCTGTTGGTTCACGGCCTTCGGAATGCCAGGGGGGATGTCCCTGGACATGAATATTTATCCCGCTGACGTCCCCCACTTTTTAAAACTTCGCCTTCTTTCTTCAGTGTTGGCGCTTATTCTCCTGGGATTTTTTTATACTTCACTGGGATTGAGGTATTACCGGATTCTTTGTTTTATCCTTCCCCTGATCCCCCAGGGTTTTATCAGCTGGATGATTTACACCACAGAAGGGTCGGTTTCACCTTATTACGCGGGTTTAAGCCTGATACTTCTGGCTTTTTGCCTGTTGTTACCCTGGAGTTTCCAAGAGACCCTTTTCTTGTCCCTTGCCACAATCGGTTTTTACCTGGCCGCCTGCTTGGCTCATGGAAACATCTCTTTCCACGGTATCTTTTTCAGCAACCTATATTTCCTGAGCATGACCGCCCTTTTCGCCACTATTGGCAGTTATTTCACCAGCCGCCTACGCGTGCGGGAATTCATCGCGCGATTTGAATTGGATCAGAATAAAAGAATGCTCGAAGAGTCAAATCGTAAATTGGTAGAACTGGACAAAATGAAAAGCCGGTTTTTCGCCAACATCAGCCATGAACTTCGTACTCCCCTCACCCTCCTCATTGCCCCCTTGGAAACGCTCCAAAGGGAAAAAGGCCATTTGTTCGACGAGGAAACAAGAAACACTTTCAAAATCATGCAGGACAATGCTATGCGGTTATTGAAGCTCATCAACGACCTTTTGGACTTGGTGAAACTGGAGTCAGGACGCATGGAGGTGCGGAAGGAACCATTAAAGGTGAGAGAATTCATCAAGGGGCTGACCCTAGCCGTGCAAGGCGCGGCGAAGGACAAGAAAGTCTTGCTTTCCACCCACGTGGACGAAAAGTTGGAGACCATCTTGGCCGATCGGGACAAGTTGGAGAAGATCATTTTGAACCTGCTTTTTAATTCCGTGAAATTCACTCCGTCAGGGGGAAGAATAGATATTTCGGCTAAAGGGGAGAATGGGTGGTTTTTCCTTCAGGTGAAGGATACGGGTATGGGCATTTCCGAGGAAAACCTGCCCCACATTTTCGACCGATTCTGGCAGGCGGACTCTTCCGCCCAGCGCAAATACCAGGGAACGGGTATCGGTCTTTCCTTGGTCCGGGAACTGGTCGAAGTCCAGGGCGGGACGGTGATGGTCGAAAGCCAGTTGGGGAAGGGCACGACGATGACCGTGAAAATCCCGCTGGAGAGGGTTCTAGAAGTCCCTCGGGAGAAGGTGGATTCGACCGGCTCACCGGTGGTTGAAGAACCCGCCAAGGCGCAGGTGGCCGAATGGCTGGAAAAACTCTACCGGAGGGCCGAGCTTTTCCCGGCCATGACGCCAGTGGCCGCCACGTTGCACCAAGATCAGTTTGGAAGAGGCAAAAAACCAAAGGTTCTTGTTGCGGATGACGAGCCGGACATGCTGAAGTTCTTAAAGTCCCAATTGGAGAAATACTACGAGGTTGTGGAAGCCGTCGATGGAAACCAAGCGGTTGAAAAAGCCAAACAATTTCTCCCGGACCTCGTTTTACTCGACATGATGATGCCAGGTAAGGACGGCATCCAGGCCTGCCGGGAATTGAAGGAACAGGTTTCCACAAAATCCATACCCGTCATTCTTTTGACGGCCCGGGCCGATGAGGATACCAAGTTTTCCGCCCTCGATGCAGGGGCAAGCGATTTCTTGACAAAACCCTTTTCCACCACCGAATTGCATGTCCGGATTAAAAACTTGATGGAGTCCCACCAATTTCAACGGGATTTGGCCCGTCAAAAAAGTGCACTAGAATCGACACTCGAGCAGTTGAAGGAAACGGAAGGACAACTGGTTCAAAACGAAAAGATGGCTTCCCTTGGGCGGCTCAGTGCGGGTATCATCCACGAAATCAACAATCCCCTGAATTATGCGGCCCAGGCCCTCTATCTGCTCAAAACTAAAAAAGACCGTATACCGGAAGAGGACCGGGCCAAATACGTTGAAATCGTTTCGGATATCGAAGAGGGAGTGGGAAGGGTCCAACGGATCGTTTCCGACCTTCGAACATTCAGCCACCCGCACATGGGCGGGGGGACGGATCTCATCGAGTTGGAAGAGGTTGTTTCCACGGCCCTGCGTCTCTTGGGGCATGAGTTGAACGACGGAATTCAATTGGAAGTGAACGTGCCGAAAGAGGAACAGGTTCAAGCGGACCGGAACAAACTGATCCATGTTCTCGTGAACCTCCTCCAAAACTCGATGGATGCACTCAAAGAAAAAAAATTCGAGGACGGGGAAAAGCCCCTTTTGTCCATCCGAAGCCAAGCGGACGAAAGCAAGGTATGGGTGAGCATCCAGGACAACGGCACTGGCATCGACCCGGAGAACATGAACAAGATTTTCGATCCCTTCTTTACCACCAAGGACGTGGGGCAAGGAATGGGGTTGGGCTTGAGCATCTGCTACCGAATCATGAACGAGCAAGGCGGCAACATCTCGGTCAAGAGTGAAAAAGGTAAATTCACCGAATTTACCTTGGAATTGCCGGTGAAGGATCCGCCACAAAAGCGTTTTTAAGGAGACTGTCATGGAATCTTTTTATGACTATAAAAAGTTTTATATCCTTTACGTGGATGACGAGGAAAAATCCCTTAAGTATTTCCGGGAGACCTTCGGGGAAAAATTCGCTATTTTAACGGCTTCCAACGCGGAGGAAGGGTTCCGGATTTTAAAGGAACATCAAGACAGGACTGCCGTTTTGCTCACAGACCAGCGCATGCCAGGAGAGAAGGGAATCCAACTCTTAGAAAAGGCAAGGCAATTGAAACCCCGGATCCTCAGGATTTTGGTAACCGCTTATTCGGACCTGGACACCGCCATCGACTCCGTCAATACGGGTGCCATTTACAAATACGTGACCAAACCTTGGGACGTGCCCCAGTTGGAAGTTACCTTAAAAAGGGCCGTGGAGTTTTTTATTGTTCAATCCGAGAGGGACCATCTGCTGATGGAAAAAATGTCCGTTCTTTATAATGTCATGCTAACCGACCGTATCTTGAGCTTGGGAATCTTGGCAATGGGCCTAAGCCACCATATCCGTAATTCCATGGTAGCGGTCAAAACTTTCCTCGACTTGACGCCTAAAAAAATGGAAGAAGAAAATCTTAATTTGGAGCAGCTCCGGAATCCTGATTTCTGGAAGGATTACTACCAAAAGGTTCAGGCCCAGATGGATAAGGTAGTTAACCTCTTGAGCGATTTATGGGGATCCTCAGAAAAACCTATGGTTGATCTTTCCGATAAGGTCCAATTGCGTCAAGTCGTTGAGGAAGCTCTCGGACAAGTGAGAGAGGATTTGGAAAAAAAGGGAATTACCGCGGAAAATCTCATACCAGCGGCCCTTCCCGAATTAAAGGTCGAGCGAAAGAAATTCCAACGTTTATTCGAGATGTTGTTAAGGGATGAAGCGGCCACTCTTTCCAAGGGCGGAAAATTGAAGTTTACTGCGGCCACCATTGGGCCCAAGGAAGGGCCTGCCGAAATCCAAGTGGAATTGGAGGACAATGGGCCTGAATTGCAACAAGACGCCTTGCGAGCCCTTTTTGACCCGTTTTTTACGCGGAGCGGAAGCCCTCAGGAATTCGGTATTTATTTGATGACTTGTTTTTTCATCGTTTATCACCATGGGGGCCGAATCTCCGCCAAAAGTCTAGGAGGCCGAGGCAACGTTTTCACCCTCACTTTTCCTTTGAATCCCCAGATCAAGACCTCGTTGGCCGAAGAAAAAGATTTTATGAGTAAAATATTGATCAACGAATCCTTGTGGGAAAAATTGCTGGCCGGAAGCTAAGGATGCTTTGATGTTCCTAGCAGCAGGTCGCGAAACAAACCGTTCGACGGCCTCCTCCATCTTCGCCACTATTTTCCCGTTTAACCAAATCGATATTCCGGCAATCTTTCGCCTCCAATGGGAATTTTGGTGCGATCATGAATAGGATCAAAATACTTCAAAGCCTTTACCAGCTGTTTCCGGATAAGGCCCAGGACGATTTTAATTTTTCCTCCGTTGAAAAATTCCTTCAACAAAGTTTTGGTTTGCGAAAGGCATTGTTCCTCTTTCGAGAAACGGACGGCTTAAAAACGCCGGATGGCAAGAATCCTTTCAAGCCACTAGTGCAAAAAGAAATCTTGAAGCATTTCAAACGGGCTCCCATTCCGTGGGTTTGCCCACGCACGACACATTTCCCATGGCTTGGTTTCTGGCCAGTGAAGACGGGAGGGAAGTGGATTGGTTGTTACGCTTTGGGAGAAAAGCTCAATGAGAACGGTTTGAGCGAGGAGGATGCACAATTAATGGAGCTTTTGGCAGACCGGACAGGGTTATACCTGGAGGCGAATCGCCTTTGGGGATTCTTGGAAAGGGTTGACCGTCAATCCACGCTTGGTTTTCTGTCCGCCGCGATGATCCACGAAATCCGAAATCCCCTTACGGCTTTAAGCGCGCTTGCTCAGTTGTTGCCTCGCAAGAAAACCGATAGTGTTTTCTTGGAATCCTTTGAAAGGTTGATGCTGCGGGAAACAGCGCGGTTGACCGACTTAACGGAAAATTTTTTGGGATTTTTAAAACCCACCGGAAAAGATGCTGTCCGAATCGACTTTACAGGGATGGTGGGACAAACAACGGATCTTTTGAGGCCCCTCTTCGTCATGAAGCGGGTTCGGTTGAAGGTGAATAATTCGGCGGGACTTTATTTAATGGGCGATGTGAATCAAATCAAAAGCTTGATTTTGAATTTGTCCCAAAATGCTTTTGAGTCCGCAGGTTCACGGGGAACCGTGGATATTTCAACAACTTGGATGCCCCATTCGGTCCGCGGGTCCGGGCCATGGGTTGAATTTAAAGTAAAAAACAGCGGAACCGGCATTTTGAAGGAAGACTTGGATAAAGTTTTTACCCCTTACTTTTCAACAAAGGAGAGAGGGACGGGATTGGGGTTGGCCATCTGTCAAAAAATTGTGGACAATCACCAGGGTGTCATTAAGCCATCCTCCTCAAACCGAAGCACGGTATTTCAAGTGTTTCTTCCCGCCCTTTCCAAAAACATGGGAAAAAGCCTTTAGAATCAATACTAAATTCAATTAGAATTTTTCGTACGATTCCTGGTTTTTTGGTATTTTATTAGTGTCCAAGTCGTTAACTTTGGAAGGTTATATGCCATTTAAAACCGGTTCAATCCTCATCATGGAGGACGACGTTCCTTTTCGCGACCACTTAAAAGGTATTTGCGCTGGAATTGGCAAACCATGGGTCGTCGGAAAAACCGAGGATGCCTTGGCCCTGCTCCTCCAGCAGCCTTTTCAACTTTTACTTTTGAACTGGAATTTGATCCAATTGGATCCTTCCGCTTTTGAAATGGCCATCAACAATTTCCAATCAGGCGCCAACCGAATGGCTTTGTTTAAGTTTCCCAAATTAGTCCCGGTTATTGCGGCTATGAAATCCGGAATGAGTGATGTCCTTTGGCCGGGTCAGGATACGGAGGCTTTAAAAGAGAAAATTATGGATTCCCTTAATCAAACAAAACCGGCATTGATTACACATTCATTTGTTTCCCAGTTGGCGGAATCCGTAACCGATAAGGCCATCGAGGAAAAAATTTCCTTTTTCAAAGCCCGGAAAGAATTTTCTAAAACTTTTCTTTATCAAATCATCGGCCGTCGAAAAATGCGCCGTTCACAATTAGCCGGCCTGATGGGCGTCAGTACCCGCACCTTGCACCGCTATTTGTCGGCCTAAAACAAAAATAATAGTTCGTAAAAAATCACTCCAGCCTTCCGTCCCCGTTAAAAAATTTCCTTTTGGGACTTCAAATATTGCTAAATGGTTGGTCTTGAAGAGCGATTGCCTTAATGTTGCCCATTGTTGGCTGGAAGTCATGGATGGGTTACCGGGTGAAAAAGGTTTGTGGGAAGAAATTTAAAATTTTCAACGCAGCAGCCATACGACCACCGAAGCCGCCAGACAGTAAATGCCAAACCAACCCCAACGACCGCGCGACAACCAGTCGGAAAGCCAGCGAAGCGCCAAGAGGCCAGCCAGAAAACTAAAAAACATTCCCAAGATCCCCGGCAGGAAGAGACTAGCCGTCTCTCCGAAGGAAAGGCTGAAAAAAGGGTGGGCTTTGAGAAACCGTAGAATTTCCACGCCGAGCGCGAAGGGCGTCAAGGACACGGCTAGGGCGAAACTGAATTCTTCCGATTTTACTTTTTCCAGTCCCAAGAGAAGACCGGTGGAAATCGTGGCGCCGGAACGGGAAAAGCCCCGGAAGGGAAGGCAAAGCCCCTGAATAAGGCCGATCAGAATCGATTCCAAAGGGGCTAGGCCCTTCTTCCCATCTGCATTTTTTTCACGGGTGGAGGCGAATAGGATTAAGAGGCCAACCACACCCAAGGAAAGCGAAATCAAACGCAAGTTTCCGAAGAGAGATTCCACTTCGGCTTTGGGGCCTCCCCTAAGGACGACTTTTTCTATTAAAAGTTTCAAAACGTAGCCTAGAACAAGCGTCACGACCGTGGCCAAGGCTACCTGGGTCAAGAAAGCCCGGCCTTTGGAAGCCGATTGGAAATAATGCGCAGTCCAACCATTCCAAAAATAAAAAATCACCGCCAGCATGGTGCCCGTGTGAAGCATGACGAGCAAGAGGGTCATTTCCGGCAGGGTGGGGTCCAGGCCCATGAGTTTTTCAGCTAGGATGACATGGGCGGAACTGGAAATAGGCAGGAGTTCGGCAAAGCCTTGAACGAGAGCCAAAACAACGATTTGCAGAAAGTTCATAAGCAATCCTTTGGAAGGCCAGAGTAATTTTCGAGGATAAGATAAACCAATGATCCGGGAAAGATCAAAAAAAATTCGGGTGAATTATTTGTTGTTTTTCTTGCTCGTGGATTTCAGGTAGGCCAGGATGAAATCGCATGTGGCTTCGTCAATTTTGCCCTTTTCCCCCATTCTCGGGACGATTTTTTCCCATACCTGTGGTGTTCTTTCGGAGGGGAGGTGTAACTGGTGACAACTGGCGCAATGAGCGGCGTAAAGATGACGCCCCGTCTGCAAGTCCATCAAGGTGAGGCCGGGTTGATCGGCTTGAATCCTCGATAAACTCTCATTGGTGGGGCTAGGCAAAAAAGGCACGCAAGCCAAAGGGAGGGCAAGGATTAAGAACCCTGCCAAGATCGCCTTCCCAAAGAGGTTCATCGAATTTCCTTTTTTAGTTTTCTTAAAGGTCGAAGGAAGTGGCAATGGCGATTTGGTCCCTCTGACTATCCGTAAAATCCAAAGTTGAGCTTCCGAAATTCGTCAATTGAGGCAGGAAACAAAGCTCAACCCACCAGTTCTTGCCGGAGTATTGGATGCAGGGACCGGCTGAAAAAACGGACCGCATAGGATGGTCATCGTAAAAATTCTCATCCATGGCCTCAAACCCAACGAAAACCGAGTCAGAAAGAAACAATCCCGCGCCAAGGGAAGGGCGCAAAAGGAGGGATTGGTTAGTGTCCGTGTAATCAAAGGCTGGAGCGGCCAACAGGTTAAAAGTCCAAAGCCAGGAACCCATGTTTTTATCTACAATCACCTTAGTTTCCAGTTCGAAATCATCCGGTTCAAATTCCGGCTCCAGGTATAAACCCAGGCCAAAGGTGTCGGCCGAGCTGTCCATCAACTTGAATTTCCATTCGTTGGAAATCCCGTCCAAAACGGGCCCAACTAATTGGGGACCGTTCCCTGGGTCTGCGAATTGCTGGGTGAAATTAAGGTAAAGCGAGGTTTGGACGCCCAGATCTAAACCGGTTTCAAATTCGATGCTTTGATTCATGGCAGAGTAAAAGCTGTTGCGGCCAAAAAGGTACCAGGTATAAGTCTCCAAGTCCCGTTCTCCCGGCCCGAGGTTATTCGACTCGTAGTTAAAAATGAAATGCCGGTCGGCCGCGGGGGACAGCCCGGGAAGGGTCAGCAAAATAAGTCCTAATATGAATTTCCAGTAACATTTTTTCATCCGGTTCTCCCTGTTTTAAACGACCCAGCCAATAAAAAATGGCCGAGTCATTAATGATAACAAATTTCAATTGAAAGTAATTATCAATAACAAAAATTAATTGTCAAGCGAGAAAAAGAAACTCAGTAAAAGGCGCCCGCGGATTTGCGCCAAAGGTCCAGGACTTTCATGTTGCCAAGGCTGTCGGCCCAACCCATCGCAGGACATTCCTCCCAACCTTTGCGGATGGAAAGGGCCACGGCATCCGCTTCCGCGGTATATAAATTGCGGTCGCAATGAATTGAAATTTTTCGTTGTTTCTTTTCGTCTTTTTTTTGTAGTAATAAATAAGACGTGCCGGCGTTCCATGTTGCGAACCATGGGGAGGGGATGGTGAGGCTGCCCTTGGAGCCATCGATTTTTACCATGGAGGGGCCCCGGTCAACGCGAGTGCAGCAGGAAAGCTCGGCCAGGATATCCCCGGGAAACTTGAGGGAAGCCAAGGCCATTTCGTCCACCCTGCTTTTTGTTCCCATCACGGCTATGCCCTTGACCTCGAGGGGCTCCACAAAGGATTTCTTTAGAGCCGCGCCCGCCAGAAGCCGGGCCATGGAAACCGGATAACAGCCGATGTCCAGAATGCCCCCGCCACCCAGTTTGCGGTTGAAGAGACGATGTTTCGGGTCTAACGGTTTATCAAAGCAAAAGGCCGCTTGGATCAGGCGGACCTCGCCGATGGCTTTTTGGCGGATCAATTCAACCACTTTTGCGGTTTGGGGATGACAACGGTACATGAAGGCTTCCATAAGGAAAACCCCGCTTACTCGGGCCGCTTGTATCACCTTTACGGTATCCGGATAGTTCATGGTAAGGGGTTTTTCACAGAGGATGTGCTTACCAGCCTTGGCCGCCTGAATGACCCATCGGGCGTGAAGGGGATGGGGAGTTGCAATATAAACGGCTTCTACGAAAGGGTCCTTTAATAGTTCCTGGTAACTTCCATAGGCTTGGGGAATGCGATATTTTTTGGAAAACTCCCGCGCCGAAACCAAGGAACGGCTTCCGACGGCAGTTAGTCGCCCGCTTTTAGAAGAGAGCACCCCTTCGGCGAAAATACCGGCGATATGGCCAGTAGATAAAATGCCCCAACGAATGGGTTTCATGATAATTCCTTAACTTAAGTTTTCTTTTCATCCGGAGGACGTGTTTTCCACCGTTGGTGCATCCATACCCATTGGTCTGGATAAGCACGCACATATTGTTCAATAACTTGGGTGATCCGGCAGATGGATTCCACTACGTCTTTTTCTTTGTCTCCGCTCCGTGGAACCTCGACTTCCTTTTCGGCATGTAATTCAAAGCGGCCGTCTGCACCCCGGACCACGAAGGCAGGCACTAGCGCCGCGCCCGTTTTTTGGGCGATCCGGGCCACACCCGATTGGGTCCAAGCCGGCTTGTCAAAAAAAGGTACAAAGATTCCGTCCTGGCCGGTGTCCTGGTCGCAGAGGGCCAGAATCACTTGTTGGTCCTTCAAGGCTTCCAGGATTCCCCTCAAGGCCATGCCACGTTTGATCATGGCGGCAGCCCCCAATTTTTCAACGCGAAAACGGTTGATCAACTCGTCGAACCGGGGGTCGTAAAGTTGCTGGGCTACGGCAGAAGCCTTGTGTCGGGTGCCGAGGTACCCTCCCAATAGTTCCCAGTTTCCAAGATGGGCGGTGACGAGGAAGGCGCCTTTGCCCCGTTGAAGGGCTTTTTCAAGGTTCTCCCAACCTTCCACCCGGGCAATCTGGGAAACGATTTTTTCCAAATCCCAACCTGTCCAATGCACGACCTCGAAAAGGTTCTGACCCAAGTTTCTCCAAGAAGCCTGGGCCAAATTGATCGCTTCTTTATCCCCCCAGTCCGGGTAGGCCGTGTGGAGGCTTTCTAAGGTCTTGCGGCGTTCCCCGCCCGCCAGGTTGAAAACCAAGCCACCAAAACCCCGGCCCAGACAGGAAACCCAGGAATAGGGAAGCCACGCGAGCAGGACCATCAGCACCCGGGCGGAGCAATAAATGAGGTTGTTTTTAAATTTTTGGAGGGGCCGAGCCATTTATACCTCGGAATTTAGGGAAAACACGCGTGAAGAATATACACCCGACCTGAAAAAAATAAGAAAGGGAAACGACGGCTTTCCTTGGACATTTTCCTCTATTTCTCATCCACTCGAACGAATGGTTCCCGGATTTGGTATTGAACGTCGCTTCGCGCTCAAAGGGTAAAACCCCTGTGAACCCCTTCTGGAAGCCAGGGAGGAACCTCTGCTCCTTTCTGAAACCCGCCTCAACCCGGAGAAATATATAAAAAGAAAAAGGGCCACGCTTTATAGGCGATGGCCCTTTGTTTATCTGGCTCCCCGGGTTGGACTCGAACCAACAACCCTGCGATTAACAGTCGCATGCTCCACCATTGAGCTACCGGGGAATTTTCCCGAAAACACGGGAGTTTTAAGTTGTATGAAGGGGCAACAAAAAACCCCGAAAGCCAAAGGCTTTTGGGGGAAAGCTAGTCTAATGTACCATTCACAAAAGTCAAGTTTTCCAACTCAGCCAGTTGTTCCATTTCCCCACGGATTCCAGTCCATTCCCTCCGGTAGGTTCGGCTTCGTACCCTTTTGGTAGGCCTCAATCATTAGGTCCTCAAAACGGTCTTCTTCAACTTTCTTTAGTTTGCCGGTTTCTTCCATCCAGGCTACCTGTCGGCGGAAAGTCTCGACCAGGGGGATGGTGGTCTTGAATCCCAAATCCCGGGCGGCTTTGGAATTGTCAAAGACCGAGGGGTATTGGTAAATGTACTTCACCCCAACGGCCCGGTGAGGTGCCTGGGTGTAAAGCCAGTCGGTCGGGATATAGATAGGGTTAAACTTGCCGCCGACCGCTTTGGCCAGTTCGGTGAAAACGCCGTTCCAGTCCGTGTGTTCATCGCTGGTCAAGTGATAGGCCTGACCATAGGCCTTGGGGTTCAAGAGGCAGTTCACGAAACCCTTCGCCACGTCCGACACGTGGGCAATGGCCCAGGCCGCCCTGCCGTCATCTATGAGGATGACCGGTAAACCTTTCCGCATACGGTTGGGCAGGCTGTCGTCAAAGAGGATGCCGGAAGCCGTCGTCCCCTCACCGGTGGTAAAGGATGGGCGCAGGACGGTGGTGTGCAGGCCGTCCTTGCTGTCAGTGGAAAGCAGAATGGATTCAATCTTAGACTTGTTCTTGCCGTAATCGCCCACGGGCCGGTGGGGCTCATCATCGGTGGCTGGGAGCTTGGTCATGGGCCCGCCATAGACGCAAACCGTGGAACAGACCACGATGTGCTTCACGTGGCCGGTGAAAGCCCGAAGGACCGATTCGGCGTTTTCGGGCGCGAAAGCCACCATGTCGATGACCGCGTCGAAACTTAAATCCCTCATTTGTTTCTCAAACACCGGGTAATCCCAACGGTTGCCCTTGATCTCCTTCACGGTCTTGGGGATGCGCGAGGGCGTTACGCCCCGGTTGTAAACCGTTACGTCATCGCCCCGTTCCACTAACTGATTCACGATAGCCGTGGAGATAAGCCCTGTGCCGCCGATTAAAAGAACTTTCATGGGTCCTCTTTTCATGGGAAAAATTAACCTCCATCCAATCCGGTCAGTCTTTAAGGCGCCGTAAAAAATAATACTCGTTATAAGGATGGTCGTTGGTAATCACAAGGTGAGGGTCGGGATTTAAAAGAGTCGAAAGGGAGATCTCATGGGAAAGAAACGAATCCAGAAGGTGCTGGGGAGGTGTGGCAGGGCACCATTCCACCAAATCCCGCCGAGCGAGTGGCGGAATTTTGGGGGCCAGTTGGCCGGCTGTGAGGCTGGGCAAGGGTGACTCGGAGGCCAGGAAGTGGAAGCCATAATCCCGAGAGCCGAAAATCTTGACGCAAGGAAACGCCAGGGCCAGGGATCGCGCGATGGCCTGGATGGTAGCGTATTCCCCTGCTGGGGCCCATTGCTGCAGGATTCCCCCTTCCCGAAGATGGGATTTCGCCAATCGGTAAAACTCAGTCGAATAAAGGAGGCTGGAACCGGCCGCCTCCAAGGGTGGAGGGGGATCGATGGTGATTAAGTCGTAGCTTTCCCGGCTGCGCTGGAGGAAGCGTTTACCGTCGTCAATGACCACGTTGCAATTAGGTTTGGCAAGGATTTGCGCCGCGTCATCGTAGTAATACCCAAAGGCCCTGGGGACGCAGGGAACCAAGTCCACGGCGGTGACCCGGATATTCCAACTGGCCAGGGACCGAAAAGTGGTCCCCATGCCGAAACAGATATCAAGCGCGGAACGGGGGGGATGGGGAAGGAAAGCGAGGGGGAGATGTGCCATCATTTTCGTGGGTTGGACCATGGCCGTCATTCCAATGCCGTTCACGAAAAGGTCTTTGCTTAAGCCGCTGCCGCAGGAGACAACCGTGGCGGTGTAATCGCGGCGGATGACGTAGGAAGAATAATAGAAACCGAAAATTTCCTCGTAATCACCGGCCCAAAAGAGGGAAATAAAAAAAAGGGCATATCCCATTCCCCCTAAGATCCAGGCGGGGAGATTTTTCCAGCGGATTTCCGCGAGGCTCTGGAGGAGGAAAAAAGAGAATGGGAGGGCAAGCAAAACCAGGGACAGTTTGACGCCCAGTATGGGAAGTAGAAAATAGGAGGCGATCAAGGGGCCCAGGATACAGCCCAACACATTGATCGCGTAGGCCCGTGAGGCTTTTTCAGGATCGCCCATGGAAAACCGGTCTACCAGGCGGGGGGTCAGGTATCCCAGCACGCTGCAAAAGGGCACGATGCTGAGGAGGACGCCTGGGATCGAAAATTGGATCCGCCTGTCATTCAACACCACCGTCAAAAGGGCGGAGGTAAAGCAGAGGCCCAACAATGGGGGGAGGGAAAGGACGGTTCCTTTCCGGTAATGCCGGCGGTAAAGCCATGATCCAACGAAAGTGGAAAGAAGGTAGGCGAAAAGGATAGAAGCATAGGAGTAAACCTGGGTTTTCAGGACCACTGTAAAATCCCTGGTCCAAACCACTTCCATGGCCATTGAAGTGAAGCCTGTCGTGAAAAGGATCCAAAGGGGGTGGGATGAAACCGGCCCGGCCTTAGGGACCGCTCGGCCGGGCGAAGCCTGCGAAGGGGAGGCGGACAAAGCGGTACGCCCTGCTAGAACTTTGGCCGATAGGGCGATGGAAGTATTCAACCCGGCCGCAACCCAAAGAGTGCCGTGAAACCCTAGTATTTCAACGAGGAGGGGAGTCGCCAGGGTGCCGGACATGGCACCCAATACATTCGCCGTATAAAGAAAACTGAAACTATCCTTGGATCCCCTGGATTTTCGCAGAAAGGCCATCATCAATGGGAAGGTGGCTCCCATGCAGAAACACCAGGGAAGAAGGGAAAGGAAGAGGACGACCGCCGAAAAAAACAGATAACGGGTGGAATCGGCAGCGCCCAACGGAAGCAGGAGGATTTCCCCCAAACCGAATAGGGAGGGAACGACAAAGCCGCCCAGGCCGATCAATCCCTCGGAAAGAGCGTAATACCGGAGGAAGTCCCCCGCCGAAGCCCGGGGGTGCCCGGAAACGAACCGGCCGCCCCACCAAGAACCCAAGGCCAGGCCTGCCATGAAGACCGAGAGGACCGCCGACAGGACGGGCGTCGTGATACCGAAGGAGGCGAAGGCCAGCCGAATCCAGACAATTTGGTAGAGAAGACTGCAAAAACCGGAGACGAAGAAGAAGCCGAAGAGCAGCTTTGGAACGGAAGGTGAAGGTTTCAAAAAGGTCCTTGGATTTGAAAAAGGGTCTTCGGCTGGTTCCGGCCGCGGGACAATCTGGAATTTGAACCGGATAGAGACTTTTGAAATTCTATCAGTAATTACAGGCGGGAAAAAGGCTCTTTTGAAGGCCTTGGAGACAGAGGAAGAAAGGGCGGAAGGGAGTAACCTGAATGCGGTGGGAATAAAGAAAAACCCAGGGGCGGTTAACCCGCCCCTGGGTCTCAGCCGGATTAAAACCGTCCGTGGTCGCGGTCAAAGCGGTGGTCGTTATACCGGTGATAGCGGTCGTAAGCGACACGGTCATAATGGAACCGGTAAAAGCGGTCCCAATCCGCCCGGCTGTAGTAATGCCCGCTGTACCAGCAATAGATACCCGGCCGACCGAAGACCAGGCGCACGCCCGGGAAAGAAACTGCCGCAGCTACTGGGGCAACCGGAGAGACGTAAACCACCGCCGCAGCGGAAGCAATTCCAGTCGAACCCAGCAAAACCAGCAAACCTAAAACCAACGTTAGCTTTTTCATTGTTTTTCTCCTTTGCGGCCTTATTTCGGCCTTTGCAAATAAGACGAGAGAAGGGGCCTTGCGGGTTTCATGGAAAAATAAGGGATTTTGAAAAATAAATTTTTAGGAGAGCGGCACTTTTATTTGAACAGTGCCAAATCAAGAAGGCGCGAAAGGCGGGCTATAGTTCTCTTCGACCCTCGAGAGCCTTCAATAGGGTTGTCTCGTCCGCGTATTCCACGTCGCCGCCGGAGGGGAGTCCCCGCGCCAGACGGGTCACCTTGGAGAGAATACCTTTTAAGAGTTGTTGGATGTAAAGGGCGGTGGAATCCCCTTCCACCGTGGGGTCGGTGGCCACGATGACTTCCTTAAAGCTTCCGCCTTTTTTAATCCTTTCCACCAAGGCGTCCAGAGTCAAATCCTGCGGCCCCCGTCCCTCCAAAGGCGACAGCGTGCCCCCCAATACGTGGTAAAGGCCGTGATACTCATGGGTGCGCTCGAAAGCCGCGACGTCGCTCGGGTCTTCCACCACCAGCAGGGAAGTCCGGTCGCGGGTGGCTTGGGTACAGATGCGGCAAAGGGTTTCTTCCGTCAGGTTGAAACAATCCCGGCAGGGGTGGAGCTTGGTGCGGGCCTCCACCAGGGCGGAGGCCAGCGCTTTGGAAGTTTCCGTAGGCTGCTTCAACAGGTGAAACGCCAGGCGCTGGGCCGTGCGGGGCCCGATGCCGGGAAGCTTTTCCAATTCGTGCAGCAGCCTTTCAAGGGAAGGGGGATATTCGGCCATTCTTAAAACATTCCGGGCAAGCCCAACCCGCCGGTCATTTTCGATACTTCGGTTTTGAGCTTTTCGTTCACCTGGTGGCCGGCGTCGTTGGTGGCGGCCTGGATGAGATCCTGCAATTTTTCAGTGTCGCCGGCGGCCTTGGGATCGATCACCACCTTTTGAATCTCGTGCTTGCCGTTCATGGTGATCGTGACAGCCCCCTCTCCGGCGGTACCCGTAAAGGACTGGGCCTCCAACTCCTTCTGAAATTGGCCCATTCTTTCCTTCAGCGCGTGGGCTTGGCGGATGATGTCGAACATTTAAACTCCAGTCGGCAGCCCGCAGTCCACAGTCGACAGCTATCAACGGTGAACCGGTAACTGCCAGCTACTTTTGGGGATTATTTCTTTTCACTTCAACGATCTTCCCACCGAACATTTTGAGCGCGGCAGCCACGATGGGTTCTTCCTTTTCGAGTTTTTCCACGTCCACCTTCGGGGCCGAGAGGGGTTTGGGGGCACGAGGACCGGAGGGTTTCTCGGGAGAGGGGGCGCTGCTTTCGGGAAGGACGGGGACCAATGTGATCTTGCGGCCCAGGACCTCTTCCAGCAGTTTTTCCAGGAACACCTTGTTTTCCGGTTTGGAAAGCTGTTCGTGATGGAAGGGCCCCTTACAGACCAAGGTGAGGGTTCCTTCGTCGATTTTCTTGGGGCGGGTGTCGACCAAGACGCCCTTTAAGCTGGCCTTCTGCGCGCCGACCTTTTCCAAAAACTCCTGCCACTGGGACTTCAATTTGGCCATCTCCGGGTTTTGCTCGGCCTCCACGGGTTCCTCGATCTCGTCCACCGCCAAGACCGGTTCGCCCATGGGCGCCAGTGCGGGCTTGGGCGCAAAGGAAGCTGCCCCTTCGCTGACGCTTCGGGGGGCAGGCGGCTTGTCAGTCGAAGCCTTGGCGTAGGCCGGGGAAGGTGCGCGGCCGCCCTCCACCTGTTTCAACAGGTCGCCCACGGAAATCAAGTTCTTCAAGCGACAAAGCTCGAGAACCAATGTTTCCAAAATGACCTGGGGGTTGGCCGAGTGCCGCACGGCCCATTCCTGCTCAATGAGCAGCCGCAAGGAAGAAAGGATTTGCGCTTCCTCCATCTGGGAGGAAAGGGCGGTGAGTTTGGCGACCTCATCGGCGGACAAGGGAATCAGGGAGGCGGCGGAAGCGGGATAGGCCTTGGCCACCGCCAGGTGCCGGAAGGTTTCCAGAAGGCCGGCGTAAAAATGCTCCAGGTCCTTACCGCCGTCGATGACGCCCTTGACCACGGCCAGGGCGGAGGGGGCGTCCTGGCTCGCAGCGGCCTCGGCCAGCTTGAGAAATACCTCTTCATCGATCGCGCCCAGGACCACGCGGATGTCCTCCAGGGTGACTTTCTTGCCGGAGAAGGCCACCAGCTGGTCCAGGTTCCTCTGAGCGTCCCGCATGGAGCCGCCGCCCGAACGGGCGACCTGGTAGAGGGCCTTGTCGTCGATTTCGATCTTCTCGGCTTCCGAAATGCGCCGCAACTGTTTCTGGAGGGTATCCAGGCCCATGGCGCGGAACTCGAAACGCTGGCAGCGGGACTGGACGGTAGCGGGAAAGGAGTGGATTTCGGTGGAGGCCAGGATGAAGACGACGTGGGCCGGGGGTTCCTCCAGAGTTTTCAGGAAGGCGTCGAAGGCGGCCTTCGAGATGCGGTGGGCTTCGTCGAAGATGTAGACCTTGTACTTGGCTTTGGCCGGGGCATTGCCCACGCGTTGCTGCAAGTCGCGGATATCATCAATGCCGTTCACGGAAGCGGCGTCGATCTCGATGATGTCCATGGACGTCCCGTTGTTGACATCCTCACAAATATCGCAGGTATTGCAGGGTTCGGTGTCCTTGGGGTTGCGGCAGTTGAGCGCCTTGGCGAAGATGCGGGCAGTGGTGGTCTTCCCCACGCCCCGAGGCCCGGCGAAGATATAGGCATGGGCCACGCGGTCGGCGCGGATGGCGTTTTGGAGGGTTCGGGTGATGTGTTCCTGGCCCACCATATCGGCGAAGACCTGGGGGCGCCATTTGAGGGCCATAACTTGGGACATCTAAAACTCCAGTCTGAAGTTCGCAGTCCGCAGTTCGCAGTGAAAGACCTGAAATTTAGACCTGAGAACTTCGAACTCGCCGCCCGTAGGGCGGCGCTCACCCCGCCGTGGGAGCCAGGTTACCTACAACACCCGAACATCGACCTGACCGTTGCTTCCTTCCGGACCTAGCGGAGTTGGGGCCGCATCGCCGTATAGGACCCGACTCCCACGCCGGGGTGACAAAACCATCGTATCGGAAGGTTTCTGTGTTTTCCATCCGTCAATGGGGAGTGAATTATAGTGTAAAAGAGGTGGAAAACGCGGGTGAAAAGAATCTTAGTAAAATCCTTTATGCTTGCGATAAAAATAAGGTTTTGGGTAATATACTCGTCCTTTCCTTAGATTTTAGGAAAGAAACTGACGCGCCTGTGGCTCAACTGGATAGAGCAACTGACTACGGATCAGTAGGTTGGGGGTTCAAATCCCTCCAGGCGCACCATCTTTCTTTATAGATAGTAGTGAGGTTTCAGCTGAACCACTCCCCCGAACATTTCATGCGGGAAGCTTTGAAGGAAGCCGCCAAGGCCGCCCGAAAGGGCGAAGTTCCTGTGGGTGCGGTGGTGGTGAAGGGTGGAAAGATCATTGCCCGGGGGCATAACCTCACCGAGCAAAAACAAAGTGTCCTGACCCATGCGGAAATGATGGCCTTATCCAAGGCCTCGAAGAAACTGAAAAGCTGGCGTTTGAATGGTTGTGATTTATATGTGACCTTGGAGCCTTGTGGCATGTGCGCGGGAGCCATTGTGTTATCGAGGATCGAGAACCTTTTTTACGGGGCCGCAGATCCCAAGGCGGGGGTTGTCGAAAGTATCGCAAAGGCCCTGGAGAACCCGAAATTGAACCACCGGGTCAAAGTTACCGGCGGTATATTAAAGGAAGAATGTTCGAAGGTTTTGAGCGATTTCTTCAAGGAAATTCGCCGCAAGGCCAAATGACGGTTGTGGGGATGTAGCTCAGTTGGGAGAGCGTCTCGTTCGCAACGAGAAGGTCGGCGGTTCGATCCCGCTCATCTCCACCAATTTTTTTGATGTGTCGTTGAGGGGAGTGAGCATTGCCTCGGCCCCTTTTTTGTTTACGGAGAGATGGCCGAGCGGTCGAAGGCGCACGCCTGGAAAGCGTGTAGGCTCCAAAAGGGTCTCAAGGGTTCGAATCCCTTTCTCTCCGCCATTATTTTCTTTTCCGAAGCTCCCCTAAAGTTTACCTATCCCAAAAACCCGACAAAAGCAGGATGCCAACGACGCCGAAGGCTAAGGCGGCGATCCGCTGCAATAGGGCGGGCCGGATGAACTTCTTGGAATGGTGCCCGATCAGGACGAACATCCCGCTGGCCAGCCAAAGGGCCGAGGTGGAGGCCAGGAAAACCGTCGCCGGGTGCCCGCTGGCGGCCACCCGGGTGGCGGTGGCCAACTGGGTCAAGTCCCCCCATTCGGCGATAAAAATCACAAGGAAAGCGGACCAAACGGTTTTCCAGAAATGGTCCTTGGCCTTGAGCTTGGCTTTCCCCTCTTTTTCCTCTCCCCGGAACCACATCCAAACGGCGAAGCCTAAGAAAAGGATTCCCGCGCCCACATGCACCACGCGGTGGGGTAAAAGCGTCAGGAGGCTTCCGGCGAGGATGGCGATGAGGTTTTGGACCAGGTAGGCCCCGCAGACCCCCAGGTAGACCCCCAGGGGATGGCGCTGGCTGGACATGATCAGGACGGCGAAAGCCGTCTTATCCGGCAGTTCGGCCAAGAAGATCAGGACGAAAGTGGAAAAAAAGAGTTCCCAATCCATCCCATGTTGGAAAAGGGTAGGCTCCATAGGCCGCCCATCATAGGTTCCCGGCCGCGGGGAATCACGGATTTTTCGCTCCCCCCAAGGCCATTTTGGGGGTTTGGGGTCCTGAAACCTTTTGGAACCGCCTGTCGTCTTATATGCAGCCGTTTTGGAATAGGGCTAATCCATTGGGGGAGGTGGGGAAGATGAAACGTTCTTTAGCTGTCGCGCTGAGCATGCTGGTCTTGGCCGGTACATCCATGGTTTGGGCGGATTCGACTAGCCCGACCAAAACCGTTAAAACCGTGAAACACCACAAGAAGCGTAAGGTGGCTTTGAACCCCCAACCCCTTCCGCCGGCCAAAGTTCCGGTTGACGGCGCCTCCGCTGGGCCGGGAGGCAGGACGACCGGGCCCAACACCCACCAATAAGTTTTCAGCGCATAAAGCAATCCAGGGCGTCCTCCCAAAAGGACGCCCTTTTTTGTGCCCTTTGGGCATTCCTTTTTGCACGCCTAATGGTTAATCTAGTGGGAGCCGATGGATACAAAAACGAAGGGAGGAAAAATGAAAAATTTATTCAGGATTTTGCTGGGCGTTTTGTTTTTAGGCAGCGCGGGTATAGCCATGGCGGACGACCACCCGGGGGATCACCCGGACGACCATCATAAAATCGTCCACAAAAAAAGACGCCATCACCCCAAGCCGGTTCATCATGACGACCACCCCGTCGATCATCACGACGACCACCCGGACCAGCATTAATCCTTAAGAGAAGCGGATATGGGGCGGAAGCCAAAAGGCTTCCGCCTTTTTTTATGCCCATTTCTTGAAGACGAAAAAGACGGCCCCCACCATGAAGGCGAATCCCACTAGATAATTCCATTTAAGGTCTTCCTTCAGGAAAAAAACCGAGAAGAAACAAAAAACGATAAGGGTGATGACTTCCTGGATGGTCTTCAGCTGGGCGGTGGTGAACTCGTAACTGCCGATTCGGTTGGCGGGCACCTGGAAGCAATATTCGAAGAAGGCGATGCCCCAGCTCACCAGGATGGCGATCCAGAGGGGGCTGGTCTTGTATTTGAGGTGCCCGTACCAGGCGAAGGTCATGAAGGCATTGGAAATGAACAACAATAGGATGGTGCGCATAGGGCGTACCCCTTTCTTAGGTATAAGCGGCGACCCAAATTAAACCGAGCCCCCCGCCAAAACAATGGGGTTCCTCTCATGTTCCCCGGGAATAACGCCTTGAAGCCCCTCCCGAAAGACCCTAAACTGTCGCTCCATTTCGCCAAGAAAGGAAAAACCCGTGGCCCGGCCGCTCTTTTTGGACGCCCTCAAGAAAAAAGTCCTCATCTTTGATGGGGCCATGGGCACCAATATCCAGGTTTATAACCTCACGAAAGAGGATTTCGGGGGCAAGGAGGGCCTGAACGACTACCTGGTCATCACCAAGCCCCAGGTCATCCGGGAGATCCACGAGGGGTTCCTCAAAGTGGGGGTCGACTGCCTGGAAACCAATACCTTCGGCTCCAACCGCTTGAAACTGGAAGAGTACGGTATCGGCGACCAGATCGTGCAGGTCAACACCGCCGCCGTCAAGCTGGCGCGCGAATTGGCCGATAAGTATTCCACCCCCGACCAACCCCGCTTCGTTGTCGGCTCCATGGGCCCCACGGGCATGCTTCCCGCCTCGGAAGACCCGGACCTGGGCAAGATCACCGTCGATGAATTGGAAGCCATTTATTATGAGCAGGCCTGCATCATGATCGACGCGGGCGTGGACGCGCTCCTGGTGGAAACCAGCCAGGACATCCTGGAAATGCGCGCGGCGGTCTTCGGCTGCCACCGGGCGCGCACCGAGAAGAAATCACCCGTGGGGATCATGGCCCAGACCACGCTGGACACCACGGGCCGCATGCTGCTGGGCACGGACATCGGTTCGGTGCTTTCCACCTTCTCGCGCCTTCCCATCGACGTACTCGGCATGAACTGTTCCACCGGCCCCAAGGAAATGAAGGACTCGGTGCGGTACCTGGGCCAATACTCGGGCATCCCCATCTCCACGATCCCCAACGCGGGCCTTCCCGAAAACCGGGGCGGCCAGGCGGTTTATCCGCTGAAACCGGAGGCCCTGGCGGCGGCGCTGAAGGAATTCGTCGAGGAGTTCGGCGTCAACGTGGTGGGGGGCTGCTGCGGCACCACCCATGAGCACCTGCGCCAAGTGGTCCAGGCCATCGGCCACCGGGCGCCCAAGAAGCGGGACGTGACCCACCTTTGCAACGTTTCCTCGATGATCAAGGCCGTGGACATGGACCAGGACCCCAAGCCGCTGATCGTGGGTGAGCGCGTCAATTCCCAAGGCTCCCGCAAGATCAAGCAGATGCTTTTGGCGGACGACTACGAGGGCATGGTGGCGGTCGGGCGGGGCCAGGCCGAGGGCGGGGCCCATGTGCTGGACGTCTGCGTTGCCTTGACCGAACGGCCCGACGAGAAGGACCAGATGAAGGCGGTCGTCAAAAAGCTGGCCCTGGGGGTGGATACGCCGGTCATGATCGACAGCACCGAGGCGGACGTCATTGAGGCGGCCCTGAAAATTTACCCGGGCCGGGCGATGGTGAATTCCATCAACCTGGAAGGGGACGGCTCCCGCGTGAAGCGGGTCTGCCCTTTGATCAAAAAATACGGCGCCACGGTCGTGGCCATGACCATCGACGACCTCTATTACGACAAGTCCAAACCCGCGGAAAAGGGCATGGCGAAAACCGCCGCCCGGAAGCTGGAAGTGGCCAAGAAGATCACGGATATCTGCGTGAACGAATACGGCATTCCCGCCGAGGACATCGTCTTCGACGCCCTCACCTTTACCCTGGCCACCGGCGAGGCGGAATTCCTGAACTCCGCCGTCGAGACCATGGAAGGCATCAAGGCGATCAAGAAGGAAATCCCGGGCGTGCGCACCGTGTTGGGCTTGTCCAACGTGTCCTTCGGGCTTTCCAAGCAGGCGCGCGAAGTGCTCAATTCCGTCTTCCTTTACCATTGCGTGCACGCGGGGCTGGATATGGCCATCCTGAACCCGGCGGATATCAAGCCCTACGCTTCCATCGCCGGGGACGAGCGCAAGCTGGCCGACGATCTGGTCTTCAACCGCGACCCCCAGGCCCTGGCCCATTTCATCCAGCATTTCGCGGGCAAGGCCCCCGTGGAGGCCCAAGGCGCCGCCGACCCGACGGAAGGCATGACCTTCGCCCAGAAGGTCCATTGGAAGATCGTCAACCGCAAGCCCGACAAGATCGAGGCGGACCTGGCCGAGGTGATGAAGGAAAAAACCGCCGTCGAGACCCTCAATACCGTCCTCCTTCCCGCCATGAAGGAAGTGGGGGACAAGTTCGGTTCCGGTGAATTGATATTGCCTTTCGTGCTGCAATCCGCCGAGGTCATGAAGCGGGCCGTGGCCTATGTGGAACAGTTCCTGGACAAGTCCACCGCCACCACCAAGGGCACGGTGGTGCTGGCCACCGTTTACGGCGACGTGCACGACATCGGCAAGAACCTGGTGAGGACCATCCTTTCCAACAACGGCTACACGGTTTACGACCTGGGCAAGCAGGTGCCCGTTTCCACCATCATCGCCAAGGCGCAGGAAGTGAAGGCCGACGCCATCGGCCTTTCGGCCCTCCTGGTGGTCACCAGCAAGCAGATGCCCATCTGCGTACAGGAACTGGAAAAGATGGGCCTCCAATATCCCGTGGTGGTTGGGGGCGCCGCCATCAACCGCCGCTATGGCTACCGCATCAGCTTCGTGGATGAGAAGCTTTACGAACCCGGCGTTTATTACGCCAAGGATGCCTTCGAGGGGCTCGATATCCTGAACGCCCTGTCGGACCTAGCCAGTCGGGAAACCTTCCGGAACAAGGTGAAGGAAGAAGCCCTCAACTCCAAGGCCGTCGGGTTCGCCGACGCCAAGGTGGAAGAGGGGGAAGCCACGCCGGAAAAATACCCGCCCACGGTCAAACCGGCCCTGACCATCCCGAAGAATCCCTTCGCGGGAACCTCCATTATCAACAAGGTGCCTTTAAGGGAAATCTGGCCCTATTTGGACCTGACCCAGCTTTACAAGCTCAATTGGGGGGTCAAGGGCAAGGATTCGGAAGAGTATAAGCACCTCATCCAGACCCAGTTCGAGCCCATGCGCCTGAAGATGCAGGACGAGATTTTGGCCAAGAACTGGTTCGAGCCCAAGCTGGTTTATGGCTTCTGGTTGGCCAACTCGGAAGGCAACGACCTTATTATTTACGACGGCAACAACCCCAAGAAGGAACTGGAACGCTTCAAGTTCCCCCGCCAGCGCGTCGGTCGGCATTTGTGCCTGTCCGATTACTTCAAGCCGGTTGCCTCCGGCGAGAAGGACGTCGTGGCTTTCCAAGTCGTTACTATCGGCGATAAGGCCACGGAAATCATCGAGAAGTTGAACAAAGACGGAAAATACACCGATTCCTATTATTTACACGGTTTGGCCGTGCAGACCGCCGAAGCCATGGCGGAATGGATTCACCGCCGAATCCGCAAAGAATGGGACCTGCCCATCGGGCAAGGGAAGCGCTATTCGCCCGGCTATCCCGCCTGCCCCGAGCAATCGGACCAGGAAAAGTATTTCCGGCTCCTGGACGCCACCAAAGCCATCGGCATCACCCTCACGGAAGCCCACATGATGGTGCCCGAGCAGTCCACCAGCGCCATTGTCATCCACCACCCCGAATGCGAGTATTTCGCGGTGCGTTGAAAAGCTCTTGACCGGAATATACCGAAAGGATATCTTTGTGATATCTCTTTTGGGAGGTTTCCGCCATGTCCAGCATGCTGATCAAAAATATTCCTGAGGAAATCAAGAAAAAGCTCAAGGAACAGGCCGAGCTTAACCACCGGTCCGTGAATAAACAGGTGGTGTCAATCCTGGAACAAGCGGTCGCTAAACCTGGAATCTCCGCTCTTCCCCCGCCGCTCAAATTGAAATTCCGCCCCACGGACGCATGGCTGAACAAGGCCAAACGCTGGGGTCGTCTTTGATTATCGTCGACGCGAATATCCTGGTTTACCGGATTGTGGAAGGCCAAAAGACCCTGATGGCTTTGGCGGTCCAAGAGATGGACCCGGATTGGAAAGTCTCCCCTCTTTGGAAATATGAATTTGGAAATGCCTTGGCTTTAATGATTCATCAAGGGCATTTGACGGCCAAAGTGGCCGCTCAATTGTTGGAAACCGGCTTAAAGGCTTTTGAATCCTGTGAAGTACAGGCTGATCCTGATTTGGCGCTTTCCCTGTCGGTCGAAAAGAAAATAAGCTTTTATGACGCGCAATACTTGGCCCTTGCGAAGTCACTGGGAGTTCCACTGGTGACGGAAGACAAGGGGCTTCGCCGGGTAGGGACGGGAATGGCAGTCAGCATGGAAGAATTCCTGAATTAATGAACCAAGGAACGAAGAATTTATAGCTTCTGGACGCCACCAAGGGCATCGGCATCACGCTGACGGAGGCCCACATGATGGTGCCAGAACAATCCACCAGCACCATCGTTATCCACCACCCCGAGTGCGAGTATTTTGCGGTAAGATAGGCCCCTGTAAGCCGGGTTTTTGTATTTTAAGGGGAGGAATTTATGAAAAGTTCGCTTTGTTTATTGGGAAAAGTTTTTTCAACCTTGTTTTTCTTTCTGGCCGCCGTTCATCCCGGTTTTGCCGACGATTCGGCCAACAGCCTCAATCCTGAAACCCAATACACTCTTCCCTCGGGCGCGAGCTTCAATGTCCCCAAGGGTTGGGATGTCCAAGCAAAAGGCGGAAGCTTCATTCTCCACGATCCCGAACACCTCGTGACACTTGTGCTCACTGAGAACGAGGAGATAAGCCCCCAGGACGCGCTTCAGAAAGCGTGGAAAAGTTATAATCCCGATTTCTCCTATGCTGTTGCCACGCATGA
Organism: uncultured Pseudomonadota bacterium; assembly: GCA_963770835.1. Taxonomy (GTDB): domain Bacteria; phylum Oederibacteriota; class Muellerivitia; order Muellerivitales; family Muellerivitaceae; genus JAJPJW01. The sequence continues at coordinate 725,353 of CAVYRH010000004.1, forward strand.
ATTTCCCAAGAGGGATAAGTGGGACCAGGTTTGCCGGCAATGGTATTTCGTGCCGAGCGAGCAAGATCCCTATAAAGCCAATGACACCCGGGGGCTTTATGCGTTTGCGGGGAAAAAGGACGACCGTTGGTATGTAGCCTTGATGGATTACGACAAAGTCTCCGCGGACAAACGCCAAGCCCAAGTTGAAGTCATCATCGGCAGTTTAAAAATTCCCGGCGCAAAACCCACGCCGACGCCCGCCCAAGACGTTCAAATGGACGACAAGTTCTTCAAGACCTTCGAGGATTTCCTGGAACACGCCCGGAATGACTGTAAAGTGCCCGGGGCGGCGGTGGCCATTGTGAAGGACGGGAAGATCGTTTACGAGAAGGGTTTCGGGGTCTGTGAGAAGGGCAAAAAGGACCCAGTGACGACGAAAACCTTGTTTTCCATCTCCGGCATCACCGTGCCCCTGACGACACTTTTGATGGCCCGGCTGGTGGACGCGGGGAAAATGAGCTGGGACACCCCCGTCACCCAGCTTTTGCCCGGGTTTCAATTGGGCGACCCGAAAACGACGTCGGAACTTACCTTGAAATACACGGTTTGCGCCTGCGCGGGGCTGGCCCGCCAGGACCCCGTACTGGTTTTCCCCACCGGTTACAGCAGCCCCGAAACGGTCATTGAAAAGATGCTCGCCATTATGCCTACCGCCGGATTCGGGGAAATTTTCCAATCGAGCAACATCCTGGTGGCGACCGGCGGTTTCGCCGCGGCCCACGCCCTCCATCCGGACCTGCCGCTGGGCCAAGCCTACGCCGCCGCCATGAAGGAATATGTTTTCGACCCCCTGGGAATGGCGGACACCACCCTGGATTTCCAATCGGTCGCCGCCAAGGAGCATGGGACTCCCCATTGCTACGTCCGGGATTATGATTACGACACCGTACCCTTGGCTTATGACGACTGGACCCTCCCCGTGGCCCCCGCGGTCGGCGCCTGGTCCAACGTCGAGGATATGTCCAAATACCTCCTGCTGGAACTCAACAAAGGCATAGGGCCGGATGGAACCCGTGTTGTTTCCGAAGCCAACCTCCTAAAGCGCCGTGAGCCCCACGTGAAAATCAACGAGGATTCCGATTACGGCCTGGGATTGAAAGTTTCGAACGACAAGGGAATCACGGTAGTGGGCCAGGGCGGAATTTCCACGGGTTACACTTCCGACATGGTTTTCATGCCGGACCGGAATATGGGGATGGTTTTGCTGACGAACGCCGACTACGCGGGATATTTCCGTGGCGCCGTTTACCAGAAGCTGATGGAGCTTATTTCCGGAAGGGAGGCCCACGCCCAAGAGAATCTTGACTCTGAATTGAGCACCCGGAGGAAGCAAGGACAAATACTAGCGGATTGGGCGAACAGCCAGATGTCCCAGTCTTGGTTTTATGATTTCGTGGGGACTTACTTTAACGAAGACCTCGGTGCCGTCTCCCTCAAAATGACCAATGAGGGTGGAATTTTCGACGCAGGCAAATGGAAGACTCACGTGGCGGGTACTGCCGGGCGTAATGGGGAAACCAAGTTCTACCTTACGGATCCCCCCATCATCTGGTCGCAGTTTATTTTGAACGATCAGGACGGGCACAAGACCATGACCTACAAGACGTCCCAAAAGGACTATGTCTTCGAATGGGTTTCCAAAAACCAGTAATTCGGGTCGAATCGGGTTTGATAAGCCTTCATAATATTGCCGGAATAATCCACCAGCGCCATTGTCATCCGCTACCCCGAAAGCGAGTATTTCGCGGCGAGGTAAAAGCTTCAGGAAAAGGAGTTTTGCATGAAGAAGATCGCTTTATCTTTTGCGCTCGTTTTTCTGGGAGTTTCCAGCGGTTATGCCGCCACCGATAAGGACACGGTCGATTTTTTAAACAAACTCAATGGCCATTACTATTGTTTGATGCGGGAAGGGCTCCTGGATTTCCAGGCGGGGATCAAGTGCTCTTTTTTTGATGATTATTTAAAACAATGCTCGGCGAAATACGGTCCCGATGATAAGAGGGTCCAGGAACTCAAAAAGATTAAATTTGTCCTTTCCTGTTCGGGGAAGAATGAGTTTTCCTTTGAGGCCGCTTACGCTGAACCAAGCGGCGACCCGGCTTTCGACGAAATCGTTCAAAAAATGATTGGGGTCGTGAAGGGGGCTTTTCAGCAAAACATTTTCCCTTGGCGCTCGAATGTCTTGGAGCCCGTCTTCGGGGCGGACGATTACGCGAAATTCGACCTGCAAGTGGAGAAAAAAGACGGCGGATTCGTCATCTATTCCACGGGGGACCAGCCCGTCAGCGAGTACGCCGATAACCAATGGAGAATTTACGAAATTGAGGCGGGCGGCAAGGCGAACGTCCAATCCTGCAAGCTCAAATATATGGATACCTCCAAGGGGATGATCTTATCCGAAACCACCTCTGAGCTGCCCCAAGTGTCCACCGAGATAAATGCAAAGATGGAGTACCGGTCGGTGGATGGGTTCATGATGCCCAAAAGAATGTTGGTGCACATGAAGAAAACCGGGGACTCCGGCACCACTAACCTCGATGTGATTTTTGAATTTGTGGATTATCGGATTGATAAAGGCCAGGCGGAAACGAAGCCAACCGATCAAACCGAAACGGGATTTTAGCGATAGCCTTGAGATTTTAGGCGCCATCGGCATTCACGAACTGAAAGCAAGTATTTTGCAGTGAGATAAGAAGGTTGAAATTGAAAAGATATTTAATACTGGCTCTTATATCCTTGCTTTTCACTTCCGCAAACGCCCAATCCATCAATCCCGTTCATTTTGGATACATCAAGTGGGATAAGGACAAGCCGATTGTCCGGTTGGAAATGAATCTTGCACCCTCTATTACGGAAAAAGATCCTGGGGATTTATACGAGCTATTTATAAAAATATTTTTGGAAAAAGATTTATCCAAACCGGTTTCCGGGATTTACAACTGGCCCAACGAGAAGGATAGGCGTAATCCCCGCACAAAGTTGAAAGAAACACAGCTAACCGAAAGCCAATTTAAAAGTTTGGCGACTGAGAAAATCGGGGATGTTTATACCCTGGTTAGCCCCGGAGGAATTTGGCAAGCCAAGGTAACGGGTGGAACGATAGCGATCGATGAACAATTTGATGATTTGTTCCGGGTTTATTTGGATTTGGAAATCGATCATTTTAAGCCCCCCATTGAAACGGCGGGAAAATCGAGGGTTGAAACTGTAGGATTCGTTGGAAGTCATACGGTGAGCAATTTAAAGAGTTATGAGCAAGTATCCCTTGGACAAGACCAACAAATGGGCATTGAAAAACTTTTACGGGCCAAAATAAAAAAAGGGTTTAATGATTATTATTTTAACTATTTTCGAAACGGCCCGGATTTGATGGTTGTGGCCGACAATGTTGCCGTGGATGGATCTGAAAAGAAATATGAAGGAGATTACGAAGAAGTTGCCAAGTTCCAATCGGCGGTCTATTTACTCAGGGATGGACAGCTTCTGGATATTTTTCCAGCCAAAGTGGCCCGTAATAATGAGGTCGATACGCCTTCTTCTTACAAAGCTTTGTATCGGTTTGAAGTTGATGGCGAGAAATATGAATGTATCGAGGAAGATGGGCAATCTTGCTGTACCGGGGGACCTTTTTCGCAGTATCACGTTTTTAAATTTAACCCCAAAACGACTTCTTTTAAAGAGATCGGAGAAAGTCGGGATTATCCACTTTGCATGGAGTTGTTTCTTTAACCAATGCCCACATGATGGTGCCCGTACAATCCACCAGCGCCATCGTTATCCATAATCCGGATTGCGAATGCTTCGCGATTAGATAATTTTCTGCCGACCTAAAATTTAGATGGCATGTATTTTTTATTAACATTAATTATTTTTTTCAAATTCGATTGAACAATTTTTTAATTCAAACCAAGTTAAGGATGCTTTTTTTATTTCACCGAAAACAGACATGATTTCTCCACGTTGGGAAAATTTGAGTTTTGGACATGAACTTATATTCACATCAAAATTTATCATAGGATAATTGAAGGTATTTCCGATTTCAGAGGCAACAACAGTAACCATTCCTTCTTTGAGAGCGGAGGAAACAGAATGAAGTCGGACCTTCCAAGCAATTTTAAAGTTTTTGTATTCTTCACTCATTTTTTCTTGTTGATACGGCGGTAATTTATTCAATTGTTTTGAAATTTCCGTTGGGGTTGGATCAGTATGGTATGAATTTTTTTGATCGAGTTTACTTTTTTCAATCATGACAACAGGAGATTCGGGATTTGATGTTTTTGGTTTTTGATTAGTGGAAGGCGCAGAATTGTAATTGTTTTGAATTATTACATTCGCATTATTTTGTTGGTTCGAAGAGCCGGGAGAATTTTCATTATTTAAATTGTAACCTCTGAAAAACTCCTTCGTCTAAATGCTGAAATATAATAGCAGCATTCCAGACGGAGGGATTCCATGCAAATCAGCTTCGGGATGTACGAGGACAAGAACCGGCGACTCAAAAAGACCATGCTAGAGGAAGTGGATAAGGTTCTGGACTTTCCGAAGATCGAGAAATTGCTGATGGAAATGTACCGGGGCAACACGGGGAGACCTCCCATCCCGCCTTTGATCTTGTTTAAATGCCTTTTGCTGGAATCCTGGTACGGCCTGTCGGATGTGGAAGTAGTCCAAGAAATCCACGACCGGCGCAGTTTTGAGCGGTTCGTGGGTGAAGGGGTGCGAGAGTACCACGTCGACGACACCACTTTGGTGAAGTTTCGGGAAAGACTCCGGGAAGCCGGTTTGATAGACCGGGTTTGGGGGGCCGTGCAACAGGGTTTAGATCGCAAAGGACTTTTGGTCAAGAAAGGGGCCATTGTGGACTCCACCCTGGTGGAAGGAGCCTGTAAACCGGAATCCAAGGATCAAGAGGGAAAGCCGGTGGATGAAGATGTTCATTACACCTCCCGGCAAGGAAAAGCCGTGGATGGGATGAAGGTTCATGTGGGTCAGGACGAGAAAAGCGGCCTGATTCGAAAGATGGATCTAAGTCATATTGAGGAACACGATCACGAACATTTCAAAGACATGGTTCCTCGCGGGGTAGAACAGGCATTTGCTGACAAGGCTTACCGGTCGGCGCAACACGATGAATATTTGGAGGAACGAGGGATTCGGAATCGAGTGTTACATCGTGTTTGGCGGGGACAGAAGCTGACCCAGAGGCAATTAAAGCAAAACAAGGTTTGGGGCCGTGTGAGGTGCGGGATCGAGGCGACAATGAGTACCTTGAAGCGGTGGTGTTCGATGGGACGAATGAGGTACTACGGGATGGCCCGAAACAAGATTTGGGTGTTGATCTGTGGCATCGCATTTAATGGGAAAAGAGCCGTAAAGTTGGCGGCGGCCTGAGCTAAGGGGAGTTTTTTCAGAGGCAGATGACGCAAGAAGGGTCGAAAAAGGAGTTCTAGGAGTAAGTGCAACACCTTTGGAGAAACAAAAACATCTCCAAGCGGGGTTGAAAACCCTGGTGAGAAGAGTTTCAAACCAAAACAGGGAGTTTTTCAGAGGTTACAAATTATTATTTTGCTTTTTGGGTTTTCCCTGTAAGAAATAGACGAGAACTGCAACGCCGACTCCAGAGAATATCCAAGGAATGTTATTTTTTAGAATCTGAATCAAAGAGATTTTATCCATTGATTTGATCGTACAAGTTAGCTCTTTATTAAATCAAGCGAAAAAGCCTGGTGAAAGGTCTGGACATGAAAAAGAATTTTAGCCAGTTAGCTTTCAACGGGACCTCCAGACTTAAACTATTTTATTCTTCCTCATCCAAAGAATCGCGCCCATGTGATCGCGGCCATACCAAGCGTTGGCGTCTAGCCTTTAAGGACCTTCTTCAAAAGATCTTTAAAGCCCAAAAACAGTGACGTCTTAGAAGGCTTCCGCCCTGGTTCTGGGATGGCCGCCATAGGCGGTTGTTGGGAGAGTTCATTTGTTTGGCTGGGGACGGGGGCCTTTGGGGCCAAATCCTCCGGGGTGGCGACGCGGTAGCGGATGCTCCTTCCGCCCCCCATCCGTATGATCCTTTTTGTCTTTAAGAGCCGCATCAGGGTATAAGTGAGCGTGCTACGGGCCCAGCCAAATTCCTTAGCCATCTCGCTGGGAACGGCCTCCCCCCGCTGTTTGATGAACTCCACGAGTTTATCCAGTTCCCAGTGACTCCTATATCCACCCCTTTTCTGGGATTGCCGCGTTGGTTTTGGGGCCGGTTCCTGCCCTCTTGCGGTGGAATTTGCGGCCTGGTCATCCGGAAGAGTGAAAGTCATAAGCGCTCCTTATTCTGCCAATAATATGCGCAGCGCATATTATTGGCAGAATAGGCGGGTTCAAAAACGGGTTGGTGCCCAAGATTTAGAATTAATCTGCCAATAATATCAGCCGCTGATATTATTGGCAGAATAGCCGGGTTGAAATCAAGAGATTGCCCAAATTAAAGCTTTTTGTTTTCCCTCATCCAAAGAACCTGGCCTGTGTGGTGGAGGCCATGCCAGGCATAGGTGCCCAAAGCCGTTGAAAGCTTGGTGGCCTGGTTGTTCCGGGGGTTGATATAGGCCCGGGCGAACTCTTCCTCCGTCATGGACCGCATCAACTGCGCCCATTGGCGATGAAGCCCCTCGAGCAAGCCCAAGGGCCCCTCGACCGGCCCCGTTTTTGATTCCACCAAATCCACCAATTTATTCCTGTCGTAACCCTTCGTCACCGGCTGTTCCTCGGTCAGCGCCAATTTAAAGTTGACGTAGCCAAACGTATGGCTATCCGCCAAGTGGTGGACGATCTGGCGGATGGTCCAGTTCTTATACTTCGTGTCCAGTTGGGCGTCCGAGAGGCCCGCCACGGCTTCCCGGAGGGCTTGGGGGGCCTTTTCGATAATGGCGATCAATTCTTTTATGGGCGGGTTTTCTTCCGTATTTGGGTTGGGTCCGACGGGGTAATCAGGGGCTTCCATGGTTTTCTCCTCGGTTTTGGGATTGGAAGGCTTATAGTAAGCCAAAATTTAATGGAGGTTTCAATATGTTCAGCAAGTATGCCGCCTTCATAACGGTCCTGTTCCTAGCTTATTCCATTTGCGGAGCCCAAACGGTCCAACCTACCACCGCCCCGGCGCCTGCGGCGGGGAAACGCAAGCCCATCACCATGGAATGGGGGGGCCTGAACGGTATTCATTATTACTATGCGGGGTACAAAGCCGATGGGGTGGAGGGATTATCGGGCATCATCACATCCCTGCATGACCCCGAGGCCACCCGGCTGGTCGCCGCCGCCCGGAATGACGAAAATACGGGGGGGCTTTTCACGGTGGGGGGGCTGGTTTTCCTCGCCGCCGGGGCCATCGTTGTGGGTACGGACCCCAATTCCCAAAAGACCACCCAAGACATCGACGGACGGCAAGCGGCGGGCTTGGGGATGAGCCTGGCCGGTTTGGTGGGAGGGGTTTTCGGCCTGCTCAACCTGGATGATGCCAAGGCCGACGAGTTCAACGCGGTCCAGCGTTACAACGCCGTCGTGCGGGGGGAGGACGAAACCTCCTGGAACCTTCCCGATCCCGGGCTGCGGACAAAGCTTCTGACTTTGAAGTTCTAGCTTTTCCCAGGTTCCCAAAGTAAGCATTTTTCAAGTTTTCAGATGGGAAGATAATCCTCGAAGCATTCCGCCATTTGTTGAAAACCAACCAGTAGCGGGCAAAAGTTAAACTCGCTTGCTTTCCCGCATCCATAGGATCTGCCCCGTGTGGTGGCGGCCATGCCAGGCATAGGTGCCTACGGCGCTTTTCAGGGTGATCACCCGGTTGCGGTCGGGATGGATGAAGGCGCGGTTGAATTGCTCCTCCGTCATGGACCGCAATAACTGCACCCACTGCTTGTGAATCCCCTCTATCATGGCCAGGGGGCCGTCAATAGGCCCCGTTTTCGATTCCTCCAAGTCCGACCACTTCCCATCGTCATAAGCCTTGATGACCGGCTGGTCCTCGGTGAGCGCCCATTTGAACCGGATGTAGCTGTTGGCGTGGCTGTCCGCCAAGTGGTGGACGATCTGGCGGATAGTCCAGTTCTTATACTTCGTGTCCAATTGGGCGTCCGACAGACCCCCGACGGCCTCCCGAAGGGCATGGGGGGCTTCTTCAATAATGGCGATCAATTCTTTCCGGGGCGGATTTTCTTCCTCTTTCAGGTTCGGGCCAACGGGGAATTGGGGCGCTTCCATGATTTTCTCCTGGGTTCTGGTTTATGATGTGGCAACTTTATACGGCTTTTCAGCAAAAATCACCTGTCCGGGGGAAAAAGTGGGAGCTCCTTTTTTTCAAGTCGACGCTTTCGTTACCGATAAGCCTTTCTCGGGAAACCCGGCGGGGGTCTGCGTCCTGCCCGGCCCGGTGGAAGAGGCTTGGATGCAGAGCCTCGCCATGGAAATCAACCAGGCCGAAACGGCGTTCCTTCACCCGGAGGGGAACGGCTACCGGCTGCGCTGGTTCACGCCCAGGATGGAAATTTCCCTTTGCGGCCACGGAACCTTGGCCAGCGCCCATGTGCTCTGGAGCGAGGGGTTTCTAGGAAAGGGAAGGGAAGCCCTGTTTCACACGAAAAGCGGGTTGTTGAAGGCCGCCCAAAGGGATGGACGTATCGAAATGGATTTTCCCGCCAGGCCCGTCGAGCCTTGCGTCAAGCCCCCGGGGTTCGAGGAATCACTCGGTGTTCCCGTCCTGGGTTTAAGCCAAAGTGGAACCGCGTATTTGTCCGAATTGTCCTCCCCCGCCGCTGTCCGCGGGCTGAAGCCGGATTTCAAAAAAATGGAATCTTACCTCGACGAACAGCTGCACGGTGTCATCGTCACGGCGGCCTCGGACGACCCGGCCTATGATTTTGTTTCCCGTTTCTTCGCTCCGACGGCGGGAATCCCGGAAGACCATGTCACCGGTTCGGCCCACTGCTGCCTGGGGCCCTTTTGGCAAAAGCGGCTTGGAAAAAACAACTTCACGGCTTTTCAAGCCTCGGCCCGGGGCGGTATCCTATCGGTTCGCTGTGAAGGGGATCGCGTTTATTTGGGCGGGAAGGCCGTAACGGTCACCCGCGGGGAATTACTTTTATAAGGAGATTCTTATGTTCAGGAGAATGATCGTTTTGATGCCGGTATTATTTGTGGGGTTCCTCTTTCATTCGGTTTGTGGGGCCCAGGCGGCCCAACCTACACCCGCTCCGACAACTGAAAAACGCAAACCCATCGTTTGTAAATGGACGACGCTGGAAGGAATGCGTTACTACTATTCTGGGGTCAAAATCGCCGACGACAAAAGCTTGGGAAACCTCATTTCTCCCCTGAACGACCCCGAAGCCAACCGTCTTATGGACGTCTCCTCCGGTTCCCACACTTCCGGGGTTGTCCTCCTTGTGGGAGGGAGCGTTTGTCTAGTTGGGGGATTAGTGGTGGCTGGGAGCAATTACGATAACGGTTCCCAAGCCCTCAATTCGACCGGAACATCCGGACTCGTGATCGCATTGGCCGGTTTGGTGGGGGATTACGTTGGATTATTCAAGATCGAGGAATCACGGACCGCCCAATTCGCCGCCGTTCAGCGTTATAACGCCATCGTTCACGGGGACGATGAAACCACCTGGAACCTACCCAAGCCCGGAATGCAAACACAACTTCTAACACTCAAATTTTAATCTTCGTTCATAAACCGGAGGGGCCATGCCGGATTTAAAAACTATTGTTGAAGAAAACCAAAACCAGCGGGAACGGCTTGTATCGCTGATGAAGGCCCTGCGGGAGTCGGATTATTCCCGGGTCTTGCCCAACGGCTGGACGGTGGGGGTTGCACTGGCCCACCTGGCTTTTTGGGACCTAAGCCAGGTCGCCCGATTGAAGCGCTGGTTGCAAGAAGACCTGAAGCCGTCCTCCCTGGATGCGGAAGCCGTCAACGGTCCGCTGGCGGCCCTTTCCGAAGCCCTCCCGCCCAAGGCCGTCGTCAAACTGGCGACTGGCGCGGCGGAAGCCATTGACCGGCTGGTGGAGCAATTGACTCCCGAACAGGTTGAAACCTTGCTGGGGATGGGGCTGGAGCGCAACCTGCGCCGGTCCATCCACCGGCAGAATCACCTGGACAAAATCGAAGAAGTATTGGGTAAGGGCTAAGAAGAGCTTTTCCCCATTTCGTTCAGTTCTTTGGAACTTTGATTTTTTTGTTGGGAATTTGACCGGTTTTAGCTTGTCACCTTCCGCTACCCCTGGTTAAGCTTTATGTGTCCGGCCTTTTGAATCTATGCGTCTTGAGGGGGAATTTATGTGCCCATTCTTGAAACCGGCTTTATTGCTTCTGTTGTTGGGCTTGACCGGACTTTCCGGCAAGGCGGCCGCGGACGAAGGCAAGCGGTACCAGATCGGGGTCATCCCCAAGGGGGTAACGCATCTTTATTGGAAGACCATCCATGCGGGGGTGGTCAAGGCGGGGAAGGACCTGGGCGTGGACGTCCTCTGGGTCGGGTCGAAAACCGAGAATGACCGCAAACAGCAGATCGAGACGATGCAGGATTTCATCAGCCGTAAGGTCGACGCCATCGTACTGGCCCCCCTGGACGACAAAGCCCTGGTGGAGCCGGTCGAGGAGGCTTCCAAGGCCGGAATCCCGGTGGTCATCATCGACTCGGACCTTCAATCCACCGCCCAGATCAGCTTCGTGGCCACGAACAACAAGGAAGGCGGGCGCAAAGGGGCGGACCAACTGGGCCTGGTGATGGGTGGCAAGGGTAAGGCCCTGATGCTGCGTTACCTTGAGGGCTCGGCCAGCACCGCCGACCGCGAGGAAGGCTTCCTGGAGGAAATGGCCAAGAAATACCCCGACATCGACATCGTTTCCTCAGGTCAATACGCGGGGGCCACCAAGGAATCGGCCCTGCAGGCCGCCCAGGACATTCTCAACAAGTACCCCGACGTGGAAGGCATCTTCTGCCCCAATGAAGTGACGGTCTTGGCCATGTTGGGGGCCCTCCAGGCCTCCGGCAAGGCGGGCATGATCAAGTTCGTGGGGTTCGACACCGGCAAGGTAATGCTGGAAGGGCTCAAGAGCGGCGCCATCAGCGCACTGATTTCGCAAGACCCCTTTAACATGGGTTATGAGGGCGTGAAAACCGCCGTGGACTACTTGAAGGGCAAGAAGGTGGAGTCCATCCTCCCCACCCGGCTTTTGATCGTCACCCGGGAAAACATGAACGAACCCAAGGTGAAGAAGGTCATCTACCCCGACGTGGACAAGTGACCGGAATGGGCCGGTGGAAATACCTTCCTTGAAAAACCTTAATTGGGGTTGGATTCGGCCGCCAGGGCTTTATAAATTTCCTGGGCGGGCTGAAAGGTCGATTTCAGGATCTCCAAAATCTTTATGTTGTTCTTCAAAAGGTTGAATTGGGCCGTTCGGGGGTTCAAGGCCGCAGTGGCGGCCGTGGCCTGGGTGGCCTGGATGAGGCTATTGGCGATCTGCCAACTGGCGTAAACATTAGAGATCTTCTCGTTGACGGCTTCGTTGTCGTCTTTGCCTAGGCGCTCGAGCTTGAAGAAGGTCGGGTTGGAAAAGTAAACGGAGGTCGACAGGGGAACCTGGAAGGTTTCCTGGAGTTTGGCGTATTTGTCCGCGTTATCCAGCACGTTTTGGATACGGCCTAAGTTGGTTTGGACCTCGGTTTTCATGGCCAAGATGCGGTAGGAGGCGGCTTTTTCCTGGGAAGTGAAGATAGCCTGGATGATCTGACGGGTGCTGGAAATCTGGAAGACCGCCACCACTACGCCCACGATGGCGAAAAAATTCGTCATGATTTGGATGCTCAAGGCATGCTTGTGGAAAAATTTAAGGAATTTCATAGTTCCCCTTTCTGAATGGCCCTCATTCTAAGAGGGGGACTGCCCGGAAACAACGAAGAACGGGAAAAGCACCCAGGGGTTGGCCGGTAATTTGATTTATAATTAACCCATGCCCGAGCAATCCCCTGATAAAGACGGAAGTGAATTTCCCGGCGCGGCCAAGGCGACCTCCATCAGCCTGGCCCTGGAGGATTACGAGGACATCTTCTCGGACTTCGACCCCCGGCCCTATTCGGAGCGCAGCCTCTCGGAGGACTTCCTATACGAACTCCAACGCGCGGCGTTCAACAAGGAGGAAAGCGGCCTGGTGGTGACCCTGCTGCTGCCCAAGGAAGAACGTAACGCGGCCCAGGAGAAAGTCATCCTGGAGCGCCTCAAGAGCCATTTCCGCCGCCTCCACCGGAGGCTGGAGGACAAACGCAAGGGCGAGGTTAAAACCGGCGCCTGGATGGTGGCCTTGGGAGTGGCTTTCATGTTCCTGGCCACCTACATCCTTTATGAGATCAAGCAGACGCTTTGGACGGCCTTTATCGTCGTCCTCCTGGAACCGGCGGGATGGTTCATGTTTTGGGAGGGCTCCAGCCTCATCCTTTTTAAGGCGAAAGAAGTGGCTCCCGAATTGACCTTCTACCGTAAATTATCCGGCGCAAAAATTACTTTTGCCGCCATAGCCCCCACTCCGGCACCGGGAGCGGCCAAATGAACCATTCCCGAACTTTCCTTCGCGTGGGGCCGGCTTTGGCCTTTCTCTTGGGACTATCTCTTATGGGATGGGGCCAGCCCGTCTCCACCCCCATCTCCACCCCTTCCATTGCCCCCACGCCCGGCGAAACCGACTATTCCAAGGTTATCCAAGACCTGGAACAATTCATCCCCGAGGAGATGGGAAATAAACGCGTGAAGGGTCTCAGCATCGCCTTGGTGGATGGGGACAGGGTTGTCTGGGTGAAAGGCTTCGGCTACGCCAACAGGGAAAAACAAATCAACGCCGACGGCGACACCCTTTACCACCTGGGGGCGGTTTCCAAAATCTTCACCGCGGCGGAGGTTTTAGGACTCGTCAAAAAGGGAAGGATCGGCCTGGACTTGCCGGTTCAAAAGTACATCCCCGGCTTTTCCATCCAAAGCCGCTTCAAGCAAGCCAAGGCCATCACGGTGCGGTCCCTGCTGGCCAACCATTCGGGCCTGCCGGGTTTTTACCTCAAGGGCCTCTGGGTGGACCACCCGGAGAGTCTGGAGGATTTCGTAGGCGAGCTCAAGAGCGACTACCTGGTGGCCCCGCCTCAAACCCTTTATAAATATTCTTACGTGGATTACGACTTGCTTGGGCGGTTGGTCGAGTTGAAGCGAAAACAACCTTTCGCCCAGGCCGTCCAGGAAGACCTTTTCGAACCGCTGGGGATGAATTCCTCCTCCTTCAACAACGCCTCGGATACCGATCCCCATTTGGCCCAGGGCTACCGCAACGGCGACCCGGTAGCCCTGATGCATATGCGGGATATCCCGGCGGCGGGCATGGTTTCCTCAGCCCGCGACCTGGCCCGGTTCCTCCAATTCGTCTTGGGCGGGGGCGACCCCGGTGACACCCAGCCCTCGGGACAAAAGACCATGGAATCCATGTTCACGCCCGCTTACCCCAACCTTCCACTGGATTTCGGCCATGAAGTGGGGATGGGTTGGCAATTGTCAGGCATCGACCTTCCGGGGGCCCGAGGCGTGGCCTGGCACGATGGCCAATACCCGCCCTACAACGCCCAGGTGGCCGCCCTTTACCGGCAGGGCCTGGGACTCGTGCTTCTTTCCAACTGCGCGGAGGGGTACGCCCTTCAGGGCGACGTGACGGATCGGGCCATGAAGCTGATGCTTCAGGCCAAATACGGCATCTCCGAGGACCTGAAAAAGAAGAAAATCGAAATGCCGAAGACGGTCGAGGTGCCTCCGGACCAGCTGGACCGGGACACGGGCTACTATTCGGCCCTCGGCCAATTGATGAAGATCACCCGCAAGGACGGCCACCTGGGGGCCGAGTGGGACGGCCATGACCTGGACCTGCTTCCCATCGCCCAGGACACCTTTGTGCCCCACATCACTTTCATCATTTTCCCCATCGACCTGCCCCAGTTCCCCCTCACCTTTTCCCGGGTGGACAACCAGCCCATGGCGGTGCTAGGCGGGCTAACCTTCCCCATACCCTTGGAATCGATCCAGCCGGTGGAAATCCCCCAGGCCTGGAAAGAGCGGGAGGGGGACTACGAGCTGGAAAACCCGGACGGCGTGTTCACCTTCAGCAAGATTTCAATGGGGGAGAAGGAGGGCTTCCTGACAGTGGACATCAAGGTTTCCTTCCCGGCCTTCGACCTCAAGGATAGGGAATTCAAGGTGGCCCTTTTGCCCCTTTCCGACGACGAAGCCCTGGTGCCGGGGCTTTTTTACGGGGACGGGGGAACGCTGCACGTGGAGAATGACGGGGAGGAGGAACGGGTTTTCTATTCGGGATATTGGTACAAGAAAAAGCCGGGCCCGGGGACGCCGGTGGTTCCCACTCCCAAGCCGGTTCCGGCGGAGCCCACCGCGCAAGGCGAAGGCACCCCGAAGTCCTAGCTTTGCCTAATCCGCCTCCAACAACCCATTAAAACCTTCGGGCGGCTTCCTCGAGAATGGCGACCGTAGCAGTGGCCCCCACGCGGGTAACGCCCAGGTCCAGCACTTCCAAAAGGCGGTCGAGGGTCCGGATTCCCCCGGCGGCCTTGACCTGCACCGAAGGGGAAACATTGGCGCGCATCAGTTTTATATCCTCGTTCGTGGCGCCGCCGGGGCCGTAGCCGGTGGAAGTTTTCACGAAGTCCGCCCCGAGGCTTTCACAGAGCTGGCATAACTTGATCTTGTGCCTGTCCGTCAGGTAGCAGTTCTCGAAAATGACCTTGCAAACGGCCTGGTTGGCCTTGCACACGTTGATCACGGCCCGGATATCCGATTCCACGTAAAGCCAGTCATCGCTCAAGACCTTTCCGATATTCACCACCATATCCAGCTCGGTGGCCCCATTTTGGAGGGCTTGGTGCGCTTCCATGATTTTCACAGCGCTCCGATGGCCGCCGTGGGGAAAACCCACGACCGTGCCGACCGCCACGCCGGAAAATTCCAGCAATTCCACGGCCTTGGAAACGAAATAGGGTTTGATGCAGACCGAAGCGACCTTGTATTTTTTGGCGGTTTCGATCCCTTCCAACAGGTCCTTGTCCGTCATGACGGGATTCAAGAGGGAATGATCGATCATCTTAGCCAGGGAAGCGGCCGTGTGGTTTTTCATGGGGTTATTTTACAACCGGCTGATGGCCAAGTCACCTATGCGGTTCCGGCCGGCCGATTTGGCCTGGTACAGGCTTTCGTCCGCCAGCTTGATGAGTTCCTTGTAATCGGACATCGAATCGGAAAAACAGCCGATTCCCAAACTGGCGCCGATTTTTTGGCCAGGAATTCCCAGGGGTTCCAGGGGAACGGGGTGTTCGGTGATGGACCTGAACAGCCTTTCCGCGACGTTCTTTGCGCCGTCCGGGCCCACTTCGGGCAGGATGACCGCGAACTCGTCCCCGCCCAACCTCGCTACGATATCCACGTTCCTCAAGCCCTGGACCAGGCGGCCGGCCACATGCTTTAAAACCAGGTCCCCGGCGGGATGGCCGTGAAGGTCGTTGATACCCTTAAAGTTGTCCAAGTCGATGTAAAGAAGGCTGAGGAACCGCTTGTACCGGCGGCAGCGAAGGACTTCCCGGGGGAGGTAGTTGTCGAAGTAACGGCGGTTGTAAATGCCGGTCAATCCGTCCTTGATGGTCATGTCCTTGATTTTTTCGTGGAGATGGAAGGACTCGACAGCTAGGCCGGCCTGGGTAGCGAAACTGACCAGGGAATCCAGGTCGGATTTCTTCAGGCGGCGCCGGGTGAAGAGGTTGTCCACCGCGAGGACACCGATGATCTGGTTACTTCCCACGGTGATAGGAACCACCGCGTTACAAATAACTCCCGGATCGATGTTTCTTTCCCAGTCTTTTTTCCGGACCCTTCTGCGAAGATTATTCGTAAAGAAAGGCTTCGTATAACCGTGGACCATGTCCGATAGCCAGTGGGTTCCCTTGACGGCGGAAACAGGAAGATCCTCGCAATTTCCCTCGAACTTGCCGTAACGGTCGATGCCGATCATTCTTTGGCCGATACGGCGGTCCCAGTCCACCATGAAAATACCGGCGCGGTCATAGCCCAAGCCCTTGGTGACGGAGAGGATAAGAAGCTTGAGGATGTCCTCGAAACTGTGCCCCTCACGCATGACTTCCATCAGGCGCTGGTACATGAGGACTTCTTGGGTGAGAACTTTCTTTTCGAGAAGGGCCTTTTGCAGAAGGCTCTGCTTTTGGGGGGGCCTGTGGGCCATATAACCTCCAGCAGAGGGAAATCCGTTTAACCTTAATGGTTTAACGTATAAATTATTACTCTTTTTTGTCTTTTTGTCAAATGAAAATATTGCACAAGGTTTTTTTCAAAAAACCCCTAAAAAAACAATCTTAGATGAAAGGTGAAGATCGAGCTGGTTTAGGGATTTTGACGGTAATCCCAAACAGTGGTGCTTCCCGAGGATTTCGCCAAAGCCCTTTCCAGCTTGGAGCGGTCAGGCGATAAGCCGCAGGCGGGATCAGTGGTGGCAGGGTTTCCGGTTAAAAGGGCGGCCTGGCAGCGGCAGCCGCCGAAATCCACTTCCTTCAAGTCGCAGGACGAACAGGGTTCGGGCATCCAGTCCGTTCCCCGGAAGCGGTTGAAGGATTCGCTTTTTTCCCAAATCCAATCCAAGCTTTTCTCCCGCACGTTTTCGAGCTTCAGGGAACCG
The DNA here is from genome assembly GCA_963770835.1 of uncultured Pseudomonadota bacterium. Classification (GTDB taxonomy): domain Bacteria; phylum Oederibacteriota; class Muellerivitia; order Muellerivitales; family Muellerivitaceae; genus JAJPJW01. Next base: position 742,163 of record CAVYRH010000004.1, read on the forward strand.
ATGGAATAGGCCGTGGGACAAGGCAGCACTTGGCCGGAGGGGTTCACCGTAATGTAGCGCCTTCCCCAGCCGTTCATGCAGGGCTTGGGACGGTCATAAAAATAATCGGGGATCACGTAAAGGATCTCCATTTTTCCCTGGAGCCGGGTCCGGGCTTTTCCGGCAACTTCCGCGGATGCCATCACCTGCTCCCGGGTAGGCAGGAGGCGGGAGCGGTTGCGGAAGGCCCAACCGTAATATTGGGTGTTGGCCAGTTCCAGCCGGTGGGCGCCCAGGGATTCGGCCAGGGCGATTAGTTTTTCCAAATGTCCGATATTGTCCCGGTGTAGAACGACATTGACGGTCAGAGGAAGACCCAGGGCCCGAACGGTTTGGGCCGCCTCCAGTTTGCGGACGTGGGCCTTGGTTCCCGCGATCTCGTCAGCCAGGGATTCCTCCTCGGCCTGAAAACTGAGCTGCACACTGTCCAACCCCGCTTCTTTCAAGGTCCCGGCCCTTTGGGGGGAAAGCCCCAAGCCGCTGGTGATAAGGTTGGTGTAAAGACCCAATTGGTGCGCGTGGGAAACCAGTTCCTCAAGGTCGGGGCGTTGGAGCGGCTCTCCCCCGGAAAAAAGCGCGTGCAAGACACCCAGGTCCCGGGCCTGGGCTAGGACCTCCTTCCATTTTTCCATCGGAAGTTCGGCCCCCCGGGGTTTGGACTTGTCCCAAACCGGATTGGAGCAATAGGGGCAGTGCAGGGGGCAGCGGTAGGTTAGCTCTGCCAGGAGGCCCAGGGGCCTGTATTCAGCGGCCATTCTTTCATGGGAAGAAGCGGCGCTGGAAAAAACTGAAATAGGCGAGGGGGTGGTTGCCGGCGAAGGTTCGCCCCACTCCACCAGGCCCTTCGCCTGAAGACCAGCCAGGGTTTTTTCCACATCTCCGGAAAGGAATTCGACGGGGGTTTTGAACTCCTCCGAAAGCTTCTGGAGTATTTCCCCCAGGAACCTCCGGCCGTCGCAGAGGCGTAGGATAGCCCCCGCGCTTTCGTTGAGTTTCAGCAGGCCCTCCGGGTAAAGCAGCACCCACCGGCCCGTGGCCGGGTCCTCCTGGAGCCGGGTCCGACCAGCCAGCCTGGGCGTCAAATCTTCCTTCATGGCCGGTCCCCGCCGCCATAAGCCTCGGCCATGGCGTCCAACAGGTTCCAGAGTAGACCGCATTTGAACTGGAGGGCCTTGACGGCCTCTTCCTGCAGGTCGCGGGTATCGCAATAGGTGAAGGTGAGTTCCAAGCCCTGGTCCGAATCCACGCGGGCCTGGGTGACGCGGGATCGGAAATATTCCAGGCCCCAGGGTTTCAACCAGGTGTAGTAGTTCTCGAAGGCCGCGATGCGTTCCCGCATGAGGTCGGGGGCGAAAAGCTCGGTCAGGGAGGAAGCCACGGCGATGGGCCAGGGCTTGGTGCGGGCAAAGTGCACGTAGGAATCCACCGCGGCCCGGGCCTTGGGGAGCAGGCCCTTGTCCGAAAGCAGGTCCTCTCGGGTAAGCCCGGCGGCCTCGCCCAGCTTGAGCCAGGCCTCGATGCCGCCCTCGCCCTCCCGAAGCCCGTCGTGGTCGCTGATGCGGTGGAGCCACACCCGCCGGACCTCCCGGATGGGGCAGTTGGAAATAAGGGCCGCGTCCTTCACCGGGATATTTCGCTGGTAGTAGAAACGGTTCACGATCCAGCCCCTTACTTGGTCCGGGGCGAGCTTCCCCTGGTTCATGCGCAGGTGGAATGGATGCTTATCGTGGTAACTGGTCATGCCCACCGAGCGCAGGCGGTCCCGGAAGGCGTCGCGGTCCAGGGTTTGTTCTGCCGAATTTCCAGGAGTTTCAGGGGACATTTTTAGAGCTCGAATTCCATGCCATCCACGCCCACTTCCACCCCGGCTTCCCTCACTTGATGGTACTGGGGAGTGGAGCGGTCCAGGATGGGGTTGGTGTTGTTGATGTGCAGGTAGATTTTACGTGGAACCGGAAGCTTACGGAGGATTTCCAGGCTGCCACCCTCCCCTCCGAGGGGCAAATGGGCCATCTGGGAGGCGGTAAGGCTGCCGGTCCCTGTCCGGGGCATTTCGTCCTCATCCCAGAAGGTTCCGTCCAAGAGCAGGGCACCGCAATCCTTGAGTTTGTCCAAGACGGGCCCTGACAGCCCGGCGGTATCGGGAAGGAAGGCCAGCTTTCCTCCAGTTTTTTCATCCACCAAACGGTAGCCTACGGCGCTCCCCGGGAGGGCCGTGGAGCCGGCGTAACGGGGAAGCTTGCCGGGCACCTCAAAGGCCTCATACAAAAGGCCGCTTTCCGACCCGTTGCTTTTCAAGAGGGGTTCCAAGTCGGCGGGAGGCTCGTGCCAGGCGACACCCCCATAAGCTTTCAGGACTTCCGAAATTCTCAGGCCCTCATCCAGGGCCTTGCGCACGGCCGGGGGAGCATGCAGATGGAGCACCCCGCCCTCTCGCAGGATGAAGATGCCCAGGACATGGTCGAGGTCGGCGTTGGTCAAGAGAGCCCCCTCGATGGAGGTGCCACGGACCTTTTCGGAAGGCGGCAACAAGGGTGGGAATGCCTCGATCTGGTGCCGGATGTCGGGCGAGATGTTCAGCAAAAACCAAGCCTTGCCGTCGGCACTGACCGTAGCGGACGATTGAGTGCGTGCCGGGGCTTCCGCCTTTCCCTCCCGGGCTTTTCGGCAGAGGCCGCAGTTACAGTTCCATTGAGGGAACCCGCCGCCCGCGGCGGTTCCCAACAGTCGGACGCGCAAAACGACTGGTCGGCCCGGTCTTAAATGACGCTGTCGTCAATCCCCGAGTAAGCGGTGCATTCCGAGTTGACGTTCACTTCTTCAACCTCGGGCTTCGTCCAAAGATTTTCCATGATTCTTCTCCTTAAAAATAAAATTATTCCTTTCCCCCCTCGGGAAAGGTCCCGGATCACTCCAGGATCAAAAGTTTCAAGACCGACCGCTTGCCATTGACCGTGATCAGGACGTAATAAAGGCCGTTGGCCAGTGGTTTGCCATCCTTATCTTTCAAGAGAATATCCAGTTTGTCGGTTCCGGCGGGTTCGGGAAGGGTGATGTTCAGAACCTCGCGGAAGGAAAGGGTGAAGATTTGCACGTGGACGCTTCCGGCAGTGGAAAGATTGACCAGGAGGGTCACCGAACCGCCGGTGACGGGGTTGGGATAGAGCACGGGCGTGGAAGAGGACCCAGGCGTAGCGCTGACCGATGCCAAGGGGGTCGGGGAAGTCTGGGGCGTGGCCGTTGAGGAAGCCATGGGAGAGGGTGTCCAAGTGGGTGAAGGCGTCAGGGTGCGGGTAAAGGTCAAGGACACCGTCGGGGATGTGGTGAAAGTGGGGCTGAGGGTGGCGGTGGAAGTCGGGGTCCGGGTAGGTGTGAAAGGAGCCGTCCCGGTGGATGTCGGGGAGGCTGTGGGGGTCGTTGTGAGGGTTGAGGTGGGGACCAAGGTTGGCGTCTCAGTCCGCGTTGCAGTTCCCGTGGCGGTTAAGGTGGCCGAATTGGTCGGCGTGGAGGTCGCCGTGAAGCTGTTTACGGGCGTGTTGGTGGTAGTCGCACTGGCCGTGGAAGTGGGACTGTTGGTTGAAGTGGAGGTCCGGGTCGGCGTGGAGCTGGCCGTTGAGGTAGAAGTAACCGTAGAAGTGAAGGTAAAACTGGGTGTGGAGGTATTAGTGGAAGTGGCCGTCAAGGTCGCCGTGCGGGTCATCGTACCAGTCGCCGAATTAGTAGGAGTGGAGGTTGCCGTAAAGCTGTTCACCGGCGTGTCCGTAGCGGTTCCCGAGGCGGTGGAAGTGGCGGTCCGAGTCGGAGTGGACGATGGTGTGGAAGTCGAGGTGGGTGTAGAAGTCGTTGTCGGGCTGGCCGTTTTAGTGGGTGTGGAAGAAGCTGTGGAGGTCGGAGTGCCGGTTGGCGTAAACGAGAAGGTGGGGGTCCCAGTGGTGGTGGCCGAGGCCGTTGCTGAGGAAGTACTGGTGGACATGGGTGTGAAAGTCGCCGTCAGCGTGGGCGTGGAGGTGGCGGGCAGGGAGGCTGTGGCCGTAGGGGTGCGGCTGGCCGTAGCAGTGGGAGAAGTGGTGGAAGTTGAACTGGGGGTTCCGGTGGGTGAGGCCGTTGCTGAGGAAGTGCTGGTGGACGTGGGTGTCAAAGTCGCCGTCCGCGTAGGTGTCGAGGTGGCCGTAGGAGAGGCCGTGGTTGTTGGGGTGGAGGTGGGGGTGCGGCTTGCCGTGGAAGTGGGTGTGGCCGTCACGGCCGGGGTTCCGGTGGGCGTGGAAGTGGAGGAAGTGGTTAAGAGGCCGTAAACCACCAGGCTGCTGGAAGTGGGCACGTAAACCTTGCCGTTCACCACGCTGGGTAGTTCAAACTTGACATAGGCGGCCGTAGCCGTGTCGCGGGCGGAATTCTGGCCACTGTTATAGAGCATCGTGGCCAGGTTGGTGGCGTCATAGGCAAAGAGGGTGACCGGGGTTCCAGGATACAGGGCCCACACGATACCGTTAGTGTTTCCGTTGGAGGAAACGCTTGGGACACAACCGGTGGAAAACGACCCGGCCGCGCCGTAGATGGCCGCCGTCGCAGAGGAAGGAGTCGTCACATATTGGCCATTGGCGAAGGTGAAGGCTTTCAGGGCCTCGCCCGACATACCCCAATAGACCCAGTTCGTTGTGCCATTACTATAAATGGCTGGCGAGGTATAGCCCTTTCCCCCAATGGAATAGACAGTTTGGATGATATTGTTGGCGGTGGAACTGAACTCGCCCATCTTGCCCGTGTCCGCGTCCACCACGTATAGGTCGCTCGGCTTGTCCGCGCCGATGATGATGTTGGGATGGGCGGTGGTGCCCCAGGAGGCGGGCAGGAGGCACTGACCCGCCGAACCGACATCCTGGTCCCCGGAACTCATGGAAGCTTGGCTCATGGGAGCGAAGTAATCCAACGCCGTTACCGCATTTCCGACGGTGTTCAGTTTCAGGAAGCACTGCCCGTAATCGGAAACCGGCGCGGTTGTGTCGAAAGTGCCATTGGCGGAGAGATAATAGAGGTTTCCCGCCGAATCGACCGAAGGCCCATCACCCGATTCCCAGAAGGAGGATTCACTGCCGTTGGGGGCGGAACAATAGACGCTTAACTGTTGGGTGATGTTGGAGGCGCTGTAGCCGATGACCCAGCCGTAATAATTTCCCGCGATGCCGTCGTTATCGCAGTGGCCGGTCCAACTGGTATAAACCACCCCATTGACCAGCGCCAGGGCACACCTTTCCTTATAGGCCCTGGGCCGGAAGGTGACCGTGGTGCCCCCATCGCCCTTGCCGGGCGCGGTGGCCCCAATGGTCTGGGGGCCGTTGGCGGTCTCGGCACCGGTCGTGATATTAAGGGCGTGCAAGGTCTGGGTGTAGGTGGTGACCCCGCCGGAGACCGTCTTGGTCATGGCCACAAAGTACATAATGCCGGAGGTAGGGTCGATGACCGGGGTATCCGTGATTCCGATCTCGGGGGAGATCTGGGTACAGTTCCCGACGTCAGCCAGGGATACGGGCATGGCGCCACCGGTGAGGAAACTGGTATGCCAGTAGGTAACCCCCGCAGAGTCGGCGTCAAAGGCATAGGCGCTGTCGTTTTCGGTAACTACGTAAGCCACATTGTGGGTGCCCCCGCCGATGCTGATGTTGGGCATGTAAAGGGGCTGGGCGTATACTTGGCCGTCCACCGTGTCCGAGAAAAGTTTTCCGAAATTGGTACTGTTGACGTTGGCGGTGGTGAGGATGGTTTCATTTTGGTTCCAACCATCGCGGGCTTGGTCGTTATGGTAAGTGGTCAGGGAGGTTTGGGCGAAAGCCTGCGAGGCCCCAAGGAAGGCCCATGGGAAAAGGAGGGCCGCCCAAAAGCTTGGACCTGGGGAAAAATTGGTATAAGTAAAAGGAAACTTCTTCAAAAGTCCCTCGTGTTCGAGCTCAAGAATCTGCCGTTTTAACGCCTAGTTAGGAAAGATGGATAACTAAAAATACCATTTTTCGAAAATTTTTGCCCCGATTCGGCCCTTTCTTTTTGGAAACCGACTACATCAGAAGCTTTAACGTTTCTAAGATCGGTTCAAACTGTTCGTGGGTCGAGTTTTCGGGGAACATCCCAGGCTCTTACCAAGAGATGAAAGGGGAACAGGCGGGCGCTTTATTTATTGGCCGTCGATTCGAAGCGGGAAGAAAAAAACGATTTTCAAAGAAAGGCCGCCTAAAATGACCGCCTTGCCAAAAAAACGGGCGCTGAAGGAAATTTAATTCTTGAGAACGGTAAGATTCATTTTTCCGCTTTCTTCCTTTTTGTTTCTTTTCACTGGGATGGCATGGAGCCAGGAATCCCCCGTGGCTAATGGCGCCACAAATCCACTCATTACGCCAGCCCCCTCCTTTTCTCCAACTCCCACGGCCGGTCCTGTTATTTATGAAATGAAGGAGGTCGTCGTCCACGCCGAAAAGGAGAAGGGCGACATCTGGGAAGGCCCGGCTTTGGAAAAGGTCCGGGATGATGGAAACCTTTCCTCCTTCCTGGGACAGGCGGGAGGAGTTGAGACCCAGGGGTTGGGAGGCGCCAAGACTTACAGCAACGCGTCGATCCGGGGGGCATCCCCCGAGCAAACGCTGATCCTCCTCAACGGCCAAAGGACGAATCCGGGTTTCGACCTTGGGCTCATTCCCACGGGAGACATCGAGCGCATCGAGATCCTGAAAGGCCCGGACGCGCTGGCCTATGGGTCGGAGGCCATGGGCGGGGTCATCAACATCATTACCCGGCCCAAGGAGGGGGGCGCCAGCCTGGGACTTTCGGGAGGGGACTTCAACACCTGGCAGGTCCAGGGCGACACGGGTCGTTGGAAAGCCGGTTCCTGGGAAGGTTCCTTGAACGGAAGCTGGTACCAGACCGGGGGCTACACCATTAATACCGATGAAGTTTCGGGGGAATGCAACCAGGAATCGGACTGGACCCTGGGGGAGGACCACCTTTCCCTCAAAGCCGGGTATGTTTACAAGAACGGCGGGTCGCCGAATGGGGACAGCCTGTCGGCCCAGGACACGGGCCAGTTCGACACGGACGACCGGGAAAAAAAGAACGCAGTGGAAGCTTCCCTTCAAGGCGAACATCCAGAGGGGGGGTGGACGTTCCGCCCCTCCCTTTCCTACAGCTTTGCGGATATTGATCGCCTGAATCCACTGGGGCCGGACGCGGCGGCTGGGGTGCCGATCGCGGACGAAAACATCTACAACACTTTCAGCGCCCGGGCCGATGGTTCGGCCCAGTGGGACGGATTGCTAAGATCCTTCGATGGGTACCTCGAATTCCAATCCCAAAATGTGCAAGGAACCGAGGGTTTGGGCGGGGGGTTGAGATGGGATAACGAAAGCTCCTTATCCGCCCGGGGGTCCCTGGCCCCCGCCCCTGACTTACAGTTGGACCTGTCCGCCCGGCTGGATTGGTACCACACCTATGGCCTGGTGGTCTTTAACCCCGAGGGTACCCTCCGATACAACTTTGCCCCGGACCGGGATGTTTATTTGGAAGCGGGGACGGGCTTTCGTTACCCGGACTTCGACGAACTCTTCCACCCCTTGATTACCTACATCGTAGGTCCGAGTACCCCGGTCGAATTCGGCCAGGGTGAAACCGGCAATCCGGACCTGAAACCCGAAAGCTCGGTCAACCTGGAAACGGGCACGGACTGCCTTTGGGGAAGCCTGCTTTTGAGGGCTGACGGGTTCCTGAATTTCTTCTCCAACATGATCGTCCCTGCCGAAAACAACTCGGACTATTGGACCTTCCTCAATTGGGCCCATGTCCTCCAGGCGGGAGCTGAAATCGGCGTTCGATGGGGAGTGGGAAGGGACTTGACCCTGCGGGGTGACTATACCTACGTGGATTCGAGGGATTCGGATACGGGCCAGTTGGTGCCCGCCCGGTTGCGCCAGAAGTTTTCCGTGGGATTGGATTGGGCGCCGGCACCCGACGCCCGCCTCAACCTTGATGAGAGCTACGCGGACCACAACCCCGCCGTTTACAACGGCCCCCAGGACAGCCCGCCGATCGTCCTGGCTTCCAGTTATTGGGTTTTAAACACCGGCTTCCAATGGGACGCTGCCAAGGACACTTCCTTTTTCCTGACCCTGGACAACCTCTTCAACCAAACCTACGCCACTTTCCAGGGCCTTCCCATGCCGGGAAGAGACCTGGAAATCGGGACCAAGATCGGCCTTTAACCTTTAAGGCCTTGGGACGCCCGGTGGTTTAATCCGGGTATTTCACACCGCATCCATAAGGCGGGGTGGAAGGGATCGAAATCTTCTTTCCATCAACTACGGATTCGGTCAAGGCCCGGTCCACATAGTTCACGAAAGCTTCGCCATTCTCGTTTTTTGCCACGTCCCCATCCTCCCGGGGCGCGTTGTCGATGGCGCCGTCGTAGACCAGGATTCCTTTGGGGTCGATGACGAACATGTGGGGCGTGGTTTTGGCGCCGTAAGCGTGGCCCAAGGTGCCCTTGGGGTCCAAAAAGACGGCGGTGACATGGGCCTTTTTGTCCTGCACGTCCTTATTAGCCGCCGTGGCCTCTACATAACCTTCCATGCCGGGGGCCGAGGAAATCACCGTGAACCACATCACGCCTTTCTTGGTCCATTTATCCTGCAGCTTTTGCATCTTGCCTTTGTATTGGCTTTTCACGAAAGGGCAGTTTTGGTTATGCCATTCCAGGACCACGTATTTGCCCTTCAAGTCCGCCAGCTTGTGCATTTTCCCGTAACTATCGGTGGCCGTGAAATCCGGTGCGGGGTCGCCCACCGTGGCCGCCAGGACGGTGGTGGCCAGCCCCGTTAAAACCAGCGCGAAAGCCCAAAACAATCCCTTTTTAAGCAAGCTCATAAATCCTCCTTTTGATCTTTTTATAATTTACTATTCCGAAAGAGGAATAGTTACGTTGTATCCCTTTGTCGATTTTTTTTCCTTCACGACCAGCACTCCATCCAGGGTTTTGACGTCCTCCGCCAGCTGGTCGGACCTCTTGAGGGTCAATTGGAAGGAAGCGCCGGAAGCGTGGAAGACCTGGACGGCGGCGTTCTCGATCTGGTTTTGATGCAGGGGGATGAAAAGCGCGGTGGTGGTTTTGGTCACCGGCGTGTCGGTGGCGACCCTTATATGGAAGTCCTTCTTGCCGATGGAACCATCGATCTTCCAATCCTCCGGCAGGTCCTGGGGCTGGTTGCGCCGGGCGGTCTGGAAAAGGTACTCGTTGCGGGACTTGGAGGACGATTTGTGCTTGTGGACCAGGAACCGCAGGTTGAGGGAAGTATCGCCGGGAATGCAGATCTCATTGCAGACCAGCCAGCGCAGGTGAGCGGAAAGGCGCACGTAATGCCCGGGCTTCAAATTGGCCGGGGCCTGGATGGGCATCATGAGGAGCACTTCGTTGGTATAGCCATAGTCGGCCAGGGAATTGAGGGGAATCAGCTGAGGGACCGGCCAAAGAATCTCGCCCGCCGTGAAGCCATCGGGAAGGGTCCAGGCAATGGAAGGGGCCTGGCCCGCGTCGCCGGGGTTTTGCCAATAAATATGCCAGCCCCTCTGCATCCGGAAATGGAAGCCCACAGTGACGCTGGCGCCGGGCGTGATGGCGTTTTGTTCCGGAAGAAGTTCAACTTTAACATGGGAATAATCCTGTTGTGAGAAAGCGGGACCAAGGGTAAAGAAGAAAACCACGGCCAGGAAGAATTGGCGCAAGACGCATCCTTAATTATTAATGAATGAAATTGGAATTTAGACGCCGGATTTGCCGGTCTTGGGCCGCGAACGCCGTCCCGACCCTGGATGGTTCCTGTTTTATTCGATTTTCAACCGGTATCCAACCCCCGACTCGGTCACAATATAACGCGGCCGGTCGGGATCGGCTTCTATTTTCTGGCGAAGCTGGTAAACGTAAATTCGCAGGTATTGCACCTGGTCGCCGCTGGCCGGGCCCCAAACTTCCTGCAAAATTTGTTTTTGGGTGACGACCTTTCCCGCGTGGCGGATGAGGAAAGCCAAGAGGTCATACTCATTAGGGGTGAGGTGCACTTCCTTGCCCCGGACGGTTACGATTCGGGCCGCCAGGTCCACCTTAAAGTCCTTGGTCTCGAAGACTGGGTCCTGTTTGCCGCCTTGTTTCACGCGCTGGGCGTGACGCAGGGCAACGCGGATGCGGGCCAGCAGCTCTCCCACGTCGAAGGGTTTGGTCAGGTAATCGTCGGCGCCGGCGTCCAGGCCCGCAATCTTGTCCTTTTCCTTGCCCCGCGCGGTGATGATGATGATGGGGGTGGTGGTCCATTCGCGGAGGCGTTTGACCACCTCCAGGCCGTCCAGGTCGGGCAGTCCCAGATCCAACAGGATGATGTCGGGGTTGTGGGAGGAAGCCAGGGCAAGGCCCTCTTCCCCCTTGACCGCCTCCAGCACCTTGAACCCCTCGCTTTGGAGGGAGGGTTTCAGGAAGCGCCGGATGGGCAGTTCGTCCTCAATCACTAAAACCGTGCCGGTATCCATATCAAATCCTTTATTGCTGTCATTGCGAGGAGTGCCGACCGTATAGGTCGGCGGTTACGACGAAGCAACCCCAGTTTACACTCATTTACTCTTGTAATATCGGCATAGCCCGATGAAGGAAATGAGCGTGACACAGTTTTCAATTTCGGGACCGAAGGCCCCACTGCCTTGAAGAAACTTTGTAAATAACTTCCACATGGTGAAAAGGCATATTTCGAACTGAGGTTGCTTTGTCATGATCGCCCGCCATTCGGCGGGCATTCCTCGCAATGACATCTATCATTTTAATCCGACTTCGCCGGATTATTTTCTAGAGGAATCGTAAACCGGAAAATTGCCCCGCCGCCCGGCCGGTTTTGGGCCTCAATCGTCCCCCCGTGGATCTGCACGAAACCCTTACAAATGGAAAGCCCCAGGCCCGCGCCGCTGGTCCGCCCCTGCTGGGGGCCCCGGTAAAACTTGTCGAAAAGATGGGGAAGGTCCTCCGGGGGCAGGCCCGGCCCCTTATCCGCCACTTCGACCACCAACCGGTCGTTTTCGCTTTTGGCCGAAATCTCAATGGGGGCGTCCTTGGGGGTGTATTTGAGGGCATTGTCCAGCAGGTTGACCACCACCTGTTCAATCAACAGGCTGTCCATCGGCACGAGGGGAAGGTCCGAAGGGATTTTAGTGACGACATTCCTCGCCGCCAGTTTCTTTTCCATCCGGGCGATGGCTGATCCGATGACCTCTCCCGGGTAGTTGAGTTCCTTGTTGGGCCGGATGGCCCCGGATTCCAGTTTGGTCATCTCCAAAAGGTTGTTCACCAGCCGCTCCAGCCGCTCGGCCTCGTCGTGGATGTTCTCCAAAAGATCCTTCCGGGTGGGAGGGGGGAGGGATTCGCCGTTCTGGAGCAGGCTGCTGCTGGAACCGGTGATGGCGGCCAGGGGCGTGCGCAGGTCGTGGGACACGGAGCTTAAAAGGGAACTCCTTAATTTTTCCGTTTCCACCTGCATCTGGGTTTGTTGCTGTTTTTGCAAAAGCTTGTCGGCCGCCACCGCCAGCGCGGTTTGGTGCGCGAAGGCCTCCAGCAAGTGCAACTGCTCGGGGATCAGGAGTTTTTCCGGCTGGGCGGGTTTTACTCCCAGGGCCCCCACCGGTTCGCCGGAGGCTAATAGCGGCAGGTAAAGCGCCTCGGTGCCGGGCAAGGTGTCGGTGCCCCGGCCCGCCATCTGTCCCAGGTCGTAGGCCCAGTGGGCCACGCCCATTTCCTTGGCGGTCAGGTTGAAATCCTGCACCGCCCCGGTTTGCACCTGCAGGCGGCCGTTCTCGTCCGGCAAGAAGGCGATGACGGAACTCTCGAAGACCTCGGAAATGTGCTTGACGGCGATCTCCAAAAGCTGGGCCGTGCCCCAGGTGGAAGCCAGCTCCTTGGAGAGGGAGTAAAGGGCGTTGGTGCGGCGCTCCCGCAAACGGGAAAACCGCTCTTGGTTGCGGATCCGAACCGTCAGGTTGCTGATGGAAAGGCCCACCAGCAGCATCACGATGAACATGAAGATGTACTGGGTGTCGGAGACCGCGAAGGAGAACCGGGGAGGCACGAAGAAAAAATCAAAAGCGATGACGCTTAAAAAGGAAGCCAGGGTGGAGGGCCCCAGGTTTTGGCGGTAGGAAACGGCCAGGATGCCCAAAAGATAGACCATGATGAGGTTGGCCAGGTCCACGCTGGGGAAGAGGGCCCAGGCCACGGCTGTGCTGACGGCCACCGTCACAAGGGCCCAGCCGTAGCCCGGCCAGTCGAATTTCCGGATGGTGGCACCCGATTGGATTCTCCGCTTTTCCCGGGGGTCGGCGGTTTCCCCCTGGGTGGCATAAACGTCAATCTCCCCGCTCGCGCGCAGGAGCTCGTCCACGGGGGACGGCCTCAAAAGGCTCCGCCAGGAATGGCGGGGGGGCTTGCCGATGAAGATCTTGTTGACGTTGCGTTCCCGGGCGTAATCCATGACTTCCTCGGCGAAGTTTTGGCCGCTCAAAGTGGCGGTTTCCGCCCCCAACTGCTCGGCCAGGCGCAGGTGCTGGATGGCATGGGCCCGGACTTGCTCCGGGAGGCGGGATTGGGCGGGCGTTTCCACGTAGAGGGCGATCCAGCTGGCGCGAAGCGACTTGGCCATGCGGTGGGCCGCCCGCACCAGGTTGGCGGAGGCTGGGTTGGAGGACACGCAAACCAAAATCCGGTCGGTGGTGGCCCAGGTCTGGGTGATGGCCTTGTCGCGGCGGTAGTCCTGCACCTGGTCGCCCACCCGGTCGGCGGTGGTGCGAAGGGCCATTTCCCGCAGGGCGATCAGGTTGCCCTTGCGGAAGAAGTTATGAATGGCCCGTTGGGCCGCCTCAGGCACGTAAACCTTGCCTTCCTGGAGGCGCTTCAGGAGGTCGTCGGGCGGAAGGTCGATCAGTTCCACCTCATCCGCCATCCTCAGCACCTTGTCGGGCAGGGTTTCCCGCACGACCACGCCGGTCACCTGGGCCACGATGTCGTTGATGCTTTCCAGGTGCTGGACGTTCAGGGTGCTGTAGACGTTCGTGCCCAGGTCCAAAAGCTCCTGCACGTCCTGCCAGCGCTTCAAGTGGCGGGACCCCTCGGCATTGGTGTGGGCCAGTTCGTCCACCAAAAGGATTCCCGGTTTTCGCTTCAAGGCGCCGTCAATGTCGAATTCCTTGAGCTTAGTCCCGCGGTATTCCAGTTCCTGGGGCGGCAGGATCTCCAAGCCTTCCAAGAGGGCGGCGGTTTCCTTGCGGCCGTGGGTTTCCAAAAGACCCACTGCAACGTCGATTCCCTCGGCCTTCTTGGCTCGGGCAGCTTCCAACATGGCGTAGGTTTTGCCCACGCCCGGGCAGGCGCCGAAGAAGATCTTCAGCTTGCCGCGTTTGGCGGCTTTTTCCTCGGCCTGGACCTGGGTTAAAAGCAGGTCCGGATTGGGTCGTTTGTCGTTCATTGGAACCCCTAAAAGTCGACAGTCAACAGCCCGCAGTCGGCAACAAGGCTGGTGTTGGTTGTGATTTAGCCTTTGCTGTGGACTGTCGACTGTTAACTGTGAGCTGCGGTTTGATTTTACGCTTCAGCTAAGAGGGCGTCCACGAAATGAAGGCCCCAAATCGCTTCATTTTAATTTTTTCCATATACCTTCCGGCGGTTCTTTTTCTTTGAAACTTTTATCGAAGTTCGTTCGTCAAACTTTTTGATTAGGAGGGTTGATTTGAAAGTCGAAAATAAGTATTTTTTAAATGTCTTCAAAATGAGTTGAGGCTGGGTCATGGGAAATAAGCTAAAAAAATTCAGCCGGGTTGCGCTTCTTGTTCTTGCGGTGGCGGTCGCTTTAAGGCCGGTCATCGTTGAGGCGAGCCCAAACTTTAACCCCTTTCAGGCCGCCCCTCAGCTAAATTCATCTTTTTCCCACTCCGGGCAATCAAAATCATCTTTCTCCAACTCCCGAATAAAAAAACAATCAACCCATCAACTCTCAAAACTGAAACTTCTTCCCAAAAATACCGTTGGTTTTTATAGTTTGATTCCCCAGTACGAAAGGATGAACCTTTCGCTGGAATTAAGCCGTTCGTTTTTTGGCGGTTCTTCCCTTTGCAGTCATTCTCCCCAGAAGTTCCTTATCCTAAGAATCTGAAAATTCCTTTCGTGTAGTTTCCAACCGGGTCCTTTTTCAGCCCGGGTTGGATTTCGCGCGTTCATTTAACGCACGAAAATTCCCTACGAAAGGAGTTCCCCGTGAAATTCGAAGATTTTTTACTAGGCGCGGGCGTTTACGCCCTCATCATTGCCGCCGGTTATTCGGGGCCGGTCCTGAAAAAACTTGAAAAAATTCCCTGGAATAAGCCGGCCAACGCTTTGGCTTGGAGCCATTTCCAACTATTCGCTCCAATTTTAAACCCAGGGGCTGATAAAACTTTGTCGGCTTCAGGAAGCCGTCAAATTTCCACCCTTGTCCGTCCCGTTTCAATGCCGGTCCTTACGCAAAATTACATCCGCCAAAACAATGGGAAACCCCGGGAAGGGATTTCTTCTCGACCCCCTGTTTTGGGTGGAGGCGCAAAACTTTCCCAAGCTTCCCCGCCTCTTCAGGGGATAAAAACGGGCTCTAAAGTGAACCCCGACTTGCCGAGAAAAAAGAGTTCCGATTTAGAAGAACCGGCGAAGAGTTGATTTTTAACTCAGGGGGAATGTTTATGCAAATTGCTTTAAATAAGGAATTGGAAGTCAAAGTACATTGCGACAATTTGATTTCCCTCTTAATGAAAGAATTTTTACGGAGGGAAGGGTTGGCTTCCGACAGCCGGTTGAAATGCTGGCTTAACGCGGTTGAAAAAGTCCATGTCGAGGATTGGGGAACTTGGTCCGATTTGACAGCGCAGGTTATTTTGAACGTCGCCACGAAGGATTTTTGCACCACCTTGAAAAGAGGTTTAACCGGATCTGAACGGCGTTTTCTCGCGGTGCACGTAAGGGAGTTTGTCGAAGTTTTCGGCAAAAGCCGGTTAAAAGTTTTGGAGTTTAAAGATTAAAAAAAGGAAAGGAGAAAAGTCATGATTAACAAAAATGAAAAAGTCCTGTCGGTTTTCGGTTTGGCGGCCCTTCTCTTGGTTTGCGGTTGCGGGGAAAAACGGATTGCATCCACCGAGGTGCCGAAACAACCCGGAGCCAATGAAAACGCAGGGGCGGTAAAGGCGTCTTTGGCCCCCTCGGGCCACTACTTCGTGGAGAAACATGATTGCCTTTGGACTATCGCCGGTCAACCCAGGATATACGGCGATTCGTTCCTGTGGCCGGAACTGTTTAAGGCAAACCGGGACCAGATTACGGACCCTGATTTGATTTACCCAAGGCAGGATTTAAGGGTGCAAAAAGGATTTTCTGCCGAGGAAACGAATCGAACCCGGCAAATGGCCCTGGCCACGCCGAAGTATGTTCCCCATTCCAAGCCGAGGGAAACCCTCCCCTTGGATTATTTCTGATTTCCTCTCCTCCTTAATCCGGCCCGGGCGCAACCCCCGGGCCAAGCCCGGCTTCCCAAGGGCCGGGCAATTGTTCCGTCCCCTCTTTGTAAATCTAGGGGATCGGTAAAGCTGGCCGGAACAGGGATTCGGCCCGCCTTCCCAGGCGGGCCCCTATTCCGTTTCTTAAAATTGAAGGGAGAAATTCATGAAAAGGGTGATGGGTTCACTTTTGGCGACCAAATAAGGGACGAATGATCCAACCCCGCCCAAAGCGGGGAAAGGGAAACGGCAGTCATAAAAGGGGATGGGATCGCTCCTCAAAAGAACGGTCTTCACTGCCGTAAAATTTTAAAGTTATTAAGGAGTAAGCCATGAAAAAGTTGATGGCCGTAATGATGACGGTTTTGTTCGTGGGGGCGCTTTCCGGGCCTGTTTGGGCCGATACGATGCCGGCCAAGACCCCGGTCGCGAAAACCATGAAACATAAGAAAAAGAGCTCGAAGAAAGGTAAGAAGGCCATGAAGCCCAGTGCAACTCCCATGGCCAAATAAAAAAGTCGTCCGGGTCCCCGGGATTCCCGGGGAACCCGCCTGTGAATGGGTTCACATCCATTTTCAGACGGGTTCGGAATATTTTTCCAAAACCAGCCCGGAAAAAACCAGCCGGATTATTTCCGGTGTTTGAATTTGCAGGGAATAAAATTCAGGAGGTTTTTAAATGAAAAGGTACTTTCTGATGTTGTTCATGGGATTGGCGGTTGTCCTGAACGGGTGTGCTAGCACAGGCAAACTGGCAAAGTCCCAAAGTGAAACACAAACAACCTTAGGCCCTCAAATCCAGGATTTTGAGGCGTTTGGGGAAGTGATCCAAACGGATAAAGGGATCAAGCTTACCTTGGTTAGCGACCTTCTATTCAAGGTTGCCCATTCCCATTTAAGCAAAGAGGGAATCCAGACGATCGATGCCGTCGCGGCTGTTTTATTGAAACACCCCAACTTTCAAACGAATATTTCGGTTTACACCGATAACAGCGGGTCCGAAAAGGGAAACCTCCGAATCTCCAAACGACGGGCCAAGGCCGTCTTGGATGAGTTGGTCAAGCAGGGTATTCTCGTGGCCAACCTAACTGCTTCCGGAATGGGTTCAGCCGATCCGGTCGCCGCGAATGACACCCCGGACAACCAGGCGAAGAACCGCCGGGTCGAAATGGAAATCTTCTTGCCG
This sequence comes from uncultured Pseudomonadota bacterium, assembly GCA_963770835.1. GTDB lineage: Bacteria > Oederibacteriota > Muellerivitia > Muellerivitales > Muellerivitaceae > JAJPJW01. The sequence continues at coordinate 758,957 of CAVYRH010000004.1, forward strand.
TAAGGAAAGACTCGACAGCCAGTGGCGTTGGAAGCTTGAAATCCAACCGAAAGTATTGCGGACCCTCGGTACGTCAATCAACTGGCAGTGAAATTGAGTTTTAACCCATCTTGCGGAGCAACTTTATGCGATTCCTGATCTTTGTTTTTTGCCTTCTTGCCTTTTCGACCGGGAATGCGAATGATTTAAAGGTTGCCACCGTCGATATGCAGACTCTTTTTAAAGAATATCCCGGTACAGCCCAAGCCCAAAAAAAGTACGACGACTTTGCCCAGGAAAAAAAACAGGATTTGGCCGATTCGGAGGAGGCCTTGAACTACCTTCAAAAAGAACTGAGTGAGCCCAAAAGCCCATTGTCCAGAAAAGAACGAGGACGGAAGGTGGAGGAACTCAATAACGAAACCCGGGATTATCAAGACGAGAAAAATCACGTTGAAAGCGAATTGGAGGAACGAAACCGTGAAATGACGAAGCTGTTGATGGGCCGAATCAAGGATGTGGTTGCCGGGGTCGCAAAAAAAGAAGGCGTTGATCTCGTTTTAGATTCGAATGACACGGTATTTACCAAAAACGGAAGGGACCTAACGGATGAGATTTTAAGGGCCTTCGCCGAATTGAAACCGGATCAAACAGAATTGGATATGGATGATCCTTAGGCGGGCGCTGGGACGTAAGGTCCTAACTTCTTAACCTGATATTTCACCAAAGATAACTCAGGAAGGAGTTGAAATGATAAATCCTCCTAAGCCTATGGGAACCCGGTTTTTTATCCGGGCCCTGTTGTTTTTCTTAACATGCCTTTTATTGAGGGACTTATTGGTTATGCCAACACCAAAAGGGACCCAAGATTTTATTCATTATTCAAATAAAGGGGCCGTTTTGAACCGATTGAAATTAACCGGTACGCAACGAAATCAAATCCAAATGTGCAGGGCCGCCTATCGCAAGCGGATGGCTGAAATAGATGCACAACTCTTATTGGGACAAGTTAAAATCCAAAATGAACTGGAAAATGAGAACCCTAATGTGGACAGATTGGAAATGTTGTGCAACAGGATTGGCTATTTGCAAGGGGAAAGGTTGAGGATGAAAATCGCGACGGATTTGACCTTGGAAAGGAAAATACTTACCCCGCAACAGTTGGAAAAATTTAGGGTTATTCAAGCGAAAGAAGAGTTAGAATTTTCAAACCTCATATAAAATGAAAAAACATAAAAATGGAAAAATCGCGGATACAATCGCCTTCGAACAAGCGAAAGAGTTGGTGGCGCAAGCTGTTCTTAATTGGAATCCTTTTCACAACCGGACCTATATCCAGGCGGCCCAGTTGGTGGCCGCCGTCGTGGTGGGTATTGCCGCCTATCTTTTCTCACTGGTCATCTCCCGCGCCCATCAGGTTTTCATCAGCCATTTCACGGAACACCCGATCCTGGTTTTCGCAGTGACCCCCCCGTTGTTTTTTGCCGCGACCTGGCTGGTGGTGCGGTTCGCCCCCGAGGCGAAGGGGAGCGGCATCCCTCAAGTATTGGAAGCGATCGAGACGGCCTCGCCCCAAAAACCCGAGTCCCTTTTAAGCCCCTTGGTTTCCCTAAAGACGGCTTTTTTCAAGATTCTTTCCACGACGGTGGGAATCCTGGGAGGAGCTTCCGTAGGCCGCGAAGGCCCGACCGTCCAGATCGCTTCCTCGGTGTTCAATTGGGTCGCGGGAAAATCCAACAAATATTTCGGCGCAACGGATTTTAAATCCTTCCTGGTGGCGGGAGGCGCGGCCGGTATCGCCGCGGCCTTTAACACCCCGCTCGCGGGTATTACCTTCGCGCTGGAAGAGATCGCCGAATCCACCTTTTCCCAATTCAAGCGGGTGGTCATGTTCAGCGTGATCGTGGGCGGTATCACCGCCCAGGCCTTGGGGGGGAATTACCATTATTTTGGCCATCCCTATATCCCCAACCCTTCCATCATCCTCATTCCTTTTTCGATCCTGATCGGCTTATCGGGGGGGTTATTGGGGGGGCTTTTTTCCCGTGTCCTTACCAGCCCCCTCACGAACATCCTCCCCAAACGATGGGTTTACCGCGCCCTGTTTTGCGGCGTCCTATGCGCCTTGTTTTCCTTTTTTTCCAATGGCGACACGGCGGGTTCGGGTTATGAGGTCACGAGAAGGTACATGGATAACCCGGGCGGCAGCCTCCCCCAGCTGTTTTTTGGAGAGAAATTCCTGACCACGGTTTTTTCCTACCTTTCTGGTATGGCGGGGGGGATTTTCTCGCCCAGTCTTTCCATTGGGGCCGGGATGGGGTTTACACTCGGGAAACTTTTCCACCTCCTGAATTTGCGGGCTTGCGCCATGATCGGTATGGTGGCTTTTTTCTCAGGGGTGGTCCAAGCGCCCTTGACGGCGGTCATCATCATCATGGAAATGACCGATCAAAGCCTGCTGATCGTCCCCTTCATGATCGCGGCATTTGTGGCCCATGGCATAGGCAAGATCATCATGCCCATACCGCTTTACCGGCACCTTGCCTTGATCGAAAAAAAGAACCACAAATGAAACCAAACAAAAAAAAGTCAACCTGGTTCTTGAGGACGACCATCGAAATGGGTTTCATCATCTTCCTGTTTTATTCCAACCTTTTGATGGGGGAATTTACGCGTTCAAACAGTTCGCAAGGAAAGAGTTTGGTTTTCGCAATTCAAGATGTATTCACGGCAACTAATTTCTCGATCGCTATCATTTCGGCGTTTATCGGACAGGTGATTTTTGAACATTTTAGGAAAAAACTCTGATTTTATTTTTTTGAACCTAGGAATTTTTCAATTTTGTGGGTTGGAAAAGAATAAACCAATAAGGAAAGATTACTTTGATGTTTATCACCTTTTCGCCGTTTCTTCGGGAGGTTTCCGATGGAATCACCTAAAAAAATACTGGTGTTCGCCCCCTGCGCCTACAACTTGGCCGAAACCACCCGTATGCTTGAAATCGCCAAAGGCATCCGTAACCACGAATCGGCCAACAAGGTTTTTGGTATCCAGTTCATCTCCGACGGTGGAACCCTTGAATATTTAATCGAGGAAGAGGGGTTTCCGCTTAAAAGGATGGAACCCCGGTTAACGGTGGAAAAAATTCAACTGATTGCGGCGGTAGACCGGGGCGAGAAATTCACCCCCGCCTTTTCCCTCAAGGAGTTAACCGCAAGGATCGTGAACGAGGTGAACTATTTAAAAGAATTAAAACCCGCCGCCGTTATCACCGGCTCTTACCTGACGATACCCGTTACCTGCCGTATTTTAGGTATCCCTTTGGTGTGGGTCATCCAATCCACTTGGCTTGAGGACTTTTTCGCCCATGGAGCCGGTATGACCGACAATCTCAAGTTTAAACCACTGAAAATCATTGCCGATTGGATCATCCTGGGGTTCATCAATTTTTGGGTTCGAATTGGATTCTTGAATCCCCTTAATCAAGCGGCAAAACGATTTGGTGTCCAGGGCTATTCCTCCATATTTGAATTTTGGAAAGGGGATATCAGTTTGGTGGCCGAACCGGCTGAGTTCTCCGGCGCGAAACTCCCGCCGGATCATTATTTCACCGGCCCGCTTATTGCCCGGCAGAATTTCCATGTTCCTGAAGAAGTGAAATCAATCCCAAGGGATAAACCACTGATCTATTTCGCCATGGGAAGCTCGGGAACACCCCGGATCGTCGCAAATATCTTGGAGGGCTTTGACGGGAAACCCTATCGGGTTATCGCTCCCATCAAACTCCTTTTGGACATGGCACCCGAAGTAAAAATTCCTTCCAACGTAATGGTCACCGGGTGGCTCCCGGCCCTTGAGGTCAACCGGATGGCGGACCTCACGGTCATTCATGGCGGCATCGGAACAGTAATGACGGCCATCTACGCGGGCAAACCGGTCGTCGGGGTCGGGATGCAAATGGAACAGGTTGCGAATCTCGCCTGTTTGGTTCGGCAGGGGTTCGCCATCAGGGTTCCGAAGTCCAATAAACCATCCAAAGGCGTTCAAAAGGCCATCGCGAAGCTTTTGAATGACTCGGAGGCTAAACTAAAGGCCGCCGCCTTTTCCAAAATCATGGATAAATGGGATGGTCCCCGGATGGCGGCGGAAAAAATTTATGAAAAATATGGTGGAGTGTAAACGCCGAATTGGGGTGAGTGAGCAATATGCCGGAACTTCAGGAATTCGCTAAAAACTTGTGGATCGTCGACGGCCCGGATGTCCGTGATATGGGGATCTTGTTTACGACCCGAATGACCATCGTAAAACTCTCAAGTGGTTCCATATGGGTGGATTCCCCTGTATCCGTGCCTGTCGATACGCTTAAACACATCACTGGATTGGGACCCATTCAATACCTTGTCGCGGACACTCCACGGCACGTTTGGCGGCTGGAAGGGTGGCACAAGTTATTTCCCGACGCCCAACTGTGGGCGCCAAAACCTAGCCCATTCACGTTGAAAAAGGGAAACCTGCCATTCACGGGCATTCTTGGAGACGTGCCGCCCCAAGGCTGGGCGGATGACTTCGACCAACTTGCCTTCAAAGGCAACCCCCTCATCGAGGAAGTCTTTTTCTTTCACAAGGCGTCCCGGACGGTCATCCTGGATGATTTAATCCAAATTCATCCGATTGTGAATGGGAAGCCCCTCCACAATCTCCTTTTTAAACTTGTTGGGGCCGCCGCTCCCTATGGCGGCGTTGGGCTCGACCTAAGGCTCTCATTCATCAACCGAAAGCTCGCGCGGCAATCGCTTGAAAAAATGCTTTCGTGGGACTTTGACAAGCTGGTCATCGCCCATGGGAATTGCGTTGAGAAAGACGCGAAGCTGTTTGTGGAAAGGGCTTTCCGGTGGCTTGGTCAGCGATAAATTGTCCACATTCGAAATAATTTAAAGAGATTGTGGGATAAAACGGATCAACCAATCGAAATGATGTTGTCGATTCACCACAAACTTTTATTTTCCGGTAACCGGGTAAATCCAACGAACACCCAGGATTTTTTGCGTGGTCTGATCCTGCGCGAAAACCGCGACGCCCAGGTGATCCTTTATCCAGAAAGATTCCAGGTGTATCACGGCCCGGCCGGGATAAGAACCCGCTTTTTCAGGCGCTTCTATTTCGCTCAAATCCCTGACCACAAAATTTTCCGTCAAGTTCCTACCCTTGTTTTCCCCGCTGAGGACATTGGTGGACAAACCGTTTTCAAAAACCACCGCGTAAAGTTTCGGGGAAGGGCCGGGGCCGGCGGCCTTGGAAAAAGAAGCGGTGGTTTTCACGGCCAAGCCATCCGGGGTGAGACGGCAGCCAAGGCTGAGGCGCGCCGATGGGCCGGTGGAAACGGCCATTTCCTTTTGGGCCCGGGAAAGGTCCGAACCCACGAACCCCACCCGTCCACCCACCACCATCTCCGGGGTATAGAGGGAGGAATCACCCAAGGCGCTGGCGTAATCGCGCTGGCGGGCAGTAAAAAGGGGGGAGGAGAAAGGGTCTTTCCATCCGATGTTGTCCCAATAGTCCACGTGAAAGGCCAGGGGCAGGGCCTTGCCCGCCTTGAAAAGATCCATGCCCCAAGTGTTCAACACCTCTTCGGCCGGGGGGCAGCTGGAACATCCCTGGGAGGTGAAAAGCTCAATCAGCGAGGGACCATCCTGGGCCGGGGCCTGGGACCAAGCGGGCTTCACCCCGGTTCCGGCAAAGGCCAGGAGCATTGTGACGGCCCAATTCACCCGTGTTGGAAAGGGGTTTAATTTCCTATTCATCGGCCATTCCTCGTTTTAAGGCGGGTTCATTGATCCCCGAACAGAGTGAACCGAATAAGGCGCGGGTCAAAAGGTTCCTCCCTCTAAATTGGTGCCAATCCAGAAGTCCATGTGGGCGACCCCGGCGTCTTTCGCCGCCTTAGATGCCATGAATTCCCGCGCCTGGTTCATGTCCGGTAACTCATAAGCTGCGATCACCACCCCAGGGCTGCCGCCACGGTATAGGCCGTAAGGGGCGTTTTTTGCCCGGCTTCCTGGAAGGCCCCGGTTCCCGGCTTGTCCGGCCTCCCAAGACTTTTTCCATAAACCGTAATTTTTTACTTCATAGCGGGCTACCACCAGGCCGCCCGGCTTTTGGGCGAAGTTTTGGCCGGAATGTCCATCTTCCTCCGTGCCGGCCCACATTAGCGGCAAGTCCTTGCCCGCGCCCACGCAGGCCGTGATGAAGTTGGAGGTTTGGATGAATTCCGCCGCCTTCCTCAGGTCGGCGCACCTAAAGGTGAGGATGTAAGTTCCCGGGTCCCGCCAGTCGCGGTGGAAACTATAGGCCAGGAATCCCCGGCCCTTGAGGCCGTTTTCCGGGCGGAAGAAGCCTTTCTTAAAGTCGCCCAGGTCGCAGATTTGCTGGCGGATGAATAGGACGCCCGGGGCGTCCGGGTAGGGGTTTTGAAAACGGCAGGCCGGGGCGGCCAGGGCCAGGCAAAGGAGCCAGGGCCAAAAGCAAAATTTTTCCAGGGCCCCCCAAGCGCCCTTCCTAAACTTTTTTCGTGTTTCCATAATCCGTCAAGGACCAGACGATGAAGATGACGGCACCGTTCACGACGTAAAAATATTGGGCCGCCGGTTCGGAGCCGAACCCCAGGATAAAGGGCAGGGCCACCAAGACGGGCCCCACAACCAGCTCGATGATCCCGTGCCATTTCAAGGGAACTATTTTCAGGACGCCCAGGGGAAAATCGGTCAAGAGGGTGAGGAGAAGGTGAATCCCCGCCAGGGAATAGGAAATGACGGCGGGCAGCATTGACAGGTGTAGGAGGGCGGGAGCGGCCAGGAAAACCAAAACCACCACGTAGTCCAAATATCCGTGAACCTTTGGGCTGATCAATTTCATTTCAAGGCCTCCTTTGCCGCCTTCATTAATTCGTCCGGGTTGACCCTGACCTTGATGTCGGGGTTGTAATAAACGAAATGGATAAGGCCCCTGGTATCCACCACGAAGGCCGCGGGGACCGGCAATTCGTGGAGGGAATTCCCGGTGGACTTCTCAAGGTCGACGCCGAAGCCCTTCATTTTTTCCAAGGTCCCGGGGTCCAAGCGGTAGGCCAAGCCGAATTGGCGGGTCAAGCCCATGGTGCGGTCGGAAAGCAGGGTGTAGTTGATCCCGTGTTTGTCCAAACTTTCGCGCAGGCTTTCGGGCTTGTCCGGCGTAATGGCCAATAATTGGTAACCCATCTTCATTAAATCCGGCTCGATCCTCACCAGTTGGCCCATTTGCAGGTTGCAGTAGGGGCACCATCCCCCACGGTAAAAAATAAGGATGGAGGGTTTTTGGGAAACAAGGGCCCTCAGTTCCACCTTTTTCCCCTCAAGGGTCGTCAGTTCGCCGTTGGGGATGATTTGTCCTATCACCAGGGGCTGAACGTCTTTTGGACTGTCGTAAACCGGCTTGCCCATCGAATCAGCTACCGTTGTTTCAACCATGCCAAGACCTCCTAGGAAAAGTACTGTCAAAAAAAACGTCCTATAGCTCAACACTTGCCACCTCCGTGATTTGGCTTTTTAAGCCCCCGTAGTTGAATATAGATTCCAGCAGGGTTAAATACGATTTACGATTTTAAAGAGTTACTTCGATGTTATTTTCCCGGATATTTTAAGGTTTTTCTAGATGTCCACGACGGGCCCCTGAACCGAGGCAACAAGCCGAGGTTCGAGCTTTGGGTGTGCCGGTTCAAAACAGGAATTGGCCCCCGTCGTGGATAAGGCAACTGCGCGGCATCTTTGGGCTTGAAATGAAACCATTAACAGGGTGCTGAAAAGTGTTTTTTTCACCCTGTCAACAGCCACGGGTTTGGAGCGAATCGCATTTAACCCCTTATTTTTTAAGGGGTGATTCGCGACACAAATAGGAAAAAGGTTGTTCCCTGGACTTTTTCAACATCCTGTTAAAGCTTCTTTTCGACCCTACTCCTTGCCTAACCAGCCAAACCAAAAGATTTAAAAAAGGTCTTGACTATCTACCTTGAGGTAGGTATTATCTACCCGTAGATAGATAAACGAACGAGGTTCCCTATGGGCCGCCCAACATTAGCCAACCGAAAAGACACCCCCGCTGAACTGAAAAAAGTGGCCCTGGAATTGATCCAGACCAGGGGTTACAACGCCTTCAGTTACCAGGACCTGGCGGAGAGGCTGAAGATCCGCAAGGCCAGCATCCACTACCACTTTCCCGCCAAGGAAGACCTGGGGGTGGGCCTGCTCACGGACAGTTTGAAGCGCGTCAGCGGCTGGCAGGATTCCATCAATGAAAGGGGCTTGACCCCCTTGGAGCGGATACAGGCTTATTTCGATTACTTCAAAAGCATCTCGGAGAACTGCACGCGCATCTGTCCCATTGGGGCTTTGATTTCCGAATGGTCCACTTTGCCGAAAAAGGTCCGGGCCACGGCCGGCGCCGTCATCAAGCGCCACCAGGATTGGCTGAGGGGGGTCCTGGAACAAGGCCGTAAGGAAGGCGTCTTCGCCGCCCGGGGGCCCGTGGGGGAACAGGCCCAGTTTATTTACGCCTCCATCCAGGGGGCCTTGCAGACCAGCCGGGCCCAGAACAACCCGGACTATTACCCCCAGGTCACCCGGCAGATATTGGAAGCTTTAAAGAAGTAAGTTGGGTTTTTGAGTATCTGATTTGATTTTCTTAAACCCTCGCCCCTTGGGGGAGAGGGTAGGGTGAGGGGTGTTGTAGCCGTCAAAACCACCCTCATCCCGGCCTCTCCCCTCAAGGGAGAAGGTGGAAACAGAAGGTTGGTTTTCGGGAAGCGGAAGCCAAGTGCTCCGTTCCCAATTTTTTTACCCTCAATACCTACCTATAGATAGGTATTGAGGGACGGGGCCCGGCGCACAGGGAAGAACAAAAACTTAATTTTTAGCGGATTACCAGGAGGAAGCCATGAACAGCGAGTACCGCATCCAATCCCTCATCGAACTGGAAAGGCCGGCCGGCCACCCGGTTCCGGAGGAGATCAAAAGGCTGGCCCATCTCAACGACAACATGGTCCGGCGGGTGGCCTTGGCCCGGGAGCGGACCGAACGGCAATCGCAGCGCAAAGCTTGAGGCAGGAAAAAAACCAACCCCGGCGGAAGGCCGGGAAAAAAAGGAGAGCGTCATGACGACAAAAACGAAAAAACAGGCGGGATTTGGAATAGGGGCGGCGGCGGTGGCCCTCGTGGCGGCCTGGCTGGCCTTCGGGGGGCGTTCCGAATCCACCGATAACGCCTATGTGGAGGCCAATGTGGCCACGCTTTCCACCAAGGTCCCGGGTTTGGTTTCCCAGGTGCTGGTGGAGGAGAACCAAAAGGTCAAGAAGGGCCAGATCCTGGTGGTCATTGATCCCCGGGACTACCAGAACGCCCTGGACGAGCAGGAAGCCCAGCTTCGCTCCATCGAGGCCAGCCTGAAGCTGGCCAAAAAGGACGAAATAAGGGCGGTGGACCTTTTCGCCGAACAGGCCGTCAGCGCCCAGTACCGGGACGCGGCCCTGGCCAAGGCGCAGGAACTGGAGAACCAATGGAGCTCGCTGCGGGCCCAGATCCAGCAAAGCGAGCTGAACCTGCAGTTCACCATGCTGCGCGCGCCGGAGGACGGCACCATCGGCAAGAAGTCGGTGGAAGCGGGCATGGTGGTGGCCCCGGGCGAGCCCCTGCTCTCTTTCGTGGACGCGGCCACGCCCTGGGTGGACGCCAATTTCAAGGAAACCCAATTGCGCAAGATCAGGCCCGGCCAAAGGGCCAGGGTGGAGATCGACTCCATCGGGGGCAGGCAATTCGAGGCCGTCGTGGACAGCATCGCCCCCGGCACGGGCTCCACCTTCGCGCTCATCCCGCCGGAGAACGCCACGGGCAACTTCACCAAGATCGTCCAGCGGGTGCCGGTGCGGCTGCGCTTTTTGGTGGATTCCATCAAGGGCTACGAGGACCGCATCGTGCCGGGCCTGTCGGCCGAAGCCAAGATCATCGTGGACTGAGGAGGCCCCCATGACACCCCCCACCCCCGAAAAGGCGACAACCAAACAATGGATCGCGGTGATCGGCTCCCTCCTGGGGGCTTTCATGGCCATCCTGGACATCTCCATCACCAACTCTTCCTTGCGTGATATCCAGGGCGGCCTGGATGCCACCCTGGACGAAGGGGCTTGGATCTCCACCGCTTACCTGGTGGCCGAGATCATCGTCATCCCCCTCACCGGCTGGCTGGCCCAGGTCTTCGGCTTGCGCCGCTACCTGCTTTGGAGCGCGGGGGCCTTCATCGCGGCCTCCATGCTGTGCGGTACGGCCCAAAGCCTGCCCGCCATGATCTTTTTCCGTATCCTCCAGGGTTTCTCGGGGGGCGTGCTCATCCCCTTGAGCGCCACCATCATCCTCACCAACCTGCCCACTGCCCAAAGGGCCTTGGGGCTGTCGCTCTTCAGCCTGTCGGCCACCTTCGCCCCCTGCATCGGGCCCACCATCGGCGGCTGGCTGACGGTCAACTATTCCTGGCCCTTCATTTTCTACATCAACCTGGTGCCGGGCATCCTCTTGCTGCTTTTGGCGGGTTACGGGCTTGAGAAGGCCCCCACCCAATTGGGCTTGCTGAGGCAAGGGGACTGGTGGGGCATCCTTACCATGGGGACGGCCCTGGGGTCCCTGACGGTGGTGCTGGAGGAAGGCGTCCGCGAGGATTGGTTCGGGTCGGACCTCATCCTTTACCTGACTATCCTGATGGTCGCCTCCGCCATCCTATTCCTTATCGTGGAGGCCCATAACCCGAAGCCCTTCATCAATATCCGGCTTCTCTTGCGGCGCAACTTCCTGATGGCCAACCTGGCGGCCCTGGCCTTCGGGTTCGGCATCTACGGCTCCATCTTCATCCTGCCCCTGTTCCTGGCGCAGATCCGGCAGTTCGACGCCACGCAGATCGGGCAGGTCATCATGTGGTCGGGCTTTCCCCAACTTCTCATCATCCCCATCCTCCCGGCGATGGTGAAAAGGTTCGACAACCGGGTCCTGGCGGCCGTCGGGTTCCTGCTCTTCGGGACCAGCGCCTTGATGAACGCCGGATTGACCAACGATTGGGGCTATGACCAGTTCCTCTGGTCGCAGGTGGTTCGGGCCCTGGGCCAGCCCTTCATCATCACCTGCATGTCGAACCTGGCCTACCGGGGGCTGGAACCCTCGGAAGTGGGTTCCGCCTCGGGGCTTTTCAACATGATGCGCAACCTGGGCGGCTCCATCGGCATCGGGGCGCTGGGGGCCCTCCTGGACAACCGCTACCACCTGCATTTCACCCGTATCGCCGAGGCCACCAGCCGATTCTCGCCGGCGGCCCAGGTGGAGTTGGCCCACCGGGCCGGTTACCTGGCCTTGCATTCGGGCGGGGAGGGCCTGCGCCAGGCCCTGGCCACGGTCTTCGGTACCCTGAACCGGGAAGCCTTCGTGATGGCCTACAGCGATTGCTTTTTGGCCATCGGCCTGATGTTCTATGCCAGCGCGGTGCTGATGGGGTTCATCCGAAAGGCGGCGGCGCCCCCGGGCGCGGTGGCGGGGCACTGACCCAATTCTTAATTTTGAATTCTTAGTTATGAATTAAAGTAAAAAAAGGAGGCAGGTCATGGAAAAGGATCGATTCGCGGGGAAGGTTATTTTAGTCACGGGAGGGAACAGCGGCATCGGGCTGGCGACGGCGCAAAGGCTGGCCGAGGAAGGGGCCCAGGTCATCATCACGGGCCGGGATAAGGAAAAATTGGAAAAGGCGGTTCGGGAGCTGGGATCCCAGGCCCAGGGCATCGTGGCCGATGTGGCCAGGGTTTCGGACCTCGATTCCCTTTACGCCCAGGTCAAGGCCAAGTACGGGCGGCTGGATGGACTCTTCGCCAACGCGGGGGTGGCCATCATGGAACCCCTGGAACAGGTCACCGAAGAGCATATCAACACCATGATGGACACCAACTTTAGGGGCACCTTCTTTACGGTTCAAAAAGCCATCCCCCTCTTTTCCAAGGGGGCCGCGGTGGTGTTGAACGCCTCCGTCGCGGATACGAAGGGCACGGCCGCCATGGCGGGTTATGCCGCCACCAAGGCGGCGGTCCGCTCGATGGCCCGTACCTTTTCGAGCCATTTACTGTCCCAGCAAGTCAGGGTGAACGTGGTCAGCCCAGGCCCCATTGAAACCCCCATTTGGGCCGGGGTGCCCGCCGCCGGTTTGGAAGCCCGGGCCGCGCTGGTGCCCGCCAAGCGTTTCGGCACCGCCGAGGAAGTGGCGGGGGCCGTGGCTTACCTCCTTTCCGACGAGTCGGCTTATACCGTCGGCGCGGAGCTTTTCGTGGACGGGGGCGTTGGCCAGCTCTGAAGTTACCATTGGAAATATCTAGCGGGCTTGAAATGGGAAATCCGGACAACCTAAGCGGCTTGGAGTTGAAGAAAACTGGGGTTTTGTGTTACCCTTATGACATATACGTATTACTTTTGGAGGACCCGTGAGGACGATTACAGTCAAAATACCGGAATCTTTAGAACGAGAATTGGAAAACTTGGCCCGTAAACGCCATGTCAGCCGTTCGGCCGTTTTAAGGGAAGCGCTGAACGGTCTTGCTGGGCAGCGTAAACGCTCCGCCGCGGATTTGGCCGGAGAATTAGTAGGAAAGCTGCGAGGCGCTTCCGGTTTATCCACCGCATCCAAACACATGCGGGGATACGGTGAATGAAGCAGAATTACATCGCTGATACCGGCCCTATCGTTGCGCTTCTCAACAGCCGCGACCAATACCACCTTTGGGCCCGCGATCTTTTTGAATCGATCGAACCGCCCCTTGCTACCTGCGAGGCTGTCATTTCGGAAGCCTGCTTTTTGGTGCGCGGCCTCAAAGGAGGGGCCCGTGCAGTATTTGGACTCCTTGATCGCGGTGTGCTTGACCTATCCTTTCGGTTGGGACCCCACTTAACCGCTGTCGATGCCTTGATGTCCCGGTATTCCAGTGTTCCCATGTCGCTGGCAGACGCATGCCTAGTGAAAATGTCTGAACTAGATCCCAAAGCAATCGTTTTGACCCTCGATAGTGATTTTAAAATTTATCGGCGGAATGGCCGACAAGTCCTGCCGGTCGCCATGCCTGATTGATGTGGTTGCACTTTCATGTTGTCCACGAAGGGGACCCTTCGTGGACAGGCAAAAAGACTTAAAGACCTCTTTTGGGCGGGAAGGTTGAAGAGGTTTTTGACCCCTTGCGGGAATTGCACAATGGTGATATCATGATATCGTAATTACGCTTAAGCCTACATTGTGGAGGTAACCTATGGCCCAATTAATCGTTCGGAATTTAGATGACAGCGTGAAGTTGAAACTGAGCCAAAGGGCTCGGAAGAATGGGCACAGCACGGAAGAAGAGGTGCGAGACATCTTGAGAAATGTGGTAGGGAAGGATGGGGGCCGCGCTCCCATACCATTGGGCGCCAGGTTTAAGGCGCGGTTTAGGAAGATAGGGTTGACCAGAGAAATCCCCGAATTGCGTGGCCAGCAAGCCCAGCCTGTCTCCCTTGTCCCATGATCCTGCTCGATACAAATATTCTTTCCGCATTGATGCTTCGGGAACCGGATACTGCTGTCGTTTCATGGTTGGATCGCCAGTCCGTTGAATCGGTTTGGACCACGACGATCACCGTATTTGAGATTCGGTTTGGCCTCGAGAACCTGGCGGGTGGGAAAAGACGGCATCAACTGGAAGACATTTTTAACCAAGCCTTGGAAATTGATTTGGAAGGCCGGGTCCTACCATTTGACCTGGCTGCGGCCCGGGCGTCTGCCTCGATCGCGGCCCAACAAAGAAAAATAGGGCGTCCGGTTGAGATTCGAGATGTCCAGATTGCCGGGATCGCTTTGGCCAACAAGGCAACCTTGGCCACCCGCAATATTCGGCATTTTCAAGGGCTTGGAATCCATCTGATTGATCCATGGAAAACCTAACCTGTCCACGACGGGGACCCGGAATGGACAAGAAGAAAAGTATTTAAAGACCGTTTATTATCGGGAGGCGGGATGAATCGAAATAATTCTAAAAGCCGGGGTTATGATTTGTTCATCGTTAGTCTCTTCTTCTTCTGTTTCGTATCCTTTTTGTCCCATTTTTTCCTTTTGGGTTTTCTCTTAATAGCAATTGGTTTGTTTTTTATTTGGTCGCAAGAAAGGGGGTTCCGAGGGAAAGGGGCTGCCAGGAATGTCCAATATGCAGGCTTTTGGAGGCGATTAGGTAGTTTGACTGTGGATGGTGGGGTCTTTAGCTCCTTCTTCCTATTTTTATTGTTACTCCTGAGAAAAAATATTTATGACTATTGGATCAATGCTTTTTATTGCCTCATTTGCTTGGGGGTTACCCTCTACACTCTCAAGCGATGGAGTCAAACGCCGGGTAAAATGGTGATGGGTATTCATGTCCTTAAAAACGATTTTTCCTCGATCACTTTGAAACAAATTTTATTTAGACAAAGTCTGGATGTTTTTTTTAACTTCTGGTGTTTAGTAAAGGCCCTTTTGATCACGGGCGGTATAACAACGGCAGGTATGTTACTCGTTGGTTCTCAAGATCCATTCAGTTTTCCTTCCAATATTTTAAAAATCATCGAAGACAAATTACCTTATTTTTTTATTATTTGGTATTTCAGCGAAATGGTCATACTTTTGATTAACCATAAAAAAAGAGCCCTCCATGATTATTTAGCCGACACGATAGTAGTTGTTAAAAAGAAAAGCGTTCCCCGGTGGACCTGGTGGGTTGTAGCGGCTTCCATCCTCATCATTTTCAGTGATTTTTATATAAGTTGGATCCACGGCGATTTAGCGGCGGAAACTTTGGCAGCCAAGGGAGACCCAACTTATGAAGAGATTCTTGGGAATGATTATTTTAGAGGTCGGCGGGGATTTCATAAAGACTACACACTGGCTTTTCAATGGTTCGAGAAAGCTGCGGTTCAGCAAAATGCAATTGCTCAATATTACTTGGGAGAAATGTACGAAAAAGGTTTGGGAGTGCATCCTGATAAAAATCAAGCCCTTCAATGGTATTCCCGCGCTGCGATAAACGGTGATTTGGCGGCCCCGTTAGCCGTGAAAAGGTTGGGGAGGGAAAACAAATAAAGTCCAAGTCTACTTGTCCACGACGGGGACCCTTCGTGGACAAGGGTGATTGGGCACGTTGACTAGAATGAAAGGGGTGAAAATTGCATGAAATATTTTAGAGGTGAAGCGTGAATCTTTTCCAAAGTCAATGTTCAAAATGTGGGGCTCAGTATTACTTAAACGCTTCCATTTGCCCGAACTGTGGAGACAGGAAGTTTAGCCTATTGACTAATGAGATTTATGCGGTTGTATGGTTTGTTGTGGGTGGCATCTGTTGTTTGATTGTGTTGATAAAGCATTTTTTTAAATGAGTCAATCGAAGAAGATCGTTCGGTTAAATGCGGTTTTCCCATTGTCCACGACGGGGACCCGGATTGGACGATCTTTTTCGGCAGTTTTGAATGAACCTTGACTATCTCCCCAAAAGTCCTACAATGTAGGATATGTCAAAAGGATGGGTGATGGAACGACACCATTTTATTCAGTCGCCTATCTATTCGAGACTGATCGACGCAATTCGCGAGGAGGGTTTGCAAGTCGCGATTGAAGAAGCCATCAATAACAACCCCGTTGGCGGGAAACTTTTAGGGGGCGGCATTCATAAGTTACGAATCGCCTCAACCAAGAGGCCCGAAGGGAAAAGCGGTGGTTACCGGGTTTGGTACTTTTTCGATGAGCCCGATGACATTTACCTTTTTTTCATCATTGATAAGCGAAAGGCTCCGGATTTAACGGTTGAGCAGGAAAAGATCCTAGTCCAGGACTTGCGGCAGGCTTTAAGCAAAGGGAAAACAGGAGGGAAGAAATGAACGATAAAGATTTCAAACTGATGCGGGAGAGTCTCAAGCAATCGATCGAGATCAAAAAAGGCAAGAAACTCCACGGCATGCGGGAAAGCTACCGGCCAAAACCAGCGACCGCTGATGAAGTAAAAGGTGTTCGTAAAGCTTTGCATTTAACCCAGGCAGGGTTTGCGGGGGTTGTGGGTGCAAGCCCTAATGCCATTGAACACTGGGAACAGGGCATTCGACGACCGAGTGGTTCCGCGTCAAAGCTGATCCGCATTCTTAAGTCCCATCCAGAACTGATCTCGGAAATACGCTAAGACCTGTCCACGACGGGGACCCGTAGTAGACATCGTGCCAGAGGAGGGTTTGCAGAGCCAGCAGGTGAGGGAGTAGGCCGATGAGGGTCAACCCAAGTCCTGACCAGGTAATCACCAGAGAGCCTGGAAGTCAGCCCCCGGCGTAGGATCGAGAGGTCCTGCCCGAAACGGGGTCATAAACCTCATTTAGTGAGGGAACAATCCAGCAGTCCGCAACATCAAGTGAATCCTGCCGCTTCGTGAATGGGACACCGAAAGGTGCAAGGGGATGCCGAGCCGCGTGTCTACTGGCGAAGGCCACGATCCCGCTGAAGAATCTGGTAGCAAGCGGGGCAAGTCCTCCGGAGTATGGGGAACGGAATGTTGGAAAGGCTATGCAAGCAAGCTGGGAGATCCTACCCGCCAAAAGACTTGCCGCTATAAGGCTAAAACCGAAAAGAGGCAAGGGTGGGAGGAAGTCGGAGGGGGTCACAGTACCGATGAAGGGGTGGACAACAAAACCACCCTGAGGGAAGGACCCCTGCTTCAACCATGTGTCTCAAAGAAGGTAGGCGCTGGAGCATGCCCCAAAAGGGCCAACAACTCTGTAGTACCAAAGCGCGAGGCCTTTGACAACAGGCACTATGCCGAGCGGCCAAGGGGGAAGTCGAACCTGTAAAGCCGCCGGAGGAGAGGTTGTCGGAAAGCCGTATGATCGAAAAGGTCACGTACGGTTTGACGAGGGGGCGCTGGAAACGAAGTGATGAGGGAACCTCGTTGGGGCACGGAACCGGAAACGGGGAAACAGATCAAGGAACCCTCTGCACACCATCGCGCCAGTGCTCTACTCTGCAGACGAAAGGGTCAGGGTGGTCTGGCATCTTTTTTCATGGCGGAACGAGGGGGTGTTTTGATGACTTTTCATTTGAGATCGCTATTTCTTTATTTTGGTTGGACCTACTTATTAACGACGTTAAGTTTTGCCCAGGCCCTTGATCCTACCTTGGATAAACTTGGTTTCCATTACATTCCGGCTCTGAAAGTGACCGAAGTGTTGCCGAATGCCAAGGAGGTGACGGTGCGAGTGGGGAAGGAAAGTTACATTATTCGACAGTCGAAACCGTTCTTTCTTGAGGATGACTGTCTGGTCAAGAACTTGGAAAACCCGAAACCGGAGGGGGACAACGATTGGTGCTACCAGTCGGCCTATGTCCATTTCTCAAGGCCCAGACGTTACGCCTTTTGGATGGAGTCCACGACCAATTGCCGGCTCACATCGGGGAGTTCGTCGGCGTCCTTTTTTGACGGTGACAAGGAGGTTTGGAACGAATCAGGCGGGCCGGACCCGATCATTTTTTTGAAAATGATCGAACCTTCGGGCACCGTAGCCTATTGCATCGGTCGCAACGGGACCCTTCAAAGCCTCGTCCTTCGCGATGCCACGGGAAAGACCTATTTTGAGGCGGACGGCGTTATGAACAAAATGCTTTCCGAGAATGGGAAATACCTGGCTTATATGACCGAGAGGCGCGGCCCCGTGACCATCCATCTGGTTTCCACCGATGATCCGAAGGACCATAAGACTTTCCCGGCCCCCGCGGAATTCGATTGGATCAGCGGGGATGGGAGGCGCCTTTTGACAGGCTCCAGTAATTACAAGCTTAAAAATGACCAATGGTGGGGTATCAGCAATGAAGGCAAGATCCTGTTCACCTATGAAGCCGCCAATGTGCCGGACCAAGGCTGGTTGAGTATCGAAGGGTCTCCTGGCCAAACCGGGGTTGGGACTAAGCCCTTCTTTATAGGTGCCGTGAAGAATGATTCCATCCTCCTTTTTTACGACAAGGCTCGGGGGAAGGTGGTTTATTTAGGCGCGGAGGATGGAAAGACGATCTTGGAGGTCCCTATTCCAAAAGATATGGACCCCCTTTGGGTCGTTGAGGGGCGGGCTTATGAGGATGGCGACATGATCGCTTTGGGCAGCTTCCTGAAATCGCCGAACAAGGAAAAAACGATCGCGGGAAGATCGGCTGTCCTATTGAACTTAAAAAGCGAGAAACTTTGGGAACTTCAGGAGACGGTCGAGAAACCGGTGACCGGCCAGGAGTCCGATCGGCTTTTGGATGAATTCGATGGAAAGGTCGTGTTCCATTTCCATACGGAACGCCGTTTTTCTTATGTTGTTAAGTGATGTTTGAAGTTGTCCACGACGGTGCGTCCAGAAAAGGCAGGTGTGTTCAGCAAGAGATAGTCTTGCATGGGTAATAGCCAAAGCCCATTAGCTAGGATGGCAGGCAAGCGGGAAACCAAATGCCTGAAGCCCATCAACAAAGCCATCGAAAGGATGGTGAGCGAGTCGTCGGGCCGTAACGAAAGTAAATGCACAGGTGGCCCCGAAAACACTTGCCTCGGAGGCTGAGTCCGCCGTCGTGGGACGAAAGCATCATGGGACAGCGCGGAGAAATGGCTGAAGCGCTGGAACACTCCGACGGGGTGATAGCAACGGCACGAAGACAAGGACACGCCAAGCAACTGGAGAAACCCTCCTTGCCCCAGGCAGAAATGCTTGGAGAAAGGTAGGCCGTATAACCGTGACGCGGGAAAACGGTCGAAGGTGAGAGGGTTTAGGATGGGTTCATGGTAGCGATGAAGCGGGGTAATGCCCGTGGAGCGAAGGAACCCTGCTGTTGTTAAGTCCCTCGACAAAACGGAAGGCAGTGACGGTATGAAAAAGACGTCAATTAACCTGCAAGACCTGAGACGAGAGATATACGTCAAAGCGAAGGCTGAAAAGAACTGGAGTTTCTGGGGACTGTACACCCATGTTTGCAAGATGGAAACGCTTCAACAGGCTTACCGAATGGCTAAGGTAAATAACGGAGCCCCTGGAATAGATGGGGTGACGTTTGATGCCATTGAGGAGGCCGGAGTGGAGTCGTTTCTGGAAAGCATCCGGGGTGAATTAGTTCAAGGCACGTATAAGCCCGTTCGAAACCGGAAGAAGGAAATACCCAAGGGAAATGGGAAGGTAAGAGTCCTTGGGATACCCAACATTCGGGATAGAGTAGTCCAGGGAGCACTGAAGTTTATTCTGGAACCGATTTTTGAGGCCGATTTTCAAGAAGGGTCCTATGGGTATCGACCCAAGCGGACCGCTCATGCGGCTGTGAACAGGGTAGCATCGGCAATCGTCTGTAGAAAAACCCGAGTCATTGATGTAGACCTCAAGGCATATTTCGACACGGTAAGGCACGACCTTCTGATGAAGAAAGTTGCCCGAAGGGTTGAGGATGAAACGGTGTTGAGATTGTTGAGGATGATCCTGAAGGCCAGCGGCAAAAGAGGAGTCCCGCAGGGAGGGGTTATTTCCCCTCTTCTGGCTAATCTCTACCTCAACGAGGTGGATAAGATGCTGGAAAAGGCAAAAGAAGTGACTCGGCAAGGGAAGAACAACTATATCGAATATGCGAGGTTCGCTGACGATATGGTGATCCTTGTTAATGGATATCCGCAATGGGAATGGTTGGCAAAGGCTGCCTACCGAAGGTTACTTGAAGAATTGACCAAGCTCGACTTGCAAATCAACACGGACAAGACGCGGATAGCAGACTTAACGAAAGGTGAAAGTTTCGGGTTTCTGGGGTTTGACTTTCGACAGGTGAAAACCCGTCGAGGGAAATGGGGGGTGAAGTTCACGCCGAAAATGAAGGCGCGAGCAACACTTCTGGGTAAGCTCAAGGAAACATTTGGAAGCTTCCAATCTCAGCCGGTGCAGAGGGTGATTGAGATTATCAATCCCAAACTGCGTGGGTGGGTGAATTACTTTCGGATAGGGAATTCTAGGCGCTGTTTTAACTACGTGGAAAGATGGGTCGAGAATAAAATCAGACGGCATATGATGCGTGCGAAGAAGCTCGACGGTTTTGGGCGGGATAGGTGGAGTAGGGAGTGGATATATAAGTATCTGGGGTTGTACAGAAGCTACCAAATACGATATTACCAAGAACCGAAAGCGCTACCCGTCTGATAGGTCACATAAACTTTGACAGGAAAGCAACAGGTGAGCGTAGTGCGGGAAATCCGCACGCTACGTTCGAGGAGGCGGGGACTGGAAACGGAGCCAGAAGGCCACCGCACCAGTCCTCGACCCTACGGGA